>NZ_JAJGNJ010000050.1 GCF_020781835.1 Microbacterium testaceum
GCGACGTTCCGGTTTGAGGGCGTGACGGGGAAGGTTCCAGACCTCGACAAGCAGATCCGGTACTACGACGAGCAGATCGCCCGCGCCGTGCTGGCGAACTTCCTCAACCTCGGCGGGGACAACTCGACCGGTTCGTACGCGCTGGGTGACACGTTCGCGAACTTCTTCATCAACTCGCTCAATGCGCTCGCACGGCACATCGCGACGATCATCCAGCAGCACGTCATCGAGGATCTCGTCGATGCGAACTGGGGACCGGAGGAGCCGGCACCGCGACTCGTCCCGCCGAAGATCGGCGCCGAGCATCCGGCGACCGCTGAAGCGATCCGCGCGCTGCTCGAATCCGGCGCGATCCACTGGGACCCGGCGCTTGAGGCGCACCTTCGCGGACTCTACGGGCTCCCGGTCATGGAAGAGAGCGACGACCTCGACGGCCGTGCTGATGGCATGACCGAGACCGAGAAGGC
>NZ_JAJGNJ010000051.1 GCF_020781835.1 Microbacterium testaceum
GGTGGATGCCCCCGGCGCGGCGAAGGACCCGTCGCCGGGGGCCACTCCTACGATCGGCTCAGATGCGTCGCGGGATTCCGGCCCGGACGCGCCCACCGAAGGAGACTCATGGACGATCAGACGCGCGAGCTTGTTGCCGAAGCGATGAAGGGCGTCGACGAGCTTGTTGACGCGCAACTCTCCGCCCCGAGCATCGTCCTGAATGAGACCGGTGGCATCGACTTCGACGAGTGGGTGAAGTACGTCAACGTCATGACTCGACTTCTGACCACACAGACTGCGCGCGTCACGATGCTGGCGGTCGCGCTCGCTTCGGACGGCGGCCAGTAGGCGAATCAGCTCGGCTCGCTCGCGACGCGTGCCCAAGAGCGTCGAACTCGCTGATCCAGCGAACGGGCGGGACGAGTCAGTACCTGCGGGGCGCGATCCACAGGAGGAAGTGAGGGTGGTCATGATGCCACCGCC
>NZ_JAJGNJ010000052.1 GCF_020781835.1 Microbacterium testaceum
ATCGACCTCAGGGAGGTCATCCGGTGTGATCATGCTCTCCCCTTTTGCTCACTCCTGGTGAGGCGGCCCCGGCGCTGGAATGCGCTCGGGACCGCCCCACGGAAGACCCGAAGGTCAGGGCTGCGGCTTGGCCGCAGCCTTCGCGGCTGTGGCCTTCGGCTTCTCGACCACAGGCGCGGCGACCTCCGCGACGAGTCCGACCGAGAGTGCGTGCGCGACGCTCGCTTCGGTGAACAGGTCAGCGTCGAACACGCCGCCCTTGTAGATGTAGGTCGCCGAGCCGGCTTTCGTGCGCAGCACCACGGCTCCGCCGACGACCTCGTGCGTGACGGACCGCGTCGCTCCCTCGGTCACGGTCACAGGCCCGTGCTGGTGATCTGCACGCCCGCGAGCGGCTCGAGCACCACGGGGACGGTGACGCGACGAGCGCGGACCGTCCACTTGTCCT
>NZ_JAJGNJ010000053.1 GCF_020781835.1 Microbacterium testaceum
TCGGCAGCCCGTCTCGTCGTGTTCGCGTCGGCGACTGCCCGCGCGTCCCTCAGTCTCCCGGTCTCGACCGAGCCGGGTGAACCCAACCGAAAGGAGAGCGTCGTGCCTTACGACGACTTCAAGGCTGGTATCGCGAAGCGGCTCGGCGTGACCGACGCCGACGCCTCGGACGAGAGCGTCTTCAGCGCGCTCGACAAGGCGCTCGCGAGCACCGGCACCCCGCCCATCCCCGCCGGCGCCGTGGTCGTCGACGGCACCGTCCTCGAAGACCTGAAGGCGAAGGCCGAGCTCGGCGTCAAGGCGCACGAGCAGCAGGTCGCCGACCGTCGCGACGGCATCGTCGCGAAGGCGCTCAGCGAGGGCCGAATCACCGCGCAGTCGAAGGACTCGTGGCGGAAGCAGCTCGACCAGGACGAGGAGGGCATCACCGCCCTGCTCGC
>NZ_JAJGNJ010000054.1 GCF_020781835.1 Microbacterium testaceum
ATGCCGGAGGCGGTGAGCTTGATCTCCTGCGTCATCCGCTCCGCCTCACCCTTCGACAGGATGCGGAGGACTCCGGGCTTCACCGCGGCGTCCGTGATCGCTTCGACCACACCGGAGCCGCGCACCACTTCGGGGGCAGGGACCGTGCGACGCGGGCTCACGACGCCACCACCCGAACCACGCGGTACTTCTCGTACCCGACGGTCTTGTTGAGCAGGTTGATGTCCTCGAACCGCCAGGTCATCTTCGACAACTTCCAGGCACCGCCGACCCTGTCGCGGTACTGCACGGTCAGCCTCATGCTGCGTCTCCGTTCGGTGCGATGCGGAACCCGGGCGTCGCCGCCACGGTCTTTGCGTAGATGGACCCGGCGAGCTCGCGGGTCGCCGCGGCGCGCTGCTCGAAACCGACGACCTCGGCGTACGTCTCCGGCTC
>NZ_JAJGNJ010000055.1 GCF_020781835.1 Microbacterium testaceum
GATGAGTGGCTTCTTCCAGAACACCCACTCGCCAGAGAATTCGCCAGGGGTGTTCACGGGAAGGTCGATCGGGAGGATCCAGTCGGGGTGCCCGTACTGCATCATCCGGTCAAACGCCTCAGCGACCGCACCTTCAGCGCTGCGTCCCGTGATTGTGAGGGTCAGGTGGGGGTCTGACCCGACAGGGCCGATCAGCCGCCACCCCGCTACCTCGATCAGGTCCAACGCCGACACCGTCACGGTGCCGGCGTCGCGGTCGTAGTCGTAGTCGTCGATCTTGTGCGCGTATGCGATCGCGTCGTCAGGGTGAGCGCCGCCGTTCACGCCCCACCAGCGCACGAGGAGCCGGTTGTTCGGCGAGAACGACTCCTCGATCCGGTCGGGAGTCCACAGGCCGCCACTAGTGGCGATGGTGACCTCGCTGACCCC
>NZ_JAJGNJ010000056.1 GCF_020781835.1 Microbacterium testaceum
CCGCCACTGCTGGACACGACGAGACGCGACCAGTCCACGGCGTACTTCCGCGGATCCGCGGCGACGAGCTGCGCGGAGAACGACCCCCGCAACAACTTGCCCGAACGACGCTGCATGTCGATACCTTCCGACGCGAGCACTCGAACCGATGCGGTGAGCTCCTGGCCGAGGTGCCTAACCGTGAGAGTGAACCGCCCACCCCGCGCGCCCCACCCGTTCACCTGGTCGCACCAGCGCTGCAGGTCATACTCGCTCGGGGCGAGGATGATGCCCGGGTCGATCGTGACGACGCGAGCGGGAAGGCGCACCGGCACATCATGCTCGCCGTCGGCGAGCGCCCGCACCAGCGCCTCCCGGCGACGCGCAGGAAGACCCTGCCACCCCTGCAGCCCATCCCGACCCACGAA
>NZ_JAJGNJ010000057.1 GCF_020781835.1 Microbacterium testaceum
GACCCGATGCTCCACTGCCGGACCGGGTTGATGTTGCGGGCGTAGTGCGTGTTCGACGCGTCTTGCAGCGCGTCCCCCACAAGGTCGCCGAAGTCCTTGCACGTGTCACGGATGATGCAGTTGTTGACGCCGCCGCTGTAGGTCGTCTTCTGGTCTTCCCCGGTGCCCTGACCGAGCGCCTGAAGACCGGTGACCTGCGACGAGCCGTTGACGCGGTAGTGGACTCCCGCGAGTGGCGAATCTTCCGCGTCCAGGTGGAGCAGTGTCCCACCGGTTCCGATCGCCCCTGCGACCAGCGTCTGAAACCGCACCCCGCCCGA
>NZ_JAJGNJ010000058.1 GCF_020781835.1 Microbacterium testaceum
TTGCCGTCCAGGATCGCTCGGCGCGCCTTGATGCTGCCGACGGTGATCGCGTGGATCTCCGATGCGGTGACACCCTCAGCGCGACCCTCGTGCCAGTCCTCTTCGGGGGCACCGTCGGGCACGACCACGACGAACTGCGGGGCGCTCATCGCGCGGCGCTCACAGGGTCACCACCAGCGCGAACACCAGCTCCACCAGCACCGACACGCCCAGCACGCCGACGATGACCACCCGCGCGCTCATCGCAGCGCTCCCACCAGGCGACCCGGCGTCACGACACAGTCGGCGAGCATCTGCGTCCC
>NZ_JAJGNJ010000059.1 GCF_020781835.1 Microbacterium testaceum
AACCCGGTCCGGCAGTGGAGCATCGGGTCGGTCACGGTGGGTGAGGACTTCCCGCCGACTCTCGTGCTCCCTGGCGCGGAACTGCGCCTCGAGGTGTACGGCGACCCGGTCATCCCTGACGACGTCCATCACCTGCGAGTGCTGTCCGTGTCTGGGGGTAACGGGCGGCAACTGAAACCGGAGGTGGAGAATGCCTGACCTGACTAACTACGGCGCGTGGATCGAGGACATCAAGCGGCAGCTCCGGCAACTGAAGACGGGCGCGTTTCTCGAGAACGCGTC
>NZ_JAJGNJ010000005.1 GCF_020781835.1 Microbacterium testaceum
CTTCACCGTTCGACTTGCATGTGTTAAGCACGCCGCCAGCGTTCATCCTGAGCCAGGATCAAACTCTCCGTAAAAAAGAAATGCACACCCAACCGGGAAAAACGATCGAGCAGCGAGTTTGAAACTGACCAAAGAGAAACATCATTACTGACGATTCCGAATGCCAACCCCCAAAAGGGCTGGTCTTTGATCCAAAGGAATTCTCACCAGACCAAAAGGCCCGACGAGGAATAAATTGGCATTTGACAAGTGCACGCTGTTGAGTTCTCAAGGAACGGACGCACCCACAGAACCAGCCGTTAAACCGTACCCGTGAGGCAACTTCACTACCTTACACGACCCCCCACCACGTCTCACACTGTGGGACCCAACAAGGGATCAACGTCGTGGAAACCGGTCGAAGACCAGAACCAAAACTCTACACCATCCGGAGCAAGTCTTGGGATCCGTTCACCACTTGAGAGGACGCGGGGCCTTCCGGCCGCTCCGCTCTCCCCTGTGGGGCGAACAAGTAATAACTTACGCCCAACCCACCCACCCGTCCAATCCACACCACACCCCGGGCGTGTCGCACCCCCACACACCCTGAAAAACCGCGGAAAATCAGGCGCCGCGCCGCACCTGGACCACGATGGCGAGGGCGACCGTCAGAACGCCCCACCCCGCGGCGACCCTGGTGAGCACGCCGTAGACCAAGCCCGTGGGATTCAGTTCGATACCTGTCGCCGCCGAACTGACAGCACTCACCGCGGTTGCGCCGACGAGAGCGAGCGGCAAGGAGATCCACCACACGACCCGCACCACGTGCGGAAGCACGCGCGCCGCTGGTTCGGTGCTCCGTCGGGAGAGCCACACGAGCGCGAACGCTGCCAACACTCCGAGTCCCACCACGCCGGACGCGTACTGAAGCCACTTCACGCCCGGGAGCGGGCCCCACTGATCCTCGAGGACCGGCCACACCTGAACCCCGAGCCGATCCTCGTGGGTGAACAGATCCCAGGCGATGTGGGTGACGACACCCATGGCGAGAGAGACCAGCAGCCAGAGCAGACCGATTCCTCCCCCGCCGAGAGTCTCGCGCAGACCCGAGCGGTACCCCGCATCCCACCCGCGCGGCAGCCGAGTGGCAACCCACTGCGGGCAAAGCTCCCGCACGGCCGGTCGCAGCACACACCGCCACACGAGCAGGAGCACCAGCGCCAACGCCGTGGTCGGGAGGAGCCACAAGGGCTCGTGCGTCATGGCGTAGTCCGGGACCATCCCGCGGAGGAACAGCGGGAGGTCAGGCGCCATCGCCCCGATTGCGATGGCCGCCGGCACCAGCCGCGTGCGCACGAAAGGGAGTGCGACGACGGCATGGCTCGGCGTGAAGGGCATCAGCCGACGAAGACTCCGGCCAGTGTCTTCTTGCCTCGACGCAGGACCGATACCCCGCCGGGCAGTGCCCCGGTCACCACCGCGTCGTCGGCCGACACTCGCTCGCCGTCGAGGGAGACGCCGCCCTGGGCGATCGCCCGGCGCGCTTCGCTCAGACTGCTCACGAGTCCGGTCGCAGTCAGGGCGTCGAGCACCGTCGCACCCGAGGGCAACGACGCGTGCGGAAGTTCGTCCAGCGCACTGCGCAGCGTCGCGGCATCCAGTGCCATGAGATCGCCCTGGCCGAACAGCGCCTCGGTCGCCGCGATCACCGCGTCGACGGACTCCGGACCGTGCACCGTCGTCACCACCTCGCGCGCGAGGCGCTTCTGCGCGGCGCGACGGAAAGGCTCCTCGGCCACGAGGCGTTCGTACTCCTCGATCTCCGAGCGCGTGAGGAACGTGAACACCTTCAGCCGCTCGACGACGTCGCGGTCGTCCGTGTTGAGCCAGAACTGGTACATCGCCCACGGGCTGCACATGTCGGCATCCAGCCAGATCGCGTTGCCCTCGCTCTTGCCGAACTTGGTGCCGTCGCTGTTCGTGATCAGTGGCGTGCCGATGGCGTGCACGGAGACGCCCTCGACGCGACGCACCAGGTCGGTGCCGCTGGTGAGGTTCCCCCACTGGTCGCTACCGCCGGTCTGCAGCACACAACCGTACGAGCGGAAGAGCTCCAGGTAGTCCATGCCCTGCAGGATCTGGTAGCTGAACTCGGTGTAGCTGATGCCGGCTTCGGAATTGAGGCGGGCGCTGACGGCGTCCTTCTTGAGCATCGTGCCGACGCGGAAGTGCTTGCCGATCTCGCGCAGGAAGTCGATCGCGCTCAGCGGTGCGGTCCAGTCGAGGTTGTTGACGATGCGCGCGGCGTTGTCGCCCTCGAAGCTGAGGAAGCGCTCGACCTGCGCACGCAGCCGATCCACCCAGGCCGCCACGGTCTCTCGCGTATTGAGCGTGCGCTCCGCCGTCGGGCGAGGATCGCCGATGAGGCCGGTGGATCCCCCCACCAGGCCGAGCGGGCGGTGTCCGGCCAGCTGGAGACGACGCATCGTCAGCAGCTGAACGAGGTTCCCGAGATGCAGGCTCGGTGCCGTCGGATCGAATCCGCAGTAGAACACGATGGGCGGGCCGGAAAGAAGCTCGCGCAACTCGTCCTGATCGGTCGAGACGTGGATCAGACCGCGCCAGAGCAGCTCGTCCCACACCGAATCGAAGGCGGGGTCGTTGGCGGGCTCGAGGGCGCGAACGGAAGGCTCGTCGAAGGGCGCGGACACCCGTTCAGGCTATCAGCGGCGGAGCGACGGCCTCTGTCGCGGACTCGTCATAGGCCGCGCAGACCCCACCACACGATGAATGCGGCTGCCAGCGCGGTTACCCAACTGACGAGGCTGCCGATGAGGAAGTACTCCGCTCGATCACCGTCCTCGCCGTCGCGGGAGATCTCGGGGAAGCGGACGATCCCCTTCGCCGCGAGGACAGCCGCCAGCAGCGTGTAGGCGCCGGCGAGGGTCAGCGCGAAGACGAGGATCCGTTCGAGCGGACCGATCAGTCGACCGCCTTTCAGCGCCGTCGGCGCGTCGCCGGAAGCGGGCAGGACCCGCTCCCCCATCTCGGCGCGCAGGGCGATGCGGACGACCGCGTTGCCGGACTCGAGCAGGAACAGCAGACACCCCGCGATGAGCAGCACGGCATCGAGCGAAACGTCCGCGTGCGGCCCATACGCCTCCCATACCGTGCCCAGGAGTCCCGGGCGGGAGCGCGCCGGCGCGACGACCACGCACGCGGCGACGGCGACGCCGAGGAGGCCCACCGGCCACAGGCCCGCCCGTGCGGGGCCCGATTCCGGCACCACCCACACCCAGATCGCCGCGACCGCGACGGCGAGGATGCCGGCCACGATGGCATCCACCCCGGCCGACACCGCGATCAGCAGGACGCCCGCGACGGCGAAGACCAGAGCGCGGCGATGCACGATCAGTCGGCGCAGCAGGTCCATGCTGCCGACGGCGAGCAGAAGCAGCCCGGCCGCGATCACGATGTCGCCCCCGCGCGCAGAGCCTGGAATCCCTCGACGACGGCGGCGGATCCGGCCGATGCGAGCGCCTGGGACACCGCCGACTGCGTGACGCCCTCTTCGGCGGCCAGATCGCGCTGAGACCGGCCCACGCATCGACCGTACGTCAACCGGCGCGTGCGGTCGCTCATCGACGAGACGAGCTGGTCGCGCGCCAGACCGTAGGCGTTGGCCAGCGCGACACTCTGCACGACGGCGGCATCGGTGCCCTCCGCAGCCTCGAACCAGGTGCGGGCGAAGGGGGCGACGCGCTGTTGGAGCGTCTCCACCCGCTCGACGGCGGTCCGTGCGGCCCACCACGCCGGCCCCTCCGGGATGGTCCTCCCGTCGAGCTCGACGGGGCGCACGTCGCCGAGCCCGACACCGAACCGGCAATCGATTCCGTCCGGCAGGGCCAGCCGCACGAGAAGCAGGGCAGCTGCCGCCGCGCCGATCGTGGGATATTCGCCCTGCAACTCGTCCCCGACGACGGCCGTGAGCGGTGCGAGCGCGAGAGGCGCGTCCGCTTCGGCTCGCGCGACCGTCCGGTGGATCACCTTCTGCGCCTCCGCGCGATCGAGCAACTCGCGAGAGCGGACGATATCGGCGATGACGGTGGCGATCATGTGATCAGCTTATGGCTTATTTTTCATGAGATATAAGTGATCGGCTGATCAAAGACCCAGCGCGTGCGCAGCGGTCTGCGCGCGTGACACGAGTTCCGCACGCTGCTCCGACACGCGTTCGGGTGCTGTCCCGCCTGCGCCCGTCCGGCTCGCGACCGAGCCCTGGATCGTCAACACGCCGCGCACCTCGGGGGTCAGCGCGGGCGAGACGGATGCCAGAAGCGCATCGTCGGCATCCTCGAGGCCGATCCCGCGCTCCTCGCACGCTCGGACCAGAGCGCCGGAGATCTCGTGCGCGTCGCGGAACGCCACGCCCTGCCGCACCAGCCACTCGGCGACGTCGGTGGCGAGCGAGAATCCCTGCGGGGCCAGATCGGCCATGCGGGCGGTGTGGAAACGCAGGGTGGAGATCATTCCCGAGAAGGCAGGCAGAACGAGCTCGAGGGTACGGACGGAGTCGAACACCGGCTCCTTGTCTTCCTGCAAGTCGCGGTTGTACGCCAGAGGAAGCCCCTTGAGCGTGGCGAGCAGACCGGAGAGGTTGCCGATCAGTCGGCCCGCCTTACCCCGGGCCAGCTCGGCGATGTCGGGATTCTTCTTCTGGGGCATGATGCTCGAGCCCGTCGAGTACGCGTCGTCGAGCGTCACGAAGCCGAACTCGCGCGTGTTCCACAGGATCACATCCTCCGCGAGGCGCGACAGGTCGACGCCGATCATCGCGGCGATGAATGCGAACTCGGCCACGACGTCGCGCGACGCCGTCCCGTCGAGGGAGTTCTCGGCCGGCCGCGCGAGGCCCAGTCGGTCCGCCACCAGTTGCGGGTCAAGACCGAGCGTCGCTCCGGCGAGCGCCCCGCCGCCGTACGGCGACACGGACGCACGGGCCGACCAGTCGCGCAGACGCTCGATCCCGCGGACGAAGGCCCACCCGTACGCCTGGAGGTGGTGGGCGAGGAGAACCGGCTGTGCGTGCTGCAGGTGCGTGCGCCCGGGCATGATGGCCGACTCGTGAGCCGCGGCCTGCGAAACCAGCGCGTCGATCAGGCGGAGGAGCTCGCGCGTGATGGTGCGGGAGTGGTCGAGCAGGTACAGACGCACGAGGGTGGCGATCTGATCGTTGCGGCTGCGCCCCGCGCGCAGCTTGCCTCCGAGGGCGGGACCCACCGTCTCGATGAGGACGCGTTCGAGCGCACCGTGCACGTCTTCGTCGCCCGGAGCCGCCACCAAGGTGCCGGCCCGAACGCGGTCGGCCAGGTCGTCGAGACCGGTGTGCATGTCGCGCGCCTCGTCGGCGGACAGATACCCGGCGGCTTCCAGCGCCGCGGCGTGCGCGTGGGAGCCGGAGATGTCGTACAGCGCCAGATCCCAGTCGAAGTGCGTGGAGCGGCTGAGGGCCGCGAGCTCGGGAGAGGGCCCACCGGAGAAACGGGCGCCCCACAGCGCGCCCTCGTTCGTACCCTGGCCGGTCTCGGTGCTCATGTCCCCAGCCTAGCGAGAGCGCCGGACACCGCCCGGCCGCTCACCGCCTCGATGCGGACGGCACGGCATCCGATCGGGAGGGCGGACCCGACACGAGCCGGACGATGCCGTCGACGAGCGCTTCCAGCGGTCCGCGACCGATGAGCAGCGCCCACGCCGTGCAGCCGGCGACGAGTCCGAGGGTCAGCGGCAGGAAGAGCCCCGCGTCGCGCACGCCGAACAGATCGGAGGTGTCGCCGAGCAGGGCGGCGGCGAACAGCGCCCACACCACGATCTGCAGCACGTAGGCGGTCAGCGGCATGGATCCCACGGCACGCAGGGGGATCACCAGCCACCGCACCGGAGTGCGGCACACCAGCAGGCACAGCCCGATCACGGCGACCGCGAAGCCGCCCGATCCCACGACCTCCCCCAGCCCCGACGAGTGCGCCTCGGCGCTCCACACCGCGGCGAGGTACGGGCTCTCCCCCGCCACCTGCTCGCCGGCCACGACCGCGAGCCCGTACCCGAAGGCCGACACCGCAGCACCGATGATCGTGACCAGTGCCTGCACGCGGAGGCGGCGAAGATCGAGACGGCCGAGACCCATTCCCGTCAGGAGGAATGCGATCCACACGGGGAACGGGTACGCCCACCCCACCAACGCCTGCAGCTGCTCTCCCCCGCGACCGCTCCAGATCGCAGCGGAATCGAGGAAGGGAAACGCCCACGGCATGACCGCCGCGACGATCCCGGCCGAGAGGAACAGGCTGCGCGGACGAAGCCCGAGGAACGGCAGCGACAGGGCGAAAAGCAGGGCGTACGCGGGCAGGATCACGTACACGGGCACCCCGGTCATCACCAGCAGGATGCCGATGACCCACAGCAGCGCACCACGCAGAGCCAACCGACCCGCAGCGCGGGCCCGCGCCGACCCCGCCAGCGGCCGTGTCCCGCCGGTGACCAGCGCGATCGAGACGCCCGCGAGCGTGGCGAACAGGATCGACGAACGCCCATTGACGATGTCGAGCCACGTCGACGGCTCCTCGGCGACGAACGCGTCGATCGTCAGCAGATGCGCCGCGAGCATGCCGAGCACGGCGAGCCCGCGGGCCAGATCGATCCCGACGAGCCGGGCGGGGCCGTCGAAACGGCTCCACGCCCGGCGCGTCCGTCGACTCAGTCCTGGCGCAGCAGCCACACCAGAAGGGCCTTCTGCGCGTGCAGCCGGTTCTCGGCCTCGTCCCACACCACGCTCTGCGGGCCGTCGATGACCTCGGCGTCGACCTCGTACCCACGGTCGGCGGGCAGACAGTGGATGAAGATCGCGTCGCCTTCGGCGCGCGCCATGAGGTCGGAGGTCACCTTGAAGCCGCCGAGATCGCGGATGCGCGCGATCTTCTCCTCTTCCTTGCCCATCGACACCCAGGTGTCGGTGACGATGACGTCGGCGCCGGATGCCGCGGCCTCGGGGTCGGTCGTGAGCGTCACGGACCCGCCCGTTGCGCTCGCGATGCGCTCCGCATCCGCGATCACGTCGGGCCGGGGTGCGTAGTCGGCGGGAGAGGCGACGCGCACGTGCATGCCGGCCGTCACCCCGGCGAGGACGTACGAGTGCGCCATGTTGCTGCGTCCGTCGCCGAAGAAGGACAGCGTCAGGCCCTTCAGCTCGCCCTTGTGCTCGCGGATCGTGAGGAGATCGGCGAGCAGCTGGCAGGGGTGGAAGTCGTCGCTGAGCGCGTTGACGACGGGCACCCTCGTTCCGCGTGCCATCTCCTCCAGCCCCGCCTGCGCGTAGGTGCGCCAGACGATCGCAGCGACCTGACGTTCGAGGACGCGCGCGGTGTCGGAGGGGGTCTCCTTGCCACCGAGCTGGCTGTTGGCCGTGGAGATGATCAGCGGCGAGCCGCCCAGATCGGCGATGCCGACGGCGAAGGACACGCGCGTCCGCGTCGACGACTTGTCGAAGATGACGGCGACGGTCTGCGGGCCGGCCAGCGGCTTCTGGGCCCAGCGGTCCTTCTTCAGCTCGATGGCCAGATCGAGGATCTCGGCCTGCTCGGCGGGGGTGAGATCGTCGTCGCGCAGCAGATGGCGGGTCACGCGGGCACTCCTTCGGCCGCCGACGCGGCGGGCTCGTCGATGATGAGGGCGTCGGCGACGGTGTTCAGCGCCGCGCCGAAAAGAGCCAGGAACTCGGTGATCTCGGCATCCCCGACGACCAGAGGAGGAGCGAGGCGGATGGTCTTGTCGTTCGCCGCGTTGACGATGAGCCCGTGCTCCTGCGCCGCGGCCACGACGGCCTTCGCGACGGGGTGGGCGAGCTGGACGCCGAGCAACAGCCCGCGGCCGCGCACACCGGCCACGAGTGATGAGCCCAGGCCCGCGATCCCTGCGCGCAGCTCGGCCTCCCGCCGTGCCGCGTTGTCGACGAGGCCCGCCGACTCGATCTCCTGCAGGACGGCGCCGGCGACGGCCGTCCCCAGGGCGTTGCCGCCGAAGGTGGAACCGTGCGTCCCCGGGAAGAACAGCTCGCTCGCCGCACCGAAGGTGACCAGCGCGCCGATCGGGAACCCGCCGCCGATGCCCTTGGCCACGGTGATGGCGTCGGGGAGGATGCCCGCGTGCTGGAAGGCGAACCACGCACCCGTGCGTCCGGCACCGGTCTGGATCTCGTCCACGATGAGCAGTGCGCCGTGGCGGGACGTGATCTCCCTGGCCGCCTCCAAGAAGCCCTCGGGCAGCTCGACGACACCGGCCTCACCCTGGATGGGCTCGACGATGAACGCGGCGACGCGGTCGTCGACGGCGGCATCCAGAGCTTCGACGGTCGCGTCGATGTGCTCGACGCCGGGCACCATCGGCAGGAAGTCGGCCTGGAGCGCCGGCTTGCCGGTGAGCGCGAGCGCCCCCATCGTGCGCCCGTGGAACCCGCCCTTCAGCGTCAGGATGCGCGTGCGCTCGGTCCCCCGACCGTGCAGCCGCGCGAGCTTGAAGGCCGCCTCGTTGGCCTCGGCGCCCGAATTCGCGAAGTACACGCGACCGGACTCCCCCGTACCGGCGAGGCGCTTCAGCCGCGCGGCGAGGGCGAGCTGCGGCGGCGTGGCGAAGTAGTTGGAGACGTGCGCGAGGGTTGCGGCCTGGGTGGACACGGCCTCGACGAACGTCGGGTGGGCGTGACCGAGGGCGTCGACGGCGATACCGGCGAGGAAATCGAGGTACTTCTTGCCGCCGTCGTCCCACACGTACGCGCCTTCGCCGCGGACGAACAGCGCCATCCGGTCGCCGAAGCTGCGGACCAGATCGCGCCCGGCATCCTCCTGCCACGAAGGAGCGCGCTGCGCGAGAGATTCCTGTGTCGTGTCCGCGTTCACGCGACCACCTCCGTTCCGATTCCTTTGCTGGTGAACAGTTCGACGAGCACCGAGTGCGGCACTCGGCCGTCGATGATCGCGGCCGTGGGGACTCCCCCGTCGACGGCGTCGAGGCACGCCTGCATCTTGGGGATCATCCCCGACTCGAGCTTCGGCACCATCGCGCGCAGCTCGGTCGAGGTCAGGTGCGATACCAGCGAGTCGCGGTTGGGCCAGTCCGCGTACAGTCCGGGCACGTCGGTGAGCACGACGAGCTTCTTCGCGTTGAGCGCGACCGCGAGGGCGGCCGCGGCCGCGTCCGCGTTGACGTTGAGCGAGGTGCCGGGGTTGTCGAGGTCGGGCGCGATCGATGACACGATCGGCACGCGGCCCGCGGCGAGATGGTCGAGCACCGGCTGCGGGTCGACGGTGACGACGTCGCCCACGCGGCCGAGGTCGTGCTCGACGCCGTCGACGACGACACCGCGACGACGGCCGCCGAACAGGCCCGCGTCCTCACCGCTGAGCCCGGTCGCCAGCGGCCCGTGGGCGTTCACCTTCGCGACCAACTGCGGGTTGATCTGCCCGGTGAGGACCATGCGGACGACGCCGATCGCCTCCGTGGAGGTGACGCGGTAACCGCCGCGGAACTCGCTGGGGATGTCGAGCCGGTTGAGCATCGAGGAGATCTGCGGTCCGCCGCCGTGCACGACGACCGGCTTCACCCCGACGTAGCGCAGGTAGGCGATGTCGGCAGCGAAAGCGTCCTGCAGTTCGTCGCTGACCATCGCGTTGCCGCCGTACTTCACCACCACCACCTGGTCGCGGTACTTGCGCACCCACGGGAGGGACTCGACGAGAGTCACAGCCCGTTCGCTTGCTTCGGCCGGATCGGTGTCCTGGATGTCGATGTCGCTCATGAGGAGTAGGCGCTGTTCTCGTGGACGTAGTCGTGCGTGAGGTCGTTGGTGCGGATGGTGGCCGTCGCCTCGCCCACGCGCAGATCGACGATGAGGTCGGTGGCCCGCGGGGTGAGGTCGACGTCCTCGCGCGGGCGGTCGGGGCCGCCGGCGGTGCACACGCGCACGCCGTTCATCCAGACATCGACGTCGTAGGGGTCGAACGCGGCCTGCGTCGTGCCGATCGCGGCGAGCACGCGACCCCAGTTGGCGTCGTTGCCGAAGATCGCGGCCTTGAAGAGGTTGTTCCGCGCGATCGAGCGTCCGACCTCGACGGCGTCGTCCTCGGTCGCGGCGCCGACCACCCGGATGGTGATGTCATGGCTGGCGCCCTCGGCGTCCCCCTGCAGCTGCGCGGCGAGGTCGTCGCACACCGCGGCGAGCGCGGCGGTGAAGTCGTCGGCATCCACCCGGATGCCACTGGCCCCGCTGACCATGAGGGTGACCTGGTCGTTGGTCGACATGCAGCCGTCGGAGTCGAGGCGGTCGAAGCTCACCCGCGTGGCCGCGCGGAGGGCCGCATCGGCCGCGGCCGCGTCGAGCACCGCGTCGGTGGTGAGCACGACGAGCATCGTCGCGAGCCCGGGCGCGAGCATTCCGGCGCCCTTCGCCATCCCGCCGATGCTCCAGCCGTCGCCGCGGTGCACGGCGCGCTTCGGCCGCGAGTCGGTGGTCATGATCGCGAGCGAGGCGTCCTCGCCCCCGTCCTCGGACAGCGCGGCGACCCCCTTCTCGACCCCGTCGAGCACCTTGGCGCGGAAGACCTCGTCTCCCGTGCCGATCAGCCCCGTCGAGCAGACGACGACATCGCCCGCGCCCACACCCAGCAGCTCGGCGGCACGCTCTGCCGTCTGGTGCGTGGTCTGGAAGCCGAACGACCCGGTGAAGCAGTTGGCTCCGCCGGAGTTCAGCACGATCGCCTCGACGACCCCGTCGCGCACGACCTGCTCCGACCAGAGGATCGGGTTGGCCTTGGCCCGGTTCGACGTGAAGACCGCCGTCCCCACCTTGAGCGGCCCACGGTTGACCACCACGGCGACATCGCGCGCGCCGGTCGACTTCAGGCCGACGGCGACCCCGGCCGCCTCGAATCCTGCGGGGACGGTCACGCTCACGGGGCGACTCCGTTCGTCGGAAGCGCCGTGGTCTCGGCGAGACCCAGCGCGATGTTCATGGACTGCACCGCGGCTCCCGCGGTGCCCTTCACCAGATTGTCGACGGCCGTGACCACCACCACCCGGTTCGCCGCGCGGTCGATCGCCAGCCCCATCGACGCGACGTTGGCCCCCAGCACGTCGGCGGTGCGAGGGAAGACCCCCGCGGGAAGCACCTCGACGAAGGGCTCGCCGGCGTAGGCGGCCTCCCACGCGGCTCGGATCTCGGCATCCGTCACCCCCTCACGGATGGGTGCCGAGGACGTGGCGAGGATCCCGCGCGCCATCGGAACCAGGACGGGGGTGAAGGAGATCCGGATGCCGTCGGCAGGCGCTCCGGCCGCGGCCAGCGCCTGGCGGATCTCGGGAATGTGCCGGTGGGTGCCGCCGACCGCGTAGGGATTCGCCGTGCCCAGGATCTCGCTGGCCAGCAGGTTGGTCTTGGCGGCCTTGCCGGCACCGCTGGGTCCGACCGCCAGCACCGAGACGATGTCACCCGCGTCGATGACCCCGGCGGCCACGCCCGGGGCGAGCGAGAGCGAGACCGTGGAGGCGTTGCATCCGGGAGCCGCGATCCGAGCGGCATCCCGCAACAGGTCTCGCTGCTTGCCGCCGGCCACCGGCAGCTCCGGCACGCCATAGGCCCAGGGCTCCGCGTGCTCTCCGCCGTAGAACGCGGACCAGTCGGCGGTCGAGGTGAGCCGGTGGTCCGCTCCGGCGTCGATGACGAGGGGGGTGTCTCCCAGGGACTCGGTGTAGACCGCCGATTGCCCGTGCGGCAGAGCCAGGAACACCACGTCGTGCCCGGCGAGGACCTCGGGTGTTGTCGCCTGCAGTTCGAGGTGAGCGAGCGAACGCAGGTGCGGCTGATGGGCGATCAGCGGCTGACCGGCGCTGGAGTGCGCGGTCACGGTTCGGATCTCGACGTCGGGATGATCGGCGAGCAGGCGAAGGATCTCGCCGCCCGCATAGCCGGAGGCGCCGGAGACGGCGACCGAGAGGGTCATGGATCCACCTTAGGAGTCGGGGCTGTGGCTGCAATCAGCGTGAACCGGGGCGGCGACGCCCGTATGCCCGACCGACGGCGGGTTACGAGGTCGCCGAAACTCGGCGTGCGACCCGACGTCGACGCGCGGCAACGGTGCTCACGGAGAGCTCCTCGTTGCGAACGACGATCGACGACATTCCGCGAGAGTATCCGTCGCGACCGGACCGGGGCAAATCCGCGCAGGCAAGCCCCGGTCACGGCGCGCGGAGACGGCACACAGGGACATCTCGCAGCTTGTCCCCCATTTGGGGGACAAATTCGCGATATGCTCATGGCACCTGCCCTCATCGCCGACCACTTCCGACTGCCCCCTCGTCGGCGATGAGGGCAGGCACGTTCCCGGCCCGCCGTCCGCGGATCAGGCGCCCGGTTCGCCGTCGCGGATGGCGGCGCCGAATCGCTCGGCCGCCACGGCGACGCCGGCCAGCTTGGCATCCGTCGCCTCCGCCGCCGTCAGCGTGCGATCGTCGGCGCGGAAGCGCAGCGCGAAGGTCAGACTCTTGACGCCCTCCGCGACCCCCGGCCCGCGGTAATCGTCGACCAGTCGCACGCCCTCGACGAGCGGCGCACCGCCTTCGAGCAGAGCCGCCCGCACCTCGCCCGCGGGCACCTCGACGGCAACGACCACGGAGACGTCCTGCGTCGCCGCCGGGAACCCGGACAGGGATGCCGCGACCACGCGCCCCTGCGCGCGTTCGAGCAGCGCATCGAGGTCGAGCTCCGCCACCAGCACGCGCCCCGGCAGATCGGCCGCCGCAGCCACCGTCGGGAGGAGTTCGCCGACGTAGCCGACGTCGACCCCCGCGACGAGGACGCGAGCGGTCCGGCCCGGGTGCAACGCCGCGCGCTGCGCCTGGACGAGCTCGATGTCGACACCCGCCGCACCGGCGAGCACACGCACCGCGTCGACCGCGTCGGCCAGCTCAGCGGGAACGGCGGCCTGGCCGGGCTGCTTGGCGACGAGGTGGCCGGTCAGCAACACGGCCACGTGACGGCGCTGCGGCGGGATCGAGGCATCCAGCGCCGTCAGGGTCGCCGCGTCCGGACGCACCGCGAGCGGCGGCACCGACGCCGTGCCGTACTGCACCCCGGGCTTGGGCAGGAAGACAGTGCCGGTCTCGAACAGCGCGAGGTCGACGATGCCGCGGGAGAGATTGCGGTGCGCCACCTGGAGAAGACCCGGAACCAGCGAACGCCGGAGGAACGGGGCCAAACCATCGAGCGGGTTGGCGAGCTTGACGCTCGGAAGGGTCTCGCCGGATGGCGAACCATGGAGGTCGTTCTGCTCCGCCGTGGTGAACGGGAACGACGGCGTCTCGACGAAGCCGGCGGCCGCCAACGCAGTGGACACGCGGCGACGACCCTGCTGAGCCGTGGTGAGCCCGCGTCCGGAGGGCGGGGTGGGCAACACCGACGGGATCCGGTCGTACCCCTCGATGCGCGCCACCTCTTCGGCGAGCGTCCACTTGTCGGTGAGATCGGGCCGCCAGGACGGTGGCACCACGTCCCACCCCGCGTCGCTCCGGTCGACGGTGCAGCCGATCAGGCGCAGCGCGCGCTCGATCTCGTCGTCGGTGTAGTCGACGCCGATGAGTCCTCCGACGAAGCCCGGGGGCAGCGCGATCGACTCACGCGCATACTGCTCGGCGAGCGACCCGCCCAGGTCGGTGTCCAGTGTTCCCCCGGCGAGCTCGACCATCAGGGTGGCCACGCGCTCGGCGGCGACGAAGGCCACGAGCGGGTCGACGCCGCGTTCGAAACGACGGGAGGCCTCGGAGGGCAGCTTGTGGCGACGAGCGGTCCGGGCGATGGAGACCTGGTCGAAGGTCGCCGCCTCGATCAAGACGTTCCGCGTCCGGTCGCTCATCTCGGTCGGACCACCGCCCATGACGCCGGCGAGGCCGATCGGACCGGACTCGTCGGTGATGAGGAGGTCTTCGCCGTGCAGCGTGCGCACCTGCCCGTCGAGGGTTTCGAGCTTCTCCCCCGGCGTCGCACGGCGCACGGTGATGCCGCCCTCGAGGCGATCGAGGTCGTAGCCGTGGATCGGCTGGCCGAGCTCGAGCATCACGTAATTGGTGATGTCGATCAGGACACCGAGCGAGCGGATGCCGGCCAGCGACAGACGCGTCATCATCCAGGGCGGCGTGGGGCGCGAGGGATCGACGTCACGCACGATCCGCGCGACGAACTGACTGGCGCCGACGCGGCCGCGGATCGGGGCCGCGTCCTCGACGGCGATCGGGAATCCTTGCGGCGTACGATCGCGGGCGGCGGCGTGGCCCGCGCCGGGGTCGCGGAAGTCCGCACCGGTGGCGTGGGAGTACTCGCGCGCCACGCCGCGCAACGACAGCGCATAGCCGCGGTCGGGCGTGACGTTGATCTCCACGGCGATGTCGTCCAGGCCGAGCAGGGCGATCGCGTCCGTCCCCACCGGCGCATCGATGCCGAGGTCGACCAGGCGCAGGATGCCGGAGTGCTCGCTGCCGAGGCCGAGCTCCTTCGCCGAGGCGATCATGCCGTCGGAGACGTGGCCGTACGTCTTGCGCGCGGCGATCGGGAACGGCCCGGGAAGCACCGACCCCGGAAGGGTCACCACGACCTTGTCGCCCGCGAAGAAGTTCGACGCACCGCACACGATGCCGCGCACGCCGCCGTGCTCGTCGCCGACGTCGACCTGGCACCACCGGATCGTCTTTCCGTTGGACTGGGGTTCGGGGGTGAACTCCCTCACCTCGCCGACGACGATGGGTCCGCTGAGCTCGAAGCGGTGCACGTCCTCTTCTTCGAACCCGACGGACACCAGCGCCGCCAGGACGTCGTCCGGCGTGGCATCCGCCGGCACGTCGACGTATTCGCGCAACCAGGAGAGCGGGACGCGCATCAGACCACCATTCCGAACTGTTCGCTGAAGCGGACATCGCCCTCGGCCATGTCGCGCATGTCTTGCACGTCGCTGCGGAACATGAGCGTGCGCTCGATGCCCATCCCGAAGGCGAAGCCCGAGTACTCCTCGGGGTCGATGCCCGCGGCGCGCAGCACATTGGGGTTCACCATTCCGCAGCCGCCCCACTCGATCCAGCGCGCTCCGCCCTTGAAGGTGGGGTGCCACAGATCGAGCTCGGCGCTCGGCTCGGTGAACGGGAAGAAGTTGGCGCGGAAGCGCGTCTTGGCCTCGGGGCCGAACAGCACGCGGGCCGCGTGGTCGAGCGTGCCCTTGAGGTGGGCCATCGTGATCCCCTTATCGACGACGAGGCCCTCGAACTGCGTGAACACCGGGAGGTGCGTCGCGTCGAATTCATCGGTGCGGTACACCCGACCCGGGCACAGCACGTAGATCGGGAGCTCTCGCTCGAGCATCGACCGCACCTGCACGGGGCTGGTGTGCGTACGCATCACCAGGTGGCGGGCGACGGGGTCGACGAAGAACGTGTCCTGCATCTGCCGCGCCGGGTGGTCGACGTCGAAGTTCAGCGCGTCGAAGTTGAACCACTCGTGCTCGAGTTCGGGGCCTTCGGCGATCTCCCATCCCATGCCGACGAAGATGTCGGACACCTGCTCCTGGAGCAGGGAGATCGGATGCCGTGCGCCGATACGTGCGCGCTGCGGCAGCGCCGTGACGTCGACGCGCTCGGCCTCCAGTCGGGCGGCGGTCTCGGCTGCGGCGAGCTCGCCCTCGCGCGCGGCGAACGCCTGGTTCACGCGGCCCCGCGCCTGGCCGACCAGCTTGCCGAACTCGGCCTTGTTCTCG
Organism: Microbacterium testaceum; assembly: GCF_020781835.1. Lineage (GTDB taxonomy): Bacteria > Actinomycetota > Actinomycetes > Actinomycetales > Microbacteriaceae > Microbacterium > Microbacterium testaceum_H. The sequence continues at coordinate 15,819 of NZ_JAJGNJ010000005.1, forward strand.
GGGGCGACGTTGCGCAGCTGGGCGTTGAGACGCGCCAGGGGCGATTGCTCCCCGGCGTGCGCGGAGCGGGCGGCCTTCAGGTCGGCCGTGGTCGCGGCGTCGGCGATGGCCGCGAGCGCGGCGTCGACGGCCGAGGCGACAGCCTCTGGGGTGATCTCGGGTGCGTCAGACACGAGAACCGAGTCTACCGACGGGCGAGGACACTCCCCCGCCCGTCGGGGGTGTCATTCCTGGCCGGGTCCCCCGCGCTGGGCAACGATCAGTGCGGTGTCGGTGCCGCCCTGCTGCGCCACCGGCGCGGCCGCTGCCACCCCGGCGACGCGCGGGGAACGGCGCAGCCGCTTCTCGACGAGGGTCGCCACGAACGACAGCAGCAGACACAGGGCGATGTAGATGGCGCCCACGACGATGGTCGCCGGGACGATCGGAGAGCCCACGACGGGCTGCGCCCCGATGTACTTGGCGTAGAACAGCAGTTCCGGGTAGGTGATGACGAAGCCCAGCGCCGTGTCCTTGAGCGTCACGACGAGCTGGGCGATGATCACGGGCATCATGGCCCGGATCGCCTGTGGCAGAAGGATCAGGCGCATGACGCCGGCCTTGCGCAGGCCGATGGCGTACCCGGCCTCTGCCTGACCGCGGGGCAGTGACTCCACGCCGGCGCGGATGACCTCCGCGAGCACGGACCCGTTGTAGCAGACGAGCGCGATGACGACCGCCCAGTACGGCTCCATACGGATGCCGATGACGGGGAAGCCGTAGTAGAGCAGGAACATGAACACCAGCACCGGAATGGCGCGGAACACCTCGATGACCGCGGTGAACGGTCGGCGCACCCAGGCGTGGTCGGACAACCGGCCGATGGACAGGACGAATCCGAGCGCGAGCGCCCCGATCGCGGCCGCACCGAAAGCCGCCAGCGTCGCCAGCGTCGCATCGAGAATGCTCGTCCACACGTTGGTGTAGGTGAAGGCCGACCACTTCTTCGCGGTGAACTGCCCGGTGTCGGCCAGACGCCACACGAAGAAGCCGACGATCGCGAGCACGACCAGGACCGTGAGAACTCCGAGGATCCGGTTGCGGACGATTGCCCTGGGACCGGGGACGTCGTACAGGACGCTGCTCATCGGGCGACCCTCCATCGGTTCTCGAGCGTTCGCTGCAGCCACGACAGCAGCAGGACGAGCGCGACGAAGATGACCATCACCCACAGGATGACGATGAACGCGTTCTCTCCGCGTTCGCTCAGGTAGTTGCGGACGGAGCCGAGGTTCACGATCGAGAAGCCGGCGGCGACCGTGGTGTTCTTCAGAAGGGCGATGAAGACGCTCATCATCGGGGGAATGACCGATCGGAACGCCTGCGGCAGGACGATGAGCGACATCACCTGGCCGAAGGTCAGCCCGAGCGCCCGCGCCGCCTCCGCCTGACCGATCGGGACGGTGTTGACACCGGATCGAATGGCCTCTGCGACATAGGTGGCGGTGTAGATGCCCAGTGCACAGATGCCGAGGGTCAGCGAGACGTCACCGGTCAAGCGAAGTCCGAGAAGCGGCGGAAGGGCGAAGACGAAGGCGAAGAACACCAGCGTCAGTGGGGTGTTGCGAATGACGCTGACATAGAAGGTGCCCACGCCCCGTGCGATCGGTACGGGCGAGACACGCATCGCGCCCACGATGATGCCGAGGACGAGGGCGAGGGCGCCGCCGGCGAAGAAGAGCACGAGCGTGCCGACGAGCGCCTCGCTCCAGATGTCGAGGTTGTCCGTGATGACACCCATGCGTGGTCCTTGTCTCGGGAGGGGTTCGGGGGCGGCGCCACGCCGCCCCCGAACGGGTCACTCGTCGGCGGTGGGCTGCTCGCCCTCGATGCCGGCCGGCGCGAGGTTCTTGTCGAACAGCGCGGTCCAGACGTCGCCGCCGTCATTGAAGAGCGCGTTGATGTGGTCCTTCAGGACGGTGTCGCCCTTCGGAACGCCCACGCCGTAGCGCTCTTCGCTGAAGGTCTCTCCGGCGATCTTGAAGGTCTCCGGCTCCTGTGCGACGTAGCCGGCCAGGATCGCCTGGTCGGTGGTGACCGCGTCCACCGAGCCGGCGCGGAGCTGCTCGAGGCACTGCGTGTACGTGTCGTACTCGACCGTGTCGCCGGGCGCGTACTCGTCGCGGATCCGCTGCAGCGGGGTCGAGCCGGTCACCGAGCAGACGATCTTGCCCGCGAGGTCGTCCGGGCTCGAGATGCTGTCGTCATCGGCGGCGACCAACAGGCCCTGACCGGTGATCAAGTACGGGCCGGCGAAGTCGATGGACTCTTTGCGCTTGTCGGTGATCGAGTAGGTGCCGACGTAGTAGTCGATGTTCCCGTTGACCAGCTCCTGCTCGCGGTTCGCCGACGGGATCGTCTTGTACTCGATCTTGTCGGCGTCGAAGCCGAGCGACGCAGCGATCCACTGGGCGATCTCGACGTCGAAGCCGCCGCGCTCGTCCGTGATGGGGTCCTTGTAGCCGAGGCCGGGCTGGTCCTCCTTCACACCGACGACCACCTTGTCCGCAGAGACCATGCGGTCGTACGTCGGGCTGCCGTCGAGGGAGACGTCCGAGGCGACCTCCCAGAGCTGCGTGGAGTCGGAGCCGCCGTCGGTGCCGTCGGCGCCGGGAGCCGCTCCGGGGCTTCCGCTGTTGCAGGCGGTCAGGGCCAACAGGCCGGCCGCGACGATGCTCGCGCCGGCGAGGAAGCGTGTCTTGCGCATGTGATGTCTCCTTGGTTACGTGTGCTGTGCGGAGGGGATACGGGGGAACGGCACGTCTTCGGCCGGAGGCGATGGGCAGGGGAACACCGTCGTTCCACGCCGGATTCAGTGGGTGATCAGCTTCGAGAGGAAATCCTTCGCGCGGTCGGACTCGGGATGGGTGAAGAACTGCTCGGGCGCGGCCTGCTCCACGATCTGCCCGTCGGCCATGAAGACGACGCGGTTGGCGGCCTTGCGGGCGAAGCCCATCTCGTGGGTCACGACGATCATCGTCATTCCGTCGGCCGCCAGGCCCACCATGACGTCGAGGACCTCGTTGATCATCTCCGGGTCCAGTGCCGAAGTCGGCTCGTCGAAGAGCATGACCTTCGGCTTCATCGCGAGCGCCCGGGCGATCGCGACACGCTGCTGTTGACCGCCCGAGAGCTGAGCCGGGAGCTTGTCGGCCTGGTGCCCGACGCCGACGCGATCCAGGAGCGCGCGCGCTTCCTTCTCGGCATCCGCCTTCTTCATCTTGCGGACCTTGATGGGACCGAGCGTGACGTTCTCGAGGATCGTCAGGTGGGCGAACAGGTTGAAGGACTGGAACACCATGCCGACGTCGGCACGGAGTTCGGCCAGGCCTTTTCCTTCTTTCGGAAGTTCTCTGCCGTCGATGGTGATCGAGCCGCTCGTGATCGTCTCGAGGCGGTTGATGGTGCGGCAGAGGGTCGACTTGCCCGAGCCGGACGGCCCGATGACGACGACGACCTCACCACGCTCGACCGAGAGGTCGATGTCCTTGAGCGCCTGGAACTGCCCATAGTGCTTCTGGACGCCAGAAAGGACGACGAGGGGCTCGAGGCCCGCCGGGGGAACGGATGCCATTCCCCCACCCTATGAGACGGCCGAGACAGCGACCACATCGACGAGGGCGCCTTAACCGATCTGTAACAGCGGGTGAATCACCCCGCGCGCTGGGCGAAGGCGGTCTCGTAGAGGCAGACGCTCGCCGCTGTGGCGAGATTGAGCGACTCGGCGCGGCCGTAGATGGGCAGACGCAGAGCGAGGTCCGCTTGGGCGAGCGCCGACTCCTCGAGCCCCCGCGCTTCATTTCCGAACAGCCACGCCGTCGGTTCCGACAGCAGCCCGCGGGAGGCGACGAAGTCCTGACCTCCGACATCAGCCGCCACGACGCGCAGTCCCGCCTCATGCACGCGCTCGATGACATCGTCCAGCTCGAGGTCGACAGCCACGGGGAGGTGGAACAGAGAACCGGTGGTGGAGCGCACCACCTTGGGGTTGTACGGGTCGACCGTGCGCCCCGTGAGGATCACGGCATCCGCTCCGGCGGCATCGGCGGCGCGGATGATGGTGCCGAGGTTGCCGGGATCGCGCACCTCCTCGCAGATGGCGAGCAGCCGTGGTCCGGCAGACAGGACGTCCTTCAAAGCCGTCGGCGACTGCCGAGCCACGGCGACGATGCCCTGCGGGGTGACGGTGTCGGCCATGGCATCCAGGACCGTCTCGGTCGTGTACTGCAGGTCGACGCCCGCGTCGACGGCGGCGTCGCGCACGTCGGCGTGCTTCTCGAGCGCCGTCGGAGTGGCGTAGAGCTCGAGCACGGTCTCGGGCGCCCACGCGAGGGCTTCGCGAGCGGCCTGCGGCCCCTCGAGGAGAAACAGACCTGTCTCCTGCCGAGCCGCGCGTTTGCTCAGCTTGGCCACGGCGCGCACCCGCGGCGAACGAGGGTTCTCCAGCACGCCCCCAGTGTATGACGCCACCGGCATGCGCCAGGGACGAGCGGAGAAACGCCGAACGGGCGCCCTCCGAGGAGGGCGCCCGTTCGTGAGGTGCGTATTACGCGGACTTGGCAGCGTTCACGTCGCTGGGCAGCGCGGCCTTGGCCGTCGCGACGAGCGAGGCGAACACGGCGGGCTCGTTCACCGCGAGCTCGGCGAGCATACGGCGGTCGACCTGCACACCCGCGAGGCCGAGGCCCTGGATGAAGCGGTTGTAGGTGAGGCCGTTCTGACGGCTCGCGGCGTTGATGCGCTGAATCCACAGACGACGGAAGTCGCCCTTGCGCTTGCGACGGTCGCGGTACGCGTAGACGAGCGAGTGGGTGACCTGCTCCTTCGCCTTGCGGTACAGGCGCGAACGCTGACCCCGGTAACCGGAGGCGCGCTCGAGGATGACGCGACGCTTCTTGTGGGCGTTGACGGCCCGCTTGACTCTAGCCATGACTGTTCTTCCTTAAATCTCGCGGACGCTCAGATGCCGAGCAGCTTCTTGGCGACCTTGGCGTCACCGGGCGCGAGGATCTTGTCCGCCGACAGACGACGGGTGCGCTTGGTGGGCTTGCCCTCGAAGTTGTGGCGGAGGTTCGCCTGCTGCTTCTTGATCTTTCCGCTGCCGGTGACCTTGAAGCGCTTCTTGGCACCCGAGTGGGTCTTCTGCTTCGGCATGTCTCTTCCTTCGTTGTGTTTCCCGCCGGGCGGGAGTCGGGGGGCCTTACTCGGCCGGTGCCGAGGTCGGCTGGTCCGCGGGAGCCGAGTCACCGCGGGCGGCGCTGCGGGCCGCTTCGCGGTTGGCCGCGCGCTGCGCGTTCTGCTCGGTCTTGACCTCGGACTTGTTCTTGTGCGGCGCGATCACCATGACCATGTTGCGACCGTCGATCGTGGGGTTCGACTCGACCGTGCCGAACTCGGCGACGTCCTCGGCGAACTTGCGGAGCAGGCGCACGCCCTGCTCGGGACGGGACTGCTCACGACCACGGAACAGGATCATCGCCTTGACCTTGTCGCCCGCCTGCAGGAAGCCCTCGGCGCGCTTGAGCTTGGTGATGTAATCGTGCGCCTCGATCTTCAGACGGAACCGGACCTCCTTGAGGACGGTGTTCGCCTGATTGCGACGCGCTTCCTTGGCCTTCTGAGCGGCCTCGTACTTGAACTTGCCGTAGTCCATGATCTTGACCACGGGCGGCCTCGAGTTCGGCGCGACCTCGACCAGGTCGAGGTCCGCTTCCTGGGCCAGACGTAGCGCAGCTTCGATGCGGACGATGCCGACCTGCTCGCCGTTGGGTCCGACGAGGCGGACTTCCGGGACTCGGATGCGCTCGTTGGTGCGGGGATCGCTGATGCGGAACTCCTCTTGTCTGCGGATGACGGCCGCCGCGATCCTGGTGAATCGCGGGCGAAGAGGAGTACACGCCACCCGGCTCGGTGCGATGAGCACCGGCTTCTGCACCCGAGCAACCCCGTGCAGGACGGAGCGGAGTGCGGGAACCCGGTAGCCTGGAGCGGCAAGCGCGGGTGGGATGTGATCCTCTTTCGTACGGAGCAGAACGCTCCGAAGCCCGCCACAGTCTAGCAGAGAGAACTACGTGGACACGATTCCCCCCGACGACGCCCGAGCCGACCAGGATGCCGAGCGCCTCGCCCGGTGGGAGGAGCAGGAGCGCGCCTCCGCCTCCGCCACCCGCGACATCGCCGATGTCCCCGCCGTCGAGGTCATCACCACGACCGCCGTGCACCTCATGAGCGCCGCCGCTGTGAAGGTCGGACTCGCCGACGATCCGCAGCAGCAGATCGACCTCGACGAGGCTCGCAAGCTCATCAACGCGCTCGCAGGTCTCATCACCGCCGGCGCCCCCGAGATCAGCGACATGCACGCACGGTCCCTGCGCGACGGCCTTCGTTCCCTGCAGCTGGCGTTCCGCGAGGCATCCGTGATCCCCGACCCGATCGGCAAGGGCCCGGGCGAGAAGTGGACGGGTCCCGTCACCTAGGCCCCTCGGGGCGACTTACGACCGTGTGACCGGGCGCTGCCGGCGCCAGCCCGTTCTCGTCCTGCCGGTCAGATGTCGGTGGGCCGGTGGAGCTTCACCGTCAGGGAGTCCACGAGCACCGCCACGCGATCGTCGGCCGCCCAGCGGCGCGCGAGGCGCGCGAGAACGGCATCCAGCTCCTCCTGGGCGAGTCCGGCCATGAGTCGCAGGTGCACGACGAGTTCGGGCCCGCGCAGGCGTCCTGTCGGATCTCCCGGCTGCACAGCCAGGTCGAGAACCGCCAACTCACCGGAGATGCTCTCCTGGAGCCCCGTGAAGACCGCGGGCGACACATGCGCTGGCTCCCAGGGCTCGCCCTGCGCGATCGCCCACACGGCGGGACGGCGGAGGACGAACTCCGTCTCCGACGCCGGGTCGATGACGATCAGCTCCGTGCCCTCGGACGCTGCCGCCACTGCCGTGCGCCGGCCGTCCGCGGGGACGGGGCGGGCTGCGGCATCCCACCGCTGCATCGCCTGAACGGAGCTGAACACCGGCAGAACCTTCCGGCCGTCCGGGGCGGCGACGGTCACGATCGACAGTTCCTGCGTCTTGTCGACCTCGAGGCCGTGCGCTCCGATGCCGTGATCACCCTTCTCGGCGATCAGCGGGATCAGCAGACGCGCGCTGCGGTAGGCCTCGACGACGGCGCCCGCGTCGCCCTCGCCCGCTGCGACAGCGAGCAGGGCCGAAAGGAGCGCGGGATCGGCCGAGCCGTCGTCGCCGGAGTGCGGGTTCGACTCGAACCGACGCCCCTCCCAGGGGACGCCCGCCGAATCGGCGCGGTGATCGTCAGTGCCCGGCGACATCCAGCGCCTCGGCGAGGGTGAACTGGCCCGCATAGAGGGCCTTGCCCACGATCGCCCCTTCGACGCCGAGCGGCACCAGCTCGCGCAGCGCGGCGATGTCGTCCAGGCTCGAAACGCCGCCGGAGGCCACGATGGGCTTCGGGGTGCGCTGGGTCAGTTCGCGCAACAGCTCCAGGTTCGGTCCGCGAAGCGTGCCGTCCTTGGTGACGTCGGTGACGACATAGCGGCTGCAGCCCGCGTCCTCGAGGCGCTCGAGCACGGTCCACAAATCGCCACCGTCTCGCGTCCACCCACGGGCGGCGAGGGTCGTACCGCGCACGTCGAGCCCCACCGCGATCGCCTCGCCGTAGCGGTTGATGACGTCGGCCGCCCACTCGGGGTTCTCGAGCGCCGCGGTGCCCAGGTTGATACGGGTCGCGCCGCTCTCGAGAGCGGCCTCCAACGACCGGTCATCGCGAATGCCTCCGGAGAGCTCGACCTGCACCCCCTTCACCTGCTTGATGACCTTGCGCATCACCGCGGTGTTGTTGCCGCGGCCGAACGCGGCGTCCAGATCGACGAGGTGGATCCACGCCGCACCCTGCCGCGCGAAGTCCACGGCGGCATCCACCGGATCGCCATAGCTGGTCTCGGTGCCGGCCTCTCCCTGGGTCAGTCGGACGGCCTTGCCGTCGGCGACGTCGACCGCCGGCAGGAGGACAAGCTCGGGCGTGGACGCGAAATCGTTCATAACTCCTCGTGCCGGCAGGCGCCTCTCGCCGGCCCGGGCACGAGGTCACACAGTAGTCGCGCGCAGCCCGTCGATCCAATTCGCGAGCAGCCGGATGCCGGCCTCGCCCGACTTCTCGGGGTGGAACTGCGTGGCCGCGAGTGGACCGTTCTCGACCGCCGCGAGGAACGGCGCACCGTACGTGCACCAGGTCAGCACGGGTTCGGGGAACGGGGGCGTCACCTCGAGCTCCCACTGCTGGGCCCCGTAAGAGTGGACGAAGTAGAACCGCTCGTCGGCGATCCCGTCGAACAGGCGAGACCCCTCGCCCGCGGACACGGTGTTCCAGCCCATGTGCGGCAGGACGGGGGCAGCCAGCTCCGACACCGTCCCGGGCCACTCGCCGAGCCCCTCGGTGTCGGTGCCGCGCTCGATGCCCCGACCGAACATGACCTGCATGCCCACGCAGATGCCGAGGACCGGACGCCCGCCCGCAAGGCGACGGTCGATGATCTCGCCCCCGCGGCTGGCGTTGAGCGCATCCATCACGGCTCGGAATGCACCGACACCGGGGACGAGCAGACCGTCCGCGTCGAGCAGGAGCGAACGATCCGAGGTCAGGCGCGCGTCGGCACCCGCCTCGATGAGAGCCTTCACGGCGGAGTGGACGTTGCCCGAACCGTAATCGAGGACGGCGACGATCGGCTTGCTCATAGCGCACCCTTGGTGCTCGGAATGCCGTCGACGAGCGGGTCGAGGGATTTCGCCTGGCGGAAGGCGCGCGCGAGCGCCTTGTACTCGGCCTCGGCGATGTGGTGCGGGTCGCGACCGCCGAGGACGCGGACGTGGACCGTGAGCGCGGCGTGGATGGAGATGGCCTCGAACGAGTGGCGGACGAGCGAGCCGGTGAAGTGACCGCCGATGAGGTGGTGCTCGAAGCCCGCAGGCTCGCCGGTGTGCACCAGGTAGGGGCGCCCACTGATGTCCACCACCGCCTGCGCGAGAGCCTCATCCAGCGGGACGAGCGCATCGCCGTAGCGGGCGATACCGGACTTGTCGCCGAGGGCACGGCGAATGGCCTGACCGAGCACGATCGAGGTGTCTTCGACGGTGTGGTGCGCGTCGATGTGGGTGTCGCCGGTCGCCGTCACACGGAGGTCGGTGAGCGAGTGCTTGGCGAACGCCGTGAGCATGTGGTCGAAGAACGGCACGCTCGTGGAGATCTCGCTGGACCCGGTGCCGTCGAGGTCGAGGGCGAGCTCGACGCGCGACTCGCTCGTCTCACGGACGATCGAGGCGGTGCGGGGCGAGGCGGGTCCGGTCATGCTCGCGATCCTACCGAGGCCAGGGCGTCGAGGAACGCGGTGGTCTCGTCGGCCGTGCCCGCGGTGACGCGGAGGTGATGGGCGATGCCCACGTCGCGGATGAGTACGCCGCGGTCGTACAGGGCCTTCCACGTGGCCGCGGGATCGTCGACCCCACCGAAGAGCACGAAGTTCGTCCAGGACTCGTGTGCCGTGAAGCCCAGCGCCGCCACCGTGGCCGAGATGCGGTCGCGCTGCGCGACGATCTCGTCCACCATCGACAGCATGATGTCGGCGTGACCCAGGGCCGCCGTCGCGGCCGCCTGGGTGAGGGCGCTGAGGTGGTAGGGCAGGCGCACCAGGCGCAGGGCGTCCACGACAGCGGGATCGGCGGCGAGGTACCCGACGCGAGCACCGGCGAAGGCGAACGCCTTGCTCATCGTGCGCGAGACCACCAGACGCGGGCGGCCGGGCAGCAACGTCACGGCGGACGGCTCATCGTGGGGAGCGAATTCCTGGTACGCCTCGTCGACGATCACGATGCCATCCGTCACGGCGTAGACGGCCTCGATGACGTCGAGACCCAGCGGCGTGCCCGTCGGATTGTTCGGGGCGCACAGGAAGACGATGTCGGGGTTCTCGCGCACGACCTGGTCTGCCGCGAACGCCGGGCTCAAGGCGAAGTCATGCTCGCGCTCCCCCGCGATCCACTCCGCGCCGGTCGCCCGCGTCAGGATCGGGTACATCGAGTACGTGGGCGCGAAGCCCATCGCCCGACGGCCAGGCCCACCGAAAGCCTGCAGGACGTGCTGCAACACCTCGTTCGAACCGTTGGCCGCCCAGATCTGCTCCCGCACCAAGCCGTGGCCGAGGTAGTCGGCGAACGCTTCGCGCAGGCCGGTGAACTCACGGTCGGGGTAGCGGTTGACGTCGCGCAGGGCTCGGGCCACGGCATCCAGGATGTCGTCGGCCACCTCGGACGGAACCGGATGCGTGTTCTCGTTGACGTTGAGGGCCACGGGAAGCGCGGCCTGGGGTGCTCCGTAGGGAGTCATCCCGCGCAGGTCGTCGCGAAGAGGGAGGTCGTCGAGGCGCACGGTCACCTCACCCATCGTAGGCGGCGACGCGCCCCCTCCTCACCGTGCCGATGCGTATGCCGCCGGGATCGCGATTCGCTGCCCCGCGGCGACCGAACCGCCCTCGAGCGCGTTGAGCCGCGTGATCTCGGCAACCACATCGCGGGGATCGGACCCCGGAGCGACGTCTTCCGCGATCGACCACAGGGTCTCACCGCTCATGACGGTGATCTCGGTGAAGGCATCGGCGGGAGCGCCCGTCTCGCTCGAAGCGAGGGCGGCGCCACCACCGACGACGGCGAGAGCGAGCGCGACGACCACGGGCAACGCGGCGAGGAAGGCGAACACGCGACGCCCGCGCGCGGTCAGACGCAGACGGGTGGTGGGGGCGGCGGTGACGGTGATGCTGCTCATGGTGTGCTCCTCTGTGGGGAGAGATTCGCACCCCGCCCTCGGCCGGGAGGGCGGTGGTGCGAATCTGTATTCCGAATCTATCTTCGATACTGTGAGGGTGTCAACACCGGGGCTCTCGGAAAACGATCGAACGCGACACGCGGGAAGCTCCGCTGCGATCGAGTGGTCTACCGGATACGGTTTCGACGAGGAGACCCCACCACGGACCTCCGACATTCGAATTTCCGCCGCATCGACAGCGCGGCGCGAGGGGAGCACACATGACCGACGCGACGACCGCGGCCGGCCGCGAGCGGCCGCAGACCCGGCGCCGGAAGAGCCTCAGCGACAAGCAGCTCGCCATCCTCGAGGTGATCCAGCGCTCGATCGCGCGGCACGGCTATCCGCCGAGCATGCGCGAGATCGGCGACGCCGTGGGGCTGAAGTCGCTCTCCAGCGTCACGCATCAGCTCAACCAGCTCGAGCTCAGCGGGTATCTGCGCCGCGACCCCGGGAAGACACGGGCGATGGAGGTGCTCATCGACCTGCCCGGCACCGCCGCCGAGAACCCGGCCGAGACCGCGCCCGCCGTGGGCGATGCCGCCCTCGTCCCCCTGGTCGGCCGCATCGCCGCGGGAGTCCCGATCACCGCCGACCAGCAGGTCGAGGAGATCTTCCCCCTTCCGCGCCAGCTCGTGGGCAAGGGCGAGCTGTTCATGCTGAAGGTGGTGGGCGACTCGATGATCGACGCCGCCATCTGCGACGGAGACTGGGTCGTCGTCCGAGCGCAGTCCAGCGCCGAGAACGGCGAGATCGTCGCCGCGATGCTGGACGGTGAGGCGACCGTCAAGACGTTCCGCCGCCGCGACGGCCACATCTGGCTGCTCCCGCGCAACTCGGCGTTCGAACCGATCCTGGGCGACGAAGCCGTCGTCCTCGGCCGGGTCGTGGCGGTGTTGCGCGCGGTCTGACGTCGGCGCGGCGCCTCCCGAGGCCGGGGACCAGCGGCATCCAGTTCCGTCGGCGAGGGTGGTGTTTGTCCACAGGTGCCCCTCCCCGACGGCGGAGCGCCCCTAGCATGACAGGACACCTCGAGAGAGCGAGTCCCGTGTCGTCCAGTCCCGCCGCCGCAGAGCCCCCGCCCTCCGAACCTTCCCCAGGCTTTGCCACTCCGGCCACCGTGTCCTCCGACCCGGGCGGCGCGCCGCCCCCGGAGCCCGAGGACGCACCGCTCCCCCGGTCGAAGCGAATGCGTCGATCGCGGACGAGCGTCGTCGTCCTCGCCGTCCTGCTGGCCGTCGCCGTCGCCATCGGCGGGCTCGGCTTCGTCTGGGTGGCCACGCAGCTGCAGGAGGCGCGCACGCAGATCTCCGACCAGCAGCGGCAGATCAGCGATCAGCAGCGACGCCTGGACGAACAGCAGGAGATGATCGATCGCAAAGAGCAGTTCGGTGCGGCGATGGGCGACCTGTACGCGACCGTCGACCCTCTGGTGGGGCTGCCCTACTCGACCATCGTGCCGTGGTACCGCGTCGAGGACCTCGCCGATCGCGCCTGGATCCACCGGCGTAACCCTGCCGCCCTCGATCAGGACGTCGCGGACCTGACGAGGCTGACGTCGGAGATCTCCGCTCGCTCGGCCGGGGTCGCCGACCAGGCGGCTTCGAACGCGTCGGGCACCGTGTGGGAGACGACGCTCGACCGTCTCGGACGGGGGTGGGTGTCGACCGTCGTCGATGAATCCGCGCCGTGCGGCACCACGGCCCTGGCGTGCGTGTCCAGCACGGCGCCCTTCACCGTCCACGTGCAGGCTGACTCCCAGACCGATCCGACGGTGACGGACTGGATCCGCACCGGCGCCGCGTACCACGAATACGCCCACGTCCTGCAGCTCACCAACCCTCAGCCGACCGCGGACGCCCTCGCGGCGTTCGGCGGCGACGTGGAGACGATGGCCGACTGCTACGCACTGACGTTCCTCGACGGATGGTCGCTCGCCCACGAGGTCGCCATCGACGAGTTCTCGTACTACGAGGTCGATGTGGGGTACGGCTACACGTGCGACGCGGGACAGCGACAGGTCATCCGCGACTGGGTGGATCGCCTGGGCGTCACGCGTCAGGTCGTCGGCGGCTGACCGGTCCTCGGACCGACGGGCCCTCCTCCATGGCCCCGCGGGCGGCCGTCCACCGACCGTCGGACGAACCTTCAGTGCGCCATGTCCGACCCTCTCCGTAGGGTGGATGCCATGCCGCAGACGCTCCCCTACGGATCCTGGCCTTCTCCGCTGACGCCCGAGTTGGTGGCGCAGTCGTCACCGCGGCTGGACGGCGCGCGCTTCGTGGGCGACGAGGTGTGGTGGGGCGAGTCCGTTCCGAGCGAGGGGGGACGTGTCACCGTGCGGCGGCGGCGCTCGGACGGATCGGTCGAGACGGTCCTGCCCGCACCGGGGAATGCGCGTTCGTCGGTGCACGAGTACGGCGGCGGTGCCTGGACCGCCTCCGACGACGGTGAGCTGTTCTACGTCGAGAAGACCGATCAGCGCATCTATGCGCTGACACCGGGCGGCACGCCGCGTGCGCTGACGCCCGCCGCCGGCGACGTCCGGCACGGCGGGTTGTCGTGGCAGCACGGAAACCTCCTCGCGATCCGCGAGGCCCACGGAACCGAGCGCGTCCCCGCCCGCGCGATCGTGCGCGTCCCCGTCGATGGGTCCGACACGGAGGTGCTTGCCGAGGGCAGCGTGTTCCTCGCGCACCCGGCGCTCTCCCCGGACGGTCGCCACCTGGCGTGGATCGCGTGGAACCATCCCGACATGCCCTGGGATGCCACCGTGCTCCGGGTCGCCGATCTCGCCACCGGGGACGTCCACGAACTCGCGGGCGGCGATCGACGGGCGCCGCTGCAGCCGGTGTGGATCGGCGATCACGAGTTGCTGTACGCCGATGACCCGAGCGGACGCTGGAACCTCTTCCGCCGCCGACTCGACGGCGACCCGCAGCCCGTCGCTCCGGCCGATGCGGACACGGGCGGTCCGGTGTGGGTCCTCGGGACCCGCTGGTTCGCCGCCACGGCCGACGGACGCATCATCGCCGTGCGCACCGACGGCGACGACGAGGTCGTCGAGATCGCCCCCAGCGGCATACGCCCCCTCGGTGTCCCGGTCGTCGCGGGCGCTTCGGTCGAGGACGTCCGCGGATCGCACGCGCTCATCTCGGGAGCGGAGGCGTCAGGCCTGTCGGGGCTGTGGGAGATCGACCTCGACACGGGAGATGCCTCGCTCGTCACCAGTGGCGACCATCCGGGGCCCGGCTGGATGCCCACCGCCCGCGCCCTCACCTCCGAGGGTCCGCATGGACCGGTGCACGCCTTCGCCTATCCGCCGACCAACCCCGACGTCGTCGCCCCCGATGGCGAGCGTCCGCCGTACGTCGTCCTCGTCCACGGCGGACCGACGTCGCATGTCGGGCCCGCACCGTCGGCGAAGACGGCCTTCTTCACCAGCCGCGGTATCGGCGTGCTCGATGTGAACTACGGCGGTTCCACCGGCTACGGCCGCGCCTACCGCGAGCGGCTCCTCGGTCAGTGGGGCGTCGTCGATGTGGATGACGTGGCGGCGGCGGCATCCGCTCTCGCCTCCGCCGGGCTGGCCGACCCCGATCGCCTCGCGATCGCCGGAGGGTCGGCGGGCGGATGGACCGTGCTCGCCGCGGTGACGCGCACGAACGTCTTCTCCGCGGGAATCTCCCGCTACGGTGTCGGCGACGCGCGTGCGCTGGCGGAGGACACCCACGACTTCGAGGCCCGCTACCTCGACGGTCTCATCGGGCCGCTCCCCGAGGCGGAAGCCGTCTACGTCGAGCGTTCGCCCCTGTCGCGCCCCGAGCGCTTCCGCGTGCCCCTGCTCATTCTGCAGGGTGCGGAAGACCGCGTCGTCCCGCCATCGCAGGCCGAGGCGATCCGCGACGCTCTCGCCGCACACGGCGTCGCGCACTCCTACGTCCTGTACGAGGGCGAGGGCCACGGATTCCGCCGGGCCGAGACGGTCGTCGACTCGCTGCGGCGAGAACTGGGGTTCCTCGGTGCGGTGTTCGGCTTCGCTGCTCCGGGGATCCCTCCGATCGAACTCGGCTGAAGCCCCCGCACACGACGACGCCCCGCCGGAGGGGGCGTCGTCGTGGGTCAGGCCGCGAACGGCGCGAGTTCCGCGGCGAGACGCGCGCCCACGTGCGCGTGCAGGAACGTGCCCTGCTCGCGGTGCTCCTGCGCGACGATGAGGCCCGTCTCGTGAACCGCCGACACGAGGTCGCCGCGGTCGTACGGCACGACCGCTTGCACCTCGACCGCCGGCAGCGGCAGAGCCTCCTCGATCGCCGCGCGCAGGTCGTCGA
The DNA here is from genome assembly GCF_020781835.1 of Microbacterium testaceum. Taxonomy (GTDB): domain Bacteria; phylum Actinomycetota; class Actinomycetes; order Actinomycetales; family Microbacteriaceae; genus Microbacterium; species Microbacterium testaceum_H. The sequence goes on from NZ_JAJGNJ010000005.1 coordinate 31,055, forward strand.
TGCCCTCACCGGTGCGCGACGAGACGAACAGGGCCGCGGGAGCGAGTCCGCGCAGCACCAGCCGATCGTCCGGGCTGAGCAGATCAGCCTTGTTGAACACGACGATCTCGTGGCCGAAGTCGGCATCGACGTCGCCCATCACATCGCGCACCGTGGACAGCTGAGCCGCCGGATCCGGATGCGACGCGTCCACGACGTGCAGGATGACATCGGCGTCGCCGACTTCTTCCAACGTCGACCGGAACGCCTCCACCAGCTGGTGCGGGAGGTTGCGCACGAACCCGACGGTGTCGGTGAGCGTGTACACGCGACCGTCGGTGGTCTCAGACCGGCGGACGGTGGCATCCAGGGTCGCGAACAGCGCGTTCTCGACCAGGACGCCGGCGCTCGTGAGGCGATTGAGCAGGCTCGACTTGCCGGCGTTGGTGTACCCGGCGATCGCGACCGACGGAATGGTGTGACGCTTCCGCTCGGCTCGCTTCGCGGCGCGCGCGGGCGCGAAGTCGCGCAGCTGCTTACGCAGCTGCGCCATGCGCGTGCGGATGCGTCGCCGGTCGAGCTCGATCTTCGTCTCACCCGGACCACGCGAACCCATGCCCGCACCGCCGGCACCCACCTGACCACCGGCCTGACGGGACATCGAATCACCCCATCCGCGCAGGCGCGGGAGCAGGTATTCGAGCTGCGCGAGCTCGACCTGCGCCTTGCCCTCGCGGCTCTTGGCGTGCTGACTGAAGATGTCGAGGATCACCGTGGTGCGGTCGATGACCTTCACCTTCACGACGTCCTCCAGCGCGCGTCGTTGACTGGGCGCCAGCTCGGTGTCGGCGATGACGGTGTCCGCGCCCACCGCGGCCACGATGTCACGCAGCTCCTCGGCCTTGCCGCGACCGACGTAGGTCGCGGGGTCGGGGTGCGGTCGGCGCTGCAGCACGCCGTCCAGCACGACGGCCCCGGCCGTCTCAGCCAGGGCGGCCAGCTCGCGCAACGAGTTCTCGGCATCCGCCTGTTCGCCCTGCGGGTGAACGCCCACCAGCACGACGTTCTCGAGCCGCAGCTGACGGTACTCGACCTCGGTGACGTCCTCGAGTTCGGTCGACAGTCCGGGCACGCGGCGTAGCGCAGCGCGCTCCTCACGATCCCACTGGTCGCCGTCGGTGGACCCGCCATACGCGGTCGCGGCATCCTGCAGGGCCTGCGCCGCTCCGAAGACCCGGACCCCTCGGTGCGCATCGGCGCGCGAAAGCACACGGTCGACCGGGTCCGCCGGCGACACGTTGGTGCTCGGGGGTGTGGTCTGTTCGGTCATGTGTTCCTTTCGGCCGCGGACGGTGCCGCGGCATTCTCGCACTTTAGTCGCCCCCACGTCGGGGGCTCCGGTCCGCTACGCTTCCGGCATGGGGAGCGACCACTATTTCAGCGCGTCGCCGTCGAGTCCCGAACAGTTCCGCCGCCTCCGCGTCACCCTCGCCGGGCGTGAGCTCGAAGTCGTGACCGCGGGCGGAGTCTTCAGTCCGGATCGCCTGGATGCCGGCACATCGGTGCTGTTGGCCAACACCCCGGCCCCGCCCGCCGGCGGGAATTTCCTCGACCTGGGAAGCGGCTGGGGTCCGATCACGTTGAGCCTCGCCCTCGACGCACCGCACGCGACGGTCTGGGCGGTCGACGTCAACGAGCGAGCTCTCGACCTGGTGAGGCAGAACGCGCAGCGGCTCGGCCTCGACAATGTCAACGCCGTGCGCCCGGAGGATGTTCCCGAGGGCATCTCGTTCCGCACGATCCGTTCGAACCCGCCCATCCGGGTCGGCAAGAACGAACTCCACGGCATGCTCGAGCGATGGATCCCCCGATTGGCCGAACGATCCGACGGCTGGTTCGTCGTGCAACGCAACCTCGGCTCGGACTCGCTGCAGCGGTGGCTCGCCGCCACGTTCACGACGGGATACTCCGTGCACCGCGCCGCCACCGGACGCGGCTATCGAGTGCTGCGGGTACGTCGCCATGGCTCGCCGCCGAGCGAACCCATCGACATCGTCGCCGATCCCCTTTGACGCGACGCACACGGGTCGGGTCGACTCCCGCTTCCGCCGGCGTGGATCGTCTCACGGCCGTCTGGCGTGGCACGCCCGAGTCAGGCCAGAGCGACCTCGCCGCTGAAGACGAGGGAGGCCGGTCCGGAGAGGTACACGCGCCCCTCGGCGACACGGACGCCGAGGGTGCCGCCGCGCGTGTCGACGACCCAGGTATCCGGCGCCGCCGATCCGGCCCAGTGTCGGACCGCCAATGCCGCCGCCGCCACGCCGGTGCCGCAGCTGAGCGTCTCGCCGACGCCGCGTTCGAACACCCGCATGCCGATCGCGCCGACGCCGTCGTGGACGAGCGGGTCGGCGGGCACGACGAACTCGACGTTCGCGCCGCGGGCCGGCGCGGGGTCGAGCACCGGCTGATACGTCAACTCGAGGCCGTCGAGCTCGCTGTCGGATGACAACGCCACGACGACATGCGGGTTGCCGAGGTCGATGCCGACACCTGGGCGGGCGACCGACAGTCCCTTGGCGCGCACCAGGACGTCGCCGGGGTCGATGCGGTACTCCCCCAGGTCGACTTCGAAGCCGCGGTCGCTGCGGGTCAAGGTCTTCACTCCGGCCCGCGTACCTATGCGCAGGCCACCGGAGATATCCGCCAATCCCGTGTCGGTGAGGTACCGGGCGAAGACGCGCGTGCCGTTGCCGCACATCTCGGCCTTCGAGCCATCGGCGTTGCGGTAGTCCATGAACCACTCCGCGCCGGAGCCAGCGGCATCCGCTCCCTCGTCGATGGCGGCCGAGCGCACGACGCGGAGCAGCCCATCGGCGCCGATGCCGAAGTGGCGGTCGCAGAGGATGGCGACCTGGTCGTCGGCGAGGTCGAGCTCCCCGTCCGGGTCGGACACGATCACGAAGTCGTTGCCTGTGCCGTGGCCTTTGGTGAACGCGAGAGTCGCCATGGCATCCAGTCTAGGGAGCGAGCCGGTGCTGCCCGCCTGCCGAGGAGGGTCGAGCGGGGCACGAACCGAGCCGCGCGGATGTCAGGCCGGACCGCCCGGCCCATCGACGATGAGCCGGCGTCCGGTGGCCCACGTCTCGAACGGCTCGTATCCGAGGGCGTCGTAGAACCCGCGCGCGCCGGTGTTGTCGGGGCGCACCATGAGCTGGACCTTGGGACAGCCGAGCGCTTCCAGCAGCCGCTCCGCCTCGGTGACGAGCGCGCGGCCGACGCCCTGCCCGCGATGCGTCTGGGCCGCGGCGAGGTAATAGAGCCAGCCGCGGTGACCGTCGTAGCCGGCCATCACGCTGCCCACCACCTCGTCGCCGTCGACGGCGACGAGGAACAGCTCCGGCTGAACGGTGAGCTTGCGGCGGATGTCGGCGCGCGGATCGTTCCAGGGGCGGGTGAGCCCGGCGCCTTCCCACAACGTCACCACGGCGTCTTCGTCCGCGACCTCGAATGCACGGATGTGCACGTTCACCTGGCTACCTCCTCGACGATCGCGTCCGCGCGAACGGTTCTCGCATCGACCCACCGCACGCCGGCGTAACGACGGAACCATGACACCTGACGCCGCGCGTACCGGCGGGTGAGAGCCTGGGTCTCGGCGATGGCCTGGACGCGCGTCATCTCGCCCCGAAGCTCCGCGAGCGCCTGGGCGTAGCCGATGGCGCGCGAGGCGGTCGGCCCCCTCTCGATACCGTCGGCGCGCAGCGCGGCGACCTCGTCGAGCAGTCCTTGCTCCCACATGCGCTCGACCCGTGCGTCCAGCAGGTGGACGAGAGCGTCGCGATCGATAGCTGTTCCGAGGATCGACGTCCGCGGATGCCACGGCTCGGGCTGCGCGGGGAGGGCGCCCCCGTGCGTGTCTCCCCCCTGGGCCAGAACCTCCAGCGCCCGGACGACCCGCCGTCCGTTGCGCGGGTCGATGCGCTCCGCCGCGACCGGATCCGCCGCGCGCAGTCGCTCGTACAGGACACCGGGTCCGAGCCTCTCGAGCTCGCTCTCGAGACCGGCGCGCACGGCGGCGTCACGCGGAGGAAAGCGGAAGTCCCACAGCACGCTGGAGACGTACAGTCCGGAACCGCCGACGAGGATCGCGTCGGCGCCGCGCGCGTGCACCCGGGCGATGGTCTCGCGTGCCACGTTCTGATACCAGGCCACCGCCGCTTCGTCGGTCACCGCGAGCGCATCGAACAGGTGGTGCGGGATGCCGCGCCGGTCGGCGACGGGGAGCTTCGCGGTACCGATGTCCATGCCTCGGTACAGCTGCATGGCATCCGCGTTGACGATCTCGACCGGGCGGTCGCGCTGGCGCAACGCGTCGGCAAGATCGAGGGACAGGCCGGTCTTGCCCGTGCCGGTCGCACCGACGACGACCCACAGCCGTGGCGCGGAGGGCGCGGCGGCGGTCACCCGCCGATGCGCAGCGTCGGAAGGCCGAGGGAGACGGGTCGGGGACCGCCCTCCTCGCCGACGGGTGCGGGGACACCGCAGGACTCCGCCTGCGACCGATCCCAGGCGTCACCGGCCCGCGTGCGACGGATCCGAAGCGGTCGACCGGCAGCGGCGTCGGCGAGCAGGTAGAAGGGCGCGGCGTGGGTGACGTCGACCGTGACGACATCTCCCGGGCGCGGAAGCACAGAGCCGTCCGGCACCTCGAAGTGCACGAGGCGGTTGTCCTCGGCACGGCCGGTCAGACGACGTGTGGCGGCATCCTTCTTGCCCTCGCCGGTGGAGACCAGGACCTCGAGCGAACGGCCGAGCTGCTTCTGGTTCTCCTCGAGCGAGATGCGCTCCTGCAGGGCGATGAGACGCTCGTAGCGTTCCTGCACCACGGCCTTCGGGACCTGGTCCGCCATCGTGGCGGCCGGGGTACCCTCGCGGATCGAGTACTGGAAGGTGAAGGCGCTGGCAAAGCGAGATGCTTCGACGACGCGCATCGTCTCTTCGAAATCGGTATCCGTCTCCCCCGGGAAGCCGACGATGATGTCGGTCGTGATGGCGGCGTGGGGGATGCGGTCGCGCACGCGGTCCAGGATGCCGAGGAACCGTTCGCTGCGGTACGAGCGGCGCATCGCCTTCAGAATCCGGTCGGAGCCGGACTGCAGGGGCATGTGCAGCTGGGGCATCACGGACGGCGTCTCGGCCATGGCGGCGATGACGTCGTCGGTGAAGGCGGCGGGGTGCGGGCTGGTGAAGCGGATGCGCTCGAGCCCCTCGATCTCGCCGGCCGCCCGCAGCAGCTTTCCGAAGGCGAGTCGATCACCGAACTCGACGCCGTACGAGTTGACGTTCTGACCGAGCAGCGTGACCTCGATCGCACCATCCTCGACGAGGAGACGGATCTCGTTCAGGATGTCACCGGGCCGGCGGTCTTTCTCCTTCCCGCGCAGACTCGGGACGATGCAGAACGTGCAGGTGTTGTTGCAGCCGACCGAGATCGACACCCAGCCGCTGTGGATCGAATCGCGCTTGGTGGGCAGCGTGGAAGGGAAGACCTCGAGGGACTCGAGGATCTCGAGTTCGGCTTCACCGTTGTGCCGGGCACGCTCGAGCATCCCGGGCAAGGAGCCCATGTTGTGCGTACCGAACACGACATCGACCCACGGCGCCTTCTGCTGAACGGCGTCCTTGTCCATCTGTGCCAGGCATCCGCCGACCGCGATCTGCATGCCGTCGTGAGCGTCCTTGCGGGACTTCAGGTGTCCGAGAGTTCCGTAGAGCTTGCCGGCGGCGTTGTCGCGAACCGCGCAGGTGTTGATCACGACGACATCGGCGTCGGTTCCGGCCTCTGCGCGGACGTAGCCGGCGCTCTCGAGAGAACCCGACAGGCGCTCGGAGTCGTGGACGTTCATCTGGCAGCCGAACGTCCGCACCTCATAAGTGCGGGCGCGCCCTTCTGCCGTGCGGGCGGCAGCGGAGGGCGCGATGAGCGTCGGCGTGGATACGGGGGTCGTCATGATGGGTGCCATTCTAAGCGCCGGTCGCACCGACGTCGGGGGCGGACGGGAGCAGCCCAGACCCGGCGGTCGCGGGGCGTCCACGGGGACCGTTCGCGTCGAGGACGCTCAATCATCCGGCGTGAAGCGCACGCCCGATGCCGGCGGCACGGGCCGCGAGGACGGGGCTCGGCGCACCCCCGCCTCGGAGAGGGCTTGCCGGGCGGCATCGAGCGACACGGAGGACGAGTAGCCCCTCCGCGCGAGCTGGCCGGCGAGTCGACGCAGGCTCGCGTCGTAGTCCTTCCCGCCCACGCTGCGCGCCTTGGAGCGGGCGAACTCCAGCGCACGCTCGGCGTCGTCATCGGGTAGATCGGCGATCGCCGCGTCGGCGACGTCGCGCGGGATTCCGCGTTTGCGGAGCGTCTGGACGACGGCTCGACGGCCCTGACCTCGACGTTCGATCGCCGAGAGCGCGAGCTGCTCGGCGAACGCCTCGTCGTCGAGATAGCCGAGGTCGACGAACTTGGCCACGACAGCGTCGATCACCGCATCGTCTGCACCCTCGACACCACTCAGTGCCGCGCGGGCCTCGGCCAGCGAGAGTGACCGGCTGCGGAGCTTGCGGAGAAGCACGGTCTCGGCGCGGTCGCGGATCTCGTCGAGCGACTCCGCTTCCGGCGATGCGTCGAACGCTCCCCCCGGGAGAGTCCAGTGCGCAGCTGCGTCCTCGAAGTGGGGATGTCGCGCCGCCGACTCGGGAGCGACCGGCGACCCCGCCGTGCGCTCGCGTGCCCCGAAGAGCGGGATCACCGGGGCGAGCTGTTCGTCGCCCGCCGCGTCGACGGAGCGCGCTCGGGTGTCCGGGCCGCGGCCCCCGCCCGCGTCGTGCTCCGTGGGATGGGAGCCCCGACGCGGACGGTGAGCGTCGTCGGTCATCAGGCGGGACGACGGGCAGCCAGCTCGTCAGTGGTCGGCGCCGCAGCAGCGGGGGCACCGATACCGAGCTTGCCCTTGATCTTCGACTCGATCTCGGCCGCGACATCGGCGTTCTTGATGAGGAAGTTCCGCGCGTTCTCTTTACCCTGACCCAGCTGCTCGCCGTCGTAGGTGTACCACGCGCCCGACTTCTTCACGATGCCGTGCTCGACACCGAAGTCGATCAAGCTGCCCTCACGCGAGATGCCGACACCGTAGAGGATGTCGAACTCGGCCTGCTTGAAGGGCGGAGCCATCTTGTTCTTGACGACCTTCACGCGGGTGCGGTTTCCCACAGCCTCGGTGCCGTCCTTCAGGGTCTCGATGCGCCGGATGTCGAGGCGGACCGACGCGTAGAACTTCAGCGCCTTTCCGCCCGCGGTGGTCTCGGGCGATCCGAAGAACACGCCGATCTTCTCGCGCAGCTGGTTGATGAAGATGGCAGTGGTCTTCGTCGTGTTCAGACCACCCGTCAGCTTGCGCAGCGCCTGGGACATCAGGCGAGCCTGCAGACCCACGTGCGAGTCGCCCATCTCACCCTTGATCTCGGCCTCGGGTACGAGAGCGGCCACCGAGTCGATGACGACGAGGTCGATGGCACCGGAACGGATCAGCATGTCGGCGATCTCGAGGGCCTGCTCACCGGTGTCGGGCTGCGACACGAGGAGAGCGTCGATGTCGACGCCGAGCTTCTTGGCGTACTCGGGGTCGAGGGCATGCTCGGCGTCGATGAAGGCCGCGATGCCGCCGGCGCGCTGGGCGTTGGCGATGGCATGCAGCGTCAGGGTGGTCTTACCGGAGGACTCGGGACCGTAGATCTCGATGATGCGGCCGCGAGGGAGACCGCCGATGCCGAGCGCCACATCGAGAGCGACGGAACCGGTGGGGATGGTCTCGATCGGTGCGCGCTCGTCGCTGCCCAGTCGCATGACCGAGCCCTTTCCGAACTGACGGTCGATCTGGGCGAGGGCCGATTCGAGGGCCTTCTCGCGCTCTGCGGGTGAGGGCATGACGTCTTCTTTCTGCTCGCGTTCCGTCGCCTATAGGCTGTCGCGCCGCCCACCGACGGTGGCCGTTCACGACAAGGCGTTCAGAGTGTCGTTCGACGTCCATCACGTTAGGGAGGGCCTCCGACATCGAGGGAGGAAACCCGACCTTCCGGGGATGGATGCACCCCAAACTCCGATGTGCAGGAGCCTACGCCGGAATCGAACGAAGATTCGATGACACGCCGCGAAGAACAGCGTCAGTACCGAACCCCCGCCGGATCCGAGCGCGAGAAGGGCGTTGCCCGATCGAGGTCAGCGCCGGCGTGGATCCAACCGCCCGACACCGTACCGACGCTCGGCGGGCACGTCGGTCTCGTCGCACAGCGCGAGCCACACCTCACGCGGGTCGACGCCGGCGGCGAGGGCGTCCGCACTCGTGCGACCCCCTACGGATGACAGCACGAGGTCGGTCATGAGGGAACTCCCACGCGCGCCGAACTCGTCGGCGACCGCGCGATCGAACTCGCTACGACGCATGCCGGGGGTCAGTGCAGGGAGAGCTCGGGCTCGACCGCGGCGACCAGATCGTCGGGAACGACATCGGGGAAGGTCTGAAGACCCTCGAGAACAGACAGACGGTCGCCGACCTCGCGCATGATCGTGGAGATGGGGACGTCGAGGGCTTCCGCCACCGATGCGAGGATCTCGCTCGACGCTTCCTTCTGGCCGCGCTCGACCTCACTCAGGTACCCGAGCGCGACACTGGCGCGGCTGGCTACCTGGCGAAGGGTACGGCCCTTCTGCTGGCGGAGCTCACGCAGGACCTCGCCGATCTCTTGACGGACCAGGATCATGTGAACCCCTCCTCACTACCGATTCCTCCGCTGCCCGGGTGGACAACGGTACAACACCGTTTCAGGTCACCCTAATGCCGCGCGCTGGGCACTGGATGGGAATCGCTGAGAACAACCCGGATGTGTCATCATATGTTCCCTTCATCGCCGGGTCCGGCACGATGTCACAGCGCCGCGAGGGCACGACGTACAGCGATATGCGTGGCCTCGCGTCGAATGCGGTCGCGGTCGCCGGAGATGACCAGCGAGTCCACGCGCGTGCCGAGAGGCGTCGACACGGCGATGTGCACCGTCCCGACCGGCTGACCGTCCTGCGGCTCAGGGCCGGCGACGCCGGTGGTGGCGATACCGACGTCGGCGGGGACCCCGTCGTGACCCAGGACGTCGCGGACGCCTCGCGCCATCTGGCGAGCGACGCGCGGATGGACCGCGCCGTGTGCGTCGAGGAGTGCCGGGTCGACGCCGAGCACGCTGTGCTTGAGATCGGTCGCGTACGCCACGATGCCGCCACGGACCGCGCGCGAGGCGCCCGGAACGTCCACCAGCGAGGACACGACCATCCCTCCGGTCAGGGATTCGGCGACGGCCACGGTCCAGCCGAGTTCCACGAGCCGGTCCAGCAGGACGGCCGCGCTCTCGCGCGGATCCCGAGCGAGCGTCTCATCCAGATCGTCGGGGACGCCGTCGATCACCCTGCACTCCGTTTCGCCCGGGCACCCCGCACCTCGGACACCACGTAGTCGATACCCGACGCGATCGTGAGCACGACCGCGATCGTCATCGTCGTCGCGCCGACCCACCACACAGTGGACTGCCACACCGCGGCATCCGACAGCGACGCGAACGGCAGCAGCGCGATAGACAAGGCGACGGCCTGAGCGACGGTCTTGAGCTTTCCCATCCAGGCGGCGGCCAGGACGTGGTCGCTGACGACCATGAAGCGGTAGATCGTGATCCCGATCTCGCGGACCAGGACGACGATCGTCACCCACGGGGGCAGCTCGCCGAGGATGGACAATCCGACGAACGCCACACCGGTCAGCGCCTTGTCCGCGATGGGATCGAGAAGTTTGCCGAGGTCGCTCACGATCTCGTACCGCCTGGCGATGTAGCCGTCGACGCCGTCCGTGGCGATGGCGACGATGAACACGGCCGCGGCGGCCCATCGGAGGCCTCCCCCGGTGCCCCCGTCAGCGAGCAGCATCCACAGGAAGACCGGTGCGCACAGGATGCGCGCGATCGTGATCGCGTTGGGCAGCTGCGGATGGACGGCCATCAGTCGCGTCCCGTCAGCTGCCAGGCGTCTTCCGAACCTTCGTCGTCCTCGGCGACGGGGATCCCGTCGAACTGCGCCTCGACGGCATCGGGACCATAGGGGTCGGCGTCGGACCCGGCGGGCGGCTCGTCACCCCGGAGGCGGGCGAGAACGGAAGGGAGCTGCTCGTTGGTCACGAGCACGTCGCGGGCCTTCGAACCCTCGGACGGGCCGACGATCTCGCGCGACTCGAGCAGATCCATGAGGCGCCCGGCCTTGGCGAAACCGACACGCAGCTTCCGCTGCAGCATCGAGGTGGATCCGAACTGGGTGGACACCACGAGCTCGGCCGCGGCGAGCAGGAGTTCGAGGTCGTCACCGATGTCGGCGTCGATCTCCTTCTTCTCGGCGGCCGCCTGGACATCGGCCCGATACTCGGGCCGTGCCTGCTGGGTGACGTGCGCGACGACGCGCTCGATCTCCTGCTCGCTGACCCACGCGCCCTGGACGCGCAGCGCCTTGGAAGCGCCCATCGGCAGGAACAGACCGTCACCTTGCCCGATCAGCCGGTCGGCACCGGGCTGGTCGAGGATGACGCGCGAGTCGGTGACGCTCGTGACGGCGAACGCGAGCCGCGACGGCACGTTCGCCTTGATCAGACCGGTGACCACGTCGACGGACGGGCGCTGGGTCGCCAGCACCAGGTGGATGCCGCTGGCGCGGGCCAGCTGCGTGATGCGCACGATCGAGTCCTCGACGTCGCGCGGTGCGACCATCATGAGGTCGGCGAGCTCGTCGACGACGACCAGCAGGTAGGGGTAGGGCTTGAGGACGCGCTCACTGCCCGCCGGCAGCTGGATCTCCCCCGCGACGACGGCCTTGTTGAAGTCGTCGATGTGACGGAAGCCGAACGACGCCAGATCGTCGTAGCGCATGTCCATCTCTTTCACGACCCACTGCAGCGCCTCGGCGGCCTTCTTGGGGTTGGTGATGATGGGCGTGATGAGGTGCGGTACGCCGGCGTAGGACGTCAGCTCCACACGCTTCGGGTCGATCAACACCATCCGCACCTCGGACGGCTTGGCCCGCATGAGCAGGCTGGTGATCATCGAGTTGACGAAGCTGGACTTTCCCGAACCGGTGGAACCGGCCACCAGAAGGTGAGGCATCTTCGCGAGGTTGGCCACCACGAACCCGCCGCCCACGTCTTTGCCGACGCCGATCGTCATGGGATGCGTGGAGGATGCCGCGGCATCCGACCGGAGGATATCGCCGAGCGTGACGATCTCACGGTCGGTGTTGGGGATCTCGACACCGATCGCGCTCTTCCCCGGGATGGGAGCGAGGATCCGCACCTCATTCGAGGCGACCGCGTAGGCGATGTTGTTCGTCAGCGCCGTGATGCGCTCGACCTTCACCCCGGGTCCGACCTCGATCTCGTACTGGGTCACCGTCGGACCGCGCGAGAAGCCGGTCACGCGCGCGTCGACCTTGAACTGTTCCATGACGCTCTCGATGGCGCGGACGACGGCGTCGTTCGCGGCCGACCGCTCCTTCGGCGGCGTCCCGGCGGCCAAAGCGTTCACCGACGGAAGACGATAGTTCGCCGAGGGCGGTAGTCCGGCGTTGTCGCCGCCGAGACCCGAGATGCCGGGGAGATCGTCGGTGACGTCGTCCGCGGTGGGCGAGTCGTCTTGGAGTCCGCGGCCGGTGGTCACGCCGGCGAGCGCGGACGGGTCGATGATCTCCGTCACCGCGTCGGGCGCAGGCGGGAGCGGGGGCCGTGCGGGCGGTGCGGCGGGCGCGGAGGGGGCCACGACGGCCGACTCGAAGCCGCCCTGCGTCGCCCCCGGGGAGAGCAGGGTGGTCAGGTCGTCGGAGCCGAGATCGCCGTCGACGTCCTCTTCGCGGCCCGACCTGTTCCGGCGCCACCACGGCAGCGACTTCTCCGCGGGCGTCTCGTCGTCGGCGTCCACGGGCAGCACGGCCGTCGGCGCCTCCTTCTCGACGCGCTCGGCGCCGAACATCCACGCGTAGAGGTCGCCGAGGCGCTGACCGATCCTGTTCGGCGGAGTCTTCGTGAGGATCAGGACGCTCAGGATCGTCAGGAGCGACAGAGCGATGTAGGCCCCCACGTCCCTCAGCACCAGCGCCAGAGGCTCGCCGCTGAGCCACCCCGCGAGGCCTCCCGCCAGGCTCAGCGTGGGCAGGCCCGTGCTCGGCGCCGGCCGGCCTCCGGCCACATGACAGAAGCCGGCCATGGAGATGACGAACAGCGCGAAACCGATGCCGATGCGGCCGTTGTCATGCACCGACGACGGGTGCCGGAACAGCCACCCCGCCAGAAGGAGCAGGAGCACCGGGAAGACGAACGCCACGCGGCCGATCAGTCCGCCGAAGCTGTAGGCGCTGATCGTGGCGGCGACGTCGGTTCCGATGAAGAACCACTCCACCACCGCGCCGAGGACCGCGAGCACCACCAGGAGGAACGGGAACCCGTCGCGCCGTTGGTCGCGTTCGAGGGTTTCGGGGCCGAAGACGCGGAACATTCCGCCGACCCCGTGGGCCAGGGCCGTCCAGGCGCGAACGGCGACCGGCGGCTTATCGGGCTCGTCGACGTACCGCTTGGGCGCGGGCGCCGACGCTTTCGGCCGCGCCTGTCCCTTCGCGGGGGCGCGACCGCCGGAGGTGGACGAACTGCGGGGCATTCCTCCACGGTAGGCGGGGAGTCCGACATTCGCGCGGACCGACGCGAGGTTTGAGACAGGACCGATACGCGGCAGACTTCAGCGCAGCGTCTTGACCATGACGTCGCGTCCCTGGCCGGCGCGGGTCACAGCGAAGCCTTCACTCCGATAGAACGTGCGGGCGAAGTTGTCCCGTTCGACGCTCAGGCTGATCCGGGAGTAGCCCTGGTCGCGCGCGTGGGTGACCAAGCGCCGCAGCAGCGCCCGCCCCACGCCGTGGGCCCGCCACACGGGACGGACACCGATGATGAGTTCCGGGACGCCCGTGCCGACCCACCCGAACCCGGGCTCACTGCGCGGCAGCATCCGGTACCACGCCGCCCCGATCGCCTCGCCCGTGGGCGACTCCGCCACGAACCCGGCATCCCCCGGCCTCTGCCACCCGGCGACGTACCGCTGATGGTCGGGGTTGCTGAGCACCTCGTGGCGCGGGCGGGCGCTTCCAGCGCGCCAGTTGGCGGCCTCGACCGTCATATCGGCGAGGAACGCGCCGTCCGACGGGAGTGCCGCGCGGATCGGGATGGCGGGCATGCCCGCATGATACCGATGCCCGCGCGTCCCCCGCGGACGGCGCCCGTGACGGTGTGAAGTGCGCCTTCGCGTCAGGCCTCGATGACCAGGGGCACGATCATGGGTCGGCGACGCAGCGACTGGTTGACCCAGCGGCCGATCGTGCGGCGGACGACCTGCGAGAGGGCATGGTTGTCGCGCACGCCCGACTGGGCGGCCTCGGCGAGCGCGGCGGCGATCTTCGGCTTCACGCTCTCGAACACCGCTGCATCCTCTGCGAACCCGCGGGCGTGCACCTCGGGACCCGAGATGATCTTGCCCGTCTGGCGGTCGACCACGACGATCACCGAGATGAAGCCCTCCTCGCCCAGGATGCGGCGGTCCTTGAGGTCGGCATCCGTGATCTCACCCACGGACGACCCGTCGACGTAGACGAAACCGAGGTCGAGCTGGCCGACGACCTCGGCGCGACCGTCGCGCAGGTCGACCACCGTGCCGTTCTCGCCGAGGATCGTCCGCTCGGCCGGGATCCCCGTGTCCTGCGCGAGCTTGGCATTGGCCATGAGGTGGCGGTATTCGCCGTGCACGGGGAGGACGTTCTTGGGCTGCAGGATGTTGTAGCAGTACAGAAGCTCGCCGGCGGCCGCGTGACCCGAGACGTGCACCTTGGCGTTGCCCTTGTGCACGACGGTGGCGCCGAGCTTGGTCAGTCCGTCGATGACGCGGTAGACGGCGTTCTCGTTTCCGGGGATGAGGCTGGATGCCAGGATCACGGTGTCACCCTCGCCCGGCTCGATCGCGTGGTCGAGGTTGGCCATGCGGCTGAGGACCGCCATCGGCTCGCCCTGCGACCCTGTCGACATGTAGACGATCCGGTCGTCGGGCAGGTCGCGCGCCTTCTTGTAGTCGATGAGGACGCCCTCGGGCACGTTCAGGTAGCCGAGGTCGGCTGCGATGCCCATGTTGCGCACCATGCTGCGTCCGAGCAGCGCCACGCGGCGTCCGTGAGCGTGCGCGGCGTCGAGAACCTGCTGGACACGGTGGACGTGGCTCGAGAAGCTCGCGACGACGACGCGCCGAGGAGCCTTCGCGATCACCTGGTCCAGCACCGGGCCGATCGCGCGCTCGGTGGGGGTGAATCCGGGGACGTCGGCGTTGGTGGAGTCGACGAGGAAGAGATCGACGCCCTCCTCCCCCAGGCGGGCGAACGCGCGCAGATCCGTGATGCGACCGTCCAGCGGCAGCTGGTCCATCTTGAAGTCGCCCGTGGCCAGCACGAGTCCCGCGGGCGTGCGGATCGCCACCGCCAAGGCATCCGGGATCGAGTGGTTCACCGCGATGAACTCGAGATCGAAGGGTCCGACCTGCTCGCGCTGCCCCTCCCGCACCGTCAGCGTGTACGGACGGATGCGGTGCTCTTTGAGCTTCGCCTCGATCAGGGCGAGCGTGAGCCCGGACCCGATGAGCGGGATGTCCGACTTGAGCTTGAGCAGGTACGGGACGGCACCGATGTGGTCTTCGTGACCGTGCGTCAGCACGACACCGACGATGTCGTCGAGGCGGTGCCGGATGGGTTCGAAATCGGGCAGGATCAGGTCGACACCGGGCTGGTGCTCCTCGGGGAAGAGCACGCCGCAGTCGACGACGAGGAGCTTGCCCTCGTACTCGAAGACGGTCATGTTGCGTCCGACCTCGCCGAGGCCGCCGAGCGGGATGACGCGCAGCGTGCCCGGAGCGAGCGCGGGGGGATCGTAGACGGTCGTGGGCATTCGGTGCCTCCTCGGACGCCGCCGCGCGGCATCCCTTCGTGTGGCGTCCCTGGCCGCGGTTCGGCGGACGCCGATGCTTATCTCGTGGTGCCGTGCACCTTCGGCAGGGCACCGCCGGCGGCCACGTTGCGGTCGGGGCGGAAGTTGGAGAAGTCCGCGCCGGGCACATCGGTGACGAGCGCGAGCTCGTCCTCGATGATGGCGGCCTCCCATTCCTCGGGTCCGACCAGCGGCAGACGCACGCGGGGGCTCCCGATGCGACCCAGGCCGTGCAGGATGTACTTCGCCGCGACCGTGCCCGGCACGTGGGTCATGACCGCGCGCACGAGGGGCTCGAGGCGCTTGTGCTCGGCCGTGGCCGTCGCCAGGTCGCCGCGGTTCACGGCATCCACGATGGTCCGGTAGGGCGCGGCGGCGATGTTGGCGGTGACGCCGATGAGCCCGGCCGCACCGATCGACAGGTGCGGCAGGACGTTGGCGTCATCGCCGGAGAAGTACATCAGGTCGGTCTGGTTGAGCACGCGGCTGACCTCGCTGAAGTCGCCCTTGGCGTCCTTGACGGCGAGGATGTTGGGGTGCTTGGCCAGGCGCAGGATCGTCTCGTACTTGATCTCGACGCCGGTGCGGCCGGGGATGTCGTACAGGATCACCGGCAGGTCAGTCGCGTCGGCGACGAGACGGAAGTGGGTCAGGATGCCGGCCTGCGTCGGCTTGTTGTAGTACGGCGTGACGATCATGATCCCGTCGGCGCCGGCCTTCTCGCTGGCCTTGTAGAGCTCGATCGCGTGCGCGGTCTCGTTGGACCCGCCACCCGTGATGATCTTTGCCCGGCCGGCCGCGACGTCCTTGCCGACCTCGACGAGACGGAGCTTCTCGGGGTCGGTGAGGGTGGAGGTCTCGCCGGTCGTGCCGGTGACGACGACGCCGTCGGCGCCCGCGCTGACGACGTCGTCGATGTGCTTCTCGACGGCAGGCCAATCGACCTCGCCGTCGGCCGTCATGGGGGTGACGAGCGCGACGAGCACCTGACCGAAGGGGTTGCCGGAGTGCGTCATGCTCTCAGGTTATCGGTTCGGCCCGCCCTCCCTCCGGCCGCGCCCCCGCAGAGAGGGAACATCGTCCGGACCGGGCCCGCCGCGCCCTAGGCTCGCCTCATGGCCTGGTCGACCCGCTCCTCCCGCACCGTTTACGAGAACCGCTGGATCCGTGTGCGTGAAGACGAGGTGACCGGGCCCGACGGTGACGGGATCTACGGTGTGGTGCAGATGCAACAGCCCGCGGTGTTCGTCGTGGCGCTCGACGACGACGACCGGGTGTGCCTGGTCGAGCTCGAGCGGTACACCACCGGGCGCTCGCTCGAGATACCCGCCGGCGGAAGCGACGGCGAGGACCCCCTCGTCGCCGCGCGTCGCGAGCTCCGGGAGGAGAGCGGGGTGACGGCCGCGCGTTGGGACTATCTCGGCCGCATGAACGCGCTCAACGGCATCGCCGACGCCCCGGAGCACGTGTTCCTCGCGCGCGCCCTGGACATCGCGGATGCCTCGTCCTCGCAGCGCGAGGAGGGCATCGAAGCCGTGCGGTGGGTACCGTTCGCCGACGTGCTCGGGCTCATCGCCGACGGCACGATCACCGATGGCGAGACGATCGCGGCGCTGGCCTTCGCCGGCATTCACGCCGGTCGCTTCCGCTGAACTCAGCGGCCGCGGGAGGCTGCGCGCACCACGACTGCGTCGGGCAGAAGCCGGGACGCGGCGACGAGCATCTTGTAGCGCAGTGAGGGGATCGACACCGCGCGCCCGCGGGCTGCGTCGCGCAGTCCCTCGCCCACGACCGTCTCGGCGTCGAGCCACACCCCGGGCGGAACGCCCTCCTGCCCCGGCGGAAGCCCGAGCCGCTCGTGGAAGTTCGTGTGGACGAAGCCCGGGCACACCGCGGTGACGGTCACGCCGCGCGGGCCGTAGGCCACGTTCGCCCAGCGACTGAAGGAGATAAGCCATCCTTTCACCGCACCGTAGGTGCCGCGCGGGACGAAGCCGGCGACCGAGGCGACGTTGATGATCCGGCCGCCGCCCCGCTCGAGCATCGCCGGGAGAGCCGCGTGCGTGAGCCGCAACGCGACCTCGACGTGCAGACGCAGGTGGCGCACCTCATCGGCGACGTCGTTCTTCTCGAACGCCAGGTCGAGACCGAATCCGGCGTTGTTCACCAGGACGTCGACGCCGGCCGACAGGCGCGCTTCGACCACGGCGCGGTCGTCGTCGTCCAGCAGGTCGGCCGGGAGCACCTCCACCCGGCTGCGGGAGACCGCGCGGATGTCATCGGCGACTGCGGCGAGCGCCGCGCGGTCGCGTGCGACGACCACCACGTCGGCACCGCGGGCGGCGAGCTGCCGGGCGAACTCGGCGCCGAGGCCCGAGCTCGCGCCGGTGACGAGCGCTGTCCGCGTGGTCACCGATCCCCCGGTTCGTACGTCTCGAAGCGGTACCGGATGCCCGTCCGCGAGACGCGCCAGCCGTCGTCCGGGTCGGCGGCGGTGCGCGTCCACCCCGCGAGGGGCGGGGCGAACGTGTCGCCCTCGACCTCGAGATCGAGCTGCGTCACCTCGAGCACGTCGGCGTGCCCGATGGCCTCGGCGTACAGCCGACCACCGCCCATCACCCAGACTTCGAGCGTGGTGGACAGCGCGCGGGCCGCGTCCAGAGAGCCGGCGCGTTCGGCACCCTCGTCCGTCCAGTTCGCGGAACGGGACACGACGATGTTCCGGCGTCCCGGGAGGGGACGGAACCGGGGCGGGAGGGACTCCCACGTGCGGCGCCCCATGATGACGTCGGACTCCCCCGTCACGGCGCGGAAGTGCGCGAGGTCTTCGGGCACATGCCACGGCATCCCGCCCTTCGCGCCGATGACGCCGCCGCGGGCCTGGGCCCAGACGAGCCCGAGCCTGGTCATACCGCGACGGCCGCTCGGATCGCCGGGTGGTGCTGATAGCCCTCGACGACGACGTCGTCATAGGTGTAGTCGAAGATCGACGCGGGCTTCCGGGCGAACCGCAGAGTGGGGTACGGGTAGGGGTCGCGCGAGAGCTGCTCCTGGACCTGCTCGCGGTGGTTGTCGTAGACGTGGCAGTCGCCCCCGGTCCAGACGAACTCACCCGGCTCGAGCCCCGTCTGCTGCGCGATCATGAGCGTGAGCAGCGCGTAAGACGCGATGTTGAACGGCACCCCGAGGAACATGTCGGCGCTGCGCTGGTACAGCTGGCAGGACAGTCTGCCGTCAGCGACGTAGAACTGGAACAGGGCGTGGCACGGAGCCAGGGCCATCTCGGGGATGTCGGCCGGGTTCCACGCCGACACGATGAGGCGACGGGAGTCGGGGTCGCGGCGGATCTGCTCGATCACCTGCGAGATCTGGTCGATCTCACCGCCGTCGGCGGTGGGCCAGGACCGCCACTGCACGCCGTACACGGGCCCCAGTTCGCCGTCGGCATCCGCCCACTCGTCCCAAATGGTCACGCCGTTCTCCTGCAGCCAGGACACGTTGGACTCGCCGCGGAGGAACCACAACAGCTCGTACACGATCGATTTCAGGTGCACCCGCTTGGTGGTGACGAGCGGGAACCCCTTCGCGAGGTCGAAGCGGATCTGCCGACCGAACACGCTCGTCGTCCCCGTGCCGGTGCGATCGGACTTGTGCACGCCCGTCTCGAGGACGTCGCGGAGGAGATCTTCGTACGGGGTGGCGATGTCGGCGGTCACGGCCCTCACGATACCCGGGGACCCCGACACGGGGGCGGTGGGTGCGGAGGATGTGGTCGATCGTGCGGCCGGGGAGGAGGGCTCAGGCTGGATGCGGGCTGAGCAAACGCCGGAGGAGAGCGTCATTCGGCGACTCATCGGCCTTCGCCCCTCGTTCGCGCGTTAGCGTTGTCGGTCGTGGACCTGACTCTCGCTCTCCTCATGACCGCCGCGCTCGTCGTGGTCGCCGTGGGCGCCGGCGTCGTCTTCCGCCGGGCCCAGGGCCGCGCGCGGACCGTGGATTCCGCCGAGCTCGTCGACCCGCGCCGCCTCGGTGCCGACGGACTCGGCGAAGAAGCCACGCTGCTGCAGTTCAGCACCGAGATGTGCTCCCGATGCCCCGGCGTGCACCGCATGCTCTCCGACATCGCCGAGGCCCGCGACGGTGTGCGTCACCTGGACGTCGACCTCACCCATCGCCCCGACATCGCCCAGCACTTCCGGGTGCTGCAGACACCGACCACCCTCGTCCTCGACCGCAACGGCGCCATCCGCACGCGTTTCGGCGGCACACCGGGCCGCGCCGTGGTCGAGCTCGAACTGACCCGCTTGCAGGAGGAGTCCGCCCATGCCTGAGGTCCAGCGCATCGACGTCCGCGGCCCGCGGTTCGCGGCATCCCTCACCGCCGTCCTGCTGCTGATCGCGACGTTCCTGTCGCTGATCGGCATCGCGACGGCTCGCGCCGACGTCGGATGGTTCGCGTATCAGCCCCTCTCGGACCAGACGTTCGTCCCGGGCAGTTGGGCGGTCTCGTCCGCACCGATCGCCGCGCGCGTCGCGGACCCCGGTTTCCTCCTGGTACTCGTCATCGCCGCGCTGTTCCTCTGGGGCGTCGTGTCACCGCGGACCGCACCGTGGGGCGTCCTCTACCGCCGCGTCGTGCAGCCGCGGCTCGCTCCGGCGACGGAGTTCGAGGACCCGCGACCTCCGCGCTTCGCCCAGGGCGTCGGACTGTTCGTCACCGCCGTCGGCCTGCTCCTGCACCTCGCGGGAGTGCCCTGGGCGCTGCCCATCGCCGCGGCCGCGGCGTTCCTCGCCGCCTTCCTGAACGCGGCGTTCGGACTGTGCCTGGGATGCCAGCTCTACCTGCTTCTGCAGCGGGCGGGGCTCATCGGGCGCCGCCGTCCGTCGGCGGCCTGAGCCGGTTCCTCTGCACCGGCTGTCAAGACCCCCGACGTGTCGGGGCCCGTGGCTAGGCTGACCTTCGCCGCAGCCATTCCGGGTTGCGCGGAAAAAACCGCGGAGGTTCGAATGTCCGTCACGAGCGAAGCCACCACAGCCTGGAAGGGCAGCCTCTTCGAGGGATCGGGCGAGGTCACCTTCACGTCGTCGGGGATCGGCACGTTCGACGTGAACTGGAAGGCCCGCAGCGAGGGCTCGACCTCGGTCACCACTCCGGAAGAGCTCCTGGCCGGTGCGCACTCGTCGTGCTTCAGCATGGCGCTTTCCAACGCCCTCGCCGAGAACGGCACCCCGCCCGAGTCGATCGACGCGACCGCCTCGGTCACCTTCAAGCCCGGGACCGGGATCACCGGCAGCCACCTGAACGTCAACGCCGTCGTCCCCGGCATCGACGCCGCAACGTTCGAGAAGATCGCGAACGACGCCAAGGCGAACTGCCCGGTCTCGCAGGCGCTCGCGGGCATCGACATCACGCTCGAGGCGACGCTTGCCTGAGTCCTCCTCGGCCCGACGCGTCGTCCTTGCCGGCGCGTCGGGCCTGATCGGTTCGGCCCTGGCGGAGTCGCTCCGCGCGGACGGTGTCGAGGTCACGTCGCTCGTTCGGCATCCCGCATCTGACCCTCACGAGGTGCAGTGGCTGCAGGATGCCACCCCGCTGGACCCCGGCATTCTGGCCGGTGCCGACGCCGTGGTGTGCCTCAACGGTGCGTCGATCGGGCGATTTCCCTGGACGCCGTCGTACAAGAGTCAACTGCTGTGGTCGCGCATCACCCCGACGCGCACGCTCGCCACGGCCATCCGGAAGCTCGGTGAGGAGGCTCCCGCGCTCGTGAACGCCTCTGCCACGGGCTACTACGGCTCGCAGCCGGGCGCGGTGCTCACCGAGTCGTCGCGGCGAGGTGACGGCTTGCTCGCCGACATCTGCGAGGAATGGGAGAACGCCGCCCGCGCGGCCGGGCCGCGGGCGCGCGTGGCCCTGCTGCGTACGGCGCCCCTCGTACACGCGCGCGGTGTCCTTAAACCTCTGCTCCTTCTCACCGCAGCCGGCGTGTCGGGCCCGATCGGACGCGGCACACAGGTGTGGCCGTGGATCACGCTCGAGGACGAGGTCCGCGCCATCCGCCACGTCATCGACTCCGACATCGACGGCCCCGTGAACCTCAGCGGGCCGACCCGCGCCACCGCGAACGACCTCGGCTTCGCGCTCGCCCGGCGGATGAACCGGCCGTACGTCCTCCGCGCCCCCGTGTGGGGCATGCGGCTCGCCCTCGGTCGCGATGCGACGGATGCCCTCCTGACCTCGGATGCCGATGTGCGCCCCGCCGCGCTGCAGGACAGCGGCTTCGAGTTCCTGCATCAGACCGTCGAGGACGCCGTCGCGTCCTCGGTCCCCGCCGCGCACTGACCTCCGCGGGGCTGGGTCGCCGCGGTGGTCGGGATCCGCGTCCAGCGGCCCGGCCGTCAGGCGGCCCGGCGTTCGGCGGCCTCCAGGGAGATCGCTTTCCGCACGGCTTCGCGCGCACGTCGGCGGTCGCCGGCCGCGTCGTAGGCGAGCCCCAGCCGGTACCACGCGCGCCAGTCCACGGGATGCGCCTCCACGTCGGCCCGGTAGGCGGGGAACAGCGCATCGGCGTCCTCACGGGTCGCTCGTCCGCTCGGCCGTACCTCGACCTCCTCGTCGGGCAGCCCGCCCTCGGCATCCAGAGTCTCGCCCAGTCGCTGAGCGCGCACGCCGAACCACAGCTCGCGACCGATGGCCCACAGGGCGATAAGCGGCAGCACGATGAGGGCGACCCCCATGGTCACGCCGACGCCGTCGCCGCTGGTGAGCAGGATCAGCGCGCGCTGACCGGCCAGCACGATGTAGAGCAGCAGCAGCGCCGTCATCACCGCGACGGCGACGCGCGTCCTCATGCGCTCGTGACGCCGGCGACCTGCCCCGACACGTCCCCGTCGGCGATGGGGGCCTCTGCCCGGGCGGGCCGCGTCCGCACGCCGATGTCGATGAAGCTGTCGAGCCCCACGACGACGCCCCGCGCCTCGTGCGCGGCGGCCATCGCGATCCGGATGCCGGGAGCATATGCCGTGGCCGGGTCGATCGTGTCGTGGACGATCGACAGCGATTCCCCGCTCCCCGAGAGCACGGTCTCCTGCCGGGCGACGACACCCGGCCGCCGCAGCGAATGGATGGGAACGGAGGCGACCTGCTGGCCACGGGCGCGCTGGTCGACGTGCGGCGACTGCACCGGACCGACCTTCTCGCGCGCGGCGGCGATGAGTTCCGCCGTCCGCACGGCCGTGCCGCTCGGGGAGTCCACCTTGGTCTCGCGGTGCGCCTCGATGATCTCGATCGAGGGGAAGAACGGGGCTGCGGCCGCGGCGAGAGCGCTGCCGATCACGGATCCCAGCGAGAAGTTCGGGATGAACACCGCACCGGTACCGCTGGCATCCACGAGGGGGCGGACGAGGGCGATCCGCTCATTCGACCAGCCGGAGGTGCCCACGAGCACGTTGATGCCGCGCTCGATGGCCGCACGCACGACGTCGATCGACACCGCCGGTGTCGACGCGTCGATCACCAGGTCGGCACCGTCGAGCTCGGCGAGGTCGGAGCCGGAGCCGAGCACCGCCGAGACCTCGTACCCCTCTTCGGCCTCGACGACGTCACGGATGACTCCGCCGAGCTTTCCGGTTCCGCCCACGATGGCAACGCGTGTGGTCATGCTGCCAGCCTAAGCGGCGGCGCGACGGTCGGACCGGTCCTGCACACGGACGCGCCGGGACCGCGCTCGCCTAGCATCGAAGGGTGGTCTCGCTCCGTACATCCCCCGTGGACGCCCCCGATGCTCACGCGCTGCTCGAGGAATACTTCGCCCTGCGCGCCTCGATCTTCCCCGGCGGCGGGTACCGCACGGTCTTCCCGTCGCCCGCGACGTTCGTCGAACCCGACGGCGTCTTCGTCGTGCTCGACGACGACGAGGGCCGCGCCGCCGGGTGCGGTGGCATCCGTCGGATCGCCGACGGACCGCGGGGACCGCGCGACGAGGTGAAGCACCTCTTCGTGGGCGACGCCGGCCGCGGTCGCGGCTGGGGACGGATGATCCTCGACGACCTCGAGCGCCGGGCCCGCGAGCGCGGCGCCGCCGAACTCGTCCTCGACACCCATCACACCCTCGAGGCCGCCGGCGGCCTGTACGCACGCTCGGGGTTCGTCGCGATCCCGGCGTACAACGACAACGCCAACGCCACCAGGTGGTACGCGAAGGCGCTGTAGACGGGTGACGGACTCCACGCGGCATCTGTACGACACCGTCGCCGACACCTACGCGCGGGTGCTGCCCGACCTGGGCGCCGAGGCTGCGTCCGAACTCGACCTGATCGCCGCATTCGCCGGCATCGTGCCGGAAGGGCGCGAGCCCGTTCTCGACGCGGGATGCGGCACCGGACGGTTGCTCCCCCACCTGTCTCACCTCGGCCTCGCGCCGCTCGCGGGCGTCGACCTCTCCCCCGCGATGGCGGCGCACGCCCGCCGGGTCGCACCCACGGCGGCGATCGAGGTCGCGGCGTTGACGGCGCTCCCGTTCGCGGATGGCGGGGTACGCGGCATCCTGTGCTGGTACGCGATCATCCACAGCGACGCCGTCGAGCTCGCCGCGATCGCGAAGGAAGCCGCCCGGGTCCTGGTCGGCGGTGGCCCGTTCCTCCTCGGCTTCCAGGCGGGGACGGGAGATCGCGTCGTCGAGCGGGCGTACGGACACGACGTGCTCCTGCGCGCCGTCCTGCACGAGCCGGACGAGGTCGCGGATGTGCTCGACCACGCGGGCTTCGACATCGTTTCGGCGCAGCGACGCGGTCCGCGGGCGCACGAGAAGCACCCGCAAGGCTTCGTCCTCGCCCGGCGACGTCGGGAGGCCGCGTCGTCAGCCTCTCTCACCGATGTCGCGCTCTGACCTCAGACCGGAAGCGGGTCCACCAGCCCCGTGCGCAGCTCGACCGGAAGGTGGGCGAGGTCGTTGTGCGAGAGCAGGGTCCAGGGGCGGCCCTTCTTCTGCGCGATCACGGTCAGGCCGCAGTACGCCTGGTTGATCGTCATCCATCTCCAGTCGGGAGCCTGCAGCACCTCGCGCACGAACCATGCGATGACGAAGTTGTGCGTGATGAGGAGTTCGTGCACTTCGCCCGTCTTGCGCGCGAGGAACTCGGCCGTGGCATCCGCCATCTGCGCGCGCCCCGCCTCGATCTCGGCCTCGGTCACCGCACCGAAGAACGGCTCGTACGCCGCCGGGGTCTCGGGCGTCATGCCCGTCGGCACGCAGTCGAAGAGCAGAGCGGATGCCTCGGGGGCGACGGACGGCAGGCGTTCGGCGACCGCGCCGGCGGTCTGCGCGGCCCGTTCGAGGGGTGAGTGCCACACGGCATCCAGCGGCAGCCCCGACAGACGATCGGCGAGGAGAGCGGCCTGCCGCTGGCCCCGGGGAGACAGGGGTCCGTCGGTGAGTCCGTGCTCGGCGTCCTGGTGCTCGCCATGGCGCACCAGGTAGATGTAATGCGTCACGTCAGCTCACCTCGTCGTCAGTGTGCGGGCCCCCCGCAGAACACCTCCAGCCTACGTCACGCCCCCGACATGGGGCCGTTCACTCGGCGGCGCGGGCGATGTCCGACAGCTGGGCGCGACTGAGCCGGACACCCACGGCCCGCATGCACTCCACGACATGGCGGGGCGCGAAAGCGTTGACGATCGGCGCCGTCACGACCTTCTGCGCGAGCAGCCAGGCCACTGCCACCGCGGCGTCCGGGATCCCGAGCTCGTCGCCGATCGCGTCGAGCGCGCGGAGCACCCGTGAGCCGCGGCGATTGAGGTGCGCGGCGAGTTGCGACCCGCGCACCGAGCCGGCCTGCTGACCGCGCGTGCGGGTCTCGCCGGCGAGGAAGCCGTGGGCGAGCGGATGCGACGGAGTCACAGCGATGCCCTGCGCCGAAGCGATGAGACGCAGATCGCCGTCGAACTCGTCGCGTCGCAGCACGTTGTACGGCACGTCGAGCACGGTCACGCGAGGATAGCCCGCGGACGAGAGGATGCGGGCCTCCACGAGCTGAGACGCCGAGTAGCCGTGGGCGCCGATGGCGCGCACCTTGCCGCTCTCGACGAGCCACTCGCACGTGGCCAGGGTGTCCTCGAGCACCGCGCTGTCACCTCGCACGGCATCCAGCGACAACACGTCGATGCGGTCGGTGCCCAGCCGGCTGAGCGACGCCTCGACGGCCCGGACGAGGTTGACCGCGCCGAGACCGGGGTTGTCGGGATGCCGCCCCACGCGCACCGTCAGCACCGTGTCGTCGCGCGTTCGGCGCGACCGCATCCACGAGCCGATGATGTGCTCGCTGCGCCCGGCGGCATAGCTGTCGGCCGTGTGGATGGCGTTGCCCCCGAGCTCGACGTACGTGTCGAGGATCTCGTGACTGACCTGCGCATCGACGTTCCAGCCGAACTCGCCGCCGCCGAGGAAGAGCGGGAAGACGTCGAAGCCGGTTTCACCGAGTGGCACGCGGACGTGCGACCCGAGACCCGGACCCTGGAGCGTCACGGGCGCAGACGGGTGCAGCGCCGGAGCGGGCGGCTGCGGCACGCGGTTCCGGCGCAGGGGCGGCGAGGCCGTCTCGTCGACGCCCGAGCCGCTCATGGGCCTCTCCTCGTGCGCCGGAGACCGGACGCCGACGGCGCCCGCTTCGCCCCCCGACGCGTAGTTCGAGGGTAGGGCCTTCCCGGGGCGGGACCGCCGATTCGCCCGGCCCGGCGGTAAACATTGCATAACGCTTGACCATCGCGTCGAGCGCGCCCGGACGCGCGAGTGCCCGCCCCGCAGGACGCGGGACGGGCACTCGACGACGGGATCAGCCCTCGGCGGGAGCCTCGGGACCCTCGCTCGCGGCAGCCGAGCTCTGCGTGTCCGCGGGCTCGGGCGTCGTGGCGGCCTCGTCGAGGACGGGCTCGAGCGAGAGCTTGCCGCGGTCGTCGATCTTGGTGATGCGCACCAGGATCTTGCGCCCCACGGAGAGGACGTCCTCGACGTTCTCGACGCGCTTGCCGCCGGCGAGCTTACGGACCTCGCTGACGTGCAGCAGGCCGTCCTTGCCGGGCAGGAGCGAGATGAACGCACCGAAGGTGGCGATCTTCACGACCGTGCCCAGGAACTGCTCGCCGACCTCGGGGTTGGTCGGGTTGGCGATCGCGTTGACCTGGGCGCGGGCGGCCTCGGCCGAGGGACCGTCGGTCGCGCCGATGTAGACGGTGCCGTCCTCCTCGATGGAGATGTCGGCGCCGGTCTCGTCCTGGATCGCGTTGATCGTCTTGCCCTTGGGACCGATGAGCTCACCGATCTTGTCGACCGGGATCTGCACGCTGATGACGCGCGGCGCGGTGGGCGCCATCTCGTCGGGCGCGTCGATCGCGGCGTTCAGCACACCCAGGATGGTGAGGCGCGCCTCACGGGCCTGCTGGAGGGCGGCGGTCAGCACCGACGACGGGATGCCGTCGAGCTTGGTGTCGAGCTGGATCGCCGTGACGAACTCGCTCGTTCCGGCCACCTTGAAGTCCATGTCGCCCAGGGCGTCCTCGGCGCCGAGGATGTCGGTCAGCGCGGCGTAGCGCGTCTGACCGTCGACCTCGTCCGAGACCAGACCCATCGCGATGCCGGCGACGGGGGCGCGCAGCGGCACACCCGCGTTCAGCAGCGACAGGGTCGACGCGCACACCGAGCCCATCGAGGTCGAGCCGTTGGATCCCAGCGCCTCGGAGACCTGACGGATGGCGTAGGGGAACTCCTCGCGGCCGGGAAGCACCGGCACGAGAGCGCGCTCGGCGAGGAAGCCGTGCCCGATCTCGCGACGCTTCGGCGAACCCACGCGGCCGGTCTCACCGGTCGAGTAGGGCGGGAAGTTGTAGTGGTGCATGTACCGCTTGCTCGTCGTGGGCGAGAGCGAGTCGATCTGCTGCTCCATCTTGAGCATGTTCAGCGTCGTGACACCCAGGATCTGGGTCTCGCCGCGCTGGAAGATCGCCGAACCGTGGACGCGCGGGATGACCTGCACCTCGGCGTCGAGCGGACGGATGTCGGCCAGGCCGCGACCGTCGATGCGCACACCCTCGGTGAGGATGCGGCCGCGCACGATCTTCTTGGTGACCGACTTGTAGGCCGCGGAGAACTCCAGCGGAGCACCGGCGGGGAGCTCCCCCGCCTCGACGGCGGTGATGAGCTCGGCCTTGACGCGGTCCTTGACGGCGTCGTCGGCGTTCTGGCGCTCCTGCTTGTCGGCGATCTGGTAGACGCCGACGAGGTCGTCGTACGCGCGACCGGCGACGAAGTCGTAGACCTCGGAGCTGTACGCGGGGAAGACCGGGTAGGGCTGGATCTCCTTGGCGGCGGTGTTGGCCACGACGTTCTGCGCGGCGACGAGCTCGCGGATGAAGGGCTTCGAGGCCTCGAGGCCCTCGGCCACGACCTGCTCGTTCGGCTTGGTGGCGCCGCCCTTGATGAGGTTCCAGCTGCCCTCGGTCGCCTCGGCCTCGACCATCATGATCGCGACGTCGCCGTCGTCCAGGACGCGGCCGGCGACGATGAGGTCGAAGACGGCATCCTCGAGCTGCGCGGCGGTCGGGAACGCGACCCACTGGTCGGCGTGCTCGCCGTGACCGGGGATGAGCGCGAGGCGGACGCCCGCGATGGGGCCCGAGAACGGCAGACCGGAGATCTGGGTCGACAGCGACGCGGCGTTGATGGCGAGGGCGTCGTAGAACTCGCCCGGCGCGATCGAGAGCACGGTCACGACGATCTGCACCTCGTTGCGGAGACCGTCGACGAACGACGGACGCAGCGGGCGGTCGATGAGACGGCACACGAGGATGGCCTCGGTGGAGGGGCGACCCTCGCGGCGGAAGAACGAGCCGGGGATCTTGCCGGCGGCGTAGGAGCGCTCCTCGACGTCGACGGTCAGCGGGAAGAAGTCGAAGCCTTCACGCGGGTGCTTGCCGGCGCTGGTGGCCGAGAGAAGCATGGTCTCTTCGTCGAGGTACGCGGCGACCGAGCCCTGCGCCTGCTGCGCGAGACGACCGGTTTCGAAGCGGACCGTGCGGGTACCGAAACGGCCGTTGTCGAGAACGGCCTCAGCGGCGGTGATTTCTGGACCTTCCAAGAGGTCCCTCCTTCTTTGTTTAGGCTCGCCGCCCCGTGTGGGCGACGAGCTGACATGCGAAGGAGCAGGAACAGGCAGAAAGGGCGCGCCGACGGGTCGACCCGGAAATCCCGGCGACTGGCCACCAGTAGACGACCACCCGGCATCATGACGGGGAGTCCACCACAGGGGACCAGCGTCTGCCGGCCTGCTCCGTGAGCTCATCTTGAGTTGAGCGGATGCCATGGCGGCATCCTCCGAGAGCCTACCAGGGCCGGGCTTTCCCGGGTGGTTCCGGGCCGACCGGTGCCGTACCCTCGCCTCATGGGCCTCAGACGTCACACGCGTCACATGCTTCTCGCGTGTGCTCTGCTGTGCGCCGCCCTCGTCGCCACGCCGGCCAGCGTCGCGACCGCCGCCCCCGTGCGCCTCGCCGCCGCAGGGGACGACGATCCCGCGGTTCAGGACATCCAGCGGCGACTGGATGCCGCCGAAGCCGCGGCCTCCGCCGCGTCGCGTCGGGCCTTGGATGCCTCGGCGGCGGCCGAGCGCACGCGGCGACTGGCCAAGAGCACGGCGGCGCGCGCGGAGACCCTGACCGCCCAGAGCACCGCAGCCGACGCGACGCTCGCCGCAGCCAGCGCGCGGGCCGGTGCCAGTGCCTCCCGGCTGTACCGCACGACCTCCGGCGGGCCGCTCGTCGCGCAGCTGCTGACCACGGCCGACCCGGACTCGCTGCTGGACCGTCTCGGCATCCTGGATCGGGTGACCGCGTTGACCGCTCGCACGGTCGGCGAGGCGCGCAGCGCCGCGGATGTCGCCGCGTCCCTTCGCGCGCAGGCCGAAGAGGCGCGCGCCGAGGCCGCACGCCTGGCGGCGGAGGCGGAGACCACGGCGGCGGAGGCAAAGACGGAAGCGGATGCCGAATCGGCCACCGTCGCAGCGACACAGGCCGAGCTGGACGCGCTCTTCGCCCGATTGGCGGCTCTTCGCGAAACGACGGTGGCCCAGGAACGTGCCGCCCGTCTGGCTCAACAGACCGCGGCCCAGGCGGCCGAGCCGGGCGGAGCCACCGGTGGCGGTTCGGGCTCGGGCGGCGGGGCTTCGGGCGGCGGTTCGGGCGGATCTGGCGGCGGGAACGGTTCCTCCGGCGGATCCGGTGCTTCGGGCGGCTCCGGTTCTTCGGGCGGCTCCGGTTCGGGCTCGAGCGGCGGTTCGGGATCCGGCGGGGGTTCGAGCTCCGGCGGCGGCTCGAGCTCCGGCGGCGGATCGGGATCCGGGAGCGGATCGGGCGGCGGATCCGGCGGCACGACAGCGCCGGCCGGTCCGACGATGAGCCCGAGTCAGGCACGCGATCACGCGCGTGGCGCACTCGGGGGCTACGGATGGGGCGACGACCAGTTCTCATGCCTGGTGTCGCTGTGGAACCGCGAATCGGGGTGGCGTGCCGACGCCCTCAACCCGTGGAGCGGCGCCTATGGCATCCCTCAAGCGCTTCCCGGGGAGAAGATGGCCGCGGCCGGGCCGGATTGGCGGACCAACGCCGCGACGCAGATCGCCTGGGGCCTGTCGTACATCAACTCCCGGTACGGCTCCCCCTGCGGCGCGTGGGCGCACTCCGAGTCGACCGGCTGGTACTGACCCGTCGGAGACCGTGTCCCGGCCGCGCGTGCCGTGCACGCTCAGCCAGATCGCGTGAACCCGGCGCCGCGGACGCCCCTCAGGACGACGCGCGCTGGCGCTGGCGGTCGCCGCGGGTCGGCAGCTCGACGTAGTCGCGGTGCTTGGGGAGGATGCCGTCGCCGGCGGTGCGCCCGCGGAGGCGCCGCCACAGCCAGGGCAGCGCATCGCGCGTGAGCCAGCCGGGCTGCGGCACCTCGTCGTCGGCGTGCAGCGCCTCGTCCAGGCCGGACAGCTCTCCGGCGTCGGGGACGCCCAGGGCCTCGGCCGCGCGATAGGCGACGAGGCGGTGTCCGCGCGAGCGCAGGTGCACGAGGTCGTCGGCCCACAGCGGCAGGTCGCCGATCTCGGCGACGGCTTCGAGGTCGAGGAGGATCGCGCCGTGCGTCCGGGCGATGCGCCGGAGCTCGACGTTGTACGCCGAGAAGCGTCGGGCGAAGATCCGCGCCGCCGCCCGCCGCGGAAGGAACGTCGTGACCAACAGCACGTCCGCGCCGGTGCGGCGGACGGCCCGGACGGCCGATTCGACCTCTGCCGCCAGAGCGGGGATCACGGGAGCGGGTCCCACCAGGTCGTTCGCGCCGATGAGGATCGAGACGAGGTCGGGCTGCAGTGCCAGCGCCGCGGGGATCTGCTCATCGATCAGATGCCGCACGCGGCGGCTGCGCACCGCGAGGTTGGCGTACCGGAACGGCCCGTCGTCGCTCGTGTGCGCGAGCAGTTCGGCCAGGCGATCGGCCCACCCGCGGAAGTGCCCCGCCGGCATGCGCGACGCGTCGCACAACCCCTCGGTCAGCGAGTCACCGAGAGCGACGAAGCGTGTCCAGCGTCCGCGCGTGCGCCGCTCGGGCACCTCGGGCCGCTCTCCCCCGCGCACGAGCATGCCCTCGTCCATCGCGCGCAGCGCCGCGGCCTCACGGTAGTGGCCGACGAGATCACGTGTCAGCGCGTCCCAGGTGCGCCCCGCGACCGCCTCCCGGGCCGCGCGCGCGAACGCCTGACGCTTGGAGTCGTCGCCGACGAGATCGGCCACGCGCGCGCGCAGGTCGTCGAGGTCGCCCGGGCGGTACAGCCATCCGTCGACGCTGGAGCGGACGAGGTCGAGAGGTCCGCCCACGCCCGTCGCCACCACCGGTACGCCGCTGGCCAGTGCCTCCTGGATCGTCTGCCCGAAGGTCTCGCTCTCGCCCGGGTGCACGAAGACGTCGAATCCGGCCATCGCCCGCGCAAGGTCCGTCCCCGAGAGGTGGCCGGTGAACACGGCATCCGGGATCGCCTTCTCCAGTGCCGGCCGCGAGGGGCCGTCACCCACGATCACCAGGCGCGTGCCGGGGAGGTCGGCGAGCGCCCGCAGATCGTCGACCTGCTTCTCGGGCGCCAGGCGCCCCACGTATCCGACGACGCGCTCCCCGCCCGGGGCGACGGCGGCACGCCAGACGTCGTCACGATGCGCGGGCGCGAAGCGGACGGCATCCACTCCCCGCCCCCACCGGCGGACACGATCGACACCCAGACCCTCGAGCTGACGCACGGACGCCGACGAGGGGGCAAGGGTGAGAGTGGCGCGGCGGTGCAGCCGAGTGACGTGGCCCGCGACGAGCGCGGTGGCCTGCGGCAGGCCGTACTTCTGGGCGTAAGCGATGACGTCGGTCTGGTACACGGCGACCGACGGGATCTTGAGGGCCTCGGCGGCGGCCAGTCCCTGCCAGCCCAGCACGAACGGGGATGCCAGGTGCACCACGTCGGGGCGGAACTCGCGCAGAAGCGCACCGAGGCGCGCCGCGCGCGCGAACACCACACGCACCTCGGGGTACGACGGCAGCGGCACGGAGCGCAACAGCTCGGCGCGAGCGCCGTGCAGGTCGGCGGTGACGTCTCCGGACTTGGGGGCGATCACGAGCGTCTCGTGACCGGCCTCCGCCAGATGACGGAGGACGTGCAGAACGGAACCGGTGACTCCGTTCATGTGCGGGAGGAAGGACTCGGCCAGCAGCGCGACTCTCACGCCTCCAGGGTGGGACCGGCCGGCGGGTCCCGGCTGCGAACCCGGCCCGACGTTCGCGATGTTCACCGGATGCTCCGCACCGCGTCACCGCCACGTGGGCCGTGCGTCTCGATCCGCGGCGGAGAGTGACCGGGTGGACGGGATCGAGGCGTGGCTCGGGGTGATCGCGGCGAGCCCATGGGCCCTCCCGGCCATGGCGACGCTCGTGTTCGCCGACGCCTTCCTCGTCGTCATCCCCGGAGAGGCGGCGGTGACGGCGTTCGGCGCCCTGGGGGTGGCGCAGGGCGCACCGCCGCTCATCGCCGTGGTCGCGGTCGCCGGCGCCGCGGCGTTCTGCGGGGACCTGTGCTGCTACCTCGTCGGGCGCGCCGTCGGCGTCGAACGCTGGGCGTGGATGCGGGGGCCGCGGGTACGCTCGGCGCTCGAATGGGCACGTGCCCGGCTGGAGCGCAACACCGCGGTCGTGCTGTTCACGGCGCGGTTCGTGCCGTTCGCCCGGCTCGCCGTGAACCTCGCCGCCGGGGCTGCCCGGCTGAACCCGGCTCGATACCTCGGTGTCGTCGCGGTCGCCGCCACCGCCTGGGCCGCCTACCAAGCGGTGATCGGCGCCCTGGTCGCCGCCCTCGTCCCCGGTGGACCGCTGGTCGCGGTCGTCGTGTCGGTCGTGGTCGCCATCGGGATCGGCATCGGCATCGACCTGCTCCTCGCGCAGCGGGCGCGACGGCGGGCGGCGCGGTAATCCGCTCGCCCGCGGGTCTCAGCCGAGCGCGAGCGTGCGTTCGGCGGCATCCACGAGCTCGTCGCCATAGGACGGCCCGTGTCCGGCCGCATGCACGGCGAGGGGATGCAGCTGGTGGACGGGCACGCGCTCACGCCAGCCCGGACGCAGCGGATGCCGGGTGTCGTAGGCCGCGAGGATCCGGTCCAGGAACGGGCAGCCGAACAGGGCGAGCATCGCCAGGTCGGTCTCGCGGTGGCCGCCGTGTGCCGCGGGGTCGATGAGGACCACGCCCCCGGCGGACCAGAGCACGTTGCCGGCCCACAGGTCCCCGTGCAGGCGCGCGGGACCGTCGTCGTCGTCGAAGGCGCCGGCCGACAGGAGCGCGCATGCCCGTCGCACGATCCCGGCTCCTGAAGCCGAGAGATTCCCCGCCGCGACGGCCGGGTCGAGGAAGGGCTCGACGCGCTGGGCCGCGTAGAACGCCCCCCACATCGGCTCGGGCCGCGCCGGCTGCGAACGGCGGCCGATGAAGATGTCGCCGGTCCACCCGGGCGGCGGTGCACCGAAGGCCGCCGCTCCGGCGTCATGGGTCTCGGCCAATCCCGCACCGAACCGCTCCGCGGCCTCGGCGGTCGGGCGCTCGGGCGTCACCCGTTCGAGCACGATCCGCGTCGGCGCGGTCTCGAGCACCTCCACCACCCGGACACCGCCCGCGGCGGCGAGCCACGCCAGCCCCGCGGCCTCCGCCGCGAAGAAGCCGTCGGGGGCGTCGTCCCGGGTCTTCACCAGCCGTTCCATCGCTCCAGTCTGTCGCGATGTCGGAGGATGCGGCGACGATGGAGCGATGAGCGACGGTTTCGACCCCGGTTTCCTCGGCATCCCCCTGCCCCTTCCCTCCCCCGCCCTCGAGACGATACGGCTGGACTATCCGCGGTTCTCGGTCCTGCTCGCACCCGAGCGGCGTCTCGCTGCCGTCACCGGAGTCGTCATCGACGGGGCGACGCTGCGCGACCTTCCGCGCTCGGGAGAGTGGCGTCTCGATCCGCGCGCGCCCGACTCCGCTCAGGCCGGTCCCGAGATCTACAGCCGCAACGATCTCGATCGCGGTCACCTCGTGCGCCGCCGCGACCCGGGGTGGGGCGGTGCGTCCGAGGCGCGGGATGCCACGGAGGCCACGTTCTTCTACACCAACGCGGCACCGCAGGCGGCGGGCTTCAACCAGTCCAAGGAGCTCTGGCTCGGACTCGAGGATCACGTGCTCGCCTACGCCGAGAGCACCGATCAGCGGCTCGCCGTGTTCACAGCGCCGGTGCTCGATCCGGACGATCCCCCGTATCGCGGCATCCGGGTACCGCTGCGGTTCTGGAAGATCGCGGCCTGGCGCTCGCCGTCCGGGCTGGCGGCCGCCGGGTTCATCCTCGATCAGACCGCGTTGGTCGACACGCAGCAGGGACTGACGGTGCCGCCGCTCGGCGCGTTCCGCACGTTCCAGGTGCCGATCCGCGACATCGCCGCCGCCGCGCGCGTCGACGTCGGAGTGCTCGCGGAGGCGGACGTGCTGGAGCGCCCCGGTGTGCGCCCCGCGGGGGCGCGCGAGCTGCGGGACGCGGGCGACATCGTGCTCTGAGCCCGGGCACGCGCGGCGCGCGGGTTGCGGAGTTCGGCGTCGTCGCCCTCTGCCCGTCGACGATCGACGGCCACCGGGAGCGGGGCGGCTCAGCGCACGCGCACCGCGTGCAGCAGGGTGTCGATCGCGTCGTGCGCGTGCCCGCCGCGCAGCTCGGCGTCGCCCGTGCCGCGGACCACCCGTTCGCACCGCTCGATGCGGAACCGGTCGTCGAGCGCACCCCGCAGCAGGTCGGGCGTATAGAGGATCGCAGGGTCGGACGGCCCGTGCCCGCCTGCGGCGATGTTCTCGACGTCGTGGCCCACGACGACGAGCGTCCCGCCGACCGCGACCCACTGCGCGATGCGGGCTATCGCCGCGGCGTTGTCGCCGAGGTGCAGGTAGCACGAGACCACGAGATCCACGGATGCCACCGGCTCCCACGCGTGCACGTCGGCGCGCACCCACGACACGGCGTCCCCGCCGGGTCGGGCCGCCGCGATCGCCAGGGCCTCGGCCGAGAAGTCGACGCCGGTGACCTCCCACCCGCGCGCGGCGAGCCAGAGGGCCGTCCGCCCGTCGCCCGTGGCCACGTCGATGGCGGCGGCGGGCGTCAGCGTCGCGGCGATCTCCCGGACCACGGCGGGCGGCTCGCTCGCCCACACCCCGCCGGCCGACGCGCGATAGCGCTCGTCCCACTGCTCGGCATCCATGCCCTCACCCTAGAGCCGCCGCGCACCCTCGGCGGTCCGCGCCAGGTCAGCCCGAATCCGCGCGACCGGACTGATATTGCGCGAATCACTGAGCCGGCGCCGACGCGCCGCAGACCCCGCCCTCGGCATCCACTCATCGGTCGCCCGCGGCGCACCCTCAGCGATCAGCAGATGATCAGCCCCTCAACGCGCGACCGGACTGAGGTTGCGCGACGCACGGAGCTTGCGCCATATCGCACCGACGCGACGCACCCGGGCAGCACGAAGCCTCGCCCTCCGAACGGAGAACGGGGCTTCGAGGCGGGTCACTCGCCGGAGAGACCGCCGAGCAGGTGACCGAAGGACTTCCCCGCACCGAGGTACGACGACGGGTCGTAGGGGTCGGCATCCTGCACGGGCTCGCGCGCGGCGATCGCGTCGGCGAACTCGCGCGCGGCACGGTCGACGCGGGCGCCGAGCGGCGCGACCTCGTCGGCGTTCGCACCCCAGTCGCTGGATGCCGCGAACACACCGGTCGGGACGGGATTGGCGTGCAGGTAGGTGAACAGCGGCCGGATCGCGTAGTCGATCGCGAGGGAGTGACGCGCGGTCCCCGCGTTCGCCCCGATGAGGACCGGCGTCCCGGTGAGCGCCTGGGGGTCGAGCACGTCGATGAACGACTTGAACAGCCCCGAGTAGCTCGTGGAGAAGATCGGCGTCACGGCGATCACGCCGTCCGCCGAGACCACCGTGTTGATCATCTGCTCGAGCGCCGGCGGAGCGAACCCCGTCAGCAGGTTGTCGGTGAGCTCGTGCGCGTAGTCGCGCAGCTCGAACACGTCGCTGGTGGCCTCCATGCCGCGCTCGCGCAGTTCGGTCAGCGCCGCGTGCGCCAACCGGTCACCGAGCATCCGCGTCGACGAGGGGGTGGACAGTCCCGCGGTCACCACCGCGATACGGCGGGCGGTCATGTCAGGCCCCCACTCGCGTCGCGGCGGCACCGAAGGAGCTGCCGGCCTTGGCCGGGGCGTCCTGGTAGGGGCTGCCGGCGGTGAGGTTGTCACCGCGGTTGGCCCCCGGGACGGCCTGGCGCGGGGCGGCGCCGGCGTAGATCTTCTCGACGAGGTTCGCGTGCGTGGGAGCGTCGGGCACCTCGGCCGGACGGTTCTTCTGCAGCTCCTTGCGGAGGACGGGCACGACCTCTCCACCGAGGATGTCGAGTTGCTCGAGCACGGTCTTGGTCGGAAGGCCCGCGTGGTCGATGAGGAACAGCTGACGCTGGTAGTCGCCGAACGTCTCGCGCATCGCGGCGTACCGGTCGATGATCTGCTGCGGCGAGCCGACGGTCAGCGGGGTCATCTCGCTGAAGTCCTCGAGGCTCGGTCCGTGTCCGTAGACCGGAGCGTTGTCGAAGTAGGGGCGGAACTCCCGCACCGCGTCCTGCGAGTTCGACCGCATGAACACCTGGCCGCCGAGGCCGACGATCGCCTGCTGCGGCGTGCCGTGGCCGTAGTGGGCGAAGCGCTCGCGGTACAGCGTGATCAGCCGCTGGTAGTGCTCCTTGGGCCAGAAGATGTTGTTGGCGAAGAAGCCGTTGCCGTAGTACGCCGCCTGCTCGGCGATCTCGGGCGTGCGGATCGAGCCGTGCCACACGAACGGGGGCACACCGTCGAGAGGACGCGGCGTGGAGGTGAAGCCCTGCAGCGGGGTGCGGAACTTGCCCTCCCAGTCGACGACGTCCTCGCGCCACAGCTTGTGGAGCAGGTCGTAGTTCTCGATCGTCAGCGGCAGGCCCTGGCGGATGTCCTTGCCGAACCACGGGTAGACCGGGCCGGTGTTGCCGCGACCCAGCATGAGGTCGGCGCGACCGCCCGACACGTGCTGCAGCATCGCGAAGTCTTCGGCGATCTTCACCGGGTCGTTGGTGGTGATGAGGGTCGTGGAGGTCGTGAGGATCAGACGCTCGGTCTGGGCCGCGATGTACGCGAGCGTGGTGGTCGGCGACGACGACCAGAACGGCGGGTTGTGGTGCTCGCCGAGGGCGAAGACGTCGAGACCCACCTCTTCGGTGTGCTTCGCGATCGTGAGCGTGTCCTTGATGCGCTGGGCCTCGCTCGGGGTCTTGCCGGTGGTCGGGTCCTGGGTGATGTCGCTCACCGTCATGACACCGAACTGCATCCCGGGCCAGTTTTTCGTCTCGTTCACGATGCCCCTCCTGTTTGTATGCATATGAATATACATGGGAGAACGCGCGGCGCCCGGATCTATTCCCTACCCCATCGGCATCCGGTTCCCACCCCCGTCGACGTCGGCGCGAGGGTCGGGTTATCGTGGCGCGCGATGACGACCCCGGATGCCACCCCCGCGCCCGCGAAGCCCCGCGTGCCGTTCTGGGACAACGCCCGTTTCGCCGCCATCGTCCTGGTGGTGTTCGGCCACGCCATCCAGCGACTGACGTACGACTCGGACGCCGCCGAGGCGATCTACCTTCTCGTCTACGCGTTCCACATGCCCCTGTTCGCGCTGGTGTCGGGATACTTCTCCTCCGCCACGAAGACGACGCGCAAGCACCTGGCCCGTGTGATCACCGATCTGGTCGCGCCGTATGTGATCTTCGAGGCGATCTGGACGCTCACGCAGTTCCTCGTCACGGGCCGGACGAACCTGGATCCCGCGCAACCGGCGTGGACGCTGTGGTTCCTTCTCGCGCTGGCGCTGTTCCGCATCGTCCTGCCCTACCTCGCGCTGTTGCGCGGGCCGGTGTGGTGGGCGGTGGGGATCTCGATCGTCGCGGGCTACCTGCCGAGCATCGACTCGACCTTCTCGCTGTCGCGCTTGCTCGGCCTCCTGCCTTTCTTCACCCTCGGCTGGTGGCTCCGTACGCACGACGTCGTCGCGCGCCACGGACTGCTGGACCGGCGCCCGCTGTGGCTGCGCGCGGTCGCGGCGGCGGTGCTGACGGGGGCCGGCGTCCTGGCTTTCGTCTTCGTCGACGTGTGGAGCGAGGTGCGCCTGGGCACGTGGTTCTTCTTCGTCGACGCCTACACCGACCTGGACGCCCCGTCCTGGTGGTCGGGAGCCGTGCGCCTGGCGATCATCGCGGTGGCTCTGGTCCTGATGGGCGCGTTCCTCGTGCTCATCCCGCGGAGGCAGACGTCCTGGACGCGGCTGGGCACCTCCACGATGTACGTCTACCTGCTCCACACCTTCGTGCTCTACCCGTTCCGCCAGTCGGGAGTGTTGCGGGGGCTCGAGCCGATGTGGCTGTGGATCCCGCTCGTCGCGGTCGCCAGCGTCGCGATCGCCGTGCTGCTGGCCAGCCGACCCGTGAGGCGGGTGTTCCGTCCCCTCGTGGAGCCCCGGATGCCGTGGCTCTTCCACGACCCCGCCCTCGGTGGCGGCCGCGGCAGCCGACAGGCGGACGCCCGACCTCCGGCGCCGAGCGAGCCGGCACCGACGCGCGACCTCAGTCGCCGAGCACGCCCGCGCCGATCGAGCGACCCGGCGCCGGAGCCGGAGGCACGGCCCACAGACCCGACCCGACGTGCTTCAGGTACTCGCCCATCGCGTCGGTCGCGAGGGCACGCTGGACAGTGATGTAGCGGTCGGGGCTGCGCTGGAACGACAGGAAGAACAGCCCCGCGTTCAGCCGACCGAGGTCGGTGTTCCCATCGACGAAGTTGTAGCCGCGCCGCAGGATCCGGATGCCGCCGTTGAAGTCGGGGTGCGCGAGCCGCACGTGGCTGCGCTCGTCTATCCGCGCTTTTCCCGCGGCGTCGGTGGCGGCGAAATCAGGAGCGGTGAACTCGTCGCCGCCCGAGAGCGGCGCACCCTGCGCCTTGTCTCGGCCGACGACGCGGTCCTGCTCGGCCAGGCGTGTCCGGTCCCACGTCTCGATGAGCATGGCGATCCGTCGTGCCACGAGGTAGGACCCGCCCGCCAGCCACGCCGGACCCTCGGATGCCGAGACCCAGACGTGCTCGTCCAGCGCCGCGGTGTCGTCGGCGAGGATGTTCGCCGTGCCGTCCTTGAACCCGAAGAGGTTGCGCGGCGTGGCCTGGTCGCTCGTGGTCTTCGACGTCCGGCCGAACCCGAGCTGCGACCAGCGGATACGTGCCCGCCCGAAGGCGATGCGGCTGAGGTTGCGGATCGCGTGCACCGCCACCTGCGGGTCGTCGGCGCACGCCTGGATGCACAGGTCGCCGTCGGAACGCTCCGGGTCGAGGTCGTCCCCGAGGAACGCGGGCAGCCGCTCCAACCCCGGCGGGCGCTGGTCGGCGAGGCCGAAGCGGTCGTCGAACAACGACGGTCCGAAGCCGAACGTGATGGTGAGGTTGCTCGCCGGCAGCCCCAGCGCCTCGCCGGTGTCGTCCGGGGGCGCCTCGGGCGAACCCCCGACGGCGCCGGTCGCACTCACCTCGAGCCCCTGCATCATGCGCGTCGCGGCGTAGGTCCAGTCCTGGAGCAGGCTCGCGAGGTCGTCACGGGTGGTGCGCGCCATCATGTCGTACGCCGCGAAGTGCAGGTGGTCCTGCACCGGCGTGGTGATGCCCGACTGGTGGATGCCATCGCCCGACACCGCGGCATCCTGCACCTGCCGTTCGCGCGCGCGGCCCAGGGCGACACCGCCCGCGACGCCGGATCCGGCGCCGATCGCCAGTCCCGCGGCTCCTGCCCCCACCGCGAGGCCGATCAGGCCGCGACGGGAGAGGCCCGTGGCATCCGGGATCTGCTCGTTCTCGCCCACGTCACTCCAGGACGGTCACGGTGAGCTGCGAGAGCGGCTCGGCGAGCGCATTGATGAGGTCGGTGAGCCGGCGCTTGTCGTCGTCGGTCAGCTGCGCGTACGGCACGAAGCCGGCGTCGGCGGAGCCGTGGGTGGCCAGCTCGGCCTCGAGATCGGCGTACCCGGCTTCGATGCGGGTGACCAGCGACGCCCCCTTGTCGCCCTTGGACTCGGCGAAGTCGCGCACGAGCGAGAACGCCATCTTCGAGCCCTCCACGTTCGCGGCGAAGTCGTAGAGGTCGGTGCCCGACCACCAGTCCTCCTCGCCGCTGATCTTGCCCGTGGCGACCTCGTCGAGCAGGGCGATCGCACCGTTGGAGATGCCCGCGACGCCCTGGTCGTCCAGCGCCTGCTGGAACGCGTCGGAGTGGACGTAGTCGTAGAGCTCCTGGGTGTCGGAGATCAGCGTGTCGCCGTACGACGCGCGCTCGGCGGGCGTGGACGGAGCCCAATCCTCCCAGGCCGGGGTCTCGCCGTCGGCGTTGAGCGCGTCCTGCGCGGGAACCCACAGGTCCTTCTCGATGCGGTGGAAGCCGGTCCACGTCAGGCCCTCGGCGACGGCGTCGACCTCGCGGTAGTCGATGCGCGGGTCGAGGTCTCCGAGCGCCTCGGCGATCGGCTCGATGCGCTCGTAGAACGCGCGCACCCGCGGGAACTGATCGCGTGCCGCGGCATCGTCGCCGGACGCGTAGGCCGCCGCGAACGTCTGGACGGCCGGAAGCAGCTGGCCGACCTGGTCCTTGACGAACGCGGCGTAGAGGTCGATGGCCTGCTGCTTCTGCTCGGCATCCTCGCCGTCGATGGCGACCGCCTCACCGGTGACCGAGAACGCGGCACGACCGACACCGTCACCGATCATGCCCGGCTTGCACAGGGTGAAGTAGTCGCCCGGCTGCGCCGTCACGGTCAGGCTGCGCGAGGCACCGGGAGCGACGTTCTCGACCTCGCCCACGATCCGCAGGCCGTCGGAGGCGAGCAGGTAGAACTCCGTGACCTGGTCGCCCTCGTTCCTCACGTCGAAGGCGACCGTTCCGCTGGACGCGGTCGCCGCGGAGACGTCGCAGCCGTCGGACGTCGAGGTGACCGTCAGAGCGCCGGCGGCAGCCGCGTCGGTCTTGGCGACGCAGCCGGAGAGGAGGAGGACGGCCGCGCCGGTCGCAGCGGCTGCCGCGACGAAGCGAGTGGGGTTCATGATGCTCCATTCGGGTGGGCGGTGGATGCCGCGGCGGACGCGGCGCTCGACGTCGAGGTGGCGGGGGTCGGGTCCGCCGTGGTGCCTGCGGACGGGACCGGCGCGGCGGCGGGGCGGCGGTTCCCCCGCACACCACGGACGAAGAGGGGGACGACGACGGCGACGTAGACGACCCAGGCGATGACCTGCAGCCAGGTCATCTGCGGCATGAAGCCGATCGTGGCCTGGAGGAGCGCGGCGAGGCCGCCGCTCGGCGCGATCACGGCGGACAGGTCGAAGGCCCAGCCGAAGGGGAAACCGACCCAGCCGATGGCGACGGCACCGGTCGTCGGGTCGATCGGGGCGCCGGCTCCGAACGGGCCGGGCAGCGCACCGCCTTCCTGCAGGTCGTGGATCGCATAGGCGAGCACCCCGGCGGCGACGACGACGAGGAAACCGCCCGTCCAAGTGAAGAAACGGCCGAGGTTCAGCCGCAGCATTCCGCGAGCGATGAGCCACCCGAGCAGTACGGCGACGGCGAGCCCGACGAGGGCCCCGACCAGGGCGACCGGCTTGTCCCCGAACCCCTGCACCATCGACCACAGCAGCAGCGTCGTCTCCACTCCCTCGCGGGCGACCGAGACGAAGCCGACGACGACGAGGGCCCACACCCCGCCCCGAAGGGCACGATCGATCCCGCCCTCGAGGCCGGATTTGAGCGTGCGCCCCGCCTTCTGCATCCAGAAGATCATCCAGGTCACCATCGCCACCGCGAGAAGCGAGAGCCCTCCGCCGATCAGTTCCTGCGCCTCGAAGGTCAGGGCGTACGCGCCGAACGTGAAGATTGCGCCGATGACCACGGCCAGCACGATCGCGAGGCCCACGCCGAC
Source organism: Microbacterium testaceum (assembly GCF_020781835.1). Classification (GTDB taxonomy): domain Bacteria; phylum Actinomycetota; class Actinomycetes; order Actinomycetales; family Microbacteriaceae; genus Microbacterium; species Microbacterium testaceum_H. The sequence continues at coordinate 72,823 of NZ_JAJGNJ010000005.1, forward strand.
CCACAGGCGCGGCAGGGCGTCTCGCCTCCCGAGCTTGGTGAGGTAGGCGACCAGAATGCCCACGACGAGGGCGGCTTCCAGCCCCTCACGCAGCCCGATGACGAACGGAGCGAAGAAGGAGGCAAGCACGAGCGGAGACCGACTTTCGGGGATTCGGGCGGATGCCGCGGCAGTGCGGATGAGTAAGGACAGCGCGGATAGGTAAGGACAGCCTCACCTGACCCAGCCACATTACGCAATCCGGCCTCCTCCTCGCACCCCACCGATTGGCGGTTCACCCCCGCCGATCGGCGGGGGTGAGCGTTCCGCGATTCCGCCCGGTCCGGGGCGTCACATTCTGATCGAGCGGAAGGAATCACCTCCCGACCGGGAGAATCCGCCCCAGAGCGGATGCCGTCTCCGGGGAATCGCACGATCCGGGCCGACGGCGAGCTCGGCGGCGGTAACCGTCGGCAACATTCGCATTGCACCGCCCCGAGCCACTTAGCCTCGGTTCATGTCCGAGCTGAACCTCCCGATCCTCGACCTCTCGCTCCTCGACCAGGGGCCCGAGTCCGCCGCTCGTTTCCGCGACGAACTGCGCACCGCCACCCGCGACGTGGGCTTCTTCTACCTCACCGGCACCGGCATCAGCCCCGAGCTGGAGGCGCGCCTGCTGCAGGCCGCGAAGGACTTCTTCGCCCTTCCCGAAGCCGACAAGCTCGCGATCGAGAACCTCACCAGTCCGCACTTCCGCGGGTACACCCGCGTCGGCGGCGAGCTCACGCAGGGCCGTGTCGACTGGCGCGAGCAGATCGACATCGGACCGGAACGCGAGGCGATCACGGACCCCGACGGCCCGGGCTACAACCGTCTCGTGGGCCCCAATCTCTGGCCCGCCGCGCAGCCGGAACTGCGCGAGGTCGTCACCGAGTGGCACGACCGGCTCACCGAGATCGCGCGGACGCTCCTGCGCGCCTGGGCCGTCTCGCTCGGCGCCGAAGAGGAGTACTTCGACCGCCACTTCGGCGACCCGCAGACCCTCATCAAGATCGTGCGCTACCCCGGCAAGGACGACCCCGAGCCGCAGCAGGGCGTCGGCGCCCACAAGGACTCCGGCGTTCTCACACTGCTGTGGGTGGAGCCCGGCAAGGGCGGCCTGCAGGTTCTGCGCGACGGGGAGTGGGTCGATGCTCCCCCGGTGGCCGGCGCCTTCGTCGTCAACATCGGCGAGCTGCTCGAGTACGCCACCCAGGGCTACCTCACGGCGACGAACCACCGCGTGATCTCGCCGCGGTACCCGGACGAGCGCATCTCGGTCCCGTTCTTCTTCAACCCGGCGCTGGACGCCGTGCTGCCGATCATCGACCTGCCGGACGAGCTCGCCGCCGAGACCCGCGGCGTCTCGCAGGACCCGACGAACCCGATCTACGCCACGTACGGGGAGAACGCCCTGAAGTCGCGGCTGCGCGCTCACCCCGATGTCGCCGAGAGGTGGCATCCGGATCTGCTCGCCGCGCGCGCGGCCTCCTGAGCAGCCCCGGGGCGGCCGCTTTCCCGCCACGCCTCCCCACGCATGCATAAACGCGATCTGCGCGCATAAACACGACCACCTCGTGTTTATGCGCGCAGATCGCGTTTATGCGTGGGGTCGGCACGCCCGGGAATGACGAAGGCCGCCCCACACCGTGGGGCGGCCTTCCAAGAATGTTTTGCGCGATTGAACGCTGGTGCGCTTAGCGACGCAGACCGAGACGCTCGATGAGCGAGCGGTAACGGTTGATGTCGACCTCCTGCAGGTAACCCAGCAGGCGACGGCGCTGACCGACGAGCAGGAACAGGCCACGGCGCGAGTGGTGGTCGTGCTTGTGTGCCTTGAGGTGCTCGGTGAGGTCCTTGATGCGCTGCGTCAGCATCGCGACCTGCACCTCGGGGGATCCGGTGTCACCGGGGTGCGTCGCGTACTCTTCGATGATCGCCTTCTTGACGTCCGCTTCGAGTGCCATAGATGGGATCCCCTTCCTCTTGTTGCGCGGCGCCCGACGCCTGATGCGTGGGCTCTCTTTATCCGCGGCCGATCCAACGGCAACCGCATGAGTCTACCAGCATCCGGATGCCATCGCCCACCGCCGCCGAAGCCCGCGACCCGCGCGGTGGCGTAGCCTCGACGAGTGCAGATCACCGTCCGTGTCAGGCCGGGCAGCCGGCGCGGCCCCCTCGTCGAGGACGGACCCGACGGCCTCGTCGTGCACGTGCGCGAGCGCGCGGCCGAAGGAGCGGCGAACACGGGCGTCGTTCGCGCCCTCGCCGAACATTTCGGCGTCGCGCCCCGCGACGTGGAGATCGTGCGCGGGCACACCGCGCGCATCAAGCGCGTCGAGGTCGGAGCGTGAGCCGCCGCAGCGCTTTCATCGACCTGCGTCCGCTCACCACCTCCCCCGCGTTCGCGCGCCTGTGGATCGGCTCGACGCTGTCGGGCATGGGCGGCCAGCTGACGGTCGTGGCCGTCATGCTGCATGTGTTCGAACTGACCCAGAGCACCTTCGACGTGTCGATGATCGCCGTCGCAGGTCTCGTCCCCATGGTGCTCGCGGGTCTGTACGGCGGGATGCTGGCGGATGCCTTCGACCGCCGCACCGTCGCGCTGCTCGCCGCCTCGGTGACGTTCGTCTCCACGGCGCTGCTGGCCGCCCTGGCGTGGACGGGCCTGGAGAACGTGGCATCCCTGTTCGTGCTCAGCGTCGTCAATTCGGCCGCGAACTCGATCGTGATGGCCACGCGGTCGGCGATCACGCCGCGGCTGCTCCCCCGCGAGCTGCTCCCCGCCGCGGCGGCGCTGCAGGGCGTCACGGTGGGGATCATGGTCATGGCGGGGCCGGCCCTCGCCGGCGTCCTCGTCGCGTTCGCGGGCTACGCGTGGACGTATTCGCTGGACGTCCTGCTGATGACGTCGCTGTTCCTCGGCCTGTGGTCGCTGCCGCGGCTGCGTCCCGAGGGCGAGATCGTGCGGCCGGGGCTGGAGTCCTTCCGCGACGGGGCGCGATTCCTGCGCCGGGCGCCCAACATCCGCCTGCAGTACCTGCTCGACATCACCGCGATGACCTTCGGGCAGCCCGTCGCCCTGTTCCCCGCGATCGGCGCCGTTCTGCTGGGCGGCGGCGCCATCACGACCGGTGTCCTGACCGCCGCGGTCGCGGCGGGGGCGTTCCTGTCGAGCCTGTTCTCAGGACCCGTCGGCCGGGTGCGCCGCCAGGGGCTGGGGATCGAACGGGCGATCCAGGTCTACGGCCTCTCGATCGGCGCATTCGGACTGGTGCTGCTCGCGGCGGCCGGGGGGTGGATGCGCCCCCCGTCCACCGACGAGGGCTCCGGGGCGATCCTCCTCATCGTGCTCGCGGCGATCGCGCTGGCGGTCTCGGGGGCGGCCGACAACGTCAGCGCCATCTATCGGTCGACGATGATGCAGGCGGCGGTCCCGGATGCCATGCGCGGACGCCTCCAGGGCATCTTCATCGTCGTGGTGGCCGGTGGTCCGCGCGTCGGCGCGCTCTACGCCGGCACGCTCGCGACACTGACGTCTCTGTGGGTTCCACCGCTTCTCGGCGGCATCCTGATCCTCGCCCTCGTCGGACTCCTCGTGCGCCTCTCCCCGCGGTTCCGACAGTACGACGCCCTGAACCCGCAACCCTGACCTCCCCCCCCTCACGCCTTCGGCCCCCTTCCGTCGTCGGCGAGCGGGGTGCCCGCACGCATAAACGCCATCCGCGCGCATAAACGCGGTGTCATCGCGTTTATGCGCGTCAGAAGCGTTTATGCGTGGGCGCCGGGCCGCGCGCCCCGCGCACCGGACACCGCAGCGGCAGCGGATTCCCGCCGTCGCGGTCGGCAGGGCCGCGCGATGTCGTACCCGGGGCCTAAGGTCGGGGCGTGGCATCCGCTCCCTCCCCCGTCTCCCCCTCCCCCGTCTCGGTGACGGTCCAGTTCGTGCTGACCGGCATCGTGTGGGGGTCGAGCTTCCTCTTCATCGCGGTCGCGCTCACGGGCATGACGCCCGCGCAGGTCGCCGGGGGCCGGCTGCTGTTCGGTGCGCTCGCCCTCGCCGCGGTCGTCGCGGTCCGGCGGGAACGGATGCCGCGCAGCCTGCGCGTCTGGGCGCACCTGTGCGTCCTGGGGGTGACGTTCTGCGTCGTGCCGTTCCTGCTGTTCGCGTGGGCGGAGCAGCACGTCTCCTCGGGCCTGGCGAGCATCTTCAACGCCACGACCCCGATCATGACCGCGATCATGGCGTGGGCCGTCTTCCGCGTGGAGCGGCTGCGGCCCGGCCAGTTGCTCGGGATCGCCGTCGGCATCCTCGGGGTCGTCGTCATCATCGCGCCCGGTGCTGCCGCGGACATCGGAGGCAGCACGGTCGCGCAGCTCGCCCTCCTGGGCGCCACCGCGTGCTACGGCTTCAGCCTGGCGTACATGCGCCGTTTCCTCGGGGACACCGGCCTGTCGGGCATCGCCTTCGCCTTCGGATACATCGGCCCCGCGGCGGCGCTGATGCTGCTGCTGTCCCCCGTGATCCTCGCCGAGCCGATGCGACCGACCCCGGCCGCCCTCGCCAGCATCGTCGCGCTCGGCGTGCTCGGCACCGGTCTCGCCTACGTCTGGAGCCAGAACACCCTGCGGGCGTGGGGGCCCACGCGCGCCTCGACGGTGACCTACATCACGCCCGTGGTCGGCGTCGCCCTCGGCATCCTGGTGCTGGGCGAACGGCTCACCTGGAACGAGCCGGCGGGCGCGGTCGTCGTCTTCCTCGGCATCCTGCTGGTGCAGGAGCGCGTGCGTCTCGGGCGTCGCGCGCGCGCCTGAGGCCTCCCCGTACGACGAGGGCCCCGGATGCCGTGGCATCCGGGGCCCCGAAGAGCTCGGGCGATCAGGCCTGGAGCGCGAACTGCAGGTCGAGCTCGATGGTGACGTCCTTGCCGACGAGCACACCGCCGGTCTCGAGCGCGGCGTTCCAGGTGAGGCCGAAGTCCTCACGGTTGATGACCGTCTTGGCGGTCGCGCCGGCCTTGTAGTTGCCCCACGGGTCGGTGCCGAACCCGCCGAAGTCGATCGAGAACGTGGCGGGCTTGCTGACACCGCGGATGGTGAGCTCGCCGTCGACGAGGAAGTCGCCGTTCTCGACGCGGGCACCGGTCGAGCGGAAGTCCATGGTCGGGTAGGTCTCGACGTCGAAGAACTCGGCCGAGCGCAGGTGCTGGTCGCGGCCCTCGTCCTTGGTGTCGACCGAGGTGACGTCGACGGAGGCCTCGACGGTCGCTTCGAGCGGGTTCTCGGGGGCGACGAGGGTGGCGCTCTTCATGCCGAAGGTGCCGCGCACCTTGGAGATCATCATGTGGCGGACGGTGAAGGTCACCTCGCTGTGCGAGGGGTCGAGCACCCAGGTGCCCGCCTTGTAGCCGGGGATCTCGAGCGTGGTCGTGTCGGTCATGTCACTCCTTGAGTCGTGGGGAGCCGGATCGGCGTCTTGCCGGGGTCCAACTCTCATTCATCCGAATGTATTCCACGATCGACGAAAATGACGAACCCGAGGGGCCGCAGCTCCCTCGGGTTCGTGAACGGGCGATGAAGACGCCGAGTCAGCCGACCTTGAGCAGGTCGATGATGAAGATGAGGGTCTTGCCGCCGAGGAAGTGGCCACCCGCGGGACCGTAGGCCAGGTGCGGCGGGATCACGAGCTCGCGGCGTCCGCCGACCTTCATGCCCGGGATGCCGTCCTGCCAGCCCTGGATCAGGCCGCGGAGGGGGAACTGGATGCTCTCGCCGCGCCCCCACGACGAGTCGAACTCCTCGCCCGACTCGTACTCGACACCGGCGTAGTGCACGGTGACGGTGTCGCCGGGCTTGGCCTCGTCGCCGTCGCCGACGATGATGTCGCGGATGACGAGGTCGGTGGGCGCGGGACCGGTGGGAGCGTCGAACTCCGGCTTGGTGCGATCAGTCATGGGTCCATCCAAGCACGCGACGGACCGGGACGAACCCCCTGGACAAGACTCAGCGCCCGGTGCCGCGGCGATGCCTGCGTGTCTCCCGGGCGCTGAGTTGGCCTACATCGATGGTGCTCCGGCTGCCCCGCGCCTGTCAAGACCCCGGTCGCGCCACCCCGCCGAGCGGCGGCGCCGGGCCCTCACGGCGCCAGCAGAGCCGCCCGCGCGGCGGTGGTGCGTTGCAGGAGGGCGCGTTCCTGAGCCGACGCGGAGGCATCCCGTCCCGACAGCGCGCGCTGGCGCGCGGCGGCGAGGGCCGTGGCATCCCGGATGAACGTCTTCATGACCGCGGACCGGTCGCCCGGCAGCGACCGCGCCCATGCCACGGAGGAGCGGCGACCGGCACCGGTGGCGAGCATGTCGACCTCCTGAGCCGTGAACCAGCCCGCGGCGGCGTACTCGCCCAGCCGCGCCCGTGTCAGCCTCGCCTCCTCTCGGCGCAGGGCCAGGATGCCGAGGATGAACAGCACGAACAGCGGCACCTGAAGCGTGGCGTAGAGCTCGAAGAAGTTGAAGAACGTGGCCGAGCCGTTCCACAGCGCGTGGAGCACGACCGCCCCGACGAGCCCCGGGAAGGCGGAGCGCAGGGCGGCGCCCGTCCCCAGCGAACGCCGGGCGGCCAAGCCCAACGCGTACCCGGTGAGGCTGGTGAACATCACGTGCGCGAAGGGCGACAGGACCGCCCGGAGGAAGAAGACGCCGCCCACCTGGACCGCTCCGCCCTCGATGAAGCTCACGGCGAAGTACTGCACGTTCTCGGTGAAGGCGAAGCCCGCGCCGATGAGGGCGCCGTAGACGATGCCGTCGACGGGGCCGTCGAACGACCGCCGTGCGCCGGCGTACAGCAGGACCAGTCCCAGTCCCTTCGCGACCTCCTCGACGATCGGCGCCTGCACCACGGAACTGAACGCGTCGCCGAGCCCCCCGGTGAGCAACGCCAGCACCGCGTCCACCCCGAGAGCGATCGCGACGGAGGCGATCGCCCCCCAGGCGACGGCGAAGACGAGCAGCCGCCGCGGTTCGGGCTCCCACCTGTCGATGAGCCGCACCGCCAGCCACACGATCACGAACGGCACCGCCGCCAGGACCAGCCCGACGAGGGATGCCGCCGGGCCGAGGAAACGCAGGAAGTACAGCACCAGCAGGGCCAGGAGAGGGACGAGCACCACCGCCGCGACCCACAGGATCGCGCCGCTTCGACGCGGACGCGGAGGAACGGGGGCGTCGACGGTCGCGGCGGACGGCGGGGCATCGGCGATCCGCGCCGGCTCGCCGGGGCCCGGCTGCCACAGCGGCGAGGGGTAGCTCATGCGCACAGCCTAGGGGCACGCCCCGACGGGATCGCGCGGCTTGTGGCGGTGCCCGGCGGCGTCCCGCTGCGACCGGCCCGGTAGCGTGGAGGCATGCGTTTCGCCCACGTCCGTCCCCCGGAGGCAGCGGATGTCCCCCGCCTCGTCAGCGTCCACGGCGAGGAGTTCGCGTTCGTCGACCGGTTCTTCCCAGGCGCCCCGGCGACCCTGGAGCAGTTGATCGCCGGTGGCGACGAGCTTCTCGACCGCGTGCGCGCGGCCGCCGACACCGCGCCCCGGCATCCGTTGGAGGGGGTCCGTTTCGCCTCGGCGGTGCTCGCTCCCCCGACGATCCTCGCCGTCGGGCTGAACTACGCGGCGCACTCGGGCGAACTGGGGCTCAAGACGGATGCCGGCCCCACCGTCTTCGTCCTGTGGCCGAACTCGCTCACGGCCCACCACGAGACGACGTCGTGGGCCCGGGCCCTCAGCGAGGCCGTGGACTACGAGGCCGAGCTCGGCGTCATCATCGGACGCCCGGGACGCGACATCCCCGAGGCGGACGCCCTCGACCACGTGTGGGGCTACACGGTCGTCAACGACATCACCGCGCGCAACATCCAGTTCTCCGAGGCGCAATGGTCGCGCTGCAAGTCCTTCGACGGCTTCACCCCGACGGGTCCGTTCGTCGTGACGGCGGACGAGATCCCCGACCCCCAGGATCTGCACATCTGGACCGTCGTCGACGGCCACACCGTGCAGGACGCCACCACCGGCCAGATGGTGCGTTCGGTGGCGACGCTCGTGAACAAGCTCTCCGAGTCGGCGACCCTGCTCCCGGGCACGCTGATCTCGACGGGCAGCCCCGGCGGCGCCGGTTACTCGCGCGACCCGCAGATCTTCCTGCGCGATCGCTCGACGGTGACCGTCGGGATCGACGGCATCGGCGAGCTGACGACGCACTGCCGCATCCTCGACTGAGCGGCAGGCCGGCCGGACGGGACGGGCGTCAGTCCTCGACGACGCTGTCGGCGGCGCGGATCACCGGAATCGCCTCGGTGATCGCCTGCAGTCCCGACAGGCGCGCCGGGGAGATCTGCTTCATGACCTCGTCGCGCGTCATCAGACCCGCTTCGACGACCAGGTCGGCGACGTTGCGGTGGGTCAGCAGTGCGGTCTTGGCCAGGGCGGCGGCGGCGGAGTATCCGATGAACGGCGTCAGGGCGGTCACCACGCCCACGGAGGATCCGACCATGGCGCCGAGGCGCTCACGGTTGGCGCTGATGCCATCGACGCAATTGACCCGGAGGGTCCACATCGCCTGACGCATCCACGTGATCGACTGGAAGATCGAGTGGGCGATGACCGGTTCGAAGGCGTTGAGCTGAAGCTGACCGCCCTCGACGGCCATCGTCACGGTGAGGTCGGCACCGGCCACCGCGAAAGCGACCTGGTTCACCACCTCGGGGATGACGGGGTTGACCTTGCCCGGCATGATGCTCGAGCCCGCCTGCCGCGGAGGCAGATTGATCTCGCCGAGGCCGGCCTGCGGACCGCTGGAGAGCAGACGCAGGTCGTTGCAGATCTTCGACAGCTTGATCGCGTTGCGCTTGAGCGACGACGAGAACGACATGAACGCGCCGGTGTCGCTCGTGGACTCCACCAGATCGGTGGCGGTCTCCAGGTCCAGCCCGGTGACCTCACGGAGATGGCGCAGCACCGCGGGGCCGTACTCGGGGTGGGCCGTGATCCCGGTGCCGATGGCGGTCGCGCCCATGTTGATCTCGAACAGCAGGTAGGCGTTCTCGGTCAGGCGGTTGTAGTCCTCGCCGAGCGTCGTGGCGAAGCCGTGGAACTCCTGGCCGAGAGTCATGGGCACGGCATCCTGCAGCTGCGTACGCCCGACCTTGAGGACGTCGTGGAACTCCTCGGCCTTGTCGAGGAAGGACTGGCGCAGAAGGCCGAGCTCCTCCAGGAGACTGCGCAGGGTGAGGGACAGGCCGATCTTGATCGCGGTCGGGTAGACGTCGTTCGTCGACTGGCTGCGGTTGGTGTCGTCGATGGGCGAGAGGAAGGCGTAGTCGCCCTTCTCGCGTCCCGCCATCTCGAGGGCGATGTTGGTGATGACCTCGTTGGCGTTCATGTTGGTCGAGGTGCCGGCCCCGCCCTGGATGACACCGACCGTGAACTCGTCGTGGAACTCTCCGTCGATGACGCGCTGCGCCGCCCGATCGATGAGGTCGGCCTTCGTCGGGTCGAGCACGCCGATCTGCCGGTTCGCGCGCGCCGACGCCTGCTTGACCATCGCGAGCGCGCGGATGAGGTCGGGATAGACCGAGATCGGCCGCTTCGCGATCGGGAAGTTCTCCAGGGCCCGCGCGGTGTGGATGCCCCAATAGGCATCGGCGGGGATCTCGAGGGAGCCGAGCGAATCGGTCTCGGTGCGGGTGCGCGTCATTGCGTCCAAAGCCATGGGGGTGTCCTCGTGGGTCGTCACGGCGGTCAGGGGATCCCCCGAGCCTAACCACCCCGCACGCCGGCGTCGCTGGACGCCGCGGCCTGTCGCGGGAGTCGCGCACTCCCTCGCGTACACCCCGGTCAGCGCTTGCGCGAGAACGCTTCGAGCCGCTCCTGGGGGCTCAACGCCGCCATGCGCTCGACCCACTCCGGCGTGAAGAAGCCGGACGGCTCGGCGTCGACGACGGGGACCACCGCGTGGGTGATCGTGTCCTCCCACACATGGACCAGGTGGAAGGAGCGACCGGCATCCATTCCGTTCACCTCGTCGGCCGGTCGGGCGAGATCCATCGTGTAGCACGACGCCGCGGAGACGCTCACGGGGATGCCGGCGAAGGTGCCCGACGTGGAGTAGTGCAGGTGACCGGCCAGGATCGCCCGCACATCGCTGCCGGCGATCGCGTCCGCCAGTCCCGGTTGGTCGCGCAGCTCGAGGATGTCGAAGAACGGGATGTGCGTCGGCAGCGGCGGGTGGTGGAGGGCGAGGATGGTGCCCAGCGGCGCCGGCTCGGCGAGCTCGCTGCGCAGCCAGTCGAGCTGATCGGCGTCGAGGTCGCCGTGGTGCCATCCAGGAACCGTCGAATCCAGCGCGATGAGGCGGAGACCGTCGAGGTCCCACACCCCGGTGACGGGGTCCTCGGTGGCCGCGGCGTCCAGCAGCCCCGCGCGGAGGGCCGGGCGCTCGTCGTGGTTGCCCGCGACCCACACCACCGGCGCGCCCAGCCGCCGGGCCCACGGCTCCACCGCGGCCCGCAGCGCCCGGTAGGCCTCGGGCTCGCCCAGGTCGGTCAGGTCGCCGGTGAAGACCACGGCATCCGGCCGCACTCCTGTCGCCTCGGCGGCCTCGAGCGTGCGTCGCAGGTGCGCGGCGGCGTCGTACCTGCCGCCCAGCAGCCGATCGCCGGCCAGCAGGTGCGTGTCGCTGAGATGGAGGATCACGCGCCGCGCGGGCGCGTGCTGACCGAACTGCACCGATGCCATGCCCTCAGCCTACGAGGGGCCGCCGACACGGGATGTCAGTGATGGAACAGGATCAGCAGCAGCGCCCCGGACACCGCGGCCGCGCACACGGCGAAGCACGCGTAGGCGCCGGTGAGCGCGAGCCGCTTCTGCCCGACGCTGAGCGGATTGCGTGCCGCCGCCTTGGCGACCGCCTTCTCGGCGCGGCGCTTCTGCTTGTCGGTGAGCACCGTGATGGCATCCGTGAACTCCGCCGGCGCGACCAGCGGGGGACGTCCGCCCCGCACCATGAGTCGCAGGCCCAGGGCGTAGAAGGTGACCACCACCGCCGCGCCCAGCAACGCCGCGACGAACACGTGGAGGAAGGCCTCCCAGTCGATGATCACGAGCGGTCTCCCTTCCCGGCGGCGGCGTCGGCTTGTTCCAGACGCAGCTGGCGGCGCGTGGGGCCGGGCTTGCGCGGCACCTTCACGGCGGCGCCGGAGTCGGCGACCTCGCTCATGGCGTTGGCGTGGGTGACCTCGTCGCGTCGCGACCGCAGGAACAGTCCGAGGATGATGACGACCGCGATGACGGCGTCGACGGCGACGCCCCAGCCGCCCAGCCACACCACGATCAGGGACGCCGCGGCGCCGACGGCACCGGCCGCGGGCAGGGTGAGCACCCACCCGACCATGATCCGGCCGACGGTGTTCCAGCGGACCGTCGAGCCGCGACGGCCGAGACCCGAGCCGATCACCGAGCCCGAGGCCACCTGCGTGGTGGACAGGGCGAAGCCCAGGGCGCTGGAGGCGAGGATCGTGGCGGCGGTGGAGGTCTCGGCCGAGAAGCCCTGCGCGGGCTTGACGTCGGTGAGGCCCTTGCCGAGCGTGCGGATGATGCGCCAGCCGCCCATGTAGGTGCCGAGCGCGATCGTGATGGCGCACGCGAACACGACCCACAGCTGCGGGTCCGGTTCGGAGGTCGACTGCCATCCCACGGTGATGAGCGCGAGCGTGATCACACCCATGGTCTTCTGCGCGTCGTTGGTGCCGTGGGCGAGGGCGACCAGCGACGACGTGAAGATCTGACCCCAGCGGAAGCCGTCGCGGCCGTCGGTCTTCATGTCGTACCGGCGCGTGACACCGTAGGCGATCTTGGTCACCGCGAAGGCGATGATCCCGGCGGTGAGGGGCGCGATGAGTGCCGGGAGGATCACCTTGCTCAGCACGACGCCCATGTCGATGGCGGAGGCGCCGACACCCACGAGGGTGGCGCCGATGAGCCCGCCGAAGAGGGCGTGCGACGAGCTGGAGGGCAGGCCCAGCAGCCACGTGAGCATGTTCCACGTGATCGCGCCGATCAGGCCCGCGAAGATGATCGGGGGGAAGATGTCGGGGCTCAGCTGATCCTCGCGGATCATGCCGCCGGAGATGGTCTTCGCCACCTCCGTCGACAGGAACGCCCCGACCAGGTTCAGACAGGCCGCCAGCAGCACCGCGACCTTGGGCCGGAGAGCGCCCGTCGCGATCGGCGTCGCCATGGCGTTCGCCGTGTCGTGGAACCCGTTGGTGAAATCGAAGAACAGTGCCAGGCCGATGACCAGCACGATGATGAGGGCTGCGCTCTCCACCGATCGCTTTCCGTGAGGGGGAAGGGAGGGATGCCGACGGGATCGGCGCGGAGAACGAAGAGTTCACCTGACGTTGAGCCCGCGTTCACCGGGCCGTCGACATCCTTTCACCGGTCTCCCCATCGGTCAAACGGGGGCCGCCGAGACGCCCCCGCCTGACCGATTTCCGAACACCTCACTCCGCGAACGTGCGCTCCACCCAGTCCCGACTGGCGCGTGCGCTGGCATCCGGATCTCCGTGCACCTGATCCACCTCGATGATGATCCACCCGCCGAAGTCCTCGGGGAGAGCCGCGATGACGCCGTCGATGTCGAGATCGCCGCGCCCGGGCTCGCGGAAGAAGTCCTTCCGACCGACCTCGGTGTACGGGCGCGGTTCGCGCAGCCATTCGGCGACGGTGTCGGCCGGCAGGTCCTTCACGTGCAGGTCCAGGATGCGATCCGCGTGGCGTCGTGTGAAGGCGACGGGGTCGATGCCCGCCCACGCGAGGTGGCCGACGTCGAAGGAGGCACCGAGAAGGGCCGGATCGACGGCCGCCAGCACGGCCTCGATCTCGTCCTCGGTCTCGATCCAGGTGCCCACGTGGTTGTGCAGGCCCGCTCGCACGCCCTCCTCCTGGAGGATCGTCGCAGCCTCGGACAGGAGGTCGATCTGCCGCTTCAGGCGGTCGGCGTCGGCGAGGTGCCCGACGGCGGCCTTCTCCGACCACCGCGGGAGCTGGTAGTTGACCTCGGGGGCGAGGAACACCGAGTCGAGGCCGAAGTAGCGCGACTCCTCCGCCTTGCGGCGCACCGGGTTGAACCACCGGATCCACTCGGCCGTACCGGGCTTCAGGTCCAGGCCGTGATCCTCCGGGAGCCCGATGGAGGCGTAGCCCGGCGCGGGTCGCAGGCCCGCGTCGCCGATCATGCGCTCGTACTCCTGGAGGGTCTGCGTGTCGAGCACCTCCATCATGGTGGCGTCGAACCCCGCCGCGGCGACGGCCGCGAGAACGTCCGGGTACTCCGCCCGGAAGGACGGCTCGCCGTAGTGCCACCGACTCTTGCTGCCGGGGACGTTGGGATCCGGGGGCAGACTCGTCCACTGGATGGGGTTCAGCGCCACCTGGGCGCGCGAGATCGTCACGGATGATCCTTTCGGGGTTACTTGATGCCGGTGGCGGCGATGCCCTGCACGAAGTACTTCTGCAGGAACAGGAACAGCACGAGCACGGGAAGAAGCACCACGACGGCACCGGCGAGCAGCACGCCGTACTCGGTGGTCTGGTTGGACTGAGCGGCGATGGCCAGACCCACCGGCAGCGTGTACGTCGACTGGGACTGCGCGATCACCAGGGGCCAGACGAAGGCGTTCCAGGCCGTGAGGAACGTCAGGACGCTGACGGTCGCGAGTGCCGGCGTCAGGAGGGGAAGGAAGATGCCCGCGAAGATCCGCAGTTCGCCCGCGCCGTCCAGGCGCGCGGCCTCGAAGAGCTCCTCCGGGATCGAGTGAGCGAACTGGCGGACGACGAAGACCGATATGGGCAGGGCGAGCATGGGGAACGCGATGCCCAGGAGCGTGTCGACGAGGCCGAGCTGCACCGCGACGAGGAACTGCGGCACGAACACCGCGACGATCGGCACCATCATGGTGGCGAGCACCATCGCGAACACGAAGCCCCGTCCGCGGAAGCGGAGCTTGGCCAGGGCGTACCCCGCCAGCGAGCCGAAGACGATGTTGCCGGCCACCACGAGAGCGGCGACGATCACGCCGTTGAGGAGGTAGGTGCCGAAACCCCGTTCGAACAGGGTGGCGAAGTTGTCGAGGTTCGTGAACGAGCGCGGCAGCCACGCGCCGGGATCGGCGGTGAACTCGCCCTGCGTCTTGAACGCTCCGAACAGCACGAGCACGAAGGGCACCAGCATCAGCGCGCAGACCGCGGTGATGGCACCGTAGAGCACGGCACTGGTGAGGGGTCGGGTACGCATCAGTGTTTCGGCCTCAGCATCCGGAACTGCACCACGCTCACCACGGCGACCAGGACGATCAGCACGAAGGATCCGGCCATGCTCGCGGCGATGTTGCCGAAACCGAACTGCTGATAGATCCACAGGGAGATCGACCGGGTCGCCCCGAGCGGTCCCCCGCCGGTGAGGAGGTACGGCTCCTCGAAGATGTTCATGTACATGACGGTGATCAGCACCGACACCAGCAGCGTCGTGGGACGCAGCAGGGGCAGCGTCATGTGCGTGATCCGCCGGAGGGGCCCGGCTCCGTCGATCGCGGCGGCCTCGTAGACCTCCTCGGGGACGGCCTGCAGACCCGCGAGGAAGAGCACCATCGCGGTTCCGACGTTGCGCCAGACGGTGAGGAGCATGACGCTCGTGACCCCCCACCCGGGGTCGCCCAGCCAGTTCGGCCCGGCGATGCCGATCGCGGCGAGGGCCTCGTTGACGGGTCCCTCGTACGACAGCGCGTACTTCCAGATGATGGAGGCCGCGACGATATTGGCGATGACGGGCAGATAGATCGCGGCACGGAACACCGGCCGCAGACGCCGGATCCCGGAGTTCAGAAGCAGCGCCAGGGCGAGCCCGAGTCCCATCGTGGCCGGGACGCCGATGACGACGAAGACCGCGGTGTTCAGCACGGAGCGGAGGAAGTCCGGGGCGGTGAGGACGGCGGCGAAGTTGTCGAAGCCCACCACGTCGACGCCGAGGGGGTCGCGCATGTCGCGCAGTCCGACGTCGGTGAAGCTGAAGGCGAGCGCACCGAGCACGGGGATGACCGTGAAGAGCAGGACGACCACGAGCGTCGGCGTGAGGAACGCCCAGGCGGTGGCGGCCTCGCGAGGACTCCTCCGGCGCCGCGGGGGGACGGTTCGAGGGGATGGCTCCGGGACGAGACGGCCGGCGGCCGCCTCGTCCCGGAGCACGGTGGGAGCGGTCATCGTCTACTCGACGCCCGTTCCGATCTGATCTGCCTTGGCCTGGGCGTCGGCCAGCACCTGCGCGGCGGTCGCCTGACCGCGGGCGGCACGCTCCATCTCGGCACCGAGCATCGATGCGACCTGAGCCCACCCGGGAACGGCGGGCACCGAGGATGCCAGCGGGATGGCCTCCTTGATGGTGGTCAGCAGCGGGTCGTCGGCGATCACCGGGTCGTCCCACGCCGCCTCGACGGCGGGGAGGTTTCCGAAGGTGTTGTACCAGCCCACCTGGTTCTCCGGCTCGGACATCCACTTGACGAGCTTCCACGCGGCCTCGGTGTTCTTCCCGTCCTCGAACACCGCGAGGCTGCCGCCGCCGAGGGCCGAGGTCGTTCCGGCCGGCCCCGCGGGCTCGAGAGCGACGCCCACGTGCTCGGCGGACCACCCCTCGCCGTTGGCCTCGTCCAGCCAGCCCGGGAACCAGGGACCGGTGACGTACGACGCCATCTCGCCGCTGCTGAACCACGGCGTGGTGTCGAGGAAGGCAGGCCCGTCAGCGGACGCGTAGCCCCCGGTGACCAGACCCATGAGCGTCTCCATCGCAGCGACGTTCTCCGGGGTGTCCAGCGTCCACGATTTCAGGTCGTCGGAGATGAGCGAACCGCCGCCCTGGATGCTGAAGTCGTTGAACTGCTGCGCGGTGTACTGGTTCCACTCGGCCGACAGACCGAATCCCCACTTGGCCCCCTGGGCCTGCATCGCCTGGGAGAAGGGCACCCAGTCCTCCCAGGTGGCCGGCGCTTCGACGCCGGCTGCCTCCGCCAGATCCTTGCGGTAGTACAGCGCCTGGGCGTACGTGTACCACGGTACGGCGTGAGCGGCGCCGTCGTACTGAGCGGCCTCCCACATGTTCGGGAAGAACGCGTCGGGCTCGACGAGGCCGTCGGGCACTGCCGCGAAAGCCTCGGTCGCGAGCATGCTCGCCTGCGTCTGCGAGTACAGGAAGGTCATGTCGGGCACGGTGCCCGACGCGATCGCCGTGGTCACCTTGGTGTCGATCTCGGAGTCCGGGATGGGGGTGATGTTGACGGTGACGTCGGGGTTCTCCTCCTCGAACGCCTCGAGGAAGCCCTTGAGGGCCTCCCCGTCGGCGCCGCCGGCCCAGAACTCGATCGTTCCGGTGGCCGGGGAGTCGTCGATGGTGACATCTGCCGCGGCCGGGTCGGCGTCGGAGGAGCGGCCGCAGCCGGCGAGCACGACAGCGGCCGTCAGGGCCGCTCCGGTCGCGAGGATCGCGCGTCTCGCGCGCAGGGCGTGGATCATGAAGGAGCCTTTCAAACGGGTGCGAGGGGCGGCGGACCGGATGGAGCTCGTTCGGGCGGGTCGCCGGCACGGTGCCGTGCTCACCCAGGTTATGCATGCAACTTTGGCGACTTATGCCGAATGTTGACAGAATTTACATTCACGACACGGGGCGCATCATCCGCTACATCGCGGAAACGTCGGCGCCGCGCCACCGCGCGGAGGGCGTGTCAGTGTCATCAACGTTCCGGAATCGACTCGTACAGGAGAGGCGCATGCGCACCGAAGTGGCCATCGTGGGAAGCGGCATCATGGGGGCCATCGTCGCCCGGGAGGTGCTGCGGCAGCGCCCGGGAACCGACATCGTGCTCGTTGAAGCCGGACCCGTCCACGGCACCGAGCCCGGTCGCCACCTGCACAGCGCCGCGGATGCTGCCACCCGCGATTCCTACCGCGAGCACGTGGCCGCCGGAGTGCAGTCGATGTACGTCGGCGCCGCGACGGCGGGGGCGTTCGCGGGCGGGGCCACGGCCACGCCCGGCCTGTACTCCTTCTCCGCGCTGGGCAACGACGCGCGGGCGATGCCCGCCGCGGCGAGCGCGTGGAACGTCGGCGGGATGGGGTCGCACTGGACGGCCGCGTGCCCCACGCCGTGGGGCGAGGAGATCCCCGCGACCGCGGCCGCGGAGTGGGAAGAGGACTACGCACGCGTGCTCGACGTGCTCAACGTCACGGTCGACCGGTTCGGCCCCACCCCGGCCGGAGAGGCTGTCATCGCCGCCCTGGACGAGAGGTTCGGCGCCGCGTCGGCACCCGGTCGGCACCCCCAGGTGATGCCGATGGGCGTCTTCGCCGCACCCGATGCCGAACGTCGCAGGACGGACCCCTCCGTCATCCTGCCCGGCCTGGGAACGCCGGAGAGTCCCGTGCGTCTGCTCGCCGAGACCCTCGCTCGGCGCGTGCGGCACGAGGACGGCCGCGCCACCGGCGTCGAGGTGGAGGACCTGCGCTCGGGCGAGGTGCGCGTCATCGAGGCCGAACGCGTGGTCGTCGCCGCGGATGCGCTCCGTTCGCCACAGCTGCTCTTCGCCTCCGGCATCCGCCCCGCGGCGCTGGGTCGGTACCTCAATGAGCACGCCTTCGTGACGGGACGCGTGTTCGTCGAGCCCGACCGGCTCGGCGGGGTGGAGGTGCCCATCCCCGGCGACGGTGAGTGGATGAGCGGGCCGCTGTGGATCCCGCACAGCGGCCCGGCCCAGCCGTTCCACTGGCAGATCGGCATCAGCCCCATGTACTCCGAGGATCTCAGCCACGCGGTCGCGATGTCCGTCGGAATCAGCGTGTACGTGCCCACCGAGGTGCGCGCCGAGTCGTACATCGCCTTCTCCGACACGGAGACGGACGCGCTCGGCCTGCCTCGAGCGACCATCCACTACGACTACAGCGAGATCGACCGTGCTCTCATCGACCGGGCCATGATCGACCAGCGAGCGGCGTTCGAGGCCGTCGCGGGACCGGATGCCGTGGGGAACACGCTCCTGCTCCCACCCGGCTCTTCGCTGCACTACTCCGGTACGGTCCGCTCCGGCGCCACCGACGACGGCACCAGTGTGGTCGATCCCGACGGTCAGGTCTGGGGTGTCTCCGGTGTCTACGTCGCGGGCAACGGCGTACTGCCGACGGCCGTCGTCGGCAACGTCACGTCGGCCGGAGCCGTCACCGCCGTGCGCGCTGCCCGCGCGATCGCGACCGGTCTGGCCTGAGCGGCGGCGCCGTCCGCGCTGAGGCCGCCGAGCACGACACGACGAAGCCCCCGCACACGGTGCGGGGGCTTCGTCGTGTGCTCACTTGCCGTAATTGGCGCGGATGCGCTCCAGCAGGTAGTCGCGGGCGGTGATCGGCTCCCACGCCCCGCTCGGGCTCTCCATCACGACGTCGCGGTCCGCCTGCGCGAAGTAGGCGATGCTGTAGCGCGCGTCCTGGTTCTCTCCGGCGCGCGGTCCGCGCACGCGGTGGAAGTTCGACGGCAGTGCGTCATCGCTCCAGCGCATCAGCATGTCGCCGATGTTGCAGGTGATCGAATCGCTCGTCGGTTCGACGGGGGTCCACGACTCCGTCTCCATCTCGCGCCCGGGGAGCACCTCGAGTCCCCCCTGGCCGTCGCGCTGGAACAGCAGCGTGAGGACGTCGAAGTCGGTGTGCGCGCCGGCACGCCACGGCGCGTCCTGGTCGCGCGCCTCCGGCGGCACCGCGAAGTAGTGCAGGAGCCGAAGCGTGCTCTGGTAGTTCGGCGACTGCGGGTTGTGGGCACGCTCGAAGAAGTCGGTGTCGAACGCGAGCTTCTGCGCGAAGCAGGACAGCACCTTCATCGCCAGCGCCCATGCGCGATGCTCGAAGTCGAGGATCGCCGCGCGGAACCCGGGCAGCTGCTCCTCCGTCGGCCAGAGATCGGCCATGTGCGGCAAGGTGACCTGGTAGGACTCCTTCTGGTCCGGCACACCGATCGACGGGCGGACCTGCGAGCGGAACTCGTACCCGGCGTTGTCCTGCTTGCGCAGCGGGTACTGCTCCTTCACCTCCGCGGGCAGCGCGAAGAACCGCTGCGACATCTCGAAGGCGCTGTCGACGACCGAAGAGGGGATGCCGTGGTTGACGATCTGGAAGAAGCCGATGTCGGTCGCGGCGGCCCACAACTGATCGGCGATCTCGTCGCGGCGGTTGTCGAAGTCGCTGAGGTCGATCCGACGCAGCTCGCGCGTGGTGTCGATCGTGCCGTCACCGCCCATACGGCGTTCTTTGTCCAGCTCGATGAGGGATGAATTCTCGCTCATGATGATCCGTTTCTGCCCGAGGGCGGAGGGAATCGACGCGGCGGAGGTCCGCGCCCGGCGCGAATACATGTAATCCGGCGCCCGCACGATCCAGTATTCGGGCAGAACGGCGCGAGAGGGGGATCGCTGGCGTAAATTACATGTTAATTTGGGCGGACCGGCGGCGTCGGACCGCCAGCGATCGGACGTGGGCGGCGGCGAGCTCCCCGGCGGCGTCGGCGTCGCCGCGGCGGACCGCCGCGGCGATCTGTTCGTGCTCGGCGATCGCCGAGACGCTGTTCTCCGGCGCGCCCCACATATCCGCGGAGATGAGATGACCCAGGGCCTCCAGTCGCATGAGCGCCATCGCCAGCGGCTCGCTACCGGCATGGTCGCGCAGCATCGCGTGGAACCGGACGTCCAGGGCCGCCATGCCCGCGGCATCCATCCCCGCCTGCCCGCGCTGGCGGGACTCCCCCACCAGGCTGTCGAGCTCGTCGACGGCCGATGCGCTCATGCGGGTGGTCGCCCGTCGTGCGGCGAGCCGGTCGAGGCTCTCGCGCAGCTCGAAGACGTCGTCGACGAGGCCCTCGTCCAACGCCCGCACGCGAGCCCCCGCGTACGGGACGTGCACCGCCAATCCCATCGCGATGAGCTGCTGGACGGCCTCGCGCACCGGGCTGCGGCTCACGCCGAGTTCGGTCGCCAAGCGCGGCACGCTCAGCGGACTGCCCGGCGCGATGCGTCCGCTGAGCACCCGCTCCTGCAGTCGCTGGTACACCTGTTCTGCCAGCAGCGGGTCGTCGGTCGTGGTCACACTTCCCCCCTTCGGCGGGCTCGGCGGCCCGTCGAGTCCTACGCTAACGTCCCGCGCCCCGGCGCCCGGGAGAACCTGCAGAGGCGACCATGACGAACCACTATCCCACCGCCCTGCGGCGTGCGACCCTCTCCGACGGGTCCCTCGTCGACGTGAGGATCGCGGAGGGACGCATCATCGACGTCTCCCCCGCGACCGGACACGGCGGACGCGACGAGCTGGACCTGGACGGGGCCCTCCTGCTGACGGCGGGTGCCGAGCCGCACACCCACCTCGACAAGGCCCTCGTCTACGACAGGCTGCGGCCGGACTACGGCGATCTGCTCTCCGGCATCCGCCAGTGGCAGGCGCACGCGCGGCACCTGACCGAGGAGGACTTCGCCGACCGGGCACGCGCGCTGGCCAGGATGTTCCTCGCCAACGGGGTCACCGCCGTGCGCACGCACGCGGAGATCTTCCCCTCCGGGGACCCGCTGCGCTGCGTCCGGGCCCTCGCCGGGGTGCGGGCCGAACTCTCGGGCGTCATGGATCTGCAGATCGTGGTCCTGCCCAAGAACGACATCGAC
This sequence comes from Microbacterium testaceum, assembly GCF_020781835.1. Taxonomy (GTDB): domain Bacteria; phylum Actinomycetota; class Actinomycetes; order Actinomycetales; family Microbacteriaceae; genus Microbacterium; species Microbacterium testaceum_H. Next base: position 93,619 of record NZ_JAJGNJ010000005.1, read on the forward strand.
GACGCGACCATCGAGGCCGCTCTCGACGCGGGTGCGGATCTCGTCGGAGGGTCGCCGCACACCGCGGCCGACCCGGAGGGCGAGCTGGACCGGCTCGTCGCGATCGCACGCCGACGGCGGGTCGGCATCGACATCCATGCCGACGAGCGGCTGGACCCGACATCTCTGACGATGCGGCGCCTGGCCCGCGCGTTGCGGCGCGAACCGCTCGCCCCGGGCACCACGGCGATGGCCGGACACTGCGTGAGCCTGGGGCTGCTGGACCCCGCTGCGCTGCACGATGTCGCCGAGGACCTCCGCCGCGCGGGCGTCTCGGTCGCGGCGGCACCGCTGACGAACCTCTACCTGCAGGCCAAGGACATCGTCGCGGGGCCGGTCCCCCGCGCGATCGCCCCCGTGCGCGCGCTGCGCGACGCGGGCGTGCTCGTCTGCGGCGCCGGGGACAACGTGCGCGACCCCCTCAATCCGCTCGGCGCCGCCGACCACCTCGTCACCGCCGGGCTGCTCGTCGCGGCCTCGCACGTGACGATCGAGGACGCGCACGATTGCGTGACCGCGCACGCACGCGCGGCCATGGGACTGGAATCCGCGGGCGTCGAGGCGGGCCGGGTCGCGGATCTGCTCGCCATCCGCGCACCCTCGTTGGCCGCCGCCGTCGCCGGCGGGGCCTACGACCGTGTCGTCCTGCATCGCGGACGCGTCGTCGCCCAGCGGAAGGTGACGGAACGCACCGTGCTCGACCGCTAGGCGATCCCGACGCCCGCGTGTCGGGTGCGGCTAGCGTGGAGGGGTGACCGACACCGCCGCCCGCCCCCTTCCTCCCGTCGCCGCCCGCCGCGTCACCGCGCGCACCCACCACGGCGACACGTTCGACGACCCGTACGAGTGGCTGCGCGCCAAGGAGGACGCCGAGGTCGTGGCCCACCTCGAGGCCGAGAACGCCTACACCGACGCGCGCACGGCGCACCTGGCATCCCTCCGTGACGAGATCTTCGGTGAGATCAAGGGCCGCACGCTCGAGACCGACCTGTCGGTGCCCGCCCGCCGCGGCCAGTGGTGGTACTACGGCCGCACCGTGGCGGGCGCGCAGTACGGCATCCAGTGCCGCGCCCCCCTGGCCTCCCCCGACGACTGGACGCCGCCCTCGCTCTCCCCCGACGTGCCCGTGCCCGGCGAGCAGGTGCTCTTCGATGGCAACGTCGAGGCGGAGGGCACCGACTTCTTCTCGCTCGGGAGCTTCGAGGTCTCCAACGACGGCACGCGCATGCTGTACGGCATCGACGTCGCCGGCGACGAACGCTACACGGTCCGTGTGCGCGACCTCGTCACCGGCGAGACCCTGCCCGACGAGATCCCCGGCACCTTCTCCGGAGCCACCTTCTCCCCCGACGGTCGTTTCATCGTGTACACCACCGTGGATGACGCCTGGCGGCCCGACACCGTGTGGCTGCACGAGATCGGGACGGGTGTGGATGCCGACGTCACGCTGTTCCACGAACCCGACGAGCGGTACTGGGTCGGCGCCGATTTCACCCGCAGCGACCGCTACCTCGTGATCGGCGTGGGCTCTTCCATCACGTCCGAGGAGCGCCTGGTCGACGCCGATGACCTGCGCGGCGAGGCCCGCGTCGTCTGGCCCCGCCGCGAGGGCGTGGAGTACTCCACCGAACACGCGGTCATCGACGGCGAGGACGTGCTCTACATCCTGCACAACGACGGCGCGCTCGACTTCGAGCTGGTGCGGGTCCCGGCATCCGCTCCGGAGGGTCCGCGCGAGACGGTGATCCCCCATCGTCCCGGCGAGCGCCTGCTCGGGGTCGACACGTTCCGCGAGTGGGGTGTCGTCGCCTACCGTCGCGACGGGCTGGCGCGCCTGGGCATGCTGTCCTACGCCGATGGGACGGTCACCGAGATCGTGTTCGACGAGCCGCTGTACAGCGTCGGGACCGGGGGGAACCCCGAGTGGGCACCGCCCGTGCTCCGCGTGGGCTACGGCTCGTTCGTGACCCCCGGAACCGTATACGACTACGTCGTCGACACCGGCGAGCTGCTGCTGCGCAAGCGCCAGCCGGTGCTCGGCGGGTTCGATCCCGCCGACTACGGGCAGGCCCGTGTGTGGGCGAGCGCCGACGACGGAACGCGCGTCCCCGTGTCGCTGGTGTGGAGGCGCTCGTTCGGAGAGCCCGGGGCGTCGCCGCGTCCGGTGCACCTGTACGGGTACGGCTCCTATGAGCACTCGATCGAACCCGGATTCTCGGTACCGCGTCTGTCGCTGCTCGACCGCGGCGTCATCTTCGCCGTCGCGCACGTCCGCGGGGGCGGCGAGATGGGCCGCCAGTGGTACGAGGACGGCAAGCTCCAGGCCAAGCGCAACACCTTCACCGACTTCGTCGCGGTGGCCCGCCACCTCGTGGCATCCGGCTACACCACTCCCGAGCGGCTGGTGGCCGAGGGCGGCAGCGCCGGCGGCCTGCTCATGGGTGCGGTGGCGAACCTCGCACCGGAACTGTTCGCCGGCATCCTGGCCGACGTGCCGTTCGTGGACGCGCTCACCACGATCCTCGATCCGTCCCTCCCCCTCACCGTCATCGAATGGGACGAGTGGGGCGACCCCCTGCACGACGCCGACGTCTACGCGTACATGAAGTCGTACACGCCGTACGAGAACGTGCGCGCGGGCGTCGCCTACCCCCGGGTCCTCGCCGTCACCTCGCTCAACGACACGCGCGTGCTGTACGTCGAGCCGGCGAAGTGGGTGCAGCGGCTGCGCGAGGTGGGCGCCGACGCGCTGCTGAAGTGCGAGATGGTCGCCGGGCACGGCGGCGTCAGCGGCAGGTACAACGCGTGGCGCGAGCGCGCCTTCGAGCTCGCCTGGCTGCTCGACGTCCTGGGTCTCGCGGAGTAGGCGCGGCGCGGGCGGCCGGGCGCGGGTGGAGCTAGGCGCGGGCTAGGTGAGCTCGTCCCACTTATGGCGGTGCATGTCCCAAAATATGCAGCCTCAGGGCGGCCGAAACTGCCATAAGTGGGACATTGAGGTCACAGCCCCGGCCGCCACCCCGCCCTGATCAGCGCAGAGCGCACCATCACCACGGCGGGAGCACCGCCGTCGCGGAGGTGGTGGCTCAGGATGCGAACATGGTCCCAGCCGGCATCCCGGATAGCGGCCCATCGGTCGGCGTCCCTGGCGAACTGTCGCGGGTCTTCGGCGTGCACCCGACCGTCGTATTCGACCGCCACCCTCCACTGCTCGAAGGCGAGATCGATCTCGGCGACGAACTCGCCGCGCGGCGAGAAGATGTCCGTATTGACCTGCGGTTCGGGGAGACCCCGCCGGACGAGCAGCAGCCGGAGACGGGTCTCTCTCGGCGACCGGACACCGGGGCGCGCCAACGCGAGGGCCCGACGCAGGATGCCACCGCGGACATCGCCCATGAGAGCCACTTCGGCCTCCAACTCTTCGATGGATGCCAGCGGGTTCCGACCCGCCAGCAGCGCGTCGGCGCCGGCGACGAGATCGTCGAGACGCCAGAGGCGACCGCATTGCCGCCACGCCCGCACGGCGTTCTCGACCGGCATCCCGAATGGACCGACTTCGATGGCGGATTCACGGGTCTGCAGCCGATGCCCGACGACACCGCCCGTTCGCGGTTCCCTTGCCGGCCGATGTGCCGACACATGGATCGCCGGCACATGGGGCCACTCCGGTGTGCTGAGGCCCCGCAGGGCGAAAACGGTCTCGTGACTGAAGAACTGCCCCGGAGCCAGACGCGGTGCGTAGGCCCGGCATCGGTCGGCGATGGTGTGGACGTCACGCACCGACCGCGATCGCACACCGTGGAAGGGTGCTGCCAGGTCTGAGGAGCGCAAGCGCCCACGACTCACCCCCTTCCCGCATGCTTCGGCGACATGAAAACGCTCAGGGAGGTCGGCGGGTAGAGGCTGCGGTCGGGTCATGCCTCAGGGTCCCGGACGGAGTCGCCTACGTCGGCACTGTCCACACGCCGTCGTTGCGAGGTGTGGCTTGTGCAGAAGGCATCCCGTCGCTCGCCGCGCGGAGTATGTCCCACTTGTTGCTGTCTCAGAGCACATCAGGCGACAACATTTGGGACATGCACCCCCATAAGTGGGACGTGGGGGCGTACGCCGCACCGGAATCTGCCGCGGCAGCGGGACGCGGCAGCGGGACGCGGCAGCGGGACGCGGCAGCGACACACCGTAGCGGGACGCGGCAGCGACACACCGCAGCGCCCCGCAGCGCCACACGGCAGCGGCCCACGGCAGCGGGGCGCGGCGTCGGCGGAGGCTCAGCCGAACAGCGCGGCGGCCTCCTCGTAGCGGTAGAGGGGGACGCTGTTGAGCTCGCCGAGGGCGTCGGCGAACGGCACACGCACGATGTCGGTGCCGCGCAGCGCGACCATCTGCCCCCAGGCGCCGTCGTTCAGCGCGTCGGCGGCGTGCAGTCCGAGACGGGTCGCGAGCACGCGGTCGAAAGCCGACGGCGAACCGCCGCGCTGGATGTGCCCGAGCACCGTGGCGCGGGTCTCGATACCGGTCAGTCGCTCGATCTCGGGGGCCAGCTGCTCGCCGATGCCGCCGAGACGGGGGCGGTTGAAGGCATCCAGGCCCTTGTCGCTGAAGGCCTCGTCCATGCCCTTGAGCTTGAAACCCTCGGAGACGACGACGAGCGGCGCGCGGCCGCGGTCGTGGGCGCGCGTGACCTGCTCGGTGATCTCCTCGATCGACATCGGCACCTCGGGGATGCAGATGACGTGCGCGCCCGCCGCGATGCCGGCGTGCAGCGCGATCCAGCCGACGTGACGGCCCATGACCTCGGCCACCATGCAGCGCTGGTGCGAGTCGCCGGTCGTGCGCAGACGATCCATGGCATCGGTCGCGATGTTCACCGCGGTGTCGAAGCCGAACGAGTAGTCGGTGGCGCGCAGGTCGTTGTCGATCGTCTTGGGCACACCGATGACGTTGATGCCGTCCTTCGACAGACGGTCGGCCGCGGCGAGCGTCCCCTCTCCGCCGATGGCCAGGATGCCGTCGATACGGTGACCGTACAGCGTTTTGGAGATGTTCTCGGCGCCGCCCCGGGCGCCCTCGTAGGGGTTCGTGCGGCTCGTGCCGAGGATCGTTCCGCCGACCTTGGAGAGCCCCTTCACCTCGTGACGGGTCAACGGGAAGAAATCACCGTCCACGACACCGCGCCACCCGTCACGGATACCGACGAACTCGATGTCGTGATTGGTGGTGCCTTTGAGCACGACACCACGGATGACGGCGTTGAGCCCGGGGCAGTCTCCGCCGCTGGTCAGGATGCCGATCTTCATGCTGTGAACCTCGCTAATGGGGATGATCGAGTCGGCGACACTGCCGCGTTCGACATTACTGCCCCTCCTGCCGCGCTCGCCAAACGGGGGACGCGTCACGTACGACGCCACGAGCCGGGCTCGCCCGGGTCGGCGCTGATCCAGTCCTCGACGGCTCCCACGGGCGTGACGTCGTCGAACCAGAACGTCTCGTCCGGACCCGGCTCAGAAAACACGAACGCCCCGGCGACACCGGGGCGTTCGTGGAGAGTGTCAGGCCCCGAGCGCCTGGCGCAGCAGGTGCATGAGCGCCGACAGCTGCACCGAGTCGCTCGAACCCGGCTCGATGGCCAGGCCGTCGAGGGCGCGCTGCGCCAGGCCCTCCTTCGAGTCGATGAGCTCGGCGATCTTCGTGTCGATCGTGTGCGCGGCGATGATGCGCCACGCCGTGACCGGCTCCTCCTGACCGATGCGGTGCACGCGGTCGATGGCCTGCGTCTGCTCCGCTGCGGTCCACGACAGCTCCGCGAGCACGACGTTCGACGCCGCCTGCATGTTCAGACCGACACCCGCCGCGGTGAGCGAACACACCGCGATACCGACGCCGGGATCGTTGTTGAACGCGTCGATCGCGGCCTGGCGCGCCGTGGACGTCTGATCCCCGCGCACCGACACCGCACGCAGGCCGGATGCCTTGAAGTGCGCCTCGGCGGCGTCCATGACGTCGATGTGCTTGGCGAAGAAGACGACCTTGCCCACGGACCGCTGCAGTTGCACGGCGTAGTCGGCGGCGAGCTGAGCCTTGGCCTGACCGATGCGGCGCACCATGGTGAAGACGTTCTCGGACCCGGTGCCGGCGGCCTTGCTCTCCTCGAGCTCGCCGTGGGCGACCAGGCGCACGATGTCTTCGTCGATCTCGCCCGCAGCCAGCCCGCGATCGCCGCGGGCTTCGATGATCCGCCGGTACTTCGCGGCGAGGCGTGCGCCCAGCTCGCGCTCGGCCTGGCGGATCGACCGACCGTACTCGTCATCGAGCTCGACCGGGAGGTCGGCGATGAGCTTGTCGGGCAGGTCCGCGGCGACGTCCTTCTTCTTGCGGCGCACGATGCCCATCGAGATGACGGCCTCGCGCGCCTCCGGGTAGAAGGCCTTGTCCGCCGGCGTCAGGCCGGTGGCATCCAGCTTCTCCATCAGCTCGGGGCCGGGCTTCTCACCGTTGGTCCAGCCGAGGAAACGCCAGATCGCGTCGAAGTCTTCGACGTCGTTGATCAGCGGGGTTCCGGTGAGCGCGAGCAGCAGCGGATTGCGCGTCTGCTGACGGACTCGGGATGCCAGGGCGAGCACGTTCTGCGATCGCTGCGACGACAGGTTCTTGATGAAGTGGGCCTCATCGACCGCGATGCCCTTGAGGCCGATCGACGACAGCCACGACAGGTGACGGTCAAGGATCTCGTAGTTGACGATGAACACGTCGGCGAACGCATCGATGTCGGCGCCGCTTCCCGAGATGACGGTCGCGCGCCGGTGCGGCGTCCACCGCTGCACCTCGCGGGCCCAGTTCATCTTCACGACGTTGGGCACGACGACCAGCAGCGGGTAGGCCTCGGCGACGGAGGCGGCGAGCACGGATTCGGCGGTCTTGCCGAGGCCCGGCTCGTCCGCCAGCAGGAACGAGCGGTGCCCCTGACGCACGGCCTCGAGGAAACGGGACTGGTGCGGCATGACCTCGAGCCCGCGCGGCGAGACGCGGTCGAACTCGGGTACGGGCGGCAGCTCCATGCTGGCCGCCGATCCCCCCGCCCCGGTCTCGAACGCCTTGTACAGCGGACCCATGAGCTCCCAGCCGTCCAAGCGGCGGCGGGGCGCGTCACCGGTGGGACGCGGAGTGAGGTCGGGGGCGAGGAACGGGTTGGCCATCTGGCGCGCCTCGATGGACGGTGGGACGACCTGCTTCTCGGCGAGCGCCGCCGGCACCACGGGGGCGCTGGCCGGGGCGTTGTCGGTGATGATGAGCTCGTCCGGCGGGAGCTCGGCACCGGACTCGAGCAGCCAGTCGCGACGCATGCGTCGCGCGACCGGCGAGGTCGCCTGGTCGACTTCGAGCAGCTGGATGAGGGAGGTGTCGCGTGCGGCGGTCTTGGCCAGGATCGTGGCCACGCCGTCGAGGCGCTTCAGCAGTTCCGCGCGGGCGGCGTCGGTGATCTCGGTGTCGGCCTTCACGCGGGCACGCTCCTCGCGGACGAGGAAGGCGATCACCTGGAACTTCACGCGGTTGGTCGGGCCCAGCTTGCCGCGTTGGGCCTTGGCCTCGACCTCGCGGACCTTGCGGGCGAGGATGGGAATGACGGGGGCCTCGTCATCGCGACGGGATGACGAGGTCTTGCGGCGCCGTTGGCTCGAGCTTCGGGCGGCGGTTGCCGTGGTCGGCATGCTCCTCCTGAGCGTGTCGTCCGGATGTGTCCGGGACGTCCGGCGTGACGCCGGTGGATCAGTGACCCCGGAGAATGTCGCGAGACTCACCGCCGGAGCGGCAGCGTCTGCGACCCGCAACGCGTCTTCACCGGAACGGCTCGCGAGGAGGCGGGTGACGGGGTCGAGACCCATTCTAGCGGTTCCGCGCGCGTGTTACCCCGCCACCGTCGACAGGATGTCCTCGGTGTATCCCTCGGGGTCGAAATTGATCCACGACGTGGCGACCCAGACCTCTCCGCGGAGGGCCTGCACCTCGCCGCGTTCGAACGGCACGTCGTCGAGCGACACGCCGCGCTGCTCCAGGCGGCAGATCGTCGCATCGCCGCTGTCCTGGCACTCGAAACCGCTCGTCGTCAGCGTGTTCCGGACCAGGGCCGCCTGCTCGGCGTCCACGATCGACACGTTCGTGGCCAGACCGCGCTCGCTCGGGGTTCCCCACGAGCACCGCAGCGTGGGGACGACGTCCAGCAGCTCGAGCAGAGGCGCCTGCTCGGTGGCGAGCAGGGTCACCACGGGGTCGTTCAGCGGCGGGTTCTGCTCTTCCAACACCGCACGCATGGCATCCGAGTAGATGTCGTCGCACGTGGCCGGCAGGGCGGTCGTGGGAGGCACCGTCGATGACGGGATCGGCGTGGGCGTCCCGGGGTCACCGGGCACGGATGCCTCGACGCTCGGCGAGGCGGTCGGGACGGGTTCCGGGACGCAGGCGGACAGGATGACGGCCAGGGCCGCCGCGACAGAGCCGACGGCGACCACACGGGCGAGGGCGGGCATGACACCTCCGAGGATCGATTCGACCCTAACCCGGCTGCGTCGCGACGACCGGGTCCGCGCGGGCGCGTCGCCGGCCGCGCCCTCCACCGCCCGGGCCGCACCGGGCCGGGCCCGCACGATCGCGGCCTTCGTCTGCCGCGGCGGACCTACGCTGGGGCCATGACCGAGCGGATGTCGCGGGACCAGCGCGTGGTGCTCACCGTGGCCGTCCTGGCATCCTTCGTGTCCTTCCTCGACGGCACCGTGGTCAACGTGGCACTGCCGGCCATCTCGCGCGACCTGGGCGGCGGGCTGTCGACGCAGCAGTGGGTCGTGGACGCCTACCTCGTGACCCTCGGCGCGTTCATCCTGGTCGCGGGCTCGATGAGCGACGTGCTCGGCCGCACGCTCGTCCTGCGCATCGGTCTCATCGGGTTCGGGTTCACCTCGATCGCGATCGCCGCCGCACCCACGGCGGAGGTCCTCATCGTCGCCCGCGCCCTGCAGGGTGTCGCCGGAGCGCTGCTCGTGCCGAGCTCGCTGGCCCTGATCACCTCCACGTTCCGCGGCGCCGCCCAGGCCCGCGCGATCGGCATCTGGACCGGGGCCACCACCGTGGCCATGATCGCGGGCCCGCTCATCGGCGGGCTGTTCGTCGACACCCTCTCCTGGCGCCTGGTGTTCCTCGTCAACGTGCTGCCGATCGCCGTGACGATGTGGCTTCTGGCGCGACGGGGCCATTCGGACGAGCGTCGTCCCGGCGCGCACGTCGACATCCTCGGGGCGCTGCTGTGCGCGCTGGGCCTGGGCGGCATCGTGTTCGCCCTCATCGAGCAGCCGAACCTCGGGTGGGGCTCGCCGATCATCTGGATGCCGGGGGCACTGGGCGCCGCGGCCTTCGCGGGCTTCCTCGTGCGCCAACGTGTCGCGCGAGAGCCGATGATGCCGCTGGACCTGTTCCGCTCCCGCAACTTCTGGGCGGGCAACCTCGCCACGATGTTCGTCTACGCCGCGCTCTCGCTGAACGGCTTCGTGCTCAGCGTGTACCTGCAGCAGGGCGCGGGGCTGCCGGCGACCCTCGCGGGGCTGGCCTCCCTGCCGAGCACGCTGCTGATGATCGCCCTCAGCTCCCGCATGGGCGCCCTCTCGGGCCGGTTCGGACCGCGGCTGTTCATGACGATCGGACCGGCGGTCATGGCGATCGGCGCGCTGCTCCTGGTGTCCGTGCGAGCGGAGTTCGACTACGCGACCCAGGTGCTGCCGGGTGTGATCGTCTTCGGCCTGGGGCTCACCGCGACGGTGTCCCCGCTGACGGCTGCGGTCCTCGGCGCGATCGAGACGGAACGCTCGGGCATCGCCTCGGCGGTCAACAACGCCGTCTCGCGGGTCGCCGGCCTCCTGGCGATCGCGGCGGTGTCCGCCGTCGCGGGCGGCGCCCTCGATCTCGACGGGTTCCACCGCGCGGCGATCTTCACCGCCGCACTCATGGTGCTCGGGTCCGCGACGTCGTTCCTCGGCATCCGGAACCATCTGTCACGGCGGGACTGAGCTCCTCCCCCGGCCGCGCCCGACGACCTTGCGGCACCGCGGGGCGGTCAGCGCAGGATCGCGCGCACGCGCTCGACGTCGTCGGCCATCTGCACGAGCAGGGCGTCCACACCGTCGAAGGCCGTCATGGGGCGGATCCGCTCGACGAAACGGACCTCCACGTGGTGCCCGTAGAGATCGAGGTCCGTCTCGTCGAGCACGTACACCTCGACCTGGCGGGAGTCCACGTCGTCGAAGGTCGGATTGGTGCCGATGCTGATGGCGGCCGGGTAACTGATGCGCCGGGCGCCCTCGATGTCGATCAGCCAGCCCGCGTAGACGCCGTCGGCGGGCACGAACCCCTCGAGGTCGGGCGAGAGGTTGGCGGTCGGATAGCCGAGCTCGCGCCCGCGCTTGAGCCCGTGCACGACCTCTCCCCAGACCGACGGCGCGCGACCCAACAGCCGCGAGGCGGTGGCGATGTCGCCGGCTGCGAGGGCCTCGCGGATCCAGGTCGACGAGACCCGACGGTCGGCGTGGACCGCACGGACGTCGTCGACGACGTCGACGCGGAACCCGTGGTCGACCCCCATCCTTTCCAGCAGCGCGGGGTCGCCGACCCCACCCGCACCGAAGCGGAAATCGCGCCCGACCAGCACCGTGCGGGCGGAGAGGGCCTCGACCAGCACGCGCCGGACGAACTCGTCCGCGGGGAGTGCCGCCAGGGTCGCGTCGAAGGTCAGCAGCAGGGTGGCATCCACGCCCGCCCGTTCGAGGAGCTCGAGTTTCTGATGCGGGCCGATGACATCGGGCGGGCACCTGTCCGGGCGCAGCACGCTCAGCGGGTTGCGGTCGAAGGTGACGGCCACGACCTGTGCCCCGTCCGCCGCTTCGATGCGCGCGCGATCGATCACGGCGCGGTGGCCGGTGTGGACGCCGTCGAACTTCCCGATCGCCACGACCGACGGCCCGAACCCGACGGGCACCTCCGCGGGGTCGCGGAAGACGATCACGACGCCGTCCGGCGGTGCCGCACCAGCCACCACAGACCGAGGAAGGGCAGCACCAGCGGGACGAACAGATAGCCGATGCCGTACACCGACCACACGGTGGGGTGCTGGAACAATACGGGCAGCACGAGGCTGAGCGTCCCGACGACGAGGACACCGATCAGCTCGAAGCCGATCGCGACCCACGCGACCCGGTACCAGGCCGGACGCGCCGAGAAGACCAGCGCCAGCGTCGCGAGGATGTAGACCACCGCGGCGAGCGCCGACAGCGTGTATGCCACGGGCGCGTCGTCGAACTCGCGGACGATCTGCACGAAGGACCGGCCGGTGGCGGCCAGCGCCATGATGACGTAGACGATCACGAGGACCCGGCCGACGCCGGTCATTCCGCGGGTGCGGGCGGGAGTGGTGGATGCCATGACCTTCCGAGTCTAGTTCGGTCAGGGCCCTCGCTCATGGTTCGGACCGGACCGCTCAGGCCACCTGTACCGTCCAGATCACGTGCATGCGCCACACCATGACGGCCACCGCGAGGGCGGCGACGCCCATGATGACGGTGCTCCACCGGCTGCGCTCGATGAGCGCCCAGGCGGCACCGGCAGGGGGCAGCAGCGCGGCGGAGACGAGGTACGTCCAGTACTCCAGCAGGCTGCCCGTCGGCGGATTCCCGGCGAACGGGGCGACGATCGCGACGACGATCTGCGCGACGAGCAGCAGCTCGATGAGGGCGAGGGCCCCGACCGTCAGGTCGGACGGGCGACGCCCGGCCAGCCCCGCCACGATCGCCACGAGCCCCGCGAGCACGGCGACCCCGACCTGCGTGACGGTGAACCACAGGATCATCCCGCGACCTCCTCGGGCATGTTCATGACGCTCTTGAGCTGGGTGCCCCGGCGTTCCACGATCCCCACCAGCCGCCCATCGGGATCGATCGCCGCGGCGCGCTCGCCCGTGAGCCGACCTCCGCCGTCGATGCGCTTGCCGTGCCGGAGGTCACGGGCGTCGTCGGCGCTCACGGCGAGGGCTCCGACGACCACCGCCGCCGCAGTGGCGGGGTCGACCAGGGCGGCGTCGGCGATGTCGTCGACGGATGCCGCCGATGCCACCTCGAACGAGCCGATGCGCGTGCGGCGGAGGGCGGTGAGGTGCCCGCCGACGCCGAGCGAGCGGCCCAGATCGCGGGCGAGCGCGCGGATGTACGTGCCACTCGAGCAGTCGACGACGACGTCCAGGGCGATCGTTCCGGCATCCCGCCGACTCGCCTGTACGGCGAAGCGCGACACGGTCACGCGGCGGGCCTTCAGTTCGACGGTCTCGCCGGCGCGGGCGAGGTCGTAGGCCCGACGCCCCTGCACCTTGATCGCGGAGACGGTGCTCGGCACCTGCTCGATCTCGCCCGTGAGGGCGGCGATGCCTGCCGCGATGGCCCCGTCCGTCACGGCCGCGACGGCGTCGGCATCCGCCCGGCCCGTCTCGACACCGTCGGCATCGTCGCTGTCGGTCTCGACCCCGAGCAGGATCGTCGCCTCATAGGTCTTGTCGGCCCCCACCACGTAGGTGAGCAGGCGCGTCGCGCCCTCGACGCCTAGGACGAGCAGACCCGTCGCCATCGGATCGAGAGTGCCCGCGTGGCCGATCTTGCGCGTGCCCAACGCCCGGCGCGCCCGCGCCACGACGTCATGACTGGTGATGCCCCCGGGCTTGTCGACCAGGAGGATGCCGGCGCGCGCCATCAGCAGAAGTCGCCGAACACCTGCACCGGGTGCGCCGGGTCGGAGTTCTCCACGATGACCGAAGCCGCAGCGCGCGGTCGAGACTCCCGGAGGTACCGTTTCTCGGCATCCGGCAGCTCGGGTCGAGGGGCGCCGATGACCGGATTCGCCTCGAGCCACACCGACCAGTTCCACAGTCCCCGCAGGCCCGCCGCGTGCAGGAAGCGGCCGTCCACCACGAGGACGGCATGATCGGGTGCGGGATCACCGCCGTCGAACGACTCACCCGCGCGGAAGGGGGAGATCAGGTGCTGGCGCACGTCGTCGGCGCCGTCGGCGAGCGTGGCGCGGAAGGTCGCGGTGCCGTCCTCCTCGACCGCGGCGGCGAACGCGTCCGCGAAGGCGGTCGCCGCGTCGGCGTCGAGCGCGTCGACACCGACCACGACGCGTCCGGCGCCGGCGTTCTGGCGCATCAGATCGCGCAGACTTCGCTGCAGGGTCTCGGCGGGGTTCTCGCTCGACATGCCTCCAGCCTACGGTCGCCCGCGCACACCTCTCCGTCAGACGCTCTCCGCCGGCGGGTACGCCGCGGCGCCGCGTTGCGCCGTCGCACGGCGCACATCGCCGCGAGATCGGACGCGCTGCGCCGGCCCCGCGGGCTCGTAGGGTGGAGGGATGCCAGGGATCGCCGCGCCACTGATCGCGTGGTACCGCGACAATGCGCGTGATCTGCCGTGGCGTCGGCCCGGCTTCGGCGCGTGGGGCACGCTGGTCAGCGAGTTCATGCTGCAGCAGACCCCCGTCGCCCGCGTCATCCCGCACCTGGAGGCGTGGCTGGGGCGCTGGCCGGCTCCCGCCGACCTCGCCGCTGCGGCGCCCGCCGAGGCCGTGACGCAGTGGGCGAACCTGGGCTATCCGCGCCGCGCTCTCTGGCTGCACCGCGCCGCGGTCGAGATCCGCGACCGCCACGACGGTGTCGTGCCCCGCGACGTCGAGGCGCTGCTGGCGCTCACCGGGATCGGCGACTACACCGCGCGTGCCGTCGCCGTCTTCGCCTACGGCGATCGGCATCCGGTCGTCGACACGAACACGCGCCGGGTCCTCGCCCGCGTCGTCGACGGCGTCGCACAACCCGGCCCGCCCGGCAGGGCGGATCTCGCGCGCATGGCGGCCGAGCTTCCCGACGACATCGGCGAGGCCGCGATCGTGAACGCCGCGGCGATGGAGCTCGGCGCGATCGTGTGCACGGCACGCGCGCCGAAGTGCGGTGTGCGCCCCGTGGCCGCGCAGTGCGCGTGGCGCGCCGCCGGGTACCCGGCATCCGAGGACCGCCGCCGCCGTCAGGCGAAGTACGAGGGCAGCGACCGCCAAGCGCGCGGCGCCGTGCTGAAGGTCCTGCGCGATGCCGCCCCGGCCGCCGTGCGGCTCGACGAGGTCGTTCCCGCCTGGCCGGACCCGGTGCAGCGCGACCGCGCGATCGATTCCCTCATCGCCGACGGACTGGCCGAGGCCGCGGACGGCGTCCTCTTCCTGCCGCGCTGATCGCGCATCCGCCCCGCCCGTGGGGCCCCGGGGCGTACCGTCCTGCGGAGACACGCACCGACACGCCAATGCCCGGAGGCGGTCGAGGGCGTGTCGGCGACGCACTCCGCACGGCGGCACGCCGCCCGCGCGCCGTGTCGCTGCCGGTCGGTGAGCCGCACGGCGCGAGGATCAGGCGCTCGGCACCGGTGCCGGGCGCACGGGGTCGGGCGCGAGCCGCGCGTCGAGCCGGTCCGCGCGGAACTGACCCGTGAGCACGAGCACCGCGAGCACGAGACCGAACACGCCCCACATGATGACGCCGAGCGGGCCGGCGATCACGGGTGACGGGGTGGCCGAGTCCGCCGCGACGACGAGCGCCCCGAGACCGGCCGAGGCGTTGAAGGCGCCGTGCGCGAACACCGCCGGCCACACCGAGGCCGTCCGCAGCCGGGTCCATCCCAGCAGGATGCCGAAGAAGACGCACGCCACGATCATCATCAGCACGCCGAACGCATTGGGCTCGAGGAAGTTGTAGCCGAGCAGGATCAGCGGCGAGTGCCAGAACCCCCAGAAGGCGCCCGAGATGATCAGGGCGGGCCACACCCCCAGCGGCCGCAGGGCCGGCAGCAGGAAGCCGCGCCAGCCGAGCTCCTCGCCGAACGCGAAGGGAGCGTTGATCACGGCCCCGATCGGGATCATCACCACCTGCACCGCGGCGAGGACGGCGACCGGCGGCAGCGGCGTTCCCGGGGGTACGGCGTCGCGGAGCGTCTGGGCGAAGCCGGAGAACCCGATCGGATCGAAGGTCGCGAGGCCGAGAGCCCCCACCCCCACGAGGCCGAGAGCGACGAGCACCGGCGCGGCCGCGATCACGGCGACACACGTCCAGATCGTGCGGGCCGCGGGCCGGAGCGGCCACATGCCGAGCTCCCGCAGCACGACGCGGGCGCCGCGCCGTCCGCGCGTGCGCCGCTGCACGAGGAGCGCCGCGACGACGCCGAGAGCGGGGGTGAACATCATGGCGGCCGCTGTGAGCCCCAGGAACGGATCGGCCAAGCCCAGGCCGCGCAGCCAGAGCGGGAGCGCGACGAGCCACGAGAGGCCGACGGAGGTGAGGGCGAACACGCCGATGGCGAGCCAGTCCGGGCGAGGCGAAGCGGTCATGTCTCGACCCTACGAAGACCCGGATGCCGGGACCTCCCCCGTGCGAAGGAGACTCCATGCTCCGTCCCCCGGCGGACCTGGCCCGCTCCGCCCTGCGGACTCCCCTACCGACACGCCGACGATGGTGGCCCCCGGAGCGGCGGGCCGCTCCCCGACTCCGCACGACGGCACGCCCCTCTCGCACGCGAAACGGCCGGACGCCTCCCTGGGGGGGTGGCATCCGGCCGTTCGTGCGGAGGAGTCAGTCGCGCTCGTCGTCCTCGTCGTCGTCCTCGTCGATCTCGCGCGGTTTGACGTAAGGATCGGCGTCGCCGGCGTAGGACGCCTGCGCCGCGAGCCCCGCCACCGACTCGTCGCGCTCCCGCGCCTCGCGCAGCAGCGCCGAGATGTGATCGGCGTTCTCGGGGATGGCGTCGAGGATGAACTCCAGCGTCGGGGTAAGACGCGTGTTGAGGTTCTTGCCGACCTCGCTGCGCAGCATGCCCGTCGCCGACTTCAGCGCGGCCGCGGTATCGGCGCGGTGCGCCTCATCGCCCATGACGGTGTAGAACACCGAGGCGTGCTGCAGGTCACCCGTCACGCGCACATCGGTGATCGTGACGAACCCGAGCCGCGGGTCGCGCAGACCCCGCTCGAGGCGCTCGGCGAGCACGACGCGGATGCGGTCGGCCACACGGGCCTGTCGTTCCCCTGCCACTTCCTTCTCCTTCTCTGAGAGGACGGAACGGGGGCCGCGCCCGCAGGCGCGACCCCCGTTCGACGAATCAGCCGCGCGGCTTCTCGACCATCTCGGTGGTCTCGATCTCGTCGCCGACCTGGATGTCGTTGTACTTGCCGAGTCCGATACCGGCCTCGAAGTCCGTACGGACCTCGGTGACGTCGTCCTTGAACCGGCGGAGCGACTCGATCTGCAGACCGTCGGCCAGCACCACGCCATCGCGGATGACGCGCGCCTTCGCGTTGCGCGTGATCGTGCCCGAGCGGACGATGACACCGGCGATGTTGCCGAACTTCGAGGAGCGGAACACCTCGCGGATCTCGGCGACACCCGACTGCACCTCTTCGAACTCCGGCTTGAGCAGGCCCTTGAGCGACTGCTCGACGTCGTCGATCGCGTTGTAGATGACCGAGTAGAACCGGACGTCCACACCCTCGCGGGCGGCCCGCTCGCGGGCCTTCGTGTCGGGACGGACGTTGAAGCCGATCACGATCGCGTTGTCGATCGTGGCCAGGTTGATGTCCGACTCGGTGATCGCACCCACACCACGGTGGATGATGCGCAGCTGGACGCTGTCGTCGACCTCGATCTTGAGCAGCGACTCTTCGAGCGCCTCGACGGCACCCGACACGTCACCCTTGATGATGAGGTTGAGCGACTCGACCTTGCCCTCTTCGAGAGCGCGGGTGAAGTCCTCGAGCGAGATGCGCTTGCGGGCCTTGGCCAGCTGGGCGTTGCGCTCGGCGGCCTCGCGCTTCTCGGCGATCTGGCGCGCGGTGCGGTCCTCCTCGGTGACGATGAAGACGTCGCCGGCGCGCGGGACGGAGTTGAGTCCCTGCACCTGGACCGGACGGGAGGGGTAGGCCTCCTCGACCGCGTCGCCGTTCTCGTCGATCATCGCGCGGACGCGGCCGTAGGCCGTTCCCGCGACGATCGCGTCGCCGACGCGCAGCGTTCCGGACTGGATGAGGACCGTCGCCACCGAACCGCGACCCTTGTCGAGCTTCGCTTCGATCGCGACACCGCGGGCAGCCTTGTTCGGGTTGGCCGTGAGGTCGAGGCCGGCGTCGGCGGTCAGCAGCACGGCATCCAGGAGCTCCTGGATGTTCGTGCCCTGACGGGCCGAGACGTCGACGAACATGACGTCGCCGCCGTACTCCTCGGCGACCAGGCCGTACTCGGTGAGCTGCTGGCGCACCTTGGCCGGGTTGGCATCGGGCTTGTCGACCTTGTTGACCGCGACCACGATCGGCACGTTCGCCGCCTGGGCGTGGTTCAGCGCCTCGACCGTCTGGGGCATGATGCCGTCGTCGGCCGCGACCACGAGGATCGCGATGTCGGTCACCTGCGCACCGCGGGCACGCATGGCGGTGAACGCCTCGTGACCCGGGGTGTCGATGAAGGTGATCGCGCGCTCGATGCCCTCGTGCTCGGTCCAGACCTGGTACGCACCGATGTGCTGCGTGATGCCGCCGGCCTCGCCCGCCACGACGTTCGTCTGGCGGATGGCGTCGAGCAGTCGCGTCTTACCGTGGTCGACATGGCCCATGACGGTGACCACCGGAGGACGGATCTCGAGGTCGTCCTCGCTCTCGGCCTCCAGCTCGGCGTCGAGGTCGAGACCGAAGCCCTCGAGGAGCTCTTTGTCCTCGTCCTCGGGCGAGACCATCTGGATCTTGTAGCCGAGCTCCTCGCCGAGCACCTCGAAGGTGGCCTCGTCAAGCGACTCGGTGGCCGTGGCCATCTCGCCCAGGTTGAACAGGATCGTCACGAGCGTGCCGGGCTGCACGGTGTACCCGCGCAGCGCCTCGAGCTTGTCGGCGAAGTCGGCGATCGAGGCACCGCGACGCAGGCGGATGATCTCGCCGTTGCCCTTCGAGACGTTGACGCCGCCGACGACCGGCGCCGACCGCATCTCGAACTCTTGCCGCTTCGCCCGACGCGACTTGCGCTGCTTGGACTTGCCGCCGCCCTTACCGAAGGCACCCGCGGTGCCACCGCCGGGGCCACGGCCGCGACCGCCACCACCCCCGGGGCGACCGGCGAAGCCACCGCCGGGAGCGCCACCGGGGCGCTGGAAGCCGCCACCGGCGCCGCCGGGACGACCGGGACCGCCGGGACGCTGCTGGAACGGAGCGCCGGGACGACCGCCGCCGCCGGGACGACCCGCACCGCCGGGGCGCGGGGCACCGGGGCGGGGGGCACCGGGACGCGGAGCTTGCGGGCGCGGGATGTTGCCCGGGGTGGGGCGCTGCCCCATGCCCTGGGCCGAGGCGAACGGGTTGTTGCCCGGGCGCGGGCCGGCGGGACGCTGTCCCATGCCCTGCGACGAGGCGAACGGGTTGTTGCCCGGGCGCGGCGAGCCGCCGGGACGCGGAGGCTGCGAGGCACCGCCGGCCGGACCGGGCTTGGGACCGCCGGGCTTGGGAGCCTGTGAGGCGGGAGCCGACGGCGCCGGAGTGGACGACGCGGGCGTCGACGCGGCCGGCGTCGCAGGGGCGGAGGCCGCGGGAGCCGGCGCCGAGGGCGCGGGTGCGCTCTTGGGCGCGGCGGGGCGAGCCGGTCCGGGCGTGGGGCCGGATGGGCGGGCTCCGGGGGTCGCGGCCGGGCGGACCGGGCCGGGACGGGCGCCGGGGCGCGCTGCGGAGGCCGCAGGCTTGGCATCCGACGAGCCCTCGGCCGCGAGGGCGGCGCGGAGCTTCCGAGCCACCGGGGGCTCGATGGTGGATGAGGGGCTCTTGACGAACTCGCCGAGCTCCTTCAGCTTCGCAAGCGCGACCTTGCTGTCGACGCCGAGCTCGGAAGCGATCTCGTGCACGCGTGGTTTTGCCACAATTCTCCTGTCTGAGGGCCTACCCCGGACAGGGCAGACCGTTAGTTGCGGACGGGTCTCATTTCGAGCCGTTCACTTCGTGTCCATAGCCGTTCAGCCGTTTCGCTGGAGGGTTGATTCGAAGGTCTGCGTGTCAAGCGGGCCTGACACACGCAATGCTCGTACGAAGGCGCGGCGCGCGAGAGCTTTCGCGACGCACGCGTCCGTCTCGTGCACCCACGCACCCCGTCCCGGCAGGACCGCCCGCTCGTCTCTGACGAGGACCGATCCCTCCGCGACCACACGCAGAAGCGAGGATCGGGGGGCACGTGTGCGGCATCCGACGCACGTTCGTACAGGTTCCATCGTACACCTCGCCGTCGTCCGGGCGATCGGACGCTCAGTTGTCTTCGAGGATGCTGTCCGGCTGGATGTCGATCTTCGCGCCGGTCAATTTCGCCGCCAGACGGGCGTTCTGCCCCTCCTTGCCGATGGCCAGGGACAGCTGGTAATCGGGCACCAGGGCCCGGACGGCCTTGGTGGAGGCGTCGAGGACGAAGCTCGAGGTCACCTTCGCCGGCGACAGCGCATTGGCGACGAACTTCGGCAGCTCGGCGTCGTAGTCGATGATGTCGATCTTCTCGCCGGCCAGCTCCTCGGTCACGGCGCGCACGCGGCGGCCGAGCTCGCCGATGCAGGCGCCCTTGGCGTTGACGGTCGGGTCGTTGGCCTTCACGGCGATCTTCGTCCGGTGCCCGGCCTCGCGGGCGAGCGAGACGATCTCGACCAGGCCGGCGGCGATCTCGGGGACCTCGAGCGCGAAGAGCTTGCGCACCAGGCCCGGGTGCGTGCGCGACACCGTGATCTGGGGGCCCTTGTTGCCCTTGGCGACGGATGTGACGTAGACGCGCAGTCGCGAGCCGTGGGGGTAGGTCTCGCCGGGCACCTGCTCCTCGGGAGGGAGGATCGCCTCGACGGTGCCGAGGTCGACGTGCACCATGCGCGGGTTGGGTCCCTGCTGCACGACGCCGGCGACGATGTCGCCCTCCTTGCCGCGGAACTCGCCCAGCACCGCGTCGTCGGCGATGTCGCGCAGACGCTGGCTGATGACCTGTTTGGCGGCGAAGGCCGCGATGCGGCCGAAGTCGTCGGGCGCCTGCTCCTCCTCGCCGATGACAGCGCCCTCCTCGTCGAGGACGGGCGTGTAGATGCCGACGTGGCCGGTCTTGCGGTCCAGTTCGGCCCGCGCGCCCGCGGGGATCTCGCCGCTGGGCGAGATGTGCTTGGCGTAGGCGGTGAGGATCGCCTGCTCGATGATGCGCGCGAGTTCGTCGAAGGGGATCTCCTTCTCGCGTTCGATCGTCTTCAGAAGTGCCAGATCGATGTCCACAAGACCCTCCGTATTCAGCTCTCGTCGACGCGAGGGCGCCGACAACCCTCCTACGATACCCGGATGCCGGCTCCCTCGCGACCTTCCTCGGCGACGCGCTCGAGCGGGTTCGCCGACAGCTTGTCGAGCACTCCCCCGTCGACCAGACGCCGTGCCGCGGTGTCGGGCTTGCGCTGCGCCTGATCGACGACGCAGGCCCCGAACTCCGCGGCGATCGCGCCGCGCGGGTGGGCGGTGAGGACCTCCCGCACGAAGTCCCGCGGGAGCGCGTCGGGCCGCGCCCCCGAGATGTCGAGGCCGGTGGCGGTCTCGAGCAGGTAGCCCTCGGCATCCATCTCCGGGTCGACGCTCGGCCAGTTGTGCCGCACGATCACGTCGAGCACGCGCGCGCGTCGCTCCGGCGCCCACCCGGCACCGGCCGTGAGCGCGATGCCGACGTGACCGCCCGCGTGCTCGTACGACAGCGCGTGGTTGTCGAACGCGGGGACGGTGCCGATGTCGTGCAGCACCGCCGAGACGTACAGGAGCTCATGGTCGATGCCGGAGAGGCCGTCGACGAGGGCGAACGCCTCGGCCCAGAGCCACGAGCGCACCGCGTGCGCGGTGAGGGCCGGCGACTGGTACTCCTGGGCGAGCGCGAGGGCGCCGCGAGCGGCGAGGGTGTCGGGGACGGGGATGTCGGCGATTCGCACGGGAACTCCTGGGGTGGGGTTCCCACTCTGCCGCGCGCAGCCGCGGCGCACCCGCCCCGAACGGCCAGTCTTCGTCATCATCCCGCCATCGGGCGCCTGCGGCTCAGTTGACCGGCGTGGCGTGCCAGATGCGGTCGAGGTAGTCGCGCATCGCCCGGTCGGACGAGAAGAAGCCGCTGCGCGCGACGTTGAGGATCGCCGAGCGCACCCAGGCGTCCTGGTCGGCGTAGGCGAGATCGACCCGCTCCTGGGCGTCGACATAGGAGCCGAAGTCGGCGAGGGCCATGAACCGGTCCTCGTACAGCAGGTTCGACACGAGCGGCTCGAACACGGTGCGGTCGCCGCTCGAGAACGTCCCGGCGGCGATCATGTCGATCGCCCGGCGGAGACGTTCGTCATCGTGGTAGAAGTCGGCCGGCCGGTAGCCCTCGGCCCACAGCGCCTCGACCTCGGGCTCGCTCATGCCGAACAGGAAGAAGTTGTCGTCGCCCACGAGCTGGCGGATCTCGACGTTCGCGCCGTCATCGGTGCCGATCGTGAGCGCGCCGTTGAGAGCCAGCTTCATGTTGCCGGTGCCCGAAGCCTCTTTGCCCGCGAGCGAGATCTGCTCGGACAGGTCGGCGGCCGGGATGATGCTCTCGGCAAGGGTGACGTTGTAGTTCGAGGGGTACAGCACCTTCAGGCGCCCCTCCACCCGCGGGTCGGCGTTGACGACCTCGCCGACGGCGTTGATGAGGTGGATGATGTGCTTCGCCATCGCGTACCCGGGGGCGGCCTTCGCACCGAACAGGAACGTCCGCGGCTGGACGTCCTCGACCGCCACCCGACCGGACACGATCCCGTCGTACGCGCTGACGATGTGCAGCACCTTCAGCGTCTGCCGCTTGTACTCGTGCAGGCGCTTGATCATGACGTCGAGCAGGTGGCCGTCGTCGAGCGTCGTGCCGTCGCGCGCCGCCAGCACGCGGCTGAGTCGGCGCTTGTTCGCCGCCTTCACCGCGGCGAAGCGCTCGCGGAACTCGGGATCGTCGGCAGACGCCTCGAGACCTCGCAGGCGCTCGAGGTCCACCGTCCACCCGGCGCCGAGCGTCTCGGTGATGAGCGCCGACAGCTCGGGGTTCGCCAGGCGCAGGAAGCGGCGCGGAGTGACACCGTTGGTGACGTTGGTGAACTTCTCCGGCCACATCCGCGCGAAGTCCTTCAGCACGTTGTCGCGCAGCAGCTGCGAGTGCAGTTCGGCGACGCCGTTGACCTTGGAGCCCGCGACGGTGGCGAGGTAGGCCATGCGGACCGAGCGGAACGGGTGCTCTCCGATGATCGACATGTCGCGGATGAGCATCTCATCGTCGCCGAAGCGCTCGCGCACCTCGAGCAGGAAGGCGTCGTTGATGCGGTAGATGATCTCGAGGTGCCGCGGAAGGAGCCGTCCCAGCAGATCGACCGACCAGACCTCCAGCGCCTCGGGCAGCAGCGTGTGGCACGTGTACGCGAAGCACTTCTGGGTGATCGCCCACGCGGCATCCCACTCCATGCCCTTCTCGTCGACGAGCACACGCATGAGTTCGGGCACGCCGATCACGGGGTGGGTGTCGTTGAGCTGGAAGATGACGCGCTCGGGCAGCGCGGCGAGATCGAATCCCTCGGGCAGGACGTTGTCGACGAAATCGGCGATGGATGCCGCGACGAAGAAGTACTGCTGCTGGAGGCGCAGCTCCTTGCCCTGTGGCGTGGAGTCTTCGGGGTAGAGCACCTTCGAGATGTTCTCGGCGAAGGTCTGCGCCCGCACCGACGCGACGTAGTCGCCGGAGTTGAACGTGTGTAGGTCGAAGGCGTTCGTGGCGACCGCGCGCCACAGGCGGAGGGTGTTGACCCGGCCGTTGTGGTAGCCGGGGACCATCATGTTGTACGGCACCGCGAGGACGTTCCAGTCGGGGATCCAGCGCGTCCTCTCGACGCCCTCGTCGTCGTAGGTCTCGGTGCGACCGCCGAAAGAGATCGTCTGCGCAGCCTCCGGGTGCGGGAAGTCCCACGGCGACCCCAGGCGCAGCCACGCGTCGGGCTGCTCCACCTGCTGCCCGTCGGCGAAGGCCTGACGGAAGATGCCGTACTCGTAACGGATGCCGTACCCGATGGTGGGGATGCTCATCGTCGCCAGGGAGTCGATGAAGCACGCGGCCAGCCGCCCCAGGCCCCCGTTGCCCAGCCCCGGCTCGATCTCGAGGGCGCGCAGGTCGTCGATGTCGATCCCGCACTGCGCGAGCGCCTCGGTCGCGATGTCGGTCAGGCGCGCGGCAAGGAGGTTGTTGTCGAGCTGGCGGCCGAGCAGGTACTCGGCCGAGAGATAGCACACGGTCTTCGCCTGCTGACGGCTCTGCTGTGCCTGATCGTCGAGCCATCGGGCCATCAGGTAGTCGCGGACGGTCCCCGCCAAGGCCAGGTAGCGGTCATTGTCGTCCGATGTCGACAGCGCCACGCCCTGGTCGAAATTCAGGTTCTGCAGGAAGCGGCGGACGAAGCCGTCGACCGAGGCCGGAGGAGCTGCCACGGGGGCGAGAGCGAGCGGGTGAGTGGCGCGGAGCTCGGACGCGGAAGGAGTGTTCTCGGGCACGGTTCGACCGTAATCAGAACCGCGCGCGAGCGCCAAGAGGCAACGGGATCGACACGAGATCGTCACCGCGCCGCCGCACGGACGCTCAGCGCAGACCGCACCCGTCCACGACCTGGGTGCGTCGCTCGATGAGCCCCTTGGTCCAGTCGTACAGGACCGGCAGGAACCGCGACTTCGGCAGGATCGGCCGCAGGTGGTCGTACCCGGCGTAGGTCGCCCACCGCACCGGCTGCCCCTGCGCGCACAGCCGATCGATGTACTCGCGCTGCAGCTTCGGCGGGATGACCTCGTCGTCCGACCCCCACGCGACGAGCATTGGAGTGCCGAGGGGGTCCGTCATGGCGTTCTCGGCAAGACGACGGCCGAGCGCACCGTCGGTGAGGTCGGCGTTGTACAGCGGACGGTCCTCCGACACGCCGAGAGCGGTGAGCACCGACACCACCACGCCGGGCTCGCTCGGGCAGCGCTGCGTCATCTCCAGGACGATCGAGCGCGACCCCTCGGCGATGTAGTCGTCGAGGTGCACATCGGCGTAGGTGCGCGAATAGGGCACGAGCACCCACGAGGTGATGACGGACAGCATGGCGTTGGGCGGGCCGGAGAGCAGTTCGCGCGCGAGCGCGGGCGGGTCGGCGACGGGTGCGACGACGGCGGTACCGAGCACGTCGATGCCGGGGGCGTAGTCGTCGGCGATGGCGGTCGTCCACAGCGCCGCGTGCCCGCCCTGCGAATGTCCCCACACCACCGTGTCCGGCGACAGCGTGAGGTCGGTGCGCAGTTCGCTCGTGGCCAGGACCGCGTCGAGCGACGAACGGGCTTCACCCTTGCCGATCAGGTAGGGGTAGTCCCCCGGCGCGCCCTGCCCCGAGAAGTCGGATGCCACCACGACCCACCCGGCCTTGAGGGCCTGTTCGAGCGCGGGGATCGACCACCGGGTCGCCGACGCGTCGCGCAGGCTCGGCGCGCAGCCCTGAGCGACCCCCGTGGTCCCGTGGTTCCACACGATCACGGGGCGCGGACCGGGCGGCAGGTCCTTCGGCACGATGACGAGGGCGCTGGCCACGGCCGGTCGGCTGACGGCATCCCGGGTCGTGTAGAGGATGCGCGTGACGTCGCCGTTCTCGGGCAGGCGGCCGAGATAGGCGTCCGAACGGATGAGGCGGCCGTGACCACCGGGGACCTCGGCCGGTGGATCGTAGAAGGCGTCGACGACCGGGGCGCCGTCGTTGAGCCAGTCGTTGAGCCACCAGCCGCCCGCGGCCGTGGCGACCAGCACGAGCGACAGGGCGTACCGTCCGGCGGCGGCCCACCGGGCGCGGATCCGGCGGCGGCGGACCGCCCGCTGGGCGTCGAACGGGGTCGCCCGCGGACGGGGACGACGGATGCCGACGACCCCCCGCGCGAAGACCCCCGCGCCGAACACGATCGTGCGCACACCGAACACGACCGCCAGGACCAGGACGGTGACATCCGGCCAGGTGAACGACAGCAGACCCAGGGCGATCTGAGCGACACCCCATGCCAGCGAGAGCACCCGCGAACTCGCGATCCCTCGCGACACCGCCCGGCCGATCGAGGCCACTCCACCGATCACGAGGAGGACCGCGAGAACCGGCGGCAGCAGTTCGAGGCTCCGTCCGAGCCACACCAGCACCGCGACACCGGCCAGGATCCAGGCGGCGGACACCGCGCGCGCCCACCAGCCGGCCGGACGACCGACGAGCTCGAGGACCCCCATCACGATGGCGCTCGCCCCCACGTACACGCCGAGCAGCACGAGCGAGGTCAGCGGACGCGTGACGATCAGGATGCCGAGGACGACCACGACGGCCCCGACGATGAGCAGCACCCGCGGCGGAGCGTTGCGCACGAGCGCGGGGAGTGCGTTCCACCGGCGCGGCAGCGGTCGGCGGGTCGCGGGCATCAGGCCATGATAAGCAGCACCGTCGGCAGCCCCGGGCGCGAGATGGCCGGTGGGCGCACAGGTTTGTCGCCGGGCCGAGGGAGAGCGTACGGTTCCGGAATGCCCTCGCACGCCCGCGCCGCAGCCCGCGAGGCCGAGGCGAACCCCGCGTTCCGGATCGCCGCACGGGCCGGGTATGCCGCCAACGGCATCCTGCACCTGCTCATCGGCGGTCTGGTGATCGCGGTGGGGCTGGGCGCGGCGGAGGACAGCGACCAGACAGGGGCCTTCCGAGCGGTGGCCGCGGTCCCGTTGGGCGCTCTCGCCCTGTGGGCCCTGGCCGCGGGCCTCGTCGCCCTGGGCGCGTGGCATCTGCTGCAGGCGTTCGCGCCGCGGGGACTCCCGGTCCCCCGCCGGGTGGCCCGGATCGCCGTGGAGGCGCCACAGGGCATCGTGTTCCTCGCGATCGGGCTGGTCTCGGCATCCGTCGCCCTGGGGGCGCGCCCGCACGCGGAGCAGGCCGCCGAGGACGTCAGCCAGGGCGTGCTGACCCTCGCGGTCGGCGGCTTCGTCCTCGGGACCGTGGGGGTCGCCGTCGCGGCGGTGGGGGTCGGCTTCGTCTGGATGGGGGTGCGGCGGTCCTTCCGCACCAAGGTGCGCATCCCCGAAGGACCCGGCGGCCTCGCGCTGACCGCCCTCGGGGTCGTCGGGTTCCTCGCGAAAGGGGTGGCGCTGGTGATCGTGGGCGTGCTGCTGGTCGTCGCGGCCGTGCGGGTGGAGCCCGACACCGCCGGCGGGCTCGACGGCGCGGTCTCCGCCCTCGTCGCGCTGCCGGCGGGCCCGGTGCTCGCGTGCGTGGTCGGGACGGGGTTTCTCGCCTACGGGGCGTTCACGATCTTCCGCGCGAAGTACGCCCGCCTCGACGCGTAGCCCCTCCCCCGGGCGGTCAGTCCAGGTCGGGGTTGCGCCCGGTGCGCTCTCCGGTATCCAGCGTCGCGATCGCGGCGTGATCGTCCGCATCCAACGCGAAGTCGAACACGTCGCCGTTCTCGCGCAGACGGTTCAGCGACACCGACTTCGGGAACACGACCAACCCGCGATCGAGGTGCCAGCGCACGACGACCTGCGCCGGCGTCTTGCCGTAGCGCGCGGCGATGTCGGCCAGGACGGGCTCCTCGAGAAGACCTCCGCGCGCCAGCGGCGCCCACGACTCGGTGACGATGCCGTGTGCGGTGTTCCAGTCGACCAGGTCGCGCTGGGGGAACCGCGGGTGCAGCTCGACCTGGTCGATGACGGGGAGCACGCCGGTCTCGTCACGGAGCCGTTCGATGTGCACGGGCGAGAAGTTGCTCACGCCGATCGAGGTGACCCGACCCTCTTCCCGCAGGCGCACCAGTGCCCGCCACGTCTCGACATAGCGATCGGCGCTCGGGATCGGCCAGTGGATGAGGTAGAGGTCGACGCGGTCGAGGCCGAGCGCGGCCGCACTCACATCGAACGCGCGAAGGGTCTGGTCGTATCCCTGGTCGTCGTTCCACACCTTGGTCGTGACGAAGACGTCGTCCCGCGGGACACCGGACGCGCGAATGCCCTCGCCGACCTGGCGTTCGTTGCCGTACAGGGCCGCGGTGTCCACGTGCCGGTACCCGGCGGCGAGCGCTCCGGCGACCAGGTCGCCGGTGACCTCGGCGGGCACTTTGTACGTGCCGACCCCGAGCTGCGGGATCGACGAACCGTCGGACAGGGGCACGCGGGGCGCGGAGATCATGGCATCCACGCTACCGACGCCGGGGACACCCCGGCCCCCTCCCCCGCGGATGCGCAGCGCGACGGACGCTGCGGGACCGCGGTGAGAGGTCAGGCGGTCAGGCGCGCGACCGCCTCGGCGACCGGCAGCGTCTCGCGTTCGCCGGAGCGACGGTCCCACAGCTCGACCTCGCCGTCGGCGGCACCGCGCCCGACGATGAGGATGCGCGGAATGCCGACGAGCTCGGCGTCGCCGAACTTCACACCGGGCGAGACCTTGGGGCGGTCGTCGTACAGCACGTCGAGCCCGGCGGCCTCGAGCTGTTCGGACACGGACGTGGCGAGGTCGAACGCGGTGGCATCCCGTCCCGTCGCGACGACGTGGACGTCGAACGGAGCGACCGACGGAGGCCAGATGAGGCCCCTGTCGTCGTTGTTCAACTCGGCGATGATCGCGAGGATGCGGGTGACGCCGATGCCGTACGAGCCCATCGTGACGGTCGCGAGCTTGCCGTTCTCGTCGAGCACCTTGAGTCCCAAGGCTTCGGCGTATTTGCGACCGAGCTGGAACACGTGGCCGATCTCCATGCCGCGCGCCAGTTCCACGGGCCCCGAACCGTCGGGCGCGGGGTCGCCCGCCCGCACGGTGGCGGCCTCGACGAAGCCGTCGCCGAAGAAGTCGCGGCCGGCCACGAGCGTGTGCACGTGCTTCTGGTCGACGTTGGCACCGGTGATCCACGCCGTTCCGTCCACGACACGCGGGTCGAGCAGGTACCGGATGCCGGTCGCCGACTCCTCGCCGAGCACGGGGCCCGTGGGAGACCAGGGACCGATGTAGCCCTTCACCAGCAGCGGGTTCGCCTCGAAGTCCGCCTCCGTGGCCGCCTCGACGTCGGCGGGCGCGAACGCCACCTCGACGCGCTTGTCGTCGATGTCGCGGTCGCCGGGGATGCCGACGACGACGATCTCGCGCGTGCCGTCGAGGTGCGTGAGCGCCAGCACGACGTTCTTCAGCGTGTGCGCGGCGGTCCACTCCGTCGCGTCCGCGGTCGCGGGGCCCGCGATCCCCGGCGCCGGGGCGTCGAGGTGCGCGTTGCTGTGGTCCACGAGCGTCGCGATCGTCGGGGTGTTCGGCGAATCGAAGATCACGGGGGCCGGAAGACCCTCGATGGGCAGCGCCTCCGGCGCGACGGTGGTGAACGCCTCGACGTTGGCCGCGTACCCGCCCGCCGAGCGGACGAAGGTGTCCTCGCCGATGGGCGTCGGGTGCAGGAACTCCTCGGACTTCGAGCCGCCCATCGCGCCCGCGTCCGCGGCGACGATGACGTACTCCAGACCCAGGCGCTGGAAGATGCGCTCGTACGCGTCGCGCTGCGCCTGGTACGAGGCATCCAATCCGGCATCCGTCGCGTCGAACGAGTAGGCGTCCTTCATCGTGAACTCGCGGCCGCGCAGAAGGCCCGCGCGGGGGCGTGCCTCGTCGCGGTACTTGTCCTGGATCTGGTAGATCGTCAGCGGCAGGTCCTTGTACGAGGAGTACAGGTCTTTCACCAGGAGCGTGAACATCTCCTCGTGCGTGGGGGCGAGGAGGTAGTCGGCGCCCTTGCGGTCCTGCAGGCGGAACAGCGCGTCGCCGTACTCCTCCCACCGGCCGGTCTGCTCGTACGGCTCGCGGGGCAGCAGCGCCGGGAAGTGCACCTCGAAGGCTCCGGCGTTCGCCATCTCCTCGCGGACGACCGTCTCGATCTTGGCCTTGACCCGCAGCCCCAGCGGGAGCCACGCGAAGATGCCCGGGGCGTTGCGACGGATGTAGCCGGCGCGCACGAGCAGGCGGTGGCTCGTGACCTCGGCATCCGAGGGGTCTTCGCGGAGCGTGCGGAGGAAGTAGTTCGAGAGACGGGTGACCACGATCATCGAGTCTAGAGCGGTGGATGCCGTGGCCCGGTGGCGTCCACGACACCGCGACCGGCTCCCACCCGCCGATCCAGTGCGACCAGGACACGGCAACGCCGTTCCGCCTCCCGGCCGACGACCTATGGTGAGGGCATGCGTCCCCGCTGGATCGCGCTCCTCAGCGCTTCGGTCGCCGTCCTCGTCGGCGTGCTGTCGTGGGTGGTCATCGGGGCTGGTCTGGGCGCGAACGGCGTGTTCGGGACCGGCCAGCGGGGGCCCGACGCGGAGAGCCCGGCCGAGTTCGTCGCCACCGGCGACCACGTCCTCCGCGCCGACGGGACCCTCGATCCGGAACCCGAGGGCCGCGCGCGCGAGGTGTGGGAGGACTTCGTCCGTGTCGCCACACCGGAGTTCGTGGCATCGGACGTCACCGGGTACCGGACAGGTGACGACCCCGACAGCGACACGCTGGCGTACGTGACCTCCGACGAGAGCGACCCCACGAAGTGGGTTTTCGGGGCCAACCTGGCGTACGCCGACGACGCCGACCTCCTCCTGTCCACGCTCGTCCACGAGTACGCGCACCTGCTGAGCCTCGGCGTCGACGACGTCGACCCCGACGCCACCGAGTGCGGCACCGAGTGGAGCGGGGCCGGCTGTCTTCTCCCCGATGCCGACCTCGAGAACTTCGCGCGACGGTTCTGGGCCGGGTACGACGACGCTCCCGCGCGCGACAACGTCGACGCCGACGTGGCGTGGGATTTCTACCAGGCGCACGAGGAGGACTTCGTCAGCGACTATGCGGCGACCAACGCGTCCGAGGACTTCGCCGAGACGTTCGCGACGTACGTCCTCGAACCCGACGGTGCCGGCGATTCGCTGATCGGTGAGAAGCTCGCCTTCTTCGACGCGCTGCCCGAGTACGCCGACGCGCGCGAGCGCATCCGCGCGGAGTTCGACCTCGACTGAGCTCAGGTCGCGCGGCGCCGCCCGACGTGCAGGACGGCCCGGACGAGCAGACCGGCGAGCAACGCCCAGAAGGCCGCGCTGACGCCGGCCACCGCCACGCCCGAGGCCGCGACCAGGAACGTCACGACCGCCGGCATCCGCTCCCCCGGATCGTCGATCGCCTGCTGCACCGCCGAACCGAACGCGGCGAACAGCGCCACCCCCGCGACGGCCGGGATCACGCCCGCCGGGGCGAGCAGGACGAGCGCCACGAACGCCGACGACAACGCCGCCAGCACGAAGTACGAGATACCGACCGAGATGCTCGCGAGCCATCGGCGGTCCGGGTCGGGGTGCGAGTCGGGGCCCGCCGCGATGGCGGCGCTGATCGCTCCGAGGTTGACGGCGTGCCCGCCGGCGGGGGCCGCGAGGGCCGAGCCCACACCCGTCACCACCATCGCGGGACGCCAGGGCACCGTGTACCCGAGGCTCCGCATCACCGCGACGCCGGGCACGTTCTGCGATGCCATGGTCACCACGAACAGGGGCAGCCCGATACCGATGACCGACCCGAGCGTGAGAGTGGGCATCACGAACTCGACGCGCGGCAGCAGGCTCGCCGCCTCCACCTCGGCGCCCGACCGGACGATCCCCACGACGATCACGACCGTGGCGGCCGCGAACGCCAGCGGCACCGCCCACCGCGGCAGCAGTCGCGCGGCGATGAGCCACACGACGAGCACGGGCGCGACGCCCCACGGGTCCGACAGCAGGCCCGTGAACGGCGCCACGCACAGGGGCAGGAGGACACCCGCCAGCATCGCCTGCGCGATGGACGGCGGGATGCGGGCGATGAGCGCACCGAGCGGCGGGAAGAAGCCCGCCAGCAGGATGAGCGCCGCCGAGACGAGGAATCCGCCGACGACCGCCGGCCAGCCGCCGTCGACGGCGCCGGTGGCCGCCAGGAGCGCGACTCCGGGCGTGGACCACGCGATCGTGATCGGCATCCGGTATCGCGCGCCGACGAAGAGGCACCCCAGTCCCACGACCACGCACAAGGCCAGGAGCCCGCTGGCGGCCTGGTCGGCTGTCGCACCGACGGCGCGGAGGCCCGTGAGGACGACGGCGAACGTGCTCGTGAACCCGACGAGCGCGGTCACGATGCCGGCGATGATCGGGCGGGAGGCCGGGGCGTCGAGACGGGCGGAGTCGGTGGCGGCGGCGGAATCGGACATGCGGTTCCCGAGGCTATCGGATGCCGCGTGCGTCCTCAGCGGGCCACCGCCGTCCGCGTGGCCTGATCTCCTCGTGACGCCGGCGGGACGCCGCCCGGTCAGGCGGTGACGACCTGCGCCGTTCCGAGAGGGGCGTCGGGGCCCATCTCATCGGCGATGCGGTTGGCCTCTTCGATGAGCGTCTGCACGATCTCGGCCTCGGGCACGGTCTTGATGACCTGACCCTTGACGAAGATCTGCCCCTTGCCGTTGCCGGACGCGACGCCGAGGTCGGCTTCGCGCGCCTCGCCCGGGCCGTTGACGACGCAGCCCATCACGGCGACGCGCAGCGGCACGGTCATGTCCTTCAGACCCTCGGTGACGTTGTCGGCGAGGGTGTAGACATCGACCTGCGCGCGCCCGCACGAGGGGCACGACACGATCTCGAGCTTGCGCTCACGAAGGTTCAGCGACTGGAGGATCTGGTGGCCGACCTTCACTTCTTCGGCCGGCGGCGCCGACAGCGAGACGCGGATGGTGTCGCCGATGCCCTCGGACAGCAGGATGCCGAAGGCCGTCGCGCTCTTGATGGTGCCCTGGAACGCCGGCCCGGCCTCGGTCACGCCGAGGTGCAGGGGCCAGTCCCCCCGTTCGGCCAGCAGGCGGTAGGCCTTCACCATCACGATCGGGTCGTTGTGCTTGACCGAGATCTTGAAGTCGTGGAAGTCGTGCTCCTCGAACAGCGACGCCTCCCACACGGCGCTCTCCACGAGCGCCTCGGGTGTGGCCTTGCCGTACTTCTCCAGCAGGCGGCGGTCGAGCGATCCGGCATTCACGCCGATGCGCAGGGACACGCCCGCGTCCTTGGCGGCCTTGGCGATGGCACCGACCTGATCGTCGAACTTGCGGATGTTGCCGGGGTTCACGCGTACCGCGCCGCACCCGGCGTCGATGGCCTGGAAGACGTACTTGGGCTGGAAGTGGATGTCGGCGATGACCGGGATCTGGCTCTTCTTGGCGATGATGTGCAGCACGTCGGCGTCGTCCTGCGACGGCACGGCCACGCGCACGATCTCGCACCCGGATGCCGTGAGCTCGGCGATCTGCTGCAGGGTCGCATTGATGTTGGTCGTCGGCGTCGTGGTCATCGACTGGACGCTGACGGGGGCGTCACCACCGACGAGGACCTTGCCGACCTTGATCTGGCGGGTCTTGCGACGAGGAGCGAGGACCTCCGGCACGCGGGGCATCCCGATGTTCACTGCAGGCACGCCCACAGCCTACGCCGCCCCGCCCGAGCGGGGGCTGAGGGCCGCTCTGTGATAAATTCGGCGCCATGCGCGCGTATACCGGCTGGTGGCTCACCGTCTAGGCGGTGAGCACGCGTGCGACAGACCGCCCTCCCTCGGGATCGGGGCGGTCTTCGTGTTTCCGGCGGCCGCTCCGGACCCTCGATCACTGACGGAAGTACTTCGATGACCGGGCCCGACCCCTCCTCCTTGATCCACGACCTCCTCGAGGGCGACGCGCCGTTCGCGTTGATCGCTCGTGACGACGCGACGGTCGAGGTGCTCACCGGCACCGTCGTCGACGTCGAGCTGCTGGCCGACATCCCGCTCGTCGACGCCGACGGCGCGCCTCGCGAAGTCCTCGCGCTCGTCCCGTTCCGGCAGGTGCGGGAGCGCGGCTTCGTCTGCCACGACGACGGAGCGCCGCTGCGCTGCCTCGTCATCGAGGAGCGGATGCCGCTCCCCCGCGCCGAGGTCATGGCATCCCTCCCCTCCGCCCCCGTAGCCCTGCAGGACGCCGGGTTCGACATCGACGACGAGGCCTACGCCGACATCGTGCGCCGGGTCATCGCCGACGAGATCGGCCGCGGAGAGGGGGCGAACTTCGTCATCCGTCGCGATTTCGTGGCCGGGGTCGACGCCGACCCGCGGCATGCGGCCCTGACCTGGTTCCGCGCGCTCCTCGAGCACGAGAAGGGCGCGTACTGGACGTTCGCGGTCGTGACGCCCGGTCACGTCGCCGTGGGCGCGAGCCCCGAGGCGCATGTCAGCGCACGCGACGGCATCGTCACGATGAACCCCATCTCGGGAACCTTCCGCCACCCACAGGGGGGCGCCACGGCCGAGACCCTCGCGGAGTTCCTGCGCTCGACGAAGGAGACCGAGGAGCTCTTCATGGTCGTCGACGAGGAGCTCAAGATGATGAGCGCCGTCTGCAGCGACGGCGGCCGCATCACCGGGCCCCACCTCAAAGAGATGTCGCGCCTCACGCACACCGAGTACATGCTGCGGGGACGCAGCACGCTCGACCCGCGGGACATCCTGCGCGAGACGATGTTCGCTCCGACCGTCACCGGGTCGCCGATGCAGAACGCGTGCACCGTGATCGCCCGTCACGAGACCACGCCGCGCGGCTACTACTCCGGCGTGGCCGCGCTGTTCACGCCGAACGGGGCGACCGAGGGGCCGACGCACGACCTCGACGCCCCGATCCTCATCCGCACGGCCTACCTCGTCGACGGACGTCTGCGCGTACCGGTCGGTGCCACCCTCGTGCGCCACTCCGACCCGTACGGCGAGGTCGGCGAGACCCACGGCAAGGCCGCCGGCGTCCTGGGCGCCATCGGTGCGATTCCGCGCGATTCCGCCCCCTCCGCCGCCCCCGATGCCGATCCGGACGCGCCGGTCGCCCCGCGCCGGCCGCTCGCCGAGGATCCCGCGATCTCCGAGCTCCTGGCATCCCGCAACGAGCGCCTCGCGCCGTTCTGGATGAACCCGCAGGATCCCGACGGGACGGGCCCGTTCGCCGGCCGCACCGCGTTGGTGGTGGATGCCGAGGACCGCTTCACCACGATGCTCGCGCATCAGCTGCGCCACCTGGGTCTGGACGCCCGCATCGTGCACTGGTCCGAGGCGACGGACGCCGAGGTGGACGCCGCAGATCTCGTCGTGGCCGGTCCCGGTCCCGGCGACCCGCGGGACGACCGCAGCCCGCGCATCGCGGCGATGCGGCACGTGGTGGCACGGCGCCTCTCCGCCGGGACGCCCCTGCTGGCGGTGTGCCTCAGCCACCAGATCCTCGCCGATCGACTCGGCCTCGACCTCGCTCCCCTCTCGCAGCCGCACCAGGGCCTGCAGAAGAGCGTCGACGTGTTCGGCGAACCCGCGTCGATCGGGTTCTACAACACGTTCACGGCGCGGCTCCCCCAGACGCTGCCCGAGGGCGTCGAGATCGCGGCGGACGCCGACACCGGCGACGTCTACGCCCTGCGCGGCGAGGGATTCTCGAGCGTGCAGGGACACCTGGAGTCGATCCTGTCGCGCGACGGCATGCGCACCCTCGAGCGCCTCATCAGCGCCGCGCTCTGATCGGCTGCTGCACAACTCCTGCTGATCGGGTCGCTTCCGGGCCCAGGCCCTGCCGAACGAGGCCTGCGCAGGAGTCGTGTCCCTGCTACAGCAGTTGGACGGGGTTGAAGATGTCGGCGAGGAACAGGATGCCGCCCATGCCGATGAGCAAGACGACCACGACGAAGGTCACGGGTACGAGCTTGGTGGCATCCACCGGGCGCGCCACCTTGCCGCGGACGCGGGCGAACCAGCGCTTCAGGCCGTCCCAGAGTGCGACGACGACGTGCCCGCCGTCGAGCGGCAGCAGCGGGATGAGGTTGAAGACGAACAGGGCGATGTTCAGCGAGGCGAGGAGGGCGATGATCGACTGGACACGGGCGAGGATCGGCGCGTCGACCGCGGCGAACTCCCCGGCGAGGCGTCCCGCGCCCACGACGCTGAGCGGCCCGTTCGGGTCGCGCGGCTGGCCGGTGAACAGGTCCACCGCGGTGTCGTAGACGCGGACCGGAAGCTGCGTCATGATCTGCGCGACCTGCCCGACCTGCTGGATCGTCGCCTCGGGGCCGTACCAGATCGGCTGCGGCACGAGGGCGGACTGCGGGCTGAGGCCGGCGAAGCCGACGGTCTCGTACTCCGGGGAGCCGGTGGCATCCAGGACCGGCCGGCCGCTGGCGTCGGTCACGGCGCGGTTGGACGTGGCCGGGGTGATCGTCACGGTCTGCTGCGCGCCGTCGCGCTCGATGACGACGGGCAGCGCCTGACCCGGCGAACGCTGGATGATCGCGGCTGCTTCATCGAAGGTCGACACGGGCGTTCCGTCGACGGAGACGAGCACGTCCCCGGGACGGATGCCGGCGGCCGCCGCCGGGGCGACCGGGTCGGTCGAGGTGCAGTCCGTGCGGTTGTCGCTCGCGGGGATCACGCACTGCGAGACGGAGGCGACGGTCGTGGTCCCGGCCGTGACGCCGATCGCACTCACCGCGATCGCCGACAGCACGAACGCGAGCAGCAGGTTCATCACGGGCCCACCGAGCATGATGATGATGCGCTTCCACACCGGGAGCTTGTAGAAAACGCGGTCGTCGCCGGCGATCATCGTCTCGGCGTTGGCATCGCGGGCGTCCTGGATCATGGTCGCGAACAGGCGCGAACGACGCGTGGGAGTCGCGTCGTCCTCGGGCGCCGGCGGGTACATCCCCGACATCGAGATGAAGCCGCCCAGCGGCAGCGCCTTGAATCCGTACTCGGTCTCACCGATGCGGCGCGACCACAGCGTGGGGCCGAAGCCGATCATGTACTGCCCGACGCGCACGCCGAAGAGCTTCGCGGGCACGAGGTGCCCGATCTCGTGCAGAGCGATCGAGACGGCCAGGCCGATCACGAGCACGAGCACGCCGATGAGGAAGGCGATCGCGGTCACCCGCCGACGATACCGCCGCCGCCCTTTGAACCTCCCGTGCGGCGCCGATGCGAGGGCTGTGCGGGGTCGGATGAGACAATGGGGAGGATGCCGATCGACACGCCCTCCCACCTCCCGCCCGTCCTCCGGCCGGAGCACCCGCCGCGCCGTGACCTGTCGGAGCTGGCGCGCCGTTTCGGCGAGCGCAGCATCGGCGACGTCGAGGGCACCGTCCTCACGGGTATCACGCTGGCCACCGCGGATCTGCGTCCCGGCGAGGCGTTCGTCGCCATCCGTGGTGTGAACCGCCACGGCGCGGAGTTCGCCGCGACCGCCGCCGAACGCGGAGCCGTGGCGGTGGTCACCGACGAGGCCGGCGCCGACATCGCCGCCGCCGCCGGGCTTCCCATCGTCGTCGTCGCCGACCCGCGGGCCCTCCTCGGCGACCTCTCCGCGTGGGTGTACGGCACCGGTGCCGACGACGACCTCCCCCAGCTTCTGGCGACGACCGGCACGAACGGCAAGACCAGCGTGTCGCACCTGCTCGAGGGCATCCTCGGCCAGCTGGGGGTCGTCACGGGCCTGTCCTCCACGGCCGAGCGCCACATCGCCGGCGAGGTGATCGTGTCACGGCTGACCACGCCCGAGGCATCCGAGTTCCATGCTCTGCTCGCCCTCATGCGCGAGCGCGGCGTCGAGGCCGTGGCGGTCGAGGTGAGCGCGCAGGCGCTGACGCGACACCGTGTCGATGGCCTGCTGTTCGACGTCGCGGGCTTCACCAACCTCACCCACGACCATCTCGACGACTACGCGGACATGCGCGAGTACTTCGAGGCCAAGCTGCCGCTGTTCCGTTCGGATCGGTCTCGTCGCGGCGTCGTGTGCCTGGACTCCCCCGCGGGTGCCGAGATCGCCGCGCGGGCGGACATCCCCGTCGTGACGATCGTGACCCCCGCGATCGCCGCCCATCCGACGGCGGATGCCGACTGGACGGTCGAGATCGTCGACGAGCGCCAGGACGGCACGCAGTTCACACTCCGCGACCGCACCGGCCGCTCCTTGACCACGGTGGTCCCCGTGATCGGTCGCCACATGGCGGCGAACGCGGGTCTGGCGATCGTCATGCTGCTCGAGGCCGGGCACCCGTGGGACGAGATGGTCGCCACCCTCGACGGCGGCCGGATCGCGGCATCCCTCCCGGGCCGTACGCAGCTGGTCTCGGGCCCCGACGGTCCGGCGGTCTACGTCGACTTCGGCCACTCCCCCGACGCGTTCGAGAAGACCCTCGCCGCCGTGCGCAGGGTCACTCCGGGCAAGGTCGTCATGCTCTTCGGCGCCGACGGAGACCGCGACGCCACGAAGCGCCACGACATGGGACGCACCGCCGTCGAAGGCAGCGACATCCTCATCGTCACGGACCACCACCCGCGTCACGAGGATCCGGATGCCATCCGCGCAGTGCTCGTCGAGGGTGCCCGCCGCGCGCGTCCCGACGCCGAGATCCACGAGTTCACGCCGCCGGAGCGCGCGATCCTCGAGGCCGTCACGCTCGTCGGCGAGGGCGACGCGATCCTGTGGGCCGGCCCCGGTCACCAGGACTACCGCGACATCCGTGGCGTCCGCACCCCGTACTCGGCGCGCGAGCTGTCGCGCCGGGCGTTGCGCGCCGCCGGCTGGGCCGTTCCCGAGCCGCAGTGGCCGGTGCCCTACCCGACGGATTCCACCCCGTCCTCCGACCCCGAGCGTCCGGTCGACTTCCCCGCCTGAGGGCCGGCCGCGGGCGGGCCGCTGACCTTCTGCGGCCCGTGCGGCGCCCTGCGCCCGCTCGTCGGGGCGCTCACGACTCCGGCGACATCGACACCATGCCGATGCCTGGGCGCGCGACGCTCCCTCCGCAGGGGTCGTGCGCGGCGGCATGCGGCGCGCGACCGCCGGGTGCGAGCCGTCAGAGCGCGGCGATGACGGCGTCGGAGGTGCGCCGGGCCCAGGACTCGGCCTCGGCGAGCGACTCCCGCGTGAGAGCGTCGGGGGCCTCGTGGCGCTCCACCACGCGCTCGATCACGTCGACGATGCCCAGGAAGCCCAGCCGCCCGTCGTGGAAGGCCTCAACGGCCTGTTCGTTCGCGGCGTTGAACACCGCCGGATAGGTGCCGCCCGCGCGACCGACTCGCTTGGCCAGGGCGACCGAACCGAACGCCTCCTCATCGAGGGGCTCGAACGTCCACTGCGTCGCGCGCGTCCAGTCCAGCGGCGCGCCGACGCCGGCGATCCGGTGCGGCCAGTCCAGTCCGAGAGAGATCGGCAGGCGCATGTCCGGCGGCGAGGCCTGCGCGATCGTCGAACCGTCGAGGAATTCGACCATGGAGTGCACGATGGACTGCGGGTGGACGACGACGTCGATGTGCTCGTACGGCACGTCGAACAGCAGGTGCGCCTCGATCACCTCGAGCCCCTTGTTCACCAGGGTCGCCGAGTTCGTCGTGACGACGCGTCCCATGTCCCAGGTCGGGTGGGCGAGCGCCTGAGCGGGGCTCACATCGGCCAGCTCGGCGCGCGAGCGTCCGCGGAACGGGCCTCCGGATGCCGTGAGCACGAGCCGTCGGACCTCGCCCGGCTCGCCCGAGCGCAGGGCCTGTGCGATGGCCGAGTGCTCGGAGTCGACGGGGACGATCTGCCCGGGCGCGGCCAGGTCGGTGACCAGGTCGCCGCCGACGATCAGCGACTCCTTGTTGGCCAGGGCGAGCGTGCGCCCCTCCTCGAGGGCCGCGAGCGTCGGGCCGAGCCCCACCGAGCCGGTGATGCCGTTGAGCACCACGTCGGCGGGGACATCGCGCACGAGCTGCTCGGCCTCGACGGCGCCGAGGGCGATGTCGTCGACGCCGAACTCCTCCGCCTGCGCCTCGACGCCGGATCGGTCGCTTCCGGCCGCCAGACCCACGACCTCGAACCGGTCGGGATGGGCCCGGATGACGTCGAGCGCCTGGGTGCCGATGGAGCCGGTGGAGCCGAGGATGACGACGCGACGCATCCGATCAGACTACTGAGCGGATGCCTCCGCGTGCTGGACGCCGAGGATGTCCACGACGAACACCAGCGGGGCGTTGGCCGGGATGTCTCCCTGGCCCGCCTCGCCGTATCCGTCGGAGGCCGGCATCACCACGACGACCTGGGAGCCCACGGTCTGCCCCTCCAGTGCCTTGCGGAAGCCCGGGACCACGCCGGTGGTGGCGAACTGCGCGGGCTCGCCGCGCTCCCAGCTGGAGTCGAACACCGTGCCGTCGTCGTACAGCGCACCGGTGTACTGCACGATGACCTGGTCACCGGGGTTGACGACGTCGCCGTCGCCCTGACGGAGGTTCTCGACCCGCGTCTCGGTCGGGGCCGGAGCATCGGGCATCGTGATCGTGGGGGCGCCCGCGTCGTCGAAGGTCACAGTGGGCATGCCCTCGGCCGGGGCGACCTCGGTGCCCTCGGCGCGGGTGGGGAGCTCCTCGATCGCGTCGGCGACGAGGACGAACGCCGGCGACCCCTCGCCGAGCGCACCGGCGGGGAACGCCGAGACGGTGCGGGAGCCGATGGTCGCGCACTCGAGGGCCGCGCCGAAGATCTGCTGCGACGAGATCAGGGTGTCCATGCCGGCGGGCGCGGTGGTCTGCGTCTCGAGCTGGACCTCGCCCGTGCTGGCGTCCACGAGCGTGAAGTTGGCGCGCAGGACGTCGCCGGCGCGGACCTGATCCCCGGATCCCTCGACGAGGGTGGTGCGCTCGAGCCCCTCCGGCGCGTAGCCGTCGGGCAGCGTCACATCGACCTTGCCCTGGAAGTCGCCCGAGACCTTCACGTCGCCGGACACCTCACCCTGCGACAGCGCGCTCTGGCACTGTCCCGCGTCGGCCGAGCCACTGGCATCCGGGGTCGGGCTCTCGTCCGAGGAACCGGTGCACCCGGCCAGGAGCAGCACTGCGGCGGCGGCGACGGACAGGGAAGCGATCGGGCGGATGCGCACGGGAGACCTCTCGGAGACGACGGGGATTCGCCCTATCATCCCCCATCCTGCTTTGGTGCCGCTGGGAGCCCCATGCGCGAGGGCGCATGCGGCGCACAGTAGCCTCGTCGAGTGAGTTCCGACGAACCGGACGGCACCCCCACCGTCCCACCGAAGCAGATGGGCGCGGCATACGGCCTCGGGCGCTTCTTCATCGCCCCGCTCGCGCGCGCCGTCTACCGTCCCCGCGTCGAGGGGCGCGACAACGTCCCGCGAACGGGCCCGGTGATCTTCGCCAGCAACCATCTGTCGTTCATCGACTCGGTCGCCATCCCCGTCGCCTCCCCCCGGCCGGTGCACTTCCTCGCCAAGTCGGAGTACTTCGAGAAGTGGGCCTCGCGGCAGTTCTTCACCGCGATCGGGGCCATCCCCGTCGAACGCGGCGCGGGTCAGGCGGCGCTGGACGCGCTCGACCAGCAGCGTGCCCTCCTCGAGGACGGTCGCGCCGTGGCGCTGTACCCGGAGGGCACGCGCTCCCTCGACGGACGCCTCTACAAGGGCCGCACGGGCGTCGCCTTCCTCGCCCTGCAGACCGGAGCCCCGGTCGTGCCGGTCGGTCTCATCGGCACCGACAAGGTCATGCCGGTCGGGGCCAAGGTGCCCACGACGAAGGAGCGCATCACCGTTCGGTTCGGCGAGCCCCTCGACCTCTCGCCGCACGGCGCGGCCTCTTCGGGCCGTGCGCGCCGCGGGGCCACCGACGAGATCATGGCCGCCATCCACGCCCTCAGCGAGCAGGAGCTCGCGAACGCGTACAACGAGGTCCCGGCGCAGAACCCGATCGAGCGCATCAAGCAGGTCCTGCCGCACGAACGCATCTGATCGGGCGGCCTTGACGCGGAGGCTCGCGGCGAGCAGGGTCTGAAGGGGCGGGCCCGAACCCGCCGCAGCCACGACGAGGAGGCACCGTGAAGAAATTCGTGAACGACCCGGCCGATGTGCTGGCGGAGGCTCTGCGCGGCATCCACGCCGCCCACCCCGACCTCCGCATCGACACCGAGAACCGCGTCATCCTGCGGGGCGAGCCCACACCGTCCGGCAAGGTCGCCCTCGTCTCCGGAGGGGGCTCCGGCCACGAGCCGATGCACGGCGGATTCGTCGGGCGCGGCATGCTCGATGCCGCGGCCGCGGGCGAGGTGTTCACCTCCCCCACCCCCGACCAGGTGCTCGCGGCCACGCAGGCGGTGGACTCCGGCGCGGGCGTGCTGCACATCGTGAAGAACTACACCGGTGATGTGCTGAACTTCGAGATGGCCGCAGAACTCGCCGTCGACGACGGCGTGCGGGTCGAGTCGGTGGTCGTCGCCGACGACGTCGCCGTGCAGGACTCCACGTGGACGGCCGGGCGTCGCGGCACGGGGACCACCGTCATCCTCGAGAAGATCGTGGGGGCTCTCGCCGAAGAGGGTGCCGATCTGGATGCCGTCGCGGCGCTGGCCCGCCGGGTGGCCGAGGCGGGGCGTTCGATGGGCGTCGCCCTGACCAGCTGCACGGTGCCCG
This sequence comes from Microbacterium testaceum, assembly GCF_020781835.1. Lineage (GTDB taxonomy): Bacteria > Actinomycetota > Actinomycetes > Actinomycetales > Microbacteriaceae > Microbacterium > Microbacterium testaceum_H. The sequence continues at coordinate 135,317 of NZ_JAJGNJ010000005.1, forward strand.
CCGTCGGCCACCCCACCTTCGAGCTGCCCGACGATGAGATGGAGGTGGGGGTCGGCATCCATGGCGAGCCCGGCCGCACGCGCGTCACGCTCGCCACGGCTCACGAGATCGCGAAGATGATGGTCGACCCGATCGTGCACGACTTCGGCGAGCCCGTCGGCGACGCCATCGTGCTGCTCTCGGGCCTGGGCGGCACGCCGCTCATCGAGCAGTACCTCCTCTACGGCGAGATCGCGCCGCTGCTCGCGGAGGCCGGAGTCCAGGTGCAGCGCGTGCTCATCGGCGACTACATCACCAGCCTCGACATGGCGGGCGCGTCCCTCACCGTCGTGAAGGCCGACGAGGAGTTCCTGCGCCTGTGGGACGCGCCGGTGGTCACCCCGGGTCTGCGGTGGGGCGCATGAGCGGCGCCGTGTCTACCGACGACCTCGTCGCCTGGATCCGGGCGTTCCGGGATGCCGTGCAGCAGCACCGCGACGAGTTGACGGCCCTGGACTCGGCGATCGGCGACGCCGACCACGGCTCCAACATGGCCCGCGGGCTCGACGCCGTCGTCGCCAAGCTCGAGACGCCCCCGGCCTCGCCCGCCGAACTGTTCAAGACCGTGGGCATGACCCTGGTGTCGTCGGTCGGCGGAGCCAGCGGCCCGCTGTACGGGACGTTCTTCCTGCGGATGGGTCCGGCCCTGTCGGATGAGGCGGATGCCGCCTCGCTCGGCGCGGCACTGCGGGCCGGCGCCGAGGGGGTCGTCGCCCGCGGCAAGGCCGAGCCCGGTGACAAGACGATGATCGACGCGCAGCTGCCCGCCCTGGCCGCGTGGGACGACGCGGTCGCCGCGGGAGAGGACGCCGCCGGAGCGGCTGCGGCCGCCGCCCGGGCCGCCGCGCAGGGACGCGACGCCACCGAGCCCCTCGTCGCCCGCAAGGGCCGGGCGAGCTACCTGGGTGAGCGCAGCGCGGGGCACATCGACCCGGGGGCGGCCTCGTCGGCGCTGCTCTTCCAGGCTCTGAGCGACACGCTGGCGGCGCGCGGGTGATCGGCATCGTCGCGGTCTCGCACAGTCGTCCGCTCGCCGAGGCCGCCGTCGATCTTGCTTTGCGGATGGGCGGCGAGAATCCGCCCACCGTGTGCGTGGCCGCCGGCGGTCCGGACGGCGACCTGGGGACGGATGCCACGGCCATCGCCGAAGCCCTGGACGCGGCGGACTCCGGTGACGGTGTGCTGGTGCTGATGGATCTGGGGTCGGCCCTCCTGAGCGCGGAGATGGCGCTGGAGTTCGCGGTCGCGCCCGACCGCGTCGTGCTCAGCCCGGCGCCGTTCGTGGAGGGACTCGTCAGCGCCGTCGTGACGGCGGCCGGCGGTGCGCCCCTCGCCGCCGTCGCCGTCGAGGTCGCCGGAGCGGCGGATGCCAAGCGCGTCCAGCTGGGTGCGCCGCACAGCGCCGAGCCCCCGGCGGCGGACCCCGTGGACGCCGCGGAGACCGGGCAGGACGGCGCGTTCGAGACGACAGTCGTCAACCCGTCGGGGTTGCACGCGCGTCCGGCCGCCACGTTCGTCAAGGCCGCCTCGCGATACGACGCCGATGTCCGGATCGCCGATCTGGGCAGCACGTCGGCTCCCGTCTCGGCGCGGAGTCTGCTCGCCCTCATGGCGCTCGGCATCCGCCAGGGCGCGCGCGTGCGCGTGAGCGCTTCGGGTCCTCAGGCGCGGGAAGCCCTCGAAGAGCTGCGCACGCTCATCGACGACGGCTTCGGCGAGGTGTGAGGCCGCCTCAGCGCGTGACGCCGAGCAGGCGCCGGGCCAGCGCCTCCTCCACGACGAGCTCGGTGACGAGCCCCGCGGCCAGAGCGCCGCGCAGCGCATCGAGCTTCGACAGACTGGACACGACGCAGAATCGGCGCGGGATGCGCCGCACAGTGTCGAGGTCGGGTCCGCTGGAGCGGGCGTTCAGCTCTGTGATGTCGCACGACCCGTCCACGCGATAGAACACCGTCGCGCAGTCGCCCACGACACCCTCCCGCTCGATGATCGCGCGGTCGCGTTCGTCGAAGTAGTCGCCGCTGTAGACGTGCGAGGGGACGTCGGCGTGCGGGGACCCGAGACCGAAGACGAACAGGCCCACGCGCTGCTGGATCTCCAAGACGGACCGCACCGACCGCTCGCGCCACATCGCTTGCTTGGTGCGCGGATCGTCGAAGAGGGCCGGCACCGGGAATTGGTGCACCGAGGAGGACCAGGCCGCACCCAGGCGCGAGAGGATCTCGCCCGCGTAGGGGATGCCGGAGGTCCGCAGGTTCGCGGCACCGTTCATCTGCACGATGTGGGTGTCGTGGACGTCCTTGGAGGGAACGTGACGGGCGATGGCGGACAGGGTCGATCCCCAGGCGATCCCGATGGTCATCGACGACTCGATGCGCTCGGCGAGGATGCGCGCCGCCGTGAGCGCCGTGCGCTCGAGTCGTTCGGCCTCGGAGGTTCGCGCGGGAGTCGGCACCACGTGCGCGGTGATGCCGAACCGATCGGCGATCCGCTGCGCCATCTGGCCGCGCGCGTCGTCCGGGGGGTTGATCGAGATCGAGACCAGCCCGACGTCGCGCGCGTGCTGCAGCAATCGCGAGACGGAGGACCGGGAGACGCGCATCTCGTGGGCGATGGCATCCATCGTGAGGTCCTGCATGTAGTAGAGCTGCGCCGCGCGCAACGCGTCTCGTGAGCGCTCTTCCGCCTGGGTCGTCATGCCCGCCCTTCCCTCGGTTGCCCATTCTGCACGTTTGTTCAAGGGGCTTGCAACAACGTGCAGACGCGCGCATCCTTTTGGGCGTACACCAACGAAAGGTCGCAGTCGACATGTCGTCCCCCTCTTCTTCGCTCCGCGCCGACGTCCAGGCGCTCCGTGACGCCGAAGACCTCGACGTCCTCATCATCGGAGGGGGCATCAACGGCATCGCCACCCTCCGCGACCTGGCCCTGCAGGGCGTGAAGGTCGCGCTGGTCGAGCGCGGCGACTTCGTCTCGGGAGCCTCGTCGGCCTCGAGCCACATGGTGCACGGAGGCATCCGCTACCTCGAGAACGGCGAGTTCCGGCTCGTGAAGGAGGCGGTCACCGAGCGCAACGATCTGCTCAAGACCGCCCCGCACTACGTCAAGCCCCTCAAGACCACCATCCCGATCTACAAGACGTTCTCCGGCATCCTGTCGGCACCGTTCCGTCTGCTCGTCACGCACGGGCGCGGCAAGCCCAACGAGCGCGGCGCCCTGCTGATCAAGGTCGGCCTCATCATGTACGACACCTTCTCGCGCGACGGCGGCACGGTGCCGCGGCACACCTTCCTCGGCAAGAAGAAGTCCCTCGCCGAGCTCCCGCAGTTGAACCCCGACCTGGCCTACACCGCGACGTACTTCGATGCGTCGATGCACGACCCCGAGCGCATCGCCCTCGACGTCCTGCACGACGGCATCCTCGCCGGGGGCGGCCGCACGCAGGCGGTCAACTACGTCTCCGCCGTCGGGGCCGACGAGAACGGCGTGCGCGTGCGGGACGAAGTGTCCGGCGAGGAGTTCTCGGTCAAGGCCAAGGTCATCCTGAACACCTCCGGCCCCTGGACCGACCTCACCAACGGCGCCATGGGCCTGCCGACGCAGTTCATGGGCGGCACCAAGGGCTCCCACATCGTGCTCGACAACCCCGAGCTCCTGGCGGCGACGGGCGGGCGCGAGATCTTCTTCGAGCACTCCGACGGTCGCATCGTCCTCATCTACCCGCTCAAGGACCGCGTCCTGGTCGGCACCACCGACATCGACGCGGACCCGTCGACGCCCGTCGTGTGCACGGACGACGAGATCGAGTACTTCTTCGACCTCATCGGACACGTGTTCCCGACGGTGGCCGTGGACCGCTCGCAGATCGTGTACACGTTCTCCGGCATCCGTCCCCTTCCTCGCCACGACGACACCGCTCCCGGGTTCGTCTCGCGCGACTACCGCATCGTCGAGGACGAGATCGGCGGCACCCCGGCGATGAGCCTGGTCGGCGGCAAGTGGACGACGTTCCGCGCCCTCGCCGAGCACCTCAGCATGAAGACGCTGCAGAAGCTGCGCCGGCCCCACCGCGTGAGCACCCAGGGTCTGCCGATCGGCGGCGGCAAGGGCTTCCCGTCCACGCCGGAGGAGCGTCGCCGGTGGGTGTCCGCCCGCACGAATGCTCACTCGCCGGCCCTCGTGGATGCCATGCTCGAGCGTTACGGCACGCGCGCGGACGCGATCCTGGACGTCCTGCCGGCCGAACCGACCGCCCTCGAGCACGCTCCCGGCTACTACCGCGAGGAGCTGGTCTGGATCGCCGAGAACGAGCAGGTCGTCCACCTGATCGACGTGCTTCTGCGACGCACCCACCTGGCTTTCGTCGGCAGGATGACCGAGCGCACGTTGCGCGAGGTGGCCGAGACGGTCGCGGGTCCGCTCGGCTGGGATGCGGCGCGGATCGACGACGAGATCGCGCGCACGACCGAGGCGCTGCGCACGGCGCACCGGGTGGATCTGGCCGAGGCCGGGGTCGCCCGAATCTGAGAGAACGTGCGGGCGCGCCGTCTGTTGCGCGCCCGCACCGCGGTCATACATTCGGAACACCGAGCCGCGAAACGCCCGAGCCGATGGAGGCCGGGTAAGACAGAAAGGTCGATGACGACATGCAAGAAGTGAATCTGGGGCTGTACTTCCTCTCGGAGGTGGTCGGCACCGCCATGCTGATCCTGTTGGGTTGCGGCGTGGTCGCCAACGTGGCGCTGGCCAAGACCAAGGGCAATGCCGGTGGATTCCTGATGGTGAACTGGGGGTGGGGTCTCGCCGTCTTCGCCGGTGTCATCGTCTCCGCGTACTCCGGCGCCCAGCTGAACCCCGCCGTCTCCATCGGGCTCCTCGTCCACGGCGACATCACGATCGCTCAGTTCTTCGTGGCCATCGCGGCGCAGCTCGTGGGTGCCATCGTGGGTGCGATCCTCGCCTGGGCCTCCTACAAGCAGCACTTCGACGACGAGCCCGACCCGGCCGCCAAACTGGGCGTCTTCTCGACCGGCCCCGCGATCCGCTCGTACGGGTTCAACTTCCTCACCGAGGTCATCGCGACCTTCGTCCTGGTGCTGGTCATCTTCGGTTTCCGTGACTACGGCGTCGCCGACATCGGCGTCCCCGGTGGCCTCGGCGGCCTGTCGGCCGTCCCCGTGGCGCTCCTGGTGGTCGGTATCGGCGCCTCGCTCGGTGGTCCCACCGGCTACGCCATCAACCCCGCCCGTGACCTGGGGCCCCGCATCGCCCACGCGATCCTGCCCATCAAGGGCAAGGGTTCGAGCGACTGGGGCTATTCGTGGGTGCCGGTCGCCGGCCCGCTCGTCGGCGGTGCCCTGGCGGGGCTTCTGGCTCCCGTCCTCCTCGGTTTCGTCGCGGCGTGACCGCTCGCGGGGGTGTCGCCGACGGCACCCCCGCTCATCCTCTCCTCCGAATCCCTTTCCTCTACTGACAAAGGAGTCCATTCATGGCCGACTACGTCCTCGCCATCGACCAGGGCACGACCTCGACGCGCGCGATGATCTTCAACAAGTCCGGCGGCGTCGTGTCCGTCGGGCAGAAGGAACACGAGCAGATCTTCCCGAAGGCCGGGTGGGTCGAGCACGACCCGCTCGAGATCTGGCGCAACACCCAGGAAGTCATCGGTCTGGCCCTGAGCCGCGCCGACATCACCCGCCACGACATCGCCGCGGTCGGCATCACCAACCAGCGCGAGACCGCGGTGGTCTGGGACAAGAACACCGGCAAGCCCGTCTACAACGCCATCGTCTGGCAAGACACCCGTACGCAGTCGATCGTCGACCGCTTGGCCGACGGCGACGTCGAGCGCTACAAGAGCATCGTGGGTCTGCCGCTCGCGACCTACTTCTCGGGCACCAAGATCGTGTGGATCCTCGAGAACGTCGACGGCGCGCGCAAGAAGGCCGAGTCGGGCGATCTGATCTTCGGCACCACCGACACGTGGGTGCTGTGGAACCTCACCGGCGGCATCGACGGCGGCGTGCACGCGACCGACGTCACCAACGCCAGCCGCACACTCTTCATGGACCTCGAGACGCTGGAGTGGCGCGACGACATCCTCGCCGACTTCGGTGTGCCGCGGTCGATGATGCCCGAGATCCGCTCCTCCTCCGAGGTGTACGGCACGGTGGAGTCCTCGTCCCTCCTGCGCGAAACCCCCGTCGCGGGCATCCTCGGCGACCAGCAGGCCGCGACCTTCGGTCAGGCCGCGTTCGATCCCGGCGAGAGCAAGAACACCTACGGAACGGGCAACTTCCTCATCTTCCAGACCGGTGAGGAGATCGTCCACTCCAAGAACGGTCTGCTGACCACGCTCGGCTACAAGCTCGGAGACGAGCCGGCTCGCTACGCTCTCGAAGGGTCGATCGCCGTCACGGGTTCGCTCATCCAGTGGCTGCGCGACCAGCTCGGCATCATCTCCTCGGCGCCCGAGGTGGAAGCCCTCGCCCGCACCGTCGACGACAACGGCGGCGTGTACTTCGTGCCGGCGTTCTCGGGCCTGTTCGCGCCCTACTGGCGTCCCGACGCCCGCGGCGCGATCGTCGGCATGACGCGCTTCGTCAACAAGGGCCACATCGCCCGCGCCGCTCTCGAGGCCACGGCCTTCCAGACGCGCGAGGTGCTCGAGGCCGTCAACGCCGACTCGGGCGTCGACCTCACCGAGCTCAAGGTCGACGGTGGTATGACCGCCAACGACGAGCTCATGCAGTTCCAGGCCGACATCCTCGGTGTGCCCGTGGTCCGTCCGGTCGTCGCGGAGACCACCGCGCTGGGCGCCGCCTACGCCGCCGGCCTCGCGGTGGGCTTCTGGGACAACCTCGACGACCTGCGCGCCAATTGGCAGGAGGACAAGCGCTGGGAGCCCGACATGGACCCCGCCGAGCGCGAGCGCGAGCTGCGCCTGTGGAAGAAGGCCGTCACCAAGTCGATGGACTGGGTCGACGAGGACGTGCGCTGAACGCTGCCCCCTCAGCGGAACCCCGTCGGCGTGGCCGGCGGGGTTCCGTCGTCCCCGGGGTCTGCGGCATCCGGATGCCGGGACTCAGCGTGCGGGTCTGGGGTACGCCGCCCGCACGGCGTCGGACTGCAGGTAGTCCGAGACGCCGATGAGCAGGATCGCGAAGAGGATCTGCTCGGTGACGACCCAGAACGGGTAGAGGCCCGGGATGGCCGCGAGCACCAGCGCCACGACCGGGAAGATGCGGCTGAACAGCTGCAGGCGCCGGAACGCCCAGTACCAGCCCGCCCGCGCGCGCCACAGGAAGTAGAACAGGGTGGTCGTGATCCCGAGCACGACGAGACACCGCATCCACACCGCGAAACCGACGTCGTCCCCCGCCGCCGCCATGACCGCCGCGATCACGATCGTGGCCACTCCGAGCAGGAACCCCGCCGCGAGCAGGATCGTCACGGCGCGGAACGCGCGACGCACGCGGGGGTCCTCGGAGGCCGGGACGCGGTGGCCGGCCTGACGTCCTCCGGCGAGACGGTCCAGGCGTCGCAGCGCGGGCTCGATGTGCATGCGCTCACTGTACGACGCGGCGGCGCGCGCGGCAGCGTCAGGCGGCGGTGACCACCGGCTCGTGGCGCACGGGGAAGTTCACCGAGTTCGCGATGAAGCACCACTCGCGCGCCTGGCGGTGCGCCGCGACGGCCGCCTCGACCATGGACTCCTCCGCGACGACGACGCGCGGGCGCAGCAGGACGTCGGTGAACGCTCCCCCGCCCTTGCCGTCCTCGACCATCGTGCCGGTCGCCTCGTCTCTGTAGGAGACGACGGTCACGCCGGTCGTCACGCACGCGTGCAGGTACGACAGGAGGTGACATTCGCTCAAGGCACCCAGCAGCAGCTCCTCGGGGTTCCATTTCGCCGGGTCGCCGCGGAACGGCTTGTCGGCCGAGGCCTCGACGAGCGGTTTGCCCTCGACCTCGAGCGAGACCGATCGGTCGTAGTCGCGGTACCCGCTCGTCCCGGTCCCGCGATCGCCGGTCCACGTCGCCCGCAGGCGGTACTGGTGCTCTCCGATCATGTCTCCATCCTGCCCCCTCGGCGGCACCCGGGGCCCGCCGGATACGATGGACGGATGCCTGCAACGTCCCCGGATGCCGTCGAACTCGCCGTCGTCGAACGCAGCGGATTCATCGAGTCGCGCCATCACGGTGTCGCCGTCGTCCTCTCCCCCGACGGTTCGGAACACCTCGCTCTGGGCGATCCCGGAGCGCCGTTCCTCCCGCGCTCGAGCATGAAGCCGCTTCAGGCCCTGGCGTGCCTGTCGGCGGGTGCCGACCTCGCCGGTGAACGCCTCGCGCTGTCGATGGCGAGCCACTGCGGCACCGATCGGCATGTCGAGGTGGCCCGTGGCATCCTGCAGTCCGCCGGTCTCACCGAGGACGACCTGGGATGCCCTGCGGCGTGGCCGAGCGACACGCAGACGCGCGACGAGCTCGTGCGCGATCACGGGGCGCCTTCCCCCCTGCGCATGAACTGCTCCGGCAAGCACGCCGCGATGCTCCTCACCTGCGTGACGAACGGCTGGTCCACGGCGGACTACCTCGACCTGCAGCACCCGCTGCAGGTGCACATCCGCGAGGTCATCGAGCGGCTCGTCGGTGAGCGCATCACCACGACGGCGATCGATGGGTGCGGCGCTCCGGTCTACGCCATGAGCCTCACCGGGCTCGCCCGAGCGATCCAGCGGATCGCGACATCGTCGGAGCGGTCGCCGTTCGCACTCCACCGCAGCGCCGGCGCGCTCGTCCGCGCGGTCCGCGAGAACCCGTGGACGATCGACGGACCGGGCCGTCCCGACACCGTCGTCATCGAGCGTCTCGGCGTCTTCGCCAAGATGGGCGCCGAGGGCGTGCAGGTCATGACCGCCCCCGACGGCACGACGGTCGCCCTGAAGATGCTCGACGGATCCAACCGTGCCGCGCACGCCGTCGCCCTCCGGCTCCTGGAGCGCGCGGGTGCACTGGAGGCGGGCCAGGTCGCCGACGCTCTGTCCGCGCTCCCGCTGACCGTCCTCGGCGGAGGCCAGCAGGTCGGCGTCATCCGCGCCGCACTCTGAGCCGTCCGAGGATCCCCGGGCCGATCGACCTGCGTGGTGCCGTTCAGATGCCGCCGTCGACCGACCGCGGGTACGCGATCGGCTCCTCCGGCACGAGCACCTCGGTGTCGCGGTTGAGGCTCTCGCCGCGGAAGAAGGGCTTCGAGCGGGGGAACAGGTACCACAGCACCATCAGCACGACGCCGATCGCGAGAGAGCCGATTCCCAGCACGAAGGTCCCGCCGATGCCGAACAGGACCGTGTAGCCGTATTCGGGGTCGTACATGTCGATGGCGGACTGCACGAACGCGTACGTGAGCATGAGGGCACCGAGAAGGGGCAGGATCCCGCGGTACAGCAGGTTCTTCCCCGACGTGAACAGCTCGCGTCGGAAGTACCAGACGCACGCGTACCCGGTGATGGCGTAGTAGAACGCGATCGCCAGACCGAGCGACAGGATGGAGTCCTGCAGGATGTTGTCGCTGATGAGCGTCATCCCGATGTAGTACACGCTGGCGACGATGCCCATGACGAGCGTCGAGAACGACGGCGTCTGGAAGCGCGGGTGAACGGTGCTGAACCGCTTCGGGAGAGCCTTGTACGCGGCCATCGCCAGCGTCCCACGGGCGGTGGGGAGGATCGTCGTCTGCGTCGACGAGACCGCGGAGATCAGCACCGCCACGACGAGGATCCAGCCGAACGGGCCGAACAGCCCATCCTTCAGGGCCAGGAACACGTCATCGGCGTTGTCGATGTTGGCCAGGCCCGTCCCGTCTTCGCCGACGCCGGCGTACATCATCGCCGCCACCGTCACAGACACGTACGTGCCCAGGAGGATGACCGTGGTCAGCAGCGCCGCTCGACCGGGGATGCGCTTGGGGTCCTTCGTCTCCTCGTTCAGTGCCAGGCACGTGTCCCACCCCCAGTAGATGAACAGGGCGAGCAGGACCGCCTCGGTGAAACCGCTCCAGTCGGTGAACCCGAAGGGGTTGAACCATACCAGGTCGAACGGCGTCGGGTTGGGGGCCGTCCCGTCGAAGAACTTCCACAGCGCCACGAGCACGAACAGCGCCAGGACCAGGTACTGAACGCCGAGGAGGATGTTCTGGATGCGCTCGCCGATCTCGACGCCCCGATAGCTGACGTAGGTCATGGCGGCGATGAAGGCGACACCGGTCGCGGTGACCAGCGGCACGTTCTCCGCCAGCGACCCGTCGCCCACGAGGGTCCACAGGTAGATGCCGGCGATCTGGGCGAGGTTGGCCAGCACGACCATTCCGGCCACAGCGACGCCCCATCCGCCCAGCCAGCCCACCCAGGGCCCGAACGCTTTGGTCCCCCAGGTGAACGTCGTACCGCAGTCGGGCACGTCGTTGTTCAGCTCGCGGTACGCGAAGGCGATGAACAGCATCGGGATGAAGGCGATGATGAACGCGATGGGTGCCGAGGCGCCGACGGCGAGGACGACGAAACCGAGGGTGGCCACGAGGGAGTACACCGGGGCGGTGGAGGCCAGACCGATGACGGTCGAGCCCCAGAGGCCGAGGGTTCCGGCGGCCAGGCCCTTGCCGGCCGTCCGTTCGGGTGCGGAGGTCATCTGCTGAACGTAGAAGTCCGGATGCCTCCGGGTCAAGCACTGCGGGTCAGGCGGCGTGGCGGGCGACGTCGAGCACGACGATCGTGATGTTGTCGCGGCCGCCGTTCTCGAGGGCCGCAGCCATCATCGCCTCCACCGCGTCCGACGGGTCGGGGTTTGCCTCGAGAAAGTGCCGGATGCCGAAATCGGTGAGCTCCTTCGTCAGCCCGTCCGAGCAGATGACGAAGCGGTCGCCGTCGAGCACCTCGAGGCGCAGGTAATCCGGCTTGACGCTGTCGCTCGGGCCGACCGCCCGGGTGATGACGTTGCCGTAGGGGTGGTTCTCGGCCTCTTCGGGGCTCAACCGCCCGGCCGCGATGAGTTCCTGCACCACGGAGTGGTCGGTGGTGATCTGGACGATCTCGTCGTCGCGCAGCAGGTACACGCGGGAGTCGCCGATGTTGAGGGTCACCCAGTGCGGCTCGTCCCCGGCGGCTTCGAGGTAGAGGCCCGTGAGGGTCGTCCCCGTCCCCTCGTCGGTGGTCTCGGGGTGAGAGACGATGTCCTTCACCGCGCGGGCCAGCGCCTTCTCGATGTTCTTGGGCGACACCGCGCCGCTTTCCACGACGGCGCGGAGGCGATCGACGGTGCTCGCGCTGGCGATCTCGCCACCGAGGTGTCCCCCCATGCCGTCGGCGACGACGAACAGCGGGTACTCGGCCAGGAGCGCATCCTGATTGACCTCGCGGCGCTTGCCGGTGTCGGTCGTCGCCGCCCACGAGAGGTCGAGCTTTCCGCCCGCCACGGGAACGGTGCGCGTGTGCGTGGTCACCTCGGGCACGAACAGATCCTCCGGTTGGCCGACATCTTCGCCGGCGGAAGCGCGCGGCCCTGTCATCCTAGTCGACGCGCGGACCGCGCCCGGGATGCCGAAGGCGCGGCGTCGCCCGGGACGGCGACGAGCTCCCCGCCGTGCGAGGAGCTCGTCGTGAACGCTCAGACCTGCGGCCCCGCGGGAGGCGGGGGCGTCGGACCTGCCGGGGGCGGCGTCGTCCCGGCGGCCGGCGGCGTCTGCGGCGGGTCGTAGGGCTGTGCGGGCGGAGCGTACCCACCGGTGGGCGCTCCGTACCCTCCGGCGGGCGGGGCCTGCACCTGCTGACCGGGCTGCACGGGCACGCCGTTCCACACCGTCTTGTCGGCGAGGAACGAATTCGCCCAGGGAGCGGGCTGGATGTGGGGATTCCACGGTGACGAGCCGAAGGCGAGGATGCCGAGCCAGATGAAGTAGCCGACGCCCGGAATGAGCCAGAGCAGAAGGTACGGCCAGTCTTTGCCGAACTTCAGCCCGAGGCGGTAACCGAACATGACGGCGGCGGCGACACCGAGCAACCCGATGAGCCACCCGATGATCGGGATGTTAACCAGCAGTCCGGAGATCACCACGGCACCGAGGTAGACCCACGGAGAGAGGTCACCCAGCTTCGCCGCGATGAGCATGTTGTACACGGGAACCCACGCGCGCCACTTCCCCTGCACGCCCGCCTTCTCGAACACCTTCATCAGCAGGAAGGCCCCGATGACGTATCCGGCGAGGACGAAGATCAGCAGGATGGGGAGGAGGAAGAGGAAGAACGCGAAAGCCGCGAAGCCGCTGCCGTCGTCGTAGTAATACGAGCCACCCATGGTGATTCCTTTCCATGCGAGTGAGCGAAGGACCTCGAGCGCCCCGCGCGACTCACATGCTAGCGAAGCTGAGTGTTCGCTGAAAGACCGGCAGGGAAATCAGACGACGAGCGCGAGCTCGCCATCGCCGGTGTCTCGCACCTGGAAGCCCGAACCTGCCGCCCAAGCGAGCAGATCGTCCAAGGACCGCACGACTGCCGCCGTCTCCGCGAGGGCCCGCGTGAACTCGCCCTTCGCTTTCTTGTTGAAGTGGTTCAGCGCACGTGCGGCGCCGTCCGCTCCTTCAGTGATCACGCGCACATAGACGCCGGCGACGTCGACGGGCACGGGGCCCAGCGCCGCGTACGCCTCCGAACGGAGATCCACGACGAACTCCGGCCGCGCATCGCGGATCGCCCCCGTCACGGCATCCGCCCACACCTTCCGTAGGGACGGGAGCCCGGGGAGCGAGGTCGTCGCCGCGAGCCGGTACATCGGGATGGCATCGAGCGCTCCGACCGGGCCCAACGGCGCCGAGTGGATCAGGACGTGTGCGCCGAGCCACTCCCGTGACTCCGGGCGGAGCGTCCCGGCGTCGAGAGCGTCGAAGAGCACTCCCGTGTACCGATCGATCGCGGGAAGCGTCGGCGCCGATCGCAGCGCGGCGTTGTCGGCGACCTCGTGACGGCGACGTGCGCCGAGTTTGAGCACACGAACGGATGCCTCCTCGTCCGCGCTGAGCGCCACGAGCGCGTCCACCACCCGGTCGCGCGGTCCGCGCAAGGGCGGCAGGGCGAGCGCACCCAGATCCAGCGGCGCGCCGTGACCGCCGGGACGTTTGGTCTCGGAAGGGGGCAGGAGAACGAGCATGCGACCTCGGGGGGGGACGAACGACGCGCGCCGCCCGGCGAACCGGACGACGCGCGTCGTGGAGAAGAAGGCGTCAGGAGACGAGGGCCGCGTGACCGGCGACGATCGTCAGCTCATCGTCCGCCATCGAGAGGAAGCCGTCCTGCGCGTTCGCGAGGATCTTGTTCCCATCGACGCCGGTGATGCGCACCTCACCCTGGGCGAGGATGGCGAGCACCGGCTCGTGGCCCTGCATGATGCCGATCTCGCCCTCGACCGTCTTGGCGACGACGAGCGACGCCTCTCCGGTCCAGACCTCGGCGTCGGCCGAGACGAGGTTCACGCGCAGCGGCATGTCAGCCGTTCTCCTTCTGGATCTGCGCCCACTTGGCTTCCACGTCGGCGATACCACCGACGTTGAAGAACGCCTGCTCGGCCACGTGGTCGAAGTCGCCCTTGACGATCGCGTCGAAGGACTCGATCGTCTCCTTGATCGGGACCGTGGAGCCCTCGACACCGGTGAACTTCTTCGCCATGTAGGTGTTCTGCGAGAGGAACTGCTGGATACGACGCGCACGCGACACGACGATCTTGTCTTCCTCGGAGAGCTCGTCGACACCGAGGATCGCGATGATCTCCTGCAGTTCCTTGTTCTTCTGCAGGATCTGCTTCACGGCGGTGGCGACGCGGTAGTGGTCGGCACCGATGTACCGCGGGTCGAGGATGCGGCTCGTGGAGCTGAGCGGGTCGACGGCGGGGTACAGACCCTTCGACGCGATCTCACGCGAGAGCTCGGTCGTGGCATCCAGGTGGGCGAACGTCGTCGCCGGAGCCGGGTCGGTGTAGTCGTCGGCGGGGACGTAGATCGCCTGCAGCGACGTGATCGAGTGACCACGCGTGGAGGTGATGCGCTCCTGGAGCACACCCATCTCGTCGGCGAGGTTGGGCTGGTAGCCCACGGCGGAGGGCATGCGGCCGAGCAGCGTCGACACCTCGGAACCGGCCTGCGTGAAGCGGAAGATGTTGTCGATGAACAGCAGCACGTCCTGCTTCTGCACGTCGCGGAAGTACTCCGCCATCGTCAGCGCCGAAAGGGCCACGCGAAGACGCGTCCCCGGCGGCTCGTCCATCTGGCCGAACACGAGCGCCGTCTTGTCGAAGACGCCCGCCTCCTCCATCTCGTGGATGAGGTCGTTACCCTCACGGGTGCGCTCGCCGACACCGGCGAACACCGAGACACCACCGTGGTCCTGCGCGACGCGCTGGATCATCTCCTGGATGAGGACGGTCTTGCCGACACCGGCGCCACCGAACAGACCGATCTTTCCACCCTGGACGTAGGGGGTCAGGAGGTCGATGACCTTGATGCCCGTTTCGAACATCTGGGTCTTGGACTCGAGCTGGTCGAAGCTCGGCGCCTTGCGGTGGATACCCCAGCGCTCGGTGACCTCGATCGTCTCGCCCGGGGCGCCGTTGAGCACCTCGCCCGTGACGTCGAACACCTTCCCCTTGGTGACATCGCCGACGGGGACCGAGATCGGGCCGCCGGTGTCACGCACCTCCTGGCCGCGGACGATGCCGTCCGTGGGCTTCAGGGCGATCGCGCGAACGAGGTCGTCACCGAGGTGCTGAGCGACCTCGAGCGTGATCTCGGTCGACTCGTCACCGATGGTGATCGTGGTCTTCAGCGCGTTGTAGATCTCGGGGATCGCGTCGTGCGGGAACTCGATGTCGACGACGGGCCCGGTGACACGCGCGACGCGGCCGACGACAGCCGCGTCGGTCTTCTCGGCGGTGAGGCTCATGGCTTCTTCTCTCCTTGGGAACTTACTTGCCGGATGCCAGGGCATCGGCGCCGCCGACGATCTCGGCGATCTGCTGCGTGATCTCCGCCTGACGCGCGTTGTTGCGCAGGCGGGTGTAGTCGGTGATGAGCTTGTCGGCGTTGTCGCTGGCCGACTTCATGGCCTTCTGCGTCGCGGCGTGCTTGGCCGCCGACGACTGGAGAAGAGCGTTGAAGATGCGGCTCTGCACGTACACCGGCAGGAGCGCGTCCAGGACGGTCTCCGCGTCGGGCTCGAACTCGTAGAGCGGGTAGAGCTCCGCGTGCGCGGGCGCCTCGTCGGCCTCGAGCACCTCGAGCGGCAGCAGACGAACCGACTCGGGCGACTGCGTCATCATGCTGACGAAGCGGTTGTACACGAGGTAGATCTCGTCGACGCCCTCGTTCTCTCCCCCGGCACGGTAGGCCTCGAGAACCGCATCCGAGATCTCCTCGGCGGTGGAGAACTGCGGAGTGTCGGTGTCACCCGTCCACTGCGCGGCGCTCGCCATCCGGCGGAACTGGAAGTAACCGACGGACTTGCGTCCGACGAGGTAGAACACGACCTCCTTGCCCTGCGTCCGCAGGAGCTCCGCCAGCTCCAGACCCTCGCGGAGGATCTGAGAGTTGAACGCGCCGGCGAGGCCGCGGTCGGAGGTGAAGATCACCACGGCCGAACGGCGGATGTTCTCGCGCTCGGTCGTGAGCGGGTGGTCGATCGAGGAGTGCGTGGCCACCGCGGAGACGGCGCTCGTCACAGCCCGCGCGAAGGGCGATGCCGCGCGCACACGCGCCATCGCCTTCTGGATGCGCGAGGCCGCGATGAGCTCCATCGCCTTCGTGATCTTCTTGGTCGTCTGAGCAGAACTGATCTTCTGCTTGTAGACCCGCAGTTGTGCGCCCATGATTCCGTTCTCGTGTCGTCGCTGTTAGCGACGGCCCTTGACGATTCGCTCCTGGTTGACGTCGTCGGCCTCGGCCGCGTCGACGTGCTCGGCCCCGACGACACCCTCGTCAGCACCCGGCTGGAATTCGAGGATGAACTCGTCGATCTTCTTGTCGAGCTCCGCCACCGTGTCGTCACCCAGCACGTTGGTCTCGCGCAGCGTGTCGAGAACCGTGGAGTTGCGACGGAGGTAGTCCAGCAGCTCGCGCTCGAAGCGCAGCACGTCGGAAACCTCGATGGTGTCCAGCTTGCCGTTGGTACCGGCCCAGATCGAGACGACCTGCTCCTCCACCGGGTACGGCGAGTACTGCGGCTGCTTGAGGAGCTCGGTCAGGCGCGCACCACGGGCGAGCTGACGACGCGAGGCGGCGTCGAGATCGCTCGCGAACATCGCGAACGCCTCGAGCGAGCGGTACTGCGCGAGCTCGAGCTTCAGCGTGCCCGAGACCTTCTTGATCGACTTCACCTGAGCGTCGCCACCCACGCGAGACACCGAGATACCCACGTCGACAGCGGGGCGCTGGTTGGCGTTGAACAGGTCGGACTGGAGGAAGATCTGGCCGTCGGTGATGGAGATCACGTTGGTCGGGATGTACGCCGAGACGTCGTTCGCCTTGGTCTCGATGATCGGAAGACCCGTCATCGAGCCGGCGCCGAGCTCGTCGGACAGCTTCGCGCAACGCTCGAGCAGACGCGAGTGGAGGTAGAAGACGTCACCGGGGTACGCCTCGCGGCCCGGCGGACGACGCAGGAGGAGGGACACGGCGCGGTAGGCCTCGGCCTGCTTCGACAGGTCGTCGAAGATGATCAGGACGTGCTTGCCGCCGTACATCCAGTGCTGACCGATCGCCGAACCCGTGTAGGGGGCGAGGTACTTGAAACCGGCCGGGTCGGACGCGGGAGCGGCGACGATCGTCGTGTACTCCATCGCGCCGGCGTCCTCGAGAGCGCCCTTGACCGAGGCGATCGTCGAACCCTTCTGGCCGATGGCGACGTAGATGCAGCGAACCTGCTTGTTGACGTCGCCGGACTCCCAGTTGGCCTTCTGGTTGATGATCGTGTCGATCGCGATCGCCGTCTTGCCCGTCTGGCGGTCACCGATGATCAGCTGACGCTGACCACGGCCGACGGGGATCATCGCGTCGATGGCCTTGATGCCGGTCTGCAGCGGCTCGTGCACGCTCTTGCGCTGCATGACGCCGGGCGCCTGCAGCTCGAGGGCACGACGCCCCTCGGTCGCGATCTCGCCGAGACCGTCGATCGGGTTGCCGAGCGGGTCGACGACACGGCCGAGGTAGCCGTCGCCGACGCCCACCGAGAGGACCTCGCCCGTGCGCGTGACGCTCTGGCCCTCTTCGATGCCGGAGAATTCGCCGAGGACGACGACGCCGATCTCGTGCTCGTCGAGGTTCTGAGCCAGACCCAGGGTGCCGTTCGCGAAGCGGATGAGTTCGTTCGCCATGACGCCGGGCAGTCCCTCGACGTGGGCGATGCCGTCGGCCGCGTCGACGACATGGCCGACCTCGGTCGCACCCGCGCCCGTCGGCTCGTAGGCGTTGACGAAGTCCTTCAGCGCGTCACGGATGACGTCGGGGCTGATAGAGAGTTCTGCCATTGTCTTCCTTCGTTCGTGGGGCGCGAGCCCCCAGATCTCCACCCGCTCGGGCGGCAAAGTCTTAGCCTGCGATGCGCTGGCGCAGGTCGGCGAGACGTGAGGACACGCTCGCGTCGATGACGTCGTCGGCGACCTGCACGCGCAGTCCGCCGACCACCGTCGGGTCGATGACGGTGTTCAGGACGACCGCGGATCCGTAACGCGCGCTGAGCGCGTTCTGGAGACGGGTCTGCTGCTCGGGCTGCAGCGGCGCCGCCGCGTACACGGTCGCCACGATGCTGGAGCGCTGATCGGCGACGATCGCCGAGGCCCGGCGCAGCAGCGCGCGGACGCGGCGTCCGTGCGCGTTCAGCACGAGCGAAGAGACGATGAGCGCGGTCGCGGCGCTCGTGCGCCCGTCGAGAAGCGTCGACACGAGCGACGCCTTCGCGGACGAGTCACCCAGACGTGCACCCAGAGCCAGCTCGAGTTCGCCGTTCGACGCGACCGTCCGGGAGAACTGGAACAGCTCACCCTCGATGTCGACGGACGAGTCCGCGACGGCCGCGGCGCGGACGGCGAGTTCTTCGAGTCCGTCCACGAACTCCGATGCAGACGACCAGCGCTGCTGGGCCGCACCCCGCAAGAGGGCGACGGTCGCTTCGCGGTACGTGGAGCCGAAGACGGCCGACACCAGCGCGGCGCGCGCCGACGCCGGCGCCGACGGGTCGGACAGCGCGCCTCTCAGCTGCGCCGATCCGCGCACGGCGCCGACGGCCGCGAACAGCTCGCGGGCGACGTCGAAATCGACACCGGACGCCGCGGTGAGCGCCTCCGCCGTCGCGGTCCGCGCCTGAGTGGTCGCGCTGCCCATTACTGCGCCGCCTTCTCGGATGCCTCGAGCTCGGCGAGGAAGCGGTCGACAACAGCCTGAGCCTTCGCGTCGTCGGAGAGCGTCTCACCGATCACGTTGCCGGCCAGGTCGACCGCGAGGGTTCCGACCTCGGCACGCAGCGAGACCAGAGCGGTCTGACGCTCGGCTTCGATCTGCGTGTGCGCGGCAGCGGTGACTCGTGCCGCCTCGGCGGCCGCGGTCTCCTTGGCCTCGAGAACGATCTTGCGACCGTCTTCGCGCGCGGCTTCGCGGATCTCGCCGGCTTCCTTGCGGGCCGCGGCGAGCTGAGCGGTGTACTCCTCGAGCGCGGCCTCGGCCTTGCGCTGAGCCTCATCGGCCTTGGCGATGTTGCCCTCGATGGCCGTGCTGCGCTTGTCGAGCACCGCGCCGATGCGCGGGAGCGCGTAGAACCACACGACCGCCGCGATGATGACGAAGCAGACCAGCGACCAGGTGATGTCGTAGACGGCCGGCAGAAGCGGGTTCCCGCTGCTGTGGCCCTCTTCGGCAGCGACCGTGACAAGAGCGTTAAGCATCCTGTCTCCTTACTCGTGGATCGGGCGGATCAGAGCGCGCCGAAGATGAAGGGCGTGGCGATGCCGATCAGCGCGAGGATCTCGATGAAGGCGACACCGATGAACATGGTGGTCTGCAGGCGACCGGCGAGCTCGGGCTGACGGGCGGTCGACTCGATGGTCTTGCCGATCATGATGCCGAGACCGATGGCCGGGCCGATGGCAGCGAGACCGTAGCCCACGGTCGCGATGTTGCCCGTGACCTGAGCGAGAATCGTCGTTGCGTCCACTGAGGGTTTCCTTTCGTTGGGCGAACAGCCGGTCGGCTGCCCGTCAGTGCTCTTCCGCCACCGCGAGCTGGATGTAGACCGCGGTGAGGATGGTGAAGACGTAGGCCTGCAGGAGCGCGACGAACACCTCGAAGAGAGTGAACGCGAGCCCGAGCGTGAGGGTTCCTGCCGCCAGCGGGGTCAGCCAGTTGAAGCTGAAGAAGAAGAAGTTGGTCGCCGAGAAGAACAGCACCAGCATGAGGTGGCCGACGATCATGTTCAGCAGGAGTCGCAGGAACAGCGACACCGGCCGGGCGATGAAGACCGAGATCAACTCGACGATCGCGATGATCGGCACGAGGTAGACGGGAACGCCGCTGGGAACGAGCGAGTTCTTCAGGAAGTGGCCGAACCCGTGGCGCCGGATACCGGCGTAGACGAACGCGACGTACGCCGTGAGGGCGAACACCAGCGGGGCGCCCGCGACCGAGGTTCCCGGAATGTTCAGGAACGGGATCACACCGGTGAGGTTGAGCGCGAGGATCGTGAGGAACATCGCCGTGAGCAGCGGCAGGAAGCGCTTGCCGTCTTTCTCGCCGAGCACCTGGAAGGCGATCTGCTCGCGGATGAACCCGAACCCGAGCTCGATGACGCTCTGGAAGCGTCCGGGCACGACGGTCAGACGACGCGTGCCGAGCACGATGATCAAGACCATGACCGCCGTCGCGAGCAGCTGCACCAGAGTGATGCGCGTGATCGCGAAGGGCGTGCCTGCGAACAGCAGCTCGGGCGGGAAGAAGTCCGAGATGGAGGGCGGGGAGAAGTAGGGCGCGTCAGCAGCGTGCGCGATCGTATTCGCCTGAGTCAACGGGGTGGCTCCAGCTTCTCGAACCGGGATGAAGCGGTTCGGGGAGGGTGGGAAACGGCTCTCCCCGGGGCCTCGGCGTTACCGCCGCACACCGGCCGAGGTGCGTAGGACCACCTTAGCAAAGATCCCGGGAATCGCGGCATCGGGACGTGGTCAGACCTCATCGGGCGAGCTCCGTTCCGGGAGAACGGTGTCGGATACCGCGGGAAGACGCATGCGTGAGATCACGACGACGTCGACGACGAGCGAGGCGACGGCGGTGGCGAGGAGCGCGAAGAAGAACACCGGCGCGACGACCCAGTCCATCCGCAGAAGGAACAGGAAGGCGACGATCACCAGGACGAACTTCAGCAACCATCCGCCGAGCACGACGCCGAAGAAGATCTGCAACCAGGCGGGGTGTCCGTAGAAGCGGTTGGCGACCAGGATGCTGATCGCCGTCAGCGCCGGGAAGATCGCCCCGACCGCGGCGCCCACTCCCCCGCTCCACGCGCCGTTGACACCCGCGACGAGGGCGCCGACGATCACGGCGCCGACGAGGACGACGACGGTGACGACGGCCGACCAGACCAGAGCGGCGCGGAGCACCGGGGTACTGGAGACGGGGGTGGTCATGGGGACTCCTCGGGGGCAGGGCGGCGCACGAGGCGCCGCGACGGAAGCAGGGTGAGCACGATGCAGGCGACGACGCCCACGATGCCGAAAGCGATGCCGATCGCGTAGTCGCCGGGCCAGCTCTGCTGAGTACCGATGTACATCAGCAGAACCGCCAGGCTCACGACCGCGGTCCAGCTGTAGAAGATGAGGACGGCATCCCGGTCGGAATGCCCCATGTCGAGCATCCGGTGGTGCAGGTGCTTGCGATCGGGCGAGAACGGCGACTTCCCCGCCCACTGGCGCCGGATCACCGCGAGACCGAAGTCGAGCAATGGCAGCAGCACGATGACCACGGGCAACAGGATGGGGATGAAGGCACCCAGAAGCTGCGAGCGGCCGATCTTCTCGGGGTCGAGCACCGCGGGATCGAGCTGACCGGTGATCGCGATGGCGGAGCTGGCCATGAGGAGGCCGAGCATGAGAGCCCCCGCATCGCCCATGAAGAGCTTCGCGGGCGTCCAGTTCATCGGGAGGAACCCGAGACATGCCCCCACGAGGACCGCGGCGATGAACGAGGCGAGGTTGAAGTACGTACTGGCGCCGGTGTCGCGCACCAGCAGGTAGGAGTACGCGAAGAAGACCCCGTTGGCTATCAGGCACACCCCCGCGACGAGCCCGTTGAGCCCATCGATGAAGTTGACGGCGTTCATGACGACCACCAGGGCGAACACCGTGAGCAGGAAACTCACCCAGCTCGATCCGACCGTCAGAGCACCGATCGGCAGCGACAGGATCTGCAGCTGTCCGAACCAGGCGATGACGCCGGCCGCGACGAACTGTGCGCCCAGCTTGATCATCCAGTCGAGATCCCAGAGATCGTCGACCACGCCGACGATCACGATCAACAGCACCGCACCCAGGAGCGCGAGGACCGGGCCGGGGTCGGTCCAGAAGATGGCGAAGTAGGGATTGCGGCTCGACAGGGCGAAGGCTGCGACCACACCGAGGAACATGGCGACCCCGCCCAGACGCGGCGTGGGCGTCGTATGCACGTCGCGATCCCGGATGCCGGGATAGAGCCGGAACCGCAGCGCGAGCTTCCACACCACCCACGACAGCGCAAGAGTCACCGCCGCCGTGAACAGGATGGTGAGGAGGTACTGGGTCACGGCCCGGGGGCCTCGGCATCCGGGGCCGCCGTGACGGAGGCCGACGGCGTCTCGGGATCGGGCTCCAGCAGGTCGCCGAGGACCTCGCGTAGCTGCGCGCGGGAGATCGTGCCCTCGCGAAGGACCCGTACGCGGGGCTCGGCGCCGCCGACGAGCGTGGTCGCGTCGACGATGGTCGAGGCGAAGCCCCACTCGCTGGGACCGGCGTCGAGGTAGACCGCGACGCTGTCGCCGAGCATGTCGCGGGCTTCGTCGATGCCCACCGCCGCGGGCATGCCCGTGCGGTTGGCGCTGGAGACAGCCAGCGGACCGGTCTCCTCGAGCAGCTCGAGCGTGAGGTTCTGCGCGGGCATGCGGACGGCGACCGTGCCGTGCGTGTCCCCGAGGTCCCAGGACAGCGAGGGCTGGGCCGGCAGCACGATGGTCAGGCCGCCCGGCCAGAAGGCATGCACGAGATCGTCGACGGCCGGGGGCACCTCCGCGACGAGCGCACGGAGCGTGCCGACACCGGGCACCAGGACGGGCGGCGGCTGCTGACGTCCGCGCCCCTTCGCTTCGAGCAGGCCCGCGACGGCGCGCGCGTTGAACGCGTCCGCGGCGATTCCGTAGACGGTGTCGGTGGGGAGCACGACGAGTTCGCCTCGACCGATCGCCTGGCGCGCGTGGCGCATCCCGGAGAGCAGCTGCGACTCGTCACGGCAGTCGTAGACGGGTGACATGTCGCGCGACAGTCTACCGACGCCGCGCGCGTCGCGCCGTCAGGGCCGGATCGCGGTGGTGGCGCGGTCGCGTGTTGTCAGGTCGGGATGGGTCGCCGCCGCACGCCACCCGTCGGCGGTGAGGATGTCGCGGATCGCCGCGCCCTGCCACTCGCCGTGCTCGATCACGATCGTGCCACCGGGATGGGCCAGGCGCAGACCCACCCGGCTCAGCACACGCACGGCATCCAGCCCGTCGGGTCCGCCGTACAGCGCCGCCGGCGGGTCGTAGCGTCGCACCTCGGGGTCGCGCGGGATCGCGTCGTCCGGGACGTAGGGAGGGTTGGAAGCCACGACCGAGACGGTGCCGTCGAGTTCGGGGAACGCGTCGGCGAGGTCGACGAACGCGAGCGTCACGTTCTCGGCACCGATGCGGGCGACGTTCTCCTTCGCCCAGATGAATGCCTCGACGGAGTTCTCGGCGGCGAAGACCCGGGCATGCGGAACCTCCGTCGCCAGGGCGAGGGCGATCGCGGCACTGCCGGTGCCGAGGTCGACGGCGACCGGGGAGGCGGATGCCGATGCCCCGAGGGCGTCGATGGCGAGCTGCGCCACCATCTCCGTCTCGGGCCGCGGGACGAAGACGCCGGGGCCGACGGCCAGCTCCATCGAGCGGAACGGCGCGAGTCCGGTGAGGTGCTGCAGCGGCTCGCGCGCGCAGCGACGATCCACCAGCGGCGCCAGCGCCGCAGCGGCGGTGTCCGCGAGTCGGTCGCCACGGATCGCAGCCGCCTGCACGCCTCCCCGCGACGTCGAGAGGACGTGGGCGAGGAGCAGCTCGGCATCCACCAACGGGTCGGGGATCCCGGCGGACGCGAAGCGCGCGGCGGTGTCGCGGACGGCGTCGGCGACGGAGGAACGCGCGGAGGAGAAGGTCTCGGGCATGACGGGAGTCGAGCCTAGTCGCGCGACGTCACACACCGATCCCGTCCTCCGCCGCTCGCCTAGGATTGTCGCGATCCGACCTCCGGCGAAAGGCGAGCCATGCCCGGCATCCACTCCGACATCACCTCCGCGTTCGGCGACACGCCTCTGGTGCGGCTCAACCGTGTCGCGGAGGGCGCCGGGGGCCAGATCCTGGCCAAGCTCGAGTTCTACAACCCCGCCTCGAGCGTCAAGGACCGTCTCGGCATCGCGATCGTGGACGCCGCCGAGGCGTCGGGCGAGCTCAAGCCGGGCGGGACGATCGTGGAGTCCACGAGCGGCAACACCGGCATCGCCCTCGCGATGGTCGGCGCGGCCCGCGGATACAAGGTCATCCTCACCATGCCCGCTTCCATGTCGAAGGAGCGCCGCGTCCTGCTGCGGGCGTTCGGTGCCGAGCTCGTGCTCACCGACCCCACCAAGGGCATGTCGTTCGCGGTCGACGAGGCCAAGCGCATCGTCGCCGAGACGCCCGGTGCCGTGTGGGCGCGCCAGTTCGAGAACGAGGCGAACCCGGCCATCCACCGCAAGACGACCGCCGAGGAGATCCTGCGCGACACCGACGGCAAGGTCGACTATTTCGTCGCGGGCATCGGCACGGGCGGCACCATCACCGGCGTCGGGCAGGTGCTCAAGGAGCGCGTCCCCGGCGTCAAGGTCGTGGCCGTCGAACCGGCCGACTCCCCCATCCTCACCAAGGGCCACCCCGGTCCCCACAAGATCCAGGGCATCGGCCCGAACTTCGTCCCGGCGATCCTGGACCGCGACATCATCGACGAGGTCATCGACGTCGAGTTCGACGACGCCATCCGCCTCGCCCGCGAGACGGCGGCCAAGGACGGCATCCTCGTCGGCATGTCCTCCGGCGCCGCGATCTGGGCCGCCCTCGAGATCGCGCGTCGCCCCGAGGCCGAGGGCAAGAACATCGTCGTGATCATCCCCTCGTACGGCGAGCGCTACCTGTCCACCGCTCTGTACGAAGACCTCCGCGACAACTGACGTGGGGGTCCTCTCCCGTATCCGCGAGGATGTCGCGGCGGCGAAGTTCCGTGACCCGGCGGCGCGCGGCGGTCTGGAGATCGCTCTGCTGTACCCGGGCCTGCACGCGGTCTGGGCCTATCGCGTGGCTCATGGCCTGTGGGTGCGAGGGTTCCGGTTCCCGGCACGCGCGATCTCGCAGGTCGCGCGATGGCTCACGGGCATCGAGATCCACCCCGGCGCGACGATCGGACGACGCTTCTTCATCGACCACGGCATGGGGGTCGTCATCGGCGAGACGGCGGAGGTCGGCGACGACGTGATGCTGTACCACGGAGTCACCCTCGGCGGCCGACAGCGGGAGGGCGGCAAACGCCACCCGACGCTCCATGACGGCGTGGCCGTAGGGGCCGGTGCGAAGATCCTGGGCCCGATCACGATCGGCGCGCACAGCCTCGTCGGCGCGAACGCGGTCGTCACGCGCGACGCCCCACCCGAGAGCGTCCTGGTCGGAGTCCCCGCACAACCGCGGGCACGGCGGACCGACGAGGACACCCGGGCGCTTCTCACGGCGCCCGAGTACTGGATCTGAACACCCCCGCGCGGGCCCGCCATCGCCACGGACCCGCGCGAGGGCGGCTCGCTCAGACCGACAGACGGTTCTCCGCCGCGGCCAAGTGGTCGTACCCGGGGGTGCGGAGCATCTCGTGCAGGTGGCGACGCCGCACGCCCATGTTGCCGCCGTCGTACACCGGCAAGCACAGCACGTCCTGCATGATGTCGCCGAGCGGGACGCGGTCGCCGTAGGAGTCCACCCCCACGAGGCGCATCGCGTCGTAGACCGTCTGCACGGCGAGCTCCGAGTTGTAGATCTTCGACATGTTCGACAGCTCGCGATCGAGTCCCCCGGTCTTGTCGAAGTGATCGGCGGCCTTCCAGGCGAAATACCGGCCCACCTCGATCCGCGTCTTGATGTCGGCAAGCATGTACCCGGCGTTCTGATGGTCGATCACCGGCACACTGCCGGAGCGCTTCTCCGTCGAGACGAAGTCGTACGCGATCTCGAACGCGCGGCGCATCTTGCCCACCGCGGCGGCGGCGATGCTCGAGCACGTCCACGAGAACGAGCCCTTGGTCAATCCGAGACCGTCTCCGGGCGCGCCGATGAGGTTCTCGATCGGCACACGGACGTCGACGAAGTCGACGTAGGGCGAGTTGGTCGCGAGGTGACCCATCGTGTCGATGATCCCGGAGAACGTGACGCCCGGCGTGCCCTTCTCGACGACGATGATCGCGAGCGACTCGGCCGGCGGCTTCGTCTCGTCGATGCGGCAGACGACGCTGATGATGTCGGCGCCCTCGTCGTCCCAGCCCGATGCGTTGGTGGTGTACGCCTTCCGCCCGTTGATGACCCACTCGTCACCGTCCCGGACGGCGAAGGTCTGCACACCGTACTTGGGGTCCGGGTGGTCGAAGTTGGCACCTCCCGCCGCCTCGGTGAAGGCGATCGCCGCGAGAGCGGGGCTGCCGTCGACGAAGGGCGCGAGGAAGCGCTCCTTCTGCTCGGGCGTTCCCGCCGTGATGATCGGGAACGTGCCGAGACCGGTACCGAGGACGATGGTCGGGGTGTTGATCTCGATGCGCGCAAGCTCCTCGCAGGCGAGCGCGAACTGCAGGTTGCTGAAGCGGTGCCCGCCGTTCTCGGCGGGGATGAGTCCCTTGACGAAGCCCGCATCCACCATCTGCTGATAGAAGGGCTTCAGCGCGCGGAACCGCTCGAGGGCGTCGGGGATCGGTGCGATCACATCGGGGACCTGGCTCAAGACGGTCTCGGCGAACTCGCGCGCCTGCAGACGGAGACCGAGCTGCTCGTCGGAGAGGGTGAAGTCGATGGCCACGGGTGTGCTCCTGTTCGATCGGGTGAAGGTCTGGGTAGCGTCGCAACCCCGGAACGTCCGGAGATTGGATGCCCGTGCACCGCGGCGAGGACGAGAGCGCACGCGAGGGTGCCGTGAGGACTTCGTTACCCCGAGGACATACGCGACGCCGCCGAGGGAAACAGGGCGCTGCTCTGCTGTGTTCGTCGACACCCGCCGCCCCGCCGGGGCGTCATCGAGGAGTACGTCATGCAACTGTGGGACACACGCGAGAAGCCTGCAGCGGAGCAGCACGCGTATTGGCGAGAAGTCGTCTGCGCGGCTTTCACCCCGCTCCGACCGGCGGAGCGCGACAGCCGCGACGACTGGCGACAGGTCGGATTGAAGGGACGCGTCGAGAGCCGCCCCTTCGGTCAGGCGAACGGGGCCGAGATCTCCACGTGCCCGCAGATCATCCATCACGGCTCCGACGAGGTGCGCCGCGTCGACGACGAGGTCGTCTTCCTCAATCTCATGCTCGACGGACGCTGCGTCGTGTCACAGGACGGGCGCCGCACGATGTCCGGCCCCGGCACGTTCTCGATCGTCGACGCGACCCGCCCGTTCTCGCTCGACTACCTCGATTCGTGGCGCACGGTTTCGTTCCGCATCCCCGCCGGCGCGATCTCGGACCGCCTGCGGGCGGACGCCACCGCGCGCACGTTCTCCGCCGGGAGCGGCCTCGGCGCCGTCATCGGCGACACCGTGCGGTCTTCGTGGGCGCAGGCCGCCCGAATGAGCTCGAGCGAAGCGGATGCCGTGGGCGACGCCGTCACAGCGCTCACGGCGGCGCTGTCGAACGCCTCCCCCGTGGAGACCCTCACCGACATCGCCGGGGGTGACGCGGCCCTGCGTCGCAGCATCCAGCACCACCTCGAGCGCCATGTCCGCTTCGTCGACACGTCTCCCGCCGCCATCGCACGGCACTTCGCCATCTCGGTCCGCAAGCTCCATCAGCTGTACGAGAGCGAGCCCCTCACCTACGGCCAGACCGTCATGCGGCTGCGCGTTCAGGCGTGCGCGGACGAGCTCCGCGCGGAGCACGGCCGCGTGACGATGACGCACCTGGCGGCGAAGTGGGGGTTCAGCGACCTCTCGCATCTCCACCGCGCCTTCCGCCAGCACCTCGGGCAGTCACCCCGGGAGATGCTCGCGCTCGATGCCGTGGGCCCGTCGGAGCGTCGGCGCGCCGGCTGACGATCGCCCCGACGCCGTAGGCTCGAGGTATGACGCGCCTGCACGACCTGTCGCTCGTCGCACAGGTCGCGGCTCTGCGCGACGGGGCGCTGGTCCCCCGTGACCTGGTCGAGCACTACCTCGCGCGCATCGACCGTCTCGCCGGCCTCGGCGCCTTCGCGGAGGTGACACCGGATGCCGCGCGCCTGCGCGCGCAGGACCTCGCCGACGCGTCGGATCGCGGTCCGCTGTGGGGCGTTCCGCTCGCCGACAAGGATCTCGTCGCGCGGGCGGGGGTCGCGACCCGCTACGGCTCGCGCTCCCGCGTGGACGTCGTGCCCGCGGCATCCGACCCCCTCGCCGCGGCCCTCGACGCCGCGGGAGCGATCAACGTCGGGAAGACGAGCACCTCGGAGTTCGGGCTGACGGGCTTCACCGAACCGCTCATCCACGCGCCCGCGCGCGATCCGTGGCGGCCGGAGGCGGGTGCCGGAGGATCGAGTGGCGGGGCTGCGGTCGCCGTCGCCGCGGGCCTGCTTCCAGCCGCGGTCGGGTCGGACGGCGGCGGATCCATCCGTATCCCGTCCGCGACCGTCGGGGTCGTGGGGCTGAAGCCCTCGCGCGGACGCCTTCCCATCGGGTCGGGGTTCGACTCCCCCGACGGGCTGTCCGTGACCGGTCCGATCACGCGGACGGTCGAGGATGCCGGGCTGCTCCTGGACGCGCTCGTGGGCCTGGCGCCTTTCACCTACGCCACCGCAGCGCCGGGGCGCGGGCCGTTCGTCGAGGCCGCCCGTCGACGGGCTTCGGGCCTGCGTGTCGGCGTCACGACCGTCTCCCCCTGGGACGACGACGAGGACATCGCCCTCGACCCTGCGGCCCGCGCGTCCTTCGACACCGCCGCCGCATGGCTGAGCGACGCGGGACACGCCGTGACCGACGCCGACTGGCATCCGTTCGGCTATCCCGCGTTGTTCCGCGTGCTGTGGCGCGCCAGCGCGGCGAGGATCCCGCTGAGCGACACGGACATGGCCCTCGTCGAGCCGCTGACGGCGTGGCTGGTGCGGGAGGGACGGGAGCTGCCCGCGCTCGAACTCCTCGGCGGCCTCACCGCGGCGCGCGCGTTCGAGCGACGCACGATCGCGGACTTCTCCGCGTTCGACGTCGTCCTGACCCCGGCGCTCGCGCAGTCGCCGCGCCCCGTCGGCTGGTACGCCGGGCACGACCCCGAACGCACGTTCGCGATGCAGGTCGAGTACGCGCCGTACTCCAGCTTCGTCAATGTCGCGGGGCTGCCCGCGCTCACGCTGCCGGTGACCACGGATGCCACCGGCCACCCGGTCTCGGTGCAGCTGGTCGGGCGGCCCGGTGGCGAAGCGACCCTGCTGTCGCTGGGCGCGGAGCTCGAGGCCCGCCGCGGGCCGCTCCCCCACCCTCCGTCCTGGGACGCCTGAGCCCGGCGGTCACACAGGCCTGCCGCCCCGCGCACAACTCCGGCAAACCCGGCCCGCGCGCCGCCCTGCTCACCAGCGCAGACGAATCTGCCGGAGTTGTGCGGGCCGCACAGGGGCGGATGCCGGGGGCTCAGCCCTCGGACAGAGCCGCGAGCCGCGCCTCCTCGTCGGCGGTGATCGCCGACTCGATGATCGGGCCGAGGGCGCCGTCCATCACCTGATCGAGGTTGTAGGCCTTGTACCCCGTGCGGTGGTCGGCGATGCGGTTCTCGGGGAAGTTGTACGTGCGGATGCGCTCCGAACGGTCCATCCCGCGGATCTGCGAACGGCGCGCATCGGCGGCCTGCGCGTCGCGCTCCTCCTGCTGCCGGGCGAGCAGTCGGGCGCGGAGCACGCGCATGCCCGCCTCGCGGTTCTGCAGCTGCGACTTCTCGTTCTGCATCGACACGACGATGCCCGTGGGCACGTGCGTGATGCGCACCGCCGAGTCGGTCGTGTTCACCGACTGCCCCCCGGGGCCGGAGGAACGGAACACGTCGATCTTGAGATCGTTGGGGTCGATCGCGATCTCCTCCGGCTCGTCGACCTCGGGGAACACCAGCACGCCCGTCGTCGAGGTGTGGATGCGCCCCTGCGACTCGGTCGCGGGCACGCGCTGCACGCGGTGCACGCCGCCCTCGTACTTCAGGTGCGCCCACACGCCCTGCGCCGGGTCGCTGGAGGATCCCTTGATCGCGACCTGGACGTCCTTGTATCCGCCGAGGTCCGACTCGTTGCGCTCGAGGAGCTCGGTCTTCCACCCCATGGACGCCGCGTACTGCAGATACATCCGCAGCAGGTCGGCGGCGAACAGCGCGCTCTCGGCGCCGCCCTCGCCGGCCTTGATCTCCATGATCACGTCGCGGGCGTCGTCCGGGTCGCGCGGGATCAGCAGCCGCCGCAGGCGCTCCTGGCTCTCGTCGAGGCGTTCCTCGAGCGCCGGGACCTCCTCGGCGAACGCGGCGTCCTCACGCGCGAGCTCGCGCGCGGCATCCAGGTCGTCCGACGCGGACTGCCACGCCTCGTAGGCGTGCACGATCCGGTTGAGTTCCGCGTAGCGACGGTTGACGCGCTTCGCGCGTGCCGCATCGGCGTGCACGGCCGGGTCGTTCAGCTCGAGCTCGACCTGCCGGTGCTCGTCGATCAGCCCGCGAACGGACTCGAGGATGCCGGAATCCGACACGGCTCAGCGGATGCCGTTGTCGTGCCCGTTGTCTCCGCGCGCGGGAGCCGGGATCGACTTCTGCATCTGGACGAGGAACTCGACGTTGGACTGCGTCTCCTTGAGCTTGCCGAGCACGACCTCGAGTGCCTGCTGGGGATCGAGCCCCGCGAGGGCGCGCCGCAGCTTCCAGGTGATCTTGACCTCGTCGGGCGAGAGCAGCATCTCTTCGCGTCGCGTGGAGGACGCGTTGACGTCGACGGCGGGGAAGATGCGCTTGTCCGCCAGCTGACGGTTCAGGCGCAGTTCGCTGTTGCCCGTGCCCTTGAACTCCTCGAAGATCACGTCGTCCATCTTCGAGCCGGTCTCGACGAGGGCCGTCGCGAGGATCGTGAGCGATCCGCCGTTCTCGATGTTGCGCGCGGCGCCGAAGAAGCGCTTGGGCGGGTACAGCGCCGAGGCGTCGACACCGCCGGTGAGCACGCGGCCCGACGTCGGCGCCGAGAGGTTGTAGGCCCGGCCCAGGCGCGTGATCGAGTCGAGCAGCACGACGACGTCGCGGCCGAGTTCGACCAGGCGCTTCGCCCGCTCGATGGCGAGCTCGGCGACGGTGGTGTGGTCTTCCGCGGGACGGTCGAACGTCGAGGCGATGACCTCGCCCTTGACCGTTCGCTGCATGTCGGTGACCTCTTCGGGGCGCTCGTCGACGAGCACGACCATGAGGTGGACCTCGGGGTTGTTGTGCGCGATCGCGTTGGCGATCTGCTGCAGCACGATCGTCTTGCCCGCCTTCGGCGGCGCGACGATGAGTCCGCGCTGGCCCTTGCCGACCGGGGCGACCAGGTCGATCAGACGCTGCGTGAGCTTCTCGGGAGCGGTCTCCATGCGGAGGCGCTCCTGCGGGTACAGCGGCGTCAGCTTGCCGAACTCGACGCGGGCGGCGGCGTCCTCGACGGACAGACCGTTGATCGAGTCGACCTTCACCAGCGCGTTGTACTTCTGGCGGCTGGACTGCTCGCCCTCGCGCGGCTGCTTGATGCTGCCGACGACCGCGTCGCCCTTGCGCAGGTTGTACTTCTTGACCTGACCCAGCGACACGTACACGTCGCTCGGACCGGGGAGGTAGCCGGTCGTGCGGACGAAGGCGTAGTTGTCCAGGACGTCGAGGATGCCTGCGATCGGGATCAGGACGTCGTCCTCGCCGATCTCGCTCTCGAACTCGTCGCCGGTCGTCGCCTGGCCGCGACGCTTGTTGCGCTGCCGGTTGCGACCGCCCGCCTGGTTCTGCTGCTGGGCCTGCTGACCGTTCTGCGCGGGGGCCTCGGGCTCCTCGGCCGTGGCGGCCGGAGCAGGAGCCGCGGCGTCGGCGTTGTCGGACTTGTTGCGGTTGCGATTGCGTGAGCGGCTCCGGCTGCGGCTGCGCGACGGGGTCTCGGACGACTCCTCGGCGCCGTCGTTGTCGGCACCGGATGCCGTCGACTCGCCGTTCGTCTCGGCGTCGGCCTCGGCGGAGGCATCGGTGGCCTCGGCGGAGGCATCGGTGGCTTCGGCGGCGGTCGCGTCGTCCGCGGGTGCCTCGGCCGCAGCGTCGAGGGCGGGGGCGTCTTCGGCGGCGGGTGCGGGCGTCTCGGCTGGAGCGTCAGAGGTGGCCGCATCGGCGGGTGCCGCATCGGCGGGCGACTCGGCGGGGCTCTCCTCGGCGGGAGCGCTCTTGGCGCGGCGCGGAGCGCGCTTGCGGGGCGCGCGCGCCGGCTTGGCGGGGGCCTCTTCGGCTGCGGGCTGCTCGGCCGGGGCGGCCGTGGACTCTTCGGTGGCCGGGGCGGCCGCGGCTTCCTCGGCGGCGGGCTCCACGGCCGGGGTGGGCTCCTCGTCCGCAGGGGCGGCGTCGGCGGCGGATGCACCGTCGGCGGGGGCCTCCTCGGCGGCCGGCTCATCGGTGGTCGACGGCGCGTCGGCTGCCACGGCGTCATCCGCGGGGGCGTCGGTCTCGGCTTCCGGCGTCTCGGCGGCTGCCGACTCCTCCGCAGCCGGGACGGCGTCGCCCTCGGCCTCGACGGGGGTGTCGAACAGTGTGTCGTCGGCGGGAGCGGCGGACTGCTCCTCGGTCGGGTTCTCGGCGCCCTCGAGCGCGTCAACGGGCTGGGTCTCGGAGATGGACTCCACGAGTGCTCCTCAGAAATGAAACATGGTC
Source organism: Microbacterium testaceum (assembly GCF_020781835.1). GTDB lineage: Bacteria > Actinomycetota > Actinomycetes > Actinomycetales > Microbacteriaceae > Microbacterium > Microbacterium testaceum_H. The sequence goes on from NZ_JAJGNJ010000005.1 coordinate 167,805, forward strand.
AGATCGCGGGGTATCGCTGCAGAGCGCAGGCGACGACTCACACCAGCGGTTCGGGAGACTGCAGCCGAGACCGGGTACGCGATTTGTTGCGGATTTCGCAGGTGGTGCAGAGGCTCAGATTCGCGTGCTAGGCGGAACCCTCTGCGCGCTTCACTGTACCACCCTTGACGTCCACGGCGAGCATGAGCGCCTGCCACGGGGTGTCGACGACGGATGCGGTAAGCTCCGCCGCGGCCACGCGCTGACCCGGCCCGTCGGCGAGCACGAGGACGCTCGGCCCGGCACCGGAGACGACGGCGGCGTACCCCTCGGCCCGCAACGCGCGCACCAAGCGATCGGTTTCGGGCATGGCCTGCGCTCGATAGTTCTGGTGCAGCTTGTCCTCGGTCGCCGCCATCAGCAGTTCCGGACTCTGGGTCATCGCCGCGATCAAGAGGGCCGAACGCGAGACGTTGAACACCGCGTCCTCCCGCGGCACCTGCAGCGGCTGCAGGCTCCGCGCCACCGCCGTCGACATCGTGAAGCTCGGCACGAGCACCAGCGGTGCGACGCCGCGGTGCACGATGAGCTGCTTGTGCTGCGGTCCCGTGGCATCCATCCACGCGATCGTCAGACCGCCGAAGAGGCCCGGAGCGACGTTGTCGGGATGCCCCTCCATCTCGGTCGCCAGGCGCAGCAGGTCGACGTCGCTGAATTCGACCTCGCCGTCCAGCAGCCCCTTCGCGGCGAGGATGCCGGACACGACCGCCGCTCCCGACGAACCCATTCCGCGCCCGTGCGGGATGACGTTGTGCGCCACCAGACGCAGACCCGGGAGCTCGCGCCCGACCGACGCGTAGGTGTGCGCGATCGCGCGCACCACGAGGTGCGATGCGTCGCGCGGCACGTCGGCCGTGCCCTCCCCGGTGACCTCGATCTCGAGGCGACCGGGCTCGAGCGCCTCGACGGTCAGCTCGTCGTACACGCTCAACGCGAGTCCGAGGGTGTCGAAACCCGGACCGAGGTTGGCGCTGGTCGCCGGCACACGGACCGCGACACGGCGCCCGAGGGCTGCGGTCACTCGGCCACCGGCTTCAGGTCGAGGACCGAGGCGACCTCCGAGGTGGTCGCGTCGACGACGGTCGGCTGGACCTCGCTGCCGTCGGCCTGGCGCAACGCCCACTGGGGGTCTTTCAGGCCGTGGCCGGTGACGGTCAGCACGACCTTTGCTCCGGCGGGGACGACACCGGCCTCGGCCCGGTCGAGCAGACCGGCGACGCTGATGGCCGAGGCGGGCTCGACGAACACGCCGACCTCACCCGCGAGGATCTTCTGCGCCGCGAGGATGCGGTCGTCGTCGATCGCGCCGAACCAGCCGTCGGTGGCATCCCGGGCCTCGAGGGCGAGGTTCCACGACGCGGGGTTGCCGATGCGGATCGCGCTGGCGATCGTCTCGGGGTTCTTCACGACCTCGCCGCGCACGAGCGGCGCAGAACCGGCGGCCTGGAAACCGAACATGCGCGGCACGCGCGTCGCGACGCCACGGTCGGCCTCTTCGCGGTAGCCGCGCGAGTAGGCGGTGTAGTTCCCGGCGTTGCCGACGGGGATGAAGTGGAAGTCGGGGGCGTCGCCCAGCTGCTCGACGACCTCGTACGCCGCGGTCTTCTGCCCCTCGATGCGGTCGGGGTTGACGGAGTTGACCAGGTGCACCGGGTAGTGGTCGGCGAGCTCGCGCGCGATCTCGAGGCAGTCGTCGAAGTTCCCGCGGATCTGGATCAGACGGCCGTTGTGCGCGACGGCCTGGCTGAGCTTGCCCATCGCGATCTTGCCCTCGGGAACGAGCACCGCGGCGGTGATGCCCGCGTGGGCCGCATAGGCCGCCGCCGAGGCCGAGGTGTTGCCGGTCGAGGCGCAGATGACGGCCTTGGCGCCGTGCTCGACGGCGCGCGAGAGCGCGACGGTCATGCCGCGGTCCTTGAACGACCCGGTGGGGTTCATCCCCTCGAACTTCACCCACACGTCGGCGCCGGTGCGGCGCGAAAGAGCGGGTGCCGGGATGAGGGGCGTCCCGCCCTCGCCGAGCGTCACGACGGTGGAGGTGTCGGTGACGCCCAGCCGGTCGGCGTACTCGCGGAGGACTCCGCGCCAGACGTGTGCCATGTCAGTTCCCTTCCACGCGCAGTACGGAGACCACGCGCTCGACGACGCCGCTCGCGGCGAGACGCTGGACGGTCTCGCTCAGGTCTTGCTCGCGGGCCTGATGTGTTCCGATGACCAGACGCGCCGATCCGCCGGCGGCGGAGTCGGCATCCGGCTCGATGACGGTCTGCTCGACGGTCGCGATCGACACGCGCCCCTCGCTGAGGATGCCGGCCACCGTGGCGAGCACGCCCGGCTGATCGTCGACCTCGAGCGTGATCTGATAGCGCGTGATGACGCGACCGATCGGCACGGTGGGGAGGTTGGCGCGCGTGGATTCGCCCACACCCACGCCCCCGGCGATGTGCCGGCGCGCGGCCGAGACGACGTCGCCCAGCACGGCGGAGGCCGTCTGCACGCCGCCGGCGCCGGCACCGTAGAACATCAGGTCGCCGGCGGCCTCGGCCTGCACGAACACGGCGTTGTTCGCGCCGTGGACGCTCGCGAGGGGGTGCGACCGCTCGACCAGTGCGGGGTAGACGCGCACCGAGATCGACTCGCTCGCCTCGCCTTCGGCGGCCGCCAGTCGCTCGCACACCGCGAGCAGCTTGATGACGTAGCCGGCGTGGCGCGCGGACTCGATCATCGCGGCGTCGATCTGGGTGATGCCCTCGCGATGCACGGCATCCAGGGGAACGGCCGTATGGAACGCCAGGCTCGCCAGGATCGCGGCCTTCTGCGCGGCGTCGTAGCCCTCGACGTCGGCGGTGGGATCGGCCTCGGCGTACCCGAGCGCCTGAGCCTGCGCCAGCACGTCGGCGAAGTCGGCGCCCTCGGTGTCCATGCGGTCGAGGATGTAGTTCGTCGTGCCGTTGACGATTCCCATGATGCGCACGACCCGGTCGCCGGCGAGCGAGTCGCGCAGCGGCCGGATGATCGGGATGGCGCCCGCGGCGGCCGCCTCGTAGTAGACCTCGGCCCCGACCTGATCGGCCGCCTCGAAGATCTCGGAGCCGTGCGTGGCCAGCAGCGCCTTGTTCGCCGTGACGACGTCCGCGCCGGAGTTGATGGCCTGGAGCACCTGCGTGCGTGCCGGCTCGATCCCGCCCATGAGCTCGATGACGATGTCGGACCCGACGATGAGGGTCTCGGCGTCCGTGGTGAACAGCTCGCGCGGGAGATCGGCGTCGCGCTTGCCGTCGACGTTGCGGACGGCGATGCCGGCCAGTTCGAGGTTCGCGCCTGCCCGGTCGGCCAGTTCGGCGCGGTGCTTGAGCAGCAGGTCGGCGACCTGCGAGCCGACGGCACCGGCGCCCAGCAGCGCGACGCGCAGTGTGCGGTAGTCGGTCATTCGGTGTCTCCGTGGGATGGTGCGGCCGAGCCGCGGGACGAGGAGGAGGGGGATGCCGCGACACCCACGTCGCGGGACAGCAGGTCATCGACGGTCTCGCCGCGCACGATCACGCGCGCCTGCCCGTCGCGGACCGCGACGACGGGGGGACGCGGTGTGTAGTTGTAGTTGCTCGCGAGGGAGAAGCAGTACGCGCCGGTGGCCGGAACGGCCAGCAGATCGCCCGGAGTGACGTCGCCGGGGAGGTACTCGGCATCCACGACGATGTCGCCGGACTCGCAGTGATGCCCGACCACCCGCGACAGCGCCGGCGCCGCGGCGCTCGTGCGCGAGACGATCCTCGCCGAGAAGTCGGCGCCGTACAGGGCCGGGCGGGCGTTGTCGCTCATCCCGCCGTCGACACTGACGTAGGTGCGCTCGAGGTCCTCGCCGATCGTGACCTTCTTCACGGTTCCGACCTCGTACAGCGTCACCCCGGCCTGGCCGACGATCACACGCCCGGGCTCGCAGGCGACATCGGGCATCGGGATGCCGCGGACCGCGCACTCATCGGCGATCGCGTCGAGGATGCCCTCGGCGATGTCCTCGATCGGACGGGGGTCGTCGACCGACGTGTACGAGATGCCGAAACCGCCCCCGACGTTGAGCACGGGGATCTCTCCCCCCGCCCGCAGATCGGCGTGCAGGTCGACCAGGCGGGCAGCGGACTCGCGGAACCCGGCGGAGTCGAAGATCTGCGATCCGATGTGGGCGTGCAGTCCGACGAAGCGCAGGCTCGACAGCTCGCGGATACGGGCGACCGCCTCGGCGGCACCCTCGAGGGAGAACCCGAACTTCTGGTCTTCGTGCGCGGTGGCCAGGAACGCGTGCGTCTCGGCATGGACGCCCGTGCGGACGCGCACGAGGACCGGCTGCACCGCGCCGCGACGGTCGGCGATCGCGGCGAGGCGCTCGATCTCGATGGGACTGTCGACGACGACCGAGCCGATGCCGACCTCGACCGCCCGCTCCAGCTCCGCGACGCTCTTGTTGTTGCCGTGGAAGCCGAGGCGCGACGGGTCGGCGCCGCCGGCGAGGGCGACTTCGAGCTCTCCGCGCGTGCAGACGTCGACGGCCAGCCCCTCCTCCGTGACCCAGCGCACCACCTCGGTCGAGAGGAACGCCTTGCCGGCGTAGTAGACGCGGGACCGGATGCCATGGCGCGCGGCGGCGGCGGCGAAGGCGTCACGGGCCCGACGGGCGTGCGCGCGCACCTCGTCCTCGTCCAGGACGTACAGCGGTGTCCCGAATCGGTCGCGAAGGTCGAACACCGATACCCCGCCGACCTCGACGGAACCGTCGCCGACGCGCTGCGCCGAGGCGGGCCAGACAGGGGCGACGAGCTCGTTCGCTTCGGCCGGGGCGATGAGCCACTCGGGCACGAGCGCGGAGTGCGAGGCGGACACGGAGGAACCAATCGGGTTTTGCGGCGACGCGACGGCCGCGGATCACGGCTCCTGCCCTCGCGGGGCGTCACGCGACAGGCAGTCCTTGCAGTCTAGGGCACGGCATATGCCGCCCCCGTCCCACGTCCTCGCCGGACGCCCGTGCGGGCACCGCCGGCGCGGGGCCCGGGTGACGGCCAAGGCGCCGGCCGCACTCGTCGAGTCGGGCCCGACCCGCGTCTCTCGCGGAGCCGTCGATCAGTCGCAGGTGCCGTTCTGCTGCAGCGCCGGATCGTTGAGCAGACGGCCGTCGACGGCGAATGTCGCGACGACGTCTTGGCCCTGGACGGTCACGGAATCCAGGGCGAGCCCGGCGGGGAGGCGGTCCGCGATGCACAGGCTCCACGTCTGCAGCGCGCTGTCGGCGACGCCGCCGAGCTGACCCCGCAGCGTCTCCGCATCGACCCTGTTCCCGCCGAGGTCGAACGAGGTGGGCGTCAGGGTGAGGTCGCCGTCCGTGGCACCCGGGGTGACGGAGATCCCGACGGGGACGGGGATGCCGAACACCGAGAACTCCGTCGACAGGGTCAGATCGGGCGCGGCCGTGTCGACCGTGTCGGCCGGGAAGTTCGGGATCTGCGACAGAAGGGCGCGCACCTGATCGGGATCGAGGCGCACCGACGCCCAGCCGCCGGCTGCCGGGCCGCCACCTCGGACCGGCACGTCCTGCAGGTCGACCCGCACGTCACCGGTCAGCGGGCCCAGAGCGACGTCGGGAGCCGACACCGCGACCTCGCCCAGACGTCCGGCCGCCAGCTGCGGCAGGACGATGCCCGGAACCTCCACGTCGACCTGCTGATCGGCGGGAAGGCCGACCTGTGTGACGACGAGCGACCGCACGGTGCTCGCGACCGCCGTCCGGGCGATCACCTCGGCGGCCACGAGGACCCCCGCGATCACGACGACGACGATCGCGACGATCGCGATCGTGCGCCCGGTGCGGCGGCGGGGGTGCGCGGCATCCGTCATGACTACATACGCTCCGGAGCGCCCACACCGAGCAGCGTGAGGCCGTTGCGCAACACCTGACCGGTGGCGTCGTTCAGCCACAGGCGCGTGCGGTGCACCGGCTCGACCGGCGCGTCGCCGAGCGGGATGACGCGGCAGTTGTCGTACCAGCGGTGGTACAGACCCGCCAGTTCCTCGAGGTAGCGCGCGACGCGGTGCGGCTCGCGCACCTCGGCGGCATAGGCCACGACGCGCGGGTACTCCTGGAGCGCGCCCAGGAGCGCCGACTCGGTCTCGTGGTCCAGCAGCTCGGGGGCGAACTCCGACCGGGCCACACCCGAGTCGGCCGCGTTGCGCGCGACGTTGTGCGTGCGTGCGTGCGCGTACTGCACGTAGAACACGGGGTTGTCGTTCGTGCGCTTCTGCAGGATCTCGGGGTCGAGTGTCAGCGGCGAGTCCGCGGGGTAGCGCGCGAGGGAGTAGCGCAGCGCGTCGGTGCCGAGCCACTCCTGCAGGTCGTCGAGCTCGATGATGTTCCCGGCGCGCTTGGACAGGCGCGCACCGTTGACCGACACGAGCTGCCCGATCAGGACCTCGATGTCCTTATCGGGGTCGTCGCCCGCCGCGCCCGCGAGCGCCTTCAGGCGGTGGACGTACCCGTGGTGGTCGGCGCCGAGCAGGTAGATCTTGTGCGCGAAGCCGCGATCGCCCTTGTTGAGGTAGTACGCGGCGTCCGCGGCGAAGTAGGTGTACTCGCCGTTGGAACGACGGATCACGCGGTCCTTGTCGTCGCCGAAGTCGGTCGTGCGCACCCACACGGCGCCTTCTTCGTCGAACACGTGGCCCTGCTCGCGCAGACGGTCGACGGCCTCGTCGACGAGGCTCGGCTGCCCGTCGATGCGCGCGTGCAGGGTCCGCTCCGAGAACCACACGTCGAAGTGGACGTTGAAGCGCTCGAGCGATGCCTGGATCTCGCCGAGCTGGAACCCGTAGGCCAGTTCGGTGGCGACCGAGATCTGCTCGGCCCGATCGAGTTCGCGGATGTCGGGGCGGGCGGACGCGACACGCTCGGCGAGCGCGGCGATGTAGGCGCCGCCGTAACCGTCATCAGGGGTGGGTTCGCCATGGAGGGCGGCGACGACGGAGCGTCCGAAGCGCTCCATCTGCGCACCGGCGTCGTTGATGTAGAACTCGCGCACGAGCGTGGCCCCGCTGGCCAGGAGCACGCGCGCGATGGCGTCGCCCAGGGCCGCCCAGCGGGTGTGGCCGATGTGCAGCGGCCCGGTGGGGTTGGCACTGACGAACTCGAGGTTGATCGTGTTGCCGCGCTGCGAGTCGTTCGTCCCGAAGGCCGCGCCCTGCTCGACGATGGTCTTCGCCAGGGCGCCGGCGGCGGCGGCATCCAGGCGGATGTTGATGAAGCCGGGCCCGGCGACCTCCACGCTGGCGATGCCGTCGACGCCGGCGAGCCCGGCCGCGATCTCCGCCGCGAAATCGCGGGGGGTGGCCCCGACGACCTTCGACAGCTTCAGTGCCGCGTTGGACGACCAATCGCCGTGGTCGCGGTTCTTCGGTCGTTCCAGCGGCAGGTCGGCGGCGGTCAGCCCCGCGGACGAGCCCTCACGTCGCGCCTCGGCGAGCGGGGCGATGACGGCGAGCAGGGCGGAGGAGAGGGCTGCGGGATCCATAACCCTCCGATTCTAGGCGAGCACGGTGCAGCGCCCGGCTCAGCCGATCTGCACCAGCGCTTCGTGGTCGTCGGGGACCGTGGCATCCGGGGATCCCCCGTCCAGGACCGCGTCGACGTACATGCGCTCGAGACCGACGTAGCCGCCGTGATAGCTGAGGAACGCGCAATCGGCCGCGTCCCGCCCGGTGGCGATCCGTACGAGGGAGCGCCGGTCGGACAATCGTGTGGCGTCGATGACGTACCAGGCGCCGTCGAGGTAGGCCTCGGCGACGGCGTGGAAGTCCATGGGTTCGAGCCCCGGCGCGTAGCACGCGGCGTAGCGGGCCGGGACGTCCATCGCCCGCAGCAGCGCGATGACGAGGTGCGCGTAGTCCCGGCAGACGCCCTGGCCGGTCATGAGGGTCGTCACGGCGCTGTCGGTCCCCATGCTCAGCCCCGGGGTGTAGGTGACACTGGATGCCACGAACGACGACACCGCCGCGATGAGGTCGGGTCGCGACAGACCGCTGAACTGTCGTCGCGCCTGCGCGAACACCTCGTCCGACTGGCAATAGCGGCTCGGGCGGAGATACGTGATGGTCTCGAGGTCGCTCGTGTGCAGGGTCGGCGAGGCACCGGTGACGACCGCCTCGTATCGCACCGAGAGCGGCCCCGGCTCGCCCGCGAGGCGGTGCAGACGACTGCCCGACTGATCGACGATCTCGGTCGGGGTGTACACGCGGTCGCCGCGCGAGAAGGTCAGTCGCTCACTGGTGAGCGGGACTCCCTGAGCGGCGGTGATCTGGAAGATGAGGTCGACGGACGCCCCCAGATCGAGGTCGAGTTCGGCGGTCACTCGGCGCGGCACCGGGCCATCCTCGCACGGCGGCGGAGGGGTGGGACGCGCGGGGGTCATCCGTCTTTCTTGCCCGGGCTGACGGCCCCTTTGGAGTTGTTGCCCTTGCCCTTGTTCTCCTTGTCCTTCCCGGAGTTGCCGGGGCCCTGCTCCTCGGACTCCTCCGGCGTCTCCGGCTCCTGCACCGTCGTGTCGTCGTCGTCGACGGTGCTCTGCGTCGGCTCGGGCGCGGTGTCCTCGGTGACGGGCTGCTCCGTCTGCTCGACCGTGGGCTCGGGGGCCGGGGCCAGTGCGGCCAGATCGGCGCGCACCGCGGCGATGCGCCCGAGGATGGCCTCGGCTTCCTCGGGCGAGACCGTGCCGGCATCCCGCTGCGCGATGACGTCGGCTTCGAGCTGGTCCAGCGTCGTCGAGGCCGACGCGACGTCGCCGCTGGAGGCTTGACCCGCGAGGGTCTGGACGACGCCCTGCCACGCGGTGGGTTCGGCGGCCGGCGGCGTGCACCCGGCGAGCGCGAGTGCGGCGGCGAAGGCCACGGCCGTGGCGGCCATCCGGCGGCGGGTCACGGTCCCACCTCCTTCCACAGGTCGTCGACGTGCTGGTCGAGGGGTGCGGGGAGCGAGGGCAGCGCCGGCTCGGCGGCGGGGGCCGGGGCGCCGAGCGCGATCGCGGCCGTCACTCCGCCGAGGGCGAGGAGCACCGCGATCACGGATGCCAGAATGATCCCCCGCCGGCGACCGCCGCGCCGCGACCCGTCGGCGACCGGGTCCAGCACCCGAGTCCGGGTGAGGGCGTCGGACGCGGGGCCGTCCAGCAACGCCGCCCCGCCGATCGGGGTGGGGGGCACCTGTTCGCTCGGGATCGAGCGGAACTCGGCGCCGAGGGCGGCGGCATCCGGTCGCTCCGCCGGGTCGATCGCGGTCATGCGCACCAGCAGGTCGCGCCACGGCAGAGGCAGGTGATCGGGGATCTCGGGCGGCGACACCAGTCGGGCGGCGAGAGCCTCGTGCGGCGTGCGACCGCCGAACGCGCGGCGGCCGGTGAGCGCCTCGAGCAGCACGAGGCCGAGCGAGTAGACGTCGCTGGCCGGAGCGGCCGGCATCCCGCGCGCCTGTTCGGGGCTGAGATAAGCCGCCGTGCCGATGACGGTGTCGGCGCGTGTGACGCGCGTCGCGCCGACGAGTGCCGCGATGCCGAAGTCGGCGAGCGTCGCCCGCGCGCGTTCTCCCGTGTGCGCGGGGGGCCGCAGGAGGATGTTCGACGGCTTCACGTCGCGGTGGACGATCCCGCGGGAGTGCACCACCGAGAGCGCTTCGGCGATCTCCCGCCCGTAGCGGGCGACATCGGCCGCGGGGATGGGTCCGCGCGCGATGAGATCGGTGAGCGTGGGACCGGCGATGAGTTCCATCGCGAGGTAGGTCGGAGGCGTCGACAGTCTCGCGTCGTACAGCGTGACGAGCGAGGGATGCGAGAGCGAGGCGAGCAGCCGGATCTCTGACCGTACGCGCGCCGCGTCCGCCGGATCGGCGCCGTCGCCGGTGACGACCTTCAGCGCGACCGTGCGGCCGAGGGAGGTGTCCACAGCCTCGTAGACGCGGGCGTATCCGCCCTCGCCGAGGAGCCGTCCGAGGCGGTACCGCCCGTCGAAGAGGTCGGCGGTCGAGCTGTCGAACGGCTGGGTCGTGTCGGTGTCAGTCATGCGTGTCCTGGGGTCGGGCGCCCCCGGCGAGGTGTCAGACGAGGTCGTCGTTGGGCGATCGCGTGGTGGATCGGGTGACCCGCGCGTCCCCGACCCCTTCGGTCCGGGTGACGGTGTCGGTCTGACGACGCCGGACCAGGAGCACGAGGCCGATGATGAAGACGATGGCGCCCGCTCCCATCATGATGTACCCGATCGTCGTCAGGTCCACGTAGTTGTTGGGCAGATCGACCGCGAAAGCGAGGATGGCGCCGATGACGATCAGCGCGATTCCGGCTCCGATGCTCATGACAGGTCCTTTCGGGAGGGTGGAGCCAGGATGACACTCCCCCACCGGACACGCAGAGGTCTTGACAACGACGCCCGAGGCGCGCTTGTCGTGTTGACTCCGAGCGCGAGCAGACGGATGGCGACGGCCCCGGCCCCCGATCACGGGTGGCCGGGGCCGTCTACTGGTGCCCCCGACAGGAATCGAACCTGCGACCTTTGGTACCGGAAACCAACGCTCTATCCCCTGAGCTACGGAGGCGGACCGGTCAAGGTTAGCACCGTGGCACGGGGCCCCCGCGCCCCGGGCGGGTCACTCCTCGCCGATGACTCCGATGCCCGTGGCTCGGTGGTCGGCGTTCGGGTCGTCGGCCGAGGGAGCCTTCGACTGCTCGTCGACGTCGTTCGTCTGGCTCGGCGCGACCGTCTGGTCGTCGCCGAGATCGTCGGCGTCGTCGCCGGGGGCGTGGTTCTGCGGATCGCTCATGGGTCATCCCTTCCTAGGCGAGTCTCCAGCCTCGCAGGGCGGCACCGACCGGCGCAGAGGCTTGACCTCCCGCCCTTCGGCCCTTCAGCGACCCCCGACCCAGCGACGCACCCGGGCGGCCAACGGTCGGGTCAAGGCGACCGCGCGGCCCTCGGCCACGACGAAGAGGCGGTCACCGCGCACGGCGACCTCCCCGCGCACATAGGCGGCACCGACCGCGACATACGTGCGAAGCAGCATCGCCGCCTCGGCGCGGGTCGAGGTCGCATCGTCCAGGCGCACGCGGTGCCCCGAGTCCACCCGCACCGAGAACCATCGGGTCCCGGCAGTGGACACGACCGCCCACCGATCCCCCGACGACAGCCGTACGAAGGCGTCCCCGTCCGACAGACCGGTCTCCGGCGACAGGTCTGCGTACTCGTCGACGAGTTCCTCGAGCGTGCTCTTCGCCTCTCCGGCGGTGACGAAGTCGGCGCGCCCCGCACTCAACCCGCCCCACTCGAACTTCTTCTCCGGGGTCACGGCGCCCCCGGCAGGACGACAGTCACAGACATGCGGCGAGCGTAACGCGGGTGTGGCCCTACGATGAGCGGCATGCTGGCCTCATCGCCGAACAACATCTTCGATCAGACGTCGATCTTCGCGCTCGGCGGTTCGACCTCACTCGTCGGGGTCGCGATCTACGTGCTCCTGGCCATCGCCCTCTGGCGCGTCTTCACCAAGGCCGGCTATCCGGGCTGGCTCGCGATCATCCCCCTGGTCAACGCGATCTTCCTCGTCAAAGTCGCGGGATTTTCAGGGTGGATGACGTTGCTCTACCTCATCCCGATCGTCAACATCGTGTTCCACATCATTGTCTCGATCCGAGTCGGGCGAGCCTTCGGCCACGGGTGGTTCTTCTCGCTCGCGTTGCTCGTGGTCTTCTGGATCATCGGCTACCTGATCGTCGGTTTCAGCGGAGACCGCTATCGCCCTGAGCGGATCTGATCGACACCGGCCGCACTCGGATCCCCCGCACGGGCCGCCGGTCAGGCCTGGGTGGGCTGATCGAAGTCCCAGTCGACGGGCTGGTCGTCCTCGTCCGACGGCGGCTCGACGGCGTACAACGGGGCCCGCGGGAAGAGCCGATGGTTGCGCAACTCCTCCGACCAGGCGGCGAAATCGGGCTCCTCGCCGGTCCACTCCATGGGGGACGAGAGGACGTCGTTGCCGACACCGATGACGAGTTCGGCCTGCGCCACTTTCCTGTCGTCCGTGACGATGGGGATGCTGACGGCCTCAGCCTGTCCCTCCTTGGCCACGGCGGCGGTCAACTCGACGAGCGATGCGGCGACGTCGTCGGTCGTCATCACGGTCTCTCCGGCGTACGTCACACATCTCATGCGTCCCAGCGTCGCGGTCGACGTCCGGCGCGAGAGGCGGGTTGCGCGGCTGCGTTCGGTGGGATACGGCGTCAGTCGCGCCGCTGCGCGGACCGGAACATCGCGGCATCCAACTCGAACCACACCGCGCGCACGGTGTCGAACTCGGCGAACCGCTCGGGAGCCGGGTCGTCGAGACTGAGGCGATAGCCCCGCGGCAGATCGTCCACGTGCTGCCCGTCGCGCGGGCCACCGACGAGCACGTAGATCACGGCGATGAGGGGGAGCCGGCGTCCACGGCGACTCCGTCGACCGCGTCGCTCATCCGGTGGAGGAAGTTCACGACCACCTCGGACTCCTCCGCGGACATCTCGATCACCGCGGCCAGCATCCGGTCGTGCATGTTGCCCAGCGTCTGCCGGACCTCCGCGTGCGCCTTCTCGGTCGCCTGCACGAAGATGCTGCGCCGGTCATCGGGGTTGGCGGCGCGGGTGACGTGCCCTGACCGCTCGAGCCGGTCGAGGATGGCCGTGGTGGAGGCGGTGGAGAGACCGAGATACCGCGTCAGCTCTCCCGGCCGCACTCTGCGGCCCGGCTCGCGCAACAGGTAACGCAGGACGAGGAGTTCGTTCTCGCCCATGGACATCGACTCTCGGGTGCGCCGACGCATGGCCAGCTCCGCGGCTCTGTATACGCGGAGGGCCTCGAGCACTGCTTTGCTGCGGCTCCGTCGATCGGCCGGCTCATCGCCGTACCAGTAGGTGCGCGAGTCATTTTCCCCGCCAGGAGAGAGGCTCTGCGACACCGCGCGCATGTCTGTCATGGTGTACGCCCCTTGCTGTCGATCCCCTGAGCATACCCCCGAAAGAATAGTTCGACAAACTAGTTACTAATCGAGTATGTTCATCACGCAGGTAAACCAACGAAAGGAGTTGCTCATGGGCAACCTTTACTACGGCACGGCGCCGGAGCCCATTCGAGTTCCGGACCGTCTCCTCTCGCACCTCAAGGTCGTGGCGGCGACGAAGCTCCGCCGCGGCGAGAGCTTCACCATCAGCTGGACCCACGTCGACGGCGCCCCCGGCCGTTCCACCCTCTGGCTGCAGCCCGCGATCCCGCTGCGCTTCGTCTTCGACAGCGCTGAGCCCGAGCAGCTGAATCCCCAGACGCTGAAAGACATGGCCGACATGGCCAACTCCTCTGCCGGGCTCTCGGTCGCCCTCGACGCCGAGATCCCCGCCGCGACGGCAGCCGCACGCACCTCAGCGCCCACTCGAGGCACGACCCTGCGAACGGCGGCTTGACGTGAGCGCCGGCACACTGGCATCCATCGCTCCCCTGGGCACGACCCGGGCCATGTGGGCGAAAGTGGACGCCGGATTCTGGGTCGCCCACCGCGGCGGCGAGTACTACGGTTGCGTCGATCGCGTCGACGGCGGATTCGTCGCCCGCGACGCGCACGGCGTGCCCATCGGCCGCTATGACACCCTCGAGACCGCCAAGGCCTCGCTCCGATCCACCACCGACCCGGTGAACGACGCACGGCGACGACGCGCCGAACGGACCTCGGTGGTCCTGGCCACCGCCGCCGGAAGTGCCGCCCTCGCTTTCGCCCTCACCGCCGGCGCGCTGGCGCCGTACCTGTGATGGCCGGGCCGGTGAGCGACCTGCGTGACGAGGCCGACGACCTCGAGGACGCCGCTCGCGCCGAATTCGCCGAACGCTACGGCGTCTCCCCGATCTGACGACCCCGGCGCCCACCACCCCCTGGACAGCGACTGCGCAGTGTGACAGCGTCGCCGACGTCGCCGAACCGCGACGCGAAACGAACGGGAGCCTCTATGACCGATCCCACCGCATCCGATCGTCCCGACGACGACGCCGCCCCCGATTCCCAGTCCAACGGCGCCGGCTCCGAGTCTCCGGAAGAGGGCGCCGCCGCGCAGCGCGACGCGGACGAGGCCGCTGACACCGGCGCCTCCCCCACCGGCGAGATCAACTGACCGGCTCCGACCGGCGGGTCACACCGTCGCGAGCTGGTCGTCGCGCGGTGCGAGATCGGGGCGCAAGCGCGTCCCGAACTCGTGCCGGAGTGCGCTGAGGGCCGCTTGCCACCCGGCGAGGCCGTGCACGCCCGGACCGGGGCTCGTCGACGACGAGCACAGGTAGACGCCGGGAAGCGGCGTGCGCCACGGGTCGGGGCTCCACACCGGTCGACCGATGAGTTGCGCAAGCGACGGCGCTCCGGCCGAGATGTCGCCGCCGGGGAAGTTCGGATTCCACGCAGCGATGTCGACAGCCGTGCTCGATGACGTCGCGAGGATCGTGTCGCGGAAGCCGGGGGCGAAGCGTTCGATCTGGGCCACGATGGCCTCTTCCCGATCGGCCGTGCTTCCCGCGGGCACGTGCGTATAGGCCCACAGCACGTGCTTCCCGGCCGGCGCGCGCGTGGAGTCGAACAGCGACGGCTGCGCGACCAGCACGTAGGGCGCCTCCGGCAGTTCCCCGCGGACCACCGCATTCTCGGCGGCCGCGATCTCACCGCGTGTTCCGCCGACGTGGACGGTGCCCGACCGGGCCACCTCGGGGTCGGACCACGGCACCGGCTCCGACAGCGCGAAATCGACCTTCGCCACCCCGCCGCCGTAGCGAAAACGCTCCAACGCACGGCGATAGGCCGCCGGCAGCGCGGCACCGGCGAGTCCCACGAGCGCGCGCGGAGTGACATCCAGCAGCACGGCGCGGGCGGGCGGGAGCTGGCGGAGATCGGTGACGTCGACGCCCGTGTGCACGACGCCCCCGTGTGCGCGCAGATCGGCGATCATCGCGTCGGCGATGGACTGGCTGCCTCCGACCGGGATCGGCCAGCCTCGTCCGTGGGCGTAGGTGGCCAGCACAAGGCCCGCTCCCCCGGCCGCCAGACTCGGCTGGGCGAGGATCGAGTGCGCCGACACCCCCGTGATCATCGCCGGCGCGAGTTCCTCCCGGAACCGCGCGTTCCACAGCGGTCCGCCCTGTTCGAGTGACCGGATGCCGAAGAAGAACGCCGCGAGAGGGTCGCCGGGGATGCGCAGCAGCGCATTGCCGGTGAAGTCGGCGACACCTCGCAGGTGGGTCACGAGGGGCGCCAGGAGACGCGCGTACGCCGCTCCGTCTCGACCGATCGCGTCGGCGGCGCGGTCGAGGTCGCGATACGCCAGACCCGCCCGCGCACCGTCCAGCGGATGAGCGAACGAGACCTCCGGCACGACGAAGGACACGCGCCGTTCGAGGCCGAACTCGCGGAAGAACCAGGACTCCAGGGCGAGGGGGTGCACCGCTGACCCGAGGTCGTGACGGAACCCGGGCAGCGTCAGTTCGCCGGTCGATGCCGCACCTCCCAGCGACGTCTGCCGCTCGTAGACGGCGACGGACAGCCCGGAACGGGCGAGCGTGACCGCCGCCGCGAGCCCGTTCGGCCCCGACCCCACGACGATGGCGTCGTACCGCTCACTCATCGTCGGATCGGCTCCTTCTCGGCCGTCGACGCCTGCCCGATCGCCGAGGCACCACCCGTGGTCCCGGGAGCGCCGCCCTCCGCGAGGTAGGCCAGCCGGTGCAGCGTCTCAGCGTTGCGCCAGCGCGTGATCGCGTCGAAGACGACGTCGGGGAGCAGCGTCGTCGGGCCGGTCACGGGCTCCTCCTGCAGGCGCACGACGCACGCGTCACCGCGCGCTTTGACGTCGATCGAGACCCGAGCGATGCCGATGGGCCCGCCGTGCGGCTCGAGCACCGCCCGGTGGGGTGGGTCCCACACGCGCATCACCGTCGTGTCGTTGACCA
Organism: Microbacterium testaceum; assembly: GCF_020781835.1. GTDB lineage: Bacteria > Actinomycetota > Actinomycetes > Actinomycetales > Microbacteriaceae > Microbacterium > Microbacterium testaceum_H. Next base: position 183,867 of record NZ_JAJGNJ010000005.1, read on the forward strand.
GGGCGGGCCAGGAGCCGAAGGAGTGGTGCAGTTCGGCGCCCTCGCCCGGCCATTCGTCCGAGACATCGCGCATGCGCGAGGCTCCGACCACCCACAACGGATAGAGCCAGCCGTTGGCGAGCACGCGGAACACGTCGTCGGGTGAGCAGTGGAGCAGTCGCACGTTGCGAGCCATCGGGGGCACACCTCCTGATCGGCGGACGAGGATGCGCGGCAAGGCCCGGAACCCCCGACCGGATGCCACCACGGTACGGGTCCACGTGCGGAGCGGTCACGGTGGTTGCGCGGGCACGCCGCGACCGTTAGGCCCTCATGCGGCGACGTCCGCGGGCAGAACCACCCACGCGCGGGTTCCTCCGGCCGGCGACTCGTCCAGTCCGATGTTCCCGCCGTGGGCCTGTGCGATGCGGCGGCAGGTCGCCAGCCCGATGCCGAGTCCCTGCACCTCGGCGTCGTGTCCGCGCTGCATGGGCTCGAACACCCTGTCGCGCAACTCCGGCTCGACGACGTCGCCGTTGTCATCCACCAGCAGACGCCACCCGTCGGGCAGCTCCTGGACGGTCACCACCACGCGCGGCACGCGACCGGCCGCCACGGTGAACTTGACCGCGTTCGCGATGAGGTTCTGCAGGAGCACGCGCAGCAGCGTGTCGTCGGCGCGGACGAACGTCGAGGCATCCACGACGATCTCGGCCCCGGACTCGACCACCGCACCGTCGAGATCCTCCAGCACTGCGTCGACGATCTCGGCCACGTCGACACGACTGAAGTGCGGACGGGCGCCGCCCAACCGCGCGAAATCGAGGAGGTCCGTGACCATCGCCGTCATCCGCGCCGCCGCCGCCTCCGCCCGCGCGAGGGAGCGAGCCGCACGCGGCGCGTCGATCATCTCGGGGCTGTCGGCGGCGAGCTCGAGAAACCCCGAGAGGGCCGTGAGCGGGTTGCGCAGATCGTGACTCACCTGCGCAGCGAACTGCTCCAGCTGGGCGTTGGACTCGGCGAGATCGCGGGTCACGCGCCGCAGTTCGAGGACGTCGATCACCTGGTGCGCGAGCAGGTCGAGCGCGTGCGCGCCGGCATCCGTGAGCTCTCCGACCTCGTCGTCGAACACGCAGAGGGTCCCGATCGCGACACCGGCCGGTGTGATGAGGGGGCTGGAGGCGTAGAAGCGGACGGAGGCGATGACCCCCGTCACGAAGGCGTTCTCGCGGAAACGCGAATCCTCCCGAGCATCCGGCACCACCACGCGGCGCGGGTCGACCAGCACCGCTGCGCACATCGAGTCCTCGATGGAACAGGATGCCGCCTGCACGCCCACCGCGGCGACCTGGTGCTGAGCCCGGTCGTCGATGATGTTGATCACGGCGGTCGAAACGCCGCAGACGGCGGCCGCCAGCTCCACCAGGCCCTGCAGATCCGGTTCCGGAACCGCCCCGACGATGCGGTACTGATCGATCGCCCGGCGGCGCGTCACCTCGTGAGCTGTGGACACGGCATCCCCTCGCGAATGTCTCCCCCCGCCCGAGCCTAGCCGCACCGTTACACCCTGGCGCGATGGATCGGTAGACCCTCGCGCAGCGCGAGGGTCCGAACGAGGCTGACAGCATGACCTTCCCCACTCCCGGACCCATCGACCCGCCTACCACGCCCGATGCCCCGAGTGCGCCGGGGATCCCCGCCACCCCCGGGGAGCCGTCGCCGCCCAGCCCCGCGGAGCCCCTGGCCCCGACGCCGGACGAGCCGACCGTCCCCACCCCCGCCGAGCCCGCACCGGACCCCTCGGGGGCGGACGCCCTCGACGGCGCCGTGGGAACAGCCGAGCCTGAGGCCGACAACGCCGTCGAAGAGGACATGGTCGAGTCCATCGACCCGGGTGGCGATCCCGACTGATCCGTCGGCGACGCGACGCGGAGAGGCGCCCGACGGATCAGGGGTTGCCGCGTGTCCAGAGCAGAAGGATCGCCACGGCCTGCAGCACGAGGCATCCGGCCAGGATCGCGGTTCGACGGCGCGGGGTCGACGACCACCGATCGTCGCCCAGCAACGGGGCCATCGGCATGAGCAGTCGGAACGTGCTCTGCTGCGGAAGGAAGACCGCGAAGATGTACACGCCGTAGCTGAAGACGTACGCCACCACCATGAGGCCCAACCGCCGCACGGGCCGCGACCACAGCAGCGCCGCGAAAGCGACCAGCAGCGCGATGACGAGGATGATCCCGACGACACCCAGATGGGTGCCTGCCTGGCGGAACCACGGAGTGAACGGCGTGAACTCGTCGTTGCCGACGTAGTCGAGCCACCAACCGAGCTCCGTGCGGATGTATGCGTTGTGAGTGCCCGTGACGTATTGCGCGATGTGGTTCCACGACAGACCCGCGACCGCGATCGTGAGACCGGTGGCCATGAGCGAGGCCCATTCCCTCACCGGGAAGGGATCGACGCGACGGCGGAAGAAGCGCACGAGGAAGACGATCCCGAGCGCCAGCCCGAGCGCGAGGACACCGGGACGCGTGTAGGCCGCGACGAGTCCGATCGGCAGGATCCACAGGTACTTCCGCTTGATCGCGAGCAGCATGCCGCTGAAGACCAGCAGCATGAACAGGCCCTCGCTGTAGCCGATCACGAAGAGGAACGACATCGGCGCGAACGAGAAGAAGACGACGGACCACCACGCGGCGCGCGGCTTGGTCACCGTGCGCATGAGGACGAAGAGCACCCACGTCGCCCCGAGGCTGGCGGCGAGGCTGAGGAGGACGGCGACCGGTTGCCACCCCAGGCCCGTCGCACCGGAGAGTGTACGGACGAGGAAGGGGAAGACGGGCAGGAACGCCCAGTTGTTCGGGAGGATGTCGCCCGAGACGTTCATCGGCAGCGACATGGGGTAGCCCTGCGCCGCGATCTGGCCGTACCGGTCGGCATCCCACCCGGTGAGGTAGTCGAAGAACGTCCCCAGACGCTCACTGTCGGGACCGAAGCCCCAGCGCGCCGCCTTGGCGATGGAATAGAAGCCCCACAGCAGGCCGAAGTTCACCGCGCGTGCGATCGCCCACAGCAGCAGCACCCGGGTGAACGCGCCGCGCTCGATCGGCTCCACACCCTGTGGCGCCCGCAGCACGTCCTGGCCGTACCGGCGCAGCGCCCGACCCGCGCGGGAGTCGACCAGGCGGCGGCCGCGGTCGCGCAGCGGGGCCAGGCGATCGTCGGTGGGGGCCGGCCGTACCGTGGGGACCAGCTCGCTCGGCGGTGCGCTCACTCGGAACCTTTCACACAGGGAGGAAGTGGGCTGCTGACGACGGTGTCCGGCCCGGACAAGTGCATTCGGCCAGATCGTACCGGATGCACACCAACGTCCTTCCCGGTTGACATTCAGGAAATGCCCTGGTCAGTGGGCGTCGCCGACGAGTTTGAGGCCCACCACGCAGCCCACCAGACCGAGGATCAGGAGGATCTTCACCAGGGAGATCGGCTCCGCTCCCCCCACCATCGCGATGACGACGGTCAAGGCCGCGCCGATCCCCACCCACACGGCGTACGCCGTCCCGGTCGGGATATCCCGCATCGCCCACGCCAGGCCCGCCATGCTGGCCACCAGCGCGACACCGAACACGACGCTCGGCCACAGCCTGGTGAGGCCCTCCGACCGTCCGAGCGCGGTGGCCCACACCGCTTCCAGGACACCCGAGACGGCCAGAACGATCCACGACATGACGGTGCTCCTTGGCCAGTCTTGTCGCTGTCCGGGTACTGATCCCTCGTCCGGTGGTGCGGTGCGCACGCTCCTCCCACGGTAGTAGGCGAGCCTGTGCAGTCCCCGTGCACGGCATCCCCCCGCTTCCGACGGAGGCGACCGAGGATCGCGGGCTACAGCAGGAAGATCGACACGAGGCCGGGATTGTGCGCGTGCACCAGCACCCCGAAGACGACGGCGTCGAAGAGCAGATGCACCGTCACGACGTACCAGAGCGAGCGGGTGCGCAGGAACAGGAAGCCCTGGACCAGGGCGAACGGGATGGTCAGGACCGGCCCCCAGGCCTGATATCCCAGCTCCCACAGGAACGACACGAAGACGACGGCCTGCAGGACGTTCGCGCTCACGTCGGGGAAGTGCCGACGCAGGAGCGCGAACACGGTGCACACGAAGAACAGCTCGTCCCAGATGCCGACGGCTCCGACGCCGACGAACAGACGGGCGATCAGCTCCGGAGTGTCCACGACGGGCCAGTTCGTGTACACGCCCGACGTGATGAAGTAGAACGGCAGGATCAGCCACCCGAGCACGATCACCCCGACCAACCAGGCCCACTGCCACCACGCCCACCGACCGCCACCGCGCCAGGGGAAGCGGATGGCCCGGTCGCCGAACACGAAGCGCGAGAGCACGTAGGGCAGGATCACGGCACCGCCGAGCGCGAGCGTGAACCGCACGAAAGCCGCGTCGTCGAGCTCGGCCTGGAGCGGGATGAGGCTGACGACGAACTGGCCGAGCGCGATGAGGAACACGTCGCGCGCGATGCTCGGCACCGGCGGGGCGTCGCGCACCGGGACGATCGGGGTGCCGGCGAGCCGGTCGACGAGCACGGCGGATGCCACGGCGATCGCCAGCACGATCCACCCGAGCCAGACGATCTGAACGACGAACAGCACGGGCGCCGCGAGACACACCAGCACCGCCGGCACGAGCCTCGGCGTCCAGGTGCGGCGGACGCTTCCGGGTGCGGCGACGTGGGCGCTCATGGCGCGAGACGGGTGTAGGCGAGATCGCGGATGTCGCGACCGACGCGGAGGCCCTTGCGCTCGAACGCGGTGAGCACGCGGCCCTCGAAACGTTCGGCCCACTCCCCCGTGAAGCCCCGCTCGAAGCCGGGGGCGGCATCGAGCACGGCGCGCATCTGATCGGCGTAGTCCTGCCAGTCGGTCGCGAGCCGCAGCGTTCCACCGGGTCGCAGGGCCTGGGCCGCGATCCTGGCGAACTCCGGGGCGACGAGCCGCCGCTTGGTGTGCTTCTTCTTGTGCCAGGGGTCGGGGAAGAACACCCAGAGCTCGTCGACGGATGCCGCCGGCAGCAGGTGCTCGAGCACCTCGGGGGCATTGGCCTCGACCAGGCGCAGGTTCCGCGCCCCGGCGCGGTCGGCGTCCAGCATGGTGCGGGCCAAGCCCGCGGAGAAGACCTCGACGGCGAGGAAGTCCGTGTCGGGATGCGCGGAGGCGGCGGCGACGATCTGGTGCCCCTGGCCCGAACCGACCTCGACGATCAACGGCGCGCGGCGCCCGTACACTTCGGCCGGATCGATCGCCGCCCCCGGACGGACGCTCGTCGCGGCGGCGCCCCGCTCGACCGGCAGGAGGTAGGACGGCGACAGCTCTGCCCACGCACGGTCCTGGGCCTCCGACATGCGGCCGGAGCGCCGGACGAACGACACCGGACGGTCGCGGTAGGCGGGGGCTTCCATGGCATCCAGGGTAGGCGAGGTCTCTCGGACCTCTCCGTGCGGGTCGCGCGACTGCTCGCGCGGCTTCCGGCCGCTCACGGCACGGTCACGAAGTCGATGAGCTCTTCGACACGGCCGAGCAGAGCGGGCTCCAGGTCGCGGAAGGTCGTCACGCGCGACAGGATGTGCTGCCAGGCCCGGGCGAGGTCGGCCTGCTCGTGCGCGGGCCAGCCCAGGGCCCGGCACACGCCGACCTTCCACTCGATGCCGCGCGGCACCTCGGGCCACGCGGCGATGCCGACGGCTCGCGGCGTGACGCACTGCCACACGTCGACGAAGGGATGACCGACGATGCGCACGTGCGCACCGTGGCGTCCTCGCGCGATCTTCTCGGCGATCCGCGACTCCTTGGAGTTCGGCACGAGGTGGTCCACGAGCACGCCGTAGCGGCGCTCGGCGCTGGGGGGCTCGGCATCCAGGGTCTGCTCGAGGAGGTCGACTCCCTCGAGGAACTCCACGACCACGCCCTCCGCGCGGAGGTCGGCGCCCCAGACCTTCTCCACGAGCTCGGCGTCGTGCTTGCCCTCGACGAGGATGCGGCTGGCCCGGGCCGTGCGCGCGCGCTGCTCGGGGGCGGCGAACGACCCGGAGGCGGTCCGCGTCCTCCCCTTCGGCGCGACCGCGGGGGCGACGAGCACGATCGGCTCGCCGTCGACGAGGAACCCTCCGCCGAGGGGGAACAGCCGGCGCGCGCCACGGCGGTCCTCGAGCTCGACGTTCATGCCGTCGACGCGGGTGACCGCCCCGCAGAATCCGTCGCCCGCCACCTCCACGACCAGGTCGACGGATGCCGCGACCTCGGCGGCCTTCTTGCGGCCCGCCTCGCGCCAGCCGCGCGCGAGCACGTCCGTGCCGTAGCGATCGTCCATGGGGGTACCTCCGAACGCCCGAGCCTATGTGCCGTCGGCGTGCGCTCAGGGCGGACGCGCCGATCCTTCCCGGGTGTCCGAGGGGCTTTATAGAGTGAAGGCCTCAGCGCCGAAGGGGGATGCATGCGAAAGCCGAAGGCGGCAGCGATCATGGCGGGTCTCGTGGTCGCGGCGGTGTCCGTCCTCGGTCTCACCGTCCCCGCGTGGGCGGTGCCGCCTCCCTCGCTCGGATCGAGCTATGTCCTGGACCGGGCCGACGTCCTGACCACCGCGCAAGAGGCCGAGGTCCAGTCGCGGCTCGTGCGCCTGGCCGACCAGACGGGGCTGGACATGTGGGTCGTCTACGTCGACGAGTTCAGCGAGCCCACCGCCGCCGAGGACTGGGCGAACGAGACGGCCAACCGCAACAATCTCGGCCCGCACCAGTACCTCCTGGCCGTCTCGGTGGACGGCCGCGCCTTCTATCTGTCGGGCGACGTCGACGACGGCGCCCTCACGGCGCAACAGCTCACCGAGATCGAGCAGGATCTGATCCAGCCCGCACTGTCCGCCGGCGACTACGCGGGCGCGGCGGACGCCGCGGCGACGGGCATCACGACGGCCGCTCGGGGCGCGCAGCCCGCGCCGCCGCCCACCCCGGCCGGCAGCGGGCCCGACATCGCGCTCATCGCCCTCGTGGTCTTCCTCGTGCTCGCCCTCGGCGGCGGGCTGCTGTGGCTGTGGGTGCGCCGTCGCCGGGCGGCTCCCTCCTCCGCGCCGGCCGGCGGCGAGAGCCTCGAGGATCTGGAGCGTCGGGCGGGCACCGCACTCGTCGCCACCGACGACGCGGTGAAGACCAGCGAGCAGGAGCTCGGATTCGCCCGCGCCCAATTCGGCGACGCGGCCGCCGCACCCTACGCCGAGGTCCTCGTCCAGGCGAAGGCCGACCTCGACCGGGCCTTCACGATCGCGCAGCAGCTCGACGACGACGTGCCCGAGACCGAAGAGCACAGGCGCGCGGGTTACGTCGAGATCCTCCGTCTGTGCGCCACGGCCGACGAGGCACTGGATGCCAAGGCCGCCGCCTTCGACCAGCTTCGGGCTCTCGAATCCGACGCCCCGGCAGCGGTGGAACGCGTGCGAGAGCGCCACGGCGCCGCCGGTGCCGCGCTGGACGGCGCCGCGCGCGAGCTGGCCTCGCTACGCGAGCGGTACGCCGACGACGCCCTCGCCTCCGTCGCCGACAACCCTGCCCAGGCCCGCGCACGCCTCGATCTCGCCGCCGAGCAGCTCTCCATCGCCGAGCGCGCGATCGCGGCCGGATCGTCCGGGGAGGCCGCCGTCGCCATCCGCGCCGCCGAGGCCGCGGTCGCCCAGGCCGAGGGTCTGGAGAAGGCCATCCCCTCGCTCGGGGCCGACGTGGCCACCGCCGAGCGCCGCGCCTTCGATCTCGTCGCCGAGATCGAAGGCGACCTCGCCGCGGCCGCGGCCCTCCCCGATGCCGACGCCCGCGTCGCCGGAGCCATCGCCACGACCCGGACGCAGCTCGAGGCCGGGCGCGCCGCGCTGACGCCTCCGCGTACGGCGCCGCTTCGTGCCCTCGCCGCGCTCGAGCAGGGCAACACCGCGATCGACGCGGTGCTCCGCGCGGCGCACGATGAAGCCGAGCGCCGTCGCCGAGCCCAGTCGCAACTGGACACCGTCCTCGTCCAGGCACGCGCACAGGTATCGGCGACCGAGGACTTCATCTCGGCGCGGCGGGGGGCCATCGGCGCCACGGCGCGCACGCGACTCGCCGAGGCCGGTGCGGCTCTCGTCCAGGCCGAGCAGCTGCGTGCCGCCGACCCTGCCGCCGCCCTCGCCTCCGCTCAGCGCGCCGCCGACCTCGCGGGTCGGGCCGCGTCGCTGGCACAGAACGACGTCAGCGCCTTCGGGGGCGGCCGAGTCGGTGGCGGCGGCAGCGGCGGCGACGTGATGGGAGCGATCCTCGGCGGCATCGCCGTCAATGCGATCCTCGGCGGCGGCGGCCGCTCGCGTGGCGGATTCGGCGGTGGCGGGATGGGCGGTCTCGGCGGCATGCTCGGGGGTATGGGCGGCGTGGGCGGCTCCCGGTCCGCCGGAGTGCGCTCCGGCGGGGCGCGCGGACGTACCGGCGGTCTCTCCTCCGGCGGATCGCGTGGCCGACGCGGAGGGGGTCGCTTCTGACGCTCCTCGCCCGTCCGGAACGGGCCGTCACAGAAAACTCGTAGCAATCGGCACCAGACTCGACACCGTCGCCTCAGGAAGGAAATCCCGCATGGCCAAGCAGTCCATCTTCGGTCGGATCTCGACCCTCGTCCGCGCGAACATCAATGCGCTCCTCGACCAGGCCGAGGACCCGCAGAAGATGCTCGATCAGCTCGTTCGCGACTACTCCAACTCGATCGCCGACGCCGAGTCGGCCATCGCCGAGACCATCGGCAATCTGCGTCTGCTCGAGCGCGATCACCAGGAAGACGTTCAGGCCGCCGCGGAGTGGGGCAACAAGGCTCTGGCCGCCAGCCGCAAGGGCGACGAGCTGCGCGCCGCCGGCAACGTCGGCGAGGCCGACAAGTTCGACAACCTCGCCAAGATCGCGCTGCAGCGTCAGATCACGGCCGAGAGCGAGGCGAAGGCCGCCGAGCCCACGATCGCGTCGCAGACCGAGGTCGTCGACAAGCTCAAGGACGGTCTGAACGGGATGAAGACCAAGCTCGAGCAGCTGAAGTCCAAGCGCAGCGAACTGCTCGCCCGCGCCAAGGTCGCCGAGGCGCAGAACAAGGTGCACGACGCCGTCAAGTCGATCGACGTGCTCGACCCCACGAGCGAGCTCGGACGCTTCGAGGACAAGATCCGCCGCGAGGAGGCGCTCGCAGCCGGGAAGCAGGAGCTGGCCGCATCGAGCATCGACGCGCAGTTCAACGCGCTCGAGGACGTCGGCGAACTCACCGAGGTCGAGGCGCGCCTGGCCGCGCTGAAGACGGGCGCTCCGCAGCGGGCCGCCATCGACGCCCCCAGCCCCGACCTCTGATCGACCCGGGAGCGCACCGCCCGTCGGGTGGTGCGCTCCCCTTTTCCGACAGGCATGCCATGACGCGTTTCGTCATCGCCCCGCAATGGCAGGGATCCTCGTCTTCGCGCGCGATGCAGCTCATCGACGGCGCGGAGGCGATCGCCGGCGACCTGCCCCGTGCCGCGACGACCGCCGTGGACGCTCTCCCGGAGGCCGGCGACGCCCAGGGCACGCGCGTGCTCCGGGCCAGCGCCCTCGTCCGCATGCGAGAGCGGATCCGGGAGGCCGTCGCCGACGTGACGGGTGAGCATGCGATCACGATCGGCGGCGATTGCGGAGTCGCGCTCGGGGCTGTCTCCGCCGTCGCGGACGACGACCTCGCGATCGTCTGGATCGACGCGCACGCCGACCTCCACACCCCCGAGTCTTCGCCCAGCGGCGCCTTCCACGGGATGGTGCTGCGAGCGGTCCTCGGCGAAGGCATCGACCCGCTTCGCCTGACTCCCGGCATCGACCCGTCCCGCGTCGTGCTCGCGGGCACGCGGGCCGTGGAGGCCGAGGAACAGCGCTACATCGACGAGCACGGCATCCGCACCGTGCCGGCATCCGCACTGTCCGATCCGGACGCCCTCGCCGCTGCGGCGGTCGCGACCGGTGCGTCGCGCGTCTACGTGCACGTCGACCTCGACGTGCTCGACCCGGCCGAGATCACGGGCGTCGCCCTGCCCGAACCGTTCGGGGCCCGAGCGGCCGACGTGGCCGCCTCCATCCGCCGGCTGCGGGAGCGACTGCCGCTTGCGGGGGCGACCATCACCGAGTTCTCGCCGGCCTCCCCCGTGGCGGCCGTCGACGATCTCGGCACGATCCTGCGCCTGGTCGGGGCGCTCGCATGAGCCCGATCCCCCCGCCGCCGAAGGGATGGCGGGAACGCGCAGACCGCGCGGTCGCGCGTGGGCGCCGGTTCGACCGCGCCATCCCGGGGGTCCTCCTCGACTCCCCCGTGAGCCGGCTCGGATTCCTCTACGGCCGCACCGTGGGCTGGGTGTGGGGCTCGCTGTGGAGCACCGGACGCATCGAACGCCGCAACGGGCTCTGGGTGTTCCGGGGACTGCCCTCGTGGGCCTTCCCCCGCGGCGGTGTGTGCGTGGGCGACTGCTTCCTCACCGGCGACGTCTCCCCCAGCGACGCCGTCCTCCGGCACGAAGCCGTCCACGCGCGTCAGTGGCGGCGCTACGGCGCGCTCATGCCGCTGCTCTACCTGTTCGCCGGGCGCGACCCGTTGCGCAACCGCTTCGAGATCGAGGCCGGCCTCGTCGAGGGCAACTACGTCCCCCGCGGGGCGTGAGCCGGCTCGGGCTCAGCGCGCGGTGGCGAGACCGAACCGCGCGGGCGTGTGGATGGCGGCCGCGTCGACGCCGTGGCGGGCGGTGAGTTCGTCGACGATCTCGGCCGTGCCCAGGTAACCGCCCAGAAGGAAGATCCGCGTGGCGTCGTCGTCGCAGCACAGCATCTCGCCGGCCCACCCGGCGACCGCGCGGGTGAGCGCCTGACCGGGCGCGCATCCGCGGCCGGTCCCCGGAGCACCGCCGCGGCGGGAACGGTCGAGCCAGGTGACCGTCATACGCGCGGGGGCGGCGATCGCGGTGATCCACGACGCGTCGGGGACCTCGACGAAGATCCGGCCGGTCGAGCAGATTGGCAGCGTCGACAGGAGCGCCTCCATCTCGGCGAGGGAGGTCTCGTCGGCCGTGATGAGGTGCTGCACGCGCGTGTGACGCGACGATCGGCAGGCGGCGTCGTTGTGCTCGGCGGAGGTGGACATGATGGCATCCACTATACCCGCGATGAAGGGTTGCCTAACCTGCGTTCCGCCCGTTCCGCCGGTCGAGCGTCGGGGCTCACTCGAGGAGCGCTGCTCGCAGGGCGTCGAGCTCGGCCGCGTCCAGTCCGTGGACGCGCAGGAAGTCGGCGGGGGAACCGTACCCGGCATCCAGGCGGTGCAGGAGCGCGCGCATGACCGCCGCCGGCGACCGCGTCGCCAGCTCCTCCGCGTGGCGGTTCTCGGGATGGAGGGCCCGGATGCCGGCGACGACCCGGCGATTGCGCTCGACGGGCAGGAGCGCCTCGGTACGGGCGTAGTCGTCCACCACGGCATCGCGGTCGACACCGGCCGCGGCGAGCGCGATCGCGACCGTGACGCCGGTGCGGTCCTTCCCTATGGTGCAGTGGACCAGCACCGGCTGGGCACCGGCGATCGCGCGCACCGCGTCGACGATGCGATCGGCGGAGCCTTCGACGAGCTCGCCGTACAGCTCGCCCAGACTTACGTCGCGCTGGAAGAACGACTCGACCGATCCGAGGAAGAGCGGGACCCGCTGCACCTCGACATCGAGTCCGTCGATGCGGCTCGGAGCGTGACGCACCTCGTCGTCGTCGCGGAGGTCGACGATGCGGCGCAGTCCGAGGCCGCTCATCGTCCGCAGGCCCGCGTCGTCGACGTGGACGAGGTTCCCCGAGCGGTAGAGGACGCCGGCGCGCGTGCGCCGGCCACCGGCGGGAAGCCCGCCGACGTCGCGGAAGTTCGTCGCACCGGAGACGAGGGAGCTCACGCGGCGTCCCCGTGATCGTGAGGGGCGCGCGGCGCGGTGGTCGCCGGCGGCAGCGCACCCTCGCTCAGTGTCGCCGCAGCCGACGCGCGCGGGGGCACCGGGTACCGGCCCGCGATCGCCACGCGGTTGAAGGCGTTGATCGCCACGAGCACCCAGCTGAGCGCGACGTATTCCTCTTCGCTCAGGATGCCGCCCGCGCGGTCGTACACCTCGTCGGGGATGCCCTCTTCGTGGATGAACGTGAACGACTCCGTCAGCTCGAGGGCGGCGCGCTCGCGCTCGTCGAACACCCCCGACTCGCGCCACGTCGCGATCTGCGCGATGACGTCGGCATCCAGACCCGCCGCCACGGCGGCATCCACATGGACGCGCACGCAGTACGCACAGCCGTTGAGCTGCGAGGCGTGGATCTGGACGATCTCGCGCAGCCGCGGGTCGATCCCGGCCGCGGCGGCGATGCCTCCGACGGTCTTCGAGAACGACCTCAGCGCGGCGTACGCCTCGGGAGCCTTCTTCGACAGGTGCACGCGCCGTTCCTCGCCCATGGCGACAGCCTACGGCGGACCGTCGACGCCGTGCGGGTCGACGTCCTGTCGCAGAGCCGTGGCCCGATACGTGTCAACGCGAGTCACGACGGTGGCGACGCCGCGCCCCCGATGACAGGCTGGCGGCATGCCCGAGACCGACGAGTTCTCCTTCCTCCCCTCCCAGGCCGCCGACGCCGAGGTCGACGTCCCGCCCGTCGCCCGGGTGTCGCTCACGCTCCCGGACGGGCGCACCCTGAGCGGTCTGCGATGGGGCGAGGAGCCGGCACGTGCGACCTTCCTGCACGGCGCGGGGCTGAACGCGCACACGTGGGACACGACACTGCTGCACCTCGGCGAACCGGCCCTCGCCCTCGACCTCGCCGGCCACGGCGACTCGTCGTGGCGGGACGACGCCGCGTACGTCGCCCGCGTCCTGGCCCCGGACGTCGCCGCGGCCCTCGAGACCTGGACCGATCGACCGCAGGTGCTCGTCGGCCACTCGCTGGGCGGGCTCACGGCCGCGGCCCTCGCGGCGACGCGTCCGGACCTCGTGGCCGAGGTCGTGCTCGTCGACATCACCCCCGGCATCGACCCGAGCGGAGGACCGGCGCAGCTGCGGGCGTTCTTCGCCGGTCCGACCGACTGGGCGACGCGCGACGAGCTGGTCGAGAAGGCGCTGTCGTTCGGCCTCGGCGGATCGCGTCGGGCCGCCGAGCGCGGCGTCTTCCTCAACACCCGCGTGCGTGCGGACGGGCGCGTGGAGTGGAAGCACCACTTCGCCCACCTGGCGGCGGCCGCCGCCGCAGCGGGCACCGACACCGGGACCCCGGATGCCGTACGCGCGGTGCTGGCCGAGACGGGGTGGGACGACGTGGCCGGTGTTCGCGCTCGGCTGGAGCTGATTCGCGGAGAGCACGGCTTCGTCACGGCCGACGACGCCGACGAGCTGCTCCGCCGCGCTCCCGATACCGACGTCCGCGTCGTGTCCACCGGTCACAACGTGCAGGAAGAGGACCCCGCGGGCCTCGCCGCCCTCGTGCGCGAACGGCTCGACGCGGCCTGACACACGGCGGCTCGGCGGTGTCGCGTAGTGTCACACGCGGCTGCCCGCGCAACGGGTGAAAGTAGGCTGTCTTCACCCCACTCCACGGCACCACAGCCCCCGGATGCCGTCGGCCTGCGAAAGGACACCCCCGCAATGCTGCGCCGTACCGCCCTCGCCACGAGCGCGCTCCTGATCGGAGCGCTCCTGTTCACCTCGTGCACCGGCACCTCGACCGCGCCCGACCCGACCGGCGCGCCCGACCCGGACGCCACCCTCACCGTCCGTCTCTCGCTGGAGCCGTCGAATCTCGACATCCGCCGCACGAGCGGCGCCGCCCTCGAGCAAGCACTCATCGACAACGTCTACCAGGGCCTGGTCACTCGCGACGGCGACGACGACAACGCCATCGTCCCGGCGCTCGCCACCGACTGGACGGTGTCGCCCGATGGGCTCACCTACACCTTCACCCTGCGCCAGGGCGTGACGTTCCACGACGGGAGCGCGCTCACGGCCGAGGATGTCGTGACGTCCCTGCAGACCGCGAAGGACGACGCGACCATCCAGAACAGCGCCGACCTGGCCGGGGTGGCATCCATCGCGTCGCCCGACCCGACGACGGTCGTCGTGACGCTCGCGCAGCCGAACATCGATTTCCTGTTCGCCCTCACCGGCCGCGCGGGACTGGTCGTCAAGAGCAACGACACCACGAACTTCGAGACCGCCACCAACGGCACCGGGCCCTTCACCGTGTCGTCCTGGAACACCGGCCAGAGCCTCACCCTCACCCGCAACGACGCCTACTGGGGCGAGAAGGCGGGCGTGGCCGAGGTCGTGCTCGAGTACATCCCCGACCAGAGCGCGGCGATCAACGCGGCCGTCAGCGGCGATGTCGACGTGGCCCTCGAGATCGACCCCGAGCTCCAGGGGCAGCTCGACGGCACCGGCGACTTCCGGGTCGAGTCGGGCCTCACCACCGACAAGGGCACGCTCGCGTTCAACAACGCCCGCGCGCCCCTCGACGACCAGCGCGTGCGCGAAGCCCTGCGCCTCGCGATCGACCACCAGGCCCTCATCGACACCCTCGGCGCCGGCCAGCCGCTCTACGGTCCGATCCCGCCGCTGGATCCGGGATACGAAGACCTGTCCGGCAGCATCTCGTACGACCCCGACCGCGCTCGCGAGCTGCTGGCCGAGGCCGGAGCCGAGAACCTGACGCTGACCTTGACGATCCCGAGCGTCTACCCCTCCTCGATCCCGACGTTCCTGGTGTCCTCGTTCGCCGACGTGGGTGTGACGTTGAGGGTCGAGTCGGTCGACTTCCCGACCTGGCTGACGGACGTCTACACCAACCACGACTACGACCTGAGCTTCGTCCGCCACGTCGAAGCGCGCGACTTCAGCAACTTCGCCAATCCGTCGTACTACTTCGGCTACGACAACCCCCGGGTGCAGAGCCTGTACGCGCAAGCACTCGCCACCACGGATGAGCAGCAGTCGTCCGACTACCTGGCCGAGGCCGCACGCATCGTGTCCGACGAGGATGCCGCCGACTGGCTGTTCCTCTCGACGCCGCTCACCGCCGTGGCCGCCAATGTCGCGAACTTCCCGAAGAACTCTCTCAACGTGCGTCTGCCGCTGGCGAGTGTGACGGTCTCGTCGGAGTGATCCGCTACACGCTGACACGGCTGGGCCTGCTCGTTCTGGGCCTGGCCGTGTCGAGCGTGCTGATCTTCGCGTCCCTGCGCGTGCTGCCCGGCGACGTCGCGCTCCTCATCGCCGGTACGCAGGCGACGCCGGAGCAGGTGGCGGCGCTGCGCGAGAGCCTCGGTCTGACGCAGCCGCTCTGGCAGCAATACGTCGACTGGATCGGCGGGGTGCTGCGCGGCGACCTCGGCACGTCCCTCATCACGGGCGTCTCGGTGGGGTCCGAACTCACCGAGAAGGCGCGGGTCACGCTTCCGCTGGCGGCGATGTCGTTGACCGTCGCCCTCGCCGTCGGACTCCCCTTCGGGGTGCTGTCGGCATTGCGGCGCGGCCGCCCCGACGGCACCGCGCTGAGCGTCGGCGCTCAGGCGCTGGCGGCCGTCCCGGTGGTGTGGGCGGGCATGATGCTGGTCGTGGTGTTCGCCGTGTGGCTGGGGTGGCTTCCCCCGCAGGGCTTCCCGCGTTCCGGCTGGGGCGACCCGGCGGCCGCCGTCCGAGCCCTGATCCTCCCCGCGGTCACCATCGGCGTCGTGGAGGGCGCGATGCTGCTGCGGTTCGTCCGCAGCGCCACCCTTCAGGCGATGGGCCAGGACTACGTCCGCACCGCGGCGGCGAAGGGACTGACGCGCACGCGCGCGCTGTTGAGTCACGGCCTGCCCAACGTCGGTCTCTCCGTCGTCACCGTGCTGGGTCTGCAGATCGCCGGTGTGATCGTGGGCGCGGTCGTCATCGAGCAGCTCTTCACGCTCCCGGGGATCGGACGGATGCTCGTCGCCGATGTGTCCGCGCGCGACCTGCCCAAGGTGCAGGGGGAGCTCCTGGCTCTCACCGGGTTCGTGCTGATCGTGGGCTTCCTCGTCGATCTCGCGCACCGTCTCATCGACCCTCGGCAGCGGGAGGCATCGTGAGGACGTTTCGCCGGTTGTGGCGTCACGGCACCGGGCGCTTCGGCATCCTGGTCGTGGCGGTCATCGCGCTCACCGCCCTCGTATCGCTCGTGTGGACGCCGTTCGATCCCGCGAGCGTGGACGCGCGCGCGCGATGGAGCGACCCGACGTGGCCGCACGTGCTCGGAACCGACGGCAACGGCCGCGACATCCTGAGCCTGCTCATGGCGGGGGCGCGGACGACCGTGGTCGTGGCCGTGGGCGCGGGGATCGTCGCCTCGCTCCTGGGCATCGCCCTCGCCGCCTTGGGCGCACTGACGGCGCGGTGGGTGCGGGAGAGCGTCGCGGTGCTCGTCGACATCCTCGTGGCCTTCCCGGTCCTCATCATCGCGATGATGATCACCGCCGTGTGGGGCGGCTCGCTCGGCGTCGTCATCTGGTCGGTGGGGATCGGCTTCGGGGTGAACATCGCGCGCGTGACACGGCCGGAACTGCGGCGCGTGCTGCACAGCGATTTCGTGCTCGCCGGTCGCGCGAGCGGGCTCACGCCCGCACAGAATCTCGTCCGACATCTCCTCCCCAACGTCGCGCCGGTGTTCATCGTGCAGCTGTCCTGGGGCATGGCCGTCGCCGTTCTGGCGGAGGCGGGGCTGTCCTATCTCGGCTTCGGCGCCCCGATCACGCAGCCGTCGTGGGGCGTGCTCCTCAGCGACCTCCAGGCCTACATCTCGGTGCATCCGCTCGCCGTCGTGTGGCCGGGCCTGGCCATCACGCTGACGGTCCTCGGACTCAACCTCCTCGGCGACGCCCTGCGCGACGCCGCCGACCCCACGCTCTCCGAGCGCGCTCCGCAGGCGCGCACGCACGTTCCGGGGGTGGTCGCATGACTCTCGAGGTCGAGGACCTCCGCATCGCGATCGGCGGCCGCACCGTGGTCGACGGTGTGAGCTTCACCGTGCCCGACGGAGCCCGCCTCGGTCTCATCGGCGAGTCCGGCTCGGGCAAGTCTCTGACGGCACTCGCGGTGCTGGGCCTGCTTCCGGATGCCGCGACCGCCACCGGGAGCGTCCGCTGGAACGGCCGCGAGATCCTGGGGCTCACCGACCGCGAGCTCGCAGGAATCCGCGGCGACGAGATCGGCATCGTCTTCCAGGAACCGCGGACGGCGCTGAACCCGATCCGCACCGTCGGACGCCAGATCGGGGAGTCGATCCGCATCCACGAGGGCGTCTCGCGACGCGAGGCCCTGCGCCGCGCCGTCGCCGAAGCCGAACGCGTGGCCCTGCCCGATCCCGCCCGCATCGTCTCGCGCTACCCGCACCAGCTCTCGGGCGGCCAGCGACAGCGGGTGGCGATCGCGATGGCCCTCGCGTGCCGCCCGCAGCTGCTGATCGCCGATGAGCCCACCACCGCCCTCGACGTGACGATCCAGGCCGGCATCCTGTCGCTCCTGCGGTCCCTGGTCCAGGATGCCGGGATGTCGCTGATCTTCATCACGCACGACCTCGCGGTGCTCGCGCAGGTCGCCACCCACGCCGTCGTCCTCGAGGACGGACGCATCGTCGAGCAGGGCGCGGTGGCCGATCTCCTGCGATCCCCCGCCTCCTCGGTGACCCAGGCGCTGCTGCGGGATGCCACCGCGACACTGTGGCATCCGGAGATCGAGCGCACGTCGGACCCGGAGCGGGGCACGGTATGAACGACACGATCCTGCACGCCCGAGGCCTGTCGCGGACGTACCTGACCCCGCGCACGCGCGGCTTCGGCCGCGCCGAACGGACCGCCGGACTGCACGACGTCGACCTGTCGGTGAGGGCAGGCTCCGCGGTGGGCGTCATCGGCGAGTCGGGGTCGGGCAAGTCGACCCTCGTGCGGCTGCTGCTGGGTCTGGACACGCCCACCGCGGGCACCGTGGAGGTCGACGGCCGCACCGTGGACGCCCGCGGCTCGGCCCGGTCGCTGCACTGGCTGCGGCGGGCCACCGGGATCGTGTTCCAGGATCCTTACGCGTCGCTGGACCCGAGGATGAGCGCCGGGCGCATCGTCGGGGAACCCCTGTGGGCGCTGGGGATCGAGGGCGACAGACGTGCGCGGGTGCGCGAGGTCCTCGAGCAGGTGGGGCTGGAGCCGGATGCGGCCGAGCGCTTTCCGCACGAGTTCTCCGGCGGTCAGCGCCAGCGCCTCGCCCTGGCCCGCGCGATCGTGCACCGACCGCGCATCCTCGTCGGGGACGAGCCGCTGTCGGCGCTGGACGTCACGGTGCGCGCGCAGATCCTGCGCCTGCTCGCTCGGCTGCGGGCTGAGGAGCAGCTCACGCTCGTCCTCGTCTCCCACGACATCGGCGTGGTGCAGAACGTCTGCGATGCCGTCATCGTCATGAAGGACGGCCGCGTCGTGGAGCAGGGGCCGACCGAGAAGGTGCTCCTCGAGCCGCAGGCGGCGTACACGCGCCGGCTGCTCGCGTCTGTGCCGACGCTGCCGGGCTGACCGGAACCGTGCCAGGCACCCGGCGCGGCGGGACACCGCGACGCCACGCAGGCGCCCTGCCTCTCTGACATCTCCCGTCCTCATCCACAAGGGATGCCGCGTGTCGGTGGCCGCCGCTAGCCTCGCCCCATGACCCCCGGAATCGTCCCCCCGTTCCTGCTCGACCGCCTCGCCGCCACCGATGACCCCCGCCTCGCGCGCGCGGCCGCCGCGGCGCGCAAGACCCTCGCCGTTCCCCGTCCCGAGCGCCGGGCCCGCACGCGCCTCCGGCTCTCCATCGACGCCGGTGCTCTCGTCGCCGAGACGGCACCCGCACCGGACCGCGTCATCTCTGACGCCGGCAACACCGAGCGCTTGCCCGGCCGTCGCGTGCGCACCGAAGACGACGGCCCCACGGGAGACCGTGCCGTCGACGAGGCGTACGACGGCCTGGGTGCGACGTACGACCTGTTCTGGGATGCGTTCGTCCGCGACGGCATCGACGGCGCGGGCGGCTCGCTGCTGGCGACGGTGCACTTCGGCGACGACTACGACAACGCCTTCTGGAACGGCGAACGCATGGTGTTCGGCGACGGCGACGGCGAGGTGTTCACCGGCTTCACGCGCTCGCTGAGCGTCATCGCGCACGAGCTCGGGCACGGTGTCACCGAGGCGTCCGGCGGCCTCGAGTACCAGGGGCAGTCCGGTGCGCTCAACGAGTCGCTCTCCGACGTCTTCGGCGCACTGGCCGAACAGCATGCGCGGGGCCAGCGGGCCGATGAGGCGAGCTGGCTCATCGGGGCCGGCATCTTCGCCGACGCGGTGCAGGGCGTCGCGCTGCGGTCCATGTCGGCACCCGGGACCGCGTACGACGACGACGTGCTCGGCACGGACCCGCAGCCCGGGCACATGCGCGACTACGTCGAGACCGCGGACGACAACGGCGGTGTGCACATCAACTCCGGCATCCCCAACCGGGCGTTCCACCTCTTGGCGACACGGCTGGGCGGGTTCGCCTGGGAGCGGGCCGGGCTGATCTGGTATCGCACACTGACCTCGGGGACGCTGTCGACCACCGCCGACTTCGCCGCGTTCGCCGCCGCCACACGTGCCGTCGCGGCGGCGGAGTACGGTGAGAAGTCGGAGGAGGTCGACGCCGTCCGCGCCGCGTGGGCAGAGGTGGGCGTCGCGGAGGATGCCACGAGCTGAAGGCCCGGACGACGCGGAGCTCGCGGTCCTCGTCGTGCGCTCCGGCGGCATCGCCGGTCTGTCGCGGCAGTGGCGGGCCCAGCCTCCGCCCGAGCGGGCGCCGCAGTGGCGGTCGCTCATCGATCAGTGCACGTGGGATGCCCCTCCCCCGCCATCGACGGGGGCCGACCGCTACCAGTGGCGCATCGAGGTGCACGAACGAGGCACCGCGGTGCATCGGGCGCGGCTGGCAGACGCGCAGATCGAGGGCCCGTGGCGCACGCTCGTGGACGAAGTCCGCCGAGCGGCTGACCCGCGCGTCGACTGAACGCCGCCGAACGCGAGGCCACAGGCGCCGGGACGCGGAAGGGAGCCCCGCGTCAGCCGAACAGCTTTCGACGCTTCTTCTTCGAGGGGATGCTCTTCTGCAGATAGACCACGCCGAGCCAGCGACCGAACTTGAAGCCGACCCGCCCCATTCTGCCCACCTCGGTGAACCCGAGCTTCTCGTGCAGCGCGATCGAGGCATCCGCCCCCTTGTCGCTGATGGCCGCGACCATCTCGCGGATGCCCTTCTGGGCGCACGCGTCGATGAGGGCCTCCAGCAGCGCACGCCCCAGCCCCTTGCCCGAAGCCGCTTGTCCGAGGTAGATCGAGTTCTCGACCGTGTAGCGGTACGCCGACTTCGACTGCCAGGGCTGCACGAGCGCGTATCCGAGGATCTGCCCGCTGGGAGCCTCCGCGACGAGGAAGGGAAGCTCCAGCTTCTGCAGTGTGGCGAACTTCTCGCGCCACTTCGCGATCGACCAGGCCTTCTCGTCGAAGGTCACGACCGAGTTGCGCACGTAGTAGTTGTAGATCTCGCGGATGTCGGGGATGTCGGCTTCGATGGCCGGTCGGATCTCGTACGAGAACGGCCGCTCCGGCGCGGAGGTGCGCCGCAGATGCAGCGGTAGCCGCCGCCGACTCTTCTCGTACTCCTCTTCCAGCACGAACGCCACTCTACGGGGCGACCGTTTCGGCCATGTGACCGCGCCCCACGGCGGGCGGGAGCCGCGGGATCGCGGCGCACTCGGCCGCTCAGGCCGGAAGCCGCCAGTCCACCGGCGCCGCGCCCTGCCCCTCGAGCAGCGCATTGACGCGCGAGAAGGGGCGGGAGCCGAAGAATCCCCGACTCGCCGACAGCGGCGAGGGGTGCGCGGAGGCCACGATGGCGGTCTGGGCGAGAAGGGGCGTGAGGTGCGCGGCATCCCTTCCCCAGAGCACGGCGACGAGGGGCGCCGTCCGCGCCACGAGGCTGCGGATCGCGTGCTCGGTGACGCGTTCCCACCCCCAGCCCCGGTGGGAGGCGGGAGCGCCCGGAGCGACGGTCAGCACCCTGTTGAGCAGCATGACGCCCTGCTCCGACCAGGCGGACAGGTCGCCGTGCGGCGCGGGAGGGATGCCGAGGTCGTCCGACAGTTCGCGGTAGATGTTCGCCAGGCTCCGCGGCAGCGGTCGAACATGCGGATCCACCGCGAAGGACAGTCCGATCGGGTGTCCGGGGGTCGGGTAGGGGTCCTGGCCCACGATCAGCACGCGCACCGCATCGATCGGCGTGCGGAAGGCCCGGAGCACCTGATCACCCGCGGGCAGGTACGGCTTCCCCTCGCTCCGGAGCCGGTCGCCGATGGCGGCGATGTCACCGGCGACAGGCGTCAGCGGCTCGACCCAGGAGGCGTCGATGAGTCCCGCGTCGGCGAGCTCGGCGAGGGACCTCCCCGTCACGCGGCGTCTTCCTCCTGGACAGACCCCTGGGAGGACCAGGGGAAGTCGATCCACAGCGACGTGTTCTTCCACGAGTAGTCGGGGACGATCACGGTGGTCGGCTTCGTGTAGATGACGGCCGAGCGGGCCTCGGCACCGTGGCGGTCCAGCAGCGTGACGGCGAGATCGAGGGTGCGGCCACTGTCGGCCACGTCATCCACCAGCAGCACGCGCCTGCCCTTCAGGTACGACAGGTCCAGCGCGGGCGGCAGCACCTCCGGCGCGTCCAGCACCGTGCCGACGCCGGTGTAGAACTCGACGTTCAGCGCGCCGCAGTTCTTCACCCCGAGCCCGTACGCGATCGCGCCACCCGGAAGCAGCCCGCCGCGGGCGATCGCGACGACCACCTCGGGGTGGAACCCGTCCGCGACGATCGCGCGCGAGATGTCGCGGGTGGCGACGCCGAAGGCGTCCCAGGTCAGTCGTTCGCGCTCGTCGGTCGTCTCCGCCACGCGGATCCCCTCTCTTCGTGTGTCTTTCACCCTAGGGTGTCTCCGGCATGCCGCCCGGCGCGGTGCTAGCCTCGCGCCATGTCGCGTGCCTCGGGCGCGGTCGACCGGGTGCGCGGGTCCGCGCTCGGGGTGACCGCGGGACTCATCGGATGGTTCGTGCTGGTGGAGCTCGCCAGCGGCATCCTGCAGGGGTACTACGTGCCGCTGCTCCCCGACATCGTCGTCCACCTCGGCATCCGCGACGCCGACGTCAACTGGTTCGAGGCCGCTCAGCTGCTGCTCTCCGCCCTCGTGCTGCCCGTGCTCGCCAAGCTCGGCGACATGTTCGGGCACAAACGCATCCTGCTGATCTCGGCCGTCGCGACCGCGGCGGCCAGCTGGTGGCTGGTGTTCGCGGACACGTTTCCGACGTTCCTGATCGCGTGGGCCCTGCAGGGCTTCTACGTCGTCTGGCTGCCGCTGGAGATCGCGCTCATCTTCGACCGCGGACGCCGGCAGAGTCGCGGCGTCTCGCAGACCCGCCGCGCCGCCGGGCTCCTGGTGGTGGGCCTGCAGGCCGGAGCGATCGTCGGGGCACTCGCCGCGGGACGCCTGTTCGCCGCCACCGGCGGGGACCTGCGACTCGCGCTCACGGTCCCCGCGATCGCCATCACCCTGGTGTGCGCGGTGATCTGGCTGGGGGTGCCCGAGTCGGAGCGGATGCCGGGCGCTCGGCGCCTCGACGTCGGCGGGTTCGTGCTGCTCGCCGGGGCCTTGCTGTGCGTGACCGGCGCACTGTCGTTCGTGAGGCTGCCGGCTGGGCCCGGCCCCGCGGTGATCGTGCCCCTCCTCGTGCTCGGGGCGATCCTGCTCGTCGTGTTCGTCCGCTTCGAGCTCGGACGCCCCGACCCCGCGGTCGACATCCGGGTGCTGCGTCGTCCCGAGATGTGGCCGGTCCAGATGACCTCGTTCCTCGTGGGCATCAGCCTGCTCGGCGCGCAGGGACCGCTCGCGACCTACGCCGGGACCGACCGGTCCCTCGGCTACGGGCTGGGGCTGGATGCCACCGACCGCTCCAACGTCATCGGGGTGTACCTCGTGTCGCTCATCGTGGGTGCGGTTCTGTTCGCCGTGACCTCGCGCCGGGCGAGCCCGCGCGCCGTGTTGATCGGCGCCGCGGCGCTCGTGGGCGCCGGGTATCTTCTGCTGGTCCCCTTGCACACCGAGCTGTGGGAGGTGCTCCTGTGCCTCGCGATCGCCGGCCTCGGGTCGGGCGCTCTCGTGGCGGCGATGCCGGCCGCCGCCGCAGCCGCCGCGCCGCGCGGCCAGACGGGTGTGGCATCCGCCCTGACGAACACCACCAAGACGGTCGGCGGCACGATGTCGTCGGCGGTGTTCGGGGTCGTGCTCGCCGGGGGTGCGGGTGCCGCCGTCGCGGCCACGGCCGCACCGCTGGCCGGTTACATCGCCGTCTGGTCGATCTGCGCCGCCGGCGGATTCCTCGCGGCGGTCCTGCTGCTGTTCGTGCCGAAGGTCGCTTTCGCGGACACCGCCGAGGAGGAGGCGGCGGCGGGTGCCGCGCGTGGCGACATCGCGTGAACCGTGACCGCGCGCTACCGGACCCCTCGCGGGGCTCCGGAGCCCGCCCCGGGACAGCGCTCTGCGGGGTGCCGCGGGCGGAAGCGTCCCGCCCTCAGTCCGCCGCGCCGCGCACGCGCAACGGCCCGCGCGCGAGCAGATGCTGGGCGGACTGCGCCACGGGGCGGACCGTCACGAGGTCGAGGTTGACGTGCCCGGGAGCGTCGACCGCGTAGGCGATCACGTCGGCGACGTCTTCGGCCAGCAACGGCGCCTCCACGCCCTCGTACAGCTTCTCGGTGCCCGCGCGGTCGCCACCGAGACGGTTGAGCGTGAACTCCTCGGTGCGCACCATGCCGGGAGCGATCTCGATGACCCGCAACGGCTCGCCGTTGAGTTCCTGGCGGAGCGCCGCGACGAGCATCGACTCCCCCGCTTTCGCGGCGTTGTAGCCGGCGCCGCCCGGGTAGGCCACCTGAGCGGCGGTCGAGGTGACGAACAGCAGGTCGGCGTGGCCTGCCCGCTCGGCCGCACGGCGAAGGAGCGGGAGGAGGGATGCCACGAGCCGTTGCGACGACAGGATGTTGGCCTCGAACATCCACCGCCACTGCTCGGGGTCGCCGTCTTCTACGCGGTCGGTCCCGCGCGCGCCGCCCGCGACGTGCACGAGGGCGTCGACGCCGCCGGTCTCCTCGAGCCAGGCGGCGAGGCCCGCGACCGCGTCTGCGTCGGTGAGGTCGGCGGCGTGCGCCACGACGCCCGTCTCGGCCTCGAGCGCGGCGAGCCGCTCCGCGCGGCGGGCCACCCCCACGACCTCCCAGCCGCGCGCACGCAGCTCCCGCGCGGTCGCTTCGCCGATCCCCGAACTCGCCCCGGTCACCACAGCACGTCTCGTCATGGCATCCACGCTACCGGCGGGCGGCGGTACGGGCCGCGCCGCACGTTACGGCGCGTGTCCGCCCTGTTGTCGGCGCAGCGGGACGTCTCTACGCTCGCTGGAGGCCGTGGCATCCGTCGCGGTCCCCGAAGACCTTGAGGAGCAGCCGTGTCCGCACCCGAGAACTGGCGTTTCGAGACCAAGCAGATCCACACCGGCGCCCAGCCGGACCCGGTGACCAAGGCTCGTGCGACCCCGATCTACCAGACCACGTCGTACGTGTTCGACAACGCCGATCACGCCGCGAACCTCTTCGCGCTGGCGGAGTTCGGCAACATCTACACCCGCATCCAGAACCCCACGCAGGACGTCGTCGAGCAGCGCATCGCCGCGCTGGAGGGGGGCACCGGAGCCCTCCTGGTCGCCAGCGGCCAGGCGGCGGAGACCTTCGCGGTGCTGAACATCGCGCAGGCGGGCGACCACATCGTCTCGTCGAGCTCGATCTACGGCGGAACGTACAACCTGTTCAAGTACACCCTCGCCAAGCTGGGCATCGAGACGACGTTCGTCGAGAACCAGGACGACCCCGAGGCGTGGCGCGCGGCGGTCCGCCCCAACACGAAGCTCTTCTTCGCCGAGACCATCGGCAACCCGAAGATCAACGTGCTGGACATCCGCACCGTCGCCGACGTGGCGCACGAGAACGGCGTGCCGCTCATCGTGGACAACACGATCGCGACGCCCTACCTCATCCGCCCCTTCGAGCACGGCGCCGACATCGTCATCCACTCGGCGACGAAGTTCATCG
The DNA here is from genome assembly GCF_020781835.1 of Microbacterium testaceum. Taxonomy (GTDB): domain Bacteria; phylum Actinomycetota; class Actinomycetes; order Actinomycetales; family Microbacteriaceae; genus Microbacterium; species Microbacterium testaceum_H. The sequence goes on from NZ_JAJGNJ010000005.1 coordinate 209,161, forward strand.
GCGGCCACGGTACGACCATCGGTGGTGTCATCGTCGACGGCGGCTCGTTCGCCTGGTCGGAGAACGTCGAGAAGTTCCCCGGCCTCACCGAGCCTGACCCCTCCTACCACGGCGCCAGCTACACCACGGCGGTCGGCGACGGCCTGGCGTACATCATCAAGGCCCGCGTGCAGCTGCTGCGCGACCTGGGCGCCGCCATCTCGCCCCAGAGCGCGTGGCTGCTCATCCAGGGTCTGGAGACACTGTCGCTGCGCATCGAGCGCCACGTGCAGAACGCCCAGGAGATCGCCGAGTGGCTCGAGGCGCACGACGACGTCGCGAGCGTGAACTACTCCGGCCTGCCCACCTCCCCGTGGTACGCCGCCGCGAACAACTACGCTCCCAAGGGCGTCGGTGCCGTGCTGTCGTTCGAGCTCAAGGGCGGGGTCGAAGCGGGCCGCGAGTTCGTCAACTCGCTGACGCTGTTCAGCCACCTCGCCAACATCGGCGACGTGCGCTCGCTCGTCATCCATCCCGCCTCCACGACGCACTCTCAGCTCACGCCCGAACAGCAGCTGACCTCGGGTGTGACGCCCGGTCTGGTGCGTCTGTCGGTGGGTCTGGAGAACATCGACGACCTCAAGGCCGACCTCGACCAGGCCCTCGCCGCCGCGCGTCGCCTGTCCGAGGCCGCTCGCGCCTGACCTGCTCCGACGCCCCGCCCCGGTCCGCCGGGTCGGGGCGTCGTCGCGTTCGCGTCCGTCGCGTGGGTCGCGACGGGAGGTGCTTCGGGCGACGGGAGAACCCCGCGACGGCGCAACCCCCTCCCCTGCCCGAACATCCTCCGCCCGCCGGGCCCGTGCCGCGGGCGTGAACCGATCCCGCGGGGCGGGCGGGGCGTCAGAGTCGCTGACGCGGCCGGAGGCTACCGAGGCCACCGTCCACGCCGAGCACCTGGCCCGTGACCCACGCGTTGGCCGGGTCGAGGAAGAACTCGACCGCCCGCGCGATGTCGTCGGGCTCGCCCAGGCGCCCCAGAGGGTGCATCGCCTCGGACACCTTGCGCGACGTGTCGCTCGCCGTGAGCCCCGCGGTCAGTCGGGTCTGCACGAGTCCCGGGGCGACGGCGTTGATGCGCAGTCGCTGCGACGCGTAGCTCGCCGCGGCCGACAGCGTCAGACCGATCACCCCGGCCTTGGCCGCGGCGATCGCATCGTGGTTGGCCAGCCCCGCGAGGGCAGCCGCCGACGACGTCAGCACCACCGAGCCACCGCCGCGCAGGTGCTTGCCCGCCGCCCGCACCGCCGCGAAAGCGGTCGTGAGCGACGCCGCGACGATGCCCTCGTACTGCTCCCGAGAGGTCAGATGCGCCGGTTTGAGCAGCATGGACCCCGCGAACACCGCGATGCCGTCGAGATCCCCCGCCTCGGCCACGGCACGGTCGACGGCGTCGAAGTCGGTGGCATCCAGAATCACGTCCGGATCGATGACCGAGCGGTCGCGCGCCGTGGTGACGACGTGATGGCCCGCGTCGCGCAGGCGTCGGACGGTCGCCCCGCCGATGTCGCTCGAGGCCGCGATGAGGAGGAAGTTCGCCATGCCCCGATCATGCCCGCGCGTCCGGCGACGAACCGGGGCTGGACAAGCGCGTAACAGTCGCTTCGCGGGCCGTGCGACCCGGGAGAATGGATGCCATGGACTGGCAGATCTCCGAAGACACGGTGCCCTCGGCGCCGATCACGGAGGCCGACGCCCGGTCCCTCCTCGGTCGGCCCCCGGCCACGGGCGCGTGGCGTGACGGCGACCCGGTGGGAGATCGGCGCTTCGCCGCGTTCGGGGAGTTCCGCACCGAGAACGGCGAGCGTCTCCCCGGTTTCCGCCTGGCGTACGAGACCTGGGGCGAACTGTCCCCCGCCCGGGACAACGCGGTCCTGATCCTGCACGCCCTCACGGGCGACAGCCACGTCCGCGGCGCCGCCGGACCCGGTCACCCCACCGCCGGCTGGTGGGGCGACCTCGTCGGGCCGGGCGCCGCGATCGACACGGACCGGTGGTTCGTCGTCGCCCCGAACATGCTCGGTGGATGCCAGGGCTCGACGGGACCGGCCAGCATCGCGCCCGACGGGTACGAGTGGGCCGCGCGCTTCCCGTACCTGACGATCCGCGACCAGGTCGGAGCGCAGGCGCTCCTGGCCGACGCTCTGGGGATCGAGCGCTGGGCCGCGGTCGTGGGCGGCTCGATGGGCGGGATGCACGCCCTGGAGTGGGCGGTCGGGCACCCCGATCGGGTGGAGCGAGCGGCGATCCTGTCGGCTCCGCCGATCACGACCGCCGACCAGATCGCGCTCAACACCGTGCAGGCCGACACGATCCGCATGGACCCGCGGTTCGCGGGCGGTGCGTTCTACGACGCCGCCGACGGCGACGGCCCGCATCGCGGCCTCGCCCTCGCCCGCCGCATGGCGCTGCTGAACTACCGGAGCCCCACGGAGCTGAACCAGCGGTTCCAGAGATCATGGCAGTCCGGCGTCAGCCCGCTGGGGCACGGCGGACGTTTCGCGGTGGAGTCGTACCTCGACTTCCACGGCAACAAGTTCACGCGGCGCTTCGACGCCAACAGCTACCTCACGCTCGTCGAAGCCATGAACTCGCACGACGTCGGCCGCGACCGCGACGGCGTCGAGGACGCGCTGCGCCGCGTGACGGCCACGACCCTCGTCCTCGGGGTCGACACCGACCGGCTGTTTCCGGTGGACGGGCAGCACCGCATCGCCCGTGGCATCCCGAACGCCCTCGATGGGGACCAGGCGGTGGTCCTCACCAGCGACTTCGGTCACGACGGGTTCCTCATCGAGACCGCTGCGGTCGACCACCACCTGCGGCGGTTGTTCGCCGCCTGACGCGGGGCGCCGGGGCACGCGAGCCCGCCGAGTCGCGAGTGCCCACCACGCACGGACGCGACCGCGCGACAGCCGCGCGTCCCGACACCGACGGGGTGGCGCGGCGGCCCCGCGCTGCGGGCTCAGCCCTGCGTGGGGATCGAGCCGGTGATCGCCGTGCGCGCGGCGTCGGAGGCCGGCATCCGGTGCGCGGGGTGGTGTCCGCTGCGGTCCTCGACCCGGTAGGAGATCACGGCCACGACGAGACCGGCCAGCGCCAGAACGGCGCCCACCCACGCGGGGGCGACGAGCCCGAGTCCCGCGGCGATCACGAGACCGCCGAGGAAGGCGCCGAGGCTGTTGCCGATGTTCAGCGCCGAGTGGTTCAGCGCCGCGGCGATCGACTGGTTGTCCTCGGCGACGTCCATGAGCCGCGTCTGGATCGCCGGGCTCAGCGCTGCGCCGCAGAACGCGACGAGGAACGCGAACAGCGCGAGGCTGACGATCCAGCCGGCCGTGAGCGCGAGACCGACGGATGCCAGGGCGAGGGCGACGAGTCCGACCCGCAACCAGAACCGCAGGTCCTTGTCGGCCAGGGTGCCTCCGACGACGTTGCCCACCGTCATCCCGACGCCCACGAGCACGAGCACGAGGGACACCACCCACTCGGGCTGACCGGCGACGTCGGTGATCATCGGGGCGATGTAGCTGTACATCGCGAAGAAGCCGCCGAACCCGATGGCGCCGATGCCCAGGGCGAACCACACCTGGCCGAGGCGGAACACCCGCAGCTCGTCGCGGAGCCGTCGTCCGGGCATGCCGGGGTGGGCGGGGACGAAGAAGGCGATGCACAGCGTCGCGAGCAGGAAGATGCCGGCGACCACCGCGAACGCGGCGCGCCACCCGACCTGCTGCCCGAGCAGCGTTCCGAGCGGGACACCCACGACGTTCGCGATCGTCAGGCCCGTGAGGACGAACGCCACGCCCTTCGCACGGTTGCCCGGCCCGAGCGCGTCGGCGGCCACGAGCGCGCCGATGCCGAAGTAGGCACCGTGCGGAAGTCCGGCGAGGAAGCGGGAGGCGGCGACCAGCTCGAACGTCGGAGCGACGACGGTCAGCAGCGTGAAGAAGGTGAGTGCGGCGGCGAGGACGATCATGACGCGGTGCCGAGGGAAGCGCGCCACGGATCCCGCGATCGTGGGCGCGCCGACGACCACGCCGAGGGCGTAGAGCGACACCAGCCACCCCGCCTGGGCGATGGCGTCGTCGGGCGCGGCGGCCCAGGCGGCGGGGACGAGGTCGCGCGCGATGTTGGGCAGGAGGCCCATCACCACGAACTCCGTCATCCCGATGCCAAAGCTACCGATGGCGAGAGAAAGGAGCGCCCGCGTCGCCGCCCCCTTCGAGGTCGTCGAAGAGGTCACCCGCTGATGCTAGTCGCGCGCGAGCACGCCTGTCGAATCGTTTCGGCGACCCACGTGTCGAGGCTCCCCACGGCTGCATAAACGCGATCCGCGCGCAGAAACGGCGGGAGAGCGCGTTTATGCGCGTGGATCGCGTTTATGCGGGATGCCGACCCGCCGGGCGCGGATGCCGGGGCGCGCTCGGGCACGGATGCCGGGGCGCGGATGCCGGGGCGCGCTCGGGCGTGGACGCCGACCCGCCGGGCGCGGATGCCCGACGCGGCCGGCTCCCTCAGGACGCGTCGTCGATCGCCCGCTCCAGGCGGTCGATCTTGCCGTCGATCTCGCCCGTGCGCCCCGGGCGGATGTCGGCCTTGAGCACCAGCGAGACGCGCGAGCCGTAGGGCATCACGGCATCCGTCGCCCGCTTCACGACGTCGAACACCTCGTCCCACTCCCCCTCGATCTCGGTGAACATCGAGGTCGTGCGGTGGGGCAGCCCCGACGCACGCACGACGGACACCGCCGCCGCGACGGCGTCGTGCACGGAACCGTCGGCGTTCTCCGACGAGGCGGTTCCGACTCCGGACGGGGCGACAGAGAACGCGATGAGCATGGTCCGAGGCTACTTCGCGACGACGCGCGAGGGAACGGAGTGCCGACCGAGCACCCAGTCGCGCAGGTCCTTCGGGCGGGCGACGCGATGCGTGGGGACACGGACGACGCGGGCGATCGCCCACACCATGAGCACGACGCCGAGGAGGTTGCGCAGTTCCAGCAGGAACACCGGGAACGGCGCCGGGTGCGTGGCCATGAGCCCGTCGTAGACCAGCGGGTACACCCACTGCGTCACCCCGGCGATCGCCAGCGTCAGCGCGGCGAAGCCGTACCACCGGCGCCGGTCCAGCAGCAGGCCGAGCACCACCGGCGGGAACAGCCACACGTAGTACTGCGGCGATCCGACCTTGTTCAGCGCGATGAAGGCCGTGACCAGCGCGAGCGCGAGCGGCGGGAACAGGCTCAGGAAGGTCGACCCGAGCCACATCTTGCGGGCACCGACGAGGAGCACGGCGAGCATCACCAGCAGCATGATCGGCGTCATCGCGGCGATGACGACATCGGCACCGGGGCCCGTCACCTGGAAGGTGAGCACCCCGCCGTCGTAGTACACCTCGGAACCGGGGACGTAGAACGCGGCCAGGAACATGTAGAGCCCGCCCACGGGGGCCTCCATCTGGATGCCGCGCGAGGTCTGGTCGCCCACGAAGCCGAAGACGTACGGGGCACCGCCCAACGCCACGACGGGGATGATCGTCGCGAGAGACACCGCCACCGCCCCCCACACGAGCGCCAGGCGTCGGCGGACGGCGACGAAACCGGCCGCGAGGATCGCCGCGGGCCACACCTTCATCCACACCGCGACCGACAGCAGGACGGATGCCACGAACGGCCGGCGGACGAGCCAGATGCTGCCGAGGATCGCGAACGGCACGGTGATCCCGTCGATGCGGTAGATCCCGACGGGCCCGATGAGCAGGATCGCGGCGAGCCAGAACCACGCGGCGATGACGCGGCCGCGCGACCGGCCCGATCCCACGAGGACGACGAAGGCGACGAGGTTGGCGAGCGACACCGTGAGAGCCCACGCCGGCGTGTAGGTGATCGCCCAGGCGAAGAGCCACGCGAACGTCATCGGCAGGAAGGCCAGCTGCGGATAGATCCACTTCTCGGTGATGCCGGGCCACTCCCACCCGACCGACCGCGTGCAGGAGGTGACGTCGATGCCGCCGAAGAGGGCGCAGCGCGACCACGGTTCGTACACCAGGTACACGTCGCCCATGGGCTCGTTGGGCTGCTGATAGCCCAGGATCCCCACCGTGACGTGGACGGCGACGAACGCCAGCAACAGAACGACGACACGCCTCACCACCGCATCATCCTAAGCGGGGGGCCTCCCCCGCCCCCGCCCCCGGATGCCGCCGCCCCCGGCTCGCCGTGCGCGCACGGCTCAACCGTTATGCGATCGAGTCCCTCACTGCGAGCCGAGGAGCCCCGCGATCACCCGCGGGAGCGCCTCGGCGACGTCGAGAGCGGTGATCGGTCCCCCCGACACGCCGAGACGGGCCGCGGCGGCCGTCCCGGCGGTGCCGTGCAGCCATGCGGCCGTCGCCGCGCACGCCGCGAGGTCCTCGAGGGCGGTCCGTCCCACCGCGCCCGCGCCTGCCACGACAGCGCCCAGGACGCCGCCGAGCACGTCACCGGTACCGGCCGTCGCAAGCCACGGGGTGCCCGTGTCGACGCGGCGCACCCACCCGCCCGGTGCCGCGACGATCGTGACGGCCCCCTTCGAGAGCACCACCCCACCCAGCGCGTCCGCGGTCGCCGCCGCCGCTCGCAGCCGTTCGCCCTCGTCCGATGCCGCCGTGCCCGTCAGACCGAGCGCTTCGCGCAGCCGGGCCAGTTCGCGCGCGTGCGGGGTGACGATGACCGGCGCCGACGCGGCCGGCACGAGATCCAGCGCACCCGCGTCGGCGACGACGGGAACGTCGCCGGACAGGATGCCGCGCAGCGCCGCCGTCTCCGCGGCCTCGCGCTCGGCGGCATCCGTGCCCGATCCGATGACCCACGCCTGCACGCGGCCATCGGCGGTCACGGTCTCGGGTCGCCGCGCCAGCACCAGGTCCTGCGCGCGCGCCGGACCCACGTACCGCACCATCCCGGTCCCGCTCCGCCAGGCCGCTTCCACCCCCAGCACGGCCGCGCCCGGGTAGCGCGCGGAACCGGTCCGCATGCCCACGACCCCGCGGGAATACTTGTCGTCGTCGCCGGTTGGCCTCCGAAGTGCGCGGGCCGCGTCGCGCCCGGTCCAGTCCTTCGCCGTCATGGCGTCACCCTAGAACGAGAGAGGTCCGACGTGAGCACCCTCTTCACACCGCTGACCATCCGCGATATCGAGATCCGCAACCGCCTGTGGGTCTCTCCGATGTGCCAATACAGCGCCGTCGACGGCATCCCGAACGACTGGCACCACGTGCACCTCGCGCAGTTCGCCGCCGGTGGTGCGGGCCTCGTGGTCGCCGAGGCGACGGCCGTCTCGCCCGAGGGACGCATCTCCCCCGACGATGTGGGCCTGTGGAACGACACCCAGGTGGAGGCGTGGGCGCCGATCGTCGCGGCGATCCGGGCGCGCGGGGCGGTTCCGGGCGTGCAACTCGGCCACGCCGGACGCAAGGCCTCGACGACGTCCCCCCTCACCGGCGGCCGTGGTTCGGTCGCACCCGATGCCGGCGGCTGGACCACCGTGGCCCCGTCGGCCCTCGCCTACCCCGGCTTCGCCGAGCCGCGCGCGCTCGATGCCGCCGGCATCGAGGACGTGGTGGCCGATTTCGCGGATGCCGCCCGCCGCGCCGTCGCGGCCGGCTTCGACGTGCTCGAGGTGCACGCCGCCCACGGTTATCTGCTGCACCAGTTCCTGTCACCGCTGAGCAACCATCGCGACAACGCCTATGGCGGGTCCTTCGACGGCCGCGTCCGGCTGCTCGAGCGGGTGACCGCCGCCGTCCGGGAGGCAGCTCCCGAGGCGGCGGTCTTCATTCGCTTCTCGGGGACGGATGCCGCCGAGGGCGGGTGGGACATCGACGACACCGTCCGCGCCGCCCGGCGCGTCGCCGCCGCGGGCGCGGATCTGATCGACGTCTCCAGCGGGGGGCTGGTGCCGCACCAGAGCATCCGCACCGGCCCGGGATACCAGGTGCCGCTCGCCGAGAAGGTGCGCCGCGAGACCGGCATCCTCGTCGCCGCCGTCGGCATGATCGACGACGCGCACCTCGCCGAGTCGGTCGTCGCCGAGAGCCGCGCCGACGCGGTGTTCTCCGCCCGGGAGTGGCTGCGCGACCCGCACTACGCGCTGCGCGCCGCGGTCGAGCTCGGGGCCGAGGTGCCCGCCCCACCGCAGTACCTGCGCGCCTACTGAGCGCGCTCGCTCAGCGATCCGCACCCTCTCAGCCGCGGCGCGCCACGGGGCGCTGAGGATGCGCGGATCGCAGAGTCTGCGCAGCGCACCCCGGATGCCACGCCCCGTCGTCAGGCGAAGCGACGACGGGCCGTGGCATCCTGCACTTCGCCGACGAGCTCCTCGATGACGTCCTCGAGGAACAGCACCGCGCGGACCTCGCCGGCGTCGTCGCGCACCTGCGCGAGGTGCCGGCCGGAACGGCGCATGAGCGCGAGGGCGTCCTCGAGGTCGGTCGACTCAAGCACCGACACCATGTGGTGGATGCGCTTGGCCGGGATGGGCCGGGCCATGTCGGCCTCGTCGTTCGGGCCCTCGGCGACACGGAGCACATCCTTGAGGTGGACGTATCCGGTCGGGTGACCGTGCTCGTCGACGATCACGTAGCGGGAGTACCCGTGCACGGCCACCGCGCGCTCGATCTCGGCGGGGGTCGTCGTCTCGGGGAGCGTGACGAGGTCGGCCACCGGCACCGCGATGTCGGCGGCCTTCTTCTCGGTGAACTCCACGACCGCGGTGACGGTTCCGGCGCTGTCGTCGAGGACGCCCTCGCGACGGGACTGGTTCACGATCGTCGCCACCTCGTCGAGCGTGTAGGTCGACGTCGCCTCGTCCTTCGGCTCGACCCGGAACAGACGCACGACGTGGTTGGCGGTCCAGTTCAGCGCGACGATGATCGGGTAGAACGCCTTCGACACCGCCACGAGCGGCGGAGCGAGCATCAGAACGGCCCGGTCGGGCAGCGAGAACGCGAGGTTCTTCGGCACCATCTCGCCGAACACCACATGCAGGTACGACACCAGCAGCAGGGCGACGACGAATCCGGCCACGTCGACCGCCGCCTCGGGCAGACCGGTCAGGCCCAGCGGCTCGGCGATGAGGTGGTGGATCGCCGGTTCGGAGACGTTGAGGATCAGCAGCGAGCAGATCGTGATGCCCAGCTGGCACGTCGCGAGCATGAGCGTGGCGTGCTCCATGGCGTACAGCGCGGTCTTGGCAGAGCGCGAACCGCGCTCGGCCAGCGGCTCGACCTGGGAGCGGCGGGCCGAGATGACGGCGAACTCCGACCCCACGAAGAAGGCGTTGGCGATCAGCAGGACCACCAGCCACGCGATTCCCGCCCAGTCGCTCATCGCTGGTCACCCCCCTTGGCGGCGCGGACGAGGTCGTCGACGCCTTCCTGGGTCGGGCTCGGCGTGAACTGCACGCGGTCCACACGGCGCCCGTCCATGCGGTGCACCGTGAGGATGCCGTCCTCGATCGCGACCGTGTCACCCACGGTGGGGATGCGCTCCAGTTCAGCCATGAGGAAACCGCCCACCGTGTCGTAGACCTCGCCCTCCGGCACGCGCACCCCGGCACGATCGAGGAGCTCGTCCGGACGCAGGTCGCCGGGGAAGGTGACGGATGCCGCGGTGCGGACGACGCCCGCGCGCGATCGGTCGTGCTCGTCCAGCACCTCGCCGACGATCTCCTCGACGAGGTCTTCCAGCGTCACGACACCGGCGGTACCGCCGTATTCGTCGACGACGACGGCCATCTGGTAGCCGCGCGAACGCAGCTCCGACACGAGGATGTCGAGGTGCACGGTCTCGGGAACGCGGAGCGGCTCGGTGGCCAGCGCCGCGACGGGGACATCGCCGCGCCGGTCGCGGGGCACGCCGACTGCCGCCTTGAGGTGCACGACGCCGATGATGTCGTCCATCGACTCGCCGTAGACGGGGAATCGGCTGTGACCGGTGCGGCGGGCGAGGTGGATGACGGCGTCCGTCGGCTCTCCCGCCGCGAGCGCGTGCACGCTCGGGCGGGGGGTCATGACGTCGGCGGCGCTCAACCGGGCGAAGGTGAGACTGCGGTCCAGGAGCGAGGCGGTGTCCTGCTCCAGCATGCCCGCGCTCGCGGATCGCTTGACCAGGCTCGAGAGCTCCTCGGCCGTCCGCGCACCGGACAGCTCCTCCTTGGGTTCCACGCCCACGGCGCGGAGCACACCGTTGGCGCTGCCGTTGAGCACGGCCACCGCGGGACGGAACACCATGGTGAAAGCGACCTGGAACGGCATGACGAGCTTGGCCGTCTGCCGCGGGATCGCGAGCGCGAAGTTCTTCGGCACGAGCTCGCCGAGGATCATCGACAGGACCGTCGCGATGCCGATGCCGAGCACGGCCGAGACCGGGACGACGACCGCCTCCGGAACGCCCCAGGTCTCGAACACCGGTCGGAGGAGGTTCGAGATCGCCGGCTCCATCGTGTAACCGGTGAGCAGCGTGGTCAGCGTGATCCCCAGCTGCGCGCTGGAGAGGTGGGTCGAGGTGATGCGCAGAGCGTCGATGGTCAGCGACAAGCGCGATTCGCCGGCCGCGCGCCGCGATTCCAGATCGGCGCGATCGAGGTTGACCAGCGCGAACTCGCTCGCGACGAAGAGTCCCGTGCCCACCGTGAGAAGCAGCCCCACGCCCAGCATGACGTAATCCATCACGCGTCACCCCCGCTCGGGGCGGGAGAGGGTCGTCGGGGCTCGGGTCTACAACTGGGAGGGTCGTCCATCGTGCCCACGATTCTAGGGCCTCACGCGCTCGAGGGCACCGGGCAGAGGCATCCGGTTCGACAGGCCAGGATGAAGCGATGGATGCCATCGCCTCGGCGCAGGAGCGCGCCGCCGTCGCGGAGCGCGCGGTGATCGCGGCCTACGTGCACCGCTACGGCCCCGTCGCGTGGGCCCACGCCGCGACCGCCGGCGATGGCGCGCACACGTGGCACTACTGGTGGCACGCCCACCTCGTCCACGTCCTGTGCGAGGCCCAGCACCACCGCCCCTCCCCGGCGCGGCGCCGCCTCGTCGACGACCTGCTGCGGGGCGTCACCCTCCGCACCGCCGGGTCGTGGACGACCCCGTTCTACGACGACATCGCGTGGATGGGGCTCGCGCTGGCGGAGGCGCGGCCCTCCGGCCGCGCTCGCGCCCGCATCGCACGCATTCTCGAGCGGGCGGTCGATCCGGACGTCGGGGCCCTTCCGTGGCGCACGGGCAGCGTGCTGTTCAACGCACCGGCCAACGGTCCGGCCGCGATGGTGCTGGCACCCAGCCGTCACCGCGGTCGCGCCGCGCAGCTGAGCGCCTGGATCGCCGCGACCCTCGACGACCCGGCCACCGGGCTCGTGCGCGACGGGATCGAGCACGGCGTGGTGCGTTCGGAGCTGTGGACCTACAACCAGGGGGTGGCGGTCGGAGCCGCACTCGCCCTGGGCGACACCGACCGCGCCGCCACGGTCGTCCGCGCCGTCGAGCGCTGGTGCGCGGCCGACGACGGCCTGTTCCCCGCGGCCGGCGGTGGGGACGGGGGCCTGTTCGCCGGCATCCTGGCCCGCTACCTCGCCGCGGCCGCGCGGATCCTCACCGGCCCGGATGCCGCCCGCGCGGGGCGGCTGGTGCACCGCAACGCCGAGGCGCTGTGGGCGGGGTCCCGCGGCGGACGATTCCCGGCCGACCCCCGCCGATCGGTGCGGGAGGAGGGCGAGGACCTCGACCTGTCCGTGCAGCTCGGCGCGTGGATCACGCTCGAAGCCGACGTGACGGCCGCCTCCGCGCTCACCAGCTGACGGGAAGCGCCTTCCCCTCCTCGTACCCGGCGGCCGACTGCAGCCCCACGCGGGCCCGCTCGTGGAACTGCGGGACGGTGGCAGCCCCGGCGTAGGTGAACGACGAGCGGACACCGGAGGTGATCATGTCCAGCAGGTCCTCCACGCCCGGGCGCTGCGGGTCGAGGTAGATGCGCGACGACGAGATCCCCTCGGCGAACAGTTCCTTGCGCGCGCGCTCGAACGCATCGAGGCCCTGGAAGCGTCCCTGGACGGCCTTGGTGGAGGCCATGCCCCACGACTCCTTGAAGATGCGCCCGTCCTCGTCGGTGCGCAGCTGACCCGGCGACTCGATCGTGCCGGCGAACCACGAGCCGATCATGACGGATGCCGCGCCCGCGGCGAGCGCCAGCGCGACATCGCGCGGGTACCTCACGCCACCGTCGGCCCACACGTGCGCGCCCGCGGCCCGCGCGGCCTCGGCGGTCTCCAGCACGGCGGAGAACTGCGGGCGGCCCACCGCGGTCATCATGCGCGTCGTGCACATCGCGCCCGGCCCCACACCCACCTTGAGGATCGAGGCCCCGGCGGCCGTCAGGTCGCGCACGCCGTCGGCGGTGACGATGTTGCCCGCCGCGATCGGGATGCCGAGCTCCAGCGCCGCGACCTCGCGCAGCGCGCGCAGCATCTGCTCCTGATGGCCGTGCGCCGTGTCGACGACGAGGACGTCGACGCCCGCCGCGGCGAGCGCGCGCGCCTTGCCCGTGACATCGCCGTTGATCCCCACGGCCGCGGCGACGATCAGGCGACCGTCGGCGTCGACGCCGGGACGGTAGACGGAGTCGCGCAGCGCACTGCGTGCGGACAGGGTGCCGACGATGCGGTCGCCGTCGACGACCGCGACGATGTCGGCGGACCCGACGAGCTCGAACACCTCGTGCGGGTCGCCGACCCGCGCCACCTCCACCAGCGGGGCGTCGGTACGGGCGATGTCGCCCAGTGTGGCATCCGGAAGCGCCGTGGCCAGACGCGGAGCCGGGACGATCCCGCGGTAGTCGTCGAGGGCGACGGTGCCGTCCTCGCGCTGCTCGGCCACGACGATGCCGCGCCCGGCCACGGCCGGGAGCACCAGCCGCGCATCGGCCACCGTCGCGGACGGCGGGAACACCATCGGGGCGTCCCAGGAGACCGGCTGCGCCTTGACCCACTGGACGGCCTCGACGAGGCGCGGCAGAGACATGTCCTGCGGCAGGACGCCCAGTCCACCCCGACGCGCGAGGGTCGCGGCGAGGCGCGGTCCGGTGACCGAATTCATGTTCGCCGAGACCAGGGGCAGGGTCGCCCCGCTCCCGTCCCCGGGGGCGAGGTCGACACCCAGGCGGCTGCCCACCTCGGAATGGCGCGGGACGAGGAAGACGTCCGAGTAGGTCAGGTCGACGTCGGGCTGTGCACCGGAGAACTCCATGGCATCCACCTCATCACATCCATCGATACCGAGACCCGGGAGGGTGCGGGAATACTCGGCTAGGCTGGAGAGAGTGCGCAACGAAGACCACTGCGTGCATCCACACGAATCTTCATCGAGGAAAGCAGGCGATCGACTGTGTCGAGCCAGGTGACGGGCGTCGGTACTTCGAGCGAGGGCGAGTTCGGCGCGAACGAGTGGCTCGTGGACGAGCTCTACGAACAGTTCAAAGTCGACAAGCACTCCGTGGACAAGGCCTGGTGGCCGATTCTGGAGGCGTACCATCCGGTCGTCGACGGATCCGCCGCCGCCGCGGCCCCGCCGTCCGAGCCGAAGCCCGTGACCGCGCCGATCCCGGTGGTCGGGCAGGCACCGGTCGCCCGCACGACCGCGAAGCCCGCCGCCCCGCAGCCCATCCCCGCGCAGGCTCCCAACGCCGTGCCCTCGGCCGGCTCGGAGAGCACCGAGGAGGATCGGGTCACCGTCCTCAAGGGCATGCCGAAGGCGCTCGCGAGCAACATGGACGACTCGCTCACGGTGCCCACCGCGACGAGCGTGCGGACGATCCCGGCCAAGCTGATGATCGACAACCGCATCGTCATCAACAACCACATGTCCCGCACCCGCGGCGGCAAGGTGAGCTTCACGCACCTCATCGGCTGGGCGCTGATCCAGGCGCTCAAGGAGTTCCCGAGCCAGAACGTCTACTACGCCGAGATCGACGGCAAGCCCTCGGTCGTCGCCCCCGCGCACGTCAACCTCGGCATCGCCATCGACATGCCCAAGCCCGACGGCACCCGCGCACTGCTCGTCCCCAGCATCAAGCGCGCCGACACGCTGTCGTTCGGCGAGTTCCTCGCCTCCTACGAAGACCTCGTCCGCCGCGCGCGCTCCAACAAGCTCACGCCCGCCGACTTCCAGGGCACCACGATCTCACTGACCAACCCCGGGGGCATCGGCACGGTGCACTCCGTCCCCCGCCTCATGCGCGGCCAGGGCGCGATCATCGGTGCCGGCGCGTTGGAGTACCCCGCCGAGTTCCAGGGCGCCAGCGAGAAGACGCTCAACGAACTGGCCATCGGCAAGACCATCACGCTCACCAGCACCTATGACCACCGCGTCATCCAGGGCGCCGGGTCGGGCGAGTTCCTCAAGAAGGTGCACGAGCTGCTGATCGGGCAGCGCGGCTTCTACGACGACATCTTCGCGGCGCTGCGCATCCCGTACGCCCCCATCCACTGGGCCGCCGACATCAGCGTCGACGTCTCCGAGCGGATCGACAAGAGCGCCCGGGTCCAGGAGCTCATCAACTCCTACCGCGTGCGTGGCCACCTGATGGCCGACATCGACCCGCTCGAGTACGTGCAGCGCACGCACCCCGACCTCGAGATCGAGTCGCACGGACTGACCTTCTGGGATCTGGACCGCGAGTTCGTCACCGGCGGCCTCGGGGCCAAGCGCGTGGCCAAGCTCCGCGACATCCTCGGCGTGCTGCGCGACTCCTACTGCCGCACCATGGGTGTGGAGTACATGCACATCCAGGACCCCGCGCAGCGCCAGTGGTTCCAGCGCAACATCGAGGTCAAGTACACCAAGCCCGGCCACGACGAGCAGCTGCGCATCCTGTCGAAGCTCAACCAGGCCGAGGCGTTCGAGACCTTCCTGCAGACGAAGTACGTCGGGCAGAAGCGCTTCAGCCTCGAGGGCGGCGAGTCGCTCATCCCGCTGCTGGACCAGATCCTCCAGGGCGCGGCGTCCGCGGGCCTGGACGGCGCTGCCATCGGCATGGCCCACCGCGGCCGGCTCAACGTGCTGACCAACATCGCCGGCAAGACGTACGGTCAGGTGTTCCGCGAGTTCGAGGGCGCCGTCGCCGTAGGCAGCAAGCGCGGGTCCGGCGACGTGAAGTACCACCTGGGCACCGAGGGCACCTTCGTCGGCGACTCCGGCGACGAACTGCCGGTGTACCTGGCCGCGAACCCGTCGCACCTCGAGACCGTCGACGGCGTGCTGGAGGGCATCGTCCGCGCCAAGCAGGACCGCAAGCCCATCGGCACCTTCTCGTGGCTGCCGATCCTCGTGCACGGCGACGCCGCGTTCGCCGGCCAGGGTGTGGTCGTCGAGACGCTGCAGATGTCGCAGCTGCGCGGCTACCGCACCGGCGGAACGATCCACGTGGTGGTCAACAACCAGGTCGGATTCACGACCACCCCCACCGACGCCCGCACCTCGGTGTACGCCACCGATGTGGCCAAGACGATCCAGGCCCCGATCCTGCACGTCAACGGTGACGATCCCGAGGCCGTCGTCCGCGCCGCCGATCTGGCGTTCCTCTACCGCGAGGAGTTCCACCGCGACATCGTGATCGACCTCGTGTGCTACCGCCGACGCGGGCACAACGAAGGCGACGACCCGTCGATGACCCAGCCGCTGATGACGAACCTCATCGAGGCCAAGCGCTCGGTGCGGCGTCTGTACACGGAGTCGCTGGTCGGTCGCGGCGACATCACCGAGGACGAGTACGAGCAGGCGAAGCAGGACTTCCAGAACCGTCTCGAGGTCGCCTTCGCCGACACGCACGCCGCAGAGACGGGCTCGACCCCGATCGTCTCGACCGATGCGGCCGATGACGCCGTGGTCGGAGCTCCCGAGACCACCGGCGTCTCCCGCGAGGTCGTCAACCACATCGGCGACGCGTTCGTGAACAAGCCCGACGGCTTCACGGTGCACAACAAGCTGCAGCAGCTGCTCGAGAAGCGCTTCGACATGAGCCGCAACGGCAACATCGACTGGGCTTTCGGTGAGCTCCTCGCGTTCGGCTCGGTGCTCATGGAGGGGACGCCCGTGCGCCTGGCCGGCCAGGACTCGCGCCGCGGCACCTTCGTGCAGCGCCACGCCGTGCTCCATGACCGCAACAACGGTCAGGAATGGCTGCCGCTGGCCAACCTCAGCGAGAACCAGGGCCGCTTCTGGGTCTACGACTCGCTGCTGAGCGAGTACGCCGCGATGGCCTTCGAGTACGGCTACTCGGTCGAACGCGCCGACGCCCTCGTGCTCTGGGAGGCCCAGTTCGGCGACTTCGCCAACGGCGCACAGTCGGTCGTCGACGAGTTCATCTCGTCGGCCGACCAGAAGTGGGCGCAGCAATCGAGCGTCGTGCTGCTCCTGCCCCACGGCTACGAGGGCCAGGGCCCGGACCACTCGTCCGCCCGCATCGAGCGTTACCTGCAGATGTGCGCGCAGGACAACATGATCGTGGCCCGCCCCTCCACTCCCGCGTCGTACTTCCACCTGCTGCGCCGACAGGCCTACCAGCGCCCGCGTCGGCCGCTCATCGTGTTCACGCCGAAGGCGATGCTGCGTCTGCGCGGCGCGACGAGCCCCGTCGAGGACTTCCTCGAGGGCCGCTTCGAACCGGTCCTCGACGACGACCGCGCCGTCGACCGCGGCGCCGTGAAGCGTGTGCTCCTGCACGCCGGCAAGATCCACTGGGACCTGCGGGCCGAGCTCGACAAGAACCCCAACCCCGAGATCGCGCTCGTGCGCCTCGAGCAGTACTACCCGGCTCCGCTCGCGGAGCTGGCGCGCGTGGTCGAGTCGTACCCGAACGCCGAGCTGGTGTGGGTCCAGGACGAGCCCGAGAACCAGGGCGCGTGGCCCTTCATCGCGCTCGAGGTCGCCGACAAGCTCGGCGGACGCGGCATCCGGGTCATCTCGCGGGCATCGGCCGCCTCGACGGCGACCGGTTCGCCCAAGGTGCACGCCAACGAGCACGCCGAGATCATGAAGGCGGCACTCGCCCGCTGATCCTCGGCACATCGCGACGGGGTCCGGTCATCGACCGGGCCCCGTCGCCGTCCCGGGCTCAGGATGCCGGTGGCGCGAGGCCCAGGACCGGCCCCAGCGCGTCGACTCCGAACGCCAGTCCGCCGTCGAGCGCCTCGCCGGTGTGCCCGGTTCCTTCGACGACGTGCGTCAGGGTCGTGAAACCGGCGGACTGGGCCGCCTGCGCGTTGGACTGCTGTCCGGGACCGTAGGTCGTATCGTCCCCGCCCCACGTGAAGACGGCGGTATGACCCGCGTAGGTGCCCGCGGGGGCGGCCGCCATCACCGCCGCGGGCTTGGTCGCGGCGAACGCCGTCGCGTCTCCGCCGAAGACCACCCGCACGGTCTCATCGACGTGTTCGGAGCCCGGGAACTCGTTGCCCGACACGTCCAGCAGCTGGCCCCACGTGTCGGGATGCTGGGCGCCGTACAGCGCCGCGCACGCGCCGCCGTTCGAGAAGCCGCCGATGGTCCAATACCGGTGATCCTGTACGACGTTGAGCTTCTGCGCCGCCCACTGCGGCACGAGCTGGTTGATGTACGTCGAGACGGCCCCGTACGCCGCCGAATCGACGCAGACGGGGTCCTTCTCGGGGGCGGAGAGCTGATCGACGACGACGGCGATCGGTGCGAGGCCGCGGTTCTTCGCGGCGAAGGCGTCGAGAGCCTTCGCCAGCGCCGTCGGGTCGGGAGACCCCGGCTGACCCATCATGAACACCAGGAGGGGCAGGGCGGGCGGGCTGGGGACGAGCGCCGCGGGCGGCAGGTAGAGCGACGCATCCCTCGCGGCGAACTGACCCGTCGGGATGCGCGTTCCGCCCGTGAGGGCGCTGACCGTGCCGTGCGCCGGCATCCCGGGCGGGGGCTCCCAGCGCTGGAACAGCGTGGCGGGGTCGCCGTCGACGACACCGTCCTGCGCGGGCAGGGTGGCGGGGTCGAGGGCCTGGACCCCGAGGATCGCCGCGAGGTTGTGCGTCACCCCGTACGACGCGTTGACGCCGAGCGCAGCGGCCAGGAGCGCGGCCAGAACGGTGACGGCGCCCATCGCCCGCCGCGCCCACGGACGCCGGCACATGCCCACGACGCCGACCGCGGCGACCGCGATCCCGCCCGCCGCCCAGAGGGCGGCGCCGACCGGGAGCGGCCCCTGGAAGGCGTCGATGTGCTCGAGCAGCCGGGCGATGACGTACATCGCCAGCCCGGCCGCCAGCGCGATCACGAGCGTGCGGAGGACCCGCCGCGGCCGCCACAGCACGACCCCCAGCGCCCCGAGGCCTGCCACGACGACGCAGACGGTCAGCAGCGGCGAGTCGATGAGCTCGAACGACAGCACGAAGCGGTTCACCGGCGACCCTCCCACGCGGTTCGGGCCAGCGCCACGATCTCGCGACGGGAGGCATCGGGCACGTAGGCGCGACCCACTGCGGCACCGATGGCGGGGAGGTGCAACGGATCGCGGTAGGCCAGCGTCAGCGCCCGGTAGCGTGGCCGGAACTTGCCCTTGAAACGGAACAGCGAGGCGAATCCGTAGGCCGGTTCGAGCACTTCGGCGAGCCACCGCAGCAGGGCCCGCAGCGGGGCGGGGTCACCGTCGATCGGGGCGTCGGGGGCTTCCGCGAGCGGGGCGCCGGAGAGGCTGAGCACGACCGCTCCCTCCGCCTGGAGCTGCAGGGCGGCCTTCGCGATGAGGAACTCCATCATGCCGTTGGGGCCGTCTGTCCGACGGCGCATGAAGTCGAGGGTCCAGCCGGTGACCGCGCCGTCGGTCCAGCTCGGCATCCAGCTCGTGACCGCTTCGATCCGCCCCTCCGGTCCGACGGCGAGGAGCAGACGCACATCGCGGTCGCGCAGCTCTTCCAGCGAGCCGAGCGTGAAGCCCATCTCGGGCAGAGCGCGGTCGGCCACCCACTCCTCGTCGATGGCGACGACCTGGGACGCCTGCGCCACGGTGAGCTCGTGCCAGCGCGTCCAGACGGCCGTGTACCCCTCGCGTTCGGCGCGGGTGAGCGGCTGCCGCACCTTCTGCCACGCCTTGCCGGCGAACGTCAGGCCGGGCAGGTCCATGACCGTCTCCACCCCCACGGGAACGTTGCGCCATCCGAGGGCCTCGAGGTCGGCCGCGGTGTCGTCGTGAACGCTGTAGAAGGCCGGCATCCAGCCGTGCTCGACGCAGAAGTCCGAGAAGGCGCGCAGCGTCTCGGGCCGGCGGCCCTCCGGCGCGAGCGGATCCGCGACGGCGAGGGCGACCTCGCCCACCAGGCGGTACGCGACCGCGCACGCGCGGTCGTCCGAGTACCAGTGGCGGTTGCCGGCCCACGTGCCCAGGAACCCGAGGGTGTCGCCGCCGCGGAGCAGCAGCTCTCGATAGAGGCGGGCATCTCCCGGGTCGGGGCGCTGTGTCCGGCGGAACATCCACAGGAGCGCGGCGATGGCGATCGCCCAGAACAGCACGCCCACCCACTGATAGGCGAAGAGCGCCGGACCGTGGTGCGGGAAGGTGGCGGCGCCGACGGGGTTGGTGTACGCCGGCGGCAGGAAGCGCCGCAGGGTCAGGAGTGCGAGATCGAGCACCGACGGGTCGCGATCGAACGACCGTCTCCCGAGAGCCTCGATCACGAAGAGCGTCGTCGCGCACGCGAGGAAGGCAGCACCGATCACCGCGGCGACCGTCCGGGCAGCACCGCGCGTCGCGCGGATCGGGAATCGGTCTCGGGCGAGGACCAGGACGATCGCGAGCGTCACCGGGATCACCACCGTCGCCACCGCCCACAGGATGTACTCGGCGCCGCTGCCGTCGACCCACGGGTCGATGCGCAGGCGGCCGTCCAGCAGCGAGACGACGGGGATGACCGCGGATGCCACGAGCGTGAGCACCGCGAGCACCAGCGCCGCACGGCGCCCGAGCCGCAGCCCCCACGCGGCGACGAGCATGAGGACGAGGGGTGTCACGGCCAGCAGCGCGGGACCCAACCCGCGCGTCATGAGCAGCGCCAGCTGCTCGTCGCACACGGAGGAGGAGACGCGGCCGCACCGCGCCAGCAGCTCGTCGTCGTACTGCGTGTAGGCGTCGACGACGAGGGACAGCGGTCCGCGCCCGCCGCCGCTGATGAGCGCGACGAGCGGCCCGCTGCCGACGACCGCGACCACGAGCGCGAGCAACGTGCGGGTCTCGCGGGTGGAGCTGCGGTGCCAGGCGCGCCGCTCCCGTCCGCGCGCGAGCATCTCCCCGACGACGAGGCCGATCACGGCGGCGCTCAGGCGGTACCAGGAGTCGGCGTCGCCGGCGTAGAGGGCGAACAGAGCCAGCGTCGCGAAGCCCACCAGCCGCACACGACGACGCCACAGCGTCGGCGCGAAGGCCGTCGCCGCCAGGACGACGCCGGCGATCGACGTCGTCGGGTCGAGGACGGGCACCTCCGCGGCCACCACCGGACGCAGGTCGGTCACGGCCCAGGCCGCGGCGTGCAGACCGATCCCGGTGAGCAGTCCGGCGAGGCCGAGAGCCCCCAGCAGCACCGCCGCACGCCGCGACCCCAGCAGACGCTCCGCGTAGGCGAGCACCGTGACACCCAGCGTCACCGAGACGACCGCATCGACCGGGGAGTCGGGGATCACGAGGGCGGTGACGAGCGTCCACCACCGCCCGGCGCCGAATGTCGCCAATGGCCCGGCACCCCACACCGAGGCGTCCTCTCCCCAGAGCGTGCCGGTGAGCGCGGCCGCCGAGACGACCGAGACGACGAACGCCATCGACACCGGATGCGTCATCGCGTAGCGGCCGGTCGCGCGGAGGAACGCACCCGCCCGCTCGCGCGTGCGCCGACCGCGCTGCGGGGCGGCGGAGGCGGCGGGCGCGTCGGACATCGGCGGGGATGCTACTCGGGAACCCTATGCGGCGGTATTCAGTACCAGATGTCCAGCAGCGGCGCGGCGGCGGGTGCGAACGCACCGTCGATCGCGGCGAGGTGCGTCTCCTCACCCTGCACGAGCCCGGCGACGGCGAGCTCGGTCGCCCGCACGCCGCCGAGGAGGAGCGAGGCCAAGGAGCCCACCGGCATCCGCACGTCGGGTTCGGCGTCGACGCGCTCCACGGCGGCCTCCCCTTCCGCGTCGATGCGGACCCGCCACGCCCCGTCGGCGAACCCGAGCGGGTCGTCCACCCCGAGCACGAGGTCGAGGGGACCGGCGTAGGCACGGGATGCCAGTGCCCCCGGCACATCGAGCACGCGCAGCCAGTGATGGTCGGTGAGGGTGGCCCGGACGGCCCGGCGGTCGGAGATCATCCACTGCACCGGCGGCACCGCGGGCTGCAGCTCGGCCGTGACCCGCCCGACCAGGTCGTGCTCGAGCGCGAAGCGCCACAGAGCGGCGAGCGCCTCGTCGCCGTCGGCGAACAGGACGCGCACCTGCAACTCGTGCGCGGTGTACTCCTCGCGCTCGGCGATCGTGTAGACCAGGATGCCGCGCTCCACCCCCTCACGGTCGCGATAGGCCACGGCGCGGACCTTCTTGGCATCGGGCGCGTCGGGCGTGAGGCCCGCGATGCCCCGCCAGCGGCCCTCCCATCCCGGCACGGCGCCGGGGCGGCGTACGCGCATGCGCTCGTGGACGGCGGCGAGGCGCTCGGGCAGGCTGTCGCGCGGGACGAAATCCAGACGCCCGGGAGCGGCCGGCCCGGTCCACTGCGCCCGGCGGGTGTCGACGGTGACGTGCGACGCCCATGCGGCGGGCGAGAAGCCCCAGCGCCCGTAGATGGTGGCCTCGGTGACGGTGAGCCCCGCCAGGGCGTAGCCCGCCGCGGCGGCGGTGCGGAGCTCACCGGTGAGCATCGCCGTGGCGATGCCGCGGCGCCGGTGCGTCGGTGCGACGGTCACGGCGCTGATCGACCAGAGCGGAAGCGTCCGTCCGGGTGAGACCGTCAGCTCGCTCGCCCACGAGTCGACCGTCGCCACGGGAGCCGTCGGAACCGCCCCCGCGCGATCGAACACCCCCGTCATCCGCCGGGATCGCAATGCCGTGCGCGCACTCTCCACCTCGTCCGCGGACGGCTCCTCACCGAGGAACCCGCGCGACACCGATCTCAGGAAGGGTTCGAAGCCCTCACCGTCGGGGTCGACGAGCGCGTACTCGAGTCCGGTGGCTGCCAGCGCCGCCGTCGAGTCGGGATCGAGCGGGAGATTCGAGGTCTGAGTGGTGCCCATGGCCCCAGCCTACGGAGGCTCGGGCCCCGCCGCCCGGGCGGCGTCAGTGGGTCGCCTGGATGGAGCGCAGTCGGGCGAGCACCTGATCGCGCAGTTCGTCCGGCGCCGTCTCCTTGCACGCGCGCGCGACGACCTCCGTCAGCGTGCGCGCCACGAGCGCTTCGTCCTGGCATCCCGGGCAGTTCTCGAGGTGCTCGCGGATGTCGCTCGCCTCGGTCTTGCACACCTCGTTGCGGAGGTACTCCTCGAGGTCGCGCCGTGCCTTGTCGCAGCCGCAGTCGCTCATTTCTTCACTCCCGTCGCGGCCTGGATGCCGCGCTCCTTCGCATAGTCCGACAGCAGGTCACGCAGCAGCCGCCGGCCGCGGTGCAGGCGGCTCATGACCGTGCCGATCGGGGTCTTCATGATGTCGGCGATCTCCTGGTAGGCGAAGCCCTCGACATCGGCGAGGTACACCGCCAACCGGAAATCCTCGGGGATCGACTGCAGCGCATCCTTCACGATGGATGCCGGCATGTGGTCGATCGCTTCGGCCTCGGCCGAACGGGCGCTGGTGGCCGTGGTGGACTCGGCACCGCCGAGCTGCCAGTCCTCGAGATCGTCGATGGCGCTCTGGTACGGCTCGCGCTGCTTCTTGCGATACGTGTTGATGTAGGTGTTCGTCAGGATGCGGTAGAGCCACGCCTTGAGGTTGGTGCCCTGCGTGAAGGTCGACCAGGAACCGAAGGCCTTGACGAAGGTCTCCTGCACGAGGTCGGCCGCATCGGCCGGATTGCGCGTCATACGCATCGCCGCCGCGTAGAGCTGATCCATGAAGGGCAGTGCCTGCTCTTCGAACTGCGCGCGAGGCTCCGTCGCATCTGCCGTGTCGTCCATCAGGCGCAAGTCTACGTCGGGCACCTGTTCGGCCCAGCGCAGAACCGGACGCTCGAGAAGTGCAGTCACGTGTCGTCCCCCTTTCAGTAGGGTAGGAACCGATGAGCGCCCACGGGTATTCCCCCCTCTCCCCGACCGCCGCACCGCGCGGCGAGTGGGTCGCGCCCGTCGCGGTCGGACCGGTGGATGCCACCGTCACGGTGCCCGGATCCAAGTCGCTCACCAACCGCGAGCTGGTGCTGGCCGCCCTGGCCGACGGACCGGGCGTGCTGCAGGCACCTCTGCATTCGGACGACTCGGCGCGCATGATCGAGTCGCTGCGGGCCCTCGGCGTCGGTATCGAGGAGCTCGACGAGGGATCGCCGTACGGGCCCGACCTGCGCGTCACCCCCGCTGCGGCGTTCACCGGCGGCACGACCGTCGACTGCGGTCAGGCCGGCACCGTCATGCGCTTCGTCACCCCCGTCGCCGGCCTCGCTCGGGGCGACGTCTACGTCACCGCGCACGAGAGCGCCCTGCACCGCCCGATGGGCGCGATGGTCTCGGCGCTGCGCGAGGTGGGCGTGGACATCGACGACAGCGGCAGCTGGACGCTGCCCTTCACCGTCCGCGGGCACGGGCACGTGCGCGGCGGTGAGGTCGAGATCGACGCGAGCCAGTCGAGCCAGTTCGTCTCGGGGCTGCTTCTCGCCGCCCCCCGCTTCGACGTCGGACTGCACCTGCGTCACGTGGGGACGCGACTGCCGAGCATCCCGCACATCGACATGACCGTCGAGGCCCTCGCGCGCCGTGGCGTCCACGTCGAGCGCCCCGCCGCGGGTGAGTGGATCGTCCCCGCCGGACCGATCCGCGCGAAGGACGTCGCCATCGAGCCCGACCTCTCCAACGCCGCCCCCTTCCTCGTGGCGGCGATGGTCACGGGCGGATCGGTGTCGGTCACGGGATGGCCCGCCCACAGCACCCAGCCGGGTGCGTTGCTCCCCGAGATCCTCGGCGAGATGGGCGCCCACGTGCATCGGCGCGGCGGCGCGCTCACCGTGACCGCCGGCGAGGCGATCCTCGGCGCCGAGCTGGATCTGTCGGCTGCGGGCGAGCTCGCTCCGACGATCTTCGGTCTCGCGGCCTTCGCCGACGGCCCCACGACACTGCACGGTATCGGGCACATCCGCGGGCACGAGACCGACCGTATCGCCGCGCTCGTGGGCAACCTCCGCGGTCTGGGCGGCGAGGCCCACGAGCTCGAGGACGGCATCCGCATCGTCCCGGCGCCGCTGCGCGGGGGCCAGTGGAAGGCGCACCACGATCACCGTATGGCCACCACCGGCGCGCTCATCGGGCTGCGCGTCCCCGGTGTCGTGATCGACGACATCGGCACGACGGCCAAGACCCTCCCGCAGTTCGCGGCCCTCTGGCAGACGATGCTGGGCACGGATGCCACGGGCTGACGCGTGAGCTGGCTCGACGACGCGGCCGACGACGACGACCTCGAGTTCGACGAGTCGTCGGTCCGGGTCCGCCCGAACCCGAAGGCCAACCGGCCACGCACCAAGCGTCGCCCCGCGCACGCCGACGCGCGCATCGCGCGGGTCCTGGGCGTGGACCGTGGCCGCTACACGGTCCTCGTCGACGAGGACGGCCCCGACGAGCGCCGAGTCCTCGCCACGCGTGCGCGGGAGCTGCGCAAACAGCCCATCGTCAACGGCGATCGGGCGCGGGTGGTCGGCGACCTGTCCGGCGCCGAGGGGACGCTGGGCCGCATCGTCGGCATCGAGGAGCGCACGTCGCTGCTGCGCCGGAGCGCCGATGACACCGACCAGGTCGAGCGCGTCATCGTGGCCAACGCCGACCAGATGCTCATCGTCGTGGCCGCGGCCGACCCCGAACCCCGCGAGCGGCTGGTCGACCGCTACCTCGTGGCGGCCCTCGATGCCGGCATCCGTCCCCTGCTCGTCGTCACCAAGACCGATCTCGCCGACCCGAGCGAGTTCCTCGCGCACTTCGACGGGGTCGACCTGCGGGTGTTCACCAGCGGCCAGGGCGACATGCCGCTCGAGCGGATCGGGGAGGCCCTGGCGGGGCACTCCACCGTGTTCGTCGGGCACTCCGGCGTCGGCAAGTCGACCCTCGTGAACGCCCTCACGGGCTCCGAGCGGGCGATCGGCCACGTCAACGAGGTGACGGGCCGCGGACGCCACACCTCGTCGTCGGCGGTCTCGCTCCGCTACCGCGGGCCCGCCGGGTCGGGCTGGGTCATCGACACCCCCGGCGTCCGATCCTTCGGGCTGGGGCACGTCGACCCCGCCAACGTGCTCGCCGCTTTCACCGACCTCGCCGAGATCGCCCAGGAGTGCCCGCGCGGCTGTACGCATCTGCCCGACGCCCCGGACTGCGCGATCATCGAGGCGGTGGCATCCGGTCGCCTCGGTCCGGGCGGAGCGGCGCGACTGGATTCGCTGCAGAGGCTTCTCACGACGTTCCAGTCGATCGAGCGTTCTAGGCTGGAGGGGTGACGACCCTCGAAGCCGGCCAGGCCGCCCCCGATTTCACCCTGCTCGACCAGGACGAGCACCCCGTCTCGCTCGGCGACTTCCGCGGTCGCCGCGTGATCTTGTACTTCTACCCCGCTGCGCAGACGCCGGGCTGCACGACGCAGGCGTGCGACTTCCGTGACAGCCTCGCCTCTCTGCAGGGCGCGGGCTACACCGTTCTCGGCGTCTCCCGCGACACCCCCGAGAAGCTGCGCGCCTTCCGCGACAGCGACGGCCTGACCTTCCCGCTGCTGAGCGACCCCGATCACGCCGTGCACGAGGCCTACGGCGCGTGGGGCGAGAAGCAGAACTACGGCAAGACCGTCACCGGCGTCCTGCGCTCGACCTTCGTGATCGACGAAGAGGGCCGCATCGTCGAAGCGCAGTACAACGTCAAGGCCACCGGCCACGTCGCCCGCCTGCGCAAGACGCTGGGTCTCGCCGCGGCCTGACACGGTCTCGTCACCCCGCAGCCGTGCGGTTCGGGGCGTGGGATGCCCGGCCCGGACGGGAGATCACGCCCCGCACCCGCAACCGACGCGGGGAACGGATGCCGGAACCCGGCGTCTCGCGCGCGTGATTCCGCGGATCAGACGTCGTCGCGGCGGCGGGGTGCGGCCGCCCGCACGGCGAGTGCCAGCAGGACGAGGCCGACGACCGCCGGCGCCGCGATCAGGAGCGCTGTGGTCGGGGCAGCCCACTCCCCCGTGACCGCACCGATCGCGACCGACAGGATCAGCAACTGGGTGACGATGCCGCCCGAGCGGCCTGCGGAGACGTCGCGCGCGGTGGCCACGGCGAAGGCGCCGATGGCCGCGGCACCGATGACGGTGAGCACGATGAGCGCGATCGAACTGACGACGGAGTCGGTGTCGCCGCCCACGAGCGCGACCACCTGCCACCCGGCGAGCGCCAGAACGCCGATCGCCTCGAGCCCGAGGACGAGCGCGGCCAGAAGACGAACCGGCATGAACCGCGATCCTTCCCGACAAGTGTTTCCCCGGCGTTGCATCCTGGAAACCTGCCGGTTACCTCTTGATCGGCCGGAAGCGCTGTGGGAGCATGGAAAAAGCCGTGTGCTCCCACAGCGACGTGGGGCGAGCGATCGCTCGCGTATCCCACCAGGGTACCGGACCCGAACCCCGGTGCCCGCCAACGAATATCTTTCTGCAACAAGGAGCACCCCTATGGATTGGCGCGACAAAGCAGCCTGCCTGACCGTCGACCCCGAACTGTTCTTCCCCGTGGGCAACACCGGCCCGGCGGTCGACCAGATCGAGAAGGCGAAGTCGGTCTGCGCGCGTTGCACCGTCACCGAGGTCTGCCTGCAGTACGCCCTCGAGTCCGGCCAGGACTCGGGTGTCTGGGGCGGTCTGTCCGAGGACGAGCGTCGCGCCCTCAAGCGTCGCGCCGCACGCGCCCGCCGCGCGTCCTGACGCCGCAGCGACGTCGAGAAGCCCACCCCTCCGGGGGTGGGTTTCGTCGTTTCCGGGCAGGACACCGCGCCGCGCTCGGTCGGCGATCCGTGCACCCTCAGCGCGGCAGCCCTCGGCCCGACTGAGGGTACGCGAGTCACGGACGATACGCCGGAGCCGACGCCCGCGCCGAGCACCCGGCCGCGCCGCACACACTCAGCGATCCGCGCAAACTCCGCACCGCCGCCCCGGACCCACGGAGCGCCAGCGGATCGCTGAGGATACGCCGCGGAGGGCGTCAGGCGGTGACGCGGTCGATGTAGCGCAGCGGGATCTCGATCGTCACCTCGGTGCCGTTGCCCATCAGCGTGTGCCAGTCGATCGTTCCCCCCAGCTCTCCCTGGATGAGGGTGCGCACGATCTGCGTGCCGAGCCCGCGGCCGACCTGCCCCTCGGGCAGGCCCACGCCGGTGTCGCGCACGCGCACCTCCAGCGTCTCGTCGCTGCGCTCGGCAGAGATCTCGACGTCGCCCTCCTGCCCGGCGAGGCCATGTTCGACGGCGTTGGTGACAAGCTCGGTGAGAGCGAGCGCGAGCGGCGTGGCGTACTCGCTGGGAAGCGTTCCGAAGCGGCCGGTGGTGCGCGTACGGGCGCGGGTATTGGGCGCGGCGGCGACCTCGGCGACGAGCTTGAGCACGAGGGCGAACACGTCGTCGAAGTCGACGTTCTGCGCGAGCCCCTCGGACAGGGTGTCGTGGACCACCGCGATCGCCGACACGCGCCGCATGGCCTGGGTCAAGGCATCCCGCGCCTCGTCGGAGTGCGTGCGTCGCGCCTGGATCCGGAGCAGGGATGCCACGGTCTGCAGGTTGTTCTTGACGCGGTGGTGGATCTCGCGGATCGTCGCGTCCTTGGTGATGAGCTCCTGCTCCTGGTGGCGGATCTCGGTCACGTCGCGGCTCAGGACGATCGCGCCGATGCGCGTGCCGCGGTCGCGCAGCGGAATCGTCCGCAGCGACACCTGCACGCCCCGGGCCTCGATGTCGGCGCGCCACGGCGCGCGCCCGGTGACGACGATCGGCAGCGACTCGTCGACGTCCAGCCGCTTGGCGGGGAGGATCCGCTCGGTCACCTCGGCGAGGGACTCCCCCTCGAGCTCGTCGTCGAAACCCATCCGGTTGAACGCCGAGAGCGCGTTGGGGCTCGCGAACGTCGTGATGCCGTCGACGTCGAGGCGGATGAGACCGTCCGAGGCGCGCGGGGCGCCGCGACGAGGAGACGTCGGGGCCTTGAGGTCGGGGAACTCCCCCGAGGCGATCATGCCGAACAGGTCGTCGGCGCAGTCGTTGAAGGTGATCTGCTGACGCGAGGGCGTGCGCGTCTCCCCGAGGTTGGTGTGGCGGGTGAGGACACCGACCGTCGTCACCGCGTGCCCCTCGCGCGAGAGTTCGCGCACGATCGGCACCGCGCGCACGCGCGTCGGCGTCTCCTCGAACCAGTCGGGGGACGCCGAGTCGACGATCCTCCCGCTCTGGAAGGCCTCGCGCACCTGCGTCCGCCACTGCGGCCGCACGCGGTCGCCGACGATGTCGCGGTAGAACAGTGTCGCCGCGCCGCCGGGCCGGGTGTGGGCCACGGCGACGAAGGAGTCGTCGGGGGTCGGCACCCAGATGACGATGTCGGCGAAAGCGAGGTCGGCCAGCAGCTGACCGTCGCCGGCGAGCCGATGCAACCACTCGATGTCGGCCTCGCTGGAGCGGCCCTGGGCGTAGACGAGTTCGCTGAGTGTCGACACCCTCTCACCCTAAGCCGCGAAGACCGCCGCGCCGGGACGACGCCGAACACGGGGATGCCGCCAGGCCCGGGAATCCGCGGGGGCGGTCGTCGGCCGCGGGTGGGTGGGTGAAGAGCGCGGGTGAAACGCCCGTCCCGGCAACTCGGGGGACATGATGATCGCGTGCCGGAGGCACCCTCACCTCCAGACCGGTTCGTGGACCCGGAATCCTTGCCCGGATGGGGGAGGTCGATGTCGCGGCGGTGCTCGCGCTCGTCGCCGAGGGAGTCGTGCGCGGCGTGCGGACCGGCAGCGGCGGAGGTGGCGCATCGAGGTCGCCAGCATCGAGGCGTACCTCGACGATCAGGCCGAGAACGCGCGACCGAGCGCGCTGTGGGAGCCGTCGCCGGGCGCCGGCTTCCCCGAGCCGTAGGCCGGGGCGACGTGCACCACCCCGCCCGATCCCCCGCGGTGTTCACCCGCGGCGCCTCCCTGAGGCACGCTCAGCCGCGCCTCGCCTCCCTCACTCGGGTCGTCCTACGGTCGTGCCACTGTTCCACCGGCACCCCTCACGGAAGTCCCCCATGCCCGTTCCCCTCCCGTACGGCTCGCAGCATGCCTCAGCGGCGGCCCGATCCGACGCCTTCTTCGCTCCGCAACGCACCTCGTCCGACCGCCTCCCCTCCGCCGAGGTGTTCACCCGCAACGTCGTGCGGGGCGTCCTCGAGGTGTTCGCCGGCGTACGGGAGGCCGAGCAACTGGCGCGCTGGACCACCGAGGAGGTCTACCGAGCCGTCGTCGTGCGGGCCGGCCTGGCAGCGCGGGCCCGCAGCGCCCGTCGGATGCCGGCACCCCGAGACGTGCACGAGATCCGATCCGTCCACCTCTTCTCCCCCGCGGACGGCGTCGTCGAAGCCACGGTCATCGCCTCGGCGCGCACCCGCACGCGGGCGATCGCCCTCCGGATCGAAGGTCTCGACGGCCGCTGGCGCGTGACCGCGCTCGCGCTGCTATGACGGGCTGTCAGGGCCGCCAGGACGCGAGGAAGTTGCCGAGGCGCTCGATGGCATCCGAGATCACGCGGGCCTCGGGGAGCGTGACGATCCGCACGTGGTCGGTCGTGGGCCAGTTGAAGCCCGATCCCTGCACGATGAGCACGTGCTCGGCCACGAGGAAGTCGCGCACGAACTGGGCGTCGTCCGGGATCTCGTACACCTCCGGGTCGAAGCGCGGGAACGCGTACAGCGCGCCGCGCGGCAGCACGCACGAGACGCCCGGGATCGCCTCGAGCCCCTTCCATGCGGCATCCCGCTGTTCGTGCAGACGTCCCGTCGGGGCCACGAGCGCATCGATCGACTGCACGCCCGACAGCGCCGCCTGCACCGCGAACTGGGCGGGGACGTTCGGGCACAGGCGCGTGGATGCCAGCAGGTTGATGCCCTGCAGGAAACCGGCGGCGTGCTCCTTCGGCCCCGTGATCACGAGCCAGCCCGACCGGTAACCGGCCACCCGGTACGTCTTGGACAGGCCGTTGAAGGTCAGCACGAGCAGGTCGGGGGCGACGGTGGCCATCGGGATGTGGACAGCGTCGTCGAAAACGATGCGGTCGTAGATCTCGTCGGCGAGGACGAGCAGCGAATGCTCGCGGGCGATCGCCGCGATCCCCTCGAGCACCTCACGCGAGTACACCGCTCCCGTGGGGTTGTTGGGGTTGATCACCACGATGGCCTTCGTGCGCGGCGTGATCTTCGAGCGGATGTCCTCGAGGTCGGGCTGCCACTCGCGCGACTCGTCGCACAGGTAGTGCACGGGCGTCCCGCCGCCCAGGCTCGTCATCGCCGTCCACAACGGATAGTCCGGCGCGGGGATCAGCACCTCGTCGCCCTCGTCGAGCAGGGCCTGCATCGTCATCGTGATCAGCTCGGAGACACCGTTGCCCAGGTACACGTGATCGGGGTCGACGTGCGGGAACCCGGGTTCCTCCTCGTAACGCGAGACCACCGCACGGCGGGCCGACAGGATGCCGCGGCTGTCGCTGTAGCCGTGCGCGTGGGGCACGGAGGCCATCATGTCGCGCACGATCTGATGCGGCGCCTCGAAACCGAAGATCGCCGGGTTGCCCGTGTTGAGCTTGAGGATCGAATGCCCCTCGGCCTCGAGTCGATCGGCCTCGACGAGGGCCTCCCCGCGGATCTCGTAGAGGACGTCCTTCAACTTCGACGACTGATCGAGGGGGCGCAACGGGCTCATCGCCTCAGGATATCCCCGGGCCGAACCGGCCAATCGACCACGCGTGGCCCTCCCCGAACCGACGGATGCCGTGCCCCCGCGAGTCGGCGGGGGGCACGGCATCCGGGGGTGGACGTTACTTCTTCTTGCCGGCGGCGCGGCGGTCCGCGCGATTGTTCGCAACCGGCTCAGGGGCTCCGGTGCGCTGCCCGAAGGCGCCGCGGGGGCCCGTGGGCGCGGCCTCGGCCGTCGGAGCGGCGGTCTGCCCGGCCTGGCGCAGACGGTTGGTCGCCGCCTGCTGCACCTGACCGCGGTCGTTGCGCACCTCGACCTCGCCGGCGTCGTTCGCGGCGGAGTACTCCAGACGCTGGCCTTCGACGGCCGCGGGTGCGAGACCCTTCGCTTCGACATGGGCGCCCTCTTCGCCATCGCCCTTACGGACCTCGACCTCGAGGTTGTAGAGGAACCCGGCCGACTCCTCCTTGATCTGCCCCATCATCGACTGGAACAT
Source organism: Microbacterium testaceum (assembly GCF_020781835.1). GTDB lineage: Bacteria > Actinomycetota > Actinomycetes > Actinomycetales > Microbacteriaceae > Microbacterium > Microbacterium testaceum_H. Next base: position 240,834 of record NZ_JAJGNJ010000005.1, read on the forward strand.
CTGGTAGCCCTCGCGCTGGTACTCGATGAGCGGGTCGCGCTGGGCCATGGCGCGCAGGCCGATGCCGTCCTTGAGGTAGTCCATCTCGTAGAGGTGCTCGCGCCACCGGCGGTCGAGCACCTGCAGCACGACGCGACGCTCGAGTTCACGCAGGGCCGGAGCGCCGAGCGTCTGCTCGCGGTTCTCGTACGCGATGCGGGCGTCGGAGATGATCTCGCGCTTGAGGCCCTCGGGCGTGATGCGACCCTTGTTGCCGCCGGCCTCGGCCACGACCTCGTCGATCGTGACGCTCACCGGGTAGAGGGTCTTCAGCTCGGTCCACAGCGCGTCGAAGTCCCACGACTCGGTGTGGCCGCTGGAGGTGTGGTCGTCGATGATCGCGGTGATGGCATCCTCGATGAAGTGCTGTACGCGATCGGCGATGTCGTCGCCCTGCAGCATGTGTCGACGGTCGGCGTAGATGGCCTCGCGCTGGCGGTTGAGGACGTCGTCGTACTTGAGCACGTTCTTGCGCATCTCGGCGTTGCGCGCCTCGACCTGCGACTGAGCGCTCTTGATCGCGCGCGAGACGAGACCGGACTCGATCGCGACGTCGTCCGGGAAGTTGGTGCGGGCGAGGATCGCCTCGGCGGCCCCCGACTGGAACAGACGCATGAGGTCGTCGGTGAGCGACAGGTAGAAACGGCTCTCGCCGGGGTCGCCCTGGCGGCCCGAACGTCCGCGCAGCTGGTTGTCGATGCGACGCGACTCGTGCCGCTCGGTGCCCAGCACGTACAGGCCGCCCGCCTCGGTGACCTTCGCGGCCTCTTCGGCGACCGTGTCGCGCACCGCCTGGTAGACCGAATCCCACTCGGCCTCGTACGCCTCGGGCGTCTCGACCGGGTCGAGGCCCTTGGCCTTCATCTCCGACACCGCGAGGAACTCGGCGTTGCCGCCGAGCATGATGTCGGTACCGCGACCGGCCATGTTGGTGGCGACGGTGACGGCGCCGAGGCGACCGGCTCGCGCGACGATCTCGGCCTCGCGCGCGTGGTTCTTGGCGTTGAGCACCTCGTGGCGGATGCCCTTCTTGGACAGCAGCCGCGAGAGGTACTCGCTCTTCTCGACGCTCGTCGTGCCGACCAGAACCGGCTGGCCCTTCTCGTGACGCTCGGCGATGTCCTCGACGACCTGCGCGAACTTCGCCGTCTCGTTCTTGTAGACGAGGTCGGGCTGGTCCTTGCGGATCATCGGCTTGTTGGTGGGGATGGGCACCACGCCGAGCTTGTAGGTCGACATGAACTCCGCCGCCTCGGTCTCGGCGGTACCGGTCATGCCCGAGAGCTTCTCGTACAGGCGGAAGTAGTTCTGCAGCGTGACGGTGGCGAGGGTCTGGTTCTCGGCCTTGACCGGCACACCCTCCTTGGCCTCGATGGCCTGGTGGATGCCCTCGTTGTACCGGCGCCCGACGAGGATGCGGCCGGTGTGCTCGTCGACGATCATGACCTCGTCGTTCATCACGACGTAGTCGGTGTCGCGCTTGAACAGGGCGATGGCCTTGATCGAGTTGTTGAGGAACGAGATGAGCGGGGTGTTGGCCGACTCGTAGAGGTTGTCGATGCCGAGGTAGTCCTCGACCTTCTCGATGCCGGGCTCGAGCACGCCGATCGTGCGCTTCTTCTCGTCGACCTCGTAGTCGACGCCGGCCTCGAGGGTGCGCGCGAGCTTGGCGAACTCCGTGAACCACCGATTGGCCTCGCCCGAGGCGGGTCCCGAGATGATGAGGGGGGTGCGCGCCTCGTCGATGAGGATCGAGTCGACCTCGTCGACGATGGCGAAGAAGTGACCGCGCTGGACGAGGTCCTCCTTGCGCCAGGCCATGTTGTCGCGCAGGTAGTCGAAGCCGAATTCGTTGTTGGTGCCGTAGCTGATGTCGGCCTCGTACTGCTCACGGCGCACGTCGGGCGTCTGGCCGGACACGATCGTGCCGGTCGTCATGCCGAGGGCCCGGTAGACACGGCCCATGAGCTCGGACTGGTAGCTCGCGAGGAAGTCGTTGACGGTGATGACGTGGACGCCCTTGCCCGCGATCGCGTTGAGGTAGGCCGGAAGAGCCGCCGTCAGGGTCTTGCCCTCACCGGTCTTCATCTCCGCGATGTTGCCGAGGTGCAGGGCGGCACCGCCCATGATCTGCACATCGTAGGGACGCTGTCCGAGCGTGCGCTTGGCCGCCTCCCGGACGGCGGCGAACGCCTCGGGCATGAGCTGGTCCAGCGTCTCGCCGGCCTCGTATCGGGCGCGCAGCTCGACGGTCTCGTTGCGGAGCTCCTCGTCGGTGAGCTGCTCGTAGTCCTCCTCGAGGGCACCGGTCGCCTTCACGACGCCCTGCAGTCGGCGAAGGACGCGCCCCTCTCCGGCGCGCAGCAGTTTCTCGAGCGGATTGGCCACGAAGCATCTCCATCTGTCGGGTGCGGCGCCCCCGTGGACGCCGGCCTGCGCACAGGCATACAGGCCCATGTTATCCGTGTTACCCGTTCGTGACCTGCGAGCCCGCTGGCTTTCGCCCCCTCCTCTCGCGCCGGGAGCGAACACCCGGCCCACGCGCGGGCGCCCGGCCTAGGATCGACCCATGGCCGGTTTCTGGGGTAAGAGGAAGCGCGAAGAGCAGGATGCCGCGGACGCCGATCTGGCACGCCGCGCAGAGCTCGCCATCGTCGCCGCCGACGAGCGCGTCCGCCTGACCTCCGACGAGCTGGACTTCGCCCGGGCCGAGCTCGGGGACAAGGCCACCGAGGATCTGGCGGCGGCACTGCAGTCGGTGAAGGTGCATCTGGCCGAGGCCTTCCAGCTCCACCAGCTCAATCACGACGAGATCCCCGACACCAAGGAGGAGCTGCGCACGCGCAACGCGCGCATCATCCAGCTCTCCGAGTGGGCCGAAGACCTCCTCGAGGAGCGCACGGGCGTGCTGCAGCCCAAGATCGACGCGGTGCGGCGGGCACCCGAGACCCTCGCCCGCGTACGCGCCGACCGCGATCGGCTGGCCGAACGGGTCCCCCACGCCCGCGAGATCGTCGAGCGGCTCGCTCAGCGCTACAGTCCCTCCGCTCTGCGACAGGTGTCGGGCAACCCCGAGGAGATCCAGCAGCTGCTCGATTTCGCCGTCCACACCGCCGGGGTCTCGGAGCGACGCCGCGAGGCCGGTCAGCGCGAGCAGGCGTCGGTGGCCCTGGAGGCGGCCACCGAGGCGGTGCGCCGAGCGGAATCGCTGCTGGATGCCGTCGACACGTTCGAGATCGAGGCCCTGCGCGCCGAGTCGACGCTCGCGGCCGTCGTCGATGACTCCCGCAACGACCTCGTCGAGGCCCGCCGCGGACCGCAGACACCGACCGTGCTCCAGGCGATGGCGACGCTGGAGCGAGAGCTCGCGGCGCTTCCCGCGGCCGGTGCCCGTACCGACCCCTTCGGCGCCCTGTCCTCGCTGCGCCAGGCCAACGCCGATCTGGATCTCGCCCGGGAACGCGCGGCGCGGCCCGTGCCCTCGCAAGAGCAGGTCGATCACGCCGTCGACGACGCCGATCGTCAGCTCGCCGTCGCCCGTGGCCTCATCACCGGTCACCGCGGCTGGATCGGCGCGGACGCACGCACGCGATTCGTCGAGGCCGAGAGGCTCCGCGCCGGACTCCCCCTCGGTCCCATCGCGGAGGATCAGCGCGAGACGGCCCTGGCCACCGCGCGTCGCGCCGGCGCGCTGGCATCCGAGTCCCTCCAGCTGGCGCAGCGCGACATCGAGCAGTCGCGCCCCGACGACTGGGGCGGCAACGGCTACGGTCGCGGCGGCTACGGTCGCGGCGGCGGCATGGGCGGCGGGAACATGGTCGGCGGCATGCTCGGCGGTCTCGTCATCGGCTCCCTGCTCGGTGACATCTTCGACGGCTGAGCATCCCCCGCGACAGCAAAGGGGCCCCGTCCGTCGGACGGGGCCCCTTTGCTGGTTCGCCAATCAGGACGCGACAGCGACCTCCGGCGACGCCTGCGTGCCCAGGGCGATCACGCCGTAGTCCCACCCCTTACGGCGGTAAACCACGCTGGGGTGGTCGGATCGCGCGTCGATGAAGAGGAAGAAGTCGTGGCCGACCAGCTCCATCCGGTCCACGGCCTCCTCGACGGTCATCCATTCGGCGTCGAACTGCTTCTGCCGGATGACGACGGGGCAGTACTCCTCTTCTTCAGCCGCATCGGCCTGCACCGGAACGGACCCGGTCGCGACGGCCTGCAGCACGTCGACCGACGCCGGCTGCACGTCGATGCCGGCGAGCTCGCCCGTCCCCTTCTCGAACTTGGCACCACGCGGATGGTTGCGCGCGTCGACGCGCTTCTGCTTCGCGCGACGCACCTGTTCCGAGATCTTGTCGACGGCCAGATCGAGGGCGGCGAACTTGTCGGTGTCGGTGGCCTCGGCGCGGACCACCGGGCCCTTCCCGTCGAGGGTCAGCTCGACGGTGTCGTCCTCCATCCGACCATTGCGATAGGAGCGATGCGTCACCTTGATTTCGAGCGTCGTCGCGCGAGGCGCGAGGTGCTCGATCCGGCTGACCTTCTCTTCGACCACCGAGCGGAATCGGTCGGTGATACCGACTCCCACGCCGACGATGCTGGTGTCCATCCGTGACCTCCTTGTTCCGGGTTCCGCCCGGTCTAAGGGCGGAACAGCCGTCGCCTTCAGTCATCCCCACGGTAGTCGCGTCGACGCCGACCTGTCACGTGTCAATCACCTCCGATTCGGATATGGATTCCCCGCGCATCGGCGTGTACGCGAGCGTCACGGCGACGACCCGCTCGGCGCCCGCGTCCTGCACTGCCCGGACGGCTTCGCGAAGCGTCGCCCCCGTCGTGAGGACGTCGTCCACCACGACGACCGCCCCGGACAGAGGGGCGCGCGCCGTGAGGGCACCGGCCATGTTCACCCGACGGCCCTCCCGCCCGAGCCCCCGTTGATCGGCCGAGGCACGCGTCATCCGGAGCAGGGGAACGGGGCGCGCACCCGCCCGGCGCACGAGCAGGTCGACCGGACGATAGCCGCGGCGGCGATCCGACGCCCGCGACGCCGGCACGGTCGTCACCGTCGCCCCGACCGGTGCCGCGGCGAGCGCGGCGGCCAGAGCGACTCCGAGCACACGCGCCAGGCCCGTGCGGCCGTCGGTCTTGAACGCTCGGACGATGCGGGCGGTGGGGCCCGCGAACTCCAGCGCGCTGATGACCTCGACGCCGGGGGTGAGATCTCGCCGCCGAAGTCGAGGGGCCAGGGCCGCACGGCATCCCTCGCACACGTCGACGTCGAGCGCGCCGCAGCCCGCGCAGGCCACAGGGAACCAGAACGCCAGCCCGTCGAACAGCGCCGCGCGTACCCCGGTAGACCAGGGCAGCGGCACGGGTGATGTCATACGGAAAGGATGCCGTGACGCGTCGTCGCCGAACGCGCACGCGGGCACGATCCGGGGACGGAACGAGCAACCGGCCCACCCGGGAGGAGGGGTCAGGACGTCGTGCCCTGCTGCACGGCGAGCACCCGGATGTCGCTGGCGACCAGGGTCCATGAGCTTCCGCGACGGCTGAACAGACGTCCGGTGTCGTCGAGGATGCGCACGCTCGCGCTGCCGCCGGCGATCGCCTCGGCGTTCTCGGGAACCGGACCGACCGTGCCGCGGCCGCCGACGCTCAGCTCGTCCAGGCGTGCGTCGCCGTCGACGGCGGTGAGCACCCCGACCGTGGTGTCGTCGAGCCAGGCGAGATCGAACGCCCCGGGCTCCGAGAACGACAGCACGTGCGGCGGGCCGAGATTGACCGTCGTGCCCTCCCGGACGACTCCGGCCAGCCACACCTCGCGGACGCCGGCGACCGTGACGACCGCGGCCACGCGCGTGCCGTCGCGCGAGATCTGGAAGGACAGCACCTCGGAGGCATCCGGCCAGGCGTTGCCGATCTCACGCGGCACGCCCTGCGGCGTGTAGGCGCGCAGCTGGGAGGGCGCGGTGCGCGGAACGCTCCAGATCTCGCCCTCGGCGTCGATCGACGGCGGGAGAAGACCCGGGCGGTCGTCGAGGAGGAATGTGCCCCCGTCGATGAGGGCACTGGCGACGGTCCCCTGCTGGGTGAGGACGGCGGCGAGACTGCGGTCCGCCTCGAGCTCGATGCTCACGGGAGCCAGTGACTCCACCGCGTCCGAGAGTTCGGGGATGGTCTCCACCGCTTCGCCGCTGAGCACGCCGAACTCGCCCGCGCCGGTCAGCACCGCGGGCGACGGGTCGACACGCGTGACCTTCACCGGCAGTTCCGTCGCGGCGATGGGGGCACCGTCCACGGTCATCTCCACGTCGCTGATCCCGGCGGTGACGAGGCTCCGCGTCAGCTGCGTCTGCATGCGGTCGAGCGTCGTGCGATCCAGGCTCAGCGCCGCCGGCGGCAGCTGCACCTGGGCGACACCGCTCGAGGACAGCGTCACCGAGCGCCCCACCAGCGACAGCTCGTCGGGGAATGCGCTGCGCACCGCGCCGGCGAGCCAGGCGCTGGGCTGTCCGTCCACGAGGGCGGTCGTGACGCGGCTGGCCACGAGCGGACGCGGGAACCACCGGACGTCGGGGACGATGAAGCTCCACGTCGGGTCGAAGTAGGCCACGGTCGCCGCCTGGTAGACGGTCGGGAAGACCTCCTCGTACAGCACGACGCCGTCGGGCGCGGAGGTGATGCGCCACTGGTCGTCGACGCGCGCGAGCGTGAACGAGAGGTTCTCGGTGGCGCCGTTGACGGCCGGGGAGTAGGCGCCGTCGGCATCCACCCCGGCGACCGTCGACAGCTGCACCCCGACGGACGAGCCGTCGGGCACCGCGGTGGCTCGACGATCGGCGAGCCGGTCGATCGTGACGCGGGCGCGCGGGTCCCACTGGGTTCCCGGGGCGAGGAAGAGCTTCGCCGTGGCCCAGTCGTCGGCGGGACCGGAGCCCGCCCGCAGGAACCCTTCGACGATCTCGGCGGGCGACGCGTCGTCCTGCGGACCGTCGGGCACGAAGGCGAACTCCTGCGCCTCGTCGCCCTGCGGACCGCGACCGGGGTTGACGTAACCGGTCGTGGGCAGACCCGTGCAGGCGCTGAGGACCAGCACCAGCAGCAGGCTCAGCCCGGCGAGTGAGCGCTTCACGAGGGTGTCCTCCCCGTTCGTCCGAGCGAGATGGGCTGGGTCAATCCCAGCGCCTCCAGCGCGCCCCCCTGCTCGTCCTCCGGGACGAGCGGCAGGGGCGAGCCGGTGAGCGGGCGTCCGTCGCGCGGAAGGGTGAGCAGGAAGTTGGATCCGTGTCCGAGCTCGGACCACACCGACAGCGTGCCCCCGTGCAGACGCGCGTCCCCCAGCGCGATCGAGAGCCCGAGGCCCGTACCGCCGATCGTGCGCACGCGCGAAGGATCGGCTCTCCAGAACCGATCGAAGACCCGCTCGACGTCCTGGGCACGCATCCCCAGACCGAAGTCGCGGACGCTGAGGGCGACGGCATCCCGGTCGCTGTCGACCGAGACGACGATCGGGCGTCCCTCGCCGTGCTCGATCGCGTTGCCCAGGAGGTTGCGGACGATGCGGCGCACGCGTCGCCCGTCCAGGTCGATGGGCGTGTAGCCACCGGGCGCGACCAGACGGACATCGCTGCCGTGCTGGTGGGCGAGTTGCTCCATCGACGCGATGACGTCCTCGGCCAGATGCGCCATGCTCGTCGGCTCGAGCTCGAGCTGTACCGACCCGGCGTCGTAGCGGCTGATCTCGAGCAGGTCGGCCAGGAGCACCTCGAATCGCTGCACCTGCGCGTGCAGCAGTTCGGCGGCGCGCGCCGTGGTCGGCTCGAACTCCGCGCGCTGATCGTTGATCATGTCGGCGGCCAGGCGGATCGTGGTCAGCGGCGTGCGCAACTCGTGCGAGACGTCGGACACGAACCTCTGCTGCACGAGCGAGAGTTCGGCGAGCTCCTTGATCTGCGACTCGATACTGTCGGCCATCGCGTTGAACGAGCGGTTCAGCGTGGCCAGTTCGTCCTCGCCGCGCACGGGGAGCCGCACCCCGAGGTCACCCGCCGCGAGCTTGGCGCTGGTTTCGGCGGCATCCGCGATCGGGGTCGTCACCGACCGCAGAACGACCCACGCGATCGCCCCGATCAGCACGACGAGCACGAGCCCGACCACCCACAGCAGCACCTGCACGAACGCGAGCGTCTGGGCGGCGCTGGTGAGGTCGTACCCCATGTACAGCTCGTAGTAATCGACACCGTCCTCGGCCGGGAACCGCAGTTGATGACCGACCAGGATGCCGGGGACCTCACGGCCGTCGTCGGAGGGCAGCGCCACCGACTGCCACCACTGCAGGTCGGGGGTGGACTGCACCTGGGTGCGCAGCGCATCGGTGACGATCCCCGACTCGAACGCGGGAGAGATGAACGGCTGCGGAGCCAGCGGCGAGGGCGGGCCGATCCGGTAGAGGGCGATCAGGTCGCTCGAGGACTGCTGCGACAGGCGCGTGGCGATGCCGTTCATCAGCGTCTGAGCCGCCGCGGGATCGGTGGAGTCCACCGCCGCGTCCAGCGTGGCCTGGGCCGCCGCGGTGGCGCGCTGCGCCTCCAGGAGAACCTGGTCCTTCCGTGCCGTGAACAGCTCGTTCTGGATGACGAGGGCCATCGCGACGCAGGTGACGAGGATCGTCGCGGCGGTCAGGGCGACCGTGATGACGATCGTGCGGAACCGCAGGGAGCGCCGCCACAGGGTGGCCACGCGATCACGCATACGGCGCCAGTCCGTCCGCAGACCCACCCGCCGGACCGGGAGCGTTCGCGCCGCGCCGGTCACGAGGACCTCAAGCCACCGCGCCGGCGCGATAGCCCACACCGCGAACAGTCGTCACGATGCGCGGGTTGTCGGGGTCGGCCTCGATCTTGGCGCGCAACCGCTGCACGTGGACGTTCACGAGGCGGGTGTCGGCCTTGTAGTGGTAACCCCACACCTGCTCCAGCAGCATCTCGCGCGAGAACACCTGCTGCGGCTTCTCGGCGAGGGCGACGAGGAGCTCGAACTCCAACGGCGTCAGGGCGATCGGGGTCTCGCCGCGGCGCACCTCGTGGGCGGCGACGTCGACGACGAGATCGCCGATCCGCAGCGTCTCGTCGACCGGGGCCGGCGCGGGACGCAGTCGCGTGCGGATGCGGGCGACGAGCTCCTTCGGGTTGAACGGCTTGACGATGTAGTCGTCGGCGCCGGACTCGAGCCCCTTCACCACGTCGGCGGTGTCGGTACGGGCCGTGAGCATGATGATCGGGATGCCGGACTCCGCCCGCACGCGCGTGCAGATCTCGATGCCGTCGACGCCGGGCAGCATGAGGTCGAGGAGGATCAGGTCGGGCCGCTCGGTGCGCCACGCCTCGACCGCCTGGGCACCGTCGGCGCAGAACACCGTCTCGAATCCCTCGGTGCGCAGCACGATGCCGATCATCTCGGCCAGCGCGGTGTCGTCGTCGACAACCAGGATCCGTGAAGTCATCGGGTGTACGTCTTCCGTCTCGGCCCCGCGGGAAACGGGCAATGCACCGCGGGTAGGGCGCATCACCCCGAGCGTAGTCGACGTGCCCGCGAGCGAGGTGAGCGTGTCGGGGGTGTGTGACACGATGAAGGACACAGCCCACCGCCGAGGAGGCGCCATCGTGACCGCGTACCCCGCCTGGACGCCGGCCTCGCGCGCCGGGATCGTGCCCCTGCACCCGTACGGCTTCGGCACCATCCTCGGCCGCTCCTTCGTGGCTCTGCGCCACAACCCGCGCGTGCTGCTCGGTTTCGCCCTCGTCGTGCAGACGGTGGCCTACCTCGTCGTGACCGCGGCGCTCGCCGCGGTGGCGATCGCCAGCTTCGCGCGGCTGGACACCCTCGTCGAGGGCAGCGACGAGTTCGACGCCGTGCTCGCCGGGTCCATCGCCCTCACGGGAGTCGCGGCCCTCGTGCTGGGGGCCCTGGCCGGAACGCTGAGCGTGCTGGTGCAAGCGGTCGTCGTCGCCGAGGTGGCGTCCGCGGTGGTCGCCGAGAAGCCCACACTGCGCGATGCCTGGCGTCGCGTGCGCCCGGTGTTCCTCCGGCTCGTCGGATACGCGCTGCTGACGCTGGTCGCCGCGACGGTGGTCCTGGCCGTGCTCGGAGGGATCGCCGTGCTCCTGGGCCTGGCGTCCCTTCCCCTCGGGATCGTCGCGGGAGTGCTGTTCGCCCTCGGACTCATTCCCCTCTACCTGTGGCTGGCCACGAAGCTCTTCCTCGTCCCCTCCGCGATGATCCTCGAGGGCGTCGGCATCCGCCGGGCCATCGTCCGCTCGTGGGTGCTGACCCGTCGGCGGTTCTGGTCCACGTTCGGCGTGATCGTGATCATCTCGCTCGCGTTCGGCTTCGTCGCGCAGGTCATCTCGATCCCTCTCAGCCTGCTGTCCGGCGGGATCTCGACGATCGTCGCGCCCACCGGAGCGGACGGCCCCGGCACTCTGGTCGCCTTCGTCGTGATCCAGCTCGTCGGACAGATCGGCATTCTGCTCGTGCAGTGCGTCGCCGTGGTGGTGCAGTCGACCTCCGCCGTCCTGGTGTACGTCGACGCCCGCATGCGTGTCGAGGGTCTGGACCACGACCTGTCCGCCTACGTCGAGGCGCGCGACTCCGGCGCGTCGGCGCTGCCCGACCCCTTCCGGGTGGGAGCCGGCCGCACCGTTGCGCCCGCCCCGGCGTGGGCGGGCGCCGTCGGCGCGGCCGCGCCGGTCTGGCCCGCCCCCGCGGCGCCCGCGCCGGAGTGGCCCCCGGCCGGCGCCGCGCCGTCACCGGCCTCGCCCGCACCGCCCGCGCAGGACTGGCCCGCACCGGCCGCGCCCGCGCAGGCGGCACCGCCGACGCCGCCCGACCCGACCGTGTGGGCCGCACCCGGCAGCCCGCCCCGGGGATCGTGAACCCCCTGCTGTGGTCTCGGCCGGGCTTCGTGCCGCTGCTCCCCGACGCCGACGAGGCGCGGGACCGGGCCCAGCGCGAGCTCGCCGATCCGATCTACCGCGCCGCCGAGCCGACCGCGTTCGACCGCGCGGCCCGTGCCGTGCGCGACTTCCTCGAGGGGCTCCTCACGGCCCCCGCCTCGGGTGACTGGGGGCCGTGGGCCTTCGTCGTCCTGGCCGTGATCGTCGTCGCGGCCATCGTCGTGGGAGTGCTCATCTGGGGACGGCCCCGCGGCGTCGTCCGGGCACGGCCCGCGGCGCGGGCGCTGTTCGACGACGACGACGAACGCTCCGCCGACGAGCTGCGCGCGGACGCTGCAGCGGCCGCCGAACACGGCGCCTGGGACGACGCGGTCGTGCTGCGCTTCCGCGCGTTCGCGCGCGGTCTCACCGAGCGCGGCATCGTCGATCCTCCACCGGGGGCCACCGCGCGCGCGTTCTCCCGATCCGTCGGTGAAGCCCTGCCCGGGCTCGCCGGTCCCGCCGCCGAGGGCGCCGGCGTCTTCGACGACGTGCGCTACCTCGGCCGTCCCGGTACCGCCGAGACGTACGGTCTCGTCGCCCGTCTCGACGACACATCCGTGCGCGCCCGGGTCGTGCTTCCGGGTGCCCCGGCGGTCGCCCCGTGACCGCTGTCACCGCGTCGCCCCCTCGCCGCCGGAGCGCCGCCGCCGGGTGGATCGCCCTCGTCGCCGCACTCGCAATCGTGGCGCTTCTGGGCACGACGCTCGTGTTCGGCGGGTGGACCCCGCGCGACACCCTCGATCCGGAGTCACCGGCGCCGGACGGGACGCGCGCCCTCGTGCGCCTGCTCGAGCAGCAGGGCGTGCGCGTCGTCGTCGCACGCGACCTCGCCGCCGCCGAGCGCGAGCTCGCCGCCGATCGGGGGACCCTCGTCATGCGCGACGCACCGATGCTCTCCGACGGCACCCTGCGCAGACTCGGGGCGAAGGCGCGCGACACCGTGCTGATCGAGCCGCGCTCCCGCAGCCTCGACGTCCTGGTGCGCGGTTCCTCGCTCGCGGGGGTCGCCGAAGACCGCGCCGTGGACGGCGCGTGCGATCTGCCGGTCGCACGCGCGGCCGGCCCCACCCGGATCGGCCAGCTCTTCACCCCGGGGGCGGACGTGGCCGGCTGCTACCCCGCGGACGACGGATTCGGTGTCCTCGCGTGGGGCGACGGCGAGGCGACCGTGACGGCGGTCGACGGCCTGTCGGTCGTCACCAACCGCGCCCTCCCCCTCGACGGCAACGCCGCGCTCGCCGTCGGTCTTCTGGGCCGGTCCCCCACACTGGTCTGGTACGTGCCGTCCCCAGCGGATGCCGACACCGGTGTCGCGGCACCCACGATCGGGGATCTCACCCCGGCCTGGGTGACGCCGGCCCTGGTGCTGCTGCTGCTCGCCGGCCTCACCGCCGCCCTCTGGCGCGGGCGGCGCTTCGGTCCGCTGGTCGCCGAGCGTCTGCCCGTCACGGTACGGGCGAGCGAGACCACCGAGGGCCGCGCCCGCCTCTATGCCGCCTCGCGAGACGCCGCACACGCGCTCGACGAGCTTCGGCGGGCCACCCGCCGCCGTCTCGTGCGTCTGCTCGGCCTGTCCCCCCGCACCCCGCCCGAGCACATCGCCGACGCCGTGGCCGAACGGCTCGGCGCCGATCGCGCGGTGGTGCACGGCATCCTGATCGACGATCTCCCCCGCACGGACCGCGATCTCGTCGCGGCCAGCGATCGCCTTCGCGATCTCGAGACGAGCGTGCGCGCGACCCTCCGAACGGAAAGGACCCCCCGATGACCGACAGTCCTCTCGGCTCTCCCCTCCCCGACGACGCCGACCTGCGGCAGGCGATGCATCGGGTGCGCACCGAGGTCGGCAAGGCCGTGGTCGGACAGGACGGCACCGTCACCGGCCTCCTCATCGCGCTGCTCGCCCGCGGACACGTACTGCTGGAGGGCGTCCCGGGTGTCGCCAAGACGCTGCTCGTCCGCTCGTTCAGCCGCGCTCTGGGTCTCGACACGCGGCGCGTGCAGTTCACGCCCGACCTCATGCCCGGCGACGTCACGGGCTCGTTGGTCTACGACGCCCGCTCGGGCGAGTTCGAGTTCCGCGCCGGTCCGGTGTTCACGCACGTGCTGCTCGCCGACGAGATCAACCGGACACCCCCCAAGACGCAGGCGGCGCTCCTCGAGGCCATGGAGGAACGCCAGGTCTCCTCGGACGGCGTGAGCCGGGTCCTCCCCGACCCGTTCCTCGTCGCCGCCACCCAGAACCCCGTCGAGCACGAGGGCACCTACACGCTCCCCGAGGCCCAGCTCGACCGCTTCCTGCTGAAGCTCGTGGTGGACCTGCCCGGACGCGATGCCGAGGTCGACGTCCTGCGCCGGCACGCCGGCGGGTTCGACCCGCGGCGCCTCGGCGAGGCGGGGATGGATGCCGTCATCACGCCGACCGAGATCCTGGCGGCGCAGCGTGCGGCGGCATCCGTCGCGGTCGCCGACGACGTGCTCGGCTACGTCGTCGACCTCGCCCGCGCGACGCGACAGAGCCCCTCGGTGCTGCTCGGGGTGAGTCCCCGTGCCTCGACGGGGCTGCTCGCGGCGGCCAAGGCCTGGGCGTGGCTCGGCGGCTACCCCGCGATCACGCCCGATCACGTCCAGACGATGCTCGTGCCGGTGTGGCGACACCGCATCCGCCTGCGCCCCGAGGCCGAGATCGAGGGTGTCTCGGTGGATGCCGTCCTCACCTCGGTCCTGCAGCAGACCCGCGTCCCGCTCTGATGTACGTCACCGGCCGTCTGGCCCTGCTCGTCGCGCTGGGGGTCGTCCCGCTGATCCTCTTCACGGCGGCAGGCGCCGGCCCCTGGGCCGTGGCCGGCGTGTGGGTGCTGCTGTGCGCGGTGCTGGGCGCGGCCGACGTCCTCCTCGCCGCGGACGCCCGGACGCTCGAGATCTCGCGGCGCCTGCCCGAACGGGCGCTGCGGGACCAGCCGGTGGCGGCCGAGCTGAGCGTGCGCAATCTCGGTCGTCGCACGCTGCGCGCGCGCGTACGCGACGCGTGGCAGCCCACCGCGGGGGCGCCCACGGAGCGACTGCGTCTGGTCGTCCCTCCCGGCGAACGGCGAGCCGCGTCGCTCCCGCTGCTGCCCCGGCGCCGGGGCGAGTTGCGCAGCGAGTTCGTCGTCATCCGGTCCGAGGGCCCGCTCCGCCTCGCCGGGCGGCAGACCCTGCTGGCGATCCCCGCGCGTCTGCGCGTGCTCCCGCCGTTCACATCGCGACGGCACCTGCCCTCGCGGCTGGCGCGGCTGCGCGAACTCGATGGCAACACGACGGTGCAGGTGCGCGGCGCGGGCACGGAGTTCGACAGCCTCCGCGAGTACGTCCGCGGCGACGACGTGCGCTCGATCGACTGGCGCGCCACCGCTCGGGCCGGCACGACGATGCTGCGCACCTGGCGGCCCGAACGCGACCGGCACGTCGTCATCGTCATCGACACGGGGCGTACCGCGGCGGCGCGCGTGGGCGACGGCGCCCGACTCGACGCGGCCATGGAGGCGGCCCTGCTGCTCTCGGCCCTGGCGGCCCGGGCGGGCGACCACGTGCACCTTCTGATGTTCGATCGGGTGACCCGGGCTCGCGTCACCCGCGTCGACGGCGCGCCGCTCCTGCCCGCCCTCGTGGACGCCATGGCACCCGTGGAGCCGCAGCTGATCGACACCGACTGGGATGCCGCCTTCGCCCAGGTGCGCGGCCTGACGCAGCGTCCGGCCCTGGTGGTGCTGCTCACGGCCGCCGACGACCCCGAGGCCGCGCGCGCGTTCCTCGCGTCCCTGCCGGCCGTGGCGGCGCGCTCCCGCCTCCTGGTGGCGACCGCCACGGACGGTCCCGGCGACGTTCCCGAACGCGAGGATGCCGCGGCCGTGTACGCCGCCGCGGCCATCGAGCGTGCGCGGTCCGACGCCGACCGCGTCCGGGCGGCCGTCGTGCGCGCGGGCGGAGACGCCGTCGCTGCCTCGGCCGACGATCTGCCGCCGCTCGTGGCCGACCACTACCTCGCGCTGAAGGCGGCCGGTCGCCTCTGAGACGACGGCCCCCGGCATCCGTGTCCGTAGCACACCCTCCCCCATGCGCCCGGTCGTATACGTCGCGGCTTATCCTGGGGGATACCCTTCCAGCCGCCGGCGTGTCCCTTCGCGCGCGCGGCTCGGCCGTCTACGCACAGGATGCGGGAGCTCTCTTGCCAGGAAACGCCACCACCCGCTTCGATGACGTGGCCCTCGTCTCGGTCGCCAGCGTGCTGCCCAGCCGCGTGACCACGTCGGACGACATCGAGGAGCGGCTGGCCCCCGCGCTGTCGCGTCTGCGGCTGAAGCCGGGTCTGCTTCGACGGGTCGCCGGCGTGGTGGAGCGTCGCAACTGGGCCGAGGGCGAGTCCTCCGACGAAGCCACGATCGCCGCGGGCAAGCAGGCCCTGGCCGAGGCGGGTGTCGACCCGAGCGAGGTGGGCCTCATCATCAACACCTCCGTCACGCGCAAGCACCTGGAGCCCTCGGTGGCGGTGCGGCTGCACCACGGCCTCGGGCTGCCGAGCTCCGCGATCAACTTCGACGTCGCCAACGCGTGCCTCGGCTTCATCAACGGCATGAGCCTGGCCGCGGGCATGATCCAGTCCGGCCAGGTCAAGTACGCCCTCATCGTCAACGGCGAGGATGCCGACGAGATCCAGGTCAACACGATCAACCGGCTCGTGCGGGAAGACCTCGACCGCGACGCGTTCATGCAGGAGTTCGCGTCGCTGACGCTCGGCTCCGGCGCTGCCGCAGCGGTCCTCGGACGCGCGAGCGACCATCCCGAGGGCCACCGCATCGTGGGCGGTGTCACGCGCGCGGCGACGCAGTTCTACGACCTGTGCGTCGGCAGCGTCGACGGCATGTTCACCGACGCAAAGGCGCTGCTCAAGGGCGGCCTCGACCTCGTCGTGTCCGCGTGGAAGGAGGCCAAGGGCGAGTTCTCCTGGACCGGCATGGACCGCTACGTCACGCACCAGGTCTCATCGGTGCACACCTCCGCGATCGTCCGCGCCGCGAAGCTCGATCGCAGCCGCGTCCCCGTCACCTACCCGCACCTGGGCAACGTCGGCCCCGCGTCCATCCCGATCACCCTGGCCGACGAGCAGAAGACCCTGCGCCGCGGCGACCGCGTCCTGCTGATGGGAGTGGGCTCCGGGCTGAACACCGGGATGCTGGAGCTGGCCTGGTGACCGTCACGGAGCTGTCCGCGACCCTCCCCCCGCCCGGACTCCCCGGGCTCGACCCCGCCCTGTCCCGACTGATCGAGGTCGACGGCACCGCGGCGGATGCCGGATCCCGGCGCACGTGGCACGTCCTCGACACCGGCACCGCCCTCGCTCAGCGCGGCATCGATCCCATCGGCACGGTGATCGCCGTCCACGGCAATCCGACCTGGTCGTACCTGTGGCGGGCGCTGGTGAACTCCTCCCTCGTTCGCGCGGAGGCGGGCGAGCCCGCGTGGCGCGTGGTCGCGGTCGACCAGCTGGAGATGGGCTTCTCCGACCGCACCGAGGTGCGGCGATCGCTGGCGCAGCGGATCGCCGACCTGGCCGGTCTCGTCGATGCGCTCGGCATCCGCACCCCGATCGTCACCATCGGACACGACTGGGGCGGCCCCGTCTCGTTGGGGTGGGCGGTGCACAACCGCGAGCGTCTCGCCGGCGTGATCGCCCTCAACACCGCCGTGCACCATGCCGAGGGTGCACCGCTGCCGTTCCCGCTGCGGGTCGCCACGGCCCGCGGAGTGCTGGCGGCGGGGACGACGGGCACGACGGCGTTCCTCGACACCACCCTCGCCCTGGCCGACCTCGACCCCGGGGTGCGCGCGGCCTTCCGCGCCCCGTACTCCACGGCCGCGCGGCGACGTGGCATCGGCGGCTTCGTCGCGGACATCCCCGCCACAGCCGCCGACGAGAGCACACCCGCGCTGCGGCGACTGGCCGACGGGCTGCGCGACCTCGAGGTCCCGGCCCTGCTGCTTCGCGGACCGAAGGACCCCGTGTTCCTCGAGGCACACCTCGACGACCTCGTCCGCCGGCTGCCGCACGCCGATGTGCACCGCTACGAGGGCGCCGGGCATCTCGTCGCGGAAGAGCGTCCCTACGCCGAGGCCGTGCTCGACTGGTTGGCGGAGAAGGTCGCGACCGATGTCGGCTCCCCGGCGGTCCGCACCGCCGACACGGTCGACACCGACGACATCGCCCCGGCGCCCCTGTGGGAGGCGCTGTCGGCCCGACGCGACGACGGCGAGGTCGCGGTCATCGACATGGCGACGCGTTCCGGCGGGGCCCCGCTGCGGGTGAGCTGGCGGCAGCTCGCGGCCCGCGTCGATGAGCTCGCGGCCGGTCTCGACGCGCTGGGTGTCCGGGCCGGCGACAGGGTCTCGCTCCTGGTGCCCCCGGGCCCCACTCTCACGGCCGTGCTGTACGCGTGCCTGCGCATCGGTGCGGTCGTCGTCGTCGCCGACCGGGGGCTCGGCATCCGGGGCCTGTCCCGCGCGGTCCGCGGTGCGGTTCCGGATCTGGTGATCGGCGAAGTCGCCGGGCTCGCCGCCGCGCGCGCCCTCGGCTGGCCGGGACGCCGTCTCTCGGTCGCGGCTCTGCCTTCGGCGGCGATGCGCGCCCTCGGCGTCGAAGCGAGTCTCGCCGACATCGCGCGCGCCGGTCGCGGGAGGGTCCTGCCCTCCCCGCCGCCGGCGGATGCCGACGCCGCGATCCTCTTCACCTCGGGGTCGACGGGACCGGCGAAGGGCGTGGTCTACACGCACCGGCAGCTGTCCGCGCTGCGCGATGCCCTCGCCGCCCACTTCGACGTGGGTCCGGACACCGGGCTGGTGACCGGATTCGCCCCGTTCGCGCTCCTCGGACCGGCACTGGGGACGCGGTCGGCGACGCCCGACATGGACGTGTCGGCGCCGCGGACCCTCACGGCCGCGGCGGTCGCGGCGGCCGTGCGGGCCTCGGACGCACGGATCGTGTTCCTCTCCCCCGCCGCCGTCCGCAACGTCGTGGCGACCGCCGGCGCACTCTCCCCCGACGACCGCGCCGCGCTCGGACGGGTCCGCACGTTCCTGTCCACCGGAGCCCCGGTGGGCACAGCCCTCCTGCGCGAGGCGCAGCGCCTCATGCCGAACGCGACGGCGCACACCCCCTACGGCATGACCGAGTGCCTGCTCGTGGCCGACGTGACGCTGCCGGAGATCGAGGATGCCGCGGCCTCGGGCGACCGCGGGGTGTGCGTGGGCGCCCCTATCGGCCGCGGACGCGTGCGGATCGCGGCGCTGGACGCCGACGGGCGCGCGACCGGTGCCCCCACCACGGACGCCGGCATTACCGGCGAGGTCGTCCTCAGCGCGCCCCACCTCAAGCGCGGATACTTCCGACTCTTCCTCACCGACCGCGAGGCGACCCGCGATCTCCGCGATCTCCGCGGCCGCTGGCACCGCACCGGCGACGTGGGGCACCTCGACGCGGCGGGACGGCTGTGGATCGAGGGACGCCTCCCCCACGTCATCACGACCGCCGCGGGGCCGGTCACGCCCGTCGGCATCGAGCAGGACGTCGAGGCCGTCGCGGGCGTCGCCCGTGCCGCAGCCGTCGGCGTCGGGCCCGTCGGACGTCAGGTGGTCGTCGTCGTCCTCGAACGCGAGCCCGGCGTGCGGCGCGCGGGCGTGGCATCCGCGGGTCTCACCGAGGTCGTGCGCGCGGCGACGGACCAGCGGATCGCGGCCGTCCTCGTCGTGCCGACGCTGCCCACCGACATCCGACACAACTCCAAGATCGACCGCTCGCGGCTTGCGGCGTGGGCCGCGCGCGTGCTCGCCGGCGCGAAGCCGACGGCACCGTGAGAGTCCTGGCCACCGGCGCGTCCGGTTTCCTCGGACGCGCGGTCGTCGTCGCCCTACAGTCCGCCGGACACGACGTGCGCACCCTGCAGCGGCGTCCCTCGGGCGTGCCCGGCGCCGAGGACCGTCTGGGCTCGGTGACCGATCCCGGTGCCACGGCCGCCGCCCTCGCCGGCGTCGACGCCGTCGTGCACCTGGCGGCCAAGGTCTCGCTCGCCGGCGACCCGACCGAGTTCCACGCCGTCAACGTCGAGGGCACGAGGACGCTCCTGGACGCTGCCGCCGCAGCCGACGTCTCGCGGGTCGTGCACGTGTCCTCGCCGTCCGTCGCTCACGCCGGGCACGCCTTGGCCGGGGTCGGTGCGGAGCCCGCGGATCCCGTCGGCGCACGCGGCGAGTACGCCCGCACCAAGGCCGAGGCCGAGCTCCTCGCGCTCTCGCGCGCCGGGGATGCGCTCTCTCTCGTCGCGATCCGGCCGCACCTGGTGTGGGGTCCGGGCGACACGCAGCTCATCGCCCGCGTCGTCGACCGCGCGCGGCGGAGACGGCTGCCGCTGCTGAACGGGGGCACGGCGCTCATCGACTCCACCTACGTCGACAACGCCGCGAGCGGCATCGTCGCGGCGCTCGCCCGCGTGGACGAGGTCAGCGGCCGCGCGTATGTGCTCACCAACGGGGAACCCCGCCCCGTCGGCGACCTGCTCGCCGGGATCTGTCGCGCGTCGGGTGTCCGCCCGCCGCGGTTCAGCGTTCCCGCCGGCCTCGCCAGGGCGGCGGGAGGGCTCGTCGAGCGCGTGTGGGCCGTGCGACCCGGACAGGACGAGCCGCCCATGACGCGGTTCCTGGCCGAGCAGCTCTCGACGGCGCACTGGTTCGATCAGACCGAGATCCGCCGCGATCTGCGATGGACGCCCGCCGTCTCGATCGACGAGGGCCTGCGCCGCCTCGCCCTCGCCTGAGGCGGCGTTCTCGGCATCCATCCGTTCGGAGAGCTGCCCACCACGACGACCCTCGTCCCACATGTCGCGGTGCATGTCCCACTTTCCGCTGCTCGCGCGCGTGCACGGCCGCACGATGTGGGACATTCCCCGGCACTGCCGACGTCGAACGACGGAAGGCCCGCCCCACGGGGGACGGGCCTTCCGGATGCCGCAACTCAGACCAGGTCGAACCGGTCGAGCTCGGTGACCTTGCGCCACGCCGCGACGAAGTCGCGGACGAACTTCTCCTTCGCGTCGTCGGAGGCGTACACCTCGGCGAGGGCGCGCAACTCGGAGTTCGAGGAGAACACGAGGTCGACGCGGGTACCGATGCCGACCTTCTCGCCCGAACCGTCCTTCGTGCCCTGGAAGGCGTGCTTGCCGGAATCCAGCGGCTTCCACGTCGTACCGAGGTCGAGGAGGTTGACGAACACGTCGTTGGTCAGCGCACCCGGGGTCGCCGTGAACACGCCCCAGTCCGAGCCGTCCCAGTTCGCGCCGATGGCCCGCAGGCCCCCGACGAGCACCGTCATCTCGGGGGCGGTGAGCGTCAGCAGGTTCGCCTTGTCCAGCAGCAGGAACTCGGCGGGCAGACGCGTCTCGCGCGAGGCGTAGTTGCGGAAGCCGTCGGCCACGGGCTCGAGCCACCGGAACGAGTCGACGTCGGTCTGCTCCTGCGTCGCGTCCGTGCGGCCGGGCGTGAAGGGCACCTCGACCTCGACGCCGCCCGCGCGAGCGGCCTGCTCGACGCCGGCGTTGCCGGCGAGCACGATCAGGTCGGCGATCGAGACCTTCTTACCGCCCTCGGCCTGGGCGTCGAACTCGGCCTTGACGTTCTCGAGCACCGAGAGCACGGATGCCAGCTGCTCGGGGTTGTTGACCGTCCAGCTCTTCTGCGGCTCGAGGCGGATGCGCGCGCCGTTGACACCGCCGCGCTTGTCGCTGCCGCGGAAGGTCGAGGCGGCGGCCCACGTCGTGGTGACGAGCTGCTGCACCGACAGGCCGCTGTCCAGGATCTGCTGCTTGAGCGCCGCCGCGTCGGCGGCGTCGATCAGCGGGTGGTCGACGGCGGGCACCGGGTCCTGCCAGTCGAGGACCTCGGCCGGCACCTCGGATCCGAGGTAGCGCACACGCGGACCCATGTCGCGGTGGGTGAGCTTGAACCACGCGCGGGCGAAGGCGTCCTGGAACGCGGCCGGGTCCTCGGCGAAGCGACGCGAGATCTTCTCGTACGCGGGGTCGACGCGCAGCGCGAGGTCGCTCGTGAGCATGCGCGGCTCACGGCGTCCGTCGGAGTGCGCGAGCGGCACCATGTCGGCACCGGCGCCGTTCTTCGGACGCCACTGGTGGGCGCCCGCGGGGCTCTGGAACAGCTCCCACTCGTACGCGAAGAGGATGTGGAAGAACTCGTTGTCCCAGCGGGTGGGGTGGTACGTCCACGTGACCTCGAGACCGCTCGTGATCGTGTCGTCGCCCTTGCCCGTGCCGAAGTCGTTCTTCCAGCCGAGGCCCTGGTCCTCGATGTCGCCGGCCTCGGGGTTCGGGCCGACGTGGCTGTCGCTGGCCGCGCCGTGCGTCTTGCCGAAGGTGTGGCCGCCGGCGATGAGCGCCACGGTCTCCTCGTCGTTCATGGCCATGCGGCCGAACGTCTCGCGGATGTCGTGCGCCGACAGCTGCGGGTCGGGGTTGCCGTTGGGGCCCTCGGGGTTGACGTAGATGAGGCCCATCTGCACGGCTGCGAGCGGCTTCTCCAGCTCGCGGTTGCCCGTGTAGCGCTCGTCGCCGAGCCACGTGGTCTCGGGACCCCAGTACACGTCGTCATCGGGCTCCCAGACGTCCGCACGGCCGCCGGCGAAGCCGAACGTGGGGAAGCCCATGTCCTCGAGCGCGACGTTGCCGGCCAGGATCATCAGGTCGGCCCAGGAGATCGACTGGCCGTACTTCTTCTTGATCGGCCACAGCAGACGGCGGGCCTTGTCGAGGTTGACGTTGTCGGGCCAGCTGTTCAACGGAGCGAATCGCTGCATACCGGCACCGGCGCCGCCGCGACCGTCGGTCACGCGGTACGTGCCCGCGCTGTGCCAGGCCATGCGGATGATGAGGGGGCCGTAGTGACCGAAGTCGGCGGGCCACCAGTCCTGCGAGGTCGTCAGCGCCTGCTGGATGTCCTTCTTCACGGCGGCGAGGTCGAGGGCCTCGAAGGCGGCGCGATAGTCGAAGCCCTCGTCGAGCGGGTCACGCTGCGCGTTGTTCTTGGCGAGGATCTTCACGTTCAGGGACTCGGGCCACCACACACGGTTGGCCGACCCCTGGGTCGGGTGGGGCAGGGCGCCTGCGGGCTCGCTGTCGGCGGGGGCTTCGCCCACTGGCAGTCGGTTGTCGTCGGGGGCGGCGCCGTCGTGGAAGACGGGGCACCCGTTCAAAGCGTCGCTCATCGGGATCCTCTCGGTTCATCGGCTTCGGAGTGCGCTCGACAGTCCGGGCAGATCCCCCAGAACGTCACCTCGGCGGTCTCGATCAGGAAACCGCTCCCCTCCGGCACGTGGAGGCACGGTGCGGCCCCCACGACGCAGTCCACGTCGTCGACCCGGCCGCAACCGGTGCAGACGACGTGATGGTGGTTGTCTCCGACCCTCAGCTCGAACATGCCGGGGTGCCCGGCCGGCTCGATGCGTCGCGCCAACCCGGCATCGGCGAGGTCGCCGAGGGCGTTGTACACCGACTGCATGCTGGTGCCCGGGAGAGTGCCCCGGATGGTGTCGAAGACGTCGTCGGCTGTGGCGTGCGGGCGGGAGCGCAAGGCCCCCAGGACCGCGACGCGGGTCGCAGTGACCCGCAGCCCCGCGCCGCGCAGAAGCGCGTCCACGGCATCCGTCCGATCGTCGAGCATGGTCCCACCCTAGCTTCTTTTGAGTAGATCAAAAATGACGCGCCGGGGAACAATGGAAATCGCGGATGCCTCAGCCCGACGTGAGCGTCGGCGTGCCGCCCTCGTACTCGGTCACATCCCCCGTCTCACCCGAGAGCGTCGCGCGGCGCCCCAGGACCAGCATGTAGGCGAGGAAGACGCCCAGGGCCACCGCGCCGATCCCGATCTTCACCTGCCACGGCAGGGTGGAGGGCGTGACGAACCCCTCGACCATCCCCGAGAGGCCGAGCGCGAAGACGAGCCCCACCGCCACGGTGGCCAGCGCGCGTCCCTCCGCGGCGAGCGCCGCCGCACGGGTGCGCCGACCCGGCGCGATCCAGGCCCAGAAGATGTGCAGCCCGGCCGCCCCGGCGACGAAGATCGCGGTGAGCTCGAGAAGCCCGTGGGGCAGGATGAACTGGAAGAACACGTCGGCTCGGTCGAAGGCGATCATGATCGCCGCCGATGAGCCCACGCCGACGGCGTTCTGCATCAGGATCATCAAGGGCCAGAACCCCGTGACCCCGAAGAGCACGCACTGCGCCGCGATCCACGCGTTGTTCGTCCATACCGTGCCGGCGAAGATCGCGTTGGGGTTCTCGCGGTAGTACTGGACGAACTGCTCGTCGGCGTACTCCTGCAGCTGGCTGCGTGCCCCGAGCGCCGCCACGGCTTGCGGATCGGACGAGATCCACATCGCGACGAGCGTCGCCACCAGGACAAAGGCCAGCGCGACGGCGAGCGTCGTCCAGCGCACGCGGTACAGCGCGGCGGGAAGCTGCCGGAGGAAGAACCGGGGCATCTGCCGCAGCACGTTCTCGCGGACGCCCGTCAGTCGCAGTCGGGTACGCGCCAGGAGGATCGAGACGTAGTCGCCCTGCGGCGTGCGCCCCGCCGAGGTCTTGATGTCCGCCAGGTCGGCCGAGGCCGCCCGATACCGCGTAACGAGCTCGTCGATCTCCGGGCCGGTCAGCCGGCGCGTCCGGCCCAACTCATCCAGCCGCGCCCACTCCTGCCGGCGTGCGGCCGTGAGGGCGTCGAGGTCCATGTGATCAACTGTACGCATGGCATCCCCCGCGGCATCCTCGCCGGTCCCGCCCCCGGGAACGGTGCGCGTGCACGCCGCGGCCGACGAGACGCTCACCGGCGAGGCCGTCGCGCTCGACGTGCAGCCGCTGGGCTTCTTCCTCCGGGCGGTCGGATGCCTCATCGACATGCTCGCGGGCATCGCGCTGCTGGTGGCCGGCTCGCTGGTGCTCACGGCGCTCGTGGCCGGCGGAACCATCCCCGACAGCGCCTTCCGTATCGGCGTGATCGTGCTGCTGGTGGCCGTGACGGTGGTCGTCCCGACCGCGGTCGAGACGCTCTCGCGGGGCCGCAGCCTCGGGCGGTGGGCGGTCGGCGGACGCATCGTGCGCGTCGACGGTGGGGCGACCGGCTTCCGCCAGGCGTTCATCCGCGCCCTCGTGGGGGTGCTCGAGCTGTGGTTCACCTTCGGCGGCATCGCTGCGATCGTGGGGATGTTCACCCCGCGCGCGCAACGCCTGGGAGACCTGCTGGCGGGCACGGCGTCCGAGCGCACGCGCACCCGGCCCCTTCCTCCCGCGGCACCCGGCATCCCGCCGGGGATGGAGGCCTGGGCCGCGGTCGCGGACGTGTCGCGCCTGCCCGACCGGCTCGCCGCTCGGATGGCCCGCTTCGTCCGCGGTGCCGACGCCCTCGAACCGGCCGCCCGCGCGCGCGTCGCCGCGGGGCTCGCCGAGGCCGTGCGACCCTATGTCTCGCCACTGCCCGCCGTCGATCCCGAGACCTTGGTCCGCGCGGCGGCCGCCGCGCGTCGTGATCGGGAGTACCGGGCGCTGATGCTCGAGAACGAGCGAGCGGCCGCGCTCACCGAGCCCGACTGAACGGCGACGCCCGTCGCGTCGGGTTGCCCGAGGCGAACGCCCCGGCCACCCGCGCGCGCAGAACCGGGCTCAGGCTCAGGCCCGCAACGTCTCGTGTCGCACCACGACCCAGCCACGCGGGACCGACAACCGGTCGGCGTGCAGCGCGCAGAGGTCGTGCGCGTGCGGGTCGCCGGCACGACCGAGGGGGCCGAGTGCGGCCATCTGGTCGCCGTAGTCGTAGGTGAGGGTGCTCATCGCCTCGCGGGCACATCCCACCTTCGAGCAGAGTCTGTCGCGCATCGCCGGTCAGCCTAGGCGGACGCGGCGCCGGGCCGGCGACGCCGCGCCGCGGCCGAGCGCGGCGGGTCGGCACGCAGACGCGCGGCGGCCCGGCCGAGGATGTCGGCGAGCGACTCGACGTCGTCGTCGTCCAGCGCCGCGAACAGGAGGTGCTGCACCGCCTCGATGTGCCCGGGGAACACCGCGGCGAGAGTGTCCCGCCCCGCGTCGGTCAGCGTCACCACGACGCTGCGCTCATCCTCGGGCGACGGCGCGCGGGTCACGAGTCCGCGCTGCTCGAGGAGCTGCGCCTGGTAGGTCAGGCCGCTCCGGCTGTAGACCACGCCGTCGGCGAGATCGGTCATCCGTAGCGCTCCCCCCGGGGTATCGCCCAATCGCGCGAGGAGCTGGAACTGCACGTATCCGAGATCACCGGCCTCGCGCAGCTGCTTCTCCACGGCGTGGCGCAGCAGGCTGCTCACCTCGGTGAAAGCGAAGTACGCCTCGAGCTGCCGGGGACTGAGGGCGGGTGCATCGGTCATTTCTCGATTCTATCTTGCTTCGAGTTCGAAGCAGTGTTAGCTTGCCCATATGCTTCGAATTCGAAGCGCATACGCGAGGATCAGATCATGAAGGCAGTACGGTTCCACCAGGTCGGCGGCCCCGAGGTGCTCCACGTGGAGGAGGTCGACACCCCCGCCCCCGCGGCCGGACAGGTGCGGATTCGGGTCGCCGCTTCGGCGTTCAACGCGGCCGACAACGGCATGCGCGCCGGATTCCTCCCCATCCCCGTCACGCTTCCCCACGTCCCCGGCTACGACGTGTCCGGTGTCGTCGACGCGATCGGCGAGGGCATCGACGACCTCGAGGTGGGCCAGCCGGTGGTCGGCTTCCTCCCGATGGGCTCCGACGGCGGCGCAGCCGAGTACGTCGTCGCCCCGGCCGGATCCGTCGTGCCCGCTCCGCGCGATGTCCCGCTCGGGGACGCGGCAGCCCTTCCCTCGGTGGCGCTGACCGCCTGGCAGGCCCTCTTCGACGAAGGAGCACTCCACGCCGGACAGCGCCTGCTCATCGTCGGTGCCGGCGGCGCTGTCGGCGGGCACGCGATCCGCCTGGCGCGGCGTGCCGGCGCTCATGTGATCGCGACCGCGAGTCCCCGCAGCCTCGCCGCGGTCCGCGCCGCCGGCGCCGACGAGATCGTCGATCACACTGCGCGATCCCTGTTCGATGCCGTGACCGAACCGGTCGACGTCCTCCTCAACCTCGCGCCGATCGACCCCGAGGAGTTCACTCGCCTGGTGGCACTGGTGCGCGACGGCGGAGTCGTGGTCAGCACGACCGCATTCATGGCCACCCCGGGTGACGAGCGGCGCGACGTGCGCGCGGCGACGGTGTTCGTCCGCGCCGACCGCGCGCGACTGGCCGAGATCGTCGACCTTGTGGATGCCGGGGAACTCACCGTGGAGGTCGACCGCCGCATCGGCCTCCACGAACTCCCCGCCCTGCACGCCGAAGCGAGCGAGGGGCGTATCGCGGGCAAGGTCGTCGTGCTCGCGTCCCGGCCGGCATGACCACGGACCCGCGGGCAAGGTCGTCGTGCTCGCGTCCCGGCGGGCATGACCACGGACCGGCGGGCGGATCGACTCCGCCCGCCGTCCACGGCATCCGGCTCGGCATCCGTCCCCTCCGTCGTGGGGTCGGGCCCCACCGTCCCGGCCGCCGACGAACGTAAGATGGCACGCATGCGTAGTCGACCCCGTGAAGCCCGGCCGATCACGCGTCCCTCGCGTCACGGCCGTCACGGCCGTGAGAATCGCAGCCCGGTCGTCCGGCCGCCGCTGCCCCCGCTCGATACGCGGATCGAACGGTTCGACGTCGCCGTCAGCACGGCGGCCGAGTTCCTCCGTTCCGCGTGGAGCGACCTGCGCGACGTGTCGTTCGAGATCGGCATCATGCCGCCCGCGGCGACCGGCGCGATCCCGCGCTGGCAGGTGCTGCGCGAACAGAAGCGCATCATCCTGTACCGCATCCCGATCGAACGGCTGGGCCACCCCCACGTGGACGACGACCTGCATCGTCGAATGATGATCGAGGGCGCGGTGTTCCGCGCAGCCGCCGAGTACCTCGACCGCGACCCGTGGGATCTGGGCCCCGAGCGCTTCCGCTTCTTCTGAGACCGGCACGCGCTGCTCGCCCCGCACCCCCTCGCGGGGCGAGGCGGACGGTCACACGATGAGGGCGACGGCACCCACCGCCGGGCGCCCGATCACGGCAGGATCGTGAGCTCCCCCGCTGCGGCGTCCGCCGGCCACAGCGGATACCCGGCGAGAGCACCCGGTGCCGCGTACGACACCCCGGCATGGACCGGAGCATCCGTGGCCAACTCGTACACTCCCGCGTCGGCGGGCACCGCGACCGTGCCCCCGGCGGGGACCGCGACGGTCACGGGCGCTCCCCCCGCTTGCGGCGTCAGCGTGACCGACGCCGGTCCACCGGCAGGATCGGCGGCGAAGACGACTGACCCGCCCGCGCCCGGAGCGACGGCGATGAGACCCGGGGTGGTGAACGCCGGGGCCGGGGAGTACCAGGCGAAGTCGGCGCCCTCCCCGAATCCCGTCGTCGACCAGACGGCGCCGACGATCGGCTGGGTCGCCGCGACCGAGACGGTGTAGGCACCCGGGGCGAGTCCGGAGAGGTCGAGGGACGTGGGAGTCCCCGCCGGCAGGGACAGCGTGCGCGGATCCTCCGCGGGAGTGGCGGCACCCACGGCGGTGACCGTCACGGTCGCCGAGGCTTCCGCACCCGGCGAGAGCAGTCGCAGAACAGTGCCGGCGTCCCCCTCCCCGGTGGTGAGCACCTGGACACCCGGCACGACGAGAGACGTCGCCGCCTGCCCGAGCGGTGCGGCCTGGTCGCTGCCCCCGGGAAGCAGGACACGGGTGAGGCTCGCCTGCAGGGATGCCCGGACGGGTGCACCCGTGGCCACGACGCGCACGACCGGGCTCTCCTCGCCGAGCAGCAGACCCGCGAGCGGGATCACGCGCTGACCTCCGGGCGGCACGACGATGCCCGACCCGGCGGGAGGAGTCGACGCCCCCTGGGCTCCGTAGACGGACAGCTCCACGGTCGCAGCCACGTCTCCGGGGTTTCCCAGGACGACGAGGTCGTTCGCACCCGTCGTGCTCGCACCGGCCACGAGCCAGGACTCGGCCAGCGGGGGACGGCAAGCCGAGGCGCTGAAGCCGATGAGGTCGTCCGACGCCGCCGTCGCCGAACCCGCGGCCGCATACGGCGTCGCGATACGGTCGCGTGGCGGCGCGCGGAAGACGGTGGCATCCCCCGAGCCGTCGGTGGTCGCGCCGGTGAGGCTCGTCGCCTGGGCTTCGGCGGCGTCGGGGCCGGAAACGGTGTCCTGCGCGGCCGCAACGGTCACCGCGCCCGCGGACTCGGCCGTCCGGCCCAGCGCGAAGACCGGACCGTCGCAGGCCAGCACCGTGTCCGAGGGCGCGGGAGTGACCTGGAGGCGCACCGGCTCGGCGACCAGGGTCGGCCACGGGGCGGCGATCCCCGCGACTGCTCCGACGACGACCGCCGCGGCGACGGCGCTGCCGGCGACGATGCGAGCGCTGGTGGTGGCCCAACGGACCAGACGACGATCGCTCATCGGGTACCTCCCCGGACGGGCCCGACGGTGCGCGGGGTGCGGCGGGCGACGCGGCGCGACGCGGCGGTGGGGACGGCCAGCAGCAACGCGATCAGAAGAACCGCGATGGAACCGGCGGCCACGAGCTGCTGCAAGCGCGTCTGATGGACGTCGAGAGCGGCGCGGGGCTGCACATCGGAGGTGACGCGCCACAGATCGCCGCGCGCGGTGGCTCCGACGCCGTCCAGGGTGTCGCGCTGGTCGAGCGAGGTCGCCGCCGTCAGGCGCGCGCCGCGGATGACGTCGTCCTCGCCTCCGGGTCCGGGCTCGAGCAGGACGAATCCGATTCCGCGCGCCGCAAGGGCCGACACGACGTCCCCCGAAGACGGCGTCACCAGATCGGCGGCCAGCGCCGCGAGTTCCTGATCGGCCGGGCGCGCCTGGGTCCGCGTCGCCTCCACGGTGCTCTGACCGGTCAACGTCGCGCTGCCGCCCCACACGACGTCGACGCGCAGGCCGTCGGCACGCGGATCCAGGACGATCGTGCCCACCGCCGTCGAGCCGCGGCCCTCCGCGGCCACGAAAGCGGGGAGCGTCGAGACCGGTCCGTTGGTGAGCACGGCGCGCGGAGTCTCCGGCGTCATCGCGGTCAGGGACGGGGCGACCGCGATAGCCAGGGCGACCAGGGTCAGGATCGCTCCGACCGGTCGAAGGACACGCACACGTTCGACGATCCCGGCATCCAGGGCAGTGACGGCCGCGCCCACCACCCCGAGCCACGCCAGGCTCAGGCCCGCGCCGGGCCAGAGCGCCACCGGGGTCGCGTGATCGAAGGAGACCGCGATGCCGACGACGGCGAACGCGGTGGTCAGTCCCGTCGCCGCGATGACGAGCAGACCCGTCGCCGTGATCCACCGCGGCGTCAGCACCGACAGGAGCGCCAGAACGGCGAGCGGCGCCGCGAGCAGCGCGATCCACCACACGGGTCCGCCGGTCAGCGCGCCCCAGCCCCCGGGGTCTGAAGTGGGGAATCCCACCGCCAGCAGCGCTCGCCCGAGCGGATCGGCCGTGGCCTCGTCGCCCGCGAACGGGATGCCCGGGTCGGCGAGCAGTCCCCACGGGTTCCCGAGCCGCACCTGGGTCCAGATCAGCGGCGCGAAGACCACGGTCGAGGGCACCAGCAGCCAGACCACGCGCGCGATCCCGCGCGGAGCGGTGAGCGCCACCACGACGAGAGCGGCCGACCACAGCACCACGACCGCCGGCGCCAGCGACGGGGAACAGGCCAGCACGGCGACGAGCAGGATGGATGCCGCTCCCGCCGGAGCCCACGACCGGTGCGCCACGCTGGCGGCGAAGAACAGCCAGGGCAGCAGCAGGTGGAGCAGCAGCGCGGCGGGACGCCCCTCGACGATGGCCGCGAGGAAGGTCGGCGCCAGCGCCCACGCGAGCGCCGCGGTGATGCGCAGCAACGACGACTCGGTGACGCGCGTGGCCGCGAACCATCCCCCCAGCACGGCCAGCGGCAGGGCGAGGATCCACAGCACCACGAGCGCGCGAGACGGTTCGGCCGGCGACAGCGAGCCGATCAGGGCGAGGAGCGCCGAGAACGGATCCGCCGGGCCCACGACATCCAGACCCAGCGGTCGCGCCCCCCACGCGGCGTCCTGCCACAGGCCGGCGACCGTCGCGCGCAGCGGGGCGAGGGCCCCGCCGCCGAGCACGGGCCACGCCAGAAGCGGGGCGAACAGGAGGGCCGACACGGCGAGGGCAGCGAGGACCGCCCAGGCGCCGCCACCGACGAAGAAGCGCAGCTCGGAGCGCACGGGGGCGTCGCTCTCGCCCGCGTCGCTCTCCCACCGCAGGCGCATCTCGGTCCGCGAGACGCGGAGAGGCGCGATGCGGGACCAGCCGACCGTGCGAACCGTTCGGATACGACGCCGAGCGCGGGCGACGGCGGCCATGCGGGCCATGACCAGGAGGGTGGCGCCCCACTCGGGGAGCACTTTGTGCGGCACCTTGCCCACGAGATGCCCGATGGTGCGCCAGAGCGCGAGCGGGAGGAACGACAGCCAGTGCAGGACGACGGCCGCCGCGGGCGCATAGGCGAGCCGGCGATGCAGCTGAGCCGTCCGCTCGGCGAACGCGCGGCGCCGAGCGCGCTTGCGTCCGCGGGCCATCGCGGCGACGCCGTCTCCCGCGACGGCGATCCGGGCCGCGGGCACCAGCGACACCCGGTCGCCGGCGAGGCGGGCCCGCACGCCGAGGTCGAGGCCCTCATCGGCACCGCCCAGGGCCGGGTCGAGCCCCCCGAGCGCGCGCCAGGATTCGCGGCGCACCAGCATCCCTCGCACGTCCGCGCCGAGCACGTCGGCGTCGCCGTCGCGCTGGCCCTGGTCCAGCTCGCCGGCGGCCAGCTCGACCGTGCGGCCGTAACGGGTGAGACTCACTCCCAGCGAGACGATCTCCGCCGGTTCGTCCCAGGCCACGAGCTTCGGAGCCGCCACCGCGAGCGACGACGAGAGTTCGAGCGCGCCCGCGAGGCGCAGGAGGGCGTTGCGATCGGGCGCGGTGTCCTGGGCGAGGAGCCACACGGCATCCCCCGTCAGGCGCGGCGTCGCCAGGGCGGTGGCCGCGGCGAACGGCGTGCCCGCTGAGGCTGTGATGACCCCCTCCGCCCCCGAGGCCGCGGCGATCCGGGTCAGTGCCGGATCGTTGCCGCACAGCACGATCGTCAGCGCGTCCACCGGGCGCGTCTGAGCGGCCAGCGCTTCGAGGGTGCGCGTGAGGTGGGGAGCGGCGGGGATGCGGCCTTCGGGGCGGACCACGAGGACGGCGTGTACACGGGCGGGCATGGCGTGGTCAGCCTAGGCCGGGCGGTTCACGATCGCGGAAGCCGCGCCGATCCGCCGCGGATCCGTGGGAGCCGACTCGCGGATGCCGAGGGTCAGGCGCGACGCTTGAGCTTGCGACGCTCGCGCTCGCTCAGACCGCCCCAGATCCCGAAGCGCTCGTCGTTCTGCAGCGCGTACTCGAGGCACTCCGAGCGGACATCGCATGACGTGCAGATGCGCTTGGCATCGCGCGTGGAGCCGCCCTTCTCGGGGAAGAACGCCTCGGGGTCGGTCTGGGCGCACAGGGCGTCGGTCTGCCAGGCGAGGGTGTTCTCGTCGGGCGCGTCGATGTCACGACGGATACCCGGGACACCCAGATCGACCGGGTCGACGAACCAGTTGTCCGGGACACCGGACCGGTACTGCGATGACGCCATCTCGCCCTCCCCCTCGTTCGATCCCCTGACGCTGATGCGTACGAGTAATTACACCCGTGTCATTCCGATTGGTCAAGTCGCGGATCGTAAACCCTCAAGGGCGAGGTGAAGCTTTACGACGCTCTCCGGCGTGTCGCGGCTCACTCCCCCGACATCGCGACGAACACCTCGCCGCCCGCGACGGTCAGCGGCGACTCGTCGGGAGTGACCACCGCCGCCCGTCCCGGTGCGAGCGGGATGCTCGCCCCGGAGGCGCCGCTCACCACGGCCTCGCCGGTGACCGCGAGCACGATCGCGACGCCGTCGAGCTCCACGGAGCCGGCATCGCCCTCGCGCACGTGTGCGAGGGCGAAGTCGCGGATGCCGGGGGCGAAGACCTCCGTCCCCTCACCCGCCGGGCGGGGAGCGAGGATCGGAGGCTCGGCCGGGCGGAAATCGACCAGGGCGAGCAGCTCCGCGACGTCGATGTGCTTGGGGGTCAGCCCTCCCCGCAGCACGTTGTCGCTCGCCGCCATAATCTCCACACCCAGGCCCGCCACGTACGCGTGCAGCACCCCCGCCGGCACGAAGATCGCCTCTCCGCGGCGCAGCTGCACGAGGTTCATGAGCAGAGCCACGACGATCCCCGGGTCGGCGGGGTAGGCCGCGGCGAGCGTGCGCGCCAGCGTCAGTTCGTCTGCGAATTCGTCCGACTCCGCAGACGCCGCGGCCGCGATGATCTGCTCGACCAGGGCGGTGTCGGCCTCGCCGAGGATCCAGCCGATCGCCGCTCGCAGCGCGGCCGCGGGGTCGGCGGCGTGCAGACGCTCCCGCAGCGCGCGCACGCCCTCACCGTCTTCCAGGGCGGAGATCAGTCGCAGCGTCGCCGTGAGATCGCGGAGCCCGGCCAGTGCGGTGAAGGTGTCGCTGAGCGCGACGATGACCTCGGGCTTGTGGTTGTTGTCCTTGTAGTTGCGGTGACCGGCGTCGCGCGGGACGCCCGCCGCCTCCTCGCGGGCGAACCCCTCGACGGCCTGATCCTTCGAGGGGTGCACCTGGATGGACAGCGGCGCACCGGCGGCGAGGAGCTTGAGCAGGTACGGAAGCCGGGCGGCGACGCCCGCCTGCGCCGCGTACGCGCCCAGCCACGCGTCGAGCGTGCGATCGGAGCCGTCATGCACCAGGGCCGGGGATCCGGGATGGTCTCCGAACCACACCTCGGCCTCGGGAGCACCGGAGGGCGTCCTCCCCTCGAGGTCCGCGATCAGCGTCGGGCTGCCCCAGGCGTAATCGCGGGGCGTGTTCGAGATCTCGATCAGCACGGGCGCCAGCCTAGCGCCGGAGCCTTCGGTGCCCGCGACCGCGGAGGGTAGCCTGAGGAGACCATGGCGATGCACACCAGTCATCCGGTCTCGGCGCCGCCGACCGCTCCGCCGCGGGAGACCACCGGGCACCTCCTGCTGCGTGCCTGGTGCGTCTTCGTCCTGGTGCTCGCTCTCGGCGGCGTGGGCCTGGTCAACGCGCTCGGCGCCACCGTCGCCGGGATCGTCGTGATCGCCTCGGCGGTGGTCTCGGCCGTGGTGTGGGCGAGCGTCCGCCCCCCGGTCGCCGTGCGGCGTCTGCCGTTCCTGGCGTTCGGCTACGTCGCGTGGGCGGGCCTGTCGGTGCTGTGGAGCGCCTGGCCGGCGGCATCCGTCGTCACGTGGTTGCTGCTCGCC
Source organism: Microbacterium testaceum (assembly GCF_020781835.1). GTDB lineage: Bacteria > Actinomycetota > Actinomycetes > Actinomycetales > Microbacteriaceae > Microbacterium > Microbacterium testaceum_H. The sequence goes on from NZ_JAJGNJ010000005.1 coordinate 274,424, forward strand.
GTCACCACCTTCCAGGGGTTGTTCATCGGCGCGGTACTGACGTGGCGGGACGTGGTGGGCGCGGTGGCCTCGGCCGCGAAGTGGATCGTCGGACTGTCGCTCGTGTTCGAGTTGGCGGTCTCGCTGTTCGTCCGGGGGCCGCTCCTTCCCGGATTCGTGCTCCCCGAGGGCCGCATGGATCCGATCGTCTACTGGTCGCGCGACAACCTCTTCGACGGCGGACGCATCCAGGGCATCTTCGGCAACGCCAACCTGCTCGGCGCGGCGATGCTCCTGGCGATCATCGTCTTCGCCGTTCGCTACGCCGCGGGCGCACCGCGCCGCTCCCTGTTGTGGGGCTGGATCGCGGTCTCGGCGTTCCTCCTCGTACGCGCGGGCTCGGCCACGACCGTGGTCGCCGCGGCCTTCGTCGTCCTCGTCCTGGTGACGGTCCTCGTCATGCGCACCGCCCGACGGCCCGGCGAGCGCACCCGGTGGTACGTGCTGTACGCCCTCCTGGGGCTCGGCGGCGGTGCGGCGCTGTGGTGGGGGCGCGACGGGGTGTTCGGCGTGCTCGGGCGGGGTTCCGACCTGACCGGGCGCGAGGGGATCTGGGCTGACGTGCTCGCCCGCGCCGACCAGCATCCGCTCATCGGCTGGGGCTTCTCGACACCGTGGATGGCCTCGGAGCCCCTCATCGACGGGTGGATCGTCGATCACGGGCAGACGGTGGTCCAGGCGCACAGCATGTGGCTGGACGCGTATTTCCAGCTCGGCGGCGTCGGGGTGGTGCTGCTGGCGCTGGTCTTCCTCGCCTACGTCTGGCGCTCGTGGTTCTTCGCGGTGGACCGTCCACGGTGGGACCTGCGCGCGGACCGCCCGTACTCCCCCCTCACGCTCGTGCCGACCCTCGTCGGCGGCCTGCTCGTCGTGCAGGGGCTTACAGAGTCCGCTCCGCTCCTGCTCTGGGGGTGGATGCTCGTGGTGCTGTTCGGGTCGAAGATCAAGCAGTCGCCGCTCGTGGGTGTCGGGCCCGCCGAGCAGAGCATCGCGATCGAACGCGGCGAGTTCCAGAGATCGGGGTCGTGAGCGGCCGACGCCCCGGCATGCGACCGGATGCCCGCCTCCTCCTGGCCTCGGCGGAGGTGGCCCGGGCGTTCACGATCGCATCGTTCGCGGCGGTGTTCGGGGCCTCCGCCATCCGCGGGCTCGCCGGCGGGGTGACGTACGCCACGGTGCTCGTCGGGCTCTGCCTCCTGGGCGGCGCGATCCTCATCGCGCGCCGCCGCGAGATCGAGTTGCTCCACCTCGCCCCCACGACATTGCTGGTGTTCGTGATCTGGGCCGGCGCGAGCGTCCTGTGGAGCACGGATGCGGCGCGCAGCGCCGCGGGATGGGCGGCGCTGGTGGGAGTGTCGTTCCTCGGGATCGTCATCGGGCACGTGCGGGACGCCCACCAGAGCGTGCGCGCACTCGGCGACGTGCTGCGCTGGGCGCTCGGCGCCTCGCTCGCGCTCGAGGTGCTCAGCGGCATCCTGTGGGACACTCCGATCCCGTTCCTCGGCATCCGCGGCGACATCGCCGAGCTCGGACCGGTGCAAGGGCTGTTCGGCAGCCGTAACGACCTCGGGGTCGTCACCGTCATCGCGCTGCTGACGTTCCTCGTGGAGTGGCGCACGCGCTCGGTCCGCCCGGCCACGGCGGTGGCCTCCGTGACCCTCGCGGCGGTGCTCGCGCTGCTCAGTGGGTCGCCCACGGTCATCGTGGTGGCCGTCATGACCGGTCTCGCCGCGGTCGCGCTCGCGCTGGTGCGAGCCCTCCCCCCGCGCCGACGCCGTGTCGTGCAGTTGTGCCTCGGCGTCGGCGTCGCCCTGCTCCTCGCCTTCGCCTGGGCCCGGCGGTCCGCCATCGCCACGGCGCTGGACGGTCGCGCCGATCTGTCGCTGCGCACCGACCTGTGGGGCGAGATCCTCCGGTTCTCCGACTACCGCCCGGTCGTCGGCTTCGGATGGTTCGGGCCCTGGGCCCCCGGCGAGGCGCCGTTCAGCGCGTTGAACTTCATCCTCGACCAACAGCACGCCTCGGCCCTGAACGCCTATCTCGACGTGCTTCTCCAGCTGGGATGGGCCGGGCTGATCGTCTTCCTCGTGCTGTGCGCCCTCGCTCTGGCCCGCGCCTGGCTGGTGGCGGGAGAACGGCGCGCCGTCGTGCACACGTGGGCCCCGCTGACGCTCGTCGCGCTGCTGACGGTGTCGCTGTTCGAGAGCTCGGTGCTCTCCGGAGCGGGGCTGCTGCTGCTCGTCCTCTGCGCGGTGCGGGCCGGGCAGTCGCGCTCGTGGCGCGAGCGGTTGGAGCGGCGCGACGACGCGGTCACGGAGTGAGCGCAGGCAGGGCGGCTAGGATCGTGCCTGCTATGTCCGCGCACGCCGAAGCCACCCGCCCCTCTTCGCAGCCCGCCTTCGACCCGGCGTCCGCGACCATCGTGGTCGTCACCTACAACCGCACATCCCTGCTCACGCGGCTGCTCGAGAGCATCGAGCGGATGTCTCCCGCCCCGGGGCACCTCGTCATCATCGACAACGCGTCGACGGATGACACCACCGAGGTGGTCGAGTCGTTCCGCGACCGCCTTCCCACCGAGCTCGTCTACCGCCGTCTGGAGACCAACACCGGCGGTTCCGGCGGCTTCAGCGAGGGCATGCGCGTCGCCTACGACATGGGCTCGGAGTGGATCTGGCTCATGGACGACGACGTCGAGGTGGTCTCCGACGGCCTCGACCGCATGGGCCGATGGACGCCGCGTTTCCGCAGTATCCAGGGGCGGCGATACGACTACGACGGCAGCGAGTTCTACTGGCAGTACCGAGTCGCCGAGTCGATGGCGATCCCGATTCCCTTCGCCCCGGCAGGGTTCGACTCCTCGGGCTTCAAGCCGATGAACTCGGGATGCTTCGAGGGCATGTTCATCCACCGTGACGTCGTCGCGAGGATCGGGCTTCCCGACCCGCGCTTCTTCATCTACTGGGACGACCAGCTCTACGGCTGGCTCGCATCCCGCGTGACGGACTCGGTCATCGTGAACGAGTTCGTCCTGCGGCGCACCCGCGAGATCAAGCAATGGGACATGGGCATCCGCCACATGAACGCCTCCAGCGACGCGTACCGCTACTACATCATGCGCAACCGCGCGTACTTGGCGAAGTACTACCGCCAGCTCGGCGTGTACCGGCCGGTGCCCTTCACGGCCGGAACGGCGCTGACGTTCGTGAAGGAGCTCATCCGCCTCGTCGTGGTGGAGCGGAAGCTGCGCGGTACCAGCCACCTCTTCCGGGGTCTGCGCGACGGCCGGCAGATCTCCCGCGACGCGTCGTGGCAGCCGATGCCGCCGCTGGAACCCGCTCAGCCGGTCGCGTAGTCGGCGTTGTAGCGGTCGAGCACCTCTGCGATCGGGGCGTCGAGCTTCAGCACCCCGCCGTCGAGATAGAGCCCGCGGTCGCAGAACCGGCGGAGGTCCTTCTCGTTGTGGCTGACGAAGAAGAGCGTGCGCCCGTCGGCCAGCAGTTCGTCGATCCGGCGATAGCACTTCTCGCGGAAAGCCCGATCGCCGACGGCGAGCACCTCGTCGACCAGCAGGATCGGCTCGTCCAGCTGCGAGACGACCGAGAACGCCAGGCGCACCTTCATCCCATTGGAGAGGTGCTTGTAGGGGGTGTCGACGAAGTCGCCGATCTCGGCGAAGGCGATCATCTCGTCGAAGCGTCTCGAGACCTCGGCACGTGGCATCCCGTGCAGTCCCGCCGTGAGGCGGACGTTCTCGCGTACCGTGAGGTCGCCGACGAAGCCGCCGGTGATCTCGATGAGCGGAGCGACCCCGCCGCGCACCTCGACACCGCCCTCGTCGGGCAGCAGGACCCCCGCGACGAGCTTGAGGAGCGTCGACTTGCCCTGCCCGTTGCGCCCGACGACACCGATCGCCTCACCCGGTCGCACCGAGAACGACACGCCTCGCAGCGCCCAGAACTCGTCGGGGCGGGTGCGACGGGCCGCTCCCCCGAACAGGTCCTTGAACGAGCGACCGCCGCGACGGTTGCGACGGAACCGGACGCCGAGGTCGGTCACCTCGATCGCGGGACGATCCATCAGAGCTCCTTCAAGACGGGACGCTCCAGCCGCGGGAAAACCCACATGCCGACGACCAGGATGCCGACGCTCACGGCCGCGCCGACGCTCACGGTCAGCGCATCCCACTGATCGGGGAAGAAGCCGACGCGATACAGCGTGAAGATACCGGCGAGAGGGTTGAACGCGGCGAGATCGGCGAAGATCCCGGGAAGGTTGCCCACACCGTAGATGATCGGCGACGCGTAGAACAGCGCTCGCAGGATCAGACGCGTCGTGCGCTCCAGGTCACCGAACATCACACACAGCGGCGCGACGATGAGACCGAGGCCCACCAGAAGCGCGCTCTGGAGCAGCATCGCCACGGGGAACAGCAGTATGCCCCACGACACCTGCGCGCCCCCGAAGACGGCGAACAGGACGAGCACGGGGATCGAGAAGAGGAACTCGATTCCCTTGCTCAGCACGATGCGGGTCACCCAGATGCTGCGCGGGATCGACGTCGACCGGACCAGCCGCGCGTCCTTCTTGAACGCCTTGGTGAAGTCGGTGACGGCGGAGTTGAACCACACCCAGGGCAGGAGCGCCGTGATGAGGAACACGATGTACGGCTCCTCCCCCACGGTGCGGTGGAACACCTGGGTGAAGACGAACCAGTAGATGCCGCTCATCACGAGCGGGTCGAGAACCGACCACAGGTATCCCAGCGCGCTCGTGGCGTACCGAACGCGCAGGTCGCGCGCCGACAGCAGCCACAGCGAGTGGAGGGAGCGCCGCGCCGATCCGGGGGCGCCGACGGTGGCGGGGGTCATCGAAGAATCCTATGCGGCCGGTCTCACCCGAGGCTGAGGGGAAGCTGCTCAGCAAGGAACGGCGCGAGCGAAGCCGAATAGTGGGTCGTCAAGTGGTTGTCGTCGCGATAGACGGCGGTATTGCCGATCGCCCCCGAACAGATGTCCTGGGGGCAGATCAGGTCCGTCAGATCGACGAGGTGCAGGCCATCCCGTTCGAGAGCTTCCGCCGGGTTCACCGACGCGAGAGAAGCGGAACGCGCCACGGCGCACGCGTCCGGATCGCCCTCCTGCACGCACTCGAACATGTCGAAGGTGAAACGCGGATTGTCGCGCAGACCGATCACGTCGATCCCCGCCGAGAGGATGCGATCGATGGTGCGGTCCATCCCCGGACGGACGACTTCTTCCCCGTCACCGGCATCTGCCCGGGTCACGACGGTCATGACGGCGGCTGGAGCGAGTCGTGCGACGTAGTCCAGCACGGAGTCGCGCCATTCCCCGCATCCGACGGGATCGTCCTCAGGTTCATCCGCACCGAGGGCACAGCCCCCCTTGATGAGGGTGACCACACCCCAACCGTTATCCGCGGCGACCTCGAGCACGGCTGCGGTGAATTGCTGCGCGTGCGAGTCGCCCCCCACCACGATCACGGTGTCCGAGGAGAGCGTTTCAGGGGTGAAGAAGCATGTCCCGTAAAGCGGCTCGTCGGGCTCCACGCCCAGACGAGCGTCACAGACCTCGTCCAGTTGAACCCAATCGGCGTGCACCTGGGTGGGCAACGGAAGCATGGGCGCCTCGGACGATTCCACCGCGAGAAGGGGATTGCGCAGGACCGCCGCGCCCGGATTGTCACGGACATCAGCTGTAGCCGAACGCCGCTCGTGAACGGCGACCGTGATCTGCCAGGCGCCGACCATCGACGTCACCGCGAGGACGGATACCACGATGACGGCGACCGCAGGCGCAAGAGAGGACGAGTCTCGCTTCCACGCACGTACGGGGCGGTCGATGAACGCGGTGAGCATCCGGGCCAATGCGAGCGACACCACGATGACGGCGAGTCCGTCCACCGCCCCGATCCGGGCGTCCTTCTTCAGCACCATCCACGTGACAAGAACCGGCCAATGCACGAGGTAGAGGGCGTAGGCGTCAGCTCCGAGCCTGCGCATCCCACGGGAGGCGAGCATTCGCGAGGGCAGCGTCGCCCGCTGGCCGGAACCACCGAGCACGACAGCCGCCGCGCACAGCACCGGCCAGAGCGCGAGGAACCCCGGGAATCCACCCCGAACGTCCAGGACCATGCCGGTCGCGACGAGGCCGACGAGGCCCACCAGGACCAATGCGGTGCGTAGCGCGTAGCTCAGCTGTAGCCGAGCGAGGAGGACGACCAGAAGCGAACCGGCCGCAAACTCCCAGAGACGCGCGAAGGTGTCGAAATAGGCTGAGTCCTGGGCGGTTGCGGTCCGCACGATCGAGTAGACCAAGGACACCGCGAAAACCACGCCGAAGACCGAGGCCACGACGCGAGCCGGGGCGAGCGACCAGCGCCTGACGACGTACTCGCAAGCCGCGAGAATCAGGATCCACAGCACGAACGCCTGGCCCTGAACGGACAGCGACCAGAAGTGCTGCAGCGGGCTGGGAATGTCTGACCGGGAGTAATAGTCGACGGCGTCGCCCGCAAGCGCCCAGTTCTGGACGTAGAACACTGACGCCCACGTCTGCTCCCAGATCGCCGGCCACCGCGACGCGGGATACACCCCGTACACGACCGCCAGCACCGCGATGAGGGTCACCGCCATCGCGGGCACGAGCCGGCGGAAGACGCCCACGATCCGTGCCAGTGGGGACACACGCGGACCGTCCTCTATCCGCCTGAGCGCTGTCCACGTCAAGAAGAACGCCGACAGCATCAGGAAGACGTCCACACCGCCGGACACCCGGCCGAACCACACGTGATAGACGACGACGAGGAGGACCGCCAGCGCACGCAGACCATCGATGTCGCCGCGGTACGCATATCGCGGCGACTCGGTGCGGGAACCGGACCGGCCGGGCGTGCTCCGAGTGCGGACCGGCGTTCCGCTCGTCATCGAGCCGGGTGATCGAGGATCTTCTGCCATGCCTCCGGCGACACCAAGTCGGACAGTTCGGCTCGGTAACGATGCGACAGATCGTTCCAGCGGAGAGCGAGCCTGAGGCTCAGGATCGCGCCGCGCACGAGGGAGCGGCGCATCTGCTTCCGATCGCGCTGATACCACGCGACCCCGATGCCGTCCGGTGCCGTCACCAGCGCCGAGTCGATGTCGGCGAAACGCCACCAGGTGATGTCCGGAGCGGGGATCACCCGTTCCGGGTACTCCTTGCTGCCCGGAGACTCACGGACGATCACCTGTCGAAACGAGACGCGCAAGGCGAGCGCGATGGCCGAGAGCGGATTCGTCGGTCGCCGTACCGCGCCGAGGAAGGCGCGCGACGAACGCCGCACGGGAGGCAGGGTGGACAGATCCTCGACGACACGCGCATCGACGAACGCCGACCGCATCTGCTGCACTTCCCGCTGTCGCGTCCCCAGCCACCCGGGCAGCTTCGACGGTCCTGCGAATACGTCGGCGAGCGCCTGGTGACGCAGCCGAACCGTCGAGTACTGGAGCATGAAGAGCAGCTTGAGGTCGCCGAGGAACGCGTGAAGGGGAAGGTATCCACCGCGGGAGACATCCGAGTGCAGGAGGCCGGTGATCACCCGGTTGCGATGGATGAAGTACTCCTCCCAGGTGCGGGTGGGGTCCTTGTCGTGCCAGGCGAGATGCCACACGGCCACCCCGGGGAGGCTGACCGTGGGGAACCCGTGGCGTGCCGCACGAAGGGAGTATTCGATGTCATCGAACTTGAGGAAGACGGGCAGCGAGAGCCCGATGGTGCGCAGGATCTCGGTGGGGATGAGGCACATCCACCAGCCGTTGAAGTCCGCGTTCAAGCGCCGATGGAGTTCGGGGGTCTCCCGGAGGGTGTCCTCCACGAAGTCGTGGTCGTACTCGCTGTCACCGGATGCCGCCATCCACGACTTGCGCGCATTCCACACCTCGCCCTGGGTGTAGAGGACGGCACGCTCATCCAGATGCAGCATTCCGCCGCCGACGATCGTCGGGGTGACCGCGAAGTCGGCGAAGCGCACGGCACGCAGAATCGCCTCGGGCTCGCTGATCGCGTCATCGTCGAGGAGAAGGACGTAGTCGCTCTTCTCCGACGCCAACGACTCGAGCATGGCACGGGAGAAACCGCCGGAGCCGCCGAAGTTGGGCTGGCGGACGAGGTGCAGCACGTCACCGAGCTTCTCCGCGATCGCCGCGAAACCGGGCTGATCCTGGACGAGGTCCGTGCCCTGGTCCACCACGACTACCCGGTCGAGCGCTTCGCGGACATACGCGTTCTCGGCGACCGTACGCACCTGATTGAGGCAGTAGGACGCACGGTTGAAGGTGGTGATACCGACGGTCGCTCGGCCGCCCCGCCACTCTTCGTCCACCTCGACGGACCACTCCGCCTCGACGAGCGTCGCATCGGCTTGCGCGCACGCGAGGTCGAACCAGTAGAACCCCCCGTCCACGAACGAGCGCACGGGAAGATCGAACTCCACCGTTTCGTTGACGAAGTGCTGGGAGGCGACAGCGGAGGAGCGGCCACGAGAGCTGGATTTGTAGACGGAGACGAGTCCTTCGCCCTCGAGCTTCAATCGCAGATGAATGTCCCGCACCGAGGTCCATCTTTGCCAGAAGCTCGCGGGGAACGCGTTGAAGAACGTCCCCATCGAGATCCGCTTGTGCGCGAAGACGCGCACCGAGCGTCGTCCGAGGATCTCGTATGCCTCACCCGGCTGCGATCCATCCCCCGTCCCGGTGTCCACGTAAAGGGATGAGACCTCCGCGACGCCCTCGACGGGAAAGACAACGTTGTTGACTGAAACGCGACGAGTCGTATCGCTCATGTCACACCTCGGCCAGAGTGTTGTTCCACATCGACAGCGCAGATCCGATCGCCATATGCATGTCGAGGTACTGGTATGTCCCCAGCCGTCCGCCGAACAGCACGTCCTTCTCGCCCTTCGCGAGTTCGCGATAGGCCAGCAGACCCGCGCGGTCGTCCGCGGTGTTGACCGGGTAGTACGGCTCGTCGGCCCGGGTGGCGAAGCGAGAGTACTCACGCACGACCACGGTCTTGTCCGTGGGGTAGCGGTCCGCACGCTCGGGATGGAAATGCTTGAACTCGTGGATACGGGTGTAAGGCACGTCGGCATCCGCGTAATTCATCACGCTGGCGCCCTGGAAGTCGCCGATGGGGAGGACCTCCTGCTCGAAGTCGAGCGTGCGCCACGACAGCTCCCCCTCGGCGTAGTCGAAGTACCGGTCGACCGGACCCGTGTACACGACCGGGACCTGGCCGACGGTCGCCTTCTTGCTCACCGGCTGCGACTCGTCGAAGTAGTCGGTGGAGAGCTTGACGTCGATGTTCGGGTGATCGGCCATGCGCTCGAGCCACGCGGTGTAGCCGTCGACAGGAAGACCCTCCCACGTGTCGTTGAAGTACCGGTTGTCGTACGTGTACCGCACGGGGAGACGCGAGATCACCTCAGCCGGCAGGTCCTTGGGGTCGGTCTGCCACTGCTTGGCCGTGTAGTCGCGGATGAACGCCTCGTACAGGGGGCGACCGATCAGACCGATGGCCCGTTCCTCCAGATTCGCGGCGTTCTTCGCGTCGAACTCCCCTGCGAGCTCCTGCACCAGAGCGCGAGCCTCGCCGGGGCTGTAAGCCGCCTGGAAGAACTGGTTGATCGTGCCGAGGTTGATCGGGAGCGGGTACACGACGCCCTTGTGGGTCGTGTAGACGCGGTGGACGTACGAGGTGAAGTCCGTGAAGCGGTTCACGTACTCCCACACGGCCGGGTTGGAGGTGTGGAAGAGGTGCGCGCCGTATCGGTGCACCTCGATGCCCGTCTCGGCCTCGGCCTCGGAGTAGGCGTTGCCGCCGATGTGGGAGCGACGGTCGATGACCGTCACCTTCCGACCCGCGGCGGCCGCGCGCTCGGCGATCGTGAGGCCGAAGAAGCCGGCACCGACGATGAGAAGATCCATGGAGTAGGCACGCTTTCGTGTAATCGATCAGCCAGCGTCATGGCCCGCGCAGGTCGAGCGAAACGCGTGATCACCTTACCCAACGAACCCGAGCGTCCCGTCCCGACCGGCGACCGAGCAAGGCGATCCGACCTCCGCCTCCGCATGCCGAGTTCGCCTGCCATCTCTCGCGGCGGGCCCGACAGCCGCCTCATCAAACGCAAAGGCGGGAGCGGCTAGACTCCCTTGCTATTGCCAACGAGAGGGGAGAAGCATGTCCGGCAGCTGGCTGACGGCTCTCCCTTCCCTCGCGATGGCTCTCCTCGTCGTCGTCGTCCCCGGCACGGTCGTCCGGATGGCCGGCTGGCGCTTGACGGAGGTGACCGCGTGGTTCTTCGTGCCCGCGATGTCGGTCGCCGTCGTCGCCACGGCCGCCAACGTCGCTCACTTCGTGCACCTTCCGTGGTCCGGGCTTCCCGTTGCCCTCGTGACGCTCGTCGTCGCGGCGGTCGCCTTCTTCGTGCGTCGACTCGTGCCCCGTGCGGAGCAACCGCACATCGGTCTCGGCGGCGGCATCGCCATCTCGGCCGCCCTCGTCACCGCCGCCGTCGCCATCGCCCTGCAGACCGTTGCCGCCTTCGGGCAGGCGGGCGCGATCTCCCAGACGCTCGACAACATCGTGCATCTCAACGCCATCCGGCTCGCGACGGACACGGCCGACGCCTCGGCGATCCAGATCGGCGCGACGTCGGACATTCCCTTCTACCCGAACGGATGGCACAGCCTCGTCGTCTTGGTGGAACTGATCACGGGCGCGCCGATCCCCGTCGCGGTCAACTCGGTCAACGTCGTCGTCGCCGCCGTCGTGTGGCCCGCCTCCTGCGCCGCCCTGGCGTGGGTCATCTTCCGCCGCCCCTTCGCCGTCGTCGTCGCGGCGTTGCTTTCGACCGGCTTCGGAGCGTTCCCCCTCCTTCTCCTGGACTTCGGAGTCCTGTACCCGAACTTCACCGGTTACGCGTTGGTCGGTTCTGCTCTCGCCGCGGTCTGGGGGCTGGCCCGTCCCCATGTGTCGACGGAACGCCTCCGCACTGCGCTGCTGCTGTGCCTCCTGTGTGTCGGCGTCGGCCTGGCACATCCCAATGCGCTGCTCGCCGTCTACGCGCTCGGGGCTCCAGCCGCCCTCGCGCTGATCGTCCCGCTCGCTCGTACCTCGTCCCGAAGAGGGCGGATCGCGCTGACCGGCCTGGGGATTGCCGTCGTCGTCGTCGGAATCGTGGCGTGGACGATCGCTCGGACGAACTACGACATGTCCCGCTGGACCCCGTGGCAGACGGCCTCACAGGCCCTCGGCGAAGCTCTCACGGTCGCGCCGCGGCAGTTCGCGATGACGATCGTGATCGCGGTGCTCCTGGCGGTAGGCGCGTTCACCCTCGTCCGGCATCCCTCCCGAGTGGCGATCGCCGTTCCCTTCGCCGCCGCGGTGGTCCTGTTCGTCCTCGCCTCCGGCACGAACGTGACCAATCCCCTCCGTGAAGCGCTGACCAACCCGTGGTACAACGATCCGTACCGTCTCGCGGCGCTCCTGCCGATCGCCGCGATTCCGCTTCTCGTTCAAGGTGCTCTTTCGCTCACGGCCGGTGTGCAGCAAATCGGCGAGCGCGTTGCCGGTAGCCGCGCGTGGATCAGGCCGACGGCCATCGCTCTCGTGGTCATCGCCGCCGCGTCAGTCGCGGTCGGACCCAACATCCGAGCCACGATCGTCCAGACGCGTGCGCAGTACGTCCTGGCCGACGACGCCAACCTCCTCAGTGAGGACGAAGACGCGCTGTTGAGTCGGCTCGACGAGACGACTCCCCCGGATGCCGTCATCATCGGCAGCCCACTCACCGGCGCTTCGCTCGCTTACGCCCTCGCCGACCGCACGGTCACCGAACGCCACGTGTTCGGCGCGCGCACGCAGGACGAGCAGTACCTGGCGGAGCACCTGAAGGACATCTCCTCGGATCCGCGCGTGTGCGAGGCCGTTCGATCGGTCGGCGTGACGTACGCCCTCGAGTTCGGGGATCGCACCGTCAACGACAACGACGGCGATGCCTACCGCGGCCTCGTCGGCCTGGAGCCTTCCGACAAGCTCGTCCTCATCGATTCCGAGGGTCCCGACGCCAAGCTGTTCAAGATCGAGGGCTGCTGATGGCGGGCCGCTCGCGGCGGATCGCCATCGCCTACGACTGCCTCTTCCCGTTCACAAAAGGAGGCGGTGAACGCCAATACCGGGCGTTCGCCGAAGAGTTCGTCCGACAGGGGTACGTCGTCGACTATCTGACAGCGGCGCAGGGCGACGGCGAGGTCCTCTCCGCCCCCGATTTCGAGGTCGTCACCGTCGCGCCGCGGCTGCGGTTGTACGACGAGGACGGTGTTCGTCGGACGAGCGCTGCGCTCGTGTTCGCGGCGCGACTGGGGTGGACGCTGCTGCGGAACCGGCGACGCTATCGTGCCGTCGTCGTCTCCGGTCTGCCGGCTCTGAATGTGATCGCGGCGCGCGTGGCCCTCCTCGGTTCGGGTACCCGCCTGGTAGCGGACTACCTCGAGGTGTGGCGTCGTCGACAGTGGGTCGAGTACACCGGTGGTGTCGTGGGAACGCTCGCCTGGATCGCGCAGCGGATCGCGATCGCTTTGACCCCGGTCGCAACCGCCCACTCGGCCTTGTCGGCCACCCGTTTGAGACGGGAAGCGTTTCGCGGCGCGCTCTTACGAAGCCCGGGACTGATCGACGCCTCCGTCGAGCGCGCCGGTCCCTCCTCAGAGGCCGCCGATCCGCCGTACGTGGTCTACGTGGGACGCCACATCCCCGACAAGCGGGTCGAGACGATTCCGGCCGCGGTTGCGTACGCCCGCCGCTCCATTCCCGACCTCCGGCTCGTCTTGCTGGGAAAGGGACCAAGCTCCGAGGCCGTCCGCGGCGCCGTCCGGACGGCCGACGCTGACGAGTGGACGCAGATGCCCGGGTTCGTCAGCGACGAGGAATTGGATCGGATCGTGTCCGCCGCCGCCTGCGTCGTGAACCCGTCGCGGCGAGAAGGCTACGGACTGGTGGTCGTGGAGGCGGCGCGTCACGGCGTTCCGGTGGTCCTCGTCGCGGACGACGGCAATGCCGCCACCGAACTCGTCGAGCAGAATGTGAACGGTCTTGTGGCGGTCTCCCCCGCGGCAGAGATCATGGGTCAGGCAATCGCCGACGTCGTCCTGGGGGGTCCTGAGCTCCGCTCGAGAACCCGTGCCTGGTACGAGCGCGCACGCAGTGAACGCACCATCGAGGCAACCATCGCTCAACTCCTTCTCACCCTCGACCCCAGCAACGCACCCAAACAGCCGCCGTTAGAGACGGCCCCCGGAGGGGACCAACGTGACTGATACCCGTGACATCGAGCTCACCATCCTGATGCCATGCCTCAATGAGGCCGAGACCCTGGAGACGTGCGTACGCAAGGCCCTCGGATTCTTGCAGCGCTCAGGTATCTCGGGGGAGGTGGTTGTCGCCGACAACGGAAGCACGGACGGGTCCCAGGCCATCGCGACCCGTCTGGGAGCACGCGTGGTTCCGGCCTCTCGGCGCGGCTACGGCGCGGCGCTGCTTGCAGGCATCAACGCGGCCCGCGGCACGTTCACGATCATGGGGGATGCCGACGACAGCTATGACTTCACCCGCTTGGAGCCCTTCGTCGACCGGCTGCGTTCCGGAGCCGACCTGGTCATGGGCAATCGCTTCGAGGGCGGTATCGCGCCCGGTGCCATGCCCCCACTGCACAAGTACCTGGGAAATCCGGTCCTGTCGTTCATCGGTCAGATCTTCTTCCGTCCAGGCATCGGCGACTTCCACTGCGGCCTCCGGGGATTCAACACGGAGCGGATTCGCCAGCTCGGTTTGAAGACCACCGGTATGGAGTTCGCGTCCGAAATGGTCGTGCGTTCCTCCCTCGCCCGCTACCGGATCGACGAGGTCCCGACGACCCTCGAGAAGGACGGACGCTCGCGTCCTCCGCACCTGCGCAGTTGGCACGACGGGTGGCGTCACCTGCGCTTCCTCCTGCTGTTCGCCCCTCGCTGGTTGTTCGTGTACCCCGGACTGTTCGCGTTCATCGTCGGGGCACTCCTGGTCGGTGTGCTCGCCTTCGGTGGGGTTCGGGTGGGACAGGTGGGCTTCGACGTGACGACGATGGTCTATGCCAGCGCGCTCTGCATCCTGGGCTTCCAGTCGCTGCTGTTCTTCTGGCTCACCAAGCTCTATGCGACGCAAGAAGGGTTCCTCCCCACGAGCGAGCGCTATAGACGTGTCATGTCGCACTGGACGACCGAGCGAGGTCTGCTCGTGGGCGCCGCGCTGTTCTTGATGGGCGTCGTCATAGGTGTGATCCAGGTCATCCAATGGGCCAATCTCGGTTTCGGACAGCAGGATGCGGTGGACGTGATCCGCGTCGCCATCCCCAGCTCTCTGGGCATCATCCTCGGGTTCCAGACGGTGATGATGAGCTTCTTCTCGGGTGTGCTGACCGTCCCACGCCAGGACATGCAACCGGAATCCGTGATCGAGAGCTGACATGGCGCCCACTCTGGTCATCGACCTCCTCGGATTCACCGGTGGGCGCGGAGGCACGGAGACCTACGCGCGCGAGGTCATCCCGCGTCTTCCCTCTCTTCTCGCGGGCGTGGAACTGCGCGCCCTCGTCTCCACGCCCGGGCGCGACCTCGTCCGCGAGTTCTTCCCGGGGGACGTCCTCGAGATGAAGGGCGTGGGAGATTCACCCGCATCCTGGGCGAAGGGCGAAGTCTTTCTCGCCGAGCGCGCGGCGCGTTCGCTCGGTGCTTCCGCGATATGGACGCCCGCGAATTTCGGGCCGATCCGCCGAGGGCTGCCCCGCGTCGTCACGATCCACGACCTCATCTATCACCAGATCCCGGGGCCGCTCTCTCAGCGCCCGTTCCGCCGCGCGACGGCTGAGCTGATGAGTCGCTCCGCTCGCACCGCCGATGCCGTGATCTCGGTGTCCGAGGCGACGGCCGACGAGGTGCACCGCCGCCTCGCTGTGCCGCGGAGCCGGCTCCATGTGGTGCCGCACGGCACGACGCCACCACCCGAAGTCGCATCGCCGCCCGCGCGCCGCGGTGACCTCGTGCTCAGCACGGGCAATCGCATGCCTCACAAGAACCACGTCGGGTTGTTGGAGGCCGTCGCCAGGATGGAAGAGGGCTCTCGTCCGTCCGTCGTCATCACCGGCGGAGGCTCGGACGACCCCCTCGCCGCCCACGTCCGGCGTCTCGGACTCGAGGGCGTGGTCGACCTTCCCGGGTGGGTGAGTCACGACGAACTGGAGCGGCTCTACTCGCAGGCATCCGTCTACGTATGCCCGTCCCTTCTCGAAGGATTCGGCCTCCCCGTCCTCGACGCACTCGCGCGTGGCTGTGTGGTCGTGGCCAACGACATCCCCGTTCTCCGCGAAGTCGGCGGCTCCGAATGCCTCTACGTGGATGCGACGGATGCCGATGCGCTCGGCCGGGCCATTCGCCGAGGACTCACGCTGGACGGCGACGTGCAGCGCCGCGAGCGTGGGCAACACTGGGCCGCCGGCTTCACGTGGGAGGCGTCGGCCGCGAGCACCGCGGCGGTCCTTTCGCGCGTTCTGCGTCTTGCCGCACCCACCACGCCGAAGGACTCTCGATGAGCGAGCCGCGTCTGGACGTCGTCGTCCCCGTTTACAGCGGCTGGGAGCACGTGGAGGCGTGCCTGCGTGCACTCGAGGCGCAGACGCTCCCCGTCAACGTCTTCGTCGTCGACGACGCCTCACCCGACGACACCGCCGACCGTATCGCCGCGGCGTTCCCGGGTGCGACGCTCCTGCGGAACCCTCGCAACAGCGGCTTCGCGACGTCGTGCAACAACGGCATCCGCGCCGGTAGCGCCCCGTATGTCGTGCTTCTGAACAGCGACGTCGTCGCGGTTCCGGAGATGGCCGCCGTCATCGTCGAGCAATTCGAATCTGCCGATGAGCGTGCGGGTAGCCTGTCGCCGGTTCTGCGCGACCGCGCCGGAGCCGTGGACGCGTATGGAACTTGCGCGGATCCCACGCTGGCGGGATTCGTGCGCTGGCACGGCGCCCGGACCCTGCCCGAGGCGTCGGACGAGATCTCTCCCCGCAATCTCGGCCCATATGGAGCCCTCGCCGCGTACCGTCGTTCCGCGCTGACGGAAGTGGGGCTGCTTGACGAGAACTTCTTCATGTACGGCGAGGAGCTGGAGCTCTCGATCCGGCTGGCAGCCGCGGGGTGGACCTCCATCGCGCTCCCCCTAGTCCTCGGCTCTCACATCGGGGGTGCCAGCGCTGGGGTCGAATCGCCACGGCAGCGCTACCTGAGTGGCTTCGGGCGCGCGTACACGCTCCGCGTCTATGGTGTGTTGCGCAGTCGCCACGCCCTTCGCGCGCTGGCGACGGAGGCGATCGTGGTCGGCGCTCGGCTCCTTCAGCGACGCGACGTCGACTCGGTGCGCGGTCGACTCGCAGGGTGGCGGGCCGCCGCACACGTTCCCCGACGCCCGCGTCCGCTCACCGGCCTCGACGAGACCGTCACCTTCATCCAGTCGCTGCGCATGCGCAGCCCGGGGTATTGGAGGGATCTCGCGAGTTCCGCCGTCGAGCGGACGCCCCCGGGCGGTCACCCAGCCGACCGAAGATAGCCTTCCAGGCTCACCCGCCACGGCGCCGGGTCGAGCGGGGCTTCCACCGCCAGCACGCTGTTGCGAGGTCGGGGTGCGACGGGGTGAGTAGCGCTGGCGAAGTACTCGTCGGTGGTCACGCCCGTGACGCGCTCGGCGTCGTGTCCGGTGAGGCGGAAGACGTCGCGCGCGATGTCATACCAGGTCGCGGGGTCACCCGCACCGGTGATGTTGTAGACCCCGACCGGCGCGGCGGTGTCGAGGAGGGTGCGAATGGCGGCGGCGATGTCACTGGTGAAGGTGAGTCGCCCGACCTGATCGTCGACCACCTTGGGGTCGATGCCGCGTTCGGCGAGGGCGGCCATGGTGCGGACGAAGTTGTTGCCCTCACCGATGACCCAGCTGGTGCGGAGGATGTAGTGGCGGGGGACGCTGGCCACGATGGCGTCTCCGGCGGCTTTGGTCTGCCCGTAGACCCCGAGGGGGGAGACGGGGTCGGCGGGAGTGTAGGCGTCGGACTTGGTGCCGTCGAAGACATAGTCGCTGGAGACGTGGACGAGGGTGATGCCGTTCTCGGTCGCGACACGGGCGAGCGCGGCCACGGCGGTGACGTTCGCCGCCCAGGCCGCGGTGCGCCCTTCCGGCGTCTCGGCGAGGTCGACTTTGGTGTACGCGGCCGCGTTGATGATGGTGCCGTAGTCGCGCCAGCGACGGGCGTGAGGCAGATCGGGCGACGTGACATCGAGGTCATCGCGAGTGGTGTACTCGATCCACGGGTGGTCGCCGAACTCCGCCCGTAGCGCGCGGCCGAGTTGGCCGTTCGCCCCGGTGACGAGGATCTTCTTCGGCGGCATCGGAACGACGTCGGCGAGGCGAGGGTGGCTCTTGTCCTTCTCGCTGATCTCCACCGATTCGAGCGCGATGGGCCAGGCAATGGCGGCGGTCTCGTCGGCCAGGTTCAGGAACGTGTAGGTCGCGTCCGGCGACCAATGGTCGTTGACCAGGTAGGTGTACGCCGTGTCGGGTTCGAGGGTCTGGTACGAGTTCCCCACGCCGCGGGGGACGAAGATCGCTTTGGACGGGTCCAGCTCCGCGGTGTACACCGCCCCGAAAGTGTCGCCCTCACGCAGATCGACCCAGGCGCCGAAGATCCGTCCTGTGGCGACGGAGACATACTTGTCCCACGGCTCGGCGTGGATACCGCGGGTCGTGCCGACCGCGTCGTTGAAGGAGATGTTGTTCTGCACCGGTCCGAAGTCGGGCAGATTCACGCCGTCGGCGGTCATCTTCTGACGTTGCCAGTTCTCCTTGAACCACCCGCGGGAGTCCCCGTGGACCGGAAGATCGATGACGATCAGTCCGGGGATCGAGGTGATCGTCGCTCGCAGGCTCTTGCCGAACTCCGTGGCCACCGCGGTCACTGGCCCTTGCTGGCGTAGAACGCTTCGACGCCGTCCTTCGCCGGGGCCCACCACGCCTCGTTCTCGCGGTACCACTGGATCGTCGCAGCCAACCCCGATGCGAAGTCACCGTAAGTGGGAGTCCATCCCAACTCGGTGCGGAGCTTCGTCGAATCGATGGCGTAGCGAAGGTCGTGGCCGGGGCGGTCGGTGACGAGGTCGTAGGCGTCGTCCGGCTGTCCCATGATCTTCAGGATGGACTCGACGACGGTCTTGTTGTCCTTCTCGCCGTCCGCACCGATGAGATAGGTCTGCCCGATCTGACCCTTGTCCAGGATCGTCAACACGGCCGAGGAGTGGTCATCGGCGTGGATCCAGTCCCGCACGTTCTCGCCGGTCCCGTACAGCTTGGGCCGGATGCCGCGGATGACGTTGGTGATCTGGCGCGGGATGAACTTCTCCACGTGCTGATAGGGGCCGTAGTTGTTCGAGCAGTTGCTGATCGTGGCGCGCACCCCGAACGAGCGCACCCACGCCCGGACGAGCAGATCCGAGCCCGCTTTCGTCGAGGAATACGGAGACGACGGATTGTAGGGGGTGGACTCGGTGAACCGCTCCGGGTCATCGAGTTCGAGATCGCCGTACACCTCATCGGTGGAGATGTGATGGAACCTCACGTCATGCCGGCGCGCGGCCTCCAGCAACGTGTAGGTGCCGATGATGTTCGTGTCCAGGAAAGGTCGCGGGTCGTGCAACGAGTTGTCGTTGTGCGACTCCGCCGCATAATGGACCACCGCGTCCACGTCGGCCACGAGCGAATCCACCACCGACGCGTCCGCGATATCGCCGACCACCAACCGCACCCGATTCTCCGGCAGGCCCGCCAGCGACGCGCGGTTTCCGGCGTAGGTGAGCTTGTCCAACACCGTCACCGAGTGATCCGTGTGGTCGATGACGTGATGGACGAAGTTGGAACCGATGAACCCGGCGCCGCCGGTCACGAGCAGGTGCGCCATCAGCGACCCCTTTCCAGGATTTCGAGCAGGTAGCTGCCGTAGCCAGACTTCACCAGCGTCTTCGCCCGCTCCTCGAGTTCTAGGTCAGAGAGGAAGCCTTGACGCCAGCCCACCTCTTCGGGCACACCGATCCGCAGGCCCGTGCGTCGCTCCATCGTGCGTACATAGTCGGCGGCATCCGTCATCTGATCGAACGTCCCGGTGTCCAACCAGGCGGTTCCGCGCGGGAGCACCTCCACCTGCAACGTGCCGCGACGCAGATACTCGGCATTGATGTCCGTGATCTCGTACTCGCCGCGAGCCGACGGCTCGAGACCGCGAGCGATCTCGATCACGTCGTTGTCGTAGAAGTAGAGCCCGGGTACCGCGTAGTTGCTCTTCGGCTGCGCCGGCTTCTCTTCCAGCGATACCGCACGGCCTTCGGCGTCGAACTCCACGACGCCATACGCGGAGGGCTCGGCGACCCAGTAGGCGAACACGGCACCGCCGTCGACATCGGCGTACCGTTTGAGCTGCGAACCGAGACCCGGCCCGTAGAGCAGGTTGTCGCCCAGGACAAGAGCCACCTTGTCGTCGCCGATGAAGCTCGCCCCGATGGTGAAGGCCTGCGCCAGACCGTCGGGAGACGGCTGTACAGCGAAGGAGATCTCGACGCCGAACTGCGAGCCGTCACCGAGCAGTCTTTCGAAGAAGGGCGCGTCGTGGGGGGTGGTGATCACGAGGATCTCGCGGATGCCCGCCAGCATCAGAGTGGACAGCGGGTAGTAGACCATCGGCTTGTCGTAGACGGGGATGAGCTGCTTGGAGACGCCCAGAGTGATCGGATGCAGACGCGTGCCGGAGCCCCCGGCGAGAATAATCCCCTTCACCCGACCATCGTCGCACATCGACGTCCGGTGCCCAGGCCCGACCGACGGTGACCTGTACGCGCTCGAACAGGATGTGGGCATCGTCGGAGTTTGCACCCCGCCCTGGAAGGCGCGAGCGACGAGCCCGGATAGGCTCGACCCGATGCACACGACAGAGGTCCGTTCGCGATGACCGGCGCACCCGCTTCGCCGATCGTCGTCGCAGTCGTCGCCGCCTACAACGCTCCCGCCGATCTGCCGGTCCGATGCGCCGCACTCGCGCCGCAGGTTGAGCTCGTGATCATCGTGGACGACGGGTCAGCCACGGTCGATGCCGCCGACTACGCGGACAATCCGACGCGCGTGATCCCTCTCCCCCGCAACCTCGGCATCGCGGGCGCGCTGAACGCGGGCTACCGGGCGGCTCGCGAGTACGGGGCCACGCACATCCTTGTCCTCGACCAGGATTCCCAGGTCGAAGACGGCTACGTGGCCGCGGGCCTGGCGCGCTTCGAAAGCGAGCTCGCCGCGGGTGTCGAGATCGTCTCCGCCGTTCCGGAGACGGTCGAGGAGGAGCGCATCACAGTCAGACGCGACGGACGGCCCTTCGATCCCATCCAGTCCGGCCAATTGATGTCCGTCGACGCGATCGATCGCGTCGGACCTTTCGCCGACGACTTCGTCATCGACTCCGTCGACAGCGAATACACCCTCCGCGCGAGAGCGCGGGGTTTCGAATTCACCGTCGTCCCCGGGAGCCACCTCCAGCACACGCTCGGCGAGCCGACCCCGTTGCTGGTGTTCGGGCGCCATCTGCGTCTTCTCGGGAAGCCCCGTTTCAGCCGCTACCACCAGCCGTTCCGTACGTATTACATGGTCCGCAACGGGCTTCTGTTGTGGCGACGCCACGCGAGGGGAAACCTGCGCTGGCTGCTCCACCGAACGGGATACATGATGATCGACGTCAGCTTCAACGCAGTGAGCGCGCCGGACACGCCCGCACAGATCCGCGCGATCGCACGGGGCGTGCGCGACGCGATCGCAAACCGGGCGGGGCCGATCGCTCGCTGAGGGAGACTCGAGACGGCCCGCCCGCTCTCCGCCGCCCGATATCCCCCACGGGGTGAGCACATAGCGATGTGACATAGTTGTCGACGCGTGTGACGGAAGGATCGGCGTGACTTTTGCTGCTGTGGTGGTCTCCTACAACAGGCGGGATCTCCTTGAGAAGTGCCTGACCGCACTCGAGAACCAGACCCGTCCTCTCGACGAGATCATCGTCGTGGACAACGGCTCGACGGACGGAAGCGCTGAGTACGTCGCCGAGAACCACCCCGATGTCTTCCTGTTCCGCACCGGAGCGAACCTCGGCGGTGCCGGCGGCTTCGCGTGGGGTGTGGAGATCGCGTTGGCTCACGGACACGAGGGCGCGTGGCTCATGGACGACGACGCGGAACCCGAGTTGGACGCGGTGGCGCCCCTCATCGAGGCCTTCGAGAACGTCCACCCGACGCCCTCCTTCGTTGCTTCCCTCGTGACGGCCGGTCGGGGGACCTACAACAAGCGCAACCCTCCGGTGATCAGCAACGATGCCGAGCGACAGGTCGTCGCCCACGCACACGGCGGCATCGCAATCGACACCGCGACGTTCGTCGGCGTGATGGTCAACCTTCGGCTCGCCGCGACGACACACTTGCCGCTCAGCGACTTCTTCATCTGGCTGGACGATTCCGAGTACACGCACCGACTCTCGCGCCGCGAACTCGCCATGGTCATGCCCTCGAGCATGATCAACCACCCGGACAACAAGCCGGTGAGCAACGATATGGCGGGCCGCCTGTTCTACTTCCTGCGCAACTATCTCTGGTACATCCGCGAGCGCGACGGAAAACTGAGCAGCAACATGCTCGACCGCGTGGGTCTCGTCATCCACGCCGCTCGGCAGTTCGCCGTGGCATCCGACAAGAAGCTGTGGGCAACGTCCGTGGCGAAGGGATTCGGCCAGGGATTGTTCACCCGGCCGCGCCGGCAGCTGCCCGGCAGTCTTCTGGAGACGCTGCCCGCCGGAGAGCGGGCACGGTTGACGACCGGTGGCGCGCAAGAGTGACGGGCGTTCCCCCGGGGCGATCATGACCACGCGGGCGGGCGGAGCGCGACGCCTCGGCGGATTCGCCCTTTCCACGGGCCTCAGTTCCGCGGTCACGCTGCTCGCTGTTCCGATCATCATCACCGGCGCCGGCCCGTTCGTCTGGGGTGTACAGGCCGCGATCCAATCGGCGGCGGGCCTGTTCGGTGTCATCGTGGCGTTCGGTTGGGGAACCACCGGCGCCGCCGAGGTGGCCGCCATGGATCCCTCCTCGCGGGCACAGTGGTATGCGCATTCGTTGGTCGCGCGTACCTATCTGTTGCTCATCGCGTATCCCGCGATGGTCGCGGTGATGTGGGCGCTCAACCCCACGCTGCTCCCCCTCGTTCTCGTCGCCTCGGCCGCCTATCTCGTCCCATCGATCGGGGCCTCGTGGTACTTCATCGGCGAGGCACGCCCCGATCGGCTCTTCCGCTTGGACGTCCTGCCGCAGACCCTCGGTGTCGTCGCGAGCCTCCCGGTCATGATGCTGACGGGTGATCTCACGCTGACGATGGTGGTGCAGTTGGTGTTCAACGTCGTCGCTGTCTCCTTCTCCGCTCGCGCGATCCTCCGCGGAGCGGCGGCGCGCGTCTCCTTCCGACCTGCCGCGGTCGTCCGGCAGCTGGCAACGCAGCGTCATGCCGTCATCACTTCCGCCACGTCCTCTCTGTACGTCGCAACTCCGCTTCTCGTTCTGAACGCCGTCGCACCCGCAGCCCTCCCGGCCTACGCAATGGGCGACAAGCTCTTCCGGTTCGCACTGACCGCCTTCGCGCCGATCCTTCATTTCACCCAGGGCTGGATCTCCGAACGCGGGCCAGCAGAACGGAGGGAGCGCATTCGTCGCGTCCTCCTGGTCATCCCCGTTGTCAGCCTCACGGGCGGAGCGTGCGTCATGGTGCTGGGACCATGGACCGCGGCCGTGCTCTCCCAAGCTGCGATACCGTTCGGTCTGGACCTCAGCGCACCGTTTGCGGTCATCCTGTTCGCTGTCACGCTGAGCCAGGTCCTCGGACTCGCGTGTCTCGTTCAGCTCGGACGGACGCGAGATCTCGCCGCTTCGACGATTCTCGGGGCAGCCGTGGGTGCTCCGCTCCTCGTCGTCGGCGCGATAGTCTTTGGTGCGCCCGGGGTCGCCTGGGCCCTCGCGCTCTCCGAAGTGCTGGTCGTCCTGTACCAGGGCACCATCGTCCTGAAAGCTCTCCAGGCCCGGCCCGCTTCCTGAGTTCACGCGCGCGGGCGAGTGACGGTCGCACGCGCACGATCCCGTAAGAACGAGCCCACTAAGATTGTGTGGTCCGCCCGAGGACCTCAGAAAGGTGCTGCTGCCTGTGTCGCCCCACCCGACCGCCGACAATTCGCGGCTTGTCACTCCCGGAGCGAACAGCGGGCTGTTCGAGGTCTTCCGTCGGCGGTACCTGCTGACGTTGATCATCCGCAAGGAAGTGGGAATCCGCTACCGGGGATCCGTTCTGGGATGGCTGTGGTCCTACGTCAAGCCCCTCGTACAGTTCGTCGTCTTCTTCGTCGCTCTCGGCATTTTCCTCAATCTCAACGCCTCGATCCCGTTCTACCCGATCTACATGCTGTCGGGGATCACGATCGTGACCTTCTTCAATGAGGCCTTCTCGAACGGCACGCGGTCTCTCGTCGACAACGCCGCCCTCATCAAGAAGATCTACTTGCCGAGAGAGATGTTCCCCGTAGCCAGCGTGCTGGTCGCCGCGGTCAATACGATTCCGCAGATCGTGGTGATCCTCATCATCGCGATCTTCCTCGGGTGGGCGCCGTCGGTCCTTCACGTGCTGGCCGTCATCTTCGCGCTGGTCATCGTCACCGTGCTGGCCGTCGGCCTCGGAATGCTGTTCGGATCCGTCAATGCCACATTCCGTGACGCGCAGAGCTTCGTCGAGATCATCGTGATGTGCGCGGTGTGGGCCTCACCCGTCATGTACCGGTGGCACATGGTGGCCGACAACGTGCCGGGATGGGTTTTCGATCTCTATCGTCTCAATCCGCTCACGCCGGCGGTCGAGCTCTTCCATTGGGGGATCTGGACTCCTTTGGGCGGCGAAAACTCGGCCCCGATGCCGGGACTGCTCATGTACTCGTTCATCGCACTCGGAATCGCGGTTGTCGTGCTCGTTGTCGGGCAGATCGTCTTCCGTCGTCTGGAGGGTCGTTTTGCCCAGGATCTCTGACGCGGCTGTGCCGACCGTGGTGGTGGAAGGCGTTCGAAAGACCTTCAAGCTTCGGCACACGCATTCCTTCAAAGAAACGTTCGTCGCTGCCGTCCGACGCAAGCCGCTGTCCACCGAGTTCCGCGCTCTGGATGCGGTGTCGTTCCAGATCGATCGAGGCGAAGCGGTCGCGCTTCTCGGCTACAACGGTTCCGGGAAGTCCACCATGTTGAAGCTCATCTCTGGGGTCCTGAAGCCGGATGCCGGCACGGTCATGACCCGCGGACGAGTCGCCGGTCTCATCGAGGTCGGTGCCGGATTCCACCCCGACCTGTCCGGCCGCGAGAACATCTTCCTCAACGCCGCGATCCTGGGAATGAGCCGACAGGAGATCGAGGAACGGTTTGACGATATCGTCGCGTTCAGCGAGATCGAGCAGTTCATTGACACGGAGGTCAAGCACTACTCGTCGGGCATGTTCCTTCGACTCGCGTTCTCCGTGGCTATCCACACGGAGGTGGATGTGCTGCTGATCGACGAGATTCTCTCGGTCGGCGACGAGCCCTTCCAGCAGAAGTGCCTCGCTCGCATCCGTGAACTGCACGCGAACGGCAAGACTCTCGTCGTGGTCAGCCACGATCTCGACATGGTGTCCCACCTGTGCGACCGCGGCATTCTCTTGCGCCACGGCAACGTCGAGTTCGACGGAGACAGCCGGGAGGCCGTCGCTCTCATGCGTCAGTGACAGCGCGTCCACGAAGGACGCCCGCGCGATGGCGCGAACGGTCCTCGGCAGGGCGAAGTCTCATCCGCGCGGCGTGACCGTCACCGAGTCGGTCGCACTGTCCCAGATCGCTGTGCCCCCCTGGAACGTCTGCGTTCGGCCCGTGCCGGTGGTCGTCACGGCACCCGTGGGGTACCCCAGCGTCCCCCTCTCGAAGCCGTTCTGCCGCCAGTAGGTGCGGATCGCGCCGTAGGTCTCCCACGCCCCCGTCGTCGGCGACCAACTGATCGCACCGAACTGGAAGTTCTGGTAGCAGCCACCGTT
>NZ_JAJGNJ010000060.1 GCF_020781835.1 Microbacterium testaceum
GTGCGCGGCGGCCGCCACGCCAGCTTCCGCAGGTGCGCACGCCCGAACGCGTCCGGCTCGTACACCTGCTCGAACACCGAGTGCCCGAACACCAGCTCAAGCAGAGCGAGTCGCAGGAACTCATCCCACGAGAACCGGCCCTTCGACCGCAGCGGCGCGACCCGGGGCTTCCCCTTGAGAGCAAGGCCGAGGTCGTCGGCGACGAGCTGCGCGACTTCATCGCGCACGCCCGCCGGGTCGAGCTGCCAGTCCGACTC
>NZ_JAJGNJ010000061.1 GCF_020781835.1 Microbacterium testaceum
CCCCACAGGCACATGCCCGTCAGCCTCGCCATGTACGACGGCACCTTCAGCAGGCTCGCGTCCGTCCAATGCGACGGCCGAACCTGCCGGATTCTCACCCTGTTCATTACCTCGTGCGAACCCTTCAAGAATCAGATCGACCGCGAGCTGCAGGTGGTGCTCGCCGACGGCGAAGCACTCCGTGAACCCTCGGCCCATGAACAGCAGCCCCTCGGCGTCCTCCGCGCGACGGAACGCGCGCGGGAACCAC
>NZ_JAJGNJ010000062.1 GCF_020781835.1 Microbacterium testaceum
CCCCACAGGCACATGCCCGTCAGCCTCGCCATGTACGACGGCACCTTCAGCAGGCTCGCGTCCGTCCAATGCGACGGACGAACCTGCCGGATTCTCACCCTGTTCATTACCTCGTGCGAACCCTTCAAGAATCAGATCGACCGCGAGTTGCAGGTGGTGCTCGCCGACGGCGTAGCACTCCGTGAACCCTCGGCCCATGAACAGCAGCCCCTCGGCGTCCTCCGCGCGACGGAACGCGCGCGGGAACCAC
>NZ_JAJGNJ010000063.1 GCF_020781835.1 Microbacterium testaceum
ACCATCGCACGATGGCTCACCCCGTCGCGGTCACGACGCCGCGGGCCCGAAAGACCACCACCCCGCGGGACTCCAGGCCCGGTAGCCGGGGAACGACTGGGCCCGGCCGGTGAAACCATGCGCCCACTCGGTGAGATCGTCCAGCCGCCCCCTGTGCGTCAGGATGGGGTGAGACACCAGCACTGCTGACCTTCGCACTGCACGGGGCGAGAACGGACCAATACTG
>NZ_JAJGNJ010000064.1 GCF_020781835.1 Microbacterium testaceum
TGCCAGTCCGACTCCTGGATCGGCAAGGTCACCGCACCGAGGACCGACATCACCTGCGGGTCTTCACGACGCATCCGATCGAACACCTCGTTCGACAGCGGCCAGACGAGATCCGGGTTCGTCTCATGAGCGTCTGTCGCCAGCCCACCCCAGCCGACCAGTCCCCCGGTCTGATATCCGATCTCGGTCAAAGCGGGCCTCCTGTCAGAACGGGGCGACAGCGA
>NZ_JAJGNJ010000065.1 GCF_020781835.1 Microbacterium testaceum
ACGGTGGGCGGGTGCGGTGTCGGCGCGGCGGGCGCGGGGTCGTGCGGTGCCCACGCGTCCTGCGGGACGACGACGCCGGCGGAGGTCAGCTCGGCGAGGCGCGCGTTGTAGGCGACCTCGCGAGCCGCGGTGCGAGCGCGGGCTGTGCGCGCGTCGGACCATACGCCCTTGAGCTCGTCGACCGTGTCGGCGGTGGCGATCTCGAGATCCCAGTTGCGGGG
>NZ_JAJGNJ010000066.1 GCF_020781835.1 Microbacterium testaceum
TTCGTGTTGTGCCAGGTCTCGAGCTCGGCGAGGGAGTCCACCTCGGCTTGGGCGCGGGCGAACGTCGCGGGGACACCCGACTTGCCGTAGCCGGCGAGGTGCTCGTTCTTCTTCCGCGAGTAGGCGCGCTCGGCGGCGTACCGACGGTCGTTGATCTCGAGCATGACGTCGGGCATCTCTTCGAGCAGGCCGACGGCTTCGCGGATGAACCGCTCCATCTC
>NZ_JAJGNJ010000067.1 GCF_020781835.1 Microbacterium testaceum
GTCGCATCTTCAGGAGGCGGGGCGCTCGTGTAGCTCGGCATGCCGAGCCCGTTGCGCTCAGCCGCGAGCGCCTGCACCCGCAGCGTGCGGTCTTTGAGCAGCCACATCTTGTAGGCCGCGCGGAGCAGGGACACCCCCACCCAGTTGCCGCCCTCGCGCTGATGCACGAACACGACAAGCCGATCCACAGGGATCGTCACGCC
>NZ_JAJGNJ010000006.1 GCF_020781835.1 Microbacterium testaceum
AGATCACCGCCGCCTAAACTAACGACAGCTGATCATCGCAACGAAGCGAAAGACCACCACTCAAACGGACGCGGCCCACTTCGCTCACGCGCGCGCCGCAGCACACGGCATCCGCGTTTTCCGTCCCCGTCGTCGAGACCTCGGCCCAGCGCCGTCTCGGTCCGATCGACCGTCTCTCCCTTCGGCTCGGCCTGTGGCTGCTGGTCCGAGCCGCCGCGCGCGCCGACGCGGCGACGCACTGCGCCGCGCACACCGCCGAGATGGCCCACCTCGCCCGTCTCAACGCCCTCGAGCGGCAACAACGCGAGGCCGACTGGCAGCGGCTCGCGCTGCACATCCGTCCCCCGCTCTGATCGGGTGGGGCCGCTCCCCCGGCCCCACCCGACTGTCCCGCACGAAAGATCCGACATGACTGCTCTTCCCGCCGGCCTCGAGCTGCGCCCCCTGCGTATCCCGACCTCGATCCACGACGCCGACGCCGCCGACTTCCGTGAGATGTCGCGCGTGCGCAATCTCGTCTACGCCGAGATCGCCGGCCACGACGACCATGCAATGCCCGCCGACGAGCTGCTGCCCGTCTACCGCCCGACCTCCTCTCAGATCCGCCTCCTGTGGCTCGCCGTCCTCGACGGCGAGGTGGTCGGTCGGGTCGGCCTCGACCTCCCGCAGGAGGACGGGGCGCGGACGGGCTTCTGGCTCATCGAACTGCGGCGCCGCGTCTGGGGCCGTGGCATCGGCCGTGCCGCCCTCGACCTGATCGAGCGCACCGCACGCGACCACGGGCGCACGGTGCTGCAGTCCTGGGCCGAGCACCCGGCAGCCGATGGTCCCCACCTCGCCGCCCCCACGGGGTTCGGCCGCGTCCCGCTCGATCACGCCGCCCGATTCTTCCTCGCCGCGGGGTACACGCTCGAGCAGATCGTCCGACAGAGCTATCTCACGCTCACCGACTCCGAACCCCATCTGCGGCGCCTCCTCGCCGAGGCGGAGGAGGCGGCCGTCGGCTACCGCGTCATCCAATGGACCCTCCCCACTCCGCCGGAGTTCGTGGATGCCTACGCCGCCATGAAGTCACGCATGATCACGGACGCCCCGTCCGCGGGCCTGGATTACGACGAGGAGAAGTGGGACGCGGCGCGGGTCGCCGATTGGGAACGGGTCTACACCGACGCCGAGCGACACGTTCTCGTGACGGTCGCGCAGCATGTCGACACCGGCGAGCTCGCAGCGTTCAACGAACTGGCCATCGGCAAGGATCGCACGGCAGTGACCAGTCAAGAGGACACCCTGGTCGTCGCCGCCCACCGCGGACACCGCCTCGGCATGCTCGTGAAGTGCGCCGGACTCCTCGCATGGCACGACGCCGTTCCCGAGTCGTCTCGCGTCATGACGTACAACGCCGAGGAGAACCGGCCCATGCTCTCGATCAACGAGACGATCGGGTTCGCGCCGACCTCCTACGAGGGCGCGTGGCAGAAGGTGCTCGACTGATGCCGGGGGCGGCCGCGCGCGGCGGCGCGCTCCCCGGCAGACTCTGAACGGGGGTCAGAGCGAACGGTCCAGCATTCCGCGCTCGCGCATGTCCTCGACCGTCTCGACGATCGTGCTTTCCGCGGATCGAGGAGCGAACCCGAGCTCGGCCTTCGCGCGCTCGTTGTGGATCACAAGCGGCGGCAGGTCTTCACCGGGCGCTTCTTCCCGGGGCGTGCGCACGGCGAGTTCACCGAAGTGATCGCGGAGAACGGTCGCCACACCGAGCCACGTCGTGGTCGGTCCGTCCGCGAGCAGCAGGTAGCGCTTGCCTGCGGCGTCCGGGGCGTGCATAGCCGAGAGGTGGGCCGTCGACACATCGCGCACGTCGGCGATGCCGAAGCGCTGCCGCGGTGCGACCGGCATCCCCCCGCTCAGCATCGCGAGGAGGGCCTGCAGGGAGGAGCGAGGGTCGGAGGTCAACGCGGGGCCGGCGATCCACGTCGGGTTCAGGACGACGAGTTCGAGGCCACCGCCCTCGCTCCGGACGAAGTCCCATGCGGCTCGTTCGGCGACGGTCTTCGACCGCGGGTAGGCGGGCAGCCCGGGAGCGTCGGGGTCGGTCCAGTCGTGCTCATCGAACTCCCGCGCGCCGCGCGCGTTGAGGGGCTTCTGCGAGTACCCGACCGCTGCGAACGACGAGGTCAGCACGACGCGCGCGACCCCGGCGTTCCGCGCTGCCCGGAGCACGCGCAGCGCCCCGTCGCGCGCCGGCGTGACCACGATCTCCGGGTCCTCGGTGAGATGGGTCATGGGGGATGCCACGTGGTAGACGCCCGCGGTACCGGCGACCGCGGCATCCCATCCGTCGTCGTCGGTCAGCGACGCGACGACGACGTCCAAGCCGCGGTCGTCGGCACCCCCGCGACGCACGGCCTCGCGAAGCGCCGGCTCCGCGTCGAGGGAGCGGACCGTGGCCCGGACATCGGTACCGCGCTGGAGGAGGTCGGTGACGATACGGGACCCCAGGTAGCCGGAGGCCCCGGTGACGAGGACGGTGTCATGTGAACTGTTCATAGGGAGAGTCGAACAGACCTCAAGCGCATGAAGTCAAGCGCGAACCACTCTCTCCAGATCGGGGAGGATCCGCTGGACCTGCATCTGCGCCTCTGCCTCGTCCGCCGCGTCTCCGCGGTCACGGGCATCCCACAGCGCCGCCTTGCGGCGCAGGTACTCGAGGTGCACCCCGAGCGTGGCGATCTCCAGCTCCACCCGCTCCGCGTGACGGAGGAGGATGTCACGCTGCGCGGAAGCGGCTTCGTTGCCGAGGGCACGGTTGCGCTGATAGGTACGCATGTCCTCGATTCCGACCCCCATCGCCCGTAGGCACGCGAGCACCTGCAGAGTGTCGAGATCGGCCTCGCGGTAACGGCGGTGACCGCTCGTGCCGTCACGTGCGATCGGGCCGATGAGGCCGACCTCCTCGTAGTACCGGAGGGTGGGTTCGCTGAGGCCCGACCGACGCGCGGCCTGCTGGATGGTGAGCAGAGACATGGGACCAGCCCAGCACACTTCATGCGCTTGAGGTCAAGCCTCGTCTCGTGTCCGTCGATCATCGTTCGCGCTGGCAGCGCGGGCAGAAGTGGCTCGAGCGGTTCATGAACGATACGCGCACGATCGGCCGGCCGCACCGCGGGCACGGCTGACCGGTGCGCCCGTAGGCGTTCAGCGAGTGCGCGAAGTAGCCGGCCTGCCCATTGACGTTCACGTACTGCGCATCGAAGCTCGTACCTCCCTCGGCGAGAGCCTTCTCGAGCACCGCGCGCACCTCGGACAGCAGGCGGTTCACGGAGCGCGTCGGGAGAGCGGATGCGGCGGTCTCGGGGTGGATCCGGGCGGCCCACAGTGATTCATCGGCGTAGATGTTGCCGATGCCGCTCGCAACGGTCTGATCGAGCAGCACGCGCTTGATGCCCGACGACGTACGCGCGAGCCGCGCGCGGAAACGCGCCTCGTCGAACGCGGGGTCGAGCGGATCGCGAGCGATGTGGGAGACCTGCGTCGGCACGCGCGGAATCGACGAGCCCCGGCCGCCGGCCGCGGCATCCGGAGTGTCGACGAGCTGATCGATCGCGAGGGAGCCGAACGTCCGCTGGTCGGCGAAGACAAGCGAGAGAGACCCGTGCAGCGGGTTCTCGAGCTCGATGCGGATGCGCTCGTGACGCTCCGGGGGCGCGCCCGGGGCACGTAGGAGCATCTGACCGCTCATCCCCAGGTGCGCGACGATCGCCTCCTCGCCGCCGACCGGCATCCACAGGAATTTGCCCCGCCGCACCGCCGCGTCGATGCGACGGCCGGTGAGCTCCGCCTCGAAGTGCTCGCCGGTGCCGGTGTGACGGGTCAGCGCCCGCGCATCGCGGACGTCGACCGAGGCGATGAGTGCGCCGCTGACGGCGGGTTCGAGGCCGGCGCGGACGACTTCGACCTCGGGCAGCTCAGGCACGGGCGTTGAGCTCGCGCCACGCCGTGAGCGCGGCCGCCATCTCGGCCTGCTTCTTGCTGGAACCGGTGCCCTGTGTGGTGACGTCACCGGCGACGACCGTTGCGGTGAACCGGCGATCGTGGTCGGGACCGGTCGCCTCGACCGAGTACACCGGCGCCGGAAGCGCCAGGCGGGCGGAGATCTCCTGCAGGCTCGTCTTCGGATCCATCGCCGCACCGTAGCGGTCGGGATCGGCCAGAAGCGGCTCGACCAGACGCAGCACCAGTGCTGTGGCGGCATCCGGTCCGGCCGACAGATAGGTCGCGCCGATCACCGCTTCCATCGTGTCGGCGAGGATCGAGTCCTTGTCGCGTCCACCGGTGAGGATCTCTCCCCGCCCGAGCCGGACGTGATCACCCAGACCGATGCCTCGGGCCACCTCGGCCAGCGCCACCGTCGACACGACGCTGGCGCGGCGCTTGGCGAGGCTGCCCTCGTCGAGATCCGGATGCCCGGTGTACAGCCGCACGGTGACGGCCTGGGCCAGCACCGAATCGCCGAGGAACTCGAGGCGCTCGTTGTGCGGAATGCCGCCGTTCTCGTAGGCGAACGAGCGATGGGTCAGCGCAAGAGAAAGAAGCTCGGGGTCGATGTCGACCCCGAGCTTCTCGATGAGCGCAGAGAAACGCGTCACCGGACGTTGATCAGACGTCGGCGACCTTGCGGCCCTTGTACTCGAGGAAGAGCTCGGTGCCCTGCGAGTCGGTGACGACCTTCGCCTGGTGGGGGCGGCTGTAGACGACCTTGCCGTTCTCGACGGTCTTGACCAGCGCGGGGGCTTCGGCCTTCCACTGCGCGCGACGCGAGCGGGTGTTGGAGCGGGAGACCTTCCGCTTCGGGGGGTTACCTGCCATGACTAGCTCTTCTCTGTCTTGGGGGCGGCGCGGAGCGCATCGCCGTCGTCTGGGGTGTACTGCTGGAGCGCGGCCCACCGAGGATCGACGGGCGTCTGCTCCGTGTCGCCGGCGCTCTCCGTCAGCTTCTCACCCGTGACCGGGTCGAGCCCGAGGCAATCCGGCTGACACACCGGCTGGAACGGAAGCGAGAGGACGATGGCATCCCGGACCAGATTTTCAAGATCCACGTGGTCGTCTTGAACTTCGAAGTCGTTCGCTTCCTCCCCAGGATACGCGAAAAGTTCCTGGAACTCGACTTCGACAGGCTCAGTGATGTCGATGAGGCAGCGACCGCACACACCGGTGGCGGTGGTGTCGACCGTTCCGGACACCAGGATGCCTTCGTGCACAGACTCCAACCGCACATCGATCTCGAGCGGCTCGTCGGCGGCGACGGACACCAGACCCTCGCCCCATTTCTCGGGCGCGGGGATGTCCAGTTCGTGCTCACGCATCTCCCCCGGCTTGCGCTCGATGTCGCGCACGGGGAGCTGGAAGGGGCCGGGTCGGTGGGTTCTCACGGTCGTCCATGCTACCCGCGCGCCCCTGAACGGGGGCCGGGCGGGCGAGGGAGGTCAGAGTCCCCGTGAGCCGGTGTCGAGGAACCGCGCCACCGGCCCGGGCACGTACGGCGAGACGTCTCCACCGAGTGCCGCGACCTGCCGGACGAGCGAACTCGACACGAGCGCGTGAGAGGGGTCGGGCAGGAGGAACACCGTCTCGACGTGCGCCAGATCGCGGTTGACGATCGCCATCGGGGTCTCGTAGGCCACGTCGACCTGCGAACGGATGCCTTTGACGAGCACCTGCGCGCCCACGTCGGTGGCGTAGTCGACCAGGAGTCCCATGCTCCACGCGGCGACGACGACGTCGCCCTCGATGCCCTCTTCCTGGATCGACTGCTCGAGCAGGGCCTGGCGCTGCGCGATGGGCAGCATGGCCTCTTTGCCGGGGTTGTGGACGACGAGCACGTGGAGTTGGTCGAACAGGCCCGCCGCGCGGCGGATGACATCGAGGTGGCCCCGCGTCGGGGGGTCGAAGGAACCGGGTACGACGGCGATCCGCGGACTCATGCCGCCAGCCTACCGATCACGACTTCGCCAGGGCCGCGCGCTCCTCCACACCCACGCGGCGCTCCAGCGCGGCGGCGAGCCCAGGATGCCGGACCAGCGCGGGGTCATCGGCGAGCACGGTTTCGGCGGCGGCGCGTGCCTCGACGATGAGGTCGGCGTCGGTGACCACCCGCAGGAGCCGCAGCGACGATCGGACCCCCGACTGCGCACCGCCGAGCACGTCGCCCTCGCCGCGCAGCTCCAGGTCGACCTCGGCGAGCTCGAAGCCGTCGAGCGTGCGGGCCACGGCCTCGACCCGCGATCGCGACGACGTGCCGGGCGCGGCTTCGGTCACGAGGAGGCACAGGCCGGGAAGGCCACCGCGACCGACGCGACCGCGCAGCTGATGCAGCTGCGACACGCCGAAGCGGTCGGCCTCGAGGATCACCATGGTGGAGGCGTTGGGCACGTCGACGCCGACCTCGATGACGGTCGTCGCCACCAGCACATCGATGTCGCCGCGCGCGAAGGCCTGCATCACGGCATCCTTCTCGTCGGCGTGCATCTTGCCGTGCAGGATCTCGACGCGGATGTCGGCGAACGCCGGCAGTGTGTCCAGCAGGGCCTGCACCTGGACCACCCCCCACCGGGTGCGTGTGTCGGCCGCGTCGTCCGCGGGTTCGTCACCGACCTCATCAGAGGTCAACTTCTCGGCATCGATCGCCGCGCAGACGACGAACGCTTGGCGCGATTGGGAGACTTCCTCCGCCACCCGATCCCACACCCGGGCGAACCAGCCGGGCTTCTCGGCGAGCGGTGCGACGAAGGTCTGGATGCCGGCCCTCCCCGCGGGCATCGTGCGGATGGTGGAGACATCGAGGTCGCCGAAGACCGTCATGGCGACGGTGCGCGGGATCGGCGTCGCGGTCAGGACCAGCGTGTGCGGCGAGTCGCCCTTCGCGCGGAGCGCCTCGCGCTGGTCGACGCCGAAGCGGTGCTGCTCGTCGACGACGACGAAGCCGAGATCGGCGAAGGTCGTGGTGGAGCTGAGAAGCGCGTGGGTGCCCACGACGATCCGCGCCTGGCCGGATGCCACCCGGAGTGCGGCGCGGCGACGCTCGGCGGCCGGAAGTTGACCGGTGAGGAGCGTGGGCATGAGCTCGGGGGCCAGCTGCGGACCGAGCATCTTCGCGATCGACCGCACGTGCTGCGCGGCGAGCACCTCGGTCGGCGCGATGAGAGCGGACTGTCCGCCCGACTCGGCGACCTGCAGCATGGCGCGGAGGGCGACGAGCGTCTTCCCGGACCCGACCTCGCCCTGCACCAGGCGGTTCATCGGCCAGTCGCCCACCAGGTCGTCGGCGATGCGGGCACCCACGCTCTCTTGATCCGGGGTGAGGGCGAACGGCAGAGCCGCATCGAAGCGCTCCAGGAGCCCACCCGGGGCCGCAGGACGCTTCGTCGCCGACAGCGCGCGGACGAACTGACGCTGCTGCAGCAGCGCGGTCTGCAGGACGAACGCCTCCTGCATCCGAAGGGTCGCGACCGCGGGCGGGATCTCGTCGTCGTGGTACGGCCGATGGATGTGCTCGAGCGCCGTCCGGGCAGCGACCAGACCATGGCGCTCGCGCAGCTCGTCGGGCAGCGGATCGTCGATGGCGCCGAGCGCGTCGAGGACCAGCGCAATCGTCTTCTGCACGAGCGGGCTCGGCACGGTACTCGTCGCCGGGTAGATCGGGATCGGCCGCTTCGAGTTCACCTCGGCCTCGGCGCGAGCCTCCTCGAGATCGTCGAACAGCGCGTAGTCGGGGTGGGTCAGCTGCGTCTGGCGCCGATACTCCCCCACCTTGCCGGAGAAGATGCCGCGTCGGCCGGGCGTGAGATCCTTCAGACGCCACGCCTGGTTGAAGAAGGTCAGCGACATGCGCCCGTCACCGTCGCTGATGATGACCTCGAGCAGCGACCCGCGGCGGTTCTGCATGCGCCGCTCGGTCGCGCTGACCACCTCGGCGACGATCGTCACCGGCTCGCCGAGCGGCAGCGATGAGATCGGCGTGAGCTCCCCTCGTTTGGCGTACCGGCGCGGGTAGTGCTCGAGCAGCTCGCCGACGGTCTTCATCCCGAACGCGCGCTCGAACGCCGCGGCGGTCTTGCCGCCCACGGCGCCGTCGAGTCGAGACGACAGCGAGAGACCGGGCATGCACCGAGTCTAGGCATCGGCTCCGACACCGCGGTTTGTAGGGTGAGACGGTGACCCGCATCATCTCCGGCCGCGCGGGCGGCACGGTTCTCGACGTCCCCGCCAAGGGCACGCGCCCCACCAGCGACCGCGTGCGCGAGTCGCTCTTCGGTGCGCTGGAGTCGGCGGATCTCATCGACGGTGCGCGCGTGCTCGACCTGTACGCCGGCTCCGGCGCGCTGGGGCTCGAGAGCCTCAGCCGCGGCGCCGCCTCCGCCGATCTGGTCGAACTGTCGGCTCCGGCCGCCGCACTGATCCGCAAGAACGCCGAACGACTCCGTTCCGCGGGTGTCCGCGGCGTCGCCCGAGTGCACCGCGCGAACGCGACGACCTTCGTCGAGACTTCGACCGCCGAGTGGGACCTGGTGTTCCTCGACCCGCCCTACGACGTCTCCGACGACGAGGTCGCCCGCGTCCTCGCCGCCCTCACTCCTCGTCTGAGCCCGGATGCCGCGGTGGTCGTCGAGCGCGCCAAACGTTCGGCAGCACCGGACTGGACCACCGCGGGACTCGAAGCCGAACGCGACCGCACCTACGGCGACACCACGCTGTGGTGGGGCCGTCCCGCACTTCCGCGCGCGTGACCGCTCAGCCGCGGTGGGCGTCCCAGTCCCGATACGGATCCCATCCGGTGCGGCCCGTCCAGGGGCGGCCGCCGACGGTCACCGCGACCTCGCCGCGGGGCTGGACCGTACCCACGCGCTGACCTGGGCCGACCGTGCCCGCGGGGAACGTGACCAGGAACCCGTGGTCCTCTCCCCCGCTCAGCGCGAGCGCGAGATCGTCGCCCAGCGCAGCCGCGTCGAAGGCGATCGTCACCCCGGACGCGTCGGCGAGGCGCTCGGCATCCAGGGCCAGCCCGTCCGAGATGTCCATCATCGCCGTGGCACCGACGTCCGCCGCGCGGAGCGCCTCGATGATGGGCGGCCGCGGCCGCAGCTGCCGGTCGAGGGCTTGCGAATCCTCGGGGCCGAGGGCCGCCCGCCCGTCCTCCGTCACCGGAAGCGGCGCACCGCTCGCGTCCACGAAGCGGGTGAACAGCACGTTCAGACCGCGTCCCGCCACGCCGAGCTCGCCGATGACGTGCACGGCATCCCCCGCCCGCGCGCCCGAACGGCGTACCGGGTCACGTCCGTCGAGGGTGCCCAGAGCCGTCACGGCGATCGTCAGGGTGTCCGAGACGGTGAGGTCACCGCCCTCGACGGCACAGCCCGGCGCGAGCTCGGCGCAGGCCTGCGCGAGACCGTCGGCGAGACCCCGCACGAACGAGACCGGGGTCTCGTCGGGCATCGCCAGCGCCACGAGCAGCGCGATCGGCCGCGCACCCATGGCCGCGACGTCGGCGAGGTTCACCGCCGCCGACTTGTACCCGAGGTCGACCGACGACGACCACGCCAGCCGGAAGTCGGGGCCGTGCACGAGCGTGTCCGTGGTGGCGACGACCCGCCCGTCCGGCACCGCCAGCACCGCGGCATCGTCGCCGGGGCCGACGGTCGCGGTCGAGGCGGGGAGTCGGTCCAGGATGCCGCGCAGCACCTGTCCCTCGGACAGCTCCCCCACGGTGGTCTCGGCGTCGGTCACCCTCCCACGCTATTAGCCTGGAGGGGTGCCCCGCTCCCCTCGCGCCTTCGCGCTGATCGCCGTCCTCGCCCTGCTGCCGGGACTCGCCGCGTGCAGCACGACGGTGTCGATGCAGCCGGCCGAACAGGCGAACGACCCCGCGTGCGCGCAGATCATCTCGCGTCTGCCGGAGAGCATCTCCGGTCAGGAGCGTCGCTGGACGGACGCCCAGGCCACGGGGGCCTGGGGGAACCCCGCGAGCATCCTCCTCACGTGCGGGTTGGAGGCACCCGGACCCTCGACCCTTCCCTGCCGGCCGTTCGACGGCGTCGACTGGCTCGTCGACGAGTCACAGGCCGCCGAGAATCGTTACACCCTCACGACGTTCGGCCGCGAGCCCGCGGTCCAGGTGTACCTCGACTACGCCGCTGCCAGCAGTGCCGACGTCGCGCAAGCGCTCGCGCCGCTCATCCGGGACTACCTGCCCGCGACGGGCCAGGTCTGCACGTCGCCCGATGATGCGACGCCCGCCCCGACCGCGACGCCCTGACACCGCTGTTCCGCCGCGCGCGCCGGCGCCGCGTCAGCCGCGCGCGAGCGCCGCGTCCAGCAGGTCGCTGATCAGGTCGGGGTACGACAGCCCCGACGCGATCCAGCACGTCGGGAACATGGAGATCGGGGTGAAACCGGGCATCGTGTTGACCTCGTTCACGTAGAACTCGGCCCCGGTGTAGAAGAAGTCGACACGCGCCAGCCCCTCCCCGCCGAGTGCCTCGAAGGCCTGCGCCGCGATCCGCTGCATCTCGGCCAGCTCACCGTCACGCAGCTCGGCGGGGCACACGAGATCGACCCCCGGGACGTCGAGGTACTTCGCCTCGAAGTCGTAGAACTCGCGGCCCGTCACCACGATCTCACCGGCGACGCTCACGCGCACCGGACCCCCGTCGCGTCCGGGCAGTACGCCGCACTCCAGCTCGCGACCGACGATCGCCTGCTCGACGAGGGCCAGACGGTCCTCGGCGAATGCCGTCTCGAGCGCGGCATCCAGGTCTTCCCAGCGGGAGACCTTCGTCACGCCGACGCTCGAACCGGCCTCGTTCGGCTTGACGAACACGGGGAGATCGAGGGCGCGGATGCGCCGCTCCCACAGGGCGCGGTCGCGCGCCAGGTCGTCCCGGGTCACGGCGACCCACGGTACGACGGGCACGCCGGCCGAGCGCAGCACGCGTTTGGTCATGTTCTTGTTCATGCCGATCGCCGACATCAGCACGCCGCCACCGGCGTACGGGATGCCCAGGAGCTCGAGCAGTCCCTGGACCGTGCCGTCCTCACCGAACCGGCCGTGCAGGATCGGCAGAACGACGTCGACCTCGCCGAGGGAGCGCTCGCCGTCGGCATCCGTCACGCTCCACTCGCGCGAGCGCACCGACTCCGGCAGCCGCACCCGCGTGCCGTTGTCTCGCACCTCAGGCAGCGCCTCCGGTCGCAGCGCGAACTTGTCCGGATCGTCGTCCTCGAGCACGAAGGCGCCCTCGCGGGTGATCCCGACCGGAATCACCCGGAAGCGGTCACGGTCGATCGCCCGCAGCACCCCGCCCGCCGTGGCGGAACTGATCGAATGCTCGCTGGAGCGCCCGCCGAAGAGCACCACCACCGCCGGTCTGGTCATTCTGCGTCCTCTCGCCCTGCGGCTGGTCGTCGTCGGTCGTGAGATGGGGCGCGATGTCGCGCGGATCCATGGTGCCGTCGAGCACCATCTTCACCTGGCGCACGATCGGCATGTCGACGCCGACCTCGCGTGCGAGCTGCAGGACGGGAGCGACGGATGCCAGGCCCTCGGCCGTCTGCTGCATCTGCTTCACCACGTCCTGGTAGGAGTAGCCCTGTCCGAGAAGGCGCCCGGCGGTGTTGTTGCGGCTGAGCGGCGACTGGCACGTGGCGATGAGGTCACCGAGGCCCGCGAGCCCCTGGAGAGTCTCCTGCTGCGCGCCCTGGGCCACCGCGAAGTCGGTCATCTCGACCAGGCCGCGCGTGATGATCGAGGCCTTGGTGTTCTCGCCGTACCCGACGCCGTCGACGATGCCGATCGCCACGGCGATGAGGTTCTTCAGCACGCCGCCGAACTCGGTGCCGATCACGTCGGTATTGACGAAGGACCGGAAGTAGCGGTTGCGCGCGCGTCGGGCGACGGCTTCCGCCGTTTCTGGGCTGAGCGAGCTGATGACGGCGGCGGTGGGCTGCTCACGGGCGATCTCGAGGGCGAGGTTGGGACCGGATGCCACCGCGATGCGCGCGGGGTCGCACAGCAGCACCTGCTCGATGACCTGGCTCATGCGCAGGCCCGTGGACTTCTCGACGCCCTTCATGAGCGAAACGATCGGGGCGTCGGTGCGCTCGACCAACGGTTTCACCGCGGCGAGGTTCTCGCGCAGCGCTTGGCTGGGGATCGACAGGTAGACCTGCTCGGCACCGTCGAGGGCCTCGGCGAGGCTCGTCGTCGCCGTCATCGTGCGCGGCAGGTTGATACCCGACAGGTACCGGCTGTTGCGCTTGGACTCGGTGATCTCGGCCGCCAGCTCGGGCCGCCGCGCCCACATGACGACCGACGCGCCGCCGTCGGCGAGGATCTTGCCGAACGTCGTGCCCCAGCTGCCGGCGCCGACGACGGCGACCTTGGGTCCGGGTGCCTCGCTCCTACGACTCAAGGCGACCCGTCTCGTTCTGCCCGTGCTGCGACGGGTTCCATCGCTCAGCGGGCGCGGGCAGACCGCGCAGGCCCGAGAGCATCTCGGCGAGGCGAGCCATCAGTTCGTCCGTCGCGCGCGTCAGCGTCGCCGGCTGAGTGGCCGTCGCGCTGTACTCCGACAGGTCGATCGCCGGACCGAACTCCACGACCACTCGGGCGCGACGGGGGAAGCGGAGCTTGCCGTAGCGCGGAAGGATCTGCTGAACACCCCACTGGGCCATCGGGATCAGCGGCAGATCGCCCCCCAGCGCGAGACGGACCGCCCCGGTCTTGCCGCGCATGGGCCACAGCTCGGGGTCACGCGTCAGCGTTCCCTCGGGGTAGACGATGACACCCCGCCCGTCCCGTGCGATCTCCTGCGCCGCCCTGATCGACTGGTTCGCACTCGAGGAGGTCCGCGGCACGGGGACCATGCCCGTGGCACGCAGCGCCGCGCCGAGGACGGGAACCTTGAACAGGCTCTCCTTCGCCAGGAACCGCGGGGCGCGACCCGCGCGCCACACCGCCACGGCCACGACCAGCGGGTCGAACTCCGAGTTGTGGTTGGGGGCGAGCACGTACGCGCCTTCGCGCGGCAGATTCTCCACGCCGCGCATCTCGATACGTGCGAACACCCCTACCAGCGGAACCACGACCGCGGCGAGAGGCCAGAAGGCGCTCGGCCGGCTCTTCTCGGGAGACGCCGTCACCGCTCAGCCCACGACGTCGAAATCGGCGTCGAGAGCGGTGAGCTTCTCGAGGAACTTCTCGTACCCGCGACGGATGATCCCGATGTTGCGCACCGTCGACTCGCCCTCCGCCGCGAGA
Source organism: Microbacterium testaceum (assembly GCF_020781835.1). Taxonomy (GTDB): domain Bacteria; phylum Actinomycetota; class Actinomycetes; order Actinomycetales; family Microbacteriaceae; genus Microbacterium; species Microbacterium testaceum_H. Next base: position 13,313 of record NZ_JAJGNJ010000006.1, read on the forward strand.
GCGGCGATGACGTAGCTGTAGCCGCCGCGCAGGTCGGGGACCTCGACGTCGGCGCCGTGCAACGGCGTCGGTCCGTTGATGACGGCGGCCTGCTCGAGGTCGCGACGCGGAACCCGCCGATCGGGGCTGTCGATGCCCTTCGGGTGCACGACGATGTCGGCGCCCATCTTGTTCAACGCCTGCGTGAAGCCGAGCCGGTTCTCGTACACCGTCTCGTGCACCGTCGAGGTGCCGTGCGCCTGCGTCAGCGCGACGATGAGCGGCTGCTGCCAGTCGGTCATGAACCCCGGGTGCACGTCGGTCTCGACCATGACGGGCTTGAGGTCGCCGCCGCGGCGGAACAGGATGCCGTCCTCGCGGACGTCGAACCAGCCGCCGGCCTTGCGGAAGACGTTGAGGAAGGTCAGCATGTCCTGCTGGCGCGCGCCCTTGGCGAAGATCTCCCCGTCCGTGGCCAGCGCCGCGCACGCCCACGACGCCGCCTCGTTGCGATCGAAGATCGCGCGGTGGTCGTAGCCGACGAGACGGTCCACGCCCTCGATGAAGATCACGCGGTTCGGCTCGTACGAGATGATGGCGCCCATCTTCTGGAGCACGGCGATGAGGTCCATGATCTCGGGCTCGATCGCCGCGTTGCGCAGCTCCGTGACGCCCTTGGCGCGCACGGCCGTCAGGAGCACCTGCTCCGTCGCGCCCACGCTCGGGTACGGCAGCGTGATGTTCGCGCCGTGCAGGCCGTTGGGGGCCGTGATGCGGATGCCCTCGTAGCTCTTGTCGACGACGGCGCCGAACGCGCGGAGCGCGTCCATGTGGAAGTTGATCGGACGGTCGCCGATGCGGCATCCCCCGAGATCGGGGATCAACGCTTCACCCAGGAGGTGCAGCAGCGGCCCGCAGAACAGGATCGGGATGCGCGAGGCGCCGGCGTGCGCGTCGATCTCCTCGAAGTGCGCGGCGACCGCGCCCGACGGGTCGAGGTGGAGCGTGCCCTCTTCGTCGCCCGGGGTGACGGTCACGCCGTGCACCTCGAGGAGGGAACGGACGACCTTGACATCGCTGATGTCCGGCACGTCGCGGAGCGTGCTGGTGGTGTCGCCCAGGAGGGCGGCCACCATCGCCTTGGTGACGAGGTTCTTCGCCCCCTTGACTTCGACCGTTCCGCGAAGCGGCCGACCGCCGCGGATGGTGAGGGTCTCGGCCGCCTCCCAGTTCGGCTGTCCGATGTGGTGTTCTCCGGTATCGGAAACGAGTGTGCTCATAGGGGGGTGGACCTCACTTCGTGGACGAGGGGCGGCGGACCGGCCCGATCGGGCCGGCCGGGCTTAGCGGACCGGGAGGGTCCGCGGCCGCCATGCCTCGCGGCGCGCCTCGAACTGCGCGATCTTGTCTTCGCTGCGCAGGGTGAGCCCGATGTCGTCGAGTCCTTCGAGAAGCCGCCACCTAGTGTAATCGTCGATGTCGAACGAGACTCGGAGATCGCCGAGCGTCGCGATTCGCGCCTCGAGATCCACGGTCATCTCGACACCGGGCTGCGCCTCGACCGCGGCCCAGATCCGCTCGACGTCGTCCTCGGTGATCACGCCCGTGACCAGCCCCTGCTTGCCGGAGTTGCCGCGGAAGATGTCCGCGAACTTCGGGCTCAGGACGACACGGAAGCCGTAGTCGCGCAGCGCCCACACGGCGTGCTCACGGCTGGATCCCGTGCCGAAGTCGGGACCCGCGACGAGAATGGATGCCGAGCGGAAGGCATCCTGGTTCAGGATGAACTCCGGATCCTGACGCCAGTTCGCGAACAGCGCGTCCTCGAAGCCCGTCTTGGTCACGCGCTTGAGGTACACGGCCGGGATGATCTGGTCGGTGTCGACGGCCGAACGCTTCAGCGGGGCCACGATCCCGGTGTGGGTGGTGAACTTCTCCATGTCAGGCCTCCGCCCCGGTCGCGACGGTCTCCGCGGGCAGCGGATCGAGATCGGCGGGACTCGACAGTGTTCCGCGCACCGCGGTCGCCGCCGCCACCAACGGGGAGACGAGATGCGTGCGTCCGCCCTTGCCCTGGCGTCCCTCGAAGTTCCGGTTCGACGTCGACGCGCAGCGCTCGCCCGGGGCGAGCTGGTCGGGGTTCATGCCCAGGCACATCGAGCAGCCGGCGAAACGCCACTCGGCACCGAACTCGGTGAAGACCTTGTCCAGGCCCTCGGCCTCGGCCTCCAGGCGCACGCGCGCCGAGCCCGGGACGACCATGACACGGACGTTGTCGGCCTTCGTGCGACCGCGGATGATCGAGGCGAAGGCCCGGAGGTCCTCGATCCGGCTGTTCGTGCACGAACCCATGAAGACGGCATCCACCGGGATGTCCTTCATCGGGGTGCCCGGCTCGAGCGCCATGTACTCCAGCGCGCGTTCGGCGGCGGCGCGCTCGTTCGCGTCGGCGATCTCGGCCGGAGTCGGCACGACATCGGAGAGCGAGACGCCCTGACCGGGGTTCGTCCCCCACGTGACGAAGGGCTCCAGTTCGTTCGCGTCGAGGAAGACCTCGGCGTCGTAGACGGCTCCCTCGTCGCTCGGCAGCGTCCGCCAGTACGCGACGGCGTCCTCCCAGTCCTGGCCCTGCGGCGCGTGCGGACGCCCCTCGAGATAGGCGAAGGTCGTGTCGTCGGGCGCGACCATGCCCGCGCGGGCTCCGGCCTCGATCGACATGTTGCACATCGTCATGCGTCCCTCCATCGAGAGGGAGCGGATGGCGCTGCCGCGGAACTCGAGCACGTAGCCCTGACCGCCGTTGGTGCCGATCTTGGCGATGACGGCGAGGATGATGTCCTTGGCCGTGACGCCGGGCTTCAGCTCGCCCTCGACGGTGATGGCCATCGTCTTGAAGGGCTTGAGGGGCAGCGTCTGCGTCGCCAGGACGTGCTCGACCTCGCTCGTGCCGATGCCGAACGCCATCGCCCCGAAGGCACCGTGCGTCGAGGTGTGGCTGTCGCCGCAGACCACGGTGATACCCGGCATCGTCAGGCCCAGCTGCGGACCCACGACGTGGACGATGCCCTGCTCCTTGTCGCCGAGCGAGTGGATGCGCACACCGAACTCCTTGGCGTTGCGGCGCAGCGTCTCGATCTGCGTGCGGCTGGTCAGGTCGGCGATCGGCTTGTCGATGTCGAGCGTGGGGGTGTTGTGGTCTTCCGTGGCGATGGTGAGGTCGAGCCGTCGGACGGGGCGACCCTCGGCGCGCAGGCCGTCGAAGGCCTGAGGGCTCGTGACCTCGTGCACCAAGTGGAGGTCGATGTAGATGAGATCGGGCTGACCGTCCTCGCCCTTCACGACCAGGTGGTCGTCCCAGACCTTCTCGGCCAGGGTGCGCGGGCGATCGGGAACGTGGATGCCGTCGATCGATGTCGTGCTCATGAGACTTGCGTTTCTCCTCGGATGGGATGTGAGGCCCGCGACGAACTCCGCGACGAGAAAGGCCTAGAACAAGGTCTCGTCGCGGCCGCTAAGGAGGAGGCCGACGATCCGCACGTCGCCACGATACCACCGGGCGACGACGCCCCTCCGCGTAACACGGCGCCGCACATTTCGGTGCCGTGCGGGCCGACGTGCGACCCTGTCGCCACCCGCTGGAAGGAGAGGGCCGTATGGGCGCGCAGGAAGACACCGGATTCTCGACCCGTCAGGTGCATGCGGGCGCGCAGGCCGCGCCCGCGTCGCCCCGGACGACGCCGATCTACCTGACGGCCGGCTTCACGTTCTCCGACCTCGACGAGTCCGCCGCCCACTTCTCCACCGGCAGCGGGTTCGGCTACAGCCGCACCGGTAACCCCACGGTGCAGGCGGTCGAGGAGAGGATCGCGTCGCTCGAGGGCGGAGACCAGGCGATCCTCGTCTCGAGCGGTCAAGCCGCGGTCACCGTCGCCCTCCTCGGACTCCTGGATGCCGGCGACCACATCGTCGTGTCGGAGCACATCTACGAGGGCACGCGCGGCCTGCTCCTGGACAACCTCTCCCGCCTCGGCATCACGGTGACCTTCGTCGAGACCGCGGACCTCGACGCCTGGCGCGCTGCCATCAGGCCCCGGACCAAGGCGCTCTTCGCCGAGACGCTCTCCAACGCCCGCAACGACGTGCTCGATGTGTCCGCGGTCGCCGCGATCGGCGCCGAACGCGGGATCCCGCTCGTCGTCGACAGCACCTTCACCACGCCGTACCTCCTCCGCCCGATCGAGCACGGCGCGGCGCTCGTCGTGCACTCGGCCAGCAAGTTCCTCGCCGGCCAGGGCGCCGTCCTGGGTGGCGTCATCGTCGACGACGGACGGTTCGACGCCGCGGCATCCGGACATCTCTCCCCGCACCTCGTGGGAACCGACCGCCTCGGCGGCCCGAGCTACGCCGAGAAGCACGGCCGCCGCGCGCGCGGGGCGTACCTGCGCGAGAGCGTCGCTCCCCGGTTCGGCCCCTCCCCCTCACCGCTCAACGCGTTCCTCATCGGGCAAGGCGTCGAAACGCTCAGCCTGCGCGTCGAACGGCAGTCGGCCAACGCGCTCGCCGTCGCGCACTGGCTCGAGTCACGACCCGAGGTCGAGCGCGTCGACTACGTCGGCCTCCCCTCGCACCCGCATCACGCCCTCGGTCGCCGATATCTCGCACGCGGCAGCGGGTCGGTGTTCACCGTGACGCTTCGCGGCGGCCTCGAGGCGGCGCGGCACGTCGTGCAGTCGGTGCGCCTCATCACCCACATGACCCACCTCGGGGACGTCCGTTCGCTGATCCTCCACCCGCAGAGCACGAGCCACTCCGCACGGACCGTCGCCGAGCGCGAGCGCGCCGGAGTCTTCCCCGGCACACTGCGTCTCTCCATCGGGATCGAGGACGTCGACGACATCGTGGCAGACCTCGCGCAGGCGCTCGAAGGGCTGGCATCCCTCGCCCGCGGTGGAGACCGGACGGATGCCGCCGACCGCGGCACCGTGCGAGAGGTGGCCGTGCTGTGACACGCCTGCAGCACTTCGGCTGGTTTCTCGCCCGCGGATTCGGCCCGCACGGCTGGGGGCACCCGTACCTGCGGTGGAACCACCGCTGGACCGAGCCGGGCCTGTACCAGGACTCGGCGCGCACGCTCGAGCACGCAGGCTTCGATCTGCTGATCATCGAGGACGCCCCCTCGCTCGGCACCGCGGAGACGATCGATCTGCGCGTTCGACACGCGTTCGGCGGACCCAAGCACGACCCGCTCCTGCTCGCGCCGTACCTGTTCGCCGCGACCCGTCACCTCGGCGTCGTCCCGACGGTCAACCCGGCGGCGTACCTCCCGTACACCGCCGCGCGACAGTTCGCCACGCTGCAGCACCTGAGCGGACATCGCCTGGGCGTGAACGTGGTCACCGACACCGGCAGCGCGCGACACTTCTCGACGGCGCCGCAGCTCGGGCACGACGCCGCCTACGACAGAGCAGAGGAGTGGCTCGACGGCCTGCGGTCCCTGTGGCGCAGCTGGGGCGACGGCGCCCTCGTCGAGGACGAGGAGTCGGGCGTCTACGCGGACGGCACCCGGCTGGCCGCGACGCAGCACCGCGGCGAGTACTTCGGCTTCGACGGTCCCCTGAACGCCCTGCCGTTCACCGACGGGGAACCGGCGATCGTCTCTCCCGGCGGTTCCGGCCGCGGCCTGGCGTTCGCCGGACGCAACTCCGACGTGCAGCTGGCCCTCGCGCCGCTGGACGAGCGGAGCATCCGGGCGTACCGCGCACGCATCCACGCCGCCGCCGAGGCCTCTGGCCGCGCGCCCGGCGACGTGAAGATCCTGTTCGCGATCCAGCCCGTGCTCGTCTCGTCGCCGGAGGAGGCCGACCGGATCGTCGCGGCATCCGCGCACCCCGACGACGCAGCGCTCCGGGCCATCGCCCGCAAGCAGTCGAGCGACCTCGAGACCGACCTCACCGATCTCGACCTCGACGGTCCGCTGGACCGCTCGATCTTCGGCGAACACGTCTCGGAGGGCAGCATCCGCCGCCTGGTCGGCTCGCATGAACCCGACGTGCCCCTGCGGACGATCCTCGCGGCGCACGCGCGCCTCGGCCGCCTGAACGACGGATCGGGGTTCGTGGGCACCGCCGACGAGTTCGCCGACCGCATCGAAGAGCTCGGCGAGTGGGGGAACGACGGCGTGCTGCTGTGGGGCGACCTGCATCCGGTCACGGTGCACCGACTGCTCGACGACCTCGTGCCCATCCTGCGACGCCGCGGCATCCTGCGCGAGGAGTACGTCGACGGGGGTCTCGGCGCGAATCTCCGCGCGTTCTGACGAGGGGTCAGTCGCGTCCGGGCCGATCGACCGTCGGCGGGGTCCCCTTCTCGTCTGCGACCTGTGTGGCGGCATCCTGCGGTCCGGCAGAGGACGGTTCGCGTCGCGACGCGACGAGGCTCGCGACCGTCGCGACGGCCATCGACAGCACGATGACGGCGAGCGAGACCCACGTGGAGATCTCGGGCGCCCACTCGATCGGCTCGCCGCCGTTGAGGAACGGCAATTCGTTGACGTGCATCGCGTGCAGGATCAGCTTCACGCCGATGAAGGCGAGGATGAACGCGATGCCGTAGTGCAGGAACCGCAGGCGCTCGAGCAGATCGCCGAGGAGGAAGTAGAGCTGCCGCAACCCCATGAGAGCGAACAGGTTGGCCGTGAACACGATGAACGGGCTCTGCGTGATGCCGAAGATGGCCGGGATCGAGTCGATCGCGAAGAGGAGATCGGTCACGCCGATCGCCGCGAAGACGATGATCATGGGCGTGAACACGCGCTTGCCGTCGATGCGGGTCAGCACCTTCTTGCCGTCGTAGGACTCGCTGATGGGGAGCACGCGGCGCAGCATCCGGACGATCACGTTCTCTCTGCGGACGTCGTCGTCATGGTCATCGCCGGGGAAGGCCTGACGGACCGCCGTGAAGATCAGGAACGCGCCGAAGACGTAGAAGATCGGGCTGAAGTTCTCGATGATCGTCGCACCCACGAGGATGAACGCGCCGCGCAGGACGAGCGCGATGATGATGCCCACCATCAGCACCTCCTGCTGGTAGCGGCGCGGCACGGCGAACTGCCCCATGATCAGGACGAAGACGAACAGGTTGTCGATCGACAGGCTGTACTCGGTGAGCCATCCGGCGACGAACTGGCCCGCGACCTCTCCCCCCGCAGCGGCCCACAGGATACCCGCGAAGATCAGCGCCAACGTGACGTAGAAGACCACCCACAGGGTCGATTCCTTGGGCGAGGGGATGTGGGGACGCTTGAGGATGATGAGCAGATCCGCGGCGAGGATCAGCACCAGCACCACCAGCGTCACCGTCTGGAACACCGGGTCCAGCTGCAGCTCCATGAGGGCCTTTCGTCGGGGGAAACGCTGAAGTCTATCGACCCACGCGCCGTCGCGGCATCCGGGGTCCGCATCGCGCGTGAGACGATCCCGCGCGCGCGGACACTCCTGAGTGAGAGAGTGCTCACAAGCGTGCCGGACAGAGGGAACGGATGCCATGACCGACGACGTGATCGACGACAGGGCGCTGGTTGCGCGCGCCGCCGACGGGTCGGAGGCGGCGTTCCGCTCGCTCTACCGCGCGTACGTACGCCCGGTGTACTGGATCGCGTACGGGCTCGTCCAGGACGAGGCCGATGCGGAGGACGTCGCGCAGGAGACCTTCGTCGTCGCGTGGCGCAAGATCCCGAAGCTGACGCTCGAGGGGACGTCCCTGCTGCCGTGGCTCGCGACGGTATGCCGGTTGCAGGCGCAGAACCGCCTGCGGTCGCGTCGCCGCCACGGGACGACCGCCGAGCTGGACGAGAGGATCCCTGCGCTCGTCGACGTCGAGAATCAGGTCGTCGAGGCCGAGACCGTCGCCGCGATCCTGGGCGCGGTCGAGGGGCTCGGCGACCTCGACCGCGAGATCTTCCGGCTGTGCGCTGCCGAGGGGTACGGCTATCAGGCCGCCGCCGACTCGCTCGGCGTCTCCCACGGCACCGTGCGCAACCGCCTCTCCCGCATCCGTTCCCGGGTGCGCGCCACCGCGATGGAGACGGAGACCCCATGACCACCCCGACACTCCCCCCGCTCCACGACGACCGCGTGGATGCCATCGAATCCGCCGTCTTCGCTCGCATCGCCCACGAGCGCGCCGGCCGCCGCCGACGCCGTCGGCTGACGTGGGGCGGGATCGGTGCGGCAGCGGCCGTACTCGCGATCGCAGCCGTCATCGGTCCCTCGCTGACGACACCGACGATGTCCGGTTCGTCTGTCAGCGAAGCCGGCGGCGCCGTCGACCCCGGTTTCAGCTTCGACAGCTCCCGCGGCGACGGCTTGCGTGACGTCAGCGGCGAGGCGCTTCCCGAGGCATCCGCCGGCGGTACGGCGGACTCCTCGAGCATCGCGGCGCAAGACGGACGCGACATCGTCGCCACCGGTTCCAGCACGGTGGCGGTCGACGACGTGCGCGCCGCGATCGACCGCGTGTCGGATGCGGCGACCGCGGCGGGCGGCTACGTCGAGTCCTCGCAGGTCGGCGGCGGCTCGGGCGTCGTTCCCCTGGACGGTGCCCTGCCCGAGACCGCCGCGGTGTCGTCGGCCTGGATCACCGTCCGCGTCCCCGCGGACGCCCTCACCTCGGTCATGGACGGGCTCTCCGGCATCGGCGAGGTCACCGCGACGAGCGTCACGCGATCCGATGTCACCGAGCAGACGGTCGATCTCCGGGCGCGCGTCGCCGCAGGCGAGGCATCCGTCGCCCGGCTCACCGAGCTGATGGGGCAGGCCGGGTCGGTGGCCGACCTCATCGCGGCCGAGAACGCGCTCGCGGACCGTCAGGCGCAGCTGGACTCCGACCGGCAGGTGCTGCAGTCGATCGAGTCGCAGGTGGCCATGTCGTCGCTCAGCGTTCAGCTGAACGAGCGCGCGCAGACCGTGGCCGCGGACCCGGCCGGCTTCGGCGACGGACTCGTGGCCGGATGGAACGGCTTGGTCGCGACGCTCAACGGCGTCGTGATCGGCCTCGGCTTCCTGCTTCCCTGGCTCGCCGTGGCCGGGGTCGTCGTGCTGATCGTCTGGACCGTGCGCCGGGCCCTTCGGCGTCGCCGCGAGTCCCGGGACGCCTGATTCCGCTGGACCGGCGTGCTCCGGTCCAGCGACCGGCCAGGGAAAGACCGGCGAGACGAAAAGAAAGCCCCGACCACTTGGTCGAGGCTTTCTTTTCGTTGGTGACCCCAGCGGGATTCGAACCCGCGTTACCGCCGTGAGAGGGCGGCGTACTAGGCCGCTATACGATGGGGCCGCGTCGCAACCGTTCAAGTATGCACTACGGATGCCGCGCACGACAAATCGGGCCGCGAATGACTCGCAGCCCGGGCGTGTCAGGCCCACGGTACCGCGCTCAGCCCCCGGGTGGAAGAGCGAACGCGAAACCGGCGGCAAGGCCCCGTGCCACCCGGAACGCCTGACGTCCAGTGGTTGCAGGCTCCTCCACCGCGGAGTTGACTCGCGGTATGCAGGTCACCAAACGCGAACACGCGGCCCTCGTGCTCACCGAGGCCGGTCACACCCTCGTCATCGATCCCGGCGTCTTCACCTCGCCGCTCGAAGACCTCACCGGTCTCGTCGGTGTCGTCATCACGCACGAGCACCCCGACCATTGGACGCCCGAGCACCTCACCCGCCTGCAGAAGGCGCACCCCGGTGTGCCGATCTACGGCCCCGCGGGCGTGCAGAAGGCCGCCGCGGGATTCGACATCACCGTCGTGCATCCCGGTGACACCCTCGACCTCGATCCGTTCCACCTGCAGTTCTTCGGCGGCACGCACGAAGTCATCCACGAGTCGATCCCCGTCGTCGACAACGTCGGCGTCCTGGTCAATGACGCCTTCTACTACCCCGGGGATTCGTACGTCGTCCCCAAGCACACCACCGTGAAGCTCCTGGCCGCACCCGTCGGAGCCCCCTGGCTGAAGATCGCCGACGCGATGGACTACGTGATGGCTGTCAAGCCGGAACGCGCGTTCGCCACCCATGACATGACCCTCTCGGTGGCCGGGAAGCAGATGGGCGACGCACGTCTGACCTGGGCCGTGGAGCAGAACGGCGGCACGTTCGTCGATCTCGGCCCCGGGGATTCGACGGAGATCTGACCCGATCGGCGTGCCGGACTCCGGAGTTTTCGCCGCACCGCCCGGCCAGCCGCCTCCCGGCCACCCGGCATGCGCATTTCCTCCGGAGTTCGGCACGCCGCATACGCTCGCGCACGAAACACCGGATGCCACGAGCCCTGCGGCCCGTGGCATCCGGTGTTCTCTGAGAGTGACGCTTACTGCGCGTCGAGATCGGTCTCGAGCAGCGCGACGAGCTCATCCAGCGCCTGCTCGGCACCCTCGCCCTCGGCCTTGAGCGTCACGACGGTGCCGTGACCGGCGCCGAGGCCCATGAGCGACAGGATGCTGCCGGCGTTGAGGTCGGGGCCGCCCGCGGCCGAGATGGTGACGGGCACCTTCTTCTCCTGCACGGCCTGCACGAAGAGCTTCGCGGGGCGGGCGTGGAGACCCGAGCTGCTGGCGATGGTGGCCTGACGTTCTGCCATGGTGAATCCTTCCGATTCGACGGGGTGTTAGGCCGCGACCGTGGCTGCCGGCGCAGCCTCGGCGACGACGGCGTCCTTGGTGCTGCGGCCGATGCCCTTCAGAGCGACGACGATGAGCGCCGTCACGACCGTACCCGCCGCGATTGCGAGGGCAAAACCCCAGAACGGGTTGATCGCGAAGAACACGAAGACACCGCCGTGGGGGGCGAACGACTGCACGCCGATGAGCATGCTCAGTCCGCCCGTGATCGCCCCACCCACCATCGAGGCGGGGATCACGCGCAGCGGGTCGGCCGCGGCGAACGGGATCGCACCCTCGGAGATGAACGACGCCCCCAGCAGCCACGCGGCCGCCCCGTTCTCCCGCTCGACCGGGGTGAACTTGCCCCGGGCCAGAACGGTGGATGCCAGGGCCATCGCCAGCGGCGGAACCATGCCGGCGGCCATCACGGCGGCCATGATCAGGTACGGCGCGGTGTTCGACTGTGTCGCGGCGGCGAGACCCGTCGTGGCGAAAACGTACGCGACCTTGTTGACCGGTCCGCCGAGGTCGAAGCACATCATGAGGCCGAGGATCACACCCAGCACGATCGCGCCGGCGCTCGAGGCGGCGAGCGAGGTCAGCCCATCGGTGAGCGCCGCCATGAGCGCGGCGATCGGGCGGCCGAGGAAGAGGATCATCAGGCCCGAGGCGAAGATCGAGCCCAGGAACGGCACGATCACCACCGGCATGAGCCCACGCAGCCAGCGCGGGGCGTCGAAGCGACCGAGCCACCACGCGATGAAGCCGGCGAGCAGACCGCCGATGATGCCGCCGATGAATCCGGCGTTCATGAGCACGGCGACGGCACCGGCGACGAACCCGGGGGCGATGCCGGGGCGATCGGCGATCGCGTAGGCGATGAACCCCGCGAGCACCGCCACGATGAAGCCCATCGACGTCGCGCCGATCATGAACGCGACGGAGCCGAGGTACTGGCCCACCGGTCCGAGCGGCGACGTGATGTCCTCGGTGGGGAGGTCCCACAGCGAGTTCTGGATGATGACGTTCGCGGCGTTCTGGGTGACCTGGTAGCCGCCCAGCAGGAAGCCGAGCGCGATGAGCAGACCGCCACCGGCGACGAAGGGGATCATGTAGCTGACACCGGTGAGCAACCAGCGCTGGATGCGGCGCCCGACCGACTGCTGGGCGACCGGCGCGGCGGAACCGGCTCCGGTGGCCCCCGCGGCCGAACCTGCGACGCGCGCGGCGTTCGGGTTGTCGACGGCGGCGACCGCTTCGGCGATGAGCTGCTGCGGCTGCTCGATGCCGCGCTTGACACCGGCGCGGATGACGGGCTTGCCGGCGAACCGCTGCGGTTCGCGCACGTCGACGTCGACGGCGAAGATCACGGCGTCGGCGTCGTCGATGACACTCTGCGGCAGAGCCTTGTAGCCGCTGGAGCCCTGCGGCTCAACGACGAGCTCGACGCCGTCGGTCTCGGCACCCGCGGCGGTCAGGGCGTCGGCAGCCATGAAGGTGTGGGCGATGCCGGTGGCGCACGCGGTGACCGCCACGATCTTGGTGGTCTTCGTCGCCGTGGCGGTGCGGGCCTCGGCACGCGTGGCCGCCGGCGCGGCGGCCGTCGGGCCCTCTGCGGGAGCCGCTGCGGGGGTGACGGCTTCCGTGATGAGGCGGACGGCGCCGGTCGGCGTCGCTGCCTCGCGCAGACCGCCGGTGAACTCCGGCTTCATGAGGCTGCGGGCGAGCTGCGACAGCACCGAGAGGTGCGCCTCGTCGGCACCGGAGGGCGCGGCGATGAGGAACACGATGTCGGCGGGGCCGTCGGGTGCCCCGAAGTCGACGCCGGGAGCGAGCCGGGCGAAGGCCAGCGTGGGTTCGGTGACCGACGCGCTGCGCGCGTGCGGAATGCCGATGCCGCCGGGCAGGCCCGTCTCGTCCTTCTGCTCGCGGGCCCATGCGTCGTCGAAGAGCTCCTGCGCGCTGGTCGCGCGGCCCTGCGCGACGACGCGCTCGGCCAGAGCACGGATGACCGACTGCTTGTCGGCCCCCAGGGGCACGTCGAGGCTGACGAGCTCCGGTGTGATGATGTCGGACATTGTCTTGTGACCTTTCGTGGTCAGGGTGTTGCGGTGGGTGTGGTGAAAGCGGTCACGGCGATCGGCCCGTCGGGCAGGTCGGCCGGTGTCGGGGCTTGTGTCCCCGGCAGGGTCGCCGCGGCCGCGCCGTACGCGATGCTGCGGGCGAGTCGGTCGGGGGCGGTAGCCCCCTCGAGGTCGGCGAGCAGGTAGCCGGCGAGCGAGCTGTCGCCCGCGCCCACGGTGCTGGCCACCTGGATGCGCGGAGCGATTCCCCGCCACGCACCCTCGGCGTCGAAGAGGAGCGCACCGTCGGCCCCCAGAGTCACGAGAGCGGATGCCACGCGCTCGGGCACGAGGGCCGCCGCGCGCCGTGCGGCCTCGGCGATGACGTCGCCGTCGGCCCCGGCATCCTCGCCCACGAGCTCCGCGAGCTCTTCGTGGTTCGGTTTGATGAGGTCGGGCCGGGCGGCGTCGACAACGGCCGCGAGGGCCTCGCCCGACGCGTCGACCGCGATCCGGGGGGCGTTCGCACCCCAGCGATCGCGCACCGCGGCGATGAGGTCGGCGTAGAACGTCACCGGAACACCCGGCGGCAGGGAACCGGCGAGCACCAACCACGTGGCGTTCTCCGCGGCCGCGACCACCCCCGCGGTGACGGCTTCGGCTTCGGCGGCGGACAGTTCGGCACCGGGAAGATTGAGCTTGGTCGTCTCGCCCCGCGGGTCGGTGATCGTGAGGTTCGCGCGCACGCGGCCCGCGACCGGCACGAGGTCGAGGTCGACACCGGCGTCGTCGAGGAGCAGGCGATACGGATCGTGATCGTTCACGGGGACGACGGCGCGCGCGGGGGCACCGGCGGCCGACACGACCCGCGCGACGTTGACGCCTTTGCCCCCGGCGTCCTCCCGGGAGGACTCGGCGCGCTGCACCTCGCCGGGCACGAGCGGCCCGATGAGCTGCACGGCCCGGTCGGCGGACGGGTTGGCAGTGAGGGTGACGATCATGCGACACGCACCTCCGCGTCGGCGTCGGCGAGGGCCTGGGCCAGCGGGGCGGGCGGCGCGCCGTCCGTCACGAGAACGTCGATCTCATCCAGCCGCGCGAAACGCACGAGCAGTTCCTCGCCGAACTTGGCGGTGTCGGCGACGACCACGACGCGCCGCGCGGCGCGGATGATCGCCGTCTTCACGGCCGCCTCCTCCGGGTCGGGCGTGCTGAGACCGAAGCCCGCGCTCAGCCCGTTGGTGCCCACGAAGGCGATGTCGGGGCGCAGCTCGCCGATCGAGCGGACGGTGTGCGCGCCGACCGCCGCCGCGGTCACTCCGCGGACCTTCCCGCCGATCACGGTGAGCGAGACGCGGTCGTCGCCTGCGAGAAGGTGCGCCGCCTCGAGCGAGTGCGTCACGATCTCGACCTCGCCGGCGCTGTCGCCGAGCACGAGCGGGAGCTCGGCGGCGACGGCCGCGGGAGTCGTGCCGGCATCGATGAAGATCGACCCGCGGAAACTCGAACTCAGCAGCCGCGCGGCCTCCGCGCCGATCGCGCGCTTCGCGTCGCCCTGACGAAGGCGCCGCTCCGCCAGTGAGATCTCGGTCGTGCTCGCCCGGTCGATCCCGACGGCACCGCCATGGACCCGTCGAAGAGCGCCGGTCTGCTCGAGACGGTCGAGGTCGCGGCGAACGGTTTCAGTGGTGACGTCGAAACGACGGGCGAGGTCGATGACGCTGACGCGTCCGATCTCGCGCAACTCGCGCTCGATGAGCTGCTGGCGCTCCATTGCGTACACGGGATCCCCTTCGAAGATTCCCACACAGTACAACACGAAACCACATGAATCAACACATTCGCCGACGTAAAAGCAGACCGCGGTGCGATCGAGGTCGCACCGCGGTCTGCGCGGGAGAGGAGGAATCAGGGAAGCGCGATCTCCGGGTCGAGGAACCGGTTGGTGGCCAGCTGCTCCGGGGTGAGACCCGCGGGCACCGCCACGCCCTTCTCCGTGAGGATCGGCGTCACGATCGACTGCACCCGGGCAACCCGATCCTCGTCGAAGGAACCGAACGTCCCGTCGGGACCGTTCGCGGCCAGTCCCAGTGCGCGCTGCTGCGTGGTGGAGTTCTCCGCCTCCGCCGCGGGATACACCCAGCCGTTGTCGTACTGCTCCACCGCGGACACGATCAGCGCGTTCGCCGCTGCCGGATCGGCGAAGTAGTCGACGCTCGCCTGCTGGATCACCGGCACCAGCATCGAGAGGCAATCCGCGCGGGCTTCGATGTCAGCGCTGCGCGCGGCGAGAGCGACAGCGTAGATCGGGTAGCCGGTGTCGGCGACGAGCTGATACTCGAGGGGGCGGCCCCACTCCGGAATCGCGTTCTCGTAAACCCACGGTTCGACCGTCGCGAACCCCTGCTGCGCGGCCGTGCCGCCCGCGGCGATGAACGCCGCGGGCGTGCCGTCGTAGGACCCGTCGAGCTGGTCCGTGCGCAGCAGGCCCGAACCGGTGAGGTAGTCCATGTACGTGGTGCCGTCGAAGTACCGCACCGTGGCATCCGTCTTCCCGAGGTCGGCGATGGAGTGCACGTCGGGGTACGTCTCCGGATCCCACATGATCGCCCAGGGCGCCTTCTCGAAGGTCGACATGACGGCGGTCGTCGGCAGGGTGTCGGATGCCGCGATGGCGTCGTCCGTGTTCACCCATCCGAGCAGGATGTCAGGGTCGGTGTACATCTGTGCCGGCACGCCCGAGAAGCCGATCGCGGGTCCGCCGGCGCGGATCTCGACGTTCACTCCCGTCCACTCCCCCTTCGCCATGAGCGGCCCGGAGACGCTTTTCTTCCCGGCGTCGATTCGGGCATCGGGGCCGAGGAGGCCGAACAGGCCGCCCTGCTCGGCCTGGGGGTTCCAATCGGTCTGGATCACGACCGTGGCCGGGCACGCCTCGGACAGGTCGACGGCGCCGACGGACAGGCCCGCGCCGTCGGACGGGGCTTCCGCGCTGCCGGTCGAGGCGCAGCCGGTGAGGACGCCGGCGACGATCGCGCCGGCAGCGAGGGCGGACAGGGGACGAGCGAGTCTGCGCATGGGGTTCTCCTGGTACGTGGGTGACGGGGCGGGTCAGAGAGTGTCGATGTCGGTGGCGGGGTCGCCGGTGAGGGTGAAGCGATCGCGCGTGGTCGTGTAGAAGCTCGCCCCGAACCGCGCGACCGGGGCGTAGTCGGTGAGCCGCACCCGCATCCGCGAGCGGTCCACGAGACCCGGGCGGGTGCGGAGGAGCTGGACTCGCCCGAAGTAGATCTCGCGGCTCGGAATGTCCATGCGCGACCAGAGGACGCACTCGAGCGCGACCGGCGCATCCGCGATGACGGGCGGACGGACGGATGCCGCGGGCACCGTCGCGATCCCCCGGAGCGCGAGCTCGTCCACCTCGGGCGGATACCGCACGCTCGTGGCATCCATCGACTCCACCAAAGGATGGTCGACGAGATGGACGACGAACTCGCGGGTGGCGTCGATGTTCGCCGCGGTGTCCTTGCGCGCACCGTCGGGGAGGCGGTCGATGCTGACCATCACGAGCGGAGGGTCTTCGCCGACCATCGCGAACATCGAGAAGGGAGCCGCGTTGGGGATCCCCTCCGCGCTCAGGGTCGTCACCCACGCGATCGGGCGCGGGACGATGAGGGAGGCCATGAGCTTGTAGCGCTCGTACGGGGTCAGGGCGTCGACGTCCTCGACGTCATGCATGGCTCTGCACCCACCAGCTGAGGACGATGTCCCGGAGAGCAGCCTCGTCGTCGTCGCCGTATAGGTCGCGGCGCGCGTGCGCGCGCAAGCGAGCGAGGTCGGCATCCGCCAACTCCACGGCCACGTTCTCGACCTTCACCGGGGTACGCGGGAACCGGGGCTCGTAGGAAGGATCGCGATTCAGGCGCCGCTCGACGCGGATTTCGGGCTGCGCGAAGTCGGCCGGGGTGCGTTGCGCGCGGTGGACCTGAAGCGGCGGCACGCGGTCGAGGTCGGACTCCGCGGCGTCGAACACCGTCACATCCAGCGGCCGGAGGGAGTAGTTGCTCGTGCGGAAGATGTCGTTTCCGCAGACGTTCGGCACGGCGAGCACATCCATCACGGCGAGCAGTTCGACGTAGGCCGTCGCCGGGGTGTGCTGGTGGACCACCTCGATCGATCCGTCCGCGTTCACGCGCGTGGCCATGAAGAGGTTGAACGAGTCGTGCACATCGTCCGGGGTCAGCCCGTACTCCCGCTGCGCCTCCGCCTGCATGTCGGCGCAATTGGTGTGCTCGGCGAAACCGAACATCGACTCGTACATCGCCGCGCTGCAGCGCGGGAAGAGCGTGTCGTTCAGGCCCGCCACATCGGAGAGCAGGAACATCATCGCCCGCTCACGTGGAGGCGCGGACCACAGGAAGGACCCCTCCCCCGGGTGGATGCCGTGCAGCGTGCGGGTGCGGCCGACGTGCATCGCCTCGCGATAGTCGTGCAGCGAGAAGACATTGAGGTCGGCGCACTGGTCGCCCTCGACCTGTGCCACGCGGAGGATCTGCCCGGCGCGGACTTCGAAGGCTTTCCCCGTGCCCGGGAGAAGCCGATGCTCGGCACGTACGACGCGCTCAGGTCCGGCCGTGAAGCCGAGGTCGTCGCGCCAGGCGCGCTCGATCCGCGGCGATCCGGGGAGGGGACGGGATGCCACGCCCTCCGCGGTCTCACGGAGGGCGATGCTCACGAGGTCGCTCACCGTCTTCGCCTCCCCGGCGAGAACGGAACGGTCGAGAAGCTCGCGCTGTTGCTCCGTCAGTGTCAGGTTCATCGGTGCGCCTTTCTGTATACAGCCATGGTTGTATCGCGTATACAGGTCGAGGGCGTTTCGCTCATGATTCGGGGATGTTTCTGCCTCCCAGCTCGCTACCGACGGGCATTCCGCCAGCTGCCGTATACAGTTCTTCCGTGGCAGAGAAGACAGCTCACGACATCGAGACGCCGACGGAGCGCGCGGAGCGCGCGTACGCGTCGGTACGCGCCGCCGTCATCGAGGGGGCGCTGACGCCGGGGACGAAGCTCGGCGAGGAGACCCTGGCGGCGCATTACGGTGTCAGCCGGACCCTCGTGCGCACCGTTCTCGCGCGACTCGTGAGCGACGGCCTCGTGGACTCCCCGCACGGCCGGTCGGCGGAGGTCGCCCATCCCACGATCGAGGAGGCCCGGGACGCCTTCGTCGTCCGGCGGGCGCTCGAGCGGGAGGCGGTGCTGCGCGTCGCCGCGCGGTGGGACGATCGCATCCACGACCGGCTTCGCGCCCACGCTCGCGCGGAACGCGAAGCGTGGACGGCCCGCCAGAGCGCGGCATCCGCTCGATTGGGCGGCGAGTTCCACATCCTGCTGGCCCGTGAGAGCGGAAACGCGCTGCTGCAGCGCTACATGTCAGAGGTGGTCTCGCGGACCGCCCTCATCCTGACGATCTACGGCCGCGACATCGACCAGGGCGCCTCGATCGACGAACACGACGAGCTCATCGCCCTCCTCGCCGCCGGCGACGGCGCTGGGGCCGCCGATCACGTCGCCGCCCACCTCGACGGCGTGGAGACCCAGGCGCTGCGACCGGAGGCGCCCGCGGGCGATCCCCTCCTGTCGGTGCTCGCGCGCTACTGACTCCGTTGCGGTGGGTCAGGTCGATCGATCTCAGGGCAGCACCACGGAGAAGGTGACCTCGATGAGGCGGCCCTCTGAGCCGGCGAGCATCGCCGTCTTCCCGCGGTTTCGCGCGCGACGAAGCACCGACAGAAGAACGCTAAGCACATACGCGCGGAGAACGGAACGACTTGCGCACGCGCCCCGCGACGCGTGAACTGTCACGATGCCTACGGACATCGACACTCCCCCCTTCTCCGAGGGGAAGCTCAAGCGCGTCGTCACCGGCCCCCTGCTGTTCGCCTTCATCGTCGGAGACACCCTCGGTGCCGGCATCTACACCCTCGTCGGGACGATGGCCACCGATGTCGGCGGGGTCATCTGGCTGCCGCTGCTCATCGCCCTCGTCGTCGCGCTGCTGACGGCGGGCACCTACGCCGAGTTGATCACCAAGTACCCGCACGCCGGCGGAGCGGCCCGATACGTGGATCGGGCGTTCGGTGTCCCGTACCTGTCGTTCCTCGTCGGATTCCTCATGATGGCCTCCGGCATCACGACGGCGGCCTCTCTCGCCAACGCGTTCGCGGGCGACTATCTCGCCGCGCTGGTCGACGTTCCCCCGATCCCCGCGGCGGTCGCCTTCATCGTCGTCCTGACCCTCATCAACCTGCGCGGGGTGCGAGAGTCGCTCGGAGCCAACCTCGTGGCATCCATGATCGAGGTCACCGGCTTGGTCATCGTCATCGTGGTGGCCGCCCTGGTGTTCGGAAGCGGAGGCGGTGAACCCGGGCGCGTCTTCGAGTTCGCGCCCGATGTGCCGCCCCTGCAGGGCGCCTTCGCCGCATCGGTGATCGCCTTCTTCTCCTTCCTCGGCTTCGAAGCCGCGGCCAACATGGCCGAGGAGGTCAAGAACCCGTCACGGACGTATCCGCGGGCACTCTTCGGCGCGATCTGCACGGCGGCCGTGATCTACCTGCTGATCGCCCTGGGCGCCGTCATCGTCGTCGAACCCGCCGACCTCGCCGAGTCCAGCGGACCCCTCCTCGATGTCGTCGCCGCGAGCGGGTTCGCCGTGCCGTCGTGGCTGTTCGGCACGATCGCGCTCGTCGCGATCGCCAACGGCGCGCTGCTGTTCATGGTGATGGCCAGTCGCGTCGGCTACGGCCTCGCCGAGTCGGAGCTTTTGCCCCGCGTCTTCGGTCGGGTGCTCCCCCGCCGCCGTACACCGTGGGTGTCGATTCTCGTGGTGTCGGGCATGACGATCGCCCTGTCGTTCGTGGGTGATGTCGGCACGCTCGCGGAGACGACCGTTCTGCTGCTGCTCCTGGTCTTCCTGGCCGCCAACGTCAGTGTGCTCGTCCTGAAGAAGGACGTCGTCGACCACCCCCACTTCCGCGTCCCGCGGGTCGTCCCGGTGCTGGCGATCATCGCCAGCATCGTCCTGCTCACGCAGCAGACGGGAGTCGTGTGGCTCGGCGCGCTGGCGTACATCGTCGTCGGCTCGGTGCTGTTCCTCGTCGCGCGCGCCGGGCGCCGACGCGAAGAGCGAGCGGATGCCGGGAAGTCGGCCGCGGAGCAGAAACCGCGAGCGTGAGTTCAGGCCCGCACCCGCCATGTGCGGCGATGGGCGGGCGCGCGACAATCGGTCGAGGTCGCAGGGAGCCTTCGCGGAATCGATGCTCGCTCCAGGAGGGTGCAATCACGCACCCGCGAGGGCATCGCGCGCCACCTCGAGGCACGCCTCGAATGCCGTGAGATCGTCCCACGCCGCCGGAACGGCGGCGCGCACGAATCGTCCGCCTCTGAGGGAGATTCCTCCGTCGAGCATGAGGTTGTCGGCCATCCTGTGGTCTTCGACCTTCTGACCATCCGGCGCTCTCAACACGCCCTCGCCGTCGGGCTCGACCGGACCCGATGCGGCGTAGTGATCGGCGGCGCGGTCACGGTACGGGCGCGGGTCGTTCGTGTAGCCGAAGACGGCTTTGCGCTGCGCCGCCATGTAGCCGAGCTCATACACCGTTCCGACATCGGCACTGATACCGCGAAACGGCGTGAGATTGGCGATGCACACCGTCGCCATGTCCATGCGACGCTCGTTCAGCATGCTGATCTGCACACCGCGGTCGTAGGCGTCCTCCGCCTCGACCGGCAGCATCTCGGCCGGCAGCTGCGTCGGCTCGAATCCATGGACTCGCGCCAGCTCACGCTTGCGCTCGATCAGCTCCAGACCTGCGGGAAGAAACACCTCGGGGCCTGCGAGGTAGACGATCGGCGTCACGGGGCGTTGTCCTTCTTCTTGAGGGTCGATGCACGAGCGATGAGCGCGGGCGCCGGCGCCATCACGATGTCAGGCTCCTCCCCGGCCAGCGTCCGGACGAGAAGGTCGGAGGCGAGGAGCGCCGTCTCGGCAAGGCGCAGATCGAGGGCAGTGAGCCGCGGCTGAGATGCAGCGGCGCGAGGGCCGTCGTAGTTGGTCGCGACCATGAGGTCGCCGGGGACATCGAGACCCGCCGCCTTCGCCGCCTCCACGGCTCCGACCGCGAACGCGTCGAGCGGCGCATAGACCGCGTCCGTCTCCGGGTGCTCGCGGAGGAGTCTTGCCGCGGCCTCGCGGCCTCCCTCCTCACCGCTCGCGGCGTCCACGTGGATGACGCGCACACGCGCGGAACCCCATCGACCGTCCCTCTCGTCGAGCATGCCGGCCAGATGTACGGCGATGCTGTGCGCCTGCGAACTCAGCATGACCGCGATCTCGCGAGCCCCCTGAGCCTCCAGGTGGTCGAGCATGGGATCACCGTCGGGGATGCGTCTGTCGATGCCCGCATCCGCACCCGTTCCCTCGGCGATCCCGACCGTGACGACCCGTACACCACGCGCCGCGAGGCGCCGACAGTGCGCATCATCGACCCGGGGATCGATGACGATCGCGCCGTCGATATCGAGTTCGTCGATATGTCGGGGGGCCGCACCGGGCGGGACGAGGACGAGTGAGACGCCGTGCTCGAGGAGCGCGCGTGCGGCGGGCATCGCCATGTCGAGGAGGAAGCCCATCTCCGAGTGCTCACCGACGATCTCCGGCGGCAACGCCGTCATGATCGCAACCATTCCTGATCTGCCCCGCCGCAGGCTCTGCGCTCGCGGACTCGGGTGATACCCGAGGGAATTCGCCACCTCGCGCACGTGGGCGCGCGTCGACGGGTCGACGCGGCCCTTGCCGGACAGGGCGTGGGAAACCGTCGTCCGTGAGACCCCCGCCTCCCGGGCGACGTCGGCGATCGTCGCCCGCGCAGGGCGCGTGCCGTCGCCGCTCGGTGAAGATCTCGTTCCCGGCATGTAACTTTCCCGTTTCGTGGCTGCTTTGCGTTCTCCGGTAAGCGTACCGTCATGACAAATCGATTTGGCTCACCCGCTTGCAGTGAAGGACTACTCCGCCCGTGCTTCTCATCGACACCGATCCCGGCATCGACGACGCCCACGCCCTGGCGATGGCGACGCGCTCGGTCGCCCACGACCAGCTCATCGTCACGACCATCGCCGGAAATGTTGGGCTCGACCGCGTCACCGACAACGCGGAATGGCTGCTGGCTCAGTGGGCCCCTTCCGTGCCGCTTTTCCGCGGAGCCGCGACTCCGCTCGTAGGACCCACCGTCGACGCGGCACACATACACGGTGACGATGGTCTCGCCGGCTTCCCGCGCGAACGGGCCACAGCGCAGGTCCAAGGGCCGCCCGCCGCGAGCGCCATCGTCGATGCCGCGCGAGCCAATGTCGGTGAATTGGACATCGTCGCTCTCGGCCCGCTCACAAATCTCGCGCTGGCGGTGCTGCTTGAACCGGCTCTTCCCGACCTCGTCCGCTCGGTGACGATCATGGGAGGCTCACCCGCCCAATTCGGCAATGCCTCGCTCAACGCCGAGTTCAACGTCTTCGCCGACGCAGAAGCCGCAGAAGTGACGCTGTCACGCATGCGTGACGTGACGCTACTGACCTGGGACACGTCGCTGGAGACGCGATTCACCGCCTCCGAGCTCGCACGGATGTGGTCGGGAGACTCCGTGGAGGCGCGCACCCTGCGGGCACTCCACGAGCATCGAATGGCGAACGACGCCGCCTATGCCGCCAATGAGACCTTCGGCCGCGCGGACCCCCTCGCCATGGCGGTCGCACTCCGACCCGAGTGCGTCGCGACGTCGGTCGCGCACAGGATCCACGTCGTGCGCGACGGCGGCCTCGCGCACGGCGGGACCCTGGTCGACCACCTCGACGCGACGAGCGATCGCCCTCCGGTCGTCATTCCCCAAACCTTCCACCGCGACATCCTCATCGACGCCCTCGCCGTCTGACACGTCGCTCAACCCCATACAGGAGACACCGCATGAAAATCACACGCCCCCTCGCTGCAGGCTCCCTGCTTCTGGCCGCAACCCTGATCGTCACGTCCTGCTCCTCCGCCCCCGACGCGTCCGGCGACGGCGGGCTGTCCCCCGCAGCGATACAGCTCGGATGGCTGCCCAACGTCGAGAACATGGCCGTGATCGTCGCAGACGAGAAGGGCTACTTCGAAGACGAGGGCATCGACGTCGAGATCCTCCCCGGCGGGCCGGACGTCACGGCGGACGCGCAGATCGCCGGAGGCAACGCACTCATGGGCATCCTTTCCGCGGAGGTGCTCGCCAATTCTGCGGCGGCGGGCTCAGGGCTCGTCGCGATCGGGGCCATCTACCAGACCACGTCGTCGGCCGTCGTGACCCTCGCCGATTCCGGGATCGAAGACATCACCGATCTCGAGGGGCGCTCGCTGGGCATGTCGCAGACAGACGCGGTCGTCTACGGCCCCTTCTTCGACCTGGTCGGTGTCGACGCGGACCAGATCGAACAGGTCATGACCGGATCCGACCCCGCATCCCTCGCCTCCGGCGAAGTCGACGCGATCACCGGCACCCTCGCAAACCAACCCGTCGTACTCGCCGCGCAGGGCTACGACGTGCGGAGCATCCCTCTCGCCGACTACGGCTACAACCGCTGGAGCGGACTGCTCGTCGTCCGAGAGTCGTCGCTCGCAGATCCGGACGAGCGCGCCCTCATCGCTTCGATGCTCACCGCGCTCCAAGCCGGCGCCGAGGACACCGTCGCAGATCCCGAGGGCGCCGGCCAGGTCGTTTGGGATGCATACGGCGAGCAGCTCGGGCTCGAGCTGGAGACGCAGGTCGAGGGCGCGAAGGTATGGGCCGAACTGGCCCAGGCGAACAGCGAGCAGGGACTCATCAAGGTCGACGAGGCGGGCCTGGAGAGACTCCAGCAGTTCTACACGACGGTGGGGATCACGACGCGTGCCGTCGACGTCTTCGATCTGAGCCTCGGCGAAGAGGTGCTCTGATGCACCCGGCATCGGGCCTCACGACGCGCGGGGTCCGCAAACTCTTCCCCACGCGAAGGGGTGCGGTCGAAGCACTGGCCGACGTGAACCTCGACACGACCGCGGGTTCGTTCTCGGCCCTGATCGGACCGTCCGGATGCGGCAAGTCGACGCTGCTGCGGATGTTCGCGGGACTCGACAATCCGACCGAGGGCGAGTTGGCGGTGCTCGGGACGGCCCCGCACCGCGTACAGGCGGCCCATCAGATCGGCGTGGCGTTCCAGGACGCGGCGCTGTTGCCCTGGCGCAGCGTCGAGGCGAACATCGCGCTACCCCTCCAGGTCGCGGGGCGCAAGGTCGACAGGAAGGCCATCGCCGACCTCATCGCCCTCACGGGGCTCGAAGGATTCGAACAGGCACGGCCCGCCCAGCTCTCCGGTGGCATGCGGCAGCGCGTCGCTATCGCGCGGTCGCTCGTGCTCGAGCCGAAGGTGCTTCTGCTCGATGAGCCATTCGGCGCGCTCGACGACATGACCCGTCGCACCATGAACATCGAGCTGCAGCGCATCTGGACCGAACGCCCGACCACGACCCTGTTGGTGACGCACTCGCTCGACGAAGCCGTGTTCCTCGCAGACAGCGTTTTCGTCATGGCGGCGCGGCCCGGCCGCATCGTCAGCCGGGTCGAGATCGACCTGCCGCGCCCGCGTCTGCCCGAGACCCAGCGCACGCCGGAATTCCACGGCTATCGCGACATGCTGAGCGAGCTGCTGTTCTCGGCGAAGACAGTGCAGGGCGAGGCCGCATGACCACCGCAGTCGTCTTGCGGGGCGGGCCCGAACGAACGGTGAGACCCATCGTGGCCCCCGTCACGGCGGTCGTCGGGTTCTTCGGGGTGTGGTGCCTCGTCGCCCTGGCGTTCTCGAGCACCGCCATCGTGCCCTACCCCTGGACCTTGGTGTCGCAGATCGTCGCGGACTGGAACCTGATCGCCATCAACACGGCGTCGACGATGCGCGTCGCGGCGTCGGGGCTCGTCGCCGCCGTGGCCGTCATGGCGCCCCTGGCTTGTCTCTGCCTCGTGCTGCCGGTGAGCGAGCCGATCATCATGCGGGTCGCCCTGGTGATCCATGTCATTCCCTTTGTGGCGATCGCGCCCATCTTGCTCGTCTCCCTGCCCACTGACATGTCGCGTACGGTCATCGCGGCGCTGCAGGTGTACTTCCCGCTCCTGGTCGGATTGCTGCTGGGCCTTCGATCAGCGGATGCCGCCTCGCTCGATGTCGTGACAGCATCGGGCGGAAGAAACCTCGCGCGTCTTCGCCATGTGCGCGCCGCGAGTGCTGTGCCACAGCTCGTGGCGGGCCTCCAGATCGCGGTACCCGCTGCCGTGCTGGGTGCCGTCATCAGCGAGTTCTTCGGTGCGGACCGCGGTCTCGGCGCCATCATCGTCACCGCGCAGCAATCGTTCCTCATCGATCGCACGTGGGCCATCGCCATCTTCATCGGCGCTCTCGCGGCCGTCGGCTATGGGATCGTCACGCTCCTGGCGCGCGTGCTCGTGCCCTGGGCCGGCCAGGGTGCCGGTGTCGGCACGCAGATCGCGGGAACGGAGACCTCTCCGCTGAGGCCCATACCATCGCTCGTCGCCGGCATCGTGAGTGTCATCCTGCTCGTCGGGTTCTGGCAGTCGCTGCGCAGCGTCTTCGGTCTGCCGGCGTTCTTCACGCGCACACCGGGCGAGATCTGGACGTTCCTCTTCGCCGGGAATCCGCTGTCGGGAGCACCTGCCGTGAAGTTCTGGGAGGAGTTCGGCCGGGGACTCTCGCAGACGCTGCTCGACGCGGCCGTCGGTTTCATCACGGGAACAACGATCGCGATCGCCGTCGCCATCCTCTTCGTCGCGGCGCCCCCGATCGGACGCGCGTTCATGCCGGTCGCCGTCGTCCTGCGCTCCGTTCCCCTGCTCGCCCTGACACCGTTGCTCATGCTCATGTTCGGGCGCGGACTTCTGGGGGTGACGGTGCTGGTGACTCTCGTGACTTTCTTCCCGACGCTCGTCACGGTCATGACGGGACTCAAGACGGTGCCGGCGGGCGCCATCGACGTCGTGCGGGCATCGGGCGGATCGACCCTGCAGACCGCCTTGCTCGTGCGCCTGCAGTACGCCCTGCCCTCCATCACGGCAGCCGCCCGGATCGCGGTCCCGAACGCCTTGGGCGGGGCGCTGCTGTCCGAGTGGCTCGCAACCGGAAAGGGCATCGGCCAGATGCTCACCCGCGCCTCCATCACGGCCGACTATTACACGCTCTGGGCAGCCGGCGTTCTTGTCGTCATCGTCGCCCTCGTCGCCTACGCCGTCATCGGCTGGCTCGACGGGTTCGTCCAGCGCCGACTCGGCATCGCCGTCTGACCCCGCTACCGGAGATACACACATGACACCCCGCACCGCTGACCTCGTGCTCGAGAACGCCGTCGTCGTCACCTTCGACGACGACCGGACGGTTGTGCATGGCGGCGCCGTCGCAATCGAGAGCGGCGCGATCGTCGACATCGGTTCCGTCGTCGATCTGCGCCAGCGCGTCGTCGCGACGACGCGCCGCGACATGGCCGGCCGCATCCTGATGCCCGGTCTCGTCGATGCCCACATCCACACCGCGCAGACGATGATGCGCGGCCTGCTCACCGCGTTGCGCCGGCGCAGTGCCCTGCGCGTTCCGACGTGGCGCGAGTACCTCGTGCCTTTCGAATCCCACCTGTCGGAGGACGACGTAGCGCTCTCCGGTCAGCTTGCCTACTCGAGCATGCTCGCCACCGGCACGACCTCCTTCTTCGAGTCGGGAGGGCCGCACCCGCTCGCCATGGCCGATGCCGCATGGCAGACCGGCATCCGAGGAATCGTGAGTCAGAACACGATGGACGGCGGAAACCGGATCGTCGAGTCCATGCAGCTGAGCAGCGACGAGGCGCTCCAGCGCAACATCGACGTGGTCGAGAAGCTGCCGGCCGCATCCGACGGCTCGATCAGGGTCACGGGCGGCATGTCGCTGCGTCAGATCGTCGCGTGCTCGACCGGACTCGTCATGGACATCCACCGCGAAGCCCGGGCCCGCGGAGTCAAGGTGCACACCCACCTGGTCGAGGGCAGCTACGAGATCGACCACGCCCTCGAGAACTTCGGTGCACGCCCGGTCGAATACCTGCAGGCCATCGGCGTCTTCGACCACACCCTCCACGGTGCGCACTCGGTCATGGTCGGCGACGGCGACATCTCCGCATACGCCGAGCACGGCGTCTCTGCAGCCCACTGCGCGAAGGGCAATTTCGGCATCGGGCCTGCCCCAGCCGTACGAATGTGGCGTCGCGGCGTCGACATCGGTCTCGGAACAGACGGAGTCGCAGCGCTCGGAACGCTCGATCTCTTCCGTGTCGCCATGATCGCGCGCGTCGGGCAGCAACTCGTCGAGGGCGTCTCCCGTCACAATCGCAACGAGATCGATCCGAAGGAGCCGCTCGAGATGGCCGTGATCGGCGGCGCGCGGGCGATGGGTCTGGGCCATGCCATCGGCTCGCTCGAGGTCGGCAAGCGCGCCGACATCGTCGTCGTCTCACTCGACAGTCCGGACGCGTGGGGCTACGACTCGGAGGAGGCGTTCCTCTACGAATGCGCCAGTGGCCGCGATGTCACCGAGGTCTACGTGGAGGGCGTGCAGGTCGTCGATGAGGGTGTCGTCACGACCGTGGACACCGCTGAGGTCGCCGCGCGTGCCCGTCGACGCCAGCACGAGCTTGCCTCGCTGATCGCCTGACACCGACCGACTCGAGGGCACGTGCCTAGACTCGACGAGGCCGTCGGCGCCTCGTCATGCGGACCGCCTTCGAGGATCTGCCGGCATCCCGACCCGGCCAGCGACGTCAGGGAGCGACGACCGAGATCGTGAAGGCGATCTCGCTGCCATCCGGGGCCGTGAGGGTGGCCTCGGTCATGCCCATCTCACGCGCTTCGAACCCGGGCCGGAACGTGGCGCCTTCATCCGAGCCCCCGGCCGAGAACTCCGCGATCGACGGGTCGGCGGTGGTTCCGCGCCACTGGTCCTCGGTGCCGTCGTCGACCGCGATGACCAAAGCGGTCCCGACGATGACGGACACGTCCTCACCGTCCAGCTCGCCGGGTGACACGATCGTGGGCGGCAGCGCATGCAGACCACCGGATGCCGCCGAGCTCGATGAAGGCGACCCTCCGGCGGGCTGAGCGGGATCGGTCGATGCGGCGCAGCCGGTGGCGACGAGGGCGAGCGCGACGAGTCCTGCCACGGCGAAGGATGAACGAGCCACGGGGACCTTCTTTCGGGAGGAAGCCGGAACCGGATGCCGATTCGGATGCTACCGCGAGAAGCGCCCGACTCCCGGCAATGTCGGCGGGGCTCGGCATCCCGGTGTCGATCACCGCACGTCGCGCGCTGCAGGTCGCCGCTCTCGCTGTGCGGCAGAGCCCTCATCTGCCGCTTCGCCGCCGGTTCACCAGGACGACACCTCCGCCGAGAGCCGTGAACAACGCTCCGCCGATCGCGGCCAGCATCCACAGCCCGCTGTCCATGCCCGTCTGCGGAAGGTCCGCACGACCGACCGCCGCGGGCAGTTCGGACGGTCGGGGCTCGGATGTCGGGGAGAGTGTGGGCATGTCGCTCGGCTCGGGCGTCGGAGTGGGGGTGGGCGTCGGGGCGAGAGCCTGCACCGTCAGCGTCGCCTCCTGGACACGAGCCGATCCGGCGCCTTCGGCCCGGGCTGTCGTCGCGCCGAGAGCGGCGTCGGCGGCGATGACCGTGTCGATGACCGCCGTCCCGTCGGCGTCGGCGAGGACGGCCGGGAGGACCGTGCCGCCGAGGGTCACGGTGACCGCCTCTCCTGCTCGGAAGCCGGTCGCGGTGAAGTGCAGCCGATCACCGCGCGCGGGCTCGGCATCCGACGTCGCAAGGGTCCCCGGGATCCGTGAAGCCTCCCACTCGTCGCAGACGTCGCCCTGCACCCCGAACGCCGGCACGGGTTCCTCCTCCCCCTCGACCCCGTCGTCCTCCCGGATGGTCAGCTCCGAGAAATCACGCGTGCCCGATACCGCCGACGACGTGGTCGTCGACGACGTCAGAACGGTCGCCGCGGATTGCGCCGACGACCGTGTGTCACCCGCGATCTGCACGGGCACCGCGAGGCACGTCTGTCCGGGAGCGAAGGTCACGCGTGTGGAGCCGGTACCGGTGGGGGCGCTCTGCCACGGCGAGACGACCGTATTGGCGTAGGCCGACACCGGGACGTCCCACGCGCGGTCCAGCCATACGGCGACATGCGCCGTCCACGGCTCGGCCCCCTCGTCGACCCGGGTCGGAGCCATGTTGACCCCGGGTCGCGCCATCGGCATCGGCGTTCCCGCCGAGGGCGAATCGAACGCGAGGTCACTGAGGAACACGCCCCCCGTGGCCACGCCGTCGGCACCGACGCCGGCGGTGAGCCGGACCTCCCGCACATCGGTGAGGTCGACACCGCTCACCTCCGCCAGGGGAAGAGTGATCTGCTGCAGCACGACCTTGTCGAGGAGGAAGAACCCGCCCGGCATCCGGTTCACCGCGTACGGGTTCAGCGCGGACGCGTCGACGGAGTACGACCCGCCGGATCCGTCGATCACGGTGATCGAGAAGTCGGTCCCGGCGCTCACCACGTCCGAGGGTGCGGCCTTCAGGGTCAGCTGCTCGAGATCGCTGACGTCCCGCTGGGATTCGGGCACGAGGAAGCGCAGACGCGCGTCCGCGCCCGGCCCGACCATCCGTCCGGATGCGCCATCCCAGGTGAAGAGCGTCGCCGTCAGCGCCGGAACGGCGGTGGCCAGGAGCGCCGCCGACCAGTGGGGCGCTTGCGCTTCGGACCGGTAGGTGCAGGAAGGACCGGAGACGAACGGGCCGGATCCGTAGCAGGGTTCCACCACCGCGACCCCCTCGGCGACCGCTTCTCCCACTCCGCTGACGTAATCGCTGATCAGGCGGGTCGACGCGGCGGGTTGCGTCGCCATGACGCGCACGTCCGCGAAGGGCGTGAGCGTCGTCGATGGGCGACGTGAGCCGTCGAAGAGGGGACGGAACTCGTCCTCGCCGCCGAGTGTCAGGCGGAAGAAGCCCGTCATGTAGGACACTCCGACCTGGTACTGCTCAGCGGCGCTCAATCGCGTCGGGGAGGTCGTCGCGCATGCGGAGGCATCGTCGAAGGCGGGCCAGTCGTCCGACGCGCCCGCGGGGTACTCGCCCGGTGTCCATACGCTGCTGAAGAAGTTGTGGTTGGCCCCCATCACCCACATCGCGGAACGGAGAACATCGTCGTCGAAGGCACGCCGCGAATCGTCGATGTACTTCTGTCCCTGCTGATCGGCGACGTCGCCGTCGCAGTAGGGCAGCACCACCAGCGTCGTCGCGTCGGACACCGTGCGGCGGGCGAAGTCCGTCGGCGCGAGCGGGAGGACGGACCGGATGCCGAACGGGTCGTCCGACGCGGCGTTGAGCTGCGCGGCCGTCACGACGCCTTCACCCCCGCGGGAGTGACCCATGAGACCGACCCGGGTGAGATCGAAACGCCCCGCGAGATCGGACGCGGTCAGCCCCGACGGGCGTGCCGGCTGATCTGCGCGCACCACGGCGCGCTGCAGGGCCTCATCGAAGCTGCGCACGATGGGATCGGCGCCCTCGGTCACGTCCGCGAACTCCACGGCGTCTCCCCGGTTCAAGGCGTCCAGCATGTCGAGGGTGTCCAGGACGAGGCGACCCCGGGCCTGGGCGCCCTGATCGAGCGTCAACTCGGCATCCGTCGCATTGATGGCGTTGGCCGAGACGGAGACGACGTCGTACCCGTGCGAGGCGAGCGCACGCGCCGTCTGCTCGTATCCCAGGTAGGACCGGATCACGAGCTGGTCGTCGGCGCAGGGCCAGTTCAGCTCCGATTCCCCCGTGGCCGCATCGCCGCACGTGGCGTGGCGCCCGTGCTGGAAGACGACGACGGGTCGCGGGCCGGTGGCCCGGCTCAGGTAGAGCTTGCCCGCCACCTCACCCCGAGTGCCTTGGTATCCCGCCAGCGCAACCGAGCGGTCCCCGAAGTCGTACTCGACTTCGACCACGTCGTAGGGTCCGGGCTCTGACGGATCCGTGATCGGCTCGGTCGCGGGGAGCGCTTCGAGCTGCTTCCGGAGTTCGTCGTTCTCCGTCTCGGGGGCGCGGCGCTGGCCCGAGCGGCCCGACTCCTCCCCCGCCTTCGGACCCGGGCTCGACGCCCAGCCCTTCGCCACCTCGCGCGCCGACGCCGCGCGGTCGTCGAACGTGGTCACGGTCAGGGTGCGGCCCCGGTCGCTCGTGCGTGCGATGCCGATGGGCTCGCCGTCCACGACGATGGTGGGCGCATCGCTCACGATGGGCAGCGGCTCGTCGAGCCGGAGCGTCACGGTGTACCCGCCGGGCGCGCGCTCGACCGTCCAGTCCTCTCCCGACGCCACGACCGCGTCGTCCGGAGTTCGAGCCGAGACGGGAGTCGCGATGGCTCCCGTGAGAAAGAGGGCCAGGATCGAGGCGATCGCGAGGTGACGGCGCCAGGGACGTGCAGGCATCGGGGGGAACTCCGTTGTCGGATGGCGAGCAACCCCGAGGACGCGACAGCCCCCCAGGCCACGTGATTCCCCGAAGTAAAGCAGATCCCCGCCCCGACGGCGAGGATCGCCGCGAAGACACGCCATCACGCTGCTTCGTACCCGGCTGGAAGGAGGATGGTCCGGCGATCGCGTGGTATCAGCCTCGGGGTCGCTGGTTCCGCCGGCCGCGGTACATCCTCGATGAGCCCGGCTCGGCGTAGTCGGTTACCGAAGAGCCAGCTGGTGTATTGCGCTCCGCGCTCGGCGCGGTCCATAGCTCCCGGTTCCGGGTCTGTCGCCGGCGGGCCACTTCGAGCGCGCGACGACGAGCCCGGACCGCAACTCCGCCGGCACTCGCGGAGCGCCACAGGTTTCACAGGAGTTGGCGTGGGTGCGGCGCACGGTCCTGGTCAGCTGCGTCCGCAACCGCCCGCGCCCCGGGCTTGCGTCCGCGGTCGATCACGTCACTGGTGAATCAGCCCGAGTAAGCGGGTCAGGCGCCGACGTCGCGCGGAGTCGTCCTCGGATCGGAGGACAGGTAGATGAGTCGTCCACGGCCGCAACAAGCACGAGCACAGCGGCGATCGAGCCATAGAACTCGAACGTCGGGCGAAAGTCCGGTGGGTCGACCTCGCCTGCGATGAAGGACATCTGCAGAACAAAGGGACTCCACGACAGGATCCCGCAACACGCTGCGGCGGTAGACAAGGCGCGAGATGAGGACACCGAACCGACCCTGTCGACGATGTACAGGACCGCACATACGACAAGTGCAAGAACTACAGACTCTGCGGCGAAGCCCGGCAGTCTCATCACCATCACCTCAGGCACGGTGGACGCCACGCTGAGCAGGCGCGATTGATCGACGTCCATGTCAGCCACGATCGCCAGGATCCCGCAGCAGTAGCCCAAGAGTGCGAACGGTATGAATCGCACGGAACCCCCAGAAGCGACGGTCGCCGAAACGAAAACCTCCTCCGGCGCGAGGGCCGAAGGAGGTGAAAAGGCCACGAGGAGATCGCTCGTTCGCCTGGTTGTAATAAGAAATATATGGCTGGGGTACCTGGACTCGAACCAAGAACAACTGAGAGCCGCCTGGCCCGCCCGGGCAAAGCCCCGAATCGATGGAGTTCCCCGTAATTTCAGGGATCTCATGGGGTCGAGCCTACCGCCGGCTACCGACAGCTACGCAGTGATTCGTGCTGATTCGCGCCTCCCGGGAGGGTTTCTGGTCACCAATCTGGTCACCGGTTCTCTCCGTCGTCGAGCCTCTGGACGGGGACGAACTCGGCGAGCGGTTGGGGATCTCTGGTGACGTCGTACTGACGCAGCAAGGCGATGTATCGTCGCTTGTCGATGTCCCAGTCGTACGTCTCTGCGATCGCCTCCGCGTCTTGCGCGGCGAGGAACACCAGGTCGGCGAGCAGGCGCGTCGTTCGCCCGTTCCCGTCGACGAAGCCGTGGATGCGGACGGACTCGGCATGTACGGCGATGCCGAGTTCGCGTGCTGTCCAGTCGTCGGTGCGCTCCCAGCGGTACCGGATATTGTCGAGCGATCCGCGGAGCTCGACGGCGATGCGCTCGGGTTCGACGCGTTCGGTACCGACCTGCCCACGTCCACAAGTCTCCGTAGAGCTTCTGATGCAGGTCACGGAGGAACGCGTCCGTGAGGATGTCGGTGAGCACGAGTCGCCCGTCGGCGATGTCGTCGAGCAACGCGATGCTGACGTCATCGCTGATCGCCTGCTCAGCTTCGTAGAGGTCGATCTTCTTCGGCTCATCGCCGAAGATCTCACGAGCCTGTGGGGTGAGGGCGTCTGCTTCTTCCGGGTCCAACGGCG
This sequence comes from Microbacterium testaceum, assembly GCF_020781835.1. Classification (GTDB taxonomy): domain Bacteria; phylum Actinomycetota; class Actinomycetes; order Actinomycetales; family Microbacteriaceae; genus Microbacterium; species Microbacterium testaceum_H. Next base: position 46,491 of record NZ_JAJGNJ010000006.1, read on the forward strand.
TCTCGCCGTATCCGGGCCCGACACCCATCAAATGCGCTGCTTGCGCGCGGCGAGGAAGCGCTCGACCCGCTCAGAACGAGTAACACCGACCGGCACCGACCTGTTCTCCAACGCCGCCGACGCCCGCGTGGAACGCAGAGCGGCACGATTAAGCGCCTCACGAGTGACATCCTTGCGCTTCATATGCTCACCTCCGGCAGCTAGGGCTCTGCTTCATTCTATCGTGCCGGCTCCCTTCTGGCGGGGTGCGGTGCGCTCCCCGCCAGGCACTTCCCTGACCAGCAGTTGGGCGGACGCCGACGTGCTCCGTGAGAATTGATCGCGATGGCGCATCCCGAAGTGATGTGCCCGAAGGTCGGGAGAAGGAAGATGGCATCCGAGAAGTTCGAGGCACCGGATCTTCAGAAGTTCATCGCCTCGCTGAGGCCCGACGCCGATCATCTGGACGATCTCTGGCGTCGTCCCGAGCCGCAGCTCCTCCCCATCCCCGCTACGGTGCGGGGCTTCCGTATCCGTATCGACCTGCAGCGCACGAAGCCGCCGGTGTGGCGACGCATCGAGGTTCCCGGCGACATCCTCCTCCCGCGGCTGCACGAGGTGATCCAAGCGGCGATGGGATGGACCGACAGCCACCTGCACCGCTTCCGCACGAGCAATGACCGCAACGCTCCCGAGTTCCTCACCCAGTTCGACCTCGACGAGGGCGACGAGGGGATGCTCGAAGACGATGTGCGCCTCGACCAGGTCATCGCTGATGAGGGCGACCGGCTCTGGTATGACTACGACTTCGGCGATGGCTGGGCGCATATCCTGCGCGTCGAGAAGGTGCTCGACAGCACTCGCCCGGTCCCGGTATGCGTCGGCGGGAAGCTCGCCTGCCCACCAGAGGACTGCGGCGGCGTCTGGGGCTACAGCGAACTCGCCGATTGGGTGCGCAACGACTACGACGACGCACTCAGACCCGAGGTGTTCGACAGCGCCGAGGAAGGACGCGCCTGGCTGCCCGACGGCTGGCATCCCGACGCCTTCGACATCGATGAGACGAACGAGCTCATCGCCGCCGTCACCGCGGAGCCGATCCCGGTCGTCGAGGAACTCGCGTCGCTGCTCGAGCTGGCACGGAACCGCGGCGCACGCGGCCTGCGCAACGCGCTTGCGCATCCGGCCGCTTCCGGTGGGACCGATGTCACCACCGACGAGGCTGCCGACCTCACCGAGCCGTTCCGTGTGCTGCTCGACGTCGTCGGGGACGGCGTGACGCTCACCGGCGCCGGGTATCTGAAGCCCGCCGCCATCGAACAGATCGCACACCGCACGGGCATCACCGAATGGTGGATCGGCAAGGCCAACCGCGAAGACCTTACCTGGCCCGTCGCGGAACTCCGCGCCACAGCACGAGCGCTGGGGCTCGTCTCGGTGCGCAAGGGCCGCATCGCTCCGACTCAGACCATCGCCAAACGCCGTGACGACCCGCAAGCGATCCTCGGGCACATCATCGGCCGGATCCCACTCGGAACAACCCCCGCCAAGCGGCACGCCGGCTGGATGGCGCTCACCGTTGTCGCGAACGAGACACCCGCTGAACTGTGGGAGGAGAGCATCAGTGAGCTCATGTTCGAACTCGGCTGGCGCGATCGCGAGGACCCCTACAGCGCCCCCTCACCCGAGAGTCTCACTCTCGAGACGCTCCGCCTGCTCGCGGGCTCGATGCGCACGAACGGGCGGCCCAAGGGGGTGAACACGGCTGTCGCAGCCATCGCCCGGGCCGTGATACGGGCCTGACCGCCTGGTGGCACCGCAGCAGGGTTTCTGGTCACCAATCTGGTCACCGGATCGGCTGCGGTCAGGTCCGGCAGAAACCGTCACAGGTCCGTCCTACCTATAGCGGTTTCTGTTGGCCCGAATGGTGTGACGGGCGTCGCGCTCCAGCTCCGTTCGGCGGGGCTCCACACGGCCTCGGCGTCGAGCCCCCCGAGCACCGGGTCGACGAAGACAGCAACGGCGGCCACGGTGTCGGAGAACCTCTCCGGCAGACTCGCGCCTGCCTCACCGAGCGCCGTCCGGTAGGCGGCATAGGTCGAGTTGCGTAGCACTGCGAGCCCCTCGGCGGCCTGCGCCAACGGAATCAACGTGGTCCCGCGGAAACCTGCGGTGGCCGTGAGCGCGTCACGCAGTTCCCCGCACTGTAGAGCCTGTGTGCCGGTCAAGAGGTGGATGTCCGCGAAATCACGCACGCGCGTGTTCGCCCGTCGCAGTTCGATCGCGGTGACGAGTTTCTCTGCGAGCACCGTCTCGATCGGGTAGCCCAGGATGCGGATCGGCGGAGTGTCCGGCCGTAGCGACGGCAGATCAACTGTTCGCGGGGCCGGAGTGACGGGGTCGCCGAAGTTGATGTCAAGCCGCAACTTGACCTGCGCTGTTGCGAGCTGTGCCGTCATCGTCACCCGCACACCGGAATACAGCGCATCATCGCGGATCACTGCGGTGGTGACCGTCTCGGGCAGGAACTCGACGCCGTCGTCTGGGTCTTCGATCGTGGCGATCTCGGCCACGCGGCGGGCCACGGTCTCTTGATCAGAGGCCATGTTACGAGCGAGGGCGTCGGCGTCGACCGTAGGACGGCGGGCGCCGAAGGAAGCCAGCAGCATCCCGCCCTTCAGGATGAAGTCCTCGGCGTACGGTGAGCGCGACATCCGCGACAGCCATCGCTCGACGACGTACATCGTGAGCAGTTCCTGCGTGCCACGTTTCTGGCGACGAGCCTGATTCTGCAGGTCGAGGTACGCGCGCCCTGCGGCGCTCTCTCGCGTGGGGCGACTCATCGGGCACTCGCAACATCGAGCGCAGCACGCATCGGCCCGAACGTCCCCAGCGCCTCCGCGTACTCCAGCAGCAGTGCCGGTTTCGAGTTCGGTGCTGCCAGATATCGGTGAAGCGCGGCATGCGCAATCGGCTCACCAAGGCGTCTCCGAAATCTCATGAGATCCACCACCGTCCTCGCCGCATCGTAGATGCGCACGGGCTCCCCCGGCCCTGCCTCGAACGCGGTCAAACCAAGTTCGAACGTGGCCTCATCGAAGCGAAACACCGTCACAGGCGGGTAAGTGATCGCCGGCGTATGCGACCGTTTGGGAACCGCGATCTGCACCAACGCCGGCATCTCGTCCGTCAGGTCATGGATCGCTGCCGCCGAGACGCAGCACACGATCGCGCGAGGAGCGCGGTGCGCCACTGCGATCATGTCGGGGTACGACGCCGGGGGCGCGTCTGCTCGACGGAAGACCCCGCGCGAGAGTTCGATGATCTGACCGCCATCTCGCCAGGCATACAGATCTCGCGGATGCACACCATGCGCCCGCGAGGTCTCCGTCGTGAACGTCGACGGGAGCGACTCGTCCAACTCCTTCACGGATACAATCCTTGCACAGAACAATCACCTATGTGTGGTTTTTATCCACATCTGTTGGGCGACCCCCGATGTCGCGTCTCGTCCAACAGTCACCGGACTGTTGCCGCCGGAATGCCCTTGTGTGGGCGACACACTCGCCGAGCGCGTCGAGTTGATGGAGCTAAGGAACCAGCTCATAGAGCGACCCATGCTTGCTCCTCATGGTGGTCTCGACGGATGCAGCAAGAGCGGTATCGCGGATGAGGATGCCGAACTCGATGTTGCGATTCTCAGCCGAGAAACTGAAGTTGGCACTGGTGATGAGCAGCAGCTCGTGATCGACCACGATGAACTTGGCGTGACTGATCACCTGCTTGCCGTTGGGCAGAAGCGCAGAGCGGTAGACGGTCGCTCCCGGTAGCTGAACCTTGACCGTCGCGGCGTCGGCGACCCCGGCGTCAACGTAGACGGTGACCACAACGCCGGGCTGATCGGAGGCCGCTTTCAGGGCCGTCCACATCTGCGAGGTGTCCTGGAAGTTGTATGTCGCCGCTGTCACCGACTGCCGTGCTGCTCCGACGATGCGGTGGAACTCGCTGGTGAGGTGGCCGATGTTGGCCTCATTACCGGGCATCGTCCACACTGGCGTCAGCTCACGTGGGACGGTCTTCGCACCGGCGATCGCGCGCAGCACGCTGACAGCACGCTCGCGGTCGCTGGGAGCGATCCCCGATGCTGCAAGCAGCTCCCTAACGTGCTCGCGACGGCTGATCGCGATCTCGCGTACGGCGACGCTGATGGGCGTGCCGGTCCCGAACTGCATTGCGAGCCGCTCCGCTTCGGTCGCGGTGAGGAAGCTGCCGAGTTCCGCAAGCGGGTCAGAGGCCATGAACGCTGCCGAAGAAGCCCGGAACGGTTGGGCCGCTCGCGGTCGGGAGGTCGAGGAGGAACCGACGGTCGAGGAACCGGTTGGCCTTCTCGCACGAGGTCTCCGAAGCGAAGGAGCAGGTGTGGCAGGCCGCGCCGTGAAGGAAGTCCTCGGGGTCGGACGGCGTGCGTTGAGCGCAAACCGGGTCGGACGAGCATCGCGCGGCCCGACGTAATCCGGACAGCACGATGTTCTGGAGCTTCGTCGGTTCTGAGAGAGCAACGAGGCCGCCGAGCGTTCCTTCGCTGTCAGACGCTGTCGTGCAGATGAGCAGTCCTGCCGCGGCCTCGCGCCCGGGCTCGTCACGCCAGGCGTAGATGCGTTCGGTGAGGCTGGCCGCGCCGTAGCCCGAGTACATCGCCATCTCCCGGATAAGAATGTGCGACAGCGTATGAACGAGCCAGTAGCGCGGTGCGGGCATACGAGTATCGGGGTCCACCGCTTCGGCAGTCTCGGAGAAGCGACGGGCGAAGTTGCGGCGGTGCGCTTGGACGTGGGCGTCCCACAACGGGGCTCCCTCTATCTCACGCTCCCACCGCGCGACAGCGTCAAGGTCGAGCTGGATGAAGATTCCCTCTCCTCGGTCCTCGGTAGCAGGTACCCAGATGGGCTTGCCAGTCCGGGTGAGATCAACCAGGCGCGAGGCGACGTCATTCACGCGATCCATCTCGTCGAGGCGGGTGAAGCCGAGGACAGCGTTCACCTTCTTCATCCTGTCCACGCCGACGACGCGGGTGATGCGTGGATGCAGGTCAGCACCGCGCTGCTTCTCCGTGACCATGAGCCCGGTGTCGTTCTGCTGTTCGGGGAACAGAATCGGCTTCTGGAGATAGCGCCATTCGGGGATGAGTAGCTCGATCGGGTCCCAGCTGGCGCGGCGCTCTTCGCGGGCCTCTTCCGACTCCGGGGGCGCGAGCACGTCGGCGACGGCAGTAGCGAGGTCGGCGTCGGAGAGGCTGGCCACGTCGATGTCGCGTGCCCCGGCGAGTGCGCGGATGACCGGGATCTGGTCAGCGAACTGCTGGATCTGCTCGACGCCGAGCTCGACGCGAAGTTGGTCGGCGAGCGCTTCCTTCTGCTCGGCCTCCGAGCGCGGCATAACAATGATGCTCTGAGTCGAAGGGAACCACAGGTTCGAGGCACCCATCATGATCAAAGCCGGCTGAGCCTTGCAGCCAGGGAAGAAGGCGCCGAGATGAGGGTGGCGGCCACGGCAGGTCTGGGGAAGCTTTTCCCGTCCCTTCACGCCCTGGGCCTCGGCCATGCCACGGGTCGCGTTGCAGGACTGGCAGATGATCGTGGAGCCGACACTCTTACCAACGTTGGCGTCGCGCATCTTCAGGTCGGGGTTCTCTGCGACGGGGCACTTCCCGCCCTTGTGCACCCACAGCGCGTACGGGAACTCGTCAAGGTGTCCGTTGGTGCAGGTCAGCAGGTGCTGCGCTGGCACAGCCGGGCTGCCCTCACGTCGTCCACGTCCGCCCCGGCCAGGGCACGGCTTATGAGTGAATTGGGCCAGATCTGGGCGGAACGGATGCGTGTTGGTGTAGGTGAACCGCGTGAGCGGACCGAGGTAGTCGCAACCGGTGCAGCGGAACCACTGCGGGAACACACGCGCGGGCAGGCCGAGGTCGGAGCCTTCGGTAGACATCGACCCCTTCTTCGGCTGCCACGGGAACGGACGCAGTGCGTCGGCCTGCGGCCCGAGGTGCAGCCGGACGACGTTGAGTAGGCGCGGTTCAAGGATCGTCGGGACGATCTCACGGCGCTTCCAGATCGGCTCCCAGTCATCCAATCCGGCGGGCATCACCGAGAAGTTCGGTAGGTCCATGATCGCGCCCGGGCCGTAGGTGTAGAGCAGCGATGAAGGCCGCGCCGAGCCGACCTTGGCCCGGTTCTTCGTCAAGCCGTCGTCGACATCGCCGAGCGGGTCGAGGGCGTCATTATTATCGGCCACTGCCGCGACGGTGGTGTCAGTCATCAGTCGTCCTCCCCCGTAGGCATGGCCCAGTCATCAACGCCTGTGGGGGTTCTGGCGAAGAGCCGGTCCGGGACCGGTGAGACCAGGATGTTGATCTCCGGCTGCACCTCGCGCATGGAGTTCGCGATTACAAACGGTGCTTCGGTCGAGCTGCCGATGTTGGCGCGGTAGTTCTCCGGACTGATGATCAGCGGCAGGTACTTGTCGCCCTCGCCGATGCGCTCGTAGACCAAAGCCTGGTGCCGCTCGGTCGCGTATCCGGCGCGGCTCATCCACCGGTCGACGCGGTTAATAAGCAGGTCGCCGGCCTTCTTGGCGAGGTCATCGTCCTGCGATGCGGCGAGGATGCGGGCCTTAAGTCGGTCGATGATTGCAGTCACGGCGGGATGCTGTGTGCCGATCTTCCCTGCCTCGCGCTCCGGCGAGAGCCCGTCAGCAATCGTTGCCTGGGCGACACGGGCGGCGCTAACGAGCAGCCCGTCGATACCGCGCTCCAGCGAGGTCGGCGAGAACGGCGTGACGGAGAGTGCCTCGACCTGCTTATAGAAGGTGTCGTGGTAGTGCCGGAACTGCTCGAAGTGGGCGAGGTCACGTGGCCGCGCCCAGTTCCCCAGCGACACGACCAGGCCAGGGCGTGCCGCGTCGCGGCCAACTCGCGACGACGCCTGGATGTACTCAGCGGTGTTCTTCGGCTGGCCGACCACGAGCATGAGTCCGAGGCGCTGCACGTCGACACCCACCTGGAGCATCGACGTGGCGAGGACGACGTCGAAGGGAGCGTCCCCGTCCCGCTTGGGCGCGGCCTTGTCTTCCCGGCGCAACGCGATTCGCGCCTGGAACGCCGCAGTCGTGTCATAGCCCGGGTCGAACTCTAGCCCGAGCTTGTCGAGGGTCTTGCCGATGTCGGCACCGGAGATCCGCGAGGTCAACTCGGCCACGTTGAGGCTCCCGAACGCAGTGCCGTACCTGCGCGGGAAGCCGGAGTCGCGCCGAGGGTTGCCGACTCGAGTGCTCACGTCGTCGTCCACGTACCGGCGCATGCCGGCGAGTTCCCGCGTGGCGTTGAAGTACCCGACGAGAGTCATGTAGGGGTCTGCCTCGATGCCAGCGCGGTCGAGCAGCAACTGGCCTGCAAGCAGCAGCACCTCGGCGAGGCGAATCTCGGCGCTCGACAAGCGCACGCCCGGCGCACTAACGCCGATGTAACGACGGCCGGGGTTCTGCTCGGAGACTTCGACCTCGCGCGAGAAGAAGGTGTCCGCCACGTCGAGCACCTGCGGCGGGAAGATCTCCACCTTGCGGCCGTAGAGCTGCCGTACCTGCTCGACCGCGTTGCGTACGGTGGCCGTCGAGGCGACGATCAGCGGCTTGACCGTCTTGCCCTCGAGCGTCTCCCACGAGCATAGCGTCTCGACGGCGACCTCGAACAGGCCGACGGCCGTGCCGAGCGCCCCGGTGATGAGGTGTAGCTCGTCCTGGATGATCAAGTCCGGAGGGCGCAAGCGATTGACCGGCATCACGGTCGCGGCCGGGTGGCCGTTATTCGCCGGATGCGACTGCACCGTGCAGCCGGTGTAGTCGGGGTGGACGTAGCCGTGTCGCCCGCAGCGCTTGCTGACGTACCCGAACAGTGAGGCCGCTTCGCCCTCGCGTGCGAGCCGGGCGAACTTGTCGACTGTGGCGATGACAAACGCCGGAGTGAGCCGGTAGATCTCCTCGTCGACGGTGAGAACCGGAAGTCCCTCGGGAACGCCGCCTCCCTTGGAGAACGGGCACCGGCCCAGCTCGTCGCCGCAGTGCACGAACACCCGGCGGCTGGTCGCGTCACCCTTCACGTTCGCCGGGGTGATCTCGGTCCCGCACCACGGGCATCGCTGAATCTGAAGGACCGTCAGCCGGTGCGACGCACCGTCGTTGACCTTCTTGAGCTGCTCGTCGGCTTCCTCGAACCGCTTCGGGCTGACGTCGGTGCCGACCCAGAGGCCGATGCGGAACGGTTCGGTCCCCCAGGTCGCTTCATCCTCGCGGCGGGCGAGTTCGGCGGCGCAGACGAGTGCAGTCGCGCGCTGGAACTGCTGGGCCGTCAGGAGGCGCAGCGTGTAGCGCATCAGCACCGACACCCCATCGCTGCCGTTCAGAGGGCCGTCACTCGATTGCACAACCGCCTGGCGGCGACGGATCGCGAACGTGTAGGCAGCCAGGCCGAGATATGCCTCGGTCTTGCCGCCACCAGTCGGGAAGAACAGCAGCTCCACGCGTGCCTGATGTTCCGCGCTGCGCAGTGGCGCGGTCGGGTCGACGAGCGCGCCGAGTTGCATGAGAATAAATGCAAGCTGGAACGGACGCCACGAGGCGACCGGCCTCCCATCCGCCTCGGCCGCTTCGAGAGTCGCCCGCACGTCCTTGCTTGACAGCGCGGGCTCGGACTTGCGAGCCTCGGCGACCTGCGAGGCGAGACGCTGATCACGCATCACGTGATTCATGAACTGGAAGCACTGGAGCGCGGTTGCATTCGACGCGACGAACTCCAGACCGTTGACGAGACGCTGATGCGCCTGCCGCGCCTCCCACAGCACCACATCGGCGGTCTCACGCAGATGCGCCGGGAGCTGCGCGGCGACGCCCTCCTGCCGGTCAAGCCATGCGCCGTACCCCGACACCAGCGGGGCGAGCCCAGCGCGAAGGTCGTCAGGGGTGCCGGACGCCAGGGCTCTCATTGCCAGGGACGCACCCTCGACTTCGCCGGCCCGAGTCTGGGGCGTCTCGGCCTTGGGCAACCAGGTCGTCGACACCGCGGTAGCGCGGCGCGAGCCCTTGCGCACGACCCAGTCGGCGGAGCAGGTGCGACCGATCGCGAACTCCAGCCGATCCTTGTACTGGAGATCGAGACGACGCACCTCGTCGTCATGCTCAGGCCATTCCTGCTCCATCACATCTCTCACCGGCAGGAAAACCTCGTCGCCGCCTGCGTCGACGACGAGCTTCGTCTGGAACATCCACATATTCGATGGGATTGGCATCGGAGTCTCGCGGTCGTTGCACAGCGCGATTTCCACGAGCATCCGCCCGTACTCAGCGTCGTCGTAGCGGTCGATCCGCAGACAAACCGCGTCACGGAGCACAACCGTCTCCGTACGGCCCGGGGTGAGCGTCGCCAGCAGGATCGTCCGGGTCTCCTCGACCGGCGAGCGCTGATACTTGCGGATCGGGCGGCCGGACTTGGACACCTCATCGGTCTCGACCGTCTCGTACGTACCCCACGACGCCGAGACATCGAACGATGCCAAGTCGCTCGGCACCTGAAACCGCAAGCCCATCGAAGCAGGGATCATCAAGCCCTGTTTAGGCGCACGGTCCTCGACATCATCCTCTTCGGCGTCAGCCTCGCTCTCGTCGGCGGCGATCGTCGGAACCCCTCGGCCTTCCGTAACGCCACTCTCGTCGAGACGCACCTCCGCGAGGTCGTCGGCATCGTCCTGGTCCAGAACCGAAGAGCCGATGCCCGTGAGCTTCACCGGTGCGACCAGCCCAACGAGGTACATCTGCTTCGGGCTGAATGGCAGCAACTCTTCCTCGCCATGGATCGGCCCGAGCAACTCCCGTTCCAGGATGTCAACGAGGTTCTCGCGCACACCGAACGAGCTGCCGTCCGTCGGAAAATCAAGCACGTAGTCCGAGCCCATAGGGGTACGCGCGTTCGTGCCTTCTGCCATGGAACCAGTCTGCCGCAGGCGACTGACGTCGATCAGCAGGACACGGGAGCGTCAGTGCGACGATGACCATGCCAACAACACGCGATCCTCGTCGAAGTAGCGACCGACGACTCCACGGCGGATGACAAGAGTGTCGAGCTGGGACACGAGCACCATCCGCCGGGCCTTGTCATCGCTACCGGCGCGTCCCCAGGCCTCCGCTACATCGAGGTCGCCCACCAGCTCTTCGGTGCGTTCGGAGAGGAGCCGGTCAATCAGGTAGGCGTCGAGCGCTGTGCGGCCGATGGTCTGGCGGCACCTTGGACAGTAGAGGATGGGGCGCTTCTGGTTTGTGCCGCGGCAGAGGAAAACGGCGCACTCGTCACAGCGGGCGACGCGTGCAAGAAAGGCGCTCGTCGATCGGCGCTCGGATCGCTTCCGGGCTTGTGGCACAGTTCGGGCGTCAAGGAGTCGTTGCAGAGTCTCGAACTCCTCATAGGAGATGATGGCGAGCGCCTCGTTGACGATCGGGCAGCCCTGCTCGTCCCGCAGTACCGCGAACGGGTCGACCCGCTTTGCGCTCTTGGCGCGGCCAGGGTTGTGCGGCGTCATCCCGGCGAGCACTGGGTTGCGCAGCAGACCGTCGATCGTCTGACGGTTCCAAGATGTGCTCCCCGATGTGCGCTCGATGCGACGCAAGGGTAACGGTGCGCCACTATCGGTGAGCCACGTGGCCACTGAGTTCACTGTCTCGCCTCGAAGCGCCTTGGCGACAGCCTTCGAGAGCCAACCAATGCGCTCAACGTCCTTCGTCAGCACTCGGCCTGGGCCGTCGGGGTTCGGCATCGACTGGTACCCATACGGGATACCGCCACCGGGCCACCGTCCGTCCTTGAGGATCTGCGCGCGCGCAGCCCGAACTCGAGCGCGGATGGCCTCGGCCTCCATCTCACCGAAGACGGCGAGCATGACAGCAAACGCACGCCCCTGTGGGCTGGTCATGTCGATCGGGTCCTCGACGGCGACGAGACCCGCACCCCGTTTCTGGAGCGTCTCGTCCGCGTGGAGGAAGTCGAGTACTCGACGCGCCAGCCGATCAACTTTCCAGATGATCACCGCGTCGAAGTCGCGAGCTGCGAGCAGCGATTTCCATCCGAGACGCTCCTCTGGGCGGTTGGCCGTCGCCGAGACACCGTCATCGACGAACTCACCGACAACCTCCCAACCGCGGGCCTCGGCGTAGCGACGACATGACTGAAGCTGCCGCGCAATAGAAACGGACTCTTCCTTGGTAACGCTGAGGCGGGCGTAGAGGACACATCGACGTACTTGTTTGAGGTTCATCAGGCCAGTCCATCGGCTCTTGTCGACGTCGTGCGACTTTGCTCCTTGAGACAGGCACCGACCTAGAACCCGGCTGAGGCGCAAGAGTGGATTGCCGCGGATGCCCGCAACGCTGAGGTGCTCTTTCCCTACCTCAACGGAGAGGACCTCAACTCCCGGCCCGACGCCTCCGCATCCCGTTGGGTCGTCGACTTCCGTGAAATGCCCGAGGTCGAGGCAGCGTCCTACTCCCTCCCATGGAGCCGCGTTTATGACGCAGTCCGGCCGGAGAGAAGCTCAAAGGACGCGGCCAAGTACCCGCGGATGGTCTACGAGTGGTGGAAGTTCTGGAACGCTCGACCGGTGATGCGCGCGGCGATCGCTGACTTGTCGGAAGTGCTGGTCATCGCTCGTGTCAGCAAGACCGTGATGCCCCTCAGAGTGGCGACGGGTCAGGTGCCGAGTGAGGCGTGCGTTGTGTTCGCCACCGACAGCTACGGCGACCAGGCAGTCTTGTCATCAAGCCTGCACCAGTTGTGGGCGATCACCTATGGCTCAACGCTCGAAACCCGGGTTCGGTACACACCGTCGGACGTGTTCGAAACCTTCCCACGACCACTAGCGACTTCCAGGCTCGATGCGGCTGGTCGCGCGCTTGACGTCGAACGTCGCACAATCATGCGCCAACGCGACATCGGGCTCACGAAGCTGTACAACCTGGTCAATGACGGTGCGGTCCAAGGCGACAAGGATGTGAATCTCTTGCGTCAGATTCACGTCGAGGTCGACGCCGCTGCAATGGCGGCATACGGGTGGGATGACGTCGAACTCGACCATGGGTTTCATGAGTTCCGGCAGATGGTCCGGTGGTCGCCGTCACCGCTAGCACGCGTCGAGGCGCTCGACAGACTCCTGCTTGAGAACCATCGCCGTGCTGGCAGCCAGGCCGCTGACCACGGTCAGCAGTCATCCAGCAAACCCCGGCCTCTCGAGCCAGACACCCTCTTCGGCTGAGGCCCCGCGCCCCTGGCGACGTCAGTCGAAGAGGGTATCCTCGTGCTGGAGCACCCTCGCGAAAAGCGGACCGGTGCTATCAGAGGTTGAGGCCGCACGACGATGGTTCTCCTCCAGCAAGCGATCCAGGATCTCAACCCTTGCGGAAGGGTTCACGGTCCATCGCTCCATTCGCCGGTGGGTGTGGAACCCGTGGTTGAGATCCATATCGGACCAGCCGTAGGCGTCGAGGACTTGCTGGTCCAGCTCGGCGTGTAGCAATCGGAGCCGGGCGACATCCTCATCCATGGATGAAGACAGCTCTGAGTCGTTCACGAGGTTGTAGAGGCGAGTCAGCCCAAGTTCGCGGCGGCGCATGACGTCCCGACGCTCCTTATCAAGCGCGCGTCCGATTTCCTCAAGGTTCGCGCTCATAGCTGGACGCGGAAACGTCTCGAACACATCGGAAGGTGTGTAACGCGGGTCATTTCTCATTCCCGACCCGTAGGTGATCGCCCACAACTGGTGCAGGCTTGATGACAAGACTGCCTGGTCGCCGTAGCTGTCGGTCGCAAAGACCCCCAGCGCGTGGCTGAACACCTGCCCCGCGCTGACCCGAAGGGGCATCACGGTCTTACTGACAAGCGCGATGACCAAGACCTCCGACAAGTCGGCGATCGCCTTGCGCATCCCAGTGGCCCGTTCCGCGAAGAGCCACCAGTAGTCGCGACGGGGCTTCCGCTTGTTCTGCATTCGCTCGGGCATCACACGTTCAGAAACTCGCGCGAAGGGCAGCCGGTAGTTCGCCGCCTCGGCCTCGGAACGGTCGTTGAAGTCGATCACCCAGCGGGATGCCGAGGCGTCGGGTCGCTGGTTGAGATCCTCGCCGTTGAGGTACGGGAACAGAACCTCAGCGTTGCGGGCATCCGCGGCAATCCACTCTTGCGCTTCGTCCGGCTCCAACACGAAGCCCATCCCAAGAACAATGCAGCCTTGGAATCCGATTCCCGCATTCTCTGAGAGCCGCGCAGGGTTGCCCTCGGCTCGCCCTTGCGCCTCGAGCAGCGTACTCACGCGCCGAACTTCAACATCGTCGGCAACCCGGGGCACTTCGTCAGAAACACGTCCCCGAGTGCCCCAGACCGCAGCAAACTCAAGATTGGCGCTTGATGCCGGCCACGACCGGCTCTGGATCGCGCGCGTGATCGTGAACCCGCCAGCAACCATTGCGTCGAGTCCGACCTCGCGTGAGTCGCCCTGCGCGACCGTGTTCGTCGCGATGAGCCCGAGCGTCCCGTTCGCGTGTAGCAGGGAAGTGGCACGCAGGAAGAAATAGGCGACGAGGTCGGCGCTGCCGCGGCGTCCGCCAGCAAGCACATTGACGAAGCAGTCGCGAACATTTGTCCCCATCGCGCCGGTGAGCTTCTGTCCACCGAGGAACGGCGGGTTGCCGATGATGGCGTCGAAGCCTCCGTGGTCGACCATGACGTCGGCGGCCTCGATGATCCAGTGAAGCGGCTGCCAGCGGGTGTAGTCGGTCTCGACAGTCGGGGTGAGGCCGTGGTCGATCTTGGAGTCGAGCCAGGTGGAGTCGGCTTCCTCACGAGCAGCGGGGTATGCCTTACGCGCTGCTTCGCGCAGGTCTTCGTATGCGGCGTCGAGTGCGCGGCCGGGCTTGCCGCCGAGAGAGAGTCCGGTGGCTACGACTCCGTCGGCGAGCTTGCGAAGGTCTGCAGTGACCGCGTGGAGCTGCGCAAGCTGCCGTCGCTTGGCGGCCGCTGATCGGGCCGGGCTGTCGTCAGGCTCGACCGGAGACGCGAGGCTTTCTCGCAGCTCGACCGCGCGCTTGATGATCGAGTCGATGTCGAGCTCGAAGATGTCGAGCATGCCCTGCTGGCGGTTCGCCTTGGACGGGTCGATATGCATAGCTCGGAGTTGCTTGAGGTCGCTGAGCCCGAGCAGTGAGTTGCCGAGGAACACCTTGTCGTCAACGAAGGAGAACGGCAGGTCGCGATCGAGGGAGACGAGCCAGAGCGAGAGCTTGCACATTTCGATGGCCATGTCGTTGATGTCTGCCCCGTAGAGGCACTTGGCGACGACCTCGCGGATAGCGAGAGTCCGCAGGTCCTTGCGGCCCGCCCACGCGGGGTTGTCAACGACCCACGCCTCGACGAGCCGGTCGGCGAGAAAGCGCGCCGCTGCCACGAGGAACGCGCCCGAACCGCAGGCGATGTCCGCCACCTTGAGGTTGAGGATGTCCGAGGGCGACTTCAGCTTCCACTCATCACGGTTGGCCGTCTGGTGCGGGCCGGGCGCGTACACGAGGGGTTCGAGAGCGTGTTTGACGACGTCTTCAGCGAGGGATTTTGGCGTGTAATGCGCTCCGGCGTTCTTCCGTGACGGCGTCTCCTTGACCAGGAGCCCGCCCTCGAGGACGACGAACGGTCGATTGCGCAGGTCGAGTCGCACGAGCCCGAGCCAGGGCTTGACGCGTTCGCGCAGGTCGAGGTCGTCGCCGACGGCCTGGGTGAGGGCGCTGACGATGCCCGGGTCGACCGCAGCGTCGATAGCCTTGGCGATGGCGGCCTCGGAGGAGGGTTTCGCGGAGGGTTGATCAGTCTCGATCCAAGCGCGGATAGCCTTGGCGAGCTTCCTGCGGTCGCTGTTCGTGCTGCCCAGTTCCTCCAGCTTCACCAGCGGGATCTCGGGCTCTTCTCCGCGGGTGCCGAGGATACCGAGCACCACTTCCGGGGTGACGGTCGCGGTGTAGCCGAGCAGGCCCTCGTACATGTAGCCGATCTGCTCGACGTCGATGTCGCGGAACGAGATGCGCCTGGCCTCACCTTTGATCTCGGCGATCTGCACGGCTCGGAGGACGTGCAGCATCACCCGGTCGGAAACCGTCACGCCCAGCGTGCCGAGGTCGCTCGTCGCGGTCAGGAACGGGAAACGGGCCGGGTCGAACAGCGAGCCTCCGTACGCGGGCATGCGCAGGTTCTCGAAGGTCGCACCGCGGTAGAGGGCGTTGCTGGTGGCCAGCAGCCGGTGCCAGGTGAGGGAGGTGGCGTCGAGGGCTTCCTCGCTCTCTGCCGACTCGCGGGCGATGAGCTGGTCGAGTTCGCCGGCGATGCCGTAGCCCTGATCGAACAGCTCACCCTGGGGCAACAGCCCGCGCTCTTCGGCGAAGAGCAGGAAGACCACGCGCATCATCACGGTGACGGCGGCCTCGTAGCTGTTGTGAGGGCGGGCCGGGAGCGGGTCCGGTAGATTGCGCCGCTTCGCGTCGGCCGCGGACTCGGAGAAGGACTGGATGAGCAGCTCGACCGCGCGGCGCACCTGCGCACCCAGCGCCTCGGTGATCTCCTCGGCGGCGGCGACGGACTCCTCGAAGAGCACCGGAAGCCGCTCAGCGGGGTCACCGCCGATGAGGTGCTGGCGTCCGATCAGGGCCAGGAACGCATCGCGGGTGCGGGGTTCCTCGATCCACGTGAGTGCGTCGACAACGCCGGAGGCTGCCATCGTGTTCTCGCGTGCGCAGACGAGCCCCCACCAGCGGCCGTCGGTGACGATGCCGATCGGCACACTACTCTCGCGCAGCATCGCCTCGACGCGGTCGACGGGGTTGGCCGCCCACAGGTCGCCCGGCACTTCGCGGAGGGAGTCGACCGGGTCGATGACGTGCACGATCGCGCCGCCCCCATCCTCTCCGTCGAGCGAAGCCTGCGCGCGGACGGTTACCGCATGGTTTGGCGACTGCGCAGCGATACCGGGAACCTCGCCCCAGGTGAGCGACTCGGCCCAGCCTGCGACGTCGCGCAGCACGGTTTCGACCCACTTGTCGCGGGCCGAGCGGTAGGCGTCCAGCGCGGTGTCGGACCCGGCGCTGCGGTCGTAGCGCTCCCAGGCGGACTCGAAGTCTTTGCGGGCGTCCGAAAGAGCGGCCTTGCGAGCCTCGGCGAGCTGCGGCATCCCTTCAGGCCAGACGCGCTTGAGCGCTGGGATGGCCAGGAACGGGCCTTCGGTGTCGACGAGTTCGAGCCAGGCGCGGTGCAGGTCCGCGGCGCTCTTGGCGGGGCGGTTGCGTACGGGTCGGCGTGCCATCAGTCGCGCCACCCGTCTGCGTCGTTGCCGGTGAGCGCGAAGACCACGGCGGCGGCGGTCGTGTGGGGTTTCACGTCGGCGTACCTGTCCTTGATCGCGGTGATCTCGCGTGCCTCTTCGTCGTCGAGCTCATCGAGGCGGCGTTGCATCGCCTCACGGTCGCGTCGCCACTGGCGCGCCTGGTCGACGTCGGTGAACAACTGCCCCTGTGATTCGGCCTCCTCAGCGCGCAACCGCGCGAGGGAGTCGCCGAGGTTCGCCCGGAACGCGGCGAAGATGTCCCGTGCGCGTTGCACGTCGGCGGCCTCGCGGCGCTGGAGCTGCTCAGTCACCTGGGCCTGCTTGCGTTCCGCACGCGCCCGCATGGACTCCTCCAACCGGAGGCGGAGCGGCGCGTCGGGCATATTCCACAGGTCGCAGAGCTGGTCGCGCACGTGATCTTCGGCGAGGGCCAGGTCTTCCTGGTCGAGGGCGGTATCGAGTGCAGCCTCCGCTCGTTCCTCGGCCATCGCGCGCCGACCGTGGAGGCGGACACCGGCGAGGAACACCTCTTCGTGGAGGCGGACGCCGCCGCGTCCGACGAGCACCATGCGCGTGACTGCCGCGACGAAGGACTCGTCAAGGTCATCGACGACGACCGCGGTCACACGGCGCAGTGTGGAGTCAATGCTCCACAGCGAGCGCCGCAGCAGACGCTGCGCCTTCTGGACGATCGGGTGCCCGAGGTGCACGTACACGAGATCGGCGCGGCCGTCGGCGGCGTCCGGGTCGAACGTGATCGGTCGAAGCACACCCGGGTCGAGCCGGGTGTCGAGGCCGCGCAGCGTGTCGCGCCATCCGGCGGTGAGGCTCGGCACGGTGAAGACCTCGGCGTCGGTGTCCTGGGCGAAGTCGTAGTTCGGGACGAGCGGCGACTGGTGGTTGATCCGCAGCGCGGTATCGACGACGCGGCGTAGGTTCGCTGGATCGAGGTGCATCTCCGTCCGGGACGCGTCGTAGCCCTGCTCCAGCTGCGTCAGGCGGGCGTTGAGTTCCATGCCGCCGGCCAGCGCCTGGTTGATCACCTCGTTGGTGTCCACGCCCTTCGACCTCGCCTTCGTCACGGCGCGCTTGCCGAAGTGACCCTGGATCTCAGCACCGACGACCTGATTGGCCGAGCCGAGGTCGTACTCCACCTGGGCGATCTTGCGAGCGATGATCTCCATGAACCGCAGGTCCGAGCCGTAGGTCGAGGACTCCCGCTCAGGCGCGAAGTGGTAGACCTCGGGCTGCTGAGTCTGGCCGTAACGATCGACACGTCCGATGCGCTGCTCCAGGCGCGACGGGTTGAACGGGATGTCGAAGTTCACCAGCCGGTGGCAGTAGGTCTGGAGGTCGATGCCCTCGCCCGCCGCGTCCGTGGCGAGCAGTACCCGCACAGGTTCCTTGGACGGGTCGGCGGTGAACTGGGAGCGGATGTATTCGCGCTCCTCGGGCGGGGTGGAGCCCTGGATGACGGCCAGGCGGTCGTCGCTGTAGCCCTTCTGCCGCAGCACGCGGGTCAGCCACTCGACCGTGTGTGCGTACTCGGTGAACACCACGACGCGCTCGTTCGACCAGAGCTTGCCGTCAGGGCGGCAGACGGCATCGAGGAACCGGATCAGCTGATCGAGGCGGGAGTCGGCGCGGCTCTCATAGCCCAGGCCCCAGTTCGCCAGGGTCTCAAGCTGGCCCGGCTCGGCGGCGCTGAGCGGATCGGACCCCTTAGACTCGCGGAGCTTCTCCGACTCGTCCTGCTCCCACAGGCCCTCTTCCTCGTCTGACTGCCCCTCGCCGAAGATGTCTTCGTAGTCGTCCTCGGACAGCCCCCGCCCCGCCTTTGAGGCGAGGTAGTTGCTCAGCGTCATCCCGAACGCGAATGGACTCGAAAGGAAGCGCTTTTTCAGCAGCATCGTCACGATGTCGCCGGTCGGCTTCGTGCCGTTGAGCTTCGCGCTCTTCGTGACGATCTCGTCGAGCAGGGTGAACATCTTCTGCTCATCGTCGAAGGGATCGAACGGGATCACGCTGACCTTACGCTTCTTGAAGCCCTTGCCGGCCAGGTCGGTCTTCAGGCGGCGGACAGTCACGTCCTTGAGCGCAGTCGAGTCGAGATTCGCGCCACGGGCGAAGCGGCGGGGGTCGATCATCTCCATTAGCGCGGTGAACGACTCCGGGTGGCCGTTGTGCGGCGTCGCGGACAGGAACAGCCGGTGCTCGCACTTCTCGGCGAGCTGGCGCACGGCGAGCGTGCGCTGGGTGTCGACGGCATACCCTCGCCCGCCGGCGATCGCCGACGGACTCGACGGTGCGACATGGTGTGCTTCGTCGACCACCAGGACGTCGAACGCGTACCGGCTGCCGGTCTTGGGATTACTCGCCTGCGCGTACACGTCCCGCAGCAATCGCTGCGCACGCACCTGGGGCAGCCACGCCATGCTCACGATCACCCGCGGGAAGATCTGGAACGGGTTGGCCTGAAGCCCGTGCGTGCGGCGGACCTCGGCCATCAGCTCGGAGTTCACGATGGTGAACTCCAGGCCGAACTTCTCCCGCATCTCGTCCTGCCACTTCAGTGACAGGCTCGGCGGGCACACGATGACAGCTGTGCGGGCGCGGTGTCGCAGGAACAACTCCTGGATGACCAAGCCCGCTTCGATCGTCTTGCCTAGGCCCACGTCGTCGGCGAGCAGCAGGTTCGCACGCGGCGCTCCGAGCGCGCGGCGGAGCGGTTCGAGTTGATACGCCTCGACATTCACTCCCGACCAGAACGGGGCCTGGTAGCGGTTCGGGTCGGCGCTTGTCACGGCTCCCCACCGCATCGCGTCGATGAAGCCCGCGAGTGTCTCGGGCTGGTCGAAGCCGTCCGCGTGGATCACGTCGGGGAGCCCCTGAGCGGGTGTCACTGTGTGCCCGACTTCGAGTTCCCACACAACGCTGAGCTGTGCGCCGAGGCTGCCCTCATCGAGCGACTGAAGATCGACGACATGGCTGAGCTGCGCGACCGCCTCGTCAGCGGGGCTGCGCGGCAACCCCTGCGCCTGGACGTTCGACACCGCCCAGGTGGAGCCACGAACTTCCACGACCTGACCCGGTTCGGGCAGCACCGATCATTCCAGCCACACGTCACATTCTGGCGTAGACATATGACATTCCGACGAGGAAGCGCCGCCCTGCGCCCCTAACCGCACAATTTCCGGTTGCTCTACAGGCGTCGCCCAACGTCGCGGCTCGTCCCTCGCTGCCGCCGCTGGTGGTCGTCACGGAGTCGAGCTGCACGGGCTTCTGCTGCCTTCCGCGCCTCTTCCTTAGCCGAGCGCTGTGCCTCGGCCTGGGTAGCACGCTCGTGGACGAGCTTGACCGCTTCATCTGGTGGAAGCGCATCAAGCTGGGTGAGGTAGCGGCGGTCCTGCGCCGCCTGCTCGCGCAGGGCCTTCACCCGCACGGCAACCGCGCTCGGACGCCGGTTCCCGAGGACGCGCTCGTACAGCGCCGTGTGCTCCCGCGACTGCCTCGCGATGATCTCCCTGACGATCTGGCGCGCCTGCGTGGCTTCCGCGCGTGCTTCGACGACCGCGGGCACGCGGCCGGCTTCGTGCTGGGCGACTGACTCGGACCACGCGGGCAGATTGCTCTCGCTGCGGGGGACGCTCTGCCACCGGTCACGCATGGCCTGCTCGGTCTCCGCGCTGCGAGCGTCTGCGTTATTCGCGATGCGGGTGGAAGACCGCTTGCGGAACCGAGACGCGCTCTCCTTGGCCCGGCGTGCCGCGATGGCGTTCTGCTGCGCAGCCAGGAACTTGGCGCCATCCGCGACTGCCTCCTGTGTCAGCGACTCCACAACGTCCGCGATCACGGCAGCAGCCTTCGCGTCGGCGGCTTCCGCCAGCTCACGCTGCGGCTCATATTCGGCTTTGTGTCGCTGGGACTGGTCGTGCAATCTGGCGGCTGCCGAGAGCCAGCGCTCTCGCTCCGCGTCAGCCTTCGAGATCCGCTCGACAACCCGGTCGCGCTCCGCGCCAACCATGGACATGGGCCCGTCCGCGACGAGGTCCGAGACGGCCTCACGGGCGCGTTCGGTGGCGTCTTCCAGGCCGCGGTCTGCGCGGTCTCGGGAGAGCGCATCGACGAACTGCTGCTTCGCGTCTGCGAGATCGCTGGCGACGATATGCAGTCTGTTGGTCTCGCGTCCGCGGGTCATGCCGACGTAGACGCCTGCCGCATCGATAGCGTCGGAGAGCAACGTGTGTGCAGCGTTCACGGTCGCGCCCTGGACGCCGTACGCGGTGACCGCGTAGGCCAGGTGCGCGTCCTCGGTCACGTACTCCGCGGGCAAGGTCATGGTGCGCTGCTGCTTACGGCCGTTGCTGGTCTCGACGATGCTCAGCGAGCCGTCTTCGCCGACGTGCTGCACGGTCCAGGTCTGCCGGTTGGCAACGCCGAGTGCGGGCTCGTTGCGGCGGGTCTGGATCACGTCCCCGGCACCGATCGGCAGGCCATCGCTGCCGCACACCGTCCGCGCGTCGTCAACCTTGCCGCGGTCGACGCGCTCGGCGCGGATGCGTTCGTTCAATGCCCGGGCCTCGTCGTTCGTCGCCGCGGTGATCGCATCCGCTGTACTCGTCGTCGTGGCGATGACCGCCTGCAGGTCCTCATCGGTCTCGTGCAGGACGATCAGTCCGCGCTCGTTCAGCCGCTCGAAGATCGTGGTGGGGTTCCGGGCATGCCGCAGCTCGAGCGTGAGCGCCGCATACGCGGGGTCGGTGAAGCGGTGCAGGCTCGTCATGTCGACGACTGCTGGGGTGAGTTTGGTGGCGATGTCGAGCACGCCTCCGCGTCCGACGGCGGGGAGTTGCGCCCGGTCTCCGACGAGCGCGACAGTCGCCCCGGCCTCGTCCGCGACTTGCAACAGGGCGAGGGCGGAGTCCTGGTCGAGCATCCCTGCCTCGTCGACAACGATCCGGTCACCAAGTGCGAGCCGCGCATTGTGCGCCGGGCCACGGTAGATGCTCCGGGTCTCGGGATCGGCGTCACCGAGCTTGAGGCGTGTCCACACGCCGTCGCTGTTCCACCGGAATCCGTGTGCGTAGACGAGCGCGGCCACGGAGTCGGTCGGGATGCCGAGGTCCTGGGCAGCGACGTCGGCGGCCTTCTTCGTCGGCGTGACGACCCGCATCCCACGGCCCTCGGCTGCTGCGGCTTCGATGGCCGTCTTGAGCATCGTCGTCTTACCCGACCCCGCGGCGCCTTCGACCACGACGAGCGGGTTGGCGGATGCGACGACGGAGGCCGCCCGCTCCTGTTCATCGTCCAGGCCCGCCTGCACCGCGAGCTTGTGTACGTCCGGGATGCGCTGGTTGGACTTCTCCGCGCGTGCGGTGAGCAGGTCGCGCAGTTCCATCTCGACAGCGACGACGCGCAGCGATGTCAGATGCGCGACGTGCTCCGGCTTCGGCACACCGGGTGGGAGGACGGAGAGGCAATCCGATGCTGCGAGCTGCGTCGCCAGTTGCAGGAACTCTCGTAGCTCCTCGGGTGTGGCTTGGACGCCGTGCTCGGTGGTGATGCGGGTGACGTGCTCGCGCAGCGTGTGCACCGTCCACGCCGATGCGCCCGCCGCCGCACGGTCGAGTGCACGAGAGGCGACTTCCTCGATCCGCAGCTCGTCGAGCGCGACCGGTACAGGCCTGTGCGCCCGTGGTGCATCCGGGCTGTAGCCGGCGTCTTCGAGCTCCACGCGCCAGCCGGCCTCGCTGCCGAGCACCGTGGGCTTCTTCCCCGGGCGTTCGTGCTCCCACGCCTTCGCTTTCAGCCGCGCCCGCACCACCGGCCCCGGTTCCTCGCCGGGATGCGCAGCTTCCCACTCGGCCTCGAAGGTGGCGAGATTGCGTTCGACCTGCGCACCGCGCTTCGACAGGGCCGCGTTGAACGGCTCCAGCTCCGCGACCTCTCCCGTCACGGGATCGAGCGTGAGCCCGTGCTTCCCGAGCACGGCCGCAAGCTGCGGGTGCGCGGCGATGATCGCGGTGCCGAGAGCGCGAATCGCACCCTGCTGCTTGAACAGCGCCGCGGTGTCCAGACCGCGCCACTTCCCGGCGGCGTAGATGCGGGTGCCGATCTGGAAGTGGATGTGCCGATGCGGATCACCCGCACGGCTGGTCTTGTGCGCGACCGCGACGGTCTGCAACTGCTGCACCGACACAATCTCTCGCGCGTGCCGAGGCCCGATCCGGGTAACCGAGTGCTGGGCGAGCCAGCGTCGGATCTCCGCCGCCGCATCCTGCTGCGCGACGTCGAGCACGTCAGAGACCTCCTGGTGCAGGGCGGCGGCGATGGAGAGGGACTTCGGCGCGTTGATCACCATCTCCGCGAACCGCGGCGAACCCCGCATCCCCTCGCCCGCGCCGCGCGGGGTTCCCATCGATGTGCCGCTGATCGGGTCCGTCCAGTCCACCCACGCGGCGTACTGCACCGGGTCGAGCATCCGTGCCTCGATGACCTCGCCCGCGGAGTCGGTGACAGCGAACTCCGCGAGCGTGGTGCCGCCCTCCAGGTAATACTCGTCCGCGGTCGACCTGTCCGCCTCCAGGTATCGGCGCGCGGCCGCGCCGATACCGCGGAACAGAATCACACCGCCCTTCACCCCGGGCCTCCTCACGAGTCGTCTCATGAGGGAGGTGCGCACGCCCCACCCGCGGTGGCATACGTCCATGAATGAATCTGAGGAGATGCGCGTGGCGCGAGCGTCTGCGCCGGGGCGCAGATGAGCGGTCGAGACGGTTGGGGCAGAGTGGCGACGATGGTTCCTGGAGCGCCGTACATGGTCGCGGCGCGCTGGTGACGCGCGGGCATCGTTGAGCCGAACGATGCAGCCGAGCGGCTCTATGACGACCTCAGGGGCTCATCTGTTTGCGGACGCGAACCGGCAGCACGGCCGGACAGCGCGAAGCGGTCGTTCATAGCTCCACGAGGTGCGGAGGCGACCGCTTCAGGGTCCGATGCGACGGTCCCGGCAATTTTCCGGGACCGTCAGCGAAGGGCGTGCGCGCCGTCCAACACGTTTATCCGCGTCGTCCACGGTGCCGCCAAATTGACGGAACCGTCCGGCCTCCCAAAGTTCAGATGGCCGAGTCCTCGCGCGGTGGTGGCAAATTGACACCGCCTGCAATCCCGGGGTTCGTGGTGGTGCAAGATTTGCGCCACCACGGTGGTGTCGACTCGGCACAACCGGCGTTCTTTTCACGGGGGGTGCCGAATCGACACCCCCGTCGCCGAGCCTCGACCCGGCCCCGGCCGACCTACGGTGGTTGAGATTCCACACCGCCACCGCACGCTCGTGGATTTGTGATGCAGGTACGTTACCTCTCCACTCGCAGACGCGCAAGGCTTCAGTGAGAAGGTACGCGGCCGGTCCCGCGCGACCGGCGAGCCGCATGACTCACGTCCCAAGAATCGTGTCGAGGATGTCGGCGGTGACGACATCGACCTGCTCGGCCGTGATGACGTAGCTGTTGCGGGTGACCATCTCGTTCGCGTGCCCGAGCAGTCGTGACGCGATCGTGAGTCCGGCCGCGCGCTCCACGAGCGTCGCGGTGGTGCGCCGGTAGATGTGTGTCGAGTACTCGTCGACCTCGACACCGAGGCGCACGAGTTCGTCGCGGTTATCGTCGATGAACGAGCGCAGTAGACGCTCGTAGTTCGACACGCTCATCGGCTTGCCGGTCTTCGTCGGGAACAGCAGCGCCTCCGATCCTTTCTCCGCAAGCGCGAGTCGGCGTCGCACCGCGTCGGCCGCAAGAGCAGGGAGGGCGACGCGACGACGTTGGCGGGTGCGCTTCGGGGCGTTCTTGCGCTGGACGCCCTGCACCTTGTTCTGGATCACGGTGCCGTCGATCAGGATCGTCGGCGGGGCGGCGGTCATATCAACGTCGCAGCGGCGCAGGCCGATGCACTCCCCCACGCGGGCGGAGGTGCCGAGCATGATGTCCATGCCGTCCACGAGCGCCCGCCAGTTCGGGCGCGGCCCCATGCCCTCCGTCTCGCGCCAGCGGGTCATGAGGTCGCGGATCGCCTCGATCTGCTGCGGAGTGAGCATCGCGGTCTTCTTCTCCGGTGTCGGCAGTCGGGTGACGTCGCGCACCGGGTTGGTCGGGATCGCATCGTCGCGCACGGCGAACCCGCAAATGAGCGAGAGCACCGAGCGCGCCTTCCGCGCAGCGGACACGCCCCGGTCGGCGAGGAGATTCTGGATGATCCGGGAGCAGCGACCGACCGTGAGCGCCTCCAGCGTGACCCCGCCACAGACGGGGACGAGCGTGAGACGGACGGTGGCCTCGTAGTTCTCGTACGTCGACCACGACAGCGTGCCATTTTCGGCGCGCACTTTCACCGTCGGCAGCCACGCCTCCGCCGCCTCCGCGATGGTCGATCCGGCGGTGACGATGGCCTTCGTATGCGTCGTCTGTGCCTTCGCGCGAGACATTAGCTCCTCGCGGGCCGCAGCTTCGGTGGCGCCCTCAGCGCGGAGCTGCACCAACTCGCCGGAGTCGATGCGCATCCGGGCGCGTGCCCGCCATTTGCCGTTCGCGAGCTGGGTCACCTGCACCTGGCCGACCTCGCCCGCGGCGATCTTCGGCCTAGCCATGACGCTGCTCCCGAGCCCAGGCGAGCACGTCGTCGCGGTCGTACTTGACGTGCCGGCCGAGCTTCAGCCACGGCGGCCCGGACTTCGTGAGCCGCCAGCCTTCGAGCGTGCGCTCGGGCACGCCCAGCAGCACGGCGACCTCGGCCTGGGTCAGGAACGCGGGCTCGACCTCGATGCGTGCATGAGCTTCCATGCCAGACAGGTGCGGAGTAGGTACCCACGCGAACGAGCGGGGCCGAGTGCGTACCTCATCGGCAGAGACCACCGCGAACCGCACCCGGTGGGGGTTTCTGGTCACCAATCTGGTCACCAGACGCCAGATCGGGCCACTCGACGGAGTGAGGAGGGAGCCGGACTTCCTAGAGAACTCTAGCGATTCGTTGCTGGGGTACCTGGACTCGAACCAAGAACAACTGAACCAGAATCAGCCGTGTTGCCAATTACACCATACCCCAAGGCGCAGAACCGGAGTTCGTGCCGAGGAGCAAGCTTACGTGACGCGTGGCCCAGCGCCAAACCGAGGACCGCCCGCGCGCGTCGCGGCGGAGGTGCCCGGCATCCCGACGCTTCGACGTCCAGAGCGAGACAACCGAGCGCGTGGGCGCGGGCTCGCCGCGAAGCGCCGGTCAGCCGAGGTGCTGGACGAGGGTGTCGAGGCGGCGGAGCGTCGCGGCCTTGCCGAGCAGCTCCATCGACTCGAACAGCGGCGGAGACACGCGGCGGCCGGTGAGCGCGACGCGCGGCGGACCGTACGCGACACGGGGCTTGAGGCCCAGGTCGTCCACGAGCGCGCGGGAGAGCGCGTCCTGCACGGCAGCAGCGGTGAACTCGGACTCGGGCACGAGTTCCAGTGCTCCGACGGACGCCACGAGCACCTCCCCCGCGTTCGCCGGCAAACCCTTCAGAGCATCCTCGGCGTACGAGACGTCGTCGACGAAGAGGAAGCCGAGCATCCCGGGCACTTCGCCCAGCAGCTGCACGCGCTCCTGGACGAGGGGCGCCGCCGCGGCGATGAGCGCACGATGCTCGTCGGACGGTTCCTCGGCGATATAGCCGGCGGCCGCCAGGTACGGCACGATACGGGCGGCGAAGTCTTCGGCATCCAGCATGCGGATGTGGTCGCCGTTGATCGCCTCGGCCTTCTTCTGGTCGAAGCGGGCCGGGTTGGGGTTGACGTCGGCGATGTCGAACGCGGCAATGAGTTCGTCGAGCGAGAACACGTCGCGGTCGGGCGCGATCGACCATCCCAGCAGCGCGAGATAGTTCAGCAGGCCTTCGTGGACGAAGCCCTTCTCGCGCTGCAGGAACAGGTCGGCCTGAGGGTCGCGCTTGGACAGCTTCTTGTTGCCGGTCTCGCCCAGCACCAGTGGCATGTGACCGAATCGCGGCACGTACGACGTGACGCCCGCGTCGATCAATGCGCGGTAGAGCGCGAGCTGGCGGGCCGTCGACGGCATGAGGTCTTCACCCCGGATGACATGGGTGATGCCCATGAGCGCGTCGTCCACCGGGTTCACGAACGTGTAGAGCGGAACACCGCCCGCGCGCACGATGACGAAGTCGGGGAACGACCCCGCCGGGAAGGTCACCTCCCCGCGGATGAGGTCGACGAACGTGAGGACTTCGTCGGGCACGCGCAGACGCCACGCGGGTTCGCGACCCTCGGCGCGGAACGCCGCCTTCTGCTCGTCGGTCAGGTCACGGTCGAAGTTGTCGTAGCCGAGCTGCTTGGCGCGGCCGTTGGCCTCGTTGCGGGCGTCGATCTCCTCAGCCGTGGAGTAACTCTCGTAGACGGCGCCAGCGGCGACGAGCTTCGCGAGCACGTCGCGGTAGATCTCGTGCCGCTGCGACTGCCGGTACGGTGCGTGCGGGCCGCCGACCTCGACGCCCTCGTCCCAGTCGATGTTCATCCAGCGCAGGGCCGCCAGCAACTGCTGGTAGCTCTCCTCGCTGTCGCGCGCAGCGTCGGTGTCCTCGATGCGGAAGACGAGCTTGCCGCCGTTGTGGCGCGCGTACGCCCAGTTGAACAGGGCGGTGCGGATGAGACCGACGTGCGGCAGGCCCGTCGGGGACGGGCAGAACCGGACGCGGACATCGGCGCCGGTAGCGGTCGTGGTGCGGGGATCGGGCGTGGCAGACATCACCTCGATCCTACTCGGCGACGCTCTTCCGTCCGGGGCGCCGGGAGCCGCGCTGAGGGTGGTCGCCGAGCACCTCGTCGACGACGCGCAGGGCTGCGCCGACCGCGGGTACGCGATGGGCTCCGCGGGCGGTGACGACGTGCAGCGTGCGCGCCTCCGCCGCGGGAAGCCGCGGCACGGCGATCCCCGCGACGAGCGGAAGGGATGCCACGGCCATCCCTGGCAGAATCGCCACGCCGACCCCCTGGGCGACGAGATTCTCGACGGCGACGTAGTTGTCGGTCTCGAATGCGATGTCAGGGGTGAATCCGGCGCGGCCGCACGCCTCGAGCAGGTGCCCGCGGCACTGCGGACAGCCCGCGATCCACCGCTCCCCCGCCAGGAGCGACAAGTCGAAAGGCTCGTCGGCGGCGGCCGGGTGATCGGCGGGGACGACGACGACCGTGTCATCGGCTCCCACGGTTCGCACCGTCAGGCCCGTGGCGGCGGTCTCCCCCTGCGCCCGCCGGTCCCCCGGGAAGCTGTAGACCAGCGCGATGTCGGCTCGATCCTCGCGCACCGCAGCGATCGCTTCGGGCGGTTCGGCTTCGACGAAGCTCAGCGCGACCCCCGGCCGCCGCACGGACAGGGTCGCGATCACTCGAGGAACGACGGTCGACGACGCCGACGGGAACGCGGCGATGCGAACGCGTCCCGCGCGCATCCCCCGCAATTCGGCGAGGTCCCCCGCCGCTGCATCGAGCGCGGTCGTCACGGCCGCCGCGTGCCTGGCCAGCACCCACCCGGCCTCGGTCAGGCGCACACCGCGCCCCACCCGTTCGACGATCGGCAGGCCGGCCCGCCGCTCCAGCCGTCGCAACTGCTGGCTGATCGCGGGCTGACTGTAACCGAGCGCGTGTGCGGCGCCGGTGATCGATCCGGTGTCAGCGATCGCCTTCACCACGCGCAGGGAATGCGCGTCGAGCGCGTCGTCGGGGAGCGCGTCAGCCATCTTCTTACATAAGCACGCGGAATGTTTCCCATGCAAAACCTCCGGTAGTGCAATACACGACTCCCGGGCACCCTGGACGCATGACACTCGCCTCCCACTTCACCGGTGGCCGCGACTACCTCGCGGCCTGCACGCTGGGCCTGCCACCGCGGGCAACGGTCGCCGCGCTGAAGGCCGATCTCGATGCGGCGGCTTCCGGTCGACCCGATCTCGCCGCCGCCGGCCGTGCCGTCGAGGACTCCCGGCACGCGTACGCCCGCCTCGTCCACGCCCCGGCGTCCAGTGTCGCGATCGCCGCGCAGACCTCGGTCGCCGTCTCGCTCATCGCCGCGAACGTGCCCGACGGAGCCGAGGTCCTCTGCCCCGAAGGCGACTTCGCCTCTCTCGTCGCGCCGTTCGCCCACGCCGGCCGCGGCGTCCGGCTCCGCAGCGTGCCCCTGGGACATCTGGCCGACGAGATCACGGCCGACACGTGGCTCGTGGCGTTCTCGATGGTGCAGTCCGCCACCGGCGAGGTCGCGGATGCCGCCACCATCGCCGCCGCCGCCGCGCGGAGCGGGGCACGCACCCTCTGCGACCTCACGCAGGCAGCGGGATGGCTGCCGGTGGATGCCACCCTGTTCGACGCGACGGTGTGCCACGCCTACAAGTGGCTGTGCGCCCCGCGCGGAGTCGCTTTCCTCACACTCTCCCCCGACTTCGCCAGGCAGCTACGACCCGTGCAGGCCGGGTGGTACTCCGGCCACGACCCGTGGGCGTCCTGCTACGGGGCCGAGGCGAGACTCGCCGCGGATGCGCGACGCTTCGACGTCTCCCCCGCGTGGCAGGCGTTCGTCGGCGCAGCGCCGGCCCTCGACCTCTTCGCCTCCGCCGAGGGGACCGCGATCCATGCCCACGCCACGGGCCTGGCGGCGCGGTTCCGCGGCGCGCTGGGCCTGGAGGAGCCGGTGCGCCCCTCGGCGATCGTGACGTGGCCCGACACCGAGGGTTCCGCGCTCGCTCGGCTGACGGCATCCGGGATCGTCGCCTCTGGACGCGCGGGACGCGCGCGCGTCGCGTTCCACGTCTTCAACGACGAGGACGACCTCGACCGGGCGATCTCGGCACTGCAGGAGCGGCGCCCGGTCAGCGTCGTGAGCTGACCCAGATCGCGCCCAGGCTGACCGCCGCGACGGGGACGAGCGCCCACAGTGCCAGCCCGCCGTAGCCCGCGGCGCCCAGGATCACCCCGGCGAGGATCGATCCGACCGCCGCGCACGCCGTCATGAGCGTGTCACTGCGACCCTGACGTCGCGGGCGGGACGCCAGCGGGGTCGCCTCGGTGAGCAACGCCGAACCGGCGACCGTCGATGCGCTCCAGCCCAGGCCCAGCAGGATCAGGGCCACGAGGACTCCCGCCTGCGACCACGACAGCGTCGATGCCACGGCCAGTGCCGCCGCGAGGAGCACCTGCCCGAGAAGCACCACGGGTATACGGCCGGCGCGGTCGGCGAGAATGCCGAACACCGGCGAGAGCCCGTACATGCCGAACACGTGCAGCGCGATGGTCACTCCGACCGCGAGCGTCACGGCATCGGGAGCGACGATGTGCGACAGATGCACGGGCGTCATGGCCATGACGGATGCCATGGTCACGTGCGAAGCGGCCACGGCGAACATCGCGTAGCGGGCCAGCGCGGGCCGGTCCGCGACCGCGCCGGCGATCGCGGCGGCGGCGTTCTCACGCTCTCGACGCTGCGCGAGCAGAAGTGGATCGGGCCGGAGAACGAGGACGTACAGCGCGAGAGCGCACGCCTGCGCCGCGAACGAGAACAGGTAGGCGCCCGTGAGTCGCGGCATCCCGATGCCCGCGCCGAGCACCTCCCCCGGCGCCAGCAGCAGGGGCCCGACGACGCCGCCGACCGTCGTGGCCCACACGACCGTCGCGAGATCACGGCCCCGGCGTGCGGTGCTCGCCAGGTCCGTGGCGGCGAAACGGGCCTGGAGGGTGCCGGCGTTGCCCGCACCGATCAGCGCGATGCCCACCAGCAGCAGCGGGAACACCCGCGTGGCGGCGGCGAGGATCACCACGGCGATGCCGACGAGAGCAGCGATGTTACCGGTGCTCAGTGCGAACCGACGGCCGCGGGCCGACGCCAGCCGCGCCAGCGGGATCGCGGTCAGCGCGGCACCGAGCGTCACGGCCGCCGTCGCGAAGCCGGACAACGCCTCCTGGCCCGACAGGTCGGCCGCGAGGAGCGCCCCGAGCGACAGCGTCGAGCCGAACGCCACACCTGAGAGCACCTGGCCTGCCGCGAGCACCCGGACGGTCCTGCGCTGCACGGCCGCGACATCGATCGCCGCGGCAGCGCCCGAGGCCGCAGCACCCGGCGGGGTGGCACCGCCCGGGATGTCAGGCATCGCGCACGGTGTTGCGCAGAACCCCGATACCACTCACCTCGATCTCGACGGTGTCGCCCGCCTCGAAAGGACCGATACCGGCGGGCGTCCCGGTCAGGATCAGATCGCCCGGCAGCAGTGTGAACACCGACGAGGCGTAAGCGATGAGGTCGGGCACGGAGTGGATCATGTCGGACATCGGCCCGTTCTGCCGCACCTCGCCGTTGACGCGGGTCGTGATGATCGCGGCATCCGTGTCGAGTTCGGTCTCGATGACGGGACCGACCGGGCAGAACGTGTCGAATCCCTTGGCACGGGTCCACTGACCGTCACGCTTCTGGAGGTCACGCGCCGTGACGTCGTTGGCCACGGTGTAGCCGAAGACGTACTCCGCGGCGCGCTCGGCCGGGACGTTCTTGGCGATCCGCCCGATCACCACGGCGACCTCGCCCTCGTAGTCGGTACGGGAGCTGAGAGCGGTCGGACGCACGATGACGTCGTCGGGGCCGATGACCGCGGTGTTCGGCTTGAGGAACATCAGCGGTTCGGCGGGCGCCTCGCCCCCCATCTCAGCGGCGTGGTCGTGGTAGTTCTTGCCGATGCACACGACCTTCGAGCGCGGGATGACCGGCGCGAGGAGAGTCACCTCGGACACCGGGATCCGCTCCCCCGTGGTGTCGAAGCCGGCAAACAGCGGGTCGCCCGCGAGCACGACGAGCTCCGCGTCGTCGACGATTCCGTAACGGAGGGTGTCTTGGTGGCTGAACCGAGCGATCTTCACGCTCCCAGCCTATCCGGGCCCCCGGACATGGCATCCGGGAGTCCGATCCCGTCCCGCCTCGCCGTGATGACACGTGGACACGACACGAACGCCCCGCTCGGGCGTCGCTGCCGAGGGATACGTGTAGACCGTGCTGCGCGCCGGAGGACGCCGAAGGGGCCCCCTGGCGGGGACCCCTTCGAGGAGGACGCGGTCAGGCGTCGAGACGGTACAGCCAGCCGTGCCTGTCTTCGGCGCGGCCGTACTGGATGTCGGTGAGTTCCTGACGCAACTCCAGCGCGAGCGTGCCCGTGGGCTGCTCGTCGATGAAGTCGCGACCCTTGAGCGTCCCGATCGGGGTGACGACGGCGGCGGTCCCGCACGCGAACACCTCGACGATATCACCGGATGCCACGCCCTCGCGCCACTCGGTGAGCGAGACGTTGCGTCCGACGACGTGGTGCCCGCGATCGCGCGCGAGCTGCAGGAGCGAGTCGCGCGTGATGCCCTCGAGGATCGAATCGGACTGGGGCGTCACGATCGTGCCGTCTTTGTAGACGAACACGACGTTCATGCCCCCGAGTTCTTCGACGTTGCGGTCCTGGTCGAGGAACACGACCTGGTCGCACTCGTTCTCGTACGCCTCGGACTGCGGAAGCAGGCTGGCGGCGTAGTTGCCGCCCGTCTTGGCCGCTCCCGTGCCTCCCTTGCCGGCGCGCGAGTAGTCCTCGCTGAGCCAGATCGACACCGGCTGCACGCCGCCCTTGAAGTACGCTCCCGCGGGGCTCGCGATGAGGTAGTACGCGACCTTGTGCGCGGGACGCACGCCGAGGAACGCCTCCTTGGCGAACATGAACGGACGCAGATAGAGGCTCTGATCGGCGCCCGAGGGCACCCACGCGCCGTCGACCGCGATCAGCTCGCGCAGCGACTGCAGGAAGTACGGGACCGGAAGCTCCGGGAGCGCGAGGCGGCGCGCCGAACGCTGCAGACGCCGGCCGTTCTGATCGGGGCGGAAGGTGTGGATCGACCCGTCCGCGTGGCGGTAGGCCTTGATGCCCTCGAAGATCTCCTGGCCGTAGTGCAGAACCGCTGCGGCCGGGTCCAGCGAGATCGGACCGTAGGGCGAGACGCGCGGGCGATGCCAGCCCCCGCGGACGGACCAGCAGACGTCGACCATGTGGTCGGTGAAGGTCTGCCCGAAGCCCGGGTTGGCGAGGATCTCATCGCGCTGAGCGGGGCTCTTCGCGGCGAGGTTGCGGGTGACGGCGAACTCGAGCGGGTCGAGTCCGGTGTCGGGGTCGGTGTCGATGGTCGTCATGGTCTCTTTCGCACGGTGTCGGGGGCGCGGGTGGCGGCGCGGGCCGATCGGTCCAGGTTACGCCCGGACGCGCTCGGCGATGGCGTCGCCGATCTGCGCGGTGGTTCGCGTCGTGGCATCCCGTGCCGCGATGTCGTCTTCCACCGCACGGGTGACGCGGGAGGCCTCGTCTTCGAGCCCGAGGTGGTCGAGCAGGAGGGCGACGGAGAGGATCGCGGCCGTGGGATCGGCCTTCTGGGTGCCCGCGATGTCGGGCGCCGATCCGTGGACGGGCTCGAACATCGAGGGGAACGCGCCGTCGGGGTTGATGTTGCCCGAAGCGGCGAGGCCGATGCCACCGGTGACGGCGCCGGCCAGGTCGGTCAGGATGTCGCCGAAGAGGTTGTCGGTGACGATCACGTCGAAGCGGCTGGGGTTCGTGACCAGGAAGATCGTGGCCGCGTCGACGTGCAGGTAGTCTACGTCGACCCCGGGGTGTTCGGATGCCACAGCGTCGACGATGCGCTTCCACATGCCGCCCGCGTGCACGAGCACGTTGGTCTTGTGCACGAGTGTGAGCTTCTTGCGGCGTCGCTCGGCGAGGTCGAAGGCGTAACGGACGACGCGTTCGATCCCGAAGGCGGTGTTGACCGAGGTCTCGTTCGCCACCTCGTGGGGCGTGCCGCGACGGATGGACCCGCCGTTGCCGACGTACGGACCTTCGGTGCCCTCGCGGACGACCACGAAGTCGATGTCGCCGGGGTTCGCGAGCGGACCCACGGCTCCGGGGTAGAGCTTGGAGGGACGCAGATTCACGTAGTGGTCGAGCTCGAAGCGCAGCTTCAGCAGCAGCCCGCGCTCGATGTTCGCGTCCTTGAGCCTCGGGTCGCCCGGAACGCCGCCCACGGCACCGAGGAGGATCGCATCGTGCTCGGCGATCGCGGCCAGGTCGTCGTCGGTGAGGGTGTCGCCGGTGTCGAGATAGCGCCCCGCGCCCAGCGAGAACGGCGTCTTCTCGAACGTCACGCCGGACTCGGCGGTGACCGCATCGAGAACCTTCACGGCCTCGCTGACGACCTCGGGACCGATGCCGTCACCGGGGATGACGGCCAGTTTCACGACGCGCGACATCGCACTCCTCAGCGCTCAGGGCGCATCACTTCGTCGACGCGCCGCGGGTTCCTCCCAGGGTAGTGGCAGCGATGGCGGCCGCCACGACGATCAGACCCGCGCCGATGAGCGCCGTGACCACGACACCGGAATCGAAGGCGTGTGCGGCGGCGAGACGCAGGGACTCCGCCAGCGCCGCATCGTCGAGCGTGTTCGAGACGGCGACGGCTCCGGCCAGGGTTTCACGCGCCGCCTGCGCCGCGGCGTCAGGAAGACCCGCCGGGAGCACGAGCTGCGCCCGGTAGAACGCGGCCAGGATGCCGCCCAGCACCGCCGTCCCGAGCACGGCGCCCACCTCGTACGCCGTCTCGGAGACGGCGCTGGCGGCTCCCGCCTTGGCCGGCGGCGCACTGGAGAGGATGAGCTCGTTGGAGACGGTCTCGGCCGCACCGATACCGACGCCGAGGAGACCGAACGCCACGATGAGGAGGAACAGGTCTGCCGTGGAGGACGCCACGAGCACGTAGGCGACCACCGAGAAGCCGAGCGCGGCCGGCACCACGCGCCGCGGCGCGAACCGCCGCGCCACGGGGACGACGGCCAGTCCCGCGACGATCATCAGGACGAGGCCGGGAAGCAGCGCGAGGCCCGCCACCATCGGCGTGAGCCCGACGACGAGCTGGAGGTGCTGCGCCACGAAGTAGAGGAACCCCACCAGACCCACGACGCTGAGCAGGTTGACCAGGATCGCGCCGGAGAACGTCCCCCGGCGGAAGAGCGACATGTCGAGCATCGGCGTGGCCAAGGTGCGCTGGCGCCGGACGAACAGCCAGCCGAAGACGATACCGATGACGAACAGCGCGGGGGCGAGCGACGTCGGCCCGTCGACCGCGAGCTTCTTGATGCCGTAAACGATCGGCACCATCGTCGCGAGCGACAGCAGCACGCTCAGGGGATCGAAGCGGCCGGGTGCCGGGTCACGGCTCTCGGGAACGAAGAACGGGGCGAGGACCAGGAGCGGGACCAGCACGGGCACCGCCATGAGGAAGACGGAACCCCAGGTGAAGTGCTCGAGCAGGAATCCCCCGACGATCGGGCCGAGAGCGGCGCCCGCGGAGAACCCCGATGCCCAGACCGCGATGGCGAGGCGCCGTTCGTCGCGGTCGCGGAAGATGCTCCGCAGCAGCGACAGCGTGGACGGCATCAGCATCGCGCCGAACACACCCATGAGCGCACGGCCGAGGATCAACACCCCCGCCGTGGGGGCGAACGCCGACAGCGCGGAGACCGCGGCGAACCCGGTGGCGCCGATCAGCAGGAGGCGCCGGCGACCGAAGCGGTCGCCGAGGGTACCCATCGTCACGAGGAGCCCGGCGAGGACGAGCGGGTAGACGTCGATGATCCACAGTTGCTCGATGCTGGAGGGCTGCAGGGACAGGGCGATCTCGGGGAGGGCGAAGCTGAGCACCGTGTTGTCGACTGAGACGAGCAGCACCGGCAGCATCAGCACGGCCAGCGCGAACCACCCGTGCCAGCCGGCGCGGGGTGCGTTGATCTCTTGTGTGGGCAACGACGAGGTGAGCATTCTTCCGAGTTCCGTTTCTAAACCGTCCAGCCGGTATAGTATCACAGGAGCGCTGTCACGCCACTACGATCGAGGAGCCATGAGCCGCCCTCCCCTCGCCCGCGAAGCCGTCCTCGATGCCTTCACTCGCATCCTCGTCGACGACGGAGAACGCGCGGCGACGATGGATGCCACGGCTCGCGCCGCGGGCGTCTCCAAGGGCGGCCTCTTGTACCACTTCAATTCGAAGAGTGCCCTCGAAGAGGCCCTGGTGAAGCGCCTCGAGGCGCTGGCTCAGCAGGACGTCGACGAGATCGAGAAGTCGGACGAAGGCGTCGTGGCGGCGCACCTGCGTTCCTCTCAGAACACCGGCTCACCGCTCGACGTCACGATCCTGGCCGTCTCGCGCCTCGCTCAGAACGGTAACGACGCGGCATCCGCGAGCCTGAGGCGCGTTCGCGAACTGTGGGAAGAGAGCCTGCGCCCGCACACGCGTGACGAGACAGCCCTGCAGATCGTTCTCCTGGTCAGCGACGGCCTCTACTTCAACGCCGTGCTCGATCTCAATGCGGTGGCAGGCACCGCGGTGGAGGGCCCCGACCTCGACGCGCTCATCGCGGCCGTGGTCTCCGCCACCACCTGACGCCCCGTCGTCCGCCGCACTCCGGCCTTGCGACGCCTCCGACGGCGCTTCATCTGCCCGGTGCGCGGGAGCGCAACCTCAGCGATCCGCACAACCTCCGTTCGCCGCGCCGGGATGCCACTGACCTTGTGCGGATCGCTGAGGTCCGCGGTCGCGCCCAGCAACGACGGAGGGGGCCGCACCCGCGACCCCCTCTTCACGTCCTCCGAGCGTCAGCTCTCGACGATCTCGATCTGCCGGAACAGATCGGCGTTGACGGCTTCGCGCATCGCGGCGAGGATCTCGTCCGGCACGGGCGAGTCGACCGTGAGCACGGAGAGCGCGCGGCCCGTGGCATCCGGTCGGGCGACCTGGAGCCCCGCGATGTTGATCCCTGCTTCGCCGAGCTTCTGACCGTAGATCGCGACGATTCCGGGACGGTCCGCGTAGCGCATCACGAGGTGGTGCGTCTCGATCGGGACCTCGATCTCGTACCCGTTGATGCCGACGACCTTGGGCACCATGCGGGTGCCCGCGAGCGTGCCGGCGACCTCGAGGGTGGAACCGTCCGCGAGGGTGCCCCGCAGGATCGTGATGTTGCGGTACAGCGGGCTGTCGGCCTCGACGATCAGACGTGTCTCGACTCCGCGCTGCT
Organism: Microbacterium testaceum; assembly: GCF_020781835.1. Lineage (GTDB taxonomy): Bacteria > Actinomycetota > Actinomycetes > Actinomycetales > Microbacteriaceae > Microbacterium > Microbacterium testaceum_H. The sequence continues at coordinate 83,081 of NZ_JAJGNJ010000006.1, forward strand.
CGGCGAAGAGCGGGGCGTTGACGTACGAGACCGTCTCACTGACGATGCGGCTGAAGATGCCCTTGAGCGCGGCGAGGCGGTAGACGCTGACGTCGTACTCCGCGAGCTCGCCGCGCACCTCGATGTCGAGGCTCGAAAGGGCGCTGTCGGCCAGGCCGCTGAAGAACTGGCCGAGCATCTCGACGAGGGCGATGCCGGGGCGGACGAACGGGTCGATCGCGCCGCCGGCGACGTTGACGGCATCGGGGACCAGATCGCCCTCGAGCGCGAGCTTGACCGAGCGTGCGACCGAGACGCCCGCCTTCTCCTGCGCCTCCTCGGTGCTCGCACCGAGGTGGGGGGTGACCACGACGTTGGGCAGATCGAGGAGCCTGCGTGCCGGACCGCCCTCGGCCGGAGGCTCGGTCGAGAAGACGTCGAGACCGGCCCCGGCGATCTCGCCCGAGGTGAGCGCGTCGTACAGCGCGTCCTCGTCGATCAGTCCGCCGCGCGCGACGTTGATGACGTACGCCGTCTTCTTCATGCGACGCAGCTGCTCGGCGCCGATCATGCCGGTGGTCTCGGGCGTCTTCGGCATGTGGATCGTGACGAAGTCGCTCTGCTCGAGGAGTTCGTCGAGCGAGACGAGCTGCACGCCCAGCTGCTGCGCGCGCGTCGCCGTGACGTACGGGTCGTACGCGATGACCCGCATGTCGAACGCCTGCAGCCGCGCGGCGATGAGGGCACCGATCCGGCCGAGCCCGACGATGCCGATCGTCTTCTCGAACAGTTCGGTGCCGGTGAAGGAGCTGCGCTTCCACAGTCCCTGTGCCAGCGAGGCGTGGGCGGCCGGGATGCGACGCGCGAGGCTCAGGACATGACCGACGGTCAGCTCGGCCGCGGAGATGATGTTCGACGTCGGAGCGTTGACGACCATCACCCCGGCCGCGGTAGCGGCCTTGATGTCGACGTTGTCGAGCCCGACGCCGGCGCGGGCGACGACCTTGAGGACCGGCGCCGCGGCGATCGCCTCGGCATCGATCTTGGTCGCCGAACGCACGAGCACCGCGTTCGCGTCGGCCAGGGCCGAGAGCAGGGCGGGGCGGTCGGTCCCGTCGACGTTGCGCACGTCGAAGTCGGGGCCGAGCGCGTCGATCGTGGCGGGAGAGAGTTCTTCGGCGATCAGCACGACGGGCTTGGTCACGGATGAGTCCTTCGAAACGGTGCACGGGACCGGCGCGCACCGCCGCGCACCGCCGGCGCGAACCGGGCGCGCGACCCGTGCGGGCCGTCTGCCAGCCTAGCGCGGCGTCCGAGCGACGCCGGACACTGTGACGCTCAACCCCCGTACAACCCGTACGACGTCGTGCCGTAGCCGACGATCGCGAGCCAGAACGCTGCCGAGACGGTCAGGCCCGTGAGCAGCGCGAGCGAGAACTCCCCCGCGCGCCGACGCGCACCGATCGCGAACGCCACACCGAAGGCCACCAGGGGGAACACGATCGGGAGGATGTACACGAACCAGCCCAGGCCGTTCAGCCCGAGAGGACCGTTCACCTGCTGGATCAGCAGCGCGACCGAACTCCAGACGACGAAGGCGTAGAAGAGACCGAAGAGGCCGGCGATGGTGACCACGACGAACGTGGGCAGGTGACGCTCGCGCGCAGCGGTACTCATGCGAAGGCTCCCAACGACAGGAACGGCCACGGAACGAGCAGCACGATGCCGAGGATCAGCACGAGGAACCGCTGCCACGTGCGCCAACGGCGGGTGAGCGCGAGCACGGCGACGAACCACACGAGCGGCGCCAGAGCAGCACCGATGGTCAGGGACAGCACGGTCACGTCGGGGATCGGCAGTCCGAGGCCGCGCAGGCGCAGGCCGGCGACGAGCCAGCCGACCGCGAAGAGCACGAACGTCGCCGCGATCATGCCGATGCCCACGAGCCCGACGTTTCCGAGCGGTGCCGAGCGATCGGCATCCGCCTCAGCGTCGCCCGCGTCGGACTCGGACCCTGGATGCTGCGCGACCGGCCGGCCCTCGGCCGACGACGACGCTGCTCCGGCCGCGAGCGGCTCGGGCTCGCCCGCGAGCGGCTCCGCCTCGGCCGCCAGCGGCTCGGGCTCGGGCTCGGTGGCAGGGTCGGGTACCCGCTTCTCACCGACGTCGAGCGTCGGATCGTCGTCACCGCCCCAGGAGAGGGCGTCGTCGTCGCGCGGTGTGCTCACGGTTCCACGGTAGCGTCGCCCTCCGACACCATGGCGACGCCCCGCCGCAATGGCGGACGCCCCGGACCACGAGGGTTCCGGGGCGTCCGAGACGAGGATCAGCGCGCCGCGCTGCCCTCCGTGTAGTCGCTGTCCTGCTGCTTCCAGGCGAACAGGCCACGCAACTCCTTGCCGGTGGCCTCGATCGGGTGACCCTGCTCCTTCTCGCGGAGAGCGAGGAACTCGGGAGCGCCGTTGTCTTGGTCGGCGATGAAGCGCTGTGCGAACGCGCCCGACTGGATGTCGGCGAGAACGGCCTTCATGTTCTCCTTGACATCGGGAGAGATCACACGGGGGCCCGAGACGTAGTCGCCGTACTCGGCGGTGTCCGAGATCGACCAGCGCTGCTTGGCGATGCCGCCCTCCCACATCAGGTCGACGATGAGCTTGAGCTCGTGCAGCACCTCGAAGTACGCGATCTCGGGCTGGTAGCCGGCCTCGGTCAGCGTCTCGAAGCCGTACTGGACGAGGTGGCTCATGCCGCCGCACAGGACGGCCTGCTCACCGAACAGGTCGGTCTCGGTCTCCTCGGTGAAGGTGGTCTTGATGACACCGGCACGCGTACCGCCGATGGCCTTGGCATACGACAGGGCGGTGTCCCAGGCCGAACCCGAGGCGTCGCGCTCGACGGCGATGATGTCCGGGATGCCACGGCCGGCGACGTACTCGCGACGGACGGTGTGGCCGGGGGCCTTGGGGGCGACGAGGATGACGTCCACGCCCTCGGGGGCGTCGATGTAGCCGAACCGGATGTTGAAGCCGTGCGCGAACGCGAGCGTCTTGCCCTCGGTGAGCTTGTCCTTGATGGAGTCGGCGTAGATCGAGCGCTGGTGCTGGTCGGGGGCCAGGATCATGATGAGGTCGGCCCACTCGGTGGCGTCGGCGACGCTCTTGACCTCGAAGCCCTCTTCCTGCGCCTTGGCCGCGGACTTGGAGCCGTCCTTAAGCGCGATGACGACCTGGACGCCGGAGTCGCGGAGGTTCTGCGCGTGCGCGTGACCCTGCGAACCGTAGCCGACGATCGCGACCTTCTTGCCCTGGATGATCGAGAGGTCGGCGTCGTCGTCGTAGAAGATCTCTGCCATGGGGATGCTTTCTCCTTGGATACAGGTCCCGCGACGGGACCGGGGTGTGTGGAAAGGGTGGGAGGTCAGCCGCGCAGCACGCGCTCGGTGATGCTCTTGCTGCCGCGACCGACGGCCAGCAGGCCCGACTGCGCGAGCTCTTTCACACCGAACGGCTCGATGGCCCTGAGGAACGCGTCGACCTTGCCCTTGTCGCCCGTGATCTCGATCACGATGGCGTCCGGGGCGTAGTCGACCACCGACGCGCGGAAGAGGTTCACGACCTCGAGCACGTTGGATCGGCTGGCGTTGTCGGCGCGGACCTTCACCAGCACGTGTTCGCGCTGCACCGAGCTGGCCGGGTCGAGCTCGACGATCTTTATGACGTTGATCAGCTTGTTCAGCTGCTTCGTCACCTGCTCGAGCGGAAGGCCCTCGACATCGACGACGACCGTGATGCGCGACAGACCCGGCACCTCGGTCACGCCCACGGCGAGCGACTCGATGTTGAAGCCGCGGCGGGCGAACAGGCCGGCGACGCGGGTCAGCAGACCCGGCTTGTCCTCCACGAGGAGGCTGAGAACGTGCCTCGACATGTCAGTCCTCCTGCTCGGCGAAGGCGGGCGAGTGATCGCGGGCGTACTGGACGTAGCTGTTGCTGACGCCCTGCGGAACCATGGGCCAGACCATCGCGTCGGCGCTCACGACGAAGTCGATCACCACGGGGCGGTCGTTCGTGTCCAGCGCGAGCTGGATGGCCGCGTCGATCTCGTCCTCCTTCTCGACCCGGATCGCGAGGCACCCGTAGGCCTCCGCGAGCTTGACGAAGTCGGGGATGCGACGCGTCCCGTGCCCCGTGTTGAGATCGGTGTTCGAGTGACGGCCGTCGAAGAACAGCGTCTGCCACTGGCGCACCATGCCCAAGGAGGAGTTGTTGATGACGGCGACCTTGATGGGGATGTTGTTGATGACGCAGGTGGCGAGCTCCTGGTTCGTCATCTGGAAGCAGCCGTCGCCGTCGATCGCCCACACGACCCGGTCGGGCTCGGCGACCTTGGCGCCCATCGCCGCAGGAACGGAGTAGCCCATCGTGCCGGCGCCCCCGGAGTTCAACCACGCGTTCGGGCGCTCGTACTTGATGAACTGGGCGGCCCACATCTGGTGCTGTCCGACGCCCGCGGCGTAGATCGCCTCCGGACCGGTCAGCTCGCCGATCCGCTGGATCACGTGCTGCGGCGAGAGCAGCCCGTCGGTCGTCGGGGTGTAGCCGAGGGGGAACTCCTCCCGCAGGCCGTTGAGGAACGACCACCACTCGGAGTAATCGACCTCGGTCTCGGATGCCGCCTGGCGGAAGGCGGCATCCAGGTCGACCAGCACCTCTTTGAGGTCACCCACGATCGGCACGTCGGCCGTGCGGATCTTGGAGATCTCGGCCGGATCGATGTCGACGTGCACGACCTGCGCGTTCGGCGCGAACAGCGACGCCTTGCCCGTGACCCGGTCGTCGAAGCGCGCGCCGAGCGAGACGATCAGGTCGCTGTCCTGCAGCGCGAGCACGGCGGGGACCGTGCCGTGCATTCCCGGCATGCCGAGGTGCTGGTCGTGCGAGTCGGGGAACGCACCACGAGCCATGAGCGTCGTCACCAGGGGCGCTCCGGTGGCCTCGGCGAACGTCTTCAGCTCGGCCGACGCCTTGGCGCGGATGACGCCGCCGCCGACGTAGAGGACGGGCTTCTTGGCGTTCGCGATGAGGTGAGCCGCGGCCTGGATCTGCTTGCCGTGCGCCTTGGTCACCGGACGGTACCCGGGCAGGTCGATCTTGGGCGGCCAGATGAACGGCGCCTCGTTCTGCTGCGCGTCCTTGGTGATGTCGACGAGCACGGGGCCGGGACGCCCGGTCGACGCGATCTCGAACGCCGCCGCGATCGCGCCGGGGATCTCCTCGGCGGACTTCACCAGGAAGGAGTGCTTCGTGATGGGCATCGTGATGCCGACGATGTCGGCCTCCTGGAAGGCATCCGTCCCCATGAGGGTCGAGAAGACCTGCCCCGTGATGCACACCAACGGCACCGAGTCCATGTAGGCGTCGGCGATCGCGGTGACGAGGTTCGTCGCACCGGGACCGGACGTCGCGATCGCGACACCGGTGCGGCCCGACGCGGCGGCGTAGCCCTCGGCCGCGTGGCCGGCGCCCTGTTCGTGCCGGACAAGGATGTGGCGGACGTTCTCGTCGTCCATGAGCGGGTCGTAGACGGGCATGATCGCGCCGCCCGGCAGACCGAACACGTCGGTGACGCCGAGCAGGTCGAGCGAACGGACGACCGCCTGAGCGCCCGAGAGCACGGGCGCCGGAGCGGTGCGAGCGGGAGGCCGGGGAACGGCCGTGGCGGATTCGGCGGACATGGTGGTACCTCGGAACCAGGTGGGGGTGAGAAGGGGGACGGCCGTCAGCCCGTGACCGCGCCCTCCGCGGCGGAGTGCACGAGCTTGGAGTACTTGGCCAGAACGCCACGGGTATAGCGCGGGGGAAGCGGTTCCCAGCCTTCGCGGCGGGAACTCAGCTCGGCGTCATCGACGATCAAGTCGAGAGTGCGAGCGGCGATATCGACCCGTATCAGATCACCATCGCGCACGAAGGCGATCGGACCTGCGTCCACCGCTTCGGGAGCTATGTGGCCGATGCAGAGGCCGGTTGTGCCGCCTGAGAATCGACCGTCCGTCAAGAGTAGTACATCTTTTCCGAGCCCCGCGCCCTTGATGGCGGCCGTGATGGCCAGCATCTCGCGCATGCCGGGACCGCCCTTGGGGCCCTCGTAGCGGATCACGACGACGTCGCCGGCGTGGATCTCGCCCGCTTCGAGCGCATCCATGGCCGCGCGCTCGCGCTCGAAGACGCGAGCGGGCCCTTCGAAGACGGCCGCGTCGAAACCGGCCGTCTTGACGACGGCTCCCTCGGGGGCCAACGAGCCGTGGAGGATCGTGATGCCGCCGGTGGCGTGGATCGGGTCGTCGAAGCGGTGGATGACGTCGCCGTCGACGGGGTCGGGCTCGAGGTCGCGCAGGTTCTCCGCCAGCGTCTTACCGGTGACCGTCAGCGCATCACCGTGCAGGAGGCCCTCGTCGAGCATGGCCTTGAGCACGACCGGGATGCCGCCGTGACGGTCGACGTCGTTCATGACGTACTTGCCGAAGGGCTTCATGTCGGCCACGTGAGGCGTCTTGTCGCCGATGCGGTTGAAGTCGTGGAGCGTGAGGTCGACCTCGGCCTCGCGTGCGATGGCGAGAAGGTGCAGCACCACGTTCGTCGAGCCGCCGAGGGCCATCGCGAGGGCGATGGCGTTCTCGAACGCCTCCTTCGTGAGGATGTCGCGCGTGGTGATGCCCTGTCGCAGCAGGTTCACGACGGCTTCGCCCGAGCGGTGGGCGAAGTAGTCGCGGCGGCGGTCGGCCGACGGCGGAGCAGCCGAACCCGGGAGGCTCAGGCCCAGCGCCTCGGCGACGGAGGCCATGGTGTTGGCGGTGTACATGCCGCCGCACGCGCCCTCGCCGGGAGCGAACGCGCACTCGATGCGCTTGAGGTCGGCCTCGCTCATGCGACCGGCAAGACACGCCCCGACGCCCTCGAACGAGTCGATGATCGTGATCTCCTTCTCGGTGCCGTCCGAGAGCTTGACCCATCCGGGTGCGATCGAACCGGCGTAGAGGAAGACACTCGAGAGGTCCAGACGCGCGGATGCCATGAGCATTCCGGGGATCGACTTGTCGCAACCGGCCAGGAGCACGGACCCGTCGAGGCGCTCGGCCATCATGACGGTCTCGACGGAGTCTGCGATGACCTCGCGCGAGACGAGGGAGAAGTGCATGCCCTCGTGGCCCATCGAGATGCCGTCCGAGACGGAGATGGTGCCGAACTGCAGCGGGTAGCCGCCGCCGGCGTGCACGCCCTCCTTCGCGCCCTGCGCGAGGCGGTCGAGGCTCAGGTTGCAGGGGGTGATCTCGTTCCAGCTCGACGCGATACCGATCTGGGGCTTGTCCCAGTCGTCGTCACCCATGCCGACGCCGCGGAGCATTCCTCGCGACGTGGTGGCCTCGATGCCATCGGTGATGACACGGCTGCGGGGCTTGATGTCGATCTCGCCGGCGGGAGTGGAGTTGTGCGGTGCGGGCATTCTCGCAGTCTATTGCGCGTGGGCGACGCGCTGACGCGCGACGGCCTCGAGGACGTCCACCAGAGCATCGATGTCGGCGACCTTCAGGGTCGCCGCCGTGTCTCCGTCCCCCACGTGGATGCCGAGATCCCCGGGCTGCAGAGCGCGCAGAGCGTCCTCGTCGGTGACGTCGTCTCCCGCGAAGAGCACCGCCGTCGCCCCGGTGCGCTCGCGCAGGTGCGCCACGGCGGTGTCCTTGCCCTCGTGGCGGAACGCGAACTCGAGGATGTCGTGCCCGGTGCGGCGGCGCCAACCGGGAGCGTCCGCCGCGACCAGCCGGTCGGCGATCTCCCGCGCCTCGCGCGCCGTGTCGGCATCCGCCACCCGCGTGTGGACGCCGACACCGAACTCCTTCGGCTCGATCCACACGCCGTCCAGGTGCGCGACCGACGTCGTGATCGCCTCGCGCAGACGGTCGCGGAGGGCGAGGTCGGCCGCGTCGTCGGGACCGGGCTGCTCCCCCGCGCCCGGCACCCAATACTGCACACCGTGCGAGGCGGCCAACCACACCGGCGAGACGTCGAGGTGCTCGGCGATCTCGCGCAGGTGCCCCAGCGAACGTCCCGACACCAGCGCGACCACCGTGTCCGGCAGGTCGGCCAGGGCGTCGACGGCGGCCCGGGCTCGCGGGGTCATCCGCGCGGTCATCGGGTGATCCACCAGCGGCGCGAGGGTTCCGTCGAAGTCGAGGGCGACGAGGAGGACGGGCGACGTCGAGACCGCCTCGATCGCGGCATCGGCGGCGGTCATGCCGAGCTCCCCTCGTCGCCGCCGGCGGCATCGACCTCGGCCGCCGCCGCCACGCTCGAGGCGCGGTCGTGGAACACCGAAAGCGCCTCGAGGAACTCCCGCGACCAGTCCTCCACGTCGTGATCGCGTACGCGCTTGCGCAGCGCCCGCATGCGGCGACCCTGTTCGGCCGCGGGCATGTCGATGGCACGGATGATCGTGTCCTTCAATCCGTCGATGTCATGCGGATTGATCAGCAGCGCGCTGCCCATCTCATCGGCAGCGCCGGCGAACTCGCTGAGCACGAGCACGCCCCGGTTGTCGGTGCGGCTGGCCACGTACTCCTTCGCGACGAGGTTCATACCGTCGCGCAGGGCCGTGACGAGCATGACATCGGCGGCGAGGAACAGCGCCACCATCTCTTCCCGCGGGTACGACTGATGCAGGTAACGGATCGCGGTGTGCGTCGTGGTGTCGTGGTCGCCGTTGATGCGTCCGACCGTCATCTCGATCTCGTCGCGCAACTGCACATAGGCGTCGACGCGCTCGCGGCTCGGGCTCGCCACCTGGACCAGTGTGGCGTCATCGACCGTCGCGCGACCGTCCTCGAGGAGCTCGCCCCACGCCTTCAGCCGGTGGCGGATGCCCTTCGTGTAGTCGAGCCGATCGACGCCGAGCAGGATCTTGCGCGGATTGCCGAGGCCCTCGCGGATCTCACGGGCCCGCTGCTGGATGTCGGGGCGCTGGGCGAGCTCGATGTACGACTCGGCGTCGATCGAGATCGGGAACGCTTTCGCCAGGGCGATGCGCGTGCCGCCCTGACCGTCGGGAACCGAGATTCCGCTCGCCTTCGTCTCGTAGCGCAGCTGCCGACGCACCGCACGGGCGAAGTTGCCCGCGTCGGCGACGCGCTGGAACCCGATGACGTCGGCACCGAGTAGCCCCTCGAGCACCTGCTTGCGCCACGGCAGCTGCGCGTACAGACCGTAGGCGGGGAACGGGATGTGGTGGAAGTAGCCGATCGTCAGATCGGGACGCAGCTCGCGCAGCATCTTCGGCACGAGCTGCAACTGGTAGTCCTGGACCCAGACGATCGCGTTGTCGGCGGACACCTCGGCCGCCGCTTCGGCGAACCGACGGTTCACCCGCACGTACGCGTCCCACCAGGCGCGCTTGTACGTCGGCTCGGCGATGACGTCGTGGTACAGCGGCCAGATCGTGTCGTTGGAGAAGCCCTCGTAGTAGTGCTGCACGTCGGCGGCAGAAAGCTCGACCGGGACGAGGTGCGTCCCCTCGAACTCGAACGGGTCCAGCGTCACGTCGGGCTGACCGGCCCATCCGACCCACGCCCCCTCCGCGCGGCGCATGACCGGTTCCAGCGCGGTGACCAGACCGCCCGGCGAACGGCGCCAGCCTTCCCCGTCGGGGGTGCGGTCCACCGGCAGACGATTGGCGACGACGACGAAATCGGCCTGTGGCACAGGTCCTCCTCGGTAGCTTGATCCCAGGCTAACAGTGGGCTGATGCGGGTTCCCGGTGCCCGGATAATGCGATAACGCCATACGCGAGCACACCGACGCGAGGAGGTCTCCTCCCGTGGACGCCGTCCATCGACGCGCGCGGTCTGTCAAGGCACACGCGACGGGCCGCCGCCCATCGATAGGTTGGGGGCATGCGCCAGTACATCTTCGGAACCGGACTCCTCAGCGCCGTCACCGGCGGAATCACGCTGCTGCGAGGGTTGCGCAACGACGAGCCGTTCACATGGCGGACCGCCCTGGCCTGGCTGAGCTGGGGCATCACGCTGGCCCTCGCCGTCGGCGCCGTCGTCGACACCCGCCGAGCCCGCCGCGGACGTCAGGTCGCCGGCGACTCCCCCGTTGCGAGCCGCCAGAAGAAGCTCCTGAAAAAGCGCCTGTCGCGCTGAGACGGATGCCGGATGCCGGGCCTGCGAGCCCGGCATCCGCTCAGCGGGTGAGGATCAGCGCGTCGCCCTGCCCGCCCCCACCGCACAGGGCCACGGCCGCGGTGCCGCCACCGCGTCGGACCAGCTCGTGCACGACGTGGACGACGAGCCGGTTGCCGGACGCCCCGATGGGGTGACCGATCGCAATGCCCCCGCCGTGCGGGTTGACGATCTCGTCGGCGAGACCGAGCTCCGCCTGCGACCGAGCCACCACGGCCCCGAAGGCCTCGTTGATCTCGACCAGATCGAGATCGGATGCCGCGATCCCCTGCTTCTCCAGAGCGCGGGCGATCGCGCGGGCGGGCTGGGCGTGCAACGAATTGTCGGGTCCGGCGACCTGGCCGGCCGCCCCGACGACCGCGAGCACGTCCCACCCGCGCTCGTCGGCGACGGCTCGGGTGGTCACGACCACCGCCGAGGCTCCGTCCGAGATCTGCGAGGCATTGCCGGCGGTGATCGACCCGCCGTCCGCGAAAGCCGGGCGCAGCCTTCTCAGGGTGTCGACCGTGGTGTCCGGCCGGATGCCTTCGTCGGCCGTGACGACGACGGGGTCCCCCTTGCGCTGCGGAATCGACACGGGCACGATCTCCGCCTCGAACACGCCCGCCCGCTGCGCGGCGGCCGCGCGCTGGTGCGACCTCGCGGCCACGGCATCCTGTGCCTCTCGCGTGACCTCGTACCGGGCGTTCGCGCGCTCTGTGGACGCCCCCATGCTCTCGCGGTCGTACGCGTCCGTCAGGCCGTCGTGCGCCATGTGGTCGAGCACCTCGACGGAGCCGTACGCGTAGCCCTCGCGCGAGTTCATCAGCAGATGCGGGGCGCGTGTCATCGACTCCATGCCGGCGGCCACGACCACCGTCGCGTCGCCGAGCCGCAGCATGCGGGCGGCGTCGATCACGGCGGTGAGGCCCGAAAGACACACCTTGTTGATCGTCGCGGCGTGGACGTCCCAGCCGATGCCCGCGGCGAGCGCCGCCTGCCGCGCGGCGTTCTGGCCGGCGCCGGCCTGGAGCACCTGCCCGACCAGGACGGCGTCGACGGCATCGGCGGGGATGCCGCCGCGCTCGAGGGCACCCGTGATCGCGGCCGCCCCGAGCTGCACCGCGGTCAGCGGCGCGAGCTGGCCCTTCAGGCGGCCCTGGGGTGTACGGGCGGCGGCGACGATGACGACGTCGGTGGCGGAGGTCATGCGATCTGCTCCTCGGGGATGCGGACGGTGAGCGGGGGTTCGGTGGCTGCGACCACGTCGTCGACGGAGACGCCCGGCGCGACCTCGACGAGGACCAGCCCCTCGGGCGTGACGTCGATCACGGCGAGATCGGTGATGATGCGATCGACCACCCCGCGTCCGGTCAGCGGAAGGGAGCAGGCGTCCACGATCTTCGGGGAGCCGTCACGGGCGACGTGCTCCATGAGGACGATGACGCGTTCGGCACCGTGGACGAGGTCCATCGCGCCGCCGGGGCCCTTCACCATCTTGCCCGGGATCATCCAGTTCGCCAGGTCGCCGGTTGCCGACACCTGCATGGCCCCCAGGATCGCGGCGTCGATCTTGCCCCCGCGGATCATGCCGAAGCTCGTCGCCGAGTCGAAGAACGCCGCTCCGGGCAGCGTCGTGACGGTCTCCTTGCCGGCGTTGATGAGGTCGGCATCCACGGCATCCTCGGTCGGGTAGGGACCGACACCCAGGATCCCGTTCTCGGACTGCAGCACCACGGTGACCCCCTCGGGGACGTGGTTGGGCACGAGCGTGGGGAGGCCGATACCGAGGTTCACGTACGAACCGTCGGCGAGTTCCTGCGCCGCGCGGGCGGCCATCTCGATGCGGGTGAGGGCCATGTCAGCGGACTCCTTCGGTGACGGTGCGCTTCTCGATGCGCTTCTCGATGTCGGGGCCCACCTCGACGATGCGGTGGACGAAGACGCCGGGCAGGTGCACGTCGTCGGGGTCGATCTCGCCCGGCTCCACGAGGTGTTCCACCTGCACGATGCAGACGCGACCCGCCATCGCCGCGAGAGGGTTGAAGCTGCGTGCCGCCTTGCGGAAGACGAGGTTCCCGTGGCGGTCGCCCTTCCACGCGTGCACGAGCGAGAAGTCGGTGGTGATCGCCTCCTCGAGCACGAACTCGCGGGCTTCACCGTGAACGTCGAAAGTGCGCACGTCCTTCGCAGGGGATGCCACGGCCACGCCGCCGGCGCCGTCGTATCGCTGCGGCAGCCCGCCCTCCGCGACCTGCGTCCCGACACCGGTCTGCGTGTAGAAGGCAGCGATCCCGGACCCGCCCGCACGCAGCTTCTCGGCGAGCGTGCCCTGCGGCGTGAGTTCGAGCTCGAGCTCACCCGAGAGGAACTGCCGCTCGAACTCCTTGTTCTCGCCGACGTAGGACGATGTCATCTTCCGGATGCGACCGGCGCCCAGCAGGATGCCGAGCCCCCAGTCGTCCACTCCGCAGTTGTTCGAGACGACGGACAGGTCGCCCGTGCCTTGGGCGAGCAGCGCCTCGATCAGGGCGATGGGATTGCCCGAGAGGCCGAAGCCGCCCACTGCGAGCGATGCTCCATCGGGGATGTCGGCGACGGCGTCGGCCGCCGACGGCCAGGTCTTGTCGATCACGCGGACTCCTTCGTGCTGGGATCGGTCGTCTCATCGTGCGCCCGTCTTCCACCCCGCGCCGCGGTCGTTCTTGCGATGTGGATGCCAGCGCGCGTACCGTCCACATCGTGGACACGAAGACACCGACGCCGCGCAGCGGCGTTCCCGGCACGCAGGCGATCGCACGGGCCGCGCACCTCCTCCGCCTGGTGACCGCGGCCGGCACGGACGGCGTCCCCGTAGGCCACCTGGCCTCCCAAGCGGAGCTCACCCGCCCGACCGCACACCGCCTGCTGTCCGCCTTGCGACAAGAAGGTCTCGTGGACCGCGACGAAGCCAGCGGCCGATGGCTTCCCGGACCCGAGCTCTACTTGATGGGGACCGTCGCGGCATCCCGGTTCGACGTGACGACCCTCGCCCGCGACATCGTCCGCTCGCTCGCGGTGCGGACGGAGGAGAGCGCGTTCCTCTCCGTGCGGCGAGGCGACGAGACCGTCTGCCTCGTTCGGGAGGACGGCAGCTTCCCCATCCGATCCTTCGTGCTGTCCGAGGGCGTGCGCTTCCCGCTGGGGGTGGCATCCGCCGGCCTGGCGATCCTGGCGTTCCTGCCGCCCGAGGAGGTGGATGCGTACCTCGACCGCCACGACGAGCTCGCCGAGCGCTGGGGCGTCGCACATTCGCCCGCGCGCCTGCGGACCCGCGTGGCCGACACGAAGGCGCGTGGGTACGCCGTGAACCCGGGACTCATCGTCGAGGGCAGCTGGGGTATCGGCGCCGCGGTGTTCACCCGCACCGGCGAACCGCAGTGGGCGCTGAGTCTGACCGGAGTGGAGTTCCGATTCACCGGCGACCGGCTCGCCGAACTCGGTCGCATCCTTCTCGCGCATGCGCACCAACTGTCGACGCGCATCGCCGGTCGATGATGCATATCCAGGTTATATAACAGGGGTATAGTCGGGGGAATGACCCGCGACGACGATCTCCAGAGACTGATCCTCGCGGTGCACGCCCTGACGCGCATCGCGGCCATCGACACCAAGAACGACGCCCCTGGCGCGCAGTGGCGCACCCTCACCCTCCTCCGCGATCACGGCCCGCAGCGCCTCGGCGACCTCGCCACGCTCAGCCGCGTCTCACAGCCCGGCATGACACGGCTCGTGCGCCAGATGGAGGATGCCGGCCTCGTGGCCCGCGGCATCCATCCGGAGGACTCGCGTGTGAGCGTCGTGTCCGCGACCGACGAGGGGCTGCAGGAGCTCGACCGATGGTTCGAGGTCTTGAGCGCCGCCCTCACCCCGCACGTCGCCCACCTCACGGATGCGCAGTGGGAGGCTCTGCGCGTCACCGCCGACGCCCTGGGTGCCCGCGTCCGCCGTCAGCCGGAGCTCGCCCGATGAGCGCCGCACCGAACGTCTGGAAGCAGCCCGCCCAGGTCTGGGCCGTCGCGTTCGCCTGCGTCGTGGCGTTCATGGGCATCGGCCTGGTGGACCCCATCCTTCCCGCGATCGCCGAATCGCTGCAGGCGAGCCCGGTCGAGACTGAGCTGCTGTTCACCAGCTACCTCGTGGTCACCGGTCTCGCGATGCTCGTGACGAGCTGGATCTCGAGCCGGATCGGGGCGAAGGCGACGCTGCTCGTCGGCCTCGGATTGATCGTCGTGTTCGCGCTGTTCTGCGCCCTGAGCGGGAGTGTCGACGCGGTGATCGGCTTCCGCGCGGGCTGGGGCCTGGGCAACGCGCTGTTCATCTCCACCGCCCTGGCGACGATCGTCGGTGCCGCATCCGGCGGGAGTTCCGCCGCGATCGTGCTGTACGAGGCCGCGCTGGGTCTCGGTATCGCTGTGGGACCGCTGCTCGGCGGCGTCTTGGGCGAGGCGAGCTGGCGCGGACCGTTCTTCGGCGTCGTCGTCCTCATGGCGATCGCCTTCGTCGCGGTCGCGGTGCTCCTGCGCGGGCCGTCGCCGGCGCGCACGCCGATCCCGTTCAGCGCACCCTTGCGTGCGCTCGGGCGCCCGGCGCTGGCGATCCTGGCCGCTACCGCGCTGTTCTACAACATCGGCTTCTTCACGCTGCTGGCCTTCTCGCCCTTCCCGCTCGGCTTCGGCGCCATGGGCATCGGCCTGACGTTCTTCGGGTGGGGCGTCGCGCTCGCCGTCACCAGCGTGTGGGTCGCTCCGCTGCTCCTGCGACGGATGCGACTGACCAGCGTTCTGCTGATCGCCCTTCCGCTGCTCGCGGTGGACCTTCTCGTCGCCGCATTCGTCGTGGACTCGGCCGCCGCGCTCGTGGTGTGCATCGTCGTCGGCGGTCTCGTGCTCGGAGTCATCAACACCGCGCTCACCGAGGCCGTCATGGAGGCGACGGACCTGCCGCGCTCAGTCGCGTCGTCGGCGTATTCGGCGGTTCGCTTCCTCGGCGGCGCCGTGGCCCCACCGCTCGCCGCTTTCCTCTGGCACGCGGCGAGCGCGGGAGCGCCGTACATCATGGCCACCGTCGCGGTCGTGATCGCGGCTGGCTGCGTCCTGTTCGGTCGCCGCGCACTCGCGCACATCGACGACGCGCATCCGACCGCGGCCGACGAGGGCGCTGCCGTCCTGGTCGGCGACGCGGCATAAGACCGACCGGAGCGAACGCGCCCGAGCCGACACGCCGTCGAACCTCGGGCGCGTTCGCCTGCTGCCGATCGACAGATCGCAAAAGCGCCCACGACCGTCCGGCGACCTCCCCACACGCCGAACGTCGGAGACTACGTGACCGGCTGCGCGCTCCAGGAGGGTCAGCGTCGCGCGGTCCGACGTCTCACAACCAGCGTGACCACCACGCCGATCAGCAGCGCGACGGCGCCGATGGCGACGGCGGTTTCGACCGGCGGCGTGCCCGTGGACGCCAGCGGCGCGGTGGATGCTGCGACGGACGACGCGCTCGAACTCGGCGCCGGTGGGGCGGCGGGCATCGAGGTCGGCGTCGCGGTGGGCACCGGCGTCGGCGTCGGGCTCGGGCTCGGGGTCGGCGTCGCGGTCGGAGTCGGCGTCGGCGTCGGGGTTGCGGTCGGCGTCGGCGTCGGCGTCGGGGTTGCGGTCGGCGTCGGCGTCGCGGTCGGGGTCGGCGTCGGCGTCGGCGTCGGGCTTGGCGTCGCGGTCGGCGTTGGCGTCGCGGTCGGCGTCGGCGTCGCGGTCGGCGTCGGCGTCGCGGTCGGGGTTGGCGTCGGCGTCGGGTCGTCGAAGAGTTCGCGCACGGCGACGGCGGCCGCGTCTCCGGCAAAGGCTGCACCCGCAGCGTTGGGATGCAGCGCACCACGCTGGATCCCACCGATCGGAAGGCCGCCGACCGGGATGCTGTCCGGCGACAGGGTGAGAGTGATGCCGTTGACGTACGCGTCGGACGGATTGCACGGGCTATGCGCGAGCGAGTCGGCCAGCAGCGACACGTACGTGGCCCCCGCCGCGGTCGTGGCCGCCGCCATTGCGGCATCCATGTACGCCTGGGTGTCGTGCAGCAGAGCGACGTCGACATCCAGGTAGGGGAACGCGTTCGAGCGGAAGCCGAAGAACCCTTGCGTGAGCGACGTGTAGCACCCCGAGCTCGGCGTGTGAGCGGCATCCGGGGCTAGAGCCGGGTACCCGACCACGAGGATCTTCGCGTGCGGTGCGCGCGTCCGGATCGTGTGGATGGCTGCCTCGAGCGCGGGGGCCACGGTCTGGTCGATCTGCGTCTCGAGCGTATTGATCGGTCCGGACGGCGTGTCGACGATGAACTGCTCTCGACAGGTCTGGTGGATCTGCCCGTCCAGGCTGCCGAGGACGGGGCCGGCGGACGACAGGGCGACGCACATCTGACCGATGTCCCAGACCCCGAGGTCATTGCCCCCGATCGTGAGGGTGACGAGGTCGGTGGTGGCATCCAGCGAATCCGCCTGGACCGGGGCCGTACCGCTGACGGCCTGCGGGGTGTCCACCACATTGGCGATCACCGCGCCGCCGCACGTGCGGTCGTCGAGCACGAGTCCGAACTCCTCCGCGAGCAGGTGCGGGTAGTTCTGGTCGGACTGGTCGCAGCCTTGCGCGGGTTGGCTGGACGCGAGCGGCAGGCCCCAGCCGGCCGCGTAAGAATCGCCGAGCGCGACGTAGGAACGGCCGGTGAGGTCGGGGACGGCAGCCGAGGCGGCGGAACCCGCGACCGCGAACGCCGCGGACGCGAGGACGGCCAGTCCGGCACTGGAGGCAAGCAGACGACGCACCCCGCCGACGCTAGGGTCTTCACGCGCGAGCGGTCTCCGATACGACGCGAGAGCGGCTCGAATTCACCCTCGAGCGACCGCCGCGTGAAACCCAGGTCGCCCTGCGTCAGTCCGCGGTGTCGGCGACGATCCGCGCCGCGGCGACGACCTCCCGGGCGCCTTCACGCGTCATCACGATCGAGTAGTGATCGGCCCCCGGAATGCGCCGCGCCTCCCCCAGGCGGGGAACATCGGCACGTACACGCGCAAGGTCGACGTACAGCGGCGGAACCTCGCCCTGCAGTCCTCGCTCGGCGGCAAGCAGCACCGTGGGTCGCGGCATCCGGTCCAGGGCTCGAGCGATGTCGGCTCCGGTGTTCTGATCGATCGAATCCCCCTCGACCGTCGCGAGCGAGGTCGAGGGCCGCAGCTCGGGTTCCGAGCCGGCGAGGTCGTACGCGAAGTACGCGTCGAGCAGCGGGTCTTCCCGCCCGACGAACGCGGGATGAGCGCGCCAGAAGTCGCGGTAGGACGCGGCATCCGGGAAGCGCATCTCCAGCCGTGCGGCGGTGGGTCCGAGGACGTGTCGCACCGCCTCGTGGGGCGGCATCCCCTCCGGAAGGTCGAGGGGCAGACCCCCGTCGACGAGCACGACGGCCGTCGTTCGGTCCGGATGCCGGTCGGCGAAGACCGCCGAGACGAACGCCCCCATCGAGTGCCCCACGACGAGCGCCCGCTGTATCCCCGCGGCATCCAGAACAGCCGCGAGGTCGTCGGCGTGGGCGGCCATGCCGATCGGGCCGGACACGTCGGCGCTGCGTCCCCGCCCCCGGAGATCCGGGGCGATCAGTCTCACATCGGCCGCCTCGACGGCGACCCACGACCACGCGAGGTGCGAGGCGGTGACCCCATGCACGAGCAGCCACGGCAGGCCCTCGGCATCCGGATGCCACTCCCCCACGTGCAGCGTCCCGCCCGCAACCGCGACGGCGTGCGTCCGGTCCGTCACCGCTCGCCCCGGACGGTGTCGTCGAGCGTCTCCCACAGCTGGGTGAAGCGGGCGTTCCACGGCGTTGCGAAGAGCCCCGTCTGCCAGCGTCGGCGCACCTCGGCGAGATCGACCCACTCGGCCTCGAGCACCTCCTCCGGGTCGACAACGACATCCGGCTCGCCCTCGACGTGCGCGCACCATAGATCGAACAGCGCGCGCTCCTCGACGACGCGCCCCACGAGTACGAGGTCGTCCGGCAGGACCGAGATCCCCACCTCCTCGTCGAGCTCGCGGATCGCACCTCGGCGGCTGGACTCCCGCCGCAGTGCACTGCCCGCCGGGAACTCCCACGCGAGCGGGTACTCCTTCCCCGCGGCCCGCCTGCTCACGAGAACCCGACCCGTGGATGCCACGACGCACACGGATGCCACGATGTGGAACGACCCGGCCGGCACGGGACCATCCCCTCGGCGATGCAATGTTCCCGTGGGCGTGCCCTGGACGTCGGTGACGTCCCACATCTCGTCGTCGGCCATGCCGCCATCCTCGCGCCGCATCGGCGGCGACGCGAGGGCCGACACCCGGACAACCCCGAATCAGCATCGGTGCTGTCGCGACGCGGCGCGCCTCAGGTCACGTCGCCGGGTCGTGGTCTTCGCGTATGCGGCGCCCCTCAGCGACATCCTCTGCCTCTTTCGCGTCCGCCTTCCTCAGATTGCGGTCATCGCGCGGCGGCAGCTGAATGTCGGCCTCGGCGACGATACCGGCCTCGAGCTGGCGCGCGCGCTCCATCTCCGCGTCGAACTCGGCGCCGAAAAGGAGCGCGAGGTTGGCGATCCACAGCCACAGCAGGAAGATGACGATGCCCGCGAGGGAGCCGTACGTGCGGTCGTAGTTGGAGAAGTTGCCGACGTAGAGGCCGAAGGCGAGGGTCGCAAGGGCCAGCACGCCGATCGCGATGAGGGCGCCGATGCTGATCCAGCGGAACTTCGGCTGCTTCGCGTTGGGGGTGGCGTAGTAGAGGATCGCCACCATCAGCACGACGATGACGGCGAGGACCGGCCACTTGAGGATGGACCACAGCGTCTGCGCGACGTCTCCGACGCCGAGCGCGTCACCGACCGCCGCGGTGACCGGACCCGACACCACCAGGATCGTCGCGGCGATGAAGAGGAGCACGATGCCGATCACGGTGACCAGAAGCTGGACCGGCTTGAGCTTCCAGAACGGTCTCCCCTCCTCGATCTCGTAGATGCGATTCATGGCACGGCTGAACGCACTCACGTACCCGGATGCCGACCACACGGCGAGCACGACTCCGGCGATGAGTGCGAAGCCCGCCCCGGGCGAGGAGGCGATCTGCTCGATCGGCCCGCGGATGGTGCTCGCCGTCTCGCCGGGAGCCGCCTGTTCGATGATTCCGAGGATGGCATCGGCGGCCGACTGGCCCTGCCCGAAGACCCCGAGCAGCGAGAACAGCGCGATCAGCGCCGGGAAGATCGACAGGACCGCGAAGTACGTCAGCGCCGCCGCGATGTCGATGCATCCATCGGACCGGAACTCGCGCAGCGTCTTGCGCAGGACGTACTTCCACGAGCGCCGGTCGAGGTCGTCGGGCGAATCCGGCTTGGCGGGGTGCTCAGATGCGGGAGCGTCGCGTTTGGAGGTGGGGCGACGTGTGGTGTCGGAACTCATCGCCACAGTGGAGGCGGACAACGGCGATGCCAGAACACCCTTGCCAAGCGCGTGGTCGGTGTGCTGCGGGTGGCAGCCTGAGGCTCGTCACCCGTTCCCACGAGACACAGAACTTCCGCCGGGTCTCACGGTTGAGACGACGATGCCACAACAGACGGCCGCGACCGTGCGTCAGACGTCGCCGAGGACCCGGTTCGGCACCCACCCCTCGGCCCCCGCGTCGGAGCGACACCACGACCATCCGCTCTCGACGTCGTCGATGAGCACCTCGACCTCGGCTCCCGTCGCCAGGGTGAGTTCCGTCGTGTCGTAACCGGTCACCACCGTGGCGGTGGTCCCGGAGATCGAGAGGTGCCGGCCAGGGACCCAGCCCGACCCGACCTCCGCAGTCACGAACACGAACGCGGGCCACTCCGTGTCCCAGCCCTGCACGGAGACGATCTGCCCTGGCACGATCGTCAAGGGCGCCCGCTCAGGCGCCTCGTGGTCATCGATCAACACCCGACGCATGCTCCTATGATGCTCCCGGGACACGCGCCGAACACCCGACTGTCACGGTGTATCCCGGTGCCGATCCCTCTGCACTACCGCGGGTGGGCCGGCGCAACGTCGCCGGTGGCTCCGGACCCGTCCATGCGGCGACCGGTCCCGATTTCTCCGAGCCGAGACACCCGGCGGTCAGCGCGACCGCGACAGCGATGCGGTGGGCGGATGAGGGGCGGACGTCTCGAGATGTGCACCCACATCACGACGGTGATCCCGGACGAGCTCGTGCTGTCGCGCATGAGGCGGTGGGACCGATGGATGCCGACTCCCCCGACGCTTCCATGGCGGTGATCGCTCATCGGGCCCGAAAAGCCCCTCACCGGACGGATCCGGATGAGGGGCTTTTCTTGCGGTGCACCCCCTGGGACTCGAACCCAGAACCCACTGATTAAGAGTCAGTTGCTCTGCCGATTGAGCTAGAGGTGCGTTCTGTCGGCCCGGATTTCTCGTTCCGAACCGAGGGATTACATTACCAGGCGTGACACGGGCTCACCAAATCGACCCGGCTCCGCCCTTTATCCTGGAGCCGTGTCCCCCATCGATGAGACCCCCTCGTCCCTGAGTGAAGACCTCGCGCTCGCGTTGCGCCTGGCCGACGCCGCTGATGCGGTCGCCATGGGCCGCTTCGATGCGGCCGACCTGCGCATCGACACGAAGCCCGACCGCACCCACGTCACCGAGGCCGACTTGGCGACCGAGCGCGCGATCCGCGCGATCCTGGATGCCGAACGCCCGGGCGATGCGATCCTCGGCGAGGAGTACGGCACGTCGGGCGACACCACTCGACGCTGGGTGATCGACCCGATCGACGGGACGCACAACTACATGCGCGGCATCCCGGTCTGGGCGACGCTGATCGCTCTCACCGTCGACGGTGTGCCCGAAGTGGGGGTCGTGAGCCAGCCGGCGCTCGGTCGGCGGTGGTGGGCCGCGACCGGCGGAGGCGCATGGACCAACGGACGAGACGGCGAGCCCCGTCGCATCCACGTCTCGGACATCGACGACATCGCGCAGTCGAGCATCAGCTTCCAGAGCATCGAGCAGTGGGACGACGTCGGTCTCGTGCCCACCCTCGAGCGTCTCGCCCGCGCCGTGTGGCGCGATCGCGGCTACGGCGATGCTCTGCCCTACATGTGGCTCGCCGAGGGCCGTCTCGAACTCGTCGCCGAGTTCGGCGTGAAGGAGTACGACATCGCGGCCATCGCGCCGATCGTGCGGGAAGCCGGCGGACGGTTCTCGGCGTTCGACGGATCCGACCGGATCGATGCCGAATCGTCCCTCGCGACCAATGGTGTGCTGCACGACGCGTTCCTCGCCTTCCTGCATGCCAGGAGCGCGACATGAGGCGACGGGTGGCCGCTGCCACGACCGCTGCGCTTCTGGTGGCGGCGGTCCTCAGTGCGTGCGCACCGAACGCGGCGCCGCAGCCTGCTCCCACCGCCGCACCGACCGAGGCGGCCCCCGCCGAGACGCCGGAGCCGACACCGACCGAGATTCCCGCCGACGACGCGGACCCGACGTGCGAGACGATCATCCCCCGCACCACGGCGGCAGACTTCCGCAGTATCGGATGGGCCCCCCAGACAGAGGTCTTCCGCGCGGGTGCGACAGAGGTGCCCGACGGCATCCTGTGCAAGTGGAGCGACGGGTCGGCGACCGCCGATCGCGTGCAGATGTTCGGGTGGGCCCCGATCGAGGCGTCGATGGCCGAGAAGGTCGAGCGCGAGCTCGTGAGCTCGGGCTGGAAACGTGAAGAAGGCGCGAACGGGGAGGTGTACGTGACGGAGAACCCCGACTGGCTCGGCGGGCGGGGCGTCGACGGCTACGGCATCACCTACCTGTTCGGCGACGGGTTCGTGAAGGTCGCCGACACCAAGCAGAGCCTCGTCCTGATCGACTGGCCGGCGGCCTAGCGGTACGGATTCACCGCGTCCACGGATCCGGATGCCGCGTGCCCCTGATCCCACGCATCGCCTCGCGCCTCGCGCTCGCGCCAGATCGCGTCGACCTGCAGCACGCGCTGTGCGAAGGCGACCCAGTCGGCCCACGCGGCGGTCGGGGTCGAGACGCCGTCCGACGCCACGGCACGCCACGCCGGAGAGCCGGCATCCGGACCGAGTTGGAAGGGGCCGACGTCGATGAGCTGCGCGCGGGGATCGGGCATGCTCCGACGCTAGGTCGCGAGCGCCGTGCCCGGCAAGGCGTTCGCGTAGGCTCGACCGTCGTGGCTATCGGCGCGACCATTCATACGTTCACGGTGCAGCTCTCCGACGTCGACCGGGGCGTCTATGACGAGCTGCAGCTCCGCGTCGCCCGGCATCCCTCGGAAACCGCCCCGTACATGCTCACGCGCGTGCTGGCGTATTGCCTCGAATACGAGGAGGGAATTGCGTTCAGCGAGGGAGTCTCGGCCACCGACGAACCGGCCGTGATGGTCCGCGACCTCACGGGTGCGCTGGTCGCGTGGATCGAAGTCGGGGCACCGGATGCCGCTCGCCTCCACACCGGCAGCATGAAAGCCGAACGGGTCGCCGTGTACACCCACCGGGACCCGGAGAAGGTCGCGGCGCCGTGGGCGGGCAAGCGCATCCATCGCGCAGACGACGTGCTGCTGCACTCGTTCGATGCCGGCTTCGTCGAGCGGATGGCCGGCGCGATCGAGCGCCGCAACACCGCCACGCTCACGCGGACCGAAGGCCGTTTGTATCTCGAGCTCAACGACGCGTCGGGCGAGAGCGACCTGCACACGCGCACGGCGGGATGAAGAAACCCCCGCCCGCGAGATGCGGACGAGGGTTCCTCCGGTGACGATGGTTCGTGGAGCTGGGGGGAATCGAACCCCCGTCCAACGCTGGGTCTCCGCGTTTTCTCCGGGCGCAGTCTGTGCAGACGTTCTGCTCGGCCCCGACCTTTGTCACAGACACCTAAGTCGACAGGCCCAGTCCGGGAAAAGTCCCGCGTGACGTCCGGACGCCGTCACGCAGCAAGACCCCTAAATGACGCCAGGATCCGTGGCGGGGTCACACACGGTCTGACGGACTATCGGGCTCGCTTAGGCAGCGAGGGCGAAGTCAGTGCGCTTAGCATCGGCACTTATTGTTTTGCAGGGAGCGTTTACGAGATAACCCCACATCCTCGGCCCGCTTCTCGCGGGTTCGCAGGCGCTGTCGAAACCGATCAGCCCCGGGAACTCCGTGAAGGAGCGACCATCGTCACACTGTTGATTTATCAGCCTCGGATGCCGAAGCACCGAGCGTCACAGTCTATAACGGATCAGGATCCTCGGCCATTCCCACCCTCTCGCCTAAGCTCGCCGCATGAGCGAGGTCATCATCACCGTCCGGGGCGAGAGCGAGACGCGCGTGCGCGCCGAGGAAGCAGCGGTGCGCGTCACCGTCTCGACCGACGGCCCCGCGCGCGGTCCCGTCGTCGAACGGGCGCAGGAGCGGGCGGCATCCGTTCAAGACGGTCTCGTCGCGCACCTGCGCTCCGGCGAGGTGTCCGAATGGTCGAGCGCACGCGTGTCGGTCTGGTCGGACCGTCCTTGGAACAACGAGGGCGCACAACTGCCGTTGGTCCACCACGCGAGCGTGGAACTGTCGGCGACGTTCACCGACGCGGGTGCCCTCTCGTGGTGGCTGGGCGACGTCACCGAGTCCGATGATGTGCAGGTCACGGCGGTCGATTGGCGCCTCGCCCCCGAGACGCGGGTGCACGTCGAACGGAAGGTCGCCGCGTCTGCGGTTCAGGTGGCGGTGGAGCGCGCCGCCGCGTACGCGGAGGCCCTGGGGCTCGCCTCCGTCACCGCCGTCGAGATCGCGGATGCCGGACTGCTGGATTCCCGCCCGGAGGTCCCGACACCCCGCCTGATGGCCGCTCGGGCCGACGCGGGCCCGTCGTTCAGCCTGCAGCCGCCGGAGATCGTCGTGAGCGCGACCGTCGAGGGCCGCTTCCGCGCCGAGTGAGAGTCCCTGCCCCGTGGGGCACCTCCGAGACCCGGAGTCAGCGGGTTCCGGGTCACTCCCCCAGGCGATTGCGGGTGCGCATCGCGCGTTCTGCTTCGCGCTTGTCCTCGCGCTCGCGGATCGTCTGGCGCTTCTCGAACTCGCGCTTGCCCTTCGCCACGGCGATCTCGACCTTCGCGCGACCGTCGAGGAAATACAGCCGCAGGGGCACGAGCGTGTATCCGCCCGCCGCGACCGCGTGCGAGAGCTTGATGATCTCGTCTTTGTGCAGGAGCAGCTTTCGGGTGCGCTTGGCCGAGTGGTTGGTCCAGTGACCTTGCGAGTACTCGGGGATGTGCACGGCGTCGAGGTAGGCCTGTCCGCCGTCGATGTAGGCGTAACCGTCCGTGAGATTCGCCCGCCCCTGCCGGAGCGACTTCACTTCGGTGCCGGTCAACACGAGCCCGGCTTCGTACGTCTTCTCGATCGCGTAGTCGTGTCGCGCCTTCTTGTTCGACGCGATGAGCTTCTCACCCTGCTCACGAGGCATGGTGCCACCTCCTCATGATGTCGGGCACACAGAGCCCCTCAGTCTACGCGATCAGGCACGCAGCCAGCGGCGGATCGCGAAGCTCGCGCTCAGCGCTGCCAGCAGCACTCCGATCACGATGATCACCGGCACCACGATCGCGACGTCGCTGAACCCGACCCAGGAGGTGATGAAGGCGATGCGATCGCGGAGGTACTCGTTCACGCCGACGCCGACGATGGCCCACACCGCGACGCTCGCGAGAGCGGACCCGATGAGCGCTGCCAGCACTCCCTCGAGGACGAAGGGCGTCTGGATGAACCTGTTCGACGCCCCGACCAATCGCATGATGCCGAGCTCCCGGCGGCGGGCGAAGGCCGAGAGGCGGATCGTCGTGGCGATCAGCAGGACGGCGGCGATCAGCATCAGTCCGGCGATGCCGACGGCCACGTACGTGGCGACGGTCAGTGTCTGGAACAGAGGCTCCAGGTACTGCATCTGATCCGTGACCTCTTCGACGCCGGCTTGGTTGCTGAACGCCTCGGAGATCACATCCGACTGCCCCTGGTCGACGAGATTGATGCTGAACGTCGCGTTGAACTGGTCCGCGGTGACGACGCCCGCGATGTCCTCGGGCAGCTGCGCCTTCGCATCCTCGAACACCTCGTCGCTCGTCGAGAAGGTGTAGTTGCGGATGAGCGGTGCGAGCGCGGGGCTGTCGAGCGTGGCGCGGACCTGATCGATCTGCTCCTGCGTCGCGGCCTGTCCCGCGGTGCAGGACGGCGCGTCCGACACCGTGGCGCACATGAACACCGCGACCTGTGCACGATCGGCCCAGTAGGACTGCATCTTGCCGATCTGCATCTGCATGAGCATCGCCGCGCCGACGAAGGTCAGCGAGACGAAGGTGACGAGGATGACCGAGATGACCATCGACGCGTTGCGGCGGAGACCGGTGAAGGCCTCCGAGAGGATGAGCCCGAGTCTCATGTGGTGGGCCCCACTTCGTCGTCGCGGTCTTTCTTGTCGGCGAGGCCCAGGCGGTCGGCGAGGCCGAGGGCGTCGACGTCCGGGGTGGTCACGGGGACCGAGCGCGTGTTCGTGCCGGGCTCGCGCGAGGCATCGGCCGCCCCCGCGGCCTGAGGCGTCGCGGCCTGAGGCGTCGCGGCCGGAGGCGTCGCGGCCGGAGACGTCGCGGCCTGAGGCGTCGCGGTCGCGGCGCGCACGGCCTCGGAAAGGTTCAACGGTTCCACCGGTCCGGTGATGTGCGCGACCTCGCGCTGCACCTCGAGCACCGCCGTGAGGGCGGCCACCGCGGCCGCGCCCCGCTCGACCTCGGGGGCGAGTCGGGGAATGCCCGACGTGTCGCCGTACCCGCCGCGCCGCTCGTCGCGGACCATCTCGCCGTTGCGCAACTCGATCACGCGTCGCTGCATCTGGTCGACGAAGCCCGCCTCGTGCGTGGCCATGACCACCGTGGTGCCGCCGGCGTTGATGCGAGCCAGTAGCTGCATGATGTCGACGGAGGTCCCCGGATCGAGGTTTCCCGTCGGTTCGTCCGCCAGGAGCACCTGGGGGCGGTTGACGAGGGCGCGGGCGATCGCGACCCGCTGCTGCTCACCGCCGGAGAGCTCGTGCGGAAGACGCTTCTCCTTGCCGTCGAGGCCCACCAGCGCGAGCACCTCGGGGACCGCCTGCTGGATGAACCCGCGCGAGGCTCCGGTCACCTGAAGCGTGAACGCGACGTTCTGATGCACGGTCTTGTTCGGCAGCAGACGGAAGTCCTGGAACACCGACCCGATGTGGCGCCGGAAGTACGGCACCTTCCGGTTCGAAAGGGTCCGCAGGTCGCGACCCAGCACGACGACCCTTCCCTCGCTGGGCGTTTCCGCCCGCAGGATGAGCTGCAGACACGACGACTTGCCGGACCCCGAGGCCCCGACGAGGAAGACGAATTCTCCGCGCTGCACCTCGAAGTCGACGGCGTTCAACGCCGGTCTCGTGGTGCCGCGATACCGCTTGGTGACGTTCTCGAACCGGATCATGGCTCGACGAGCCTAAGCGCGCGACCGGTCCCGCCCGAGAGGACGCGCCGGGTCGTGGACCGGGAGAATCCTATGGATGCCGTGGGCTCTGGCATCCACGGGTCAGTCGTCGTCGTCCTTGCGCTTGCGCCAGCGGATTCCGGCGGCGATCAGACCGTCGAGATCACCGTCGAACACGACGGCGGGGTTGCCGACCTCGTAACCGGTGCGCAGATCCTTCACGAGTTGCTGGCCGTACAGGAAGTACGACCGCATCTGGTCTCCCCAGCTCGCGGTGATCGTGCCGGCGAGCTCCTTCTTCTTCGCGGCTTCCTCTTCGCGCTTGAGCAGCAGAAGTCGCGTCTGGAGCACGCGCATGGCCGCCGCGCGGTTCTGGATCTGAGACTTCTCGTTCTGCATCGACACGACGATGCCGGTGGGGATGTGCGTGATGCGGACGGCCGAGTCCGTGGTGTTGACGGACTGTCCGCCGGGGCCGGACGAACGGAACACGTCGACACGGATGTCGCCCTCGGGGACGTCGACCTCGACGGCCTCTTCCATGACGGGGATGACCTCCACCGCGGCGAAGCTCGTCTGGCGCTTGTCTGCTCCGCCGAAAGGACTGATGCGCGCCAGGCGGTGGGTGCCCGCTTCGACCGACAGGGTGCCGTAGGCATATGGGACGTCGACCTCGAACGTCGCCGACTTGATGCCCGCGCCCTCGGCGTAGGACGTGTCCATGACCTTCACGGGGTACTTGTGACGCTCGGCCCAGCGCAGGTACATGCGCAGGAGCATCTCGGCGAAGTCGGTGGCGTCGTCGCCGCCGGCACCCGAGCGGATCGTGACCACGGCGGAGCGCGCGTCGTACTCTCCGTCGAGGAGCGTCTGCACCTCGAGCTGACCGATGACCTCGCGCAGCGACGCGAGCTCTCTCCGCGCTTCGTCCGCGGAGTCCTCGTCCTCCATCTCGTTGGCGAGTTCGACGAGCACCTCGAGGTCGTCGAGACGCTGCTCGATCTCGGTGATGCGCTTGAGCTCGGCCTGACGGTGGCTGAGACGGCTGGTGACCTTCTGGGCGTTGTCGACGTCGTCCCACAGGTCGGGCGCACCGGCCTCTTCGCTCAGGCGTTCGATATCGGCGGTGAGTGCGTCGACGTCGACCACGGCCTGAATATCGGCGAAGGTCGAGCGCAGCGCCTGGATGTCGGCGGCAAGGTCCAGTTCGAGCATGACACTCCAGCCTATCGTGGAGACGGTGACCACCGACTCCCCCCGGAACGTGCTGGCGCGGTTCGCGCCGATGATCTACGGCCCCACTCTCCTCTTCGCGCTCGGCGAGGGCGCGGTGATCCCTCTGATCCCGGTCATCGCGAGCCGCCTCGGCGCCGACGTGGCCCTCGCGGCGCTCATCGCCGCCGCCCTCGTCGTCGGGCAGCTGTGCGGCAACATCCCCGCGGGATGGGCGGTGGCGCGTTTCGGGGAGCGGATCACGATGGGCGTGGCGGGCATCGTCATCCTCGGCGGGCTCGTCGGCGTCGTCTTCGCCGGTTCGCTGGCTATCTTCGCGGCGGCGGTGTTCCTCATCGGTTTCTGCGCGGCATCCTTCGCTCTGGCCCGGCACTCGTTCATGACGACGCGCGTGCCGTTGCACTTCCGTGCTCGGGCGCTGTCGCTGTTGGGTGGCACCTTCCGACTCGGCATGTTCGTCGGGCCGTTCGTCTCCGCCGCGCTTCTCGGGATCTTCGGCGACGAGTCGGCCTCGATCGCGTTCTTCGCCGTGTGCCAGGTCGCGACGATCCTGCTGGTGTTCTTCGGGCCGGACCCGGAACGCGCGATCGCCGCCCCGTCGGCGGCGCCTCGGACGGGACCGGATGCCGAGGACACCGGCGAGCCCGTCACCGGCTCGATCCCCACGGTCGAACGGGCCGGCGTGTTCCGCACGATGTGGCGCTTCCGCGGCGTGCTCGGGCGCCTGGGGATCGCCGCCGCCTCGTTGTCGGCGGTGCGATCGGCGCGGCAGGTCGTGCTCCCGCTGTGGGGGGTGTCGCTGGGGCTGGATGCCTCGACGATCGCGGTGGTCGTCGGCGTCTCCGGCGCGATCGACTTCGCGCTCTTCTACGCCAGCGGGCAGGTCATGGACCGTTTCGGGCGACTGTGGGCGGCGCTGCCGGCGATGGTGCTCATGGGTGCCGGCTTCTTCGCCCTGTCGGTCACGCACGAACTGAGCAGCGCGGCGATGTGGTTCGCGATGTTCGCCGCGGTGCTCGGTGTGGGCAACGGCCTCTCCAGCGGCATCCTGCTGACCCTCGGCGCGGATATCGCGCCCCCTGCCGATCCGGCGGCGTTCCTGGGATCGTGGCGCACCCTCACGGACGGGGGCGGCGCGATCGCCCCGGTGATCGTGTCCGTGCTGACCGCGGCGATCTCGCTGCCGGTCGCCGTCGCGGCGATGGGCGTCATCGCCGTCGCCGGGGCCGCCGGGTTCGTGCGCTGGGTCCCGCGCTACGTGCCGCGAGCGCGGTGAATCACGGCGGAGCGTGTTTCCGGTCCGTAAACATTCCGGCATTCGTTGTCCTAGGCCGCATTCACGGCGACGCCCCGCGCCTCGTTCAGCGGGGTCGTCCTCGCGATGGCGGAGCCCTTCCCGCATTTGCCCGGAAGCGCCCCGGCACACGACGATGAAGCACAAAGCCACCCAGGAGAGGGAGCCGGATGAAGGACGTCGATCGCGGCTCCCTCGGCGTCTCCGCTGCCCTCGCCGCCATCGCGGGTTTCGTGGACGCCATCGGCTTCCTCGACACGGGCGGGTTGTTCGTGTCGTTCATGAGCGGCAACTCGACGCAGGCGGCCGTGGAGGTCCTCGGTCCCGGCGCGACGGTGGCGCTGGCATCCGCGGGAATCATCGCCGCGTTCGTCTTCGGCGTCGCGCTCGGAGGTGTGGCGAATGCTCTGGTGGCGCGGCCGAGGCCGTGGATCGTCGGGGGTGCCGCGATCATCGTCGGCGGCGCGGCCGGACTGGCCCTCGCCGGTGACGCGACCCTGTGGCGAGCCGGTCTGCTCGCGGTGGCGATGGGATCGGTCAACACTCTCTTCCTCGCCGACGGTCGCGCCCGTGTCGCGATCACCTACTCCACCGGCACGCTCGTCAGCCTCGGCCTCGCGCTGGCCTCCCTCGTCACCGGCACGTCACGTACGGGGTGGCGGCGGCCGCTGCTGCTCTGGGCAGCTCTGGCCTCCGGGGCCGTCGTCGGCGCCGTTGCGCACCGTGCCGGAAGCGCCCCGGCACTGACCGTCGCAGCCGCCGCCCTCGTCCTGTGCGCTGTCGTCCTCCGGCGCGGCTCGCGTCGCGTGCGCTGAGGACATCGACACCCCTCTCGGACCATCAGACCCTCGCGAGCCCGGCGAACGGGCGATACCAGACGTCGGTAGGGCGTCGCTACGGTAGAGGGCCGAATTCGCGGGCCGTGCGAGGGTGGGAGCACACCCCCGGAGCAGCAGCATGATCGTCGAATCCACCCTCCCCCGCCAGGAGTCGCGCAACGACGCCCGTCGTCGCGAGAGCCAGCGCGTCCGGCGTCTCGCGCTCGTGCGCGTGATCGTCGTCCTCTCGATCGCGAGCGGCGTGAACTATCTGGCCTGGCGTTGGCTGGCATCCATCAACTGGGAACACTGGTGGATCGCGGTGCCGCTCGTGCTCGCCGAGACCTACAGCCTCATCGACTGCGTCCTGTTCGGACTCGGCGCCTGGAAGCTGAGGGAGAGGCACGATGCCCCGCCGATCACGCGCGAGATGAGCGTCGACGTCCTCGTCACCACGTACAACGAGCCCCTCGAGCTCGTGATGGAGACGGCGCGCGCCGCCCGCGCCATCCGGTATCCGCACCGCACGTGGATCCTCGACGACGGGGCCCGAGCCGAGCTGCGGGAGCTCGCAGAGGCCGAGGGCATCGGCGTCATCACGCGTTCCGACGCCTGGCGGGACCGCCCGCGCCACGCGAAGGCGGGCAACCTCAACAATGCGCTCATGGTCACCGAGGGGGAGTTCCTGCTCATCCTGGACGCGGACCAGATCCCCTCCCCCGACATCCTCCATCGCACGCTCGGCTGGTTCGACGCCGACGAACGTGTCGCGCTCGTCCAAACCCCGCAATGGTTCGTCAATGTGCCGCCGTCGGACCCGCTCGGCAGCCAGGCGCCCCTGTTCTACGGGCCCATCCAGCAGTCCAAGGACGGATGGAACGCCGCGTTCTTCTGCGGCTCCAACGCCATCCTGCGACGGGAGGCGCTGATGCAACTCGGCGTCTCGCGGTACGTCGGGGACGTCGAGCGCGCGGTGGACCGCGGTGTCCGCGCCTCGCGCCGCGTGCTGGCCCGGGCCCGGCGAGCGCACGCCCGAGAGCCGCGCGTCATCGCCGCCCTCGACGAGGTCGCCGACGCTCTCGACCAGCTGAAGTCCGGACTGGCGACGGGAGAGCCGCTGGCCGACCTGACATACCGTTTCCAGCGCAGGATCGACGACGTCCGGATGCGGTTGAGCGGCGAGGACGTGACCGCCCTGCGCGCCGAGCTCGCCGCCCTCGCCGAGCTGACCGGCGACCCGGAGACCCTGGCATCCGTCGACGATCTGGCGTTGGAGGCGCTGACGGAGAAGAGTCTCTCGCCGCTGGCCGCGGTCGAGTCGGTGAGCCTGCTCGTGAACGCGTTCGATGTCGGCCGCGACGAAGAGGCTCAGGCGATCATGCCCCTCGCGACGATCTCGGTCACCGAGGACATGGCGACGTCCATGCGCCTCCACGGCCTCGGGTGGAAGTCGGTGTACCACGACCAGGTGCTCGCCCGAGGGCTGGCGCCCGACGACCTCCCGACGATGCTCACGCAGCGCCTCCGATGGGCACAGGGCACGATGCAGGTGCTGTTCCGCGAGAACCCGCTCGTGCAGAAGGGGCTCAGCTGGGGGCAGCGCCTGATGTACTTCGGCACGATGTGGAGCTACCTGTCGGGGTTCGCCGCGATCGTGTACGTCACCGCGCCGGTGCTCTACCTCACCTTCGGCGTCATGCCCGTGCAGGCGTGGAGCGTCGACTTCTTCGCGCGTTTCATCCCGTTCTTCGTGCTGAACCAGGTCCTGTTCCTGGTGGTCGCGAACGGCCGGCCGACGTGGCGCGGAGCGCAGTACTCCCTCGCGCTCTTCCCGACGTGGATCCGGGCCGTCACGAGCGCGGCGGGAAACGTCTACGGCGGTCGTTCGCTCGCGTTCTCGGTCACACCCAAGACGCGGTCCACAGAGAACCGGCCGCGCTGGGATCTCGTCCGACCGCAGATGATCGTCATGGCCGCGCTCGTGCTGTCGCTGGTGGTCGTGGCCATCCGCTACGCGGTCGGGCAGGCCGAGGGCATCGCCCCGCTCGTCAACATCGTCTGGGTGCTTTACGACCTGGCCGTCTTCAGCATCATCATCCGCGCCGTGCGGTACTCGGCATCCGACCACGAACCGAAGGGGTACTGACATGCTCAAGGTCGACATCGACGCTCGCGACGGCGCCACCGTCGTCATCCCGCACGGGAGGCTCACCATGGTCTCGGCTCGTGACTTCCGCGAAACGGTCGGTGAGGTGATCGCGCGGGGAACCTCACCGATCGTGGTGATCGACCTGTCGCAGACGGAGTTCGTGGACTCGTCCGGGATCGGCGCGCTGGTGTCGTGCCTGAGCAGCGCACGGCAGTCCGGCGGAGACCTCCGCCTCGCCGCTCCCACCGATCAGGTGACGATGGTGCTCGAACTGACGAACCTGGACCGGGTGCTGCGCCCGCGCGCGAGCGTGGAGGAGGCGCTGCGTGACTGAGCAGCC
The DNA here is from genome assembly GCF_020781835.1 of Microbacterium testaceum. Taxonomy (GTDB): domain Bacteria; phylum Actinomycetota; class Actinomycetes; order Actinomycetales; family Microbacteriaceae; genus Microbacterium; species Microbacterium testaceum_H. Next base: position 115,686 of record NZ_JAJGNJ010000006.1, read on the forward strand.
GGTGGTCCGCCGCCTTTCCGCGCCGGTCGCCGTCGCCAGCCTCGACGCCGTCGGAGACCTCCTCGCCGAATGGTGGGAGGCGGTCGGCGACATCCCCCCGCGCATACGGTTCGGGTTCGAAACGGCCGTGATCGAGATCGCGGGGAACATCGTCGAGCACTCGGCACCGGAGGGCGAACGCGGGGAGTTCACCGTCGAGCTCCGCGCATCGCCCGACCGCCTGCGGGCGACATTCGGCGACGACGGACGTCCGACCTCCTTCGATCCGGATGCCGTGCGCATGGCCCCCATCAACGAAGAAGCCGGCCGCGGACTCGCCCTTGCCATCGCCGGCGTCGATCACGTCGACTACCGCCGTGACGGCGCGCGCAACGTGTGGGAGCTGGAGAGCGAACGCCCGTGAGCCGAGCGAGAACACTCGCCCGTGCTGCGGTCCTGACTCTGCTGGCGACGGTCGGACTCACCGCGGGTGGGCTGCCGATCGAGCGAGCCGATGCGGCTTCGGCGACGGCGGCGGACGCGTGGTTCGCCCCCGAACTGGACTGGTCGACCGACGCGCCCGAGGGCTACGCACGCCGGCTGGGCGAGACGCCGGCGGCGTACGGCATCCGTCTGTCGTATCCGGTCGACAGCGAGACGACGGACCGCTGGCAACGGGCGGCCACGGCGGCCGCGGCACAGGGCGCGGGACTCATTCTCACCTTCGAGCCGACCCGGCCGCTGGACGCCCTGACGACCCAGGATGCCGCCGAGCTCGCGGAGCGGCTGGACAGCGTCCGCGCAGCCTACGGCATCCGACAGCGCGTGCGATTCGCCCCCGAGATGAACGGTTCCTGGGTCGCGTGGGGTCAGCAGCCGACCTCCTACGTGGCCGCCTTCGAAAGCGTCGCGTCCGCCGTGCACGCCGGAACGTCAGGAGCCCAGATGGTGTGGGTCCCGTCGTACGGCGCCGGCTACCCCTTCGATCGTGCCGACGGTCGCCTCGACGCCCTCTCCCCCAGCGACGAGGACGAGCTCGACACCGACGACGACGGTCGGCTCACCGAAGCCGATGACCCTTACGGGCCGTACTTCCCCGACCCGGATGCCGTGGACCGCGTCGGTCTGACGCTCTACTACTTCGGCAAGGGTGAGGCGGCGGCCGCGGCCGGTCGCGACGTCCCCCTCGTCCGCAACGACGCACCCGAGGCGGGCGAATTCGCCGCACGCCTCGACGAACGGTGGGGATACACCGTGCAGCAGACGCGTGCGTTCGTGGATCGCTTCGCCGCCCCGGACCGCCGGATGGAGATCGACACGGGCGCCCTGTTCGACCCCGCGCGCGAGGGCGACGACGAACTCGCCGTCAAGCGCGGCTGGTGGCAGCAGGTGCTGACCGAGGTCGCCGCGCTTCCGGCGGTCGACACCGTGACCTGGCTGGAGGCGGAGCGCAGCGAGGCGGAGGCCGGCGCCGCCGAGGTGGACTGGCGAGTCACCGCCGATGCCGGGATGGCGGCCGCCTTCCGCTCGGATCTGGATGCCACGGGCCGCTTCGTCTGGGCGCCGATCACTCCCCCCGTCACCCCCGAACAAGGGCTGGGCGCACTCACGGACGCCGCGCGACAGGACGGCGCCGACGCCGTCGTGCCCGCGGCCTGGACGATGGCCGGGGCCGCGGCGCTGCTCATCGCGGCGCTCATCGCCCGGCGACGGGCACCGCGCTGGCGGTATCCGGAGACGGACGAGGGCCGCGACCTGCGCTGGGACGCTCTCCGCGGCATCGGCATCATCGTGGGAGCCGCGCTGCTGCTGACCACCCTCGACCCCCTGTCAGCGACCACGGGCGGGGCCGGCGGGGTCACCGGCGCGGAGGTGTTCCTTGCCATCAGCGGCATCGTCCTCGCCATGGGCTACCGCCGACGGCTGGACGCGCTCGGGGTGGGCGATGCCCTCTCGCGCGGGTGGCGCCGCGCCGGTCGGCTGTACGCGACCACACTGGTGGTCGTGATCGCGGTCTTCGCGCTGGGGTTCGTTCCGTTCGTGAACACGACGGGGGTCGCGACCCTCGCCGACACGACGTCCGGCCGGGTCTACGACCTGTACCCGAACGCCGAAAGGCTGCTGGACTATCCGCCCCCGGCCTACGCCGTGTGGGACCTGCTTCTGCTGCGGATGGGCCCGTGGCCGCTGATCGTGCTGGGAGTGTTCATCGCCCTCAGCGTCATCGCCCCGCTCCTCCTGTGGCTGCTGCGTCGGCGTCTGTGGTGGCTCATGGTCGCGCTCAGCCTCGCCGGATTAGCCGTCTCCGCCGTCCTGCCGGAGGTGGCCCGACTGCCCACGCAGTTCGACGCCGTCTACCCTCTGCTGGCGTGGCAGCTGCCGTTCGTCCTCGGGCTCGTCGTCGGATTCCATCGCGACGTGCTCTCGCGCTTCAGCCGGAGGCGTGGGGCCGGAGCAGTGCTGCTCATCGCCGTGCTCGTATGGGCGGCGGTGCTGGGCTCGGCGGCGACCGTGCTTCCCGGCGCGGCTCCGTGGCTCGGTGTCGGCCCGGGTGGTCTCAGCGCGCTGCGGCTGCTCGACTCGGCGGCACTGCTCGGGGTCGGCTTCGCCGTCCTCACCTGGGCGTGGCGACCGCTCGCGCGCGCGCTGAGTCCGGTGTGGCTGCCGTTCGGCCAGGCCAGCCTGGGCGTGTTCTGCGCACAGGTGTTCGTGCTCATCGCGTTCGCCAGTGTGCCGGCGCTCGCGACCGACGACCCGGCGGTACGCCTCATCGCGGCCGCGGCCGGTGTCCTCGCGCTGTGGGCGGGGGCGAGAATCGCCGTCCGGCTGCGCCCTCCGCGGGCGCAGGGGCGCTAGCCCCTCCCACGGGCGCAACTCCGCCGACTACGCACCGCCTCGGCGGGACGGCCGGCCGGACACGGGGTCAGTGCATCGACACGACGACGGCCGTGACGTCGTCCTCGACCGGATGCCGGGAGACCCGGACCGACAGCTCACGGAAGAACCCGTCCGCGTCCGCGGCCCGACGCACCTCCTCGCCGATCAGCCGAAGGCTCTCGAGCGTGGAGTCATAGGCATCCAGCGCCCCATCCGACACACTCACGATGAGATCGCCGCGGCCGACCTCGACGGACCCCGCCTCCCACGGCAGGTCCGCCGGCCGAAGGCCCAAAGGCAGGTTCCGCGAACGCAACCGCTCGCTGGTGCCGTCGGCGCGCAGGAGCAGCGTCAGTCCATGACCGGCGTCGACGAAGTCCACTCGGCCCGTAGCGGTGTCGATCACCGCGTGGAAGAGCGTGGCGAACGTGTCGCGGTACCCCCCGGCGTCCCTCGCCTCCTCCTCGACCGAGCGCACCGCCTCGAGCGGGTCGAGATCGCGACGCGACTGCAGCGCCGCGAGGAGCTCGTCGGCGACGGCTCCCGCGTGCTCGCCCTTGCCCATCACATCGGCCAGGGTCACCACGACCCGGCCGCCGAACCGCTGCCAGCCGCTGCGGTCTCCGCTGACCACGCCGTGCGGGATCGCCAGGGCGGCCAGCCGCAACTCGTCGCCGATCAGACTGTCACCCCGCGGGGAGAGGGGCACCGCCGATGCCGCGTCCTCGACGACCGGCTCGGCCTCCCGCACCTCGGCCTGAGCCCACTGCCCGAGTCGCTCGAGGGCGACACGCTGGGCGGCATCCAGGTGACGGGCGTCTCCGTCCAGCAGACACAGGGTCGCGACGGCTGCCCCGTCGGAGGAACGCAGCGGGATTCCCGCGTAGAAGCGCATGCCGTAGTGCGTCACGGCGCCGATATCGCGATAGCGGGGATCCGCCGCCGCGTCGTCGATCTCGAGGATGCCGTCCTGGGCGATGGTCTCGCCGCAGAACACGTCGCTCGTCCCCGAGTACCCGAACCTCGGACCGCCCGGCTGCCCTTTGGTGTAGATCTCGTCGCTGCCGACGACGTTGACGAGGGCGTAATCGACGTCGAACATCTCCTGCGCCACCCGGGTGATGCGGTCGAAGCGCTCGTCAGGGGCAGATCCCCACAGCCCCGTGCGATCGACGACCTCGCGTCCGGAAGTGGGGGATGGAGTCATGGCGTTCGGCCTCCGTCTCGCTGCAGCCCCCGCCACGTCCCGGCGGGGCGACACTTCGAGCGTACCGACGCCGGACAGGGCGAGGGCGGGTACGGCCGCAGCGCGCCAGCCCGGAACGGGTCGACTGCGCGCGGCGGCCAGTTCACGCCGCTGCGATCACTCCGCGGCGTCCTCGCCGACACGGATGAGCACCTTGCCGGTCACGCCGGCCTCTACCGCGTCGTGCGCGGCGGCGGTCTCCTCCAGGCGGAACCACGTCAGCGGAAGCCCCGCGTCCTCGCCCACCGGCAGCGCGCCGTCTGCGACCGCCGCGGACACGTCCTCCGCCGCCGCGTGGAGCGCCTCGTCGCCCACGGTGTAGAGCAGGAGCCCCTGCCACCGCACGTTCTTGGCGAAACTCTCTCGCACCGCGGCGGTGAACGCGTCGCCGCCGTTGTCGGCGTAGTACCCGATGGACCCGTGGTTGGCGATGACCTCGACGTCGAGGCCGGCGTTCTCGGCGATCGCGACCTCGACGATGTGGTCGACGCCGTCGGGCGCGATCGAGCGGATGCCATCGGCGAGACCCGCATCCGGGTAGCGCACCACGTGGTGGGCACCGGCCGCGCGGGCGAGCTCCTCCTTCTCGGCGCTGCTGACGGTGGCGATCACGGTGGCCCCCGCCCACACGGCGAGCTGGATCGCGGCGTGGCCCACCGCACCGGCCCCGCCCTGCACCAGGACGACGCGTCCGCTCAATGCCCCGGGCGAGAGACGCGCGGGACCGAACTCGTGGACGGTGAGTGCGCGATGTGCCGTCATCGCGGGGACGCCGAGGCTCGCACCGAGCGCGAACGACGCGGCGTCGTCCAGCGGTACCGCTCGAGCCGCGGGCACGACCGCGTACTCTGCGGCGGTACCGGTCGGACGCTGGTGAGCCGCGAGATAGACCCACACGCGGTCACCGACCGCCAAACCCTCCACGCCTTCGCCGAGGGCATCCACGATTCCAGCCCCGTCCTGGTCGGGGGTCACCTCGTCGGCGACGAGCGCACGCCCGACCGAGGCGCGGGCTTTCCAGTCGGTCGGGTTGACGCCCGACGCGACGACGCGCACGCGCACCTCACCCGGGGCCGGTTCGGGGATGCCGCGCTCCACGAGCGAGAGGACGGACGAGTCGCCGGGAGCGGAGTAGACGATGGCCTTCATACCGGTGCCAAGCCGGCGACTCTCGCGGGCATTCCCGCGACACGCCCCCACCGCCGAGTGACCGCTCACCGGTTGACGGGCGGTTCACATCGAGCGGCGGCCGCGCGGCCCTAGAATGAGGGCACTCGCGGGAGTGGTGAAACCGGCAGACACGCAGGATTTAGGTTCCTGTGCCTTCGGGCGTGGGGGTTCAAGTCCCCCCTTCCGCACGGATACCTCTCCATTGCCTCGACTCTCACACCCGACGGGACCGACGTGATCCATCCCACCGCCCTGCTCCCGTGGCTCGACCCGGCGACCATCATCACCAACTCTCAGCCGTGGGCTCTGCTGGTCGTGTGCTTCATCATCTTCGCCGAGACGGGTCTGCTGATCGGGTTCCTCCTCCCGGGGGACACCCTGCTGATCATGGCCGGGCTGCTCTCGCACTCGACGCCCGCGGCCCCGAACGGCGTCTTCGGCCTCAACGCGTGGTTCGTGGCGCTCGCGATCGGCATCGCCGCCTTCATCGGCGGAGAAGTCGGATACTTCATCGGCCACAAGGCCGGACCGTCCATCTTCGAGCGCAAGGAGTCCGGCATCTTCAGCCGGAAGAACGTCGAGCGCACCAACGCCTTCTTCGAGCGGTTCGGGGGGATCACCGTCATCCTCGCCCGCTTCGTGCCGGTCGTGCGCACCTTCGCGCCGATCGCCGCCGGCGTCGGACACATGCCCTGGCGCCGCTACACGCTCTACAACCTCATCGGCGCCATCGTGTGGGGCATCGGTCTGACGATGCTCGGCTACGCCGTCGGATACATCCCCTTCGTGCGCGACATCGTCACCGAGTACATCGACGTGATCCTGCTCGCGGCCGTCGCAGGGACCGCGATCTTCATCGCCGTGCACTACTTCCGCGAGCGCGCCGCCGCCAAACGCGACGCGGCAGCCGGTCGCGACGAACTGTCGAAGGCCGATTCGCAGGCCCTCGTGCTGGATCCGGAGACGCTCGAGGACGGCGACCACCGCACGCCGTGAGCGCGGCGACTACGACGCCTTCGACGCTTTCTTCTTCGTCTCCGCCTTCTTCTTCCCTGCCGGCTGCTCAGGCTTTCCCGACCGGGCGGCCCGGCTGCGCTCGACGCTCGCGCGCAGCGCCTCCATCAGGTCAATGACCTCCCCGCCGTCGTCGTCGGCATCCTGCTCTCCGAAGGTCGCGGCGGTGTCGATCGCGTCGCCCTGCTCCAGCTTGGCGTCGATGAGCGTCCGCAGCTCGCGCTGATACTCGTCGCCGAACTCCTCGGGGTCGAAGTCCTTCGAGAAGCTCTCGACGAGCGACGCCGACATCTCCAGCTCCTTCGCCGAGATGCGCACATCCTCGTCGAGAGCGGGGAACTCCGCCGCGCGGACCTCGTCGGCCCACAGCAGCGTCTGGAGCACGAGGACGTCGCCGCGCGTGCGCAGCGCGGCCAGCCGTGTCTTCTGGCGCAGCGAGAAGCGGACGATCGCGGTGCGGTCGGTCTGCTCCAGCGTCTTGCGCAGGAGCACGTAGGCCTTCGGCGACGAGGAGTCGGGCTCGAGGTAGTACGCCTTGTCGAGCGTGAGCAGATCCACCTGGTCGCTCGGCACGAACTCCACGACCTCGATCTCGCGGCTGCGTTCGCTGGGCAGCGAGGCGAGATCGTCCTTGGTCAGCACAACGGTCTGCTCACCGTCGTCGTATGCGCGGTCGATGTCCTGGTAGGGCACGACCTCGCCGTCGACCTCGCAGATGCGTTGGTAGCGGATGCGTCCGCCGTCCTTGTTGTGCACCTGGTGCAGCGGCACGTCGTGATCCTCGGTGGCCGAGTACACCTTGACGGGCACGTTGACCAGGCCGAAGGTCAGCGCGCCTTTCCAGATCGATCGCATGCCACCAGTGAACACCGGAAGAGGGGTGGATGCCGAGACCCTTGCGTCGCGCCGACCCCGCGTCCTTGTCCCGCGCTCCGGACTATCGGACGTGATCCCCGGTCCGCGCCACCCATCGGCACCGGGACACCCCGCTACTCCGGAACCCGGCACGAGCGCGCGGCGCAACCCCGCGGCATCCGTCACCTCCGCCGCTCTACGCTGGGGCGATGGCGGAGCAGACGGTGCGCATCGACGGCCGCCGGCTACGGCTGTCGAACCTCGACAAGGTGCTGTACCCCGAGACGGGCACCACGAAGGGCGAGGTGATCGACTACTACACGCGTATCGCGCCGCGGCTCCTCCCCCACGTCCACGGTCGACCCGTCACCCGCAAACGCTGGCCCGACGGAGTCGGCACCGAGGCCGACCCGGCGGAGCCGTTCTTCGCGAAGGCGCTCGAGCCGGGCGCTCCGGTGTGGGTGCCGCGGCATCCGATCGATCACTCCTCCGGCGCGAAGGACTACCCCCTCGTCGAGGATCTCCCCACCCTGGTCTACCTCGCCCAAGTGGCGAGCCTGGAGCTGCACGTGCCGCAGTGGCGGTTCGACGCGGTCGGCACACGGCTCGATCCGGATCGGCTCGTGCTGGACCTCGACCCGGGCCCTGGCGTCGGGCTCGTCGAGTGCGCCGAGGTCGCGCGCTGGGCGCGCACGATCCTGCTCGACATCGGGCTCGATCCGATGCCGGTCACCAGCGGCAGCAAGGGCATCCACCTGTACGCGCATCTGGATGGCCGGCAGTCGAGCGACGCCGTCAGCGCCGTGGCGAAAGAGCTGGCGCGGGCGATCGAGGCCGATCACCCCGAACTCGTGGTGAGTCAGATGTCCAAGGCCGCACGCCCCGGCAAGGTGTTCATCGACTGGAGCCAGAACAACGGCTCGAAGACGACCATCGCGCCATACTCGCTGCGTGGTCGCACCACGCCCACGGTGGCGGCTCCGCGCACCTGGGAGGAGCTCGACGACCCGGACCTGCGCCATCTGCTGTTCCATGAGGTGCTCGACCGAGCGGACGATCCCCTCGCCGCGATCGACCGTGACGACGGCCCGCTGCGCGCCTACATCGCCAAGCGCACCGCCGGCCGCACGCCCGAGCCGGTGCCCGACGCCCCGCACGCCGAGACCGCGGGCGACGGTCTCCCCCGTTTCGTGATCCAGGAGCACCACGCCACGCGCCTGCATTGGGACCTGCGACTCGAACGCGACGGCGTGCTCGTCAGCTGGGCCGTGCCGAAAGGTGTGCCACCCACCTCGCACAAGAACAGCCTCGCCGTCATGACCGAGGACCACCCTATGCAGTACCTCGACTTCGCCGGTGAGATCCCCCGCGGGCAGTACGGCGCCGGCACGATGACCGTATGGGACACCGGCACCTACGAGCTGGAGAAGTGGCGCGACGATGAAGTCATCGCCACGCTGACGGGCCGACCCGACGGCCCGCTCGGTCGAGTCCGTCTCGCGCTCATCCGTACCGAGGGCGCGGGCGATAAGTCGCAGTGGCTGCTGCACCGCATGAAGACGGATGCCGACGGCCACCCACAGGGCGACGGAGAGGTCGTCGTCCCCCGCGCCGACACCGACCCGCCGTCGTCCCTGGTCGCCGCCGCGGCTCCGCCCGCCGCCCTCGCTTCGGCCGCGGACCTTCGTCCGATGCTGGCCACCGCCTCGACCTCCGGGATCGCCCGCGCCGCCGCCGAGCGGTGGGGCCGCGAGTGGGTCGAGATGAAGTGGGACGGCATCCGGGGGATCGGGATCTGGGACGGACGGCGTCTGCGCCTGCGCTCGCGCAACGGCAACGATCTGACGGCGACCTACCCCGAACTGACCTCGGTGGACCTGGGGCTCGGTTCCGCGCCCGCCGTGGTCGACGGCGAGATCGTCGCCCTCGACGCGCAGGGACGCCCGAGCTTCCCGCTGCTGCAGAAGCGCATGAACCTCGCCCAGGCGCGCGAGATCGCCCACGAGGCCGCGCGGACACCGGTGCACCTGTACCTGTTCGACATCCTGGAGGCCGACGGTCGCGACCTCGGCGGGCTCCCCCTCGCCGAGCGCCGCGGGGTGCTCGAGAACCTCGCGCACTCGGCCGCGACGGTCGTGGTCGTCCCGCCCGTGTTCGACGACGTCGAGGCGGCGCTGTCCGCCAGCGCCCGCTTCGGGCTCGAAGGCATCGTCGTCAAGGATCCGGGCGCCCCGTATCGCCGCGGTCAGCGCACCGACCGGTGGCTGAAGGTGAAGCACTCGCGCACCCAGGAGGTCGTCATCGGCGGCATCCGTCCGGGGAAGGGGAACCGCTCGGGCACCATCGGCTCTCTCCTGGTCGGCGTCCCCTCCGACGAGGGACTGCGGTACGCCGGGCGTGTGGGTTCGGGCTTCGGCGAGCAGACGCTCGCGCGGCTCTCCGGTCTGCTCGAGCCGCTCCGGTCGGATGCCGATCCCTTCGTCGGCGTGCCGGCCGCCGATGCCCGGGACGCTCTATGGGTGCGCCCCGAACTCGTGGCAGAAGTGGAGTTCGCGGAGTTCACGCCCGGCGGCATCCTGCGTCAGGCGCGATGGCGCGGGCTACGGCCCGACAAGGACCCGGCCGACGTCGTCCGCGGGGACTGAGCGCTACGCGTGCTGCGCGTCGTGCTCGACGTGACCGGCCGGTTCGAGCTGGAACGTGGAGTGCTCGACGTCGAAGTGATCAGCCAGACACGTCTGGAGCGAACCGAGGATACGAGCGGCCCGGCCGTCCGACAGTGCCGCCTCCTCGACGACGACGTGGGCGCTGAAGACCGGCGCTCCGCGCGTGAGCTGCCACACGTGCACGTCGTGGACATCGACGACCCCGTCGGCTTCGCGCAGGTGCCGCCGGATCTCCGCCACCTGGACTCCGGTCGGGGCGGACTCGGTGAGCACCGCCATGACCTCGCGCAAGAGCCCGATCGCACGGGGCACGATCATCACCGCGATGAACAGCGAGGCGATGGCATCCGCCGGGACGAACCCGGTCGTGACGATGACGACCGCCGCCACGATGACGGCCGCCGAACCGATCAGGTCGCCGAGCACCTCGAGGTATGCGCCGCGCACGTTGATGCTGCGCTTCTGGGCGCGACCGAGCAGCCACATCGACACGGCGTTCGCGAGCAGGCCCACCACCGCCACGACGAGCATGAGGCCGCCCTGCACCTCAGCCTCGCCGGGCGACAGCAGCCGCTGCACCGCCTCGACCGCGACCCACAGGCTGAGCACGATGAGGACGATGCCGTTGACGAGCGCCCCGAGCACCTCGGCGCGCTGGTAGCCGAACGTGCGGCGGTCGTCGGCGGGGCGCGCCGCGATCGCCGTCGCGATGAGCGCGACCACGAGGGCCGCGGCATCCGTGAACATGTGCGCCGCATCGGCCAGGAGCGCGAGCGAACCCGTGAGGATCGCACCCACGACCTGCACGACCATCACCGCCAGGGTGAGGGTCAGAGCGACCGCGAGCAGGCGTCGGTTCCCCGCATCGCGGATGCCGCCGGCGGGTGCATGATCGTGCATGGACCCAGGCTAGAGCCGGTCCCGGGAGCGCAGCAGCCTTTCCGGCTAGTCGGGAATGAGAGCGGTTCTCGCTCTCGGCGCGCTCGTCAGAGCGTCTGCAGGAGCGGCACGAGGCGCCGGAAGGCCCGCGCGCGGTGGGAGTGCGCGTTCTTCTCCTCGGCCGTCCACTCCCCGACCGTGCGCTCGGCGCCGGCATCCTGGCCGTCCGGCACGAAGATCGGGTCGTACCCGAATCCGCCGGGACCCGCCGGGGCCGTCGCGAGGCGGCCGGGCCAGCGTCCCTCGACCGTGTCCTCGGTGCCGTCGGGCCGCACGAGCGCGATCACCGACACGAACTGCGCGGTGCGGTGCGGGTCGGCGACGTCGGAGAGCTGGTCGAGCAGGAGCTCGAGGTTGGCCGTGGCGTCCTTCTTGTGCCCCGCCCAGTACGCCGAGAAGACGCCGGGCGAACCCCCGAGGACGTCGACCGCGACACCCGAATCATCGGCCAGGGCGGGAAGCCCCGTGTGCGCCGCGGCCGCGCGCGCCTTGATCAGCGCGTTCGCGGCGAACGTCACGCCGTCCTCGACGGGCTCGGGACCGTCGTACCCGACGACCTCCAGGTCGGGGCGCGTGGCGGCCACGATCGCCTGGAACTCCTCGACCTTGTGAGGATTGTGCGTGGCGAGGACGATGCGCGCCATGTCAGCCGTTCAACGCCGCGATCTGCAGGTCGCGCAGCCGCGCGCAGCCGCTCACGCCCAGCTCCAGCAGCTGATCCAGCTCGCGCTTGTCGAAGGGAGCGCCCTCGGCCGTGCCCTGCACCTCCACGAACAGCCCGCGGCCGGTGACCACGACGTTCATGTCGGTCTCGGCCCGGACATCCTCGACATAGGCGAGGTCGAGCATCGGGGTGCCGTCGATGATGCCGACCGACACGGCCGACACCGAGTCCACGAGCACCTCGGAGCGCTGCGCGATGAACTTCTTCTCGCGGCCCCAGGCGATGGCATCCGCGAGGGCGACGTATGCGCCCGTGATGGCCGCGGTGCGCGTGCCACCGTCGGCCTGCAGGACGTCGCAGTCGATGACGATGGTGTTCTCGCCGAGCGCCTTGGTGTCGACGACCGCGCGCAGCGCACGGCCGATGAGGCGCGAGATCTCGTGCGTGCGCCCGCCGACCTTGCCCTTGATGCTCTCGCGGTCGTTACGGCTGTTCGTCGCGCGCGGCAGCATCGCGTACTCGGCCGTGACCCAGCCCTTGCCCTTGCCGGTGAGCCAGCGCGGCACGCCGTTGGTGAACGACGCGGTGCACAGCACCTTGGTGCCGCCGAAGGTGATGAGCGCCGAGCCTTCGGCGTGGGCCGACCAGCCCCGCTCGATCGTGACGGGGCGCAGGTCGTCGACGGCGCGGCCGTCCTTGCGGGTGTCGGTCATGGTCCTCCTCGGGACGGAACGGATGCCGCGCGTCAGCGCGGCAGGTCGATGGCGCCGGTCTGCACGAGCTGGACCTCGCGGACCTCGCGGCCCATCAGACGGTGGGCCAGGCGCAGGAAATCGTCGGCGGAGTCGCCCGTGGCCTCGTAGCGGTGGGTGGTGACGGCTCCCGGTCCGGCGAGCAGGTCACGCGAGACCAACTGTCGGTAGACGTCCTTCGCGGTCTCGCTGTCGCTGGAGACCAAGCTCACCTCGGGTCCCATCACGTAGCTGATCGCGCCCTCGAGGAACGGATAGTGCGTGCACCCCAGGACGAGCGTGTCGACCGCGGCGTCGCGCAGGGGCGCGAGGTACTCCTCCGCCACCGCGAGCACCTCGGGCGAGTCGGTGACACCGGCCTCGACGAACTCGACGAACCGCGGGCAGGCCTGTGCGAACACCGTCAGGCGCTCGTTGACCTCGAGCATGTCCTGGTAGGCGCGCGAGCCGATCGTGCCGACGGTGCCGATGACCCCGATCCGGCCGTTGCGCGTGGTCGACATCGCGGTGCGGACCGCGGGTCCGATCACCTCCACGACCGGGACGTCGTAGCGCTCGCGGGCGTCGCGGAGCATGGCCGCGGATGCCGTGTTGCAGGCGATCACGAGCATCTTCACGCCCTGATCGACGAGGGTGTCGAGCACCTCGAGCGCGTACCGCCGGACGTCGGCGATCGGCTTCGGCCCGTAGGGCGATCGTGCCGTGTCGCCGATGTACAGGATCGATTCGCGTGGCAGCTGCGCCGAGACCGCGCGGGCGACGGTGAGACCACCGACCCCGGAGTCGAAGATGCCGATCGGCGCGTCGTTCATAGGCATCCAGCCTACCCGCCGCGTTGCACACGGCCCCTGCTGTCAAGGGTGCGCCGGGGTGTCGACGCCCGCGCAATAGGCTGACGCCATGACCCGCAGCACCGCTCTGCACACCGACCGCTACGAATTGACGATGCTGGACGCGGGCCTGCGTGACGGCACCGCGCACCGCCGCTGCGTGTTCGAGGTGTTCGGTCGGCGCCTGTCGGGCGGCAGACGTTTCGGCGTGGTGGCGGGCACGGGGCGCCTGCTCGAGGCGATCCGCGACTTCCGCTTCGGCGATGAAGAGCTGAAGTTCCTTCGCGACAACCGGATCGTGGATGCCGCGACCCTCGACTTCCTCGCCGACTATCGCTTCACCGGCTCGATCACCGGCTACCGCGAGGGCGAGATCTACTTCCCCGGCTCACCGCTGCTGACCATCGAGGGGACCTTCGCCGAGGCGGTCGTGCTCGAGACGCTCGCGCTCAGCGTGCTCAACTACGACTCGGCCGTGGCTACGGCGGCAGCTCGGATGAGCGTCGCCGCGGGCGACCGGCCGCTGGCGGAGATGGGGTCGCGCCGCGCGGGTGAGGAGTCGGCGGTCGCCGCTGCCCGCGCCGCGTACATCGCCGGCTTCGCCGCGACGAGCAACCTCGAGGCGGGACGCCGGTGGGGCGTGCCGACGATGGGTACGGCCGCCCACGCGTGGACCCTTCTGCACGACACCGAGGAGGACGCGTTCCGCTCACAGATCGAGGCGCTCGGGCCCGACACGACGCTGCTCATCGACACATACGACATCGCCGAGGGCGTCCGCACCGCGGTGCGGGTGGCGGGAACCGGACTGGGCGGCGTGCGCATCGACTCGGGTGACCTTCCGATCGTCGCCGGTGAGGTGCGAGCCCTCCTGGACGAGCTCGGCGCCACCGGCACACGCATCACCGTCACGAGCGACCTCGACGAGTACGCCATCGCGGCCCTCGCCGCGTCCCCCGTCGACAGCTACGGGGTGGGCACTTCGGTCGTCACCGGCTCGGGCGCACCCACCGCCGGTCTCGTGTTCAAGCTGGTCGCCCGCGCCGACGCCGACGGCTCGTGGGTGCCCGTCGCGAAAGCCTCGGCGCAGAAAGCGTCGCACGGCGGCCGGAAGGCGGCCTTCCGCATGCTCGACGCCGGCACGGCCACGTCCGAGCTGATCGTCGTCAGCGACGGGTTCGAGGAACTCGCGACCTCCGCCGAGCACCCCGATGCGCGAGCGCTTCAGGTGCCCCTCGTCGTGGCCGGCGAGCAGGATCCCGCTCATCTCGGTCGCGAAGGTGTCGTGGCCGCACGTGTCCATCACGCCCGCGTGCGGGAGGAGCTGCCGCTTCAGGCTCTTGCACTGAGCCGCTCCGAGCCGGCTCTGCCCACGGAGTACGTCGAAGCCTGACCTGTCGATGCGCGAGACCCGGCCTCGTCTCGCCGGCGGGTGAAACCCGCGACATCCGGGGCGAGGTACTGCTCGGATCGAGGCAAGCGCACATGCGCGGGTGCCTACCGTGGGTACTCGCTCCGTCGCGCGTGCCGATCCCCGCCGACGGCGAGGGGGCGACCAGCGGATCGAACGGAGAGCTCCATGGCCGACGATGCACCGGCGCCCCGCCGCGTCCACCCCTCGCGCCGCGCGGTACTGACGACCGCCGCCTGGATCGCACCGGCGGTCGCTTCGACCTTCGTCCCCGCCGCCGCCCAGTCCGGCGGCAGCGTCCCGGTCTCGAAGCTGCGCATCGGGACCGACTACTCCGCCATCAACGCCCGCAAGTACGACCCCGCGACCGATTCGAATCGCGGTCCGATCGTGGTGTACGTCACGGCGCTCTACGACCAGAACATCACGTGGTGGCCCACGCGCGATCCGGGCGTGGCGGTCCTTCCCTACGTCGTCCAGGTGGCGGGACCGCTGGGCTCCAGCTCCCTCGTCGGCACCTTGACCATCCCGATCGGCGGGTACGGACAGAACGTGCGCTGGTACCCGGGCGAGAACGATTTCCCGATCCCCGCCGGCGTGTACACCTTCACGATGACCCTCTACGGCAGTGACGGATCGACATCGAAGACGATCTCGCTCACGGTGGGGTGAGCGTCACCGCGCTCAGCTGTTGAGCGACTCGTAGATCTCTTTGCACTGAGGGCACACGGGGAACTTCTCGGGGTCGCGTCCCGGGGTCCATTTCTTGCCGCACAACGCGCGGACCGGCTTGCCCGTGAGCGCCGACTCGAGGATCTTGTCCTTCTTCACGTAGTGCGAGAAACGCTCGTGGTCACCCGGCTCGATGTTCTCCTCGCGGATGAGCTCCTCGAGCTCACGATCGAGGGTGGCAAGACCCCCGCTGTCCGGTCGGTCGAGAGGCGTGCTCATGGTCTGCCAGTGTAGCCGCGGACCGCAGCCCGTGGACGGTTCGCCCGAATCCGCGACACGACACGGCACCCTGGCCCCCGCTCAGGTGGCCTCAGCGAACTCCATCAACCGGGTGCCGCGGCGCTCGAACTGGGCGGCACCGATCGCGATGCCCGCGAGCAACACCACCACGCCGGCCGCCAGCCCGGCCCAGAGCGCGAGGAATGCATCCGCGGTGTCGGATGCCAAAGCCTGCCAGGCGAACCAGATCGCGGGGGACGCTGCGGCGAGGGCGCCGATCATCACCGCACCCTGAGCGACGACGCCGCCGGAGCCGGTGCGCTGGGGCTGCTGGAACGGGCTGTCACCGGGACGGGAGACCGCGTACGGCGAGACGACCGACGCGATGCTCGACAACCCCAGGCCCGACAGGAACAGCGCCGCGCACACGCCCACGAGGGCGGGAGCGAAAGCCCAGCGTCCGTGCATGGCGACGGCGAGCGGGATCGCCACGGCGAGAAGCGGCACGGCGATGAGCACGACGGGCACCAGCCGGCCCACGCGGTCGGAGAGGCCGCGCACGCCACTGGCGATGTGCATCCAGAGTGCGGTCGAGTCGTAGGCCAGGTCGTTGTGCGGCAACCACCCGAAGAACAGCGCCATGATCGGCGCGGGCAACAGCACCGCGAGTTCGATGGGCACACCGGCGACCACGAGAGGCAGGGTGGACAGCACCGCGGCGATCGGGACGACGATGACGTTCACGACGTGGCGGCGATCGCGCAACCAATACGACAGGCTTCGCGCCGCGACGGCACCGCCCGGGGTGCCCGGCAGCAACGCGAACCAGCCGAGGCCGGCGCGTTCGCGCACGGTGACGGGGCGCGGCGTCGTGGTGAGCAGCACCCGAACGAGCACGAACCACACCACCGTGAGCACCCCGACCGTCGCCAGGGCGACGATGACGCTTCCGAACGCGGCGCCGGCGCTGGGCGCCACGGCGATGCTCCAGGCCGCCCCCAACGGTGTCCAGGCCAAGATCTCCGCCGCTGAGACGAGCTGGGAGGGAACGGCACCGCGCCACTCGAGCGAGCCCAGGAAGATACCGACCGGGACGACGACCACGAGCACGGCGACGAGGTACACGCCGAGGAGTTCCCGCGACTGACGCGGACGACGGACGAGGGCCCCCAAGGCCATACTGACCCGCGCGAGCAGCACACAGGTCGCGACCCCGAGGAGGATCGCGACGATGCTCGCCACGACAGAACCGCCGTGTGCGGTCCACGCCGTCGCGAGGCTGATCGCGAGGACCACCACGACGAACGCGGGCACGCTGAGGAAGCCCGCGAGCAGCAGGGCGGCGGCGAGCGGTCGAGGCTCCGGCCCGACGACGGCGAAGCGGCGCGGGTCGAGCGGATCGACGGATGCCGTCACGGGGGGCGCGATCGCGAAGCCCAGTGTGACCGCGGAACCGGCGAGCACCGTGACGACCGCCGTCGGCAGACGATCCGAATCGGCGAGAGCGGTGACATTGATCGCAGCGAAGACGGTCCCGGCGACGAGCACGAACAGACCGACGGCCCGGCGCAGCACGTGATCCCGGTCACCCCGCAGGGCGCCGAGCATCATCGCGAGCCTCAGGCGGAGAACGTGTGCAACCACTCGAGCCCCTCCACGTCTCCGAGTCCGCCGGAGAGCTCCAGGAACCGCTGCTCGAGAGTGGACCCGCCGCGAACCTCGTCGACGGTGCCCTCGGCCAGGACCTGCCCCGACACGATCACGGCGACTCGGGAGCAGACGCGCTCCACGAGCTCCATACCGTGGCTGGAGAGGATGACGGTTCCGCCGTGGTCGACGTACCCGCGCAGGATGTCGAGGATCACCGTGCTCGAGGTCGGATCGACGGCATCGAAGGGCTCGTCGAGCACCAGCAGGCGCGGTGAATGGATCATCGCGCCGGCCAACATGACCTTCTTCGTCATGCCCGCCGAGTAGTCGGAGACGGGGCGCCCGAGCGCCTCGACCAGGTCGAACGCCCGCGCCAGATCTGCGGCGCGGCTCTCGACCACCGGCGACGGCAGGCCGCGCAGCGCCCCGTAGTAGGACAGAAGCTGTCGACCGGTGAGCCGGTCGAACGTGCGCAGGCGATCGGGCAGCACGCCGATCATCTTCTTGGCCGCACGCGATCGGCGCCCGGCATCGACGCCGTTGATCTCGACGGTTCCGCCATCGGAGCGCAGAAGGCCGGCGATGATCGACAGGGTCGTGGTCTTGCCCGCGCCGTTGGGCCCGACGAGACCGTAGAAGGATCCGGCGGGCACGGTGAGGTCGACGCCGTCGACGGCGCGCAACTCGCCGAAGGTCTTGGTGACGTTGCGCAGTCGCAGGGCCGGCACATCCTCGGAGCTCTCGCCCGCCTCGACGGACGCTGCGCCGATGGCGGCACCCGCGACCTCCGCGGCGGACGCGGCGGAGTCCCCGCCGTCCGGACCGTCGATGTCGATGTCCATTGGGACGTCGGAGGACGCCGCCTCGTGTTCGGGCGCCTCCTCCGTCGCCGTCTCCACGGCCACATCGGCGGGAGTCGGATCCTCGGCGCGAGACCGGTCCGCGAGCTCCTCCTCCGTCGAGGTGGCGCCTTCCGGCGCTTCCGCGGCGGGCGACGTTTCGGAGTCGGTCTGCTCGGATGGCGACCGGTCCACGGCCGTGTCCTCTGCGACCGCTTCCGCAGCGGGCGACGGATGCGTCGCGGAATCCTCCCCCGCGGGCTCCGCGAGAACGTGCCCCTCCGCCTGCGGCTCCTCGACACCAGGATCCGCCGCACGAGGTTCCGCGTCGGCGGGCTCGCCAGATGCCGGTCCTTCCGCGCCCGGCTCATCCGACGGGGGCTGTTCCGCCGCCGGCTCCTCGACCACAGGCTCCTCGACCACAGGCTCCTCGACCGCGGACTCCCCGGACGTCGGTCCTCCGGCACGCGGCTCGGTCGTGGGCTCTCCCACCTGTGGCTCCTCCACGGCGACATCCGGCGGAGTCGGGTCGTCGTCGGCCATCCGCGACCCGTCGGCGGAGGGAAGCGGTGGACGCGGCGGAACGATCAGGTCTGTCGGCAGCGGCGGCGGCGGCCCGGGATTCGCCGGCGAAGCGCCCGCTCCAGCCACCTCCGGCGGAGTGGTCCGCGGTGTGGCGGGCTTCTTCGACGACGATGCACGCGGTGTGGCGGGATTCTTCGACGACGATGCACGGGGTGTCGCGGGCTTCTTCGCGGACGGGGTCCGCGGCGACGCAGGCTTCTTCGACGCGGCACGCGGCGTGGCGGGCTTCTTCTCGGCCGCGGCGGCCGGGTCGGCCGAGGTCGGATCGTGTGCGGCGCGCGGCGCGGCGGGCTTTTTCGCGGCGGTCGTTCTGGGCGTCGCCGGCTTCTTCGCCGCCGGCACGCGCGGACTGCGGGGAGCCGAAGCCGTGGAGGCGTTCCGCGGCGCGGTCGCACGCGGCGTCGCCTTCTTCGCCTGCGGCGTCTCGTCGGAGGACCCCGCCTCGGAGCCTTCGGTCGACGGAACAGAGTCTCCGACGGCGGGTCGCGGCGTCTTCGGACGCGGTCGCGGCGCAGAAGAGGCGTCGACGCTCGCCGCATCGTCCTCCGACCCTGCGGAGGCGGACTCAGGGGGCTGCGGCAGCGACGCTGTCATCGCTCCAAACTATCAACCACCTCCGACACCGACGAGGTCGGGAGCGGCGAGCGGGGAAATCGCCGGTCATCACGAAAGCACAACGACCAGGGCGGATTCTGCACCTTCTCAGGCCATTTCGCTAGCATGAATCCGACACGAAGGCGTGACATTCCGGTGAACCGGATATGACAACTCATCCCCCTGGAGCCTGCCTTGACAGTTCAGATCGTCATCCTCGCTGCGGGCATGGGCTCGCGACTGGGCAGAAGCCTGCCCAAGCCGCTGACCGTGCTGGCCGATGGACGCAGCATCATGCAGCAGCAGCACGACAACATCCGAGCGGCGTTCGGCCGCGACGCGCGCATCACCACCGTCGTCGGCTACCGCGCCGAGACCGTCGTCGACGCTTTCCCCCGGGTCGACTACGTGTACAACGACCGCTACGACCAGACCAACACGTCCAAGAGCCTGCTGCGCGCGCTGTCAGCGACCGGCCGCGGCGGCGTCCTGTGGATGAACGGCGACGTCGTGTTCGATCCTCGTGTGCTCGGCCGCGCCGTCGAGCTCATCGAGGCGGACCGCTCGTTCGTGACCGTCAACACGGCCACGGTCAGCGACGAAGAGGTCAAATACACCGTCGATGCCGAAGGCTTCGTGAAAGATCTGTCCAAGATCGTCCGCGGCGGACTCGGTGAAGCGGTCGGCATCAACTACGTCAGCTCCCGCGACAAGAAGGCCCTGCAGCGCCAGCTCCAGCGCGTCGACGACCAGGACTACTTCGAACGCGGCATCGAGCTCGCCATCGCCGACGACGGCATGCGCGTCGAGCCGCTCGACATCTCCGACCTGTACGCCGTCGAGGTCGACTTCGCCGAAGACCTCGAGCGCGCGAACCTGTTCGTCTGATCCGAACGGCACGTCAAGGCCCCGTCGGGCGCGCTCGAGCGAGGCAGGATGGAGCCATGGCCGAGAAGGTGCACCGCATCCATTCCCTGTCCGACGACTCGCCGTGGAAGGGCGGACTGCCACCGGCCGGGTCGGAGGAGCACCCCCGCACGATCCGCATGCTCGACCGCGTGCTGTCGGTGCAGCGCCCCGCGGTGCTCGCGCATCTGCGCAGCATCCGTCTTCGGCATCCGGACGCCTCCCCTCAGGAGATCATCCGCATCCTCGAGCGCCGGTATCTCGCGGCCGTCACCACGGGCGGCGCGGCGGTGGGAGCGACAGCTGTCGTCCCGGGCGTCGGAACCGGTGTCACCCTTGCGCTGAGCGGCGTCGAGACGGTCGGCTTCCTGGAGGCGACCGCGCTCTTCGCTCAGTCGATCGCCGAGGTGCACGGCGTCGCGGTCGACGACCCCGACCGCGCGCGAGCGCTGGTGCTGACGCTCATACTCGGCAAGGAGGGCATCGACCTCGTCTCCCAGCTCGCCGCGCAGGCCGCCGGGCGCGGCGCCAGTCGGTCGAGCTACTGGGGCGAACTCGTCACGAAGACGCTTCCGCGGGCCGCGGTCGGCCCGCTCGTCGACCGCCTGAAGACCACGTTCGTGCGTCAGTTCGCTGCGCGCGGCGGCGCATCCTGGCTCGGCAAGGCTCTCCCGTTCGGCGTCGGCGCCGTCGTCGGCGGTGCCGGCAACAACATCCTCGGTCGGCGGGTCCTGGTGAACTCCCGTCGCGCCTTCGGAGCCCCGCCGCTGATCCTGCCGCCTGACGTCGAGCCCCGGCCCGGGGCCGAGCGCCTCGAGCGTCGGGCCGCCGGCGGTGTGCAGCGGGTGGGCGGCGCCATCGCGGACGCCGTCGGATCGGCGGGACGCCGCACGGGCGCGGTCGCCCGCAAGGCCCTGCCCCGGCGCAAGGACCGCGACGAGGTCCCCGGGTCCGAGGCATCCTGACGCCTTCTCATCGACGCGGTCCGTGCGCAAGACCCGGGCACGAGTTCGCGCTTCACGTTAGCCTCGCCGCATGGGTGACCTCCTCGATCTCCTGGCCGTGTGGATGCCGCGACAGCGCTGGTACGGCACGAAGGGCCGTGACCCGCAGCTGACCCTGATCGCCGAGTGGGAGCTCGTGGTCCCGGGGACGCGGGTGCTGCTCGTGCGCGACGAGGCCGTGACCCCGGCGGCGGTGTATCAGGTGCCCGTGTCGCAACGCGACGCCGAGGTCGTGCTTCCGGGAAGCCTCATCGGACCCGCTGACGACGGGCGGGTGTGGTCGGATGCGGCCACCGACCCCGCCTTCACGGACCTTCTGTTCCGGCTGGTGTCGCTCGGCGGCGCAGGCGCCGCACTCGGGGACGAGTTCGTCGGCGTGCCCCTCTCCGCCGCGCCGGTGACGGCGCCCGAGGGCGTCCCCGCCCGCGTGCTCAGCGGCGAGCAGTCGAACACCTCGATCATCTTCCGTCCCGAAGGCGCTCCCCCGGTGATCTGCAAGCTCTTCCGCCAGGTCAACGCCGGCATCAACCCGGACGTCGAGCTGCAGTCGGCGCTGGCCGCCGGTGGAGCGACGTTCGTTCCGGCGGCGATCGGCGAGATCCGCGGCACGTGGACGGCAGCCGACGGCGAGACGGTCACGGGTTCGCTCGCGTTCGCTCAGGAGTTCTTCGAGGGCGTGGAGGATGCCTGGCGGGTCGCGCTCCAGGCCGCCACCTCCGGTAGCGACTTCTCCGGTCCCGCCCGCGCGCTCGGCGCGAGCGTGGCCCGCATGCACGTGGCGCTGGCCGAGGTGTTTCCCACCGTCGCCCCGGACGCCGACGTCCGGGCGGCCGTGGCCGCAGCGTGGGAGCGTCGCCTGGGGATCGCGGTGTCCGAGGTGCCGGGGCTCGCCCCCTATGCCGATCGCATCCGGGACGTCTACGCCGAAGCCGTCGCGGCGCCCTGGCCGCCGCTCCAGCGCGTGCACGGCGACCTGCATCTCGGCCAGGTGCTGCACACGCCGACCAACGGGTGGGTGCTGCTCGACTTCGAGGGAGAGCCGCTGCGTCCGATCGCCGAACGGCGCAGTCCCGACCTCGCGGCGCGCGACGTCGCGGGCATGCTGCGCTCGTTCGACTACGTCTCCGGCGCCGTGGCGGACGATGACGGTGCGGCCGTCCGGGCGTGGGTCATCGCCGCGCAGCAGGCGTTCCTCTCCGGGTACGCCGAGACTGTCGGAGCCGCGCACACGGCGCCCGACGCCCTTCTCGCCGCCTTCGAGCTCGACAAGGCCGTGTACGAGGCGATCTACGAGACGCGCAACCGCCCCGATTGGGTCGGCATCCCGCTCGCCGCGATCGGACGCCTTGCGCCTCTTCCCTGACGAACGCCCTCGGCGATCACCGGCGGAAGCGTCGCGTCATGCCCGCTCGTGTGCGTTCCACTGGTCCCAGCGCTCCATGAGCGTGCGCACGGCGTCGTGGAAACGCCGCGTGGAAGCGCCGGGTGAGGTGTCGCCGAAGTAGTACCGCACCCAGTGGTCCAGCCGTGCGACGGCATCCGGATCGGCGAGCACACGGTCGGCGACGCCGACGATGTCACCGGCGGACCCGGCATCCAGCCACTCGCAATCCGACAGGTAGCCGCTGTCGTCCACGAGGGCCTCCGGATCGACCGGACGTGTGATCAGGAGCGGCCTGCCGGCGGCGAGGCGGTCGTAGACCATCGCCGAGATGTCGACGACCGCGAGGTCGGCGGCGGCGAGCTGCCAGCCGAGCTCGGGTCCGGTGTCGTGCACGTGCTGCGCCGCGGGATCGGCGGCATTGGCGGCCGCGAGCGCCGCGATGATCCGGGCGTTGGCCGCGCCGTACGCCGGGTCGACGACTCCGGAGCGAGGATGGGGACGGTAGATGACGCGATGGCGCCCCGTCTTCAGCAACGCCGACACCAGCGCCTCGCCGTGCGTGAGGACAGAACCGTAATGGGCGGAGGGCCGGTCGCCCTCCCACGTCGGCGCATAGAGGACGACTCGGCGGTCGTCGGGTGTGAACGGCAGGGTCCCCGAGTAGTGATCGGCCTGGGGGCGTCCGATGGAGAAGGTGCGCCGGTCCAGGTCGAAGTCCCACAGAGTGCGCGAGAGCCGGGCGCGGGCGGCGTCCCCGGCGATGAACGCGTAGTCGTACGCCTTGAACTGGTTCGTGGTCATGTACATCTTGTCGGACTCGCCGTGGTTGATGAACACGTGCCAGCGGTGCCCGTACCGGAACATCTGGAAGTTACGGGCGTTCTGGTTGACGTACAGGACGATGCGCACGTCCTGCTCGGCGAGCACCTGCTCGACGTCGCGCACGGTGGGAGCGTAGGCGACGGGGAGGGCGTCGTCGCGAAGGAGGGCGTCGGCGCCGCGGATCGATCGCGAGATGATGACGACGGGCCATTCGCGTGCCAGCTCGCGCAGGGGGGCGTACCACTGCCGGATCTGGTACATGTTGACGGGGCCGTCGGCGAAGTACACCGCGATCCGGTAGCGGTTCTCCGGCAGGGGCCCGCGATCGGCGAGGGAACGCCGCAGGTGGATCCGGGCACGTCGGGTCGCGAGCGCCTTGCGCAGCAGCCCGACGGCGAGCAGGGCATCGCGGACGAGGGGCATCGTTCCAGGGTACCGGCCAGGTCGGCGTGAAAGGATCGACGGATGCACCTCGCGACCCCCGGCCGCAGAGACGCGCCCGTTCCCCCCGACGACGCCGGCGTGAGCTTCGTCATGCCCGTGCTGAACGAGGAGCGCTACCTGCGGCGTGCGGTGGCCTCGACGCTCGCGCAGGAGGTCCCGGGCCCCGTCGAACTGGTGCTGGCGATGGGACCGTCCACGGATGCCTCCGGCGCGATCGCGCGTGAGATCGCCGCCGCCGACCCCCGCGTGGTGCTGGTCGAGAACCCCGCCGCCGACATCCCGGTCGGGTTGAACCGCGCGATCCGCGCCAGCAGATTCCCGACCATCGTCCGCGTCGACGCGCATTCCGAACTCCTCCCCGGCTACACGCGCCGTGCCCTGGCAACGTTGGCGCGCACCCGCGCGGCGAACGTCGGCGGCGTCATGCGGGCCGATGGGCGTTCCCCGTTCCAGCGGGCTGTCGCCCGGGCCTACAACTCCCCGGTCGGCCTCGGGGGCGGCGCGTACCACGGGGGCACGGAGGAAGGACCGGCCGAGTCGGCCTACCTCGGGGTGTTCCGGCGCGCGGTCCTCGAGGAGGTCGGCGGGTTCGACGAGTCGATCCGCCGCGGCGAGGACTGGGAGCTGAACCTGCGGATCCGGCAAGCCGGTTACCGCGTCTGGTTCGACCCGGCCCTGTCGGTGGTCTACTGGCCGCGCGAGAGCTGGCCGCGACTGGTGCGCCAGTTCCGCGCGACCGGAGCCTGGCGGGGCGAGCTCGTCCGTCGCTACGGGCGTCGCAACTCCGTGAGGTTCTTCGCGCCGCCGGTGTTGGTCATCGCGGCCGCGGTCTCCCTCGTCGTCGGAGCCTTGCAGGTGGCCGGTGTCGTTCGCGCCCCCGCGGCCGGCGCGGTGCATGCGCCGGTCGCCGCCTATGCGGCGCTCGTCGGGGCCGTCGCCCTCGGACCCGGCGGAGGTCGCGGGTGGCGGGACAAGGCGTGGACGGCCGCTGTCCTGCCGTCGATGCACCTGCCGTGGGGAACGGGGTTCCTGTGGGCCCTTCTGCGCGGGGCACGCGACACCGTCGACACCTCGAGACTCGAGGGGCGCAACACGCCGCTGCCGTGAGCGGGTGGCATCCGGCTCAGTCTCGGTCGACGAATCCCTGGTCGAGGATGCGGGCGACCACGCGCTCGCTCGCGCGTCCGTCCTCTCGGGCGACGAACACCCGCCGGAAACGCTCGTAGCGTTCGCGGAAGATCTCGGGGTCGACCTCGGCGATCGCCCGCTCGAGATCCTTCTGCGAGCGCACGACCGGTCCGGGAGCGGCCTCGAGCAGGTCGAAGTAGAAGCCGCGCAGTTCCCCACGGTAGTGCTCGAGATCCGGAACGAGGAAGTACATCGGTTTCCCGGTGATCGCGAAGTCGAACATGACGGACGAGTAGTCGGTGATCAGGGCGTCCGACGCCGCGAGGAGCCTGGCCGTGTCGGGGTAGCCGGTGACGTCGATGACCCGCGGGCCGCGAGCGTCCTCGCCCGGCAGCAGCGTGCGCGTGTGCCCGCGTACGAGCACCACCGCGTTCGCCGCGCGGGCCAGGGCGGGGGCGTCGACGAAGTCGACGATCGCCTCGCGGTCGTCGCGCCACGTGGGTGCGTACAACAAAACACGTTCCTCGTCGCCGATCCCCAGCGCGCGACGGGTGGCGGCCCCGTCGTCCGTCTGCAGCGAGTCGTTCCGGGGATACCCCTCGACCCAGATCGGCCGGCGACGGAAGGCGTAGGCGCGGGAGAGCACGCGCGCGGCGTACGGGCTCTGCGCGAGGAGGACGTTCCAGCGCCGGCTCTCCCGGAAGACCGCGATCGCGCGGCGGGGATCGAACCCGGGGCGGTGGAGCGCGAGTCGCTTGAGGGGCGTTCCGTGCCACGTCTGCAGCACCGTCTGCCCGGGCTTGCGGACGAACTTCCGCCGCAGCCAGTCGTTGACGACGAGCAGGCGCGCCGCGGCTCGAGCGCGCCACCACTCGGGGCTGCCCTCGACGACCGCGACCGCACCGTCGGGCACACGAACCGAGAGGTCCACGACGCTCCAGTACCGGGTCACCCCGGGCGCGACCCGCGCGATCTCCCTGTCGATCGCGAGCGGATTGCACCCGGCCGTACGCCCGTAGAAGCTCTCGAAGAAGACGGCGTTCTCGAGCGGCTGACGGGAAGTCGCGTAACGGCGCTCCAGCGCGGCCTGCCCCTCGCCCGAGTCGTAGGCGGGATCGACCGGCGGTCCGACGTGCAGGATGCCGTCGCTCCAGCCGGCGCGAAGGCCGGGCAGCTGCGTCAGCGGGAGGGATGCCGCGGGCGGGGCGGCATCCGTCGCCTCCCCCGGCTCGATCCGCACCCGGTACTCGCCGGTGGGCAGCGGCAGCTCGGGCCCGCCCCAGCGCGCAGCCCGGAGGGGCAGGACAGCCCGCCAGGTTCGGCCACGGCCGTGCAGGCGCGCCTCGACCCGCGCGCGCGGTCCGATGAGTGTCACGGCCGCGGGCCGCGGGCCGGACCCGGAGATCTCCAGGGCGGCGTTCCCGTCGTCGCGAAGGAAGCGTGCGTCGGTCATGGGTTCTTCCTTCGGCGCACGGCGGCGCGGGTCGGTCGACGGGGGGATGCGTCCAGCCGTGCGCGGATCGCCGCGTGGACGCGTTCGGCATTACGGCCGTCGCGGTGCGCGTGCACGGCGTCGCTCAAGCGGCGCGAAGCGTCGATCGCCGCGGTCGGATCGTTCAGGATGCCATCGACCCGGGCGAGCGCGGCTCCCCACGTCGTCGCGGGGTCGTCGCCTGCGACGTCGCGGTAGCGGCCGTACAGGCCGCGCCGGGCGGAGTAGGCCTGGAGGTCGGGCGCGAAGAACACCACCGGCAGGGGCACGAGGCCGGCGTCGAACGCGAGGGAGGAGTAGTCGGTGATGAGGACGTCCACTCCCGGGAGCAGGGGCGTCACATCGGCGACGAGGTCGCTGCCGAGCATCCGCACACGCTCCCCGGATCCACGGTATTCCCCCGCGCCGAGCGGGTGAGGACGCACCAGGAGCAGGGCCTCGTGGCGCGCGAGCACGTCGTCGATGCCCGCCCAGTCCGCCGAGGTCGGGATCGCCGGGTCGGGCGCACCGTCCCGCCACGTCGGCGCGTAGAGGATCACGGGACGGTCCCCGAGGTCGACGCCCAGAGCCGTCGCGATCCCGTCACGGGCCGTCCGCCGGCGGTCGTCCACCGACCCCCGGGAGAGCACGTCGACCCGCGGTTCGCCGGTCACGGGCACGCGGGCGTCGTCGAGACCGAACGCCGTCTCGAGCCGACCGCGGACAAGGTGGGAGGCCGCGGGGAGCACGGCGATCTGGCGCATCGTGCGGCGGTACAGCAGCGCGAGAAGACGGTTCATGGTGCGCGACCGCGGAAACAGCGCGCTCCTGGTGGTCTCGGGCGAGTCCAGACCGATGCGCTTGAGCGGGATGCCGTGCCACAGCTGGACCACGAACGCGCCCGTGACCGCGTAGCGATTGACGTCGCCGAAGCCGTGCGTCACGACGACCACGCGCGCGCGGGCCGTCTCCCACAGTCCGCGCAGCGAGTCGCGGCGGATCGCGTGGATGCCGAGACCCTCGGCATCCCGAGCCTGATCGGCGTCCGCGACGAGCCAGGTCGACCGCTCCCCCGCGGCCTCGGCGACCCGCCACAGCGCGAGCGCGCCGTCGGCCACCCCGACCGCGCAGCCGAACACCCAGCGCTCGCGCGACCGCGGGACCACCGCCGTCAGCAGTCGCCCCGCCAGATAGAGCGGGATGCGCCGGAGCTTTCGCGCATTTCCCGCACCGAACGAGAAAGACGCCACCCCGCGAGCCTATCGCGGGGTGGCGTCCGGAGCCGAAGCGTCAGTTCTGCATGGCGCCCAGCGTCACCTCGGCGGTGTTCTCGGTGCCGTTGCGCACGTAGGTCACCTCCGCCTGCGAGCCCGCGGCGAGCGCGCGCACCTGGGCGGTGAGGTCGACGGAGTTGGTGATGGGGATGCCGTTGAACTCGGTGATGACATCGCCCTTCCTCAGGCCGCCGGCCTGGGCAGCGCCTCCCGCGGTCACGTCGGCGACGTAGGCACCGGTCGTGGTCGCTCCCTCGATCGAGGCGGCATCCTGGACGCTCGCTCCGAGCAGACCGTGCGTCGCCGAACCGTTGTCGATGATCTCCTGCGAGACGCGCTTGGCGATGTCCGAGGGGATCGAGAACCCGACGCCGATGTTGCCGGACTGTCCGCCCGACGACGAGCCCCCGGCGCTCGCGATGGCGACGTTGATGCCGATGAGCTTGCCCTCGTCGTCGACGAGTGCGCCGCCGGAGTTGCCGGGGTTGATCGCGGCGTCGGTCTGGATCACGGCGATCTTGATGGTCTGACTGGTCTGCGGGCTCTGCTGCCCCTGACCGAAGTCGAAGAAGAACGGGCTCTCGCCGCCGGGTTCGCTGCCTTCGCCGGACTCCGATCCATCCTCCGGCGCCGCGGACGAGGCGACTTGGATCGACCGGTTCAGGGCGCTGACGATGCCGGTGGTGACGGTGTTGGGAAGGCCCAGCGGAGCGCCGATCGCGACGGTGTTGTCACCGACGTTGAGCTTCGACGAGTCGGCCCACTCGATGGGCGTCAGGTTCGACGCGTCCTCGAGCTTGATGACGGCCAGATCGTATGTCGGGTCGGTGCCCACGACCTGCGCCGCGTAGACCCGGCCGTCGGACGTGGTGACCGACAGCTGGGCGTCGCCCGTCTGTCCGTCGAGGGTGACCACGTGCGTGTTCGTCAGGACGTAGCCGTCCTCGCTGAGCACGACACCCGAGCCGCTCCCCCCGGACTGCCCGCCGCGCGCGGTGATCGTCACCACGCTGGGAACCACCTTGGCGGCGACCGCAGCGGTGGCGTTGACGTCGTCCGGGTCGTTCACCGTGACCGCGGTGGGACCGGATGCCGTGGCAGCGTCCGAGCCGCCCCAGAGGGCCAGACCCGCGTACGTGCCGCCGAGACCCGCGCCACCGCCGACGAGGGCTGCAGCAACCAGCAGAGCGGCGATCTTCGTGCCCGACCCCTTCTTGCGGGGCCTCGCGTCGTCGGACTCGGGGAGGGTCAGGGTGGGGTGCGTACCGAAGGTCCCGCCGGCGGCGGGGCCGAACGCCTGCCCGGTCGGGGCGGTCGCTCCCGCCGGAGCGGAGGCGTATCCGTGGGAGGGCGGCGCGGGATGCTGCGGCGTGCCCTGGTGCGGCGTCGCGGGCTGCTGCGGCGCGACCGGGGCGCCCTGCGCGGGCGGAGGCCACGCGGCAGCGGCGTCCGAGGGCGATCGGGTCGGCACCGGAGGTACGGCCGGGGCGGACTGCGCGGCGGCCGGGGCCGATTCCGGCGCCGCGGCGACGTTCTCGCCCGCGGCGGGGGTGGTCTCGTGCGACGTGGGGACCGCGCCCTGCGCGGCCGCGTCGGTGGTGGGGCGGTGCTCGGTACCCTCGGGACGGTCGTCCGTGGTGTCGCTCATGGGATGCTCCTTCTTCCAGGCGAGATCAACCATGACCCCGGATGCTGTGCGCTTCCTATGACACGGGTGAGTCCGGGTTATGGGTGTCGCAGGAACGGAATGCGAGGTCATCTTCGGCGGCGGACGATTCACGCTCCGCTACGGTGAGAGGGTTTCGGCCCGGCTCCGGCCGCCCCCTCTCCCCGAAGGCATCCGCATCATGCACGACCTCCCCGGCGCCTGGCGCCGCACCGCCCTCGGCGCGGGGCTCATCGCCCCCGACGGCACCTCGGTTCCCACGATCTTCGCCGAGATGACAGCGCTGGCCGCCTCGACGGGCGCGCTCAACCTCGGGCAGGGCTTCCCCGACGAGGACGGTCCCGAGATCGTTCTCGAGGCGGCACGCCAGGCGATCGCCGATGGGGTGAACCAGTACGCGCCGGGCCGGGGCTTCCCCGACCTCCTCGCGGCGATCGCCGAGCACCAGCGGCGGTTCTACGGCGTCGAGCTCGATCCCGCTCGGCAGGTGCTGGTGACGGTCGGCGCCACCGAGGCGCTCGCGGCGACCCTCCTGGCCCTCATCGACGGTCCCGACGACGAGGTCGTCGTCTTCGAGCCGTACTACGACTCGTACGCCGCGTGCGTCGCGTTGGCCGGCGCTCGTCTGGTTCCCGTCCCGCTGCGGTGGCCGGACTTCCAGCCCGACCTCGAGGTCCTGGCATCCGCGATCACGGACCGTACGCGCGTGATCCTCGTCAACGACCCGCACAACCCGACCGGCACGGTGTTCTCGCGTGAGGTGCTCGAGGAAGTCGTGCGCCTCGCGCACCGCCACGACGCGATCATCGTGACCGACGAGGTGTACGAGCACCTCGTCTTCGACGGTCCGCACGTCCCGATCGCGACGCTCCCCGGGGCGGTCGAGCGCACGCTGTCGATCTCGTCGGCCGGGAAGACGTTCTCGCTCACCGGCTGGAAGACGGGCTGGGTGACCGGTCCCGCCGAGTTGGTGTCGGCCGTGCTGGCGGTGAAACAGTTCCTGACCTACGTGGGTGGGTCGCCGTTCCAGCCGGCCATCGCCGCGGGACTTCGCCTCCCCGACACGTTCTTCGCGTCGGTCGCCGCGGAGATGAAGGCCAAGGCGGACCTGCTGGGCACGGGGCTCCGCGCCGCGGGCTTCGACGTCAGCACTCCCGGGGGCTCGTACTTCACGGTCGTGGATGCCGCCCCGCTCGGCGCCGTCGACGCCGACGCGTTCTGCCGCGAACTCCCGCTCCGGGCGGGCGTCGTCGGCATCCCGCTCACCGCGTTCGTCTCCGCGGAGCACCGCGGCGATTATGCGACGCTCGTGCGATTCGCCGCGTGCAAGCGCGTGGGAGTGCTCACCGACGCGGTGGAGCGCCTGAGCGTCCTCTCCCCCGCGTAGCCACGGTTCACGGCGGGAGGTTCCCCCCGCGCGCGTACCGTCCCGAGGACCTTGCGGCCGACACCCGCCACGGTCCGTGCGGACACGGCTTGTCGACCGCCGACTCCGCACGACGGCGCGGCCGCGAAGCCGGCGGCGGCGCGGCGCCGGGCAGGTCGCCGCCGTGATGCCGGCGTCAGCGCGGGGTGACGCGGAAGCGGCGCAGGTCCAGGGCGGGGTTCACGCGGCGCACGCGGGCGATGGCGCCGGGATCGATGTGCGCGACGGAGACGTCCGTCGCCGTGCCCACGGTGGCGAGAGGGACGCCCTGAGGGTCGACGACCATCGAATGACCGACGCCGAGAGGCGGCGGGTGGTCGGCACCCGCGACGAAGAACGTGTTCTCGATCGCCCGCGCCGTGAGGAGCGTCGTCCAATGGTGCTCCTTGAGGGGCCCGCGCACCCACTCCGCCGGCACCAGGGCGACGTCCACACGCGCGTCGGCGAGCGTGCGCGCGACCTCCGGGAAACGCAGGTCGTAGCAGGTCATCAGCCCGAAGCGCAGGCCCTCGACCTCGAACGTCTCGGGCGGGGCGATCTCGCCGGGGGCCACCCAGTCCGATTCGCGCTGACCGAACGCGTCGTACAGGTGCAGCTTGCGATACACGGCCCGGATGCCATCGCCCCCGACGGCGATGACCGCGTTGCGCACGCGACGGCCGTCGTCGGCCCGCTCGACCAGCCCCGCGACAAGCACGACGTCCAGGTCGCCGGCGAGAGTCCGAAGGGCGGTCGCGAAGGGGCCGTCGAGGTCTTCGGCGTTCTCGGCGAGCGAGAGGTCGAACGGGTCGACGAAGTAGCTCGAGTATTCGGGAAACACGATCACGCGAGCTCCCCGCGCGGCGGCCGTGCGGGCCAAGTCGGCCAGTGCGTCGAGGTTGGACTGCTTCGCCGCGGACGGGGCGAACTGCGCCACCGCCACGCCCACCGTGTCGTGCGTCATCTGCGCCCCTTCCCGCTGCCGAACCGGCGGAGGAACGCCGGGCCCACGACCCACAGTACGAGGATGACGACACCGAGCACGACCGCGGCGGCTATCGCCGCGTCCAGCCCCACGACGACATCGAAGACGAAGGCGACCACACCGCCGAGCAGAAGCGCGACCGCAGCGAGTGCCGCGATGAGAGCACGGTGACCGAATCGCACGGTCGACGGCTTCACCCCCTTCTGGAACACCGCACGGTGCAGCGCCACGGGGGCCAGCGCCAGAATCGCCGTCACCGCCGAGAGCGACACGAGGACGAGGTAGCCGATGCGCTGCGCCTGACTGAGGTCGGCGAACGCCGGCTGAAAGGCGAGGGCCAGAAGGAAGCCGGTGAGGATCTGCGTGCCGGTCTGCAGCACCCGCAGCTCCTGCAGCACGTCCGCCCAGTTGCGGTCGGCGCGCTGCGCGGCGCTCTCGGGGCGGCCGTCGGCGAGGTCGTCATGAGGGTCATCGGTGGGGGTCAGCATCATCGAATCATGGCGGGTTCGGGATGCGCGAATCAACGCCGATTGGACACGCCCCGGAACCCGTGCTAGGTTTATCTCTTGTGCCGCGGGGTGGAGCAGCTCGGTAGCTCGCTGGGCTCATAACCCAGAGGTCGCAGGTTCAAATCCTGTCCCCGCAACAAAGAGAAGGCCCCGGATCCTCGGATCCGGGGCCTTCGGCATTTCCTCCGCGCTTTCGGACGAGCCTCGAGCGCGGCTTCCTCTGCCGGCGAGGAGGCCCGCCCCAATGCGGAATCGACGCACGCGGCGGTCCCGGTGGGCACCTGCTCACACGCACCATGTGTGCGTGGTAATTTTGCGTCAGGTGTCATATACCTGCGTTCTCGTTGATCGTTTCTCGTACCGCGATAGCTGGAGCCGATGTCCCGGAAGAATAGGAATTACGATCCCTCCCGTGCCCGAATCGTCGAGGCATATGGGCCCTCGTTGCGTTGGACGAAAATCGTGCCGCATGTCCGGCTCACGCCCGAGGTCGCATGCGAGATGCGACGGGAGGGCTACTCGATGGTCCTGGTGAAGACAGGATGGTGGAAGACCCATCGGCTCTCCCTGATCAGGTACCTCGAGCGGTTCGGCTCTCGCGTCGAAGACGGACTCATCACCTGACGATTGCTTCGCCGGCGACAGTCGTCGTCGCCCGCACGCGAAGAAGGGTCACCCTGCAGGGGCCGTGTTCCCCCTCACGTCTCCCAGTCCGCCACCCACCAGTCCGCGAGACCGGCCATCCGCTCCGCGACCTTTCGATGAGACTCGCTGGACCGCCACTTCTCGAATGCTGCGCGGTCGCGGAGCGTCCCGTCCTCGACGATGACCCGCCCTTTGCGCGTATCGAGCGAGAGCGCAACGGTCCATGCGAGCACGCCCGGTGAGGCGCCCAGCGTGCGCAGTTCGTCGATCGCCGCAGAGACGTCCGGGTCCGTGACCTCGTCACGGACCCGGAACAGCACGACGTGTCGAAACATCTACTGCCGCAGCGCTCCGATGTGGTCGCGGTACCAGGCGACGGTGCGCTCCATGCCCTCCTCGAGCGAGATCTTGGCCGTCCACCCGGCCTCGGCCAGCTTCGATACGTCGAGAAGCTTCTGGGGCGTTCCGTCGGGCTTGGACGTGTCCCACTCCGTCTCCCCGGTATAGCCGGTCACGCGGGCGATCGTTTCGGCGATCTCGCGGATCGTCACATCGGTTCCGGTACCGACATTGACTTGATCGGGCCCGTCGTAGTGCTCCATGAGGTGGAGGCACGCGTCGGCCATGTCGTCGGCGTGGAGGAACTCGCGCCGCGGCGTCCCCGTCCCCCAGTTCGTCACACTCGTCGCGCCCGAGGTCGCCGCCTCGTCATATCGGCGGATGAGCGCCGGAAGCACGTGCGACCCCTGGGGCGAGAAGTTGTCGTTGGGCCCATAGAGGTTGGTCGGCATCGCGCTGATCCACGGAAGGCCGTACTGACGCCGCACGGCCTGCGTCTGCAGAATGCCGGCGATCTTGGCGATCGCGTACGCGTCGTTGGTCGGCTCGAGGTGACCCGTCAGCAGCGAGTCCTCGCGGATCGGCTGCTCGGCGAACTTCGGGTAGATGCACGACGAACCGAGGAACAGCACTCGTTCCACGTCGTTGGCGAGGGCGGCATCCAGCACGTTCACCTGGATACGCATGTTGTCGCTCAGGAAATCGACGGGGTACGTCGAATTCGCCAGGATGCCACCGACCTTCGCCGCGGCGAGGACGACGTACTTCGGCTTGATTTCCCCCATATACGCGAAAACCGCGTCGCGATTCTTGAGGTCGAGCTCGGCTGAGGTTTTTCCGACGATGTTGTCGAAGCCCGATGATTCGAGCTTGCGGACGATCGCCGATCCCACGAGCCCACGATGGCCCGCGACGTAAATGGTCGCGTCGCGATCCAACTCGTGAGGGGTGTAGCTGACACCGTCGACGGCGGTGGTCACGCGCGGGCTCCGAGAAGCTCAGTGTTGCTCCACGTCGGCAGGTCGACCGCGTCGATCCACTCCGGACCCTGCTCGAGTGCCGTCACATCGGCGTCGACCATGAGCTTCGCCAGCTGGTCCCCCTTGATTGAGGGAACCCATCCGAGCTTGTCGGCAGCCTTCGTCGGGTCGCCGATCAGCGCGTCCACCTCCGTCGGACGCAGATAACGCTCGTCAAACTTGACGAACTCCATCCAGTCGAGTCCCACGTGCCCGAACGACGTCTCGAGAAAGTCCTTGATCGTGTAACCGACACCCGTCGCGAGCACGAAGTCCTCCGGCGTATCCGCCTGGAGCATGCGCCACATGCCCTCGACGTACTCCGCGGCGTATCCCCAGTCGCGGATCGATTCGAGGTTGCCGAGGTAGAGGTCTTTCTGCACGCCGGCCTTGATGCGGGCGACCGCGCGCGTGATCTTGCGCGTGACGAACGTCTCGCCGCGGCGAGGCGATTCGTGGTTGAACAGGATGCCATTGACCGCGAACATGTCGTACGCCTCGCGGTAGTTCTTGGTGATCCAGTAGCTGTACAGCTTGGCCGCCGCATAAGGCGAGCGCGGGTAGAACGGCGTCTCCTCGTTCTGCGGCGGCGGCGTCGCACCGTACAGCTCCGACGTCGACGCCTGGTAATACTTCGTGTCAATGCCCGAAAGCCGCACGGCCTCGAGAAGTCGAATAGCGCCCGTTCCGGTGGTATCGGCGGTGTGCTCGGGCTCGTCGAACGACACGCGCACGTGCGATTGTGCGGCGAGGTTATAGACCTCGTCCGGATCGATCTCGCTCAGCAGCGTGACCATGCGCGCTCCGTCGGACAGGTCACCGTAATGCAGAAACAGCTTCGCGTTTGGGTCATGCGGGTCGACATAGAGATGGTCGATACGGTGCGTGTTGAAGGTCGACGCGCGGCGGATGAGGCCGTGTACTTCATATCCCTTCGAGAGCAGGAGCTCCGCCAGGTAAGAGCCGTCCTGGCCAGTGATGCCAGTGATGAGAGCGCGTTTGGTCAAGGTTATCTACCGATCTTGATCATGGTTTCGGGTTTTGCGGAGTGCTTGCCTGCGGCGGCGGCAGTCAGATCCGCGAGAAGACTAGCGAAGCGATCAAGCGCAAATGTTTCATCGAGGACGGTCTCTTTGTAACGTTTACCGTTTTCTCCAAGCCGGCGCGCCTCGTCGCGATCGCCCACTAAAGCTTTCGCACCCTCCAGGAGAGCGGTCGCGTCGCCGGGCGGGACGGTCAACCCAGCCTCGGCATTCCGAACTTCCTGCGCAGTGATGCCCAGTTCGTCCGTAGCAGCCAGAACCGGACGGCCTGATGCGAAATAGGACGTCAGCTTGCTGGGCACACACATCTCGGCGACCCCGGGCAATTCATTGACCAGGAGCACGTCGGCTGACTGGAGGATGTCCGCGAACGCGCGGTCGTCGAGAGGCGGGAGAATCGTCGTCGTCGTCGGCTGACTGTTGATGCGGTCGACGAGGTCATCCCGCTGCGCGCCATTGCCGACGAGTACAAAACGGACGCTCTCGCCCTTCTCGTGCGCCGAACGGCCGGCATCCACGACGTGGTGCAAGCCCTGTTTGACCCCCATGTTGCCCGTATGCACCACGACGACGTCATCGTCGCTCCACCCGTAAGCCGCACGAACAGCCTCGACATCGGTGACGGGAAATGCCCCGAGATGGGTCCAGTTTCGAATCACCGCGATACGTTCACGCGGCACGCCGTAGTCGTCGTGAATGCGATCCGCGAAGCGATCGTGGATGACGACGACCGCCGAGGCCGATCGCAACAGCCAACTCTCGATCGAGCGAATGACACGAGCGGCCATGCCCCGCCCCTGCCCCGTCTCAGCCATGCCCAGGTTGTAAAGGTCTTGAACCCAGACGATAAACGGCGTCTTCCGGTTCATCAACAGGGCACGTGTACGCACCAGTGCCGAGGAGATGAGCGCTGGCGAAACAGCGATGATCGCCGTCGGCCGTCCCCAGCGGGCGCAGGCCTGACGAACTCCGAAGATGACTTCCGATAACGCACGCACGAGAGGCGCCGGACGGCGGGGAACATGATGCCAAACCCGCGTGACGGCGACGCCGTCGATCTGTTCGCGGCGCGACCATTGCCCGTAACCTGGCGCGATCTTCCAGTCTGGATAATGAGGGTGCGCGACCACAGCCCGAACCTGGTGGCCACGCCGAGCGAGGCCGGAAGCCATGGCGCCGGTATAGGGCGAGATTCCAGTAGTCTCCGGAGGGTAGTTGATCCCGAAGAAGAGCGGTCGCGAGTCGTGCTGCACGATGCAGACCATACAACCGAAATGATTACAATCCAGTTACGAAAAGGGACGCTGTGAGCGATATTCCCGTGATCGATCTCTCGAATGCGCCGGGCGAACGGGCGGCGTGGGATCAGCCTTCCTGGAAGGTGTATCTTTGGGCGATCTGTGAACTCTTGTTTGTCACAAATCCATGGCAAATCAGTTCGGGGCTGCGCGTGCGCGTTCTTAGGGCCTTCGGCGCACAGATCGGCGAGGGTGTAATATTTCGACCTCGAACCCGCGTGAAATTCCCGTGGAAGCTACGTGTCGGCGACCGGTCCTGGATCGGCGAAGGGGTGTGGTTTCACAACCAAGACCACATCTACGTCGGCCACGATGTCGTGATCTCACAGGAGACATTCCTGACGACGGGAAGCCATGCGCACCGTCGTGACATGGCGCTCATTACACGCCCGATCCACATCGAAGAGGGGGCGTGGATTACCTCACGCTGCGTGGTCCTCGGCGGCACGCGGATGGGGCGATCGGCTCTCGCACGGCCTCTGACCGTCATCTCCGGAAACGTACCCGCGAACGCCGTCATCGCTGACGCAACCGCATCGGTGGTAGGCGCGCGATTCACTTCGGAGGTTCCTGCGTGAAGATCGCGCACGTTGTGACCTATGTCTCTCCAGACGGGGCCTTCGGCGGCCCGGTGCGGGTTGCGCTGGGTCAGGCAGGAGCGCTCGCGGAGAGAGGGCATGATGTCACGGTCTATGCCGCGGCGCCCCCGGCGCTCGCAGGCACATCGTCGGTCGATGGCTACACGCTCAAAACATTTCCGGCCCGGCGCCTCGCCCCCGGGAGGGGATTTGCAGCGATGGCGGCGCCGCAACTAACGAGAGCCTTGAGCGCGGAGGCCGCGAGCTTCGATGTCGCTCATATACATCTCGCGCGCGACCTTGTGACGCTCCCGGCTGCGCGCCAGTTCTGGCTGGCGCGCGTACCATATTTCGCACAGCCGCATGGCATGATCAACGTCTCCGACAACCCCCTGGCGAAGCCGCTCGATGCCATCGTGACCAGGACCTTGCTCCGCGATGCACAGATGGTCTTGACACTCACTGACCGCGAGGTCAATGACATCACGGCGATTGAGGCCGCTGCACGAACGGCGCCGATCTCGAACGGTATCCGCATTGATGAGCCTGCACCTTATGAGGGTAGAGAGAATGTGGTGCTATTTCTCGCCCGGCTCCACCCTCGCAAGCGTCCACTGGCATTCGTTGAAATGGCGAAAGGCTTGAAAGACGCACTTCCTGCCACACGGTTTGTACTAGCCGGCCCCGATGGCGGCGAGGGAGCCGCTGTTCGCGCCGCGATTGCGGATGCTGGCATGGGGGACCGCC
The DNA here is from genome assembly GCF_020781835.1 of Microbacterium testaceum. Taxonomy (GTDB): domain Bacteria; phylum Actinomycetota; class Actinomycetes; order Actinomycetales; family Microbacteriaceae; genus Microbacterium; species Microbacterium testaceum_H. Next base: position 153,375 of record NZ_JAJGNJ010000006.1, read on the forward strand.
TCAAGTGGATCGGCGCGGTGTCTCCCGACGATACGGAGGCGCTCCTGGCGTCCGTCCAGGCCTATGTGTTGCCCGCGGTCGGCGAGGTGTTCCCGATGACGATCCTCGAGTCACTCCGTGTCGGAACTCCCGTCGTGACGACGCACTCGCTCGACATTGCCAGCGAGTGCGAGCGATTCGGGGCAGCGGTTATTACTGACGGATCACCCGAAGAATTAGCCGAGGCGGTCACGCGGGTGTTGCTTGCCGACGCAGAGTCATCCCGTCTGCGCGCGGGTGGGCAGAGCTTCCTTCGTGAGAAGCTCGACATCGCTCGCGTTGCCGAAACACTCGAGGCGCTGTACGTCGATCAAGTGGCTGCCATTTCACAACGGGGATCTGCGTCGTTCAGGCTTATGCGACAAGATAACGGGTCTGATTCGTCGAGCGGCTCGGCGGCTCCCTCAACGAATGACGGACCACTCCTGAGTGATTCGCCAACTAGGTCAGCGGAGCAATCTAGTGATTGAACAAACAGCTCCTCGTGTCCTGTGGATCACCAACAATGCACCGCCTTATCGGCGCCCCGTGTGGCGTGCCCTTTCGGCCGCAACTACGCTCGAGGTGCTGCTTCTTGCCAGCGACGAAGGGTTGGCAAACGAGCGTAGGCGCGGAGAAGATTGGATGGGTGCCAACCTCGGAAGTGAGCCGGCGTACAAGCATAGGTTTGCCCGTTCGTCTCGGTTTGAACGGGGAGAGAGCAGCTACTTCCTCCTCCGCGAGTCGGCGAGGCGTCTTGCGCGAGGACGAGACGCGGTGGTGTTCGGGGGGTGGGAGTCCCCTGCGTACTGGCAGATACTCGCGGCCGTAGGTCGAAGCACGCGACGAGTCGGTTTCTATGAGTCAACATTGTGGAGCAGCCGCTACTCGGCGGGGCCGATTGCGGCGGCGCGTGCTCGGTTCTATCGATCCATGGATGTCGTCGTGGTACCAGGAGTTGCCGCCGGAGACGCCATTCGTTCAATGGGTGTGCCTGCCGCCCGCATTCTTGAGGGGTTCAACGCTGTCGATGTTTCTTCCTTCGCCGCGGCTTCGGCGCGAGTCGTGAGTCCAACTCATGCCGGTCATGCGTTCGCCTACGTCGGGCAGCTCATCGAGCGGAAGAACGTCGCTGGGATGATCCGCGCGTTCTCGAAAGCTCGAGGCGTGCACGATACGCTCACGATCGTGGGGTCAGGAGACCAGTTGCCGATGCTCAAGGACCTCACCCTGGCGTTGGGACTTGAGGAAAGAGTCCGGTTTGTGGGGCAGGTCGCCAATGAGGAACTTCCCTCAGTGCTCGTTACCGTTGACACACTTATCTTGCCGTCCTTGGAAGAGGTGTGGGGGCTCGTGGTAAACGAGGCGCTGGCGTCTGGGTGCCAGGTTATCGTTAGTGAGCGTGCAGGGGTTGCTCCGTCGGTTCAGGGAATGCGGGGCGTGTACATTGTGAGCCCGACCGTCGATGGGATTATCAAAGGAATTGGACTCGCTCGATCGCGATACATAGGGCGAGTCCCAAAACCCGAGATACTTCGTCATTCACCGGAGGCATTTGCGTCAGTGTTTCAGAAGGCCATCTGCGACTGATGAGTTCCACGCATAAGACTCGCGGGAGCTCGGTGCCAGTCAGCTACACTGTTTCCGCACCCTATGCGGAGGGTGCGATCATGAAGATAGTTGAGCACTTGGGCGCCGCGGGCTCTGATGTCGCATTGTTTGCGCCATCGCGGAAGCTGAATGACGCTATTGCGCGCCTGCTGAGAGACTCTCCTGGCAAGAGAGCGAAGAGCGTTGCGACGCGCCTGTCCCGTGGAAAGGCGCCCACCGGCGTTGAAGTCGTACCGGTCACCGGAGCGCTGGAGGCGCGTCGCCTCGTGGGTCTCGTCGCCACTCGTCAAGGTTGGGGTCAGGCCATTTCATTCGACCTCTTGAAGCAAGAATTTGATCGTCGCGTCGCCGCTTCACACAGCGCTGCCTCTGGGATCTTCATAGGAATGCCGGGCGCATCGCTCCAGTCGTTCCGCGCGACTGCACCAGGAACTCTTCGGGTGTTGCACGAGGTCGATGCTCCGCCACACGCACACAACCGGGCACTTCTGCAGCACTATCGCGCCGCAGACCTGTCACGAGAGCTGCTTCCCGAGCGCGTTGCGAAGTACATTGAGCAAGAAATTGCGGAGTCCGATGTTGTGCTCTCTCCCTCCAGTCTGGTGACGGCGCAGCTCAGGGAATTTCACGCGAACGTGCGGGTACTCCAGGTGCCATACGGAGTGGACTTCGACAAGTTCCGTCCTGTCCGGGTGAAAGATTCGCCCACGGCTGCCGAGCGCAGCCGTCCGACGTTGATATATGTGGGACAGATTAGCCGAAGGAAGGGGATCCCGTTCCTCCTCGACGCCATCGAGGGGACTGGTCTGAAGCTGGATCTCGTCGGCCCGATTGTGGAACCGGGACTGCTGGCTCGTTTGCCGTCAGAAGCACGCTATCTTGGGACGCTTCCGCATGATGCCCTGCGCGATCGCCTCGCCGCTGCAGATGCTTTCGTATTCCCAAGTATTGAGGACAACTTCGGACTGGCCGTTGCCGAGGCCGTTGCCTCTGGGCTACCCGTCATCGCTACCGCCGACATTGGTGCCGTGGAAGTCATTCCGATGCAGGACGTCACGATTGTCCCTGCTGGCGACGCTTCAAGCCTCCGTGCGGCGATGGAAAGTGTTCATCCGCAGTCCTTGCACGAACGTGCCGAACGCGCTGAACGTGCCCGTGGAGAGAACAGCGCCATCCTAAGTTGGCCCGAGTATGTCGAACGAGTCAAGACCGGCCTGGAGGAATACTATGTCCAGCAGTGAGTGCGCCACTGATGGGTTTCGAGCGCACGTACAGTTCATAGTCTCACCCGGCTACCATGGACATAGACTCATGTATGCGGCGCTGGCGGTAGATGAGTCATTGCAACTTGGGCGGAGCCCCGTGCTTCTCCTGCCTCATGGCGCAGTAGAGTCCGATGAGTTTCGCCTACACATTGCGCGATTCGGTACATCCATCCTAGTCGAGGAAGTGCCCGAGTTCTCCGTTGCTAAGCTGAGGTCGCGAGTTCCAGATGACTCTGCGTTTCCAACGGTCTTCATCGAGGCAGACACCTGGTTGCTCCCGCTCATACTGGGGGCACCTCGGTGGCCCGGCGGTACCAATCTCGTGATCATGCGGCCAGGGGCATCCGGAACCAGCATCACCGCCAGGATTACGGGTGCGTTGAAGCCTGCGCTCCGCTTATGGGCTCGCACTTTCACCGATCATCGCCCGTGGAAGCTGATGAGCTTCACGACTGGCTCACTGAGACCCTTTGAGATCCGCGACCCTGTATCGTTTGCGGGTGACCCCGCTCAAGCTTGCGAGCTGCGTAAGGAGTGGACTGCTTCGGCTGCTCCGGGGGTTGAGTCATGGGCGGGGATTCTCGGCGCCATCGGCAAGCGAAAGAATGTCGAACTTGTTGCCCGTGCAATTTCCAACCTTGATGGCCGTGTGGGGTTGGTCCTGGCTGGGCCACCAGAGCTGAACGAGAGCGAGGTCGAGGACTGGATCCTGCCGCTCCGGAAATCGCGTCGAGTGGTTCGAATCGCGCGGCACATGACTGATGGTGAGCTAGACTCCGTGATCCTCGCGCTTGACTGCGTCGTGCTCGCACATTCTAATGAAGGCCCGAGTGGAATCCTTGCAAGAGCGCTGATTAGCGGCGCGAGAGCGGTCACAGCCGGAGCCCTCTCCCTTCGCGCCGACGCGTCGAGAATGCCAGAGCGCGTAAATTGGGTGCCTTTAGAAGCCGACTCGATTGGTGCGGCAATAGATGCCGCAATTCGCCAGGGAAGAACGTCTGGGTTCGAGCACAGTGATACTTCATTCGCTCGACTTTTGGTCAATAGCGCATGAATACAGCAACGGCACACGCGGCATACCGCGCGGAAACTCTCGGCGGTGAACGGCGGGTCTCAGATGGCTGGTTCGCTCTCGTCTCGTCGGTTATTGGTGTACTTATCCTGACTGTGCGGGTTGTCCCTGAGACCGCAACAAATGCGCCGAGTCGTACTGGCGTGCTTGTTTCCGGCGTCTTCATTCTCGTGGGGCTTCTCCTCGCGCGCCTACTTGGAGGGCCAATACACGCGCTTTCCTCTTTGGCGGTCGTCATGTATTGCCAGTTCCTCCTTTTCATGGCGCGTCCCATGTATCAGCTGCTGGAAGCCGAGAGCATGAATGCCTTCACCGGGTCTGCATACGGAGACGCATTCTTGACGGCTTCTATGATTTGCGGATTGGGTTTTGTCTCTATTTGCGTCGGCTATGCAATCGGAAAGGGGCGGGCTCCGTCAACGATGCCTTTGGAACGAATCTCACCTTTTGACGAGCTGACCTGGCCGTCAGTCCGACGCGCACTAATCATCGTCGTGGCAGTCGGTTTCCTCCTCTACTCGATGTACATACTCCAAAATGGAGTCGGAAGCTTTTTCACAGGAATCAACGCTGGACGCTCGGAACTCTCACGCAGGTCGGTGGTGGCCGCATCTGGATACCTGACTTCAGGGTTGCAATTCTCGACGGGTGCACTACTAATGTTGATTCTCGGATTTCGATTGCGAGCAAACTACACGGCTGGATGGCTCTGCCTGACTGTCCTTATCGTCGCTATGTACCCCGAGATCGCTGGCGGAAATAGGTCAGTGTTCATACCGATACTCGTCGCTCTAGTTTTGGCGCTTTATACCACGAATCCCCGCGTACTGTCGCCTTTGCGAGTCGCCCTCGGCGGTCCCGCGCTCTTTTTCCTCGGTATCGTCGCTCCGCGTCTATGGCGAGATCAGCTGGCGCAAGGTGGATCACTGGAAGCTTCGTTGATCGCTGCGTTCAACCCATCGGTTGCGATAGAAGGATTCGTCGGGGGCCTCGATACGGCTATGGTCGACAGCTTCGAGGTTCAACTCGCGGCGCAGCAGTCTGGCGCATTGGAAATGCAGTACGGCATGACGTACGTGGGCGCGGCCGGCGCGGCAATTCCGCGTGATTTATGGGCTGGAAAGCCCGATTCGGTTGATCAGGTCCTTAATGCAGCACTGTTTCCGGCTCTGGACGCTCAAGGAATCGGGTTCTCCTTCGGGTTCTACAGCGAGCCATACTTCAACTTTGGCGTGGTTGGCGTCCTGATCGTCGCTAGTATGTTCGGGCTGTTCTTGGGTGCGATAACCAAGGCTTCTTGGGTACGCCGCTCCCCCTTCACCGCGTTCGTCTTTATCATGGCGACAGCCTTCATATTCCCGATAATGCGCGGAAGTCTCTCTTTCGACATTCAGAGACTTCTAATTGCGGCACTTCCAGCGATGCTCGTTATGTTCTTCGCATTACGCGTCGCCAGCCGAACCAAATACTCAGGCGGGCAGCCCAGGAAAGGCTCATAGCGGATGTCTCGCATAGTCGTCCTTAGCGCTGGAACCCACCCAGAGCCAGCATTCCTTGCTGCGGGGGCATCACGCGCAGGGTTTTCGACGATGTTCGTGTCATCGGCGCTGTGGCCAAGTGATCACCCGCTGATGAACTTGGTCCGTGGATCGTCATTGGTGCCCCAGCGATTCAAGCACGAAATTCTTCGTCGCGAACTACCTCTGGGACTTGAGATGTCGAACACACGTCGGCGCGCAGCGTTCGGTGAACTCCTTCTTCAGTCTGGTATGCGATTGTCGCCTAAGCGTACTCGGGAGATGGTGCGGGCACGCACCCTGAGCTTCCGTCGCGCGGCAGGTCATTTCGTAGCCGAGCACAAAGGGGAGCTTGAGTTCGTGATCGCACAGTACACCTCAGCCCTCGATGCTTTCCGATCGGCGGGGGCGGCGAAGCGGGTCCTGCTATACCCAATCGCGCATCACCGTTGGATGCGCGATTTTCTAGGGCAGGAGGCCGAGCGGAACCCAGATTGGGCACCATTCCTCCAAGGCCACGATATCCTCGGTGAGGATGAAGCCGATCTAGATTCTGAGATCGAACTCGCGGACTTGATTATTGTTCCGAGCTCTTTTGCTCGAGACACCTTCATCCAGGCAGGGGTGGCTGGTTCTCGGATCAGGGTGGTACCACTCGGCACTGATATCTCGACGATCCCTCAAGCGACTCGAACTGACAGGTTCACGGTAATGTTTGCCGGCCAGCTTAATCAAAGAAAAGGCATCAGCTACTTGCTGGACGCGTTCGATAGGGCCCAAATCCCAGAAGCTCGGCTCGTCCTCATCGGCGGAGCCGGTGAGGATATCCGAACCCACATACGTCGCAACTATCCACACGTTGACATACAGGGTACCCGGCCGCGATGGAAATTGAAGCTCGCTATGGCAGAGGCTGATGTGCTTGTGATGCCGAGTCTTGCTGAAGGATTCGGCTTGGTGGCGCTTGAAGCAATGTCAGTGGGAACCCCCGCCATCGTGACACCTCACACGTTCGGCGGCGACGTCATCACTGACGGAATCGATGGATGGACCACACCGGTCGGTCAGTCGGAGGATTTGGCCAGACTCCTGGCAAGTGTGGCGTCGGATCGGGAGCAGCTAGCTCGCGTCTCCGATGCAGCTGTAGCTACTTCGCATCGTTTCTCATGGGATGAGTACGGTAGCCGCGCTATGTCAGCTATTGGAGTCGTACGGTGATCCCGCTCCGCGACGAGGGTCCGATCGGAGACGTGCGGTTAAGCATAGTTATACCGTGTCGGAACGGCGCAGCGACCCTGCGCCGCCAGCTGGACTCGATTTTCGAGCAACAAACGACCGTCGGCTTTGAGGTCGTGGTAGCGGACAACGGATCGACGGACAGTACCGTGATGGTCGTAAAAGAGTATGTGAGCCGGGGTCTTCCTATTCGGGCAGTCGACGCCTCGAGAGCTGCGGGTATCAATGTCGCGAGAAACGAGGGAATACGCGCGTCGGTCGGTGATCTAGTTCTACTCTGCGACGCCGACGACCTTACACATGCTGACTGGATCGAGTCCTACTGGCGCGCGTTCCAACGTGGAGCTGCCTGCGTGGGGGGCGGGATCAACCGTTTCATTGAGGGCAGCGGAGTCGTCGCGCGAGAACGCCGCCTGTATCAAGTTGAAAACGATCTGCCTCCGTATGCGATAGGTGCCAACTGTGGTTTTCGCAGGGACGTCTTCGACCGGATTGGTGGTTTCGACGAATTAATTTTTGGGGGAAGCGATGAGATCGATTTCTTCTGGCGTGCATCCGACCAGGGATACACGCTGGTGTGCGTGCCCGACGCGGTGATAACCTATTTCCAGCGCGACGATCTCTCGCGGGTGGCCAAACAGCACTGGCGGTACGGTCGAGGATTTGTGCGACTTCTCCGCAAGCACCGACATCGAAATAAAGAAATCAACGTGCAATTTAGAATTGGGCAAGTGAAGGATGCCCTCGCGGCTCTCGCATGCTGCTTCTTTCGCGTGCGGGGTATGGAGAGGCGCATTTACGTTGAGCGAGGCGCCTTTGCTGTGGGCGCACTAGCTGCTTCGTTCTCGTACGGTAAAACCGGCGAGATGCGCACGCATGCGTATGCTGGTGGGGACTGAGATGGTTGACAATCACTCAAGAGGTACTCGCGGCGTTCGCGGCGGAGGTGTAGTCATCGCCAGCCAGCTTGTTCGAACAGTCGTTCAACTGCTCGGCGCGCTGCTGCTCTCTCGCCTACTCACCCCGGCGGACTTTGGCCTTATGGCTATGGCCACAGTTCTGCTGATTTTCGCGGACCTCGTGCGCGACTTTGGTCTCTCAACTGCCGGCCTTCAAGCCCGCTCGTTGTCGTCGCAACAGGCGTCAAACCTTTTCTGGGCTAATGCGGGCCTGGGTCTAGCTCTCTACGTGGTCGTCGTCGTTCTAACTCCCCTCGCGGCGCTGGTCTATGACGAGCAGAGGATGTGGGTCATTCTCCCAACGACCGGGCTTGCGCTTCTGCTCGGGGGTCTGCAGACTCAGTTCCAGGTTCAACTCACACGCGACCAAAAGTACCGCTCGCTTGCTTCGACAGAGATCGCCTCAGCTGTACTCGGGCTAGGGAGCGCACTGGCGGTTGCGTACGCGGGAGGCGGGTACTGGGCCCTCATTGCTCAGTCAGTGGTCGGCGCAATAAGCCTGACACTCCTCCGGGTTTTGTGTGCGCGTTGGCTGCCGCAGCGCCCGCGCCGCGGCCACGGCTCCTCTCTGCTTTTTCGCATAGGAGCGCATCTGGGTCTGGCCAACGTTCTCGCCTTCTTGCAAGGCAACGCAGATACTGTGACGCTTGGCGTTCAGTACGGGCCGACGGTTACAGGGTATTATAGTCGCGCCTTTCAACTCCTAACCTTACCGACCAATGCGGTACTCGGCCCGCTTTCGAATGTGGTTGTCTCGGTAGTGAGAGGGGATTCTGGTGATGCTATCGCGGCTATGCTTCTTCGAATCCAGTACGCGCTTGCGACGCTTACTGTAGGCTATTTTGTAATTGCCGCCAGTACCGCGGAGCACCTTATACCGGTCCTCATCGGTAACCAGTGGCAGGCGTCGGTTCCGTTCTTCCAGATCTTGTCAATAGCCGGCGCCGTTCAAGCACTATCTCAGGTGAATTACTGGAGATTTGTTCTCAGCGGCCAGACGCGAGCGTTGCTCCGCTATAACATGATTTCGAAACCAGTCGTGGTGGTCGCAATTGTCACATGCTCACTTTATAGCCCAACTGCCGTGGCTTGGGCCTACTCAATAGGGATGTTGTTGAGCTGGCCGTTGGCTCTCGTCTGGATTTCGCGGGTTACGCGGACTTCATCTTGGCCGTTCTTTTGGCATGGCTCGGCGACAATAGTGTCAGGCTGCTTCGCCTACGCAATCGTACGTCTATGGTTTTCCGTTTATAGCGACGCCAGCCTCTGGGGCGGCCTTCTTAGCGGCCTACTCATCGCGGTATGCGTTTACCTGATCGCGCTTCTTGCTATTCCCCTCACACGTAGAGCGATTCTCGATTCAGTCTCGCTAGCGATGAAATTGAGGCCTAGGGAGGGTAGCTTGTGAGCAGTGCCGACCGAATAGTAGTGTTGACAAGTCGCGATCAGAAGGAGCTTCCAAGCGGAGTCAGACGTCGAGTGGACCACCTTCGCGACTACTATTCGAAGCGCGGCGCCACGGTCGTGGTTACAGCGATTCGCCCTAGTCGTGCGAGAAATACCGTCGGTCATACGTTGTACTTGCTCGGCGAGCTATTGCGTCGTGGCTCGATCGTGCACGTAGCAGCGTTCTTCCAGCCCAACATGGTGCGAATCGGCGGCTATCTGACTCGCTGTGGCCTGGATGTAGTCGTTGACGTATGCGACAGCTGGCTCCTTCTCGCCGAAGAAGCAACCGAAGCCCGACAAAGACGCACGATTGAGGACGGCGTCCGCTACACTCGGACTCTTCCGAGAAGGGTCGCCGTCTCGTACATTAGCCAAAGGGACAGCCAGGCTGACTTACCGATCAATCGTACGCGGCGAGCGCTGATTGTTCCGCCGAGCGCACCTGCTAGCCTACTCACTCTCGCCGCCGTGTATCCCGGAATGGCTGAGCGGCTCACCGTGAGCGGTGACTTTGCGTCCTCGCACTTACGGGAGGGCATCCAGTGCTTGAGAGAATGTTGGCCACATGTACGCCGGGTCGAAGGCGATGCCCGTATAGACATCTATGGGCCGAACGCGTGTCTACTTTCCGACATACCGGGCTCCCGAGTCCACGGTTTTGTCGATGATATCGGAGATCTATACCGCGGTAATACAGTGGTTGTTGTGCTGAACCGCGCAAAAAGCGGCGTTCCCAATAAGATCGTGGAGGCCGTAGCCGCACAGCGTCCAATCATCGTGCATGAAAGCTTCCGGACGTCGTTGAGTGCTCACCCACTTGTGCGCTGGTACCACGATGCGCGAAGCCTGAAAGAAGCAATTCTCGCTTTCGTACGTGAGCCGCTCCCCGCCTTCGATAGGCCGATAATTCTGGCTAGTGAGGTCGACGTAAACGGACAATGATTCGCCTCCAGTTTTCAGAAGTGCCTGCCGGATGAACGGTGTTTCCGCGGCAGCGGTCATCGTTCATGCGTCCTGAGACATGCTTACAACTTGATTCGCCACCAGGAGAGCGTGGGCATTGAATCGATTCGCCCGGTGTGAGGACCGAACGGCTGATAGGTTCGGTATAGGCTGCGAGGAATGAGCGGGTCGGTCATCTGCGCACCGAACTCGATCCGCGTCAGCCGCCGTGAGCGTTCTTGAGTTCGCGGTCAGGAACCAAACGATGATGCGGTTCGAGAACACGTCCTTGATCGCGCAGACACAGGCACGACACCTTCCCAAAGATCCCGCCACCGGCGAGCTCAGATACAAGCGTGCACGTCATCGAACAACCGGCTCCTCGCCCTCCCCGCACCGGACAACTCGCCCTGTGACCCACGCCAGATGTCCGAGGAGCCGATACGCGCCGCAGCTAGCACTCAGTTATCGCCGCCTTCACGAAGGCTGCAGACTGGTAGGCAAGATGATGAAGCCAATCCGAAAGCTGCCAACCCTCTCTAACGCCGAATAATGCTGTGGATACACCAGAACACTTGGCGAATATGAAACGACTCCTGGAAACGTGGGGCACGATTGTGATTACGATAGCGGAGCTTACCGCGCGTTTTGAGAGATACGCATTGAGCATTCTCGCTTCACCCTTAGTCGTAAACGGAACGGGCGTGACGCAATCGACGTAGGAATGACCGCAAGCTTCGATCTTAGCCGCTGACAGAGGTTCACCCGACGGCGACACGGATATGAGGATTCGCGAAGCTTGGCCGCGCGAGTAAAGCTCTTCTGCATACGCGATGCGATTTGGCGTCGGGGGGCCGAGTACAAATATCACATCACTTTTCGGCAACGATTCCGCCCACGGAAAGGCGACAAGGCCGATGTCGACTAATACGAGCACCAATATCCACACGAAAGAAGTCGCAGCTAATAGCTTAAACTTGAGCCTCCGTTGCTTAGCCTTCATTAAGACTGAACTATTAACTCTTGCAGCACCCCTAGCCGAACGTACCGGACTACTCATAAACGAAACTCATAGACGAAACAGCTTCTTTACGGAGCCTATTAGCCCGTTGCGTTGAAGCGCAGAGGTGAGGTCGATAACACGATAGAGCAGCCTATAGCGCCAAATATGAGGACGCATGCGTCGATAGAAGTGATTCCAATCTCCGAGCTCCACGGCGCGCAGGTAGTGGACATGGCTAGCCTGGGCTATGAGAACTCGCTGCCTCTGGACGAGCCTCCTTAGATACGGAAGTGTCGGGTCAGCGCCAAACCGCTTCTGCGGGCGTACACGCCGAGCGCGATCATCCTGGGCAAGACGGTAGCCGATCTCGTCTCGGGTATGACGCACCAGCCCCCGTTGCGAGCGAAGTACCTCATCCACTTCTGCTTCGGAAAAGCGAAGTCGGCGCTCGCCAATCCCTGCCTGGATCAAACGCGCAAGATCCGGCCGCCGCGTAATCACGACATTGGAACCGAATGGGTCGTCCTCGTGACCCGGGAGCCACGCGTCTCCCACAACAATGTCCGCAGTCTCATTGAATGCATCATCAGTGTAGTCGGAGAATTTCGCTTTGAAGAAGCACCAAGCCCAGTCGCTCCCGAACAGGTCCGACTGCCGACGCATTAAAGTCTGTCGCCGGCCATCGATTTCCCCAGTCATGGACATGCGGTAGTCCCAAGACTTTCCCTCACCATTCTTTACGCGGAAGTCGAAACTATCCAAGCTAGATGGAGCTATCCCGGACTGCCAGGCGAAACTCTCCGCATAACGAGTTGATTTCTGGTGACCGCAAATGAGTCCAATGGTGTATGCGACACATCTGCCAATCTCATCGTCCACTTCAGCGAGCAGGCGCAACTCGAAAATTACGGTCGGGATACCGACCACGGCATAGCGTCCCGGCTTACGCCGCATGATCGCGAGGACCCTCGAGAGCTCGACCGGATAATACCGAGACTTCGAACCCGCGAGCACTTCGTCTGGAGTGGACGAGACTCGATAGGTGAACAGGCGCCCTTCGTCGATAGACTCTGCCACATGAACCACGTAATCGACCAGATCGAGGCGCAGGAGCTCCGACAGTAACCAAGAGGCCATTCCGCCGGAACTACCAGCTGATCGGAATGATCCCTCTTCGACGTAACCTACATGAAGCGAATGGAAATACCCGAGAATTGGATCGAAGTGTGCGTCGGCTCGACCGCCGTACAGTTTTTTGGCTAACTGCGACTCGTCGGCGACCTTGAAATCCGACATTGCGCACACATCAAGAATTTGCCGCGCGTCCTCGTCCGTAATATCCTCAGCGAGCACCGAGCGGTAGAAGCCGCGATCGTCCAGCTCCATTGTTACGCGCTCGGAGCGGGCGGCGAGGACACCACTACCTACTTCGAGATCCGCAGCAATCAGAGCACGCAAGGAAGCCAGATACTCGCCGTCGTTACGGTTTGGAGACTTTGTCATAGAGACCTCGACTCCGTGTCTGTGGCGTGGTCTCGTCGCAATACCTCAATCTTTGCGCGCAACTGTGAGTAGTACTCAGTCTCGAAGTACGGAGGCAGCGCTTTGACCGGAGGAGTTCCGTACGCCTTCGCCGCTAGCTCCACCGCTTGGTCGACCGTCTCTGCAAAAAACACATAACGCTCGAAGATGTGGCTTGGGAACCATGCGACACCGGAACGTAGCTTGTGATCAGTCGTGCCCAGGACCACAACGGGGGTTCCCGCAATGAGCGAGAAGATGACACCGTGGTAGCGGTCGGTCACAGTGACTTTGTATCGGGAGAATACCCGCCAGGTCCGCTCCAAAACGCTCTTCAGATTCTTGCGGATATAGGTGGGACGGAGTTCCGACTCAGTATCCGACAATGTTGTTGGCGCAATCGCGGAGAGATATCGCTCGAGGCGGTCTGCTTCCCCGGAAGCAACATAGACTGACTCCCGATCGCGTCGAAGACAAAGTTGTATGCCTGCACGTTCGGACCATGCTCCATAACTACGACGGCCAATTTCGCGGGTCACAATATCAGGGAAGAGCAGATGTTGCGCGGAGGGGAAATTTTCTCGAGCCACTTCATGTGATCGAACGTCGCGACTCACTATGGTTACAGCACCGTGATTCTCAATCTCTGCGGAGAAATCCGCAAGGTCTGCGTCGTTCGCAAAGTTTACGGTCTGCGGGAGGAACACTATTGGAATTCCGGAGAACTGACGCAATAGCAGTCGCTGTAATTCGATCTCCCGCGGGTAGAGATCGGTCATGTGGTAGCCGCTATGCGCGAACAGCAGATCGCCCTCGAGGAATATCCGCTGAACCCACCGAATGAGCCAGGCGTTATATACTAGAGCGGACATGGTGTCGATTAAGACGACGTCATGCTGGGGATAGCTCGACCGTATCCACTCGGCGGCGCACAGACTTTGGGCGTGGTCGCCGAGGTTTTCGTGAAACGGGGACCCTACTACAAAAGCGAGCGATCTCCCCCTCTTGCGCCGCATGGAGGTGAGTGCAGCGAGATAGAAAGAGAGCCGATCGCGTTTGTGGCGAATCACTGCCAAGAGATGGCTGAAGTTCATTACTGGTTCCTTAGTGGGCACTCTCTGCGCAGGTTTCTAGACTACTGCATAACGCGTTGCTGTTCGATGAAATATCCAGCCATGGTCGGGTTGCGACGCAACATCGGTCCTCCCTCGGGCCCAGGTCTTCGACTTGAAGCAGAGCGCCTCTCTGGAACCCTCGCCTGACAAACCGGATGACAGTGTCGCTCGCGGCTCTGAAGGCCACAGTCGACTGCCTACTCGCATGAACGGTTCCTCTCGAACTTCCCCCAGGTGGTAGGTACGCAAGAACGGGCAGGATCTCTCCTGCCTGCATATTTGTCAAAGTTCTGGCTCTCGCCGGAACGCGCTGTCGTCAACTCGGTGCGAGGGACACCAGGTTGCTGCGATGGATGCGCAGCCACTGGGGCGAGGCCTGAATGCCCTGCCGGCACTGACGACATAGACGGCATTCGTATCCGACTCTCTATCCTCGGCAGCAGGTGCTACATGACTGTCCCCTCCCTGGCACCGTCTGGCGTGATCGCGAGGTTTGCCGTCCCGCTTGGCTTACCTTCGCTGGAGATGCTCACGGCGATCATGAAGCTTGTGCCGCCACTCATTCTTATAAGCCGCGGACCGGCGGGTAGTGCTCTAAAATATCGGCGCACTCATTCGTAAGGATCGCATTCAAGAATGACGGGCTGGCCGACTGCCTTTGGATCGAACTGAATGATGCCGATGAGTGGTTGGGGGTGATCTGGGCGACATCGCGAAGGGCCCCGCACTTTGGTGTCGGCGAAGACGCCCCGGGGCATTACCAACGAGACCTCCGAGCGTGGGCTTGGGGCACATCCTAGCTATCGGACGTTGTAGAGGAGAGCGCCGAGCGAACTACGTAGATCTTGACGCAACGGATGCGGAGGCCTCGCGCACTTCGACGTCTTCGAACGCATCGCCGAGGGTAGCTGGCGCGGCATGAGCAATCATCCCCCGAGTCAGGAGTGGCGGCGATGCCGGAGCGGTTGATCGCTTTGGTCTTGACCGGCGAGAATATGGTCACTGTGGAGTCGAGTGTGAGTTAGAAAGCAACAGCCAGGCCGATGCAAAGCGGGTTTGTAACATCGATGAGATGATGAGCCGGTTCATGCGCAGAATGTGCATGTCGTCACGAAGCTCCATGGCGCCTCTCGGTTGGGGTTCCGAAGACCATCCTCGCACACGCGATATTTCACGCTGGTATCTGGTTCGTATCGGTTCAAGTAAATCGGCCCGATTTTCGTTCCTATAGGGGACCTTGTCCGGCAGCTGCCGCGTTAGCTGATTGGAGGTCAGCGTAGTAGGCCTGCTCAAGTTCGGTGGGGGTACTCATGTCGAGTTAACCGTGGGGCGAGACTCGTTCCAGCACGCCGGGGCGTGAGGAACGAACTGGTGACTGTTTCGGTTTAGGCCGCGAGTGTGAGCGGCTCGGTTAGCTTCGCTTCGGACTCGATGGGCGTCAACCACCCGAGGGCGTCTTGCGCGCGTTGGCGGTGATACTTCCGCTCGATCCACGCCACGCCGGCCATCCGCGGCTCCTGACGCGTCGCCCACCGTTGCTGGTTGGGCACGTTGGTCTGCAGCAGCGAGCAGAACGATTCCATGGCCGCGTTGTCGCCGACGGCGCCGACTCTGTCCATCGAGCCGACCATGTCATGACGGCGCAGCTCCCCAGCCACCGCTCTGCTGCGAAATTGACTGCCGAGCTCGGCATGCAGAATGCACCCGGCGACCTCGTCCCGGCGAGCGACGGGGTTGTGGACAGCGTCGACCGTGAGGTTCGCGGTCATTCGATCGCTGATGGAGTACCCGACGATGCGGTTCGAGCACACGTCCTTGGTCGCGCAACAATACAGCTTGCCTTCGCGCGTCCAATGCTTCGTGGTATCGGTGAGCCAGAGCCGGTTCGGCGCATAGGCACGGAACACGCGCTGGACATGATCGTCGAACACGAATGGCCCAGCCTTTTTGCCCTTAGCGCGTCGCCGACGTTGAGCGGACGAGAGAATCCCGGCTTGCGAACACAGCTTCCACGCCGTGCGCCGACTCATCCGCCACCCCGCCCCCGCGCCTCGTCAGCGAGGTAGCTGTACCCAAACGTCGGGTCGTCGTGGTGAGCGTCACGCAGCGCGTTGATCTGATACGCGCGGAGCACGTCGGCGTCCCGGACTGGGTCGCCTCTCCATCCGCTTCTTCAACTCCCGCGCTTCGGCCGCATCCGCCGCGGTCTGACCGGGACGGTTACCTTCCTCGATATCGGCTTGGTGGAGCCAGTTCTGTAGCGCCGCTTCGCTGACACCGAAATCAGTCGCCATCTGCTTGATGGTGACGCCGCTCTCGCCGCGACGAGGGACCGCGATCACGTCCTCACGAAACGCTCTGGGATAGGGGCCAGGCATGATGACGTCCGCCCCGCCAGCACCTCCCGGCGCTAACGAACAGTTGTCACCAAGCCGTTCGGCACGGCCCCCGCACTGCCGGTCTGGGGACCCGACAGATGAGCGCGACCCCGTGACGATCTCTGTACTCGTTGATGAACCGGGTCGTCACCATCAGGCCGAGTCGACCCACTTCGCAGAACGCACTCGCGGCCGCGGAATTCTGTTCGCCTGCGAAGCCCGGTGTCCTCCGTCTCTAGCTGTCTGATCCGCTGCGCCGCATCGGTCGTAACGCCGGGGCCTGGAGCCCCCGCCGACCTCCGCCTGCCGCCGCCCCCCACCGCAACGCCCGGGGACTCGAGCATCCGGTGCGCCAGCTCGCGCATCTTTGGCGAATACTTCCCGTTCGTCGAGTTTCATCCTTGATTGAAGAACGAAAGCGAAGTCGGGCCGAGACCGTCATGCGGCGATCGCACCCAGCGCCGCCACCGTGACATAGAGGATGTTATAGCTCGCATGCAAGAGCACTGCGCCCCAGATTCTCCCGGTGAGGGTAACGAGAACCGCGCAGGTCGCGCCCACGGCGAGGAGAACGATGGCATCGATCAGCCCCAGCGGCGCGAAGCATGTGTGAAGAAGCACGAACGCTCCCGCGGAGAATCCCGTAGCCGCCACACCGGCGATCACCCTCCCCATCCGCGGTGCCAGCAGCCTGAAGACGGCCACAGTAAGAAACGCCCGGAAATAGAGCTCTTCAACGACAGGACCGATCACGCCGATTGGAACAACAACCTCCCCAAACCATGCGACGACACTCGGCGAGGTTGCGACAGGGAATGGAGCGGAGGCTACCCCGTTGAGTATGCCTTCGAACTGCCGGAGAACCGCGGCTAGCCCGACGCCCCAAACAACGTCCGAAGCGCGGAAGGCGAAGAGCGAGCGGATCGGCACCCTGCGGGCGAAATAGACGAAGCCAGCGAGTAGAAACGTCCACAAAGTCATAAGCGCAAGCACTCCCCCGGGCTGCACGAACGTCTGGCCCAGTGCGGCCGAGAGGAACGTGCCTACTCCGCCGATGAGCAGCGGAACAAACAAGGGCGTGCCCGTATGAGGTCGGCCGCCGGCTTCTGACGCGCACAAGTCGACCCGTCGCCGGGAAGGTGGCGAACCCGTAGGCGACAGGGAGAAATCAGGCGCTTCTTCCGCCGCCCGCAGTGCGCGACGAGTCAGAGGCATCGACGAGTCGCTTCGCACGGTAAGAACATTACGGCAACGTCGTCTCTCAACGCGCACTGCTGCCGCTCAGGTCCGTCTCCCCGGACGAGAGCGAATCGGTTGCCTGATGAAAACCGAATGGAAACATTTCATGTGACAGACTAGTCAGGATTTCCGAGCGCAACGGCCTTCGGCCCGCGCACCTTCGAGAGGCACCATGGAGCTCAGCGACAACATCCGTATCCTGCGGAAAAATTGGCTTGTTATAGTCGCTTTGACCATCCTGGGTATAGGTGGCATGCTCGCCTACACCTCGACTAGGACCCCCATCTACCAATCCTCCAGCACAGTCTTCGTCTCTACCCAGGGCGGGAGCACGACCGCCGAGTTGCAACAGGGTTCGAGTTTCACGCAAGCGCGGATCAATACCTACGTCGGGCTCGTGAACACCCCGGTCGTGCTCGATCCCGTGGCCAGGGAGCTGGGACTTCAGGAGACGGGTGCACAGCTTTCCAGCAGGGTGAAGGCTTCCGCCGCGCTGAACTCCACACTGATCACGATCGTCGTCGAAGATGCAGACGCCGCGCTAGCAGCCGAAATCGCGAACGCAGTAGCTCAGAGCCTGGCCGCGGTCGTCCCCCAACTCGAGCCGGAAGCTGACGACGGCTCCAGCCCCGTCCGCCTGAGCCGCGTCCGCGACGCTCAAGCAGCGGATCGCCCTTCCAGTCCGAACATGCCTCTGAACCTCACTCTCGGCACGCTGATCGGCCTAGCCGCGGGGATCGGCACCGCTGTCCTCCGCACGGCCCTAGACAACCGGGTTCGAACTCCTCGTGACGTCGAACGAGTCACCGGGGCACCCGGAATCGGAGCCATCGCCTTCGACAAAAGAGCGAAGGAACGCCCTCTCATCGTGCACGCGGACCCACTGAGTACGCGCGCCGAGTCGTTTAGAGCGCTGCGAACCAATCTTCAGTTCCTCGATGTCGGCGAACGCTCCAGTTTTGTCGTAACCAGCTCTATCCCGACCGAAGGCAAGTCCACAACCGCCATCAATCTGGCAATCGCGCTCGCCGATGCCGGCAAGCGCGTTGCCCTCGTGGATACGGATCTGCGCAAACCCAAGGTCGCCGAATACCTCGGCATTGAGGGTGGAGCAGGACTGACCGACGTCCTCATCGGCCGGGCTCAGGTCAACGAGGTGATGTTGCCGTGGGGCGGACGCAGCTTCTACGTGCTCCCCGCAGGCAAGATTCCGCCCAACCCGAGCGAATTGCTGGGATCAGCCCGCATGAATGCTCTGCTCGAGATGCTCGAGCGTGATTTCGATGTCGTGCTCTGCGACGCCCCTCCATTGCTCCCGGTCACCGACGCAGCGGTTCTCGCGCGAACCACCAGCGGGGCCCTCATGGTCGTCGCCGCGGGACGTACCACGAAGCACCAGCTGACCGGCGCCTCGGAGGCGCTGGCGACCGCCGGCGCCAAGCTCGCGGGGTTCATCATGTGTATGGTGCCGACGCGGGGTCCCGACTCGTATCACGCAGGCTACGGTTGTGGCTACGGCCACGGCTATCGCGAAGCGCCTGTCAAGGGGACCCGAGGCGCGCAGCGCCGCCAGCGGTCGCGGAAAACCGCGGTTACGGTCTCGACCGATGTCAGAGGTTTCGAAGAGTCCGGTCTCGGCGCCCGGCGGAACTCACGCGAGACACGACGTGATAGCTGACCTCTGCAGCACTGCGCCGCGCTTTCGTTTGTCCTCATCGACCTCTTGGAATGAGGCCCGCAAAGGATGAGGGCGAAGGCGCGCCGCGATGCGCCGCATCTGGCCGGAACGATCGTGTTCTACACCCTGGGAGCCTTCATCGCTTTCACCGTGTTCGCTCTGGCATGGGTCGGAATTCGCGGAGCTCTTGCCGTCGGGCACCTGAACGACGTTCGCATGAGCGCTCCCGAGCTGGTCTCATCCTTCACGAGCGATCCGTCCGAGGCGACGGAACAGCTTCGCCTACTCGCCGATGACACCGGAGCCGCTCGGAGTCTCACATCCGATGCCGTGTGGAGGCTCCTCGAGCGTGCTCCCTGGATCGGACCACAGTTGGAAGCCGTCCGCGTGGTGACGGCCTCCTCCGACGACCTGGTACGACTCAGCGCGCTGCCGCTCGTCGAAGCGATACCGGCCGGTGCACTCGATGCATTGAAGCCAGTGGACGGCAGAATCGACGTGAGCTCGCTGACCATACTCGAGGGGCCCGCGACCGACGCGGCGGCGCAAGCGACTAAGGCACTGACGCACGTCCGGTCCATCGACCGAACGCCGCTCATGGGCCGACTCGCCTATCTCACAGATCAGGTCGAGCAAGTCTTCGCGCAGTCCGTCGGCGCCTTCGATGCGGTGTCCCGCGCGAGCCAACTGCTGCCCGACATGTTGGGGGGGGCCGGAGCGCGCTCATATTTGATTCTGGTTCAGAACAACGCCGAGTTCCGCTCCCTCGGGGGAATCACTGGCACCGCCCTGCTCCTCCAGACCGAGAATGGCCGAGTGACCCTCGCGGGCTCCGAATCGGCCACGGCACTGTCGCGCGGCATCTCCGACCCGGTAGTCGCCCTCCCAGAAGACGTGCAATCCATTTACGGCACGCGACCGGCGCGTTATTTCCACAACCTGACGCAGATCCCTGATTTCACCGTCGACGGGCCGCTCGCTCGCGAAATGTACCGCAGGCAAACGGGCCGCGAGGTCGACGGCGTGATTGCAATCGATCCCGTCATGCTTTCGTATCTCCTCGAAGCAACGGGAGGAGTTTTGCTGCCAGACGGTACTGCTGTCGACGCCGACAACGCCGTTTCCCTCTTCCTCAGCGATGTTTACAAGCGATACTCCGACCCCGCCGAACAGGATGCCTTCTTCGCCGCATCCTCGGCGGCGATCTTCAACGCCTTCCTAGATGGCCGGGGCTCAAGCGCGGGGCTGATCGCGGCTTTCGCTCGGGCGGTCGACGAGCGCAGAGTCTCGTTATGGAACGCTCGTACCGAAGAGCAAATCATCGTTGAGGGTTCGTCGATGGCGGGCCAGCTCCCCTCGACGGACGCTCAAATGCCACGCTTCGGGGTGTTCCTCAACGACGGCACCGGTTCGAAGATGAGCTACTACGTGAAACCCGACGTCAGTTTGGTGTGGGACTCTTGCCAGGCCTCGGGCGAGAGGGGTTTCCGTCAACTGACCCTTCGCGCGAACCTCGGGAACACCGCGCCCGAAGATGCCGGGACGAGCCTCCCCTGGTACATCACTGGGGGAGGTGTCTATGGCGTGGCTCCGGGCACCGCAAGGGTCGTGACGAACGTTTATCTCCCGGAGGGATTCGAGCTTGTGTCCGCGCAAGCGTCAAATGGCGCGACCTTCACCGCAACGGAACTCGCGGGACGGTCAGTGCTAACTTATGGTGCCGATTTGCCTCCGCAGACGGCCGTGAACGTGACCATTGTGGTGAAGGGGACGTCCAGCGCCACCACTGCGGAAGCCCTGGTGACACCCACGGCCGACAGTGCCGTGAATCCGGTCATCCGCACGACTTGCAGCGTACCGTCACCTGCGCTGGGTGGCAGTGTGAACTGACACCCCTTCAAAGATTCCAAGGAAGACCGCCACAGCGACCTCAGCGAGTGTTTACGAAAAGGAAACCGCGTCGGTTTGCAACAGGGGAGATACCTAAGGGATACTCAGAGTGTCTCTCAACACGTAAACCCGCTTCATTCTCATCCCAATCTGAGCAGCAAACAGATACAGGAAAGAGCGGACCACCACAGCACCGCAGCCCGGATTCGAAAGCAGGCAGTCATGAAGCACAAGCTCACCAAGGCGGCGGCCTCGGCGACCATCGCGGGCGCGCTGCTCTTGGCAGCCCCGGCGGTCGCGCAGGCGTATGTGCCGACCAGCCCCGACACCGTCACCGTCACCGTTACAGCTAACGGTCCCGTTCCGATCGACGGCTTCACTCCCGGCGCGAGCGTGACGTTCACGCTCGTCGGCCGCGGAGTCACGGGAGCCAACATCGCCACCGCGAACCTGCCCGTCACCTCGGCTTCGGTGATCAAGACCGCCGATTCCTCGGGCGTAGCGACCGCCGTCGTCACCCTGCCCGCCAACCCGAGCGGCAGCTACACGGTGTCCGCCACGGGCCCCCGCGCCTCGGCCGGCGGCGGCTCGGGCGTCAACGCGGGCGGTGCGGGCGGCACGGCGCTCCCCGCCACCGGTGTCGACAGCCAGTCGATGATGGGCATCTGGATCGGCGGCGGCGCCCTTCTGGCCGCCGGTGCAACCGTCGCCGTCGCGGCGAAGGTGCGTCGCAACCGCGC
Source organism: Microbacterium testaceum (assembly GCF_020781835.1). Classification (GTDB taxonomy): domain Bacteria; phylum Actinomycetota; class Actinomycetes; order Actinomycetales; family Microbacteriaceae; genus Microbacterium; species Microbacterium testaceum_H. The sequence continues at coordinate 175,008 of NZ_JAJGNJ010000006.1, forward strand.
CGAGACCAACTCGTAACCCCACTACAGAGGAGGGCGTCGTCGACTACGGTCGGCGACGCCCTTCCTTTTCGATCCGCACTGTATGCCGCCGCCCCTTGGGCGCAGGACCCGGCATCCATATGGAATCTCCGCCGCATGCGTCAACCCGGCTGCGGCGGACCACGCCGATCGATTCACTGAAGGTATGCCCACTCCCCCGATGATCGACGGCCGCATCCTCCAGCCGCCCCGGGACTCCTCCGCCGTCGACGTCGCCCCGCCGCGCGTCTACGACGACCGCCTGCGAGCCGTCATCGCCTCCGAAGCCAGGCTGCGCTCGCTGTACTCCGGCGCATCCTGGGCCGAAGGCCCGGTGTGGTGGGAGCGTGAGCGGATGCTCGTGTTCAGTGATGTCGTCGGGCGTCGCACCTTGGGATGGCGAGAGGACGGCAGCGTCATCGCGATCATCGACCCGTCGGCGTTCGCGAACGGGAATGCCGTGGATGCCGACGGTCGGCTCGTTCACGCCGAGCAGGGCCGACGCGCCATCAGCCGCACCGACGAAACCGGCACGCGTCTCCTGGTGGACGCGTTCGACGGCACACCGCTGAACTCGCCGAACGACCTCGTCATCGACTCGACAGGCGCCGTATGGTTCACCGACCCGACGTACGGCATCACCGACCCGCGCGAAGGCTATCCCGCCGAATCGGCGCTTGGCCACCAGAGCGTGTACCGCTGGCGCGAAGGACACCCCCTCGAGCGCATGATCGACCTCGACGCGCCCAACGGCCTGGGCTTCAGCCCCGACGAGACGACCCTCTACATCGCGGAATCCAACCCCAACGGTCTCCCCCGCGTCGTCGCGTGCCGCTGGGACGGCGAGACCCTCGGCGCCCCACGTACGTTCGTGACCGTGGATGCCGGCATCCCGGACGGACTCGCCGTCGACCGCCGAGGGTGGCTGTGGATCAGCAGCGATGCCGGTGTCGTGATCGTCGACGACACCGGCGCGCGAATGGGGGTCATTCCCACCCCGCACGTCGTGAGCAATCTCGCGTTCGACAGCGGGCAGCGGCGCCTCTTCCTCACCGGCGACGCCGACCTCTGGATGCTGGAGCTGCGATGACCGACGTCGAGATGGCCCGGATCCCCGCGGGCAGCGTCCTTCGTGGCGACCAGCGCGGCGCGGACCGGCGCGAGATCACCGTCCAAGGATTCGACCTCGGCGTCTATCCCGTGACGGAGGAGCAGATGGCCGAGATCCTCGGCATCACCGCGCAGAATCCCCGACGACCCGCGGTCCAGGTCAGCTGGCTGCGCGCCGTGCGGTTCTGCAACGCCCTCTCCGAATGGGAGGGGCTCGACCCCGTCTACGCCTACGACGGCGAGCACGTCGACTGGGACATCGAGGCCGACGGCTTCCGGCTCCCGACAGAGGACGAATGGGAGTACGCGTGCCGGGCCGGCTCTACGGGGTCGACCTACGGCCCGATCGCGGAGATCGCGTGGACCGCCGCCGACGGTCTGAGGGGACCGGTGGAGGTCGGCGGACGCCTGCCCAATCTGCACGGGCTGTTCGACACGCTCGGAAACGTTTCGCAGTGGTGCTGGGACCTCTTCGCCCCCGAGACCAGCGACGCCCGGGTCTTCCGCGGCGGCGGGTGGAGCGATGCCCGAGCCGTCGTCCGTGCGTCGGCACGCCGCGGCGGAAACCCGCGTGCCGCCTTCGACGACGTCGGCCTACGCGTGGCGCGCACCTCCCCCGACCGGCAGCGCTGAGGCCGTCACCCGCCCCTGGAAGAGATCGTGATGGTCGTCGCCCGGCAGTGGACACACGTTTCGGCCACGGCGACGATGGGCGGTCGGTCACGCCCCCGGCCGTGTAGCACGGAACGAAACGCTGGCTGGCCCGGTGGACACCCCGGTTGCGCCCTAGGTATAGTCGGGCCACATAGCTAGTTAAACTAGCAAAAAGGAGGAACGGTGAGCGAGACCGAGTATGTCGTCCTCCTGGACGACTGGGGCAACGAGATCGGCACCGCGCCCAAGTCCAGCGTCCACGGCACGGATACCGCGTTGCACCTCGCTTTCTCCTGCCACGTCGTCAACGCGGACGGCCAGGTCCTCGTGACCCGACGTGCGCTGGAGAAGAAGACCTGGCCCGGCGTCTGGACGAATTCGTTCTGCGGCCACCCCTCTCCCGCCGAACCGGTCCTGCAGGCTGTCCACCGGCGCGCCGCGTTCGAGGTCGGACTCACGATCCGCGACGTCGAGCTCGCCCTCCCCCTCTTCCGCTACCGGGCCGTCGACTCCAGCGGCATCGTCGAGCACGAGATCTGCCCCGTGTACGTCGCCCGCACCGATGAGGAGCCGCGGCTGAACCCCGCCGAAGTGGCCGAATCGCGGTGGGTCGATCCGGCGGATCTCGCCGCGGCGCTGGAGTCGACCCCGTGGGCATTCAGCCCGTGGCTCGTTCTCCAAGCCCAACAGCTTCACCTGTTCTCGCGCTCACCGGCCATCCGGGCGGCCTCATGATCGCCCTCTCGACCACCCCCACGGCACGGGCCGCGATCGATGACGCGATCGAGGTGGTCGTCGCACGCCTCGCCCGACGCCTGCGCGGGCACGGCGAAGGCGCCCGGGCCCTGGCATCCGCCGTCGCCCGCTCCACCGAGGGAGGCAAACGGTTCCGCCCGCTGCTCGTCGTCGCCGCGTTCGACACGCTGCGCGGCAAGGACGCAGACCGTGACGCGCTCTACCAGGTCGCCGCCGCGTTCGAGCTGTTGCACACCGCTTTCGTCGTGCACGACGACGTCATCGACCATGACATCGAGCGCCGCGGCGTGGCGAACGTGGGCGGGGAGTTCCGCGCCCGCGGTCGCGAGCGCGGGGCGGATGACACCGGCGCGGCGCTCCTCGGAGATGCGGCCGGAATCCTCGCCGGCGACCTCCTGCTGCACGAGGCCGGGCGTCTCGTCGCCCTCGCCGACCTACCGACGGGTGTCCGCGGCGAACTGCTGCGCCTCGTCGAGGACGCCGTCCTCGTCTCGGCCGCGGGCGAGCTCGCCGACGTCGAGAACGCGGTGTCGGCCCACGAGGTCGACGCCGAGACGATCCTGCGCACCACGCACGACAAGACGGCCGTGTACTCGTTCTCGGCCCCCCTGGAGGCGGGCGCGGTGCTCGCCGGGGCGGACCGACCCGCACGCGCCGCGCTCGAGCGCTTCGGTCAGCGGCTCGGACTGGCCTACCAGCTCGTCGACGACCTCATCGGCGCCTTCGGCTCGTCCGAGGTGTCGGGCAAGGACGAGGGCTGCGACCTCCGCGAGGCGAAGAAGACGCACCTCATCGTCCTCGCGCGCGAGACGGAGGCATGGCCGGAGGTCAGCGAGGCGCTGGCACAGGCGCACACCGGTCCCGTCGCCATCCGCGCCGCACAGCGTGCGCTGAGCGACTCAGGGGCACGAGCACGGCTCGAAGACCTCGTCCGGGAGACGCTCGAGGAGGCACGCGCGATCGTGACGGCATCCACGCTGCCCGAGGACTGCCGCACCATGCTGCACGATCTGGTCGACGCCGTGCAGGGACGCGTGCCGTGAGCGCACAGGCCACGGGTCTCGCGCTGTACTCGCGAACGGCCGAGGACGCCGCCGCCGCCGTCATCAACAGATACTCGACCTCGTTCGCGCTGGCGTGCCGGCTGCTGGGTCCGCGACCGCGACCGCACGTACGGAACATCTACGCCCTCGTGCGCGTGGCCGACGAGATCGTCGACGGACCTGCGCACGACGCCGGTCTCTCCCCCGCGCAGGAACGGTCGGCGCTCGACGCGCTCGAGAACGAGGTGCGGGATGCCATCGCCTCGGGCTTCAGCGCGAACCTCGTCGTGCACGCCTTCGCGCGCACCGCGCGTGAGTGCGGCATCGGCGACGACCTCATCGCCCCGTTCTTCGCATCGATGCGGACCGACCTGGACACGGCCGCCCACGACGACGCGTCGCACGACGCTTATGTCTACGGGTCCGCCGAGGTCGTCGGCCTGATGTGCCTCCAGGTCTTTCTGAACGCCGGGATGACGGCCCCGGCGCAACCCGCCGCGGATCTCGTGAACGGCGCGCGCCGCTTGGGCGCGGCGTTCCAGGACGTCAACTTCCTCCGCGACCTCGACGACGATGCCGTGCGCCTGGGCCGGGACTACCTCGACGGCGCCGCGGGAGACGAACGCCGCACGGCGGTGCTCGACCGGATCGACGCCGACCTCGCCGCCGCGGCGGCCACCGTGCCCCTGCTGCCACCGGATTGCCGTCGTGCCGTGACCGCCGCGCACGACCTGTTCGCCGAACTGTCGCGGCGCCTGCGCCGCACCCGAGCGGGCGCGCCCCGCGTCCGCGTCCCCGACCGCGTGAAGGCGACGCTCGCCGCACGTGCTTTCCTCGGACGCCCACCGAAAGGGGCCCACGTATGACCTCCCAGCGCATCGTCGTCGTCGGAGGAGGGATCGCCGGTCTCGGCACCGCCGCCCTTCTGGCTGACCAGGGGCACGAGGTGCAGCTGTTCGAGGGCCGCGACCAGCTGGGCGGCCGCGCCGGCTCGTGGGAGAGCGACGGATTCCGGTTCGACACCGGCCCCAGCTGGTATCTCATGCCGGAGGTGTTCGACCACTTCTTCCGACTGCTCGGCACCAGCGCCGCCGAGCAGCTCGACCTCGTCCGCCTCGACCCGGCGTACCGGGTCTACGGCCCTCCCGGCAAGGGAGAGCCGATCGACGTCGTATCTGGCCGTGAAGCGGTGCGCGCGCTGTTCGAGGCGCACGAGCCGGGTTCGGGCGACAAGGTCGAGGCCTACCTGGACTCGGCGAAAGACGCTTACGAGCTGTCGACCTCGAAGTTCCTCTACGACACGTACTCCTCCACGCAGGGTCTGCGCGACCCCGCTCTCATCAAGCGGCTCCCGACGCTCATCCCGTTGCTCACGCAGACCCTGTGGAAGCGCGTCACCCGGGACTTCGCCAACCCGCGGCTACAGCAGATCCTCGCCTACCCCTCCGTGTTCCTGGGGGGCTCCCCGTTCGAGGTTCCGAGCCTCTACCACCTCATGAGCCACCTCGACCTCGGCGACGGGGTGCTCTACCCGCGGGGCGGTTTCACCGAGATCATCCGCGCCATCGAACGCCTCGCCCTCAAGCGCGGCGTCCAAATCGAGACGGGCGTCCCGGTCGAGGCGATCATCACCGACGGCGGGATCGCCCGTGGCATCCGGCTGGCCGACGGCCGGGTGGTCTCAGCGGATGCCGTGGTCTCGGGCGCCGATCTGCACCACACCGAGACGCAGTTGCTGGAAGAGGACGACCGCCAGTACCCCGAGAAGTGGTGGAAGGACCGCGTTCCGAGCCCCGGCGCGCTGCTGCTGCTGCTCGGCGTGAAGGGGGAGTTGCCGCAGCTCACCCATCACACGCTGCTCTTCACCGACGACTGGCACACGAACTTCGAGGCCATCTTCGGGGAGAACAAGCGCATCCCCGATCCGGCATCCATCTACGTCTGCCGTCCCAGCGCCTCGGACGACACCGTCGCCCCGGAGGGGTACGAGAACCTGTTCGTCCTCGTCCCCGTCCCCGCCGATCCCGTCAGCGGTCGTGGCGGTGTCGACGGCGCCGGCGACCCACGCATCGAGGCCGCGGCCGACCGCGTCATCGCGCAGATCGGCGAGTGGGCCGGCATCCCGGACTTCGCCGACCGCATCGTGGTGCGTAAGACCATCGCGCCAGAGGACTTCGCTCACGACCTGCACGCGTGGCACGGGAACTCGCTCGGTCTCGCGCACACGCTCGGCCAGAGCGCGATCTTCCGTCCGAAGAACCGCTCGCGCAAGGTGTCGAACCTCTACTACGCCGGCACCTCCGTGCTACCGGGCATCGGGCTTCCGATGTGTCTGATCTCGGCCGAGCTCGTGGTCAAGCGCCTGACCGGCGACCGAACCGCCGGGCCCCTGAACGAGCCTGCTCGCGCGGCGGTCTGAGGTGCCCGGGGTCTACCTGGGCGCGATCCTGTTCTCCCTGGCCGGCATGATCGCGATCGATCTGAAGTTCGGCCTCGCTCTGCGCAGGGCTCCGGGACGCGCCGCGCTCGCGGTGGGTCTGGGCACCGCGTTCTTTCTAGCGTGGGACGCGGTCGGCATCGTCACGGGGATCTTCGTCAAGGGCGACAGCCCGCTCTTCGTCGGCATCGACCTGGCCCCGCACCTGCCTCTGGAAGAGGTGTTCTTCCTCCTCTTCCTCAGCTACCTCGCGCTCGTGCTGTGGAGCGTCTTCGAGCGGACGCGCGGATCGCGGGATGCCGGTGATCCCGCCCGCGAGGACGTCGAGGAGTCGGCACCGTGACGTACCCGCTCATCGTTCTGCCGTTCGTCGCCCTGACCGTGGCCGTCACACTGTCGAGTGCCCGGCGGCCCGGTTTCGCACGCCGCATGCGCGCCTCGGCGTGGACCGCCCTGGTACTGGTCGTGTTGACCGCCGTGTTCGACAACATCATGATCGCCGTCGACCTGTTCTCGTACCCCGCGGCCCACCTCAGCGGGATCAAGGTCGGACTCGCACCGCTCGAGGACTTCGCCTACCCGGTCTGCGCGGCGTTCCTCGTCCCCGCGATCTTCTCACTCGTCGCCGCTCGGAGGGACACCGCATGAGCACCCCCGCCCTCACCCCCGGACACGTGCTGCGCGAGCTGTTCGTCTCATCGCGTCCCGTGAGCTGGATCAACACGGCGTTCCCCTTCGCCGCCGCCTACCTGCTCACCGCGCGCCAGATCGATGCCGCGCTGATCGTCGGCATCCTGTTCTTCCTCGTGCCGTACAACCTCGCGATGTACGGCGTGAACGACGTCTTCGACTACGAGTCCGATCTGCGGAACCCCCGCAAAGGCGGCACCCACGGTGCCGTGCTCGCCAAGCGGATGCACCCGATCACCCTGTGGGCGTCGGCGTTGTCGTGTCTGCCGTTCGTGGTGTTCCTGGTCGTCGTCGGCTCACCGCTATCCTGGCTCGTGCTCGCTCTGAGCCTGTTCTTCGTCGTGTTCTACTCCGCACCGCCGCTGCGGCTGAAGGAGCGGCCGTTCGCGGACTCGGTCACCAGCAGCATCCACTTCTTCTCCCCCGCGGTGTACGGCCTGGTGCTCGCAGGTGCGACCTGGACCTGGCAGCTCGTCGCCGTCCTCGTCGCGTTCGCACTGTGGGGCATCGCGTCTCACGCCTTCGGCGCCGTCCAGGACGTCGAAGCCGACCGCGCCGCCGACATCTCCTCCATCGCCACAGCCCGCGGTGCGCGTTGGACGGTGCGCTTCGCCCTCGTCGCCTATGCCCTCGCCGGCGTCGCCATGCTCGTCACAGCGTGGCCCGGCCCGCTCGCGGCGCTCCTGGTCATCCCCTACCTCGTCGTGTGCTGGCCGTACCGGAACGTGACGGATGCCACCTCGGACACCGCCACGGTCGGCTGGAACCGCTTCCTGTGGCTGAACCAGATCGCCGGCTTCGGCACGACCATGCTGCTGATCTGGTGGTGGTTCCTGAGCGCGTAGCCGCACGGTCGGGCGCGGCGGGCGCGCGCCGGTGCCGCACGCGCGCGGCGCGGGCGCGGCGCGGGCGCGGGCGCGGCGCGAGCGCCGCACGAACGTCGAGTGTCCAGGACACGCCGATCCCTGGACCGTGCCATCGGCGTGTCTTGGACACTCGACCTCGTCGGTACCCGTGAAGACGTGGGGAACGGCGAGACGCCGGCGTCCCGGCGGACGCCGGCGTCTCGGCGGGGAACGGGGGTCAGCCCGCCGGTGTCTCGGTGGAGGTCGAGCCCTGGCCTTCCGCCTGCAGGTCGATCAGACGCTGCACCGCGGCCGTCAGGCGCGCGTCCTGCGTCGCGAACTCGGCGAGGTCACCCGCGGTGAGCGCCGCCTGGCGGGCGGTCAGCGCGGCCTGCGCCTCGGCGAGGGCCGCAGCGTAATCGCCGGCGGGAACCTCGGGCGTGGTCCCCTCGCCGCCCTCGTCCGCCGGGTCGGTCGGCGTCACCGCTTCGTCACCGGTGTCGGCACCCGAATCACCGCCGAACAGGCTGTCCAACGCCTCGCTCAGGGTGTTCTCGAACGCGATCTTGTCGCCGAAGGCCACCAGCACACGCCGCAGCTGCGGCAGCTGCGTGCCGCCCGACGACTGCACGAACACCGGCTGGACGTACAGCAGGCCACCTCCGACCGGCAGGGTCAGCAGGTTTCCGTTGAGCACCTGTGACTGCCCCTGCTGCAGGATGTTGATCTGCGACGACACAGCCGTGTCGGAGTCGAAGGTGTTCTGGACCTGGCCGGGCCCCGGCACCGTCGTGGCCGCATCGATCACGAGCATGCGCAAGCGACCGTAGTCCTCGCGTTTGGCGCCCTGCTGATCGCCCGCATTCGAATCGACCGCGAGATAGCCCGTCAGCACGTTGCGCGCCTGGCCCCCCTGGGATGCCGGGATGAAGCTCGTGAACATCGAATAGGTCGGGGCTTCCTGACTGGGCATCTTCATCGTCAGGTAGTACGGGGGCTGCAGGGTGTTCGGGTCCTGCGGATCGTTCGGGGTGGTCCAGCGGTTGTCCTGCTGGAAGAACGAACGGGCATCGTCGACGTGGTAGACGCCGAGCATGGAACGCTGCACCTTCATCAGGTCGGTCGGGTAGCGAACGTGGCTCATCAGGTCGGCCGACATCTCGCTCCACGGCTGAAGACTCGACGGGTAGATCTTCTGCCACGCCTGGAGGATCGGGTCCTCACCGTCCCAGGCGTAGAGCGTGACGCTGCCGTCGTAGGCGTCGACGGTCGCCTTCACCGAGTTGCGGATGTAGTTGATGTTGTCGAGCGAGTAGGTCGGCGACGGGGTGTTGGAGTCCGCGATCGCCCGCGAGAGCGACACGCTCGACGAGTAGGGGTAGTTCGCACTCGTCGTGTAGCCGTCGATGACCCACTTGATGCGTCCGTCCACCACCGTCGGGTAGGGGTCGCTGTCGAGCGTCAGGTACGGGGCGACCTTCTGGACGCGGTCCTTGGGATTGCGGTCGTACAGGATCTGCGAGTCGGCGTTGACGTAGTCAGAGAAGAGGATCTGCTCGGACTGGAACTTCAGCGCGTAGATGAGGCGGCTGAAGACGTTGCCCACGCTCGGGCCACCATCGCCGCGGAAGGTAGTGCGGGTCTCGGTGCCGCCGTCGGCGCCGATCGGGTAGTCCAGCTCGATGTCCTCGCCGCCCTCGGGTCCGCCGACGATCGAGTACGGCGGCGACTGCTCGCCGAAATAGATCCGCGGCTCGTAGTTCAGGTCGGTCAGGAACCCGGTGCCCGGGATCGCCTGCTCGAGGAAGACGGGATCGCCGTCGTCGGTCCGCTCGTTACCGGCCGCGGCGACCATTCCGTATCCGTGGGTGTAGACCAGCGTGGTGTTCTGCCACGTGGCGGCGTCGCCGAGCTGGCCGATGTTCAGCTCGCGCAGGGCCACGACGGCATCCTGAGTCTGCCCGTTGATCTGGTAACGGTCGACATCGAGCGGGTTGCCGAACTGGTAGTAGGCGCGATACTGCTCGAGCTGACGCACGGTGGGGCCGATGATGGCCGGGTCCATGATGCGCAGCTGGGCCGTCGAGGCGGCGTCGTTGCGGAGCTGGCCGGCCTGCGCCGTGGTCGTCGCCTCGAAGTTCTCCTTCTCGACGTCGTCGATGCCGTACGCGGCCTTCGTGCTGTCGATGTTGCGCTGGTAGTACTGGCTCTCGAGGGCCAGCTGGTTCGGGCGCACCTGGAAGGTCGTGACCGCCCACGGGATCGCCGCTCCGACCACGACCGCCGACACCACGAGCAGGGCGGTCGCGATCAGGGGGTAGCGCCAGCGACCGATGACGGCCGTCACGAAGAAGGCGACCGCCACGATGACCGCCGCGATCGCGAGGATCGTCTGGCCGGGGATGACGGCGTTGACCCCGACATATCCGGGACCGGTGATGCGGTCTTCCTGAGTGATCAGGGTCGAGTAGCGGTCGAGCCACAGGCTGCCGCCCTGCAGCAGCAGGTACAGGCCGGCGAGCACCGCGAGCTGGATGCGCGCGGCCTTGGAGATGCGCAGCTCGCGCTGACCGACCCGCACGGAGCCGTAGAGGTAGGAGACCACGGCGGTGAGCAGCAGGCAGACCAGGACCACGGCCGAGGCGAACCCGAGGACGGTCGTGTAGAACGGCAGGGCGAACAGGTAGAAGCCCGTGTCGAGACCGAACTGCGGGTCGGTCGTCGCGGTGGCGACTCCGTTGAACCACAGCCACGTGGTCTCCCACTGTGCGGAGGCGGCGAACCCGGCGAAGAAGCCGAAGAAGATCGGGATGCCCCACATCGCGAGGCGGCGAAGGGGCTCGACGACCTCCTGGTAGCGGTCGAGCTGCGAGCTCAGCCGTGCGTACACCGGGCGGAGCCGGTACGCGAGCTGGATGACGCCCCACACCGGCACGGCCATCGCGAGGAACCCGATGACGAACATCACGGTCCGCGCGATCCACTGCGTGGTCAGCACCTCGGTGAAGCCGAGCTGCGAGAACCACATCCAATCGGCGTAGAGGTTCGCGAAGACGAAGAACGCCACGACCAGGGCGGCGATGACCGCCAGCGAGATCGAGATGATCCGTCGTGAACGGTTCGGGGGCGTGGCCTGGTTCGGCGCTGAGGTCGTGGTCACGCGTCCATCCTAGGCGTCGCCCTCTGGGGGAACGCCGTGGATACTACGATCCCGCAGCACTGGTCCCGACGCAGGTCGGGAGGGCATCGAGGTCGCCCCCGTCGCGGATCGTCTCCAGCACCGTCAGGGAGTCCTGCAGGGTCGAGACGGAGAAGACCCGGATGCCATCGGGCACATGGCCCACGACCTCGTTGCAGTTCGCCTGAGGTGCGAGGAACCAGTCGGCACCGGCATCCCGCGCTCCGTACAACTTCTGACGGATGCCGCCGATGCCGCCGACGTTGCCGTCCGCATCGATGGTTCCCGTACCAGCGATGTGCTCGCCGCCGGTCAGGTCGCCGGGCGACATCTTGTCGATGATGCCCAGCGCGAACATCATGCCGGCGCTCGGGCCCCCGACGTTGTTGAGCCGGATCTGCACGTCGACCGGAAGGTCGAAACCCAGGGTGAGACCCACGCCGAGCAACCACTGCTGCTCACCGTTCACGTCGGTCAGCCGCGGCGTGACGGAGACGGAGCTCTCGGTGCCGTCGCGATCGATGCCCAGCGTCACGGGAGCACCCGCCCCGGTCTGGACGGCCGCGCGCATCTCCTCCACGTTGGCGACCGGTGCGCCGTTGAGCGAAGTGATCACGTCGCCGAGATCGAGCACGCCGGCCGAGGCGCCGGCGTCGTCGACCGTCCCGACCACAATGTCCTGGGGAACGTCATAGCCCAGCTCGCGCAGCGCCGCGGCGGAGGCCTCCAGCTGAGAGTCGCTCATCAGCGCGGCGTTCTCGGTGTTGCGCTGCTCCGTCGACTGCCCCGAGGGGAAGATGCGTTCCAGCGGCACCACGGCGCGCGACGGATCGAACCACGCCTGCGCGAGTTCGATCCAGCTCGGCGTGCGCTCGCGATTGCCGTTGACCTGCACGGTGAGCAGATCGAGCTGTCCCTCCGAAGGGGTGTCCTGCTCACCCGGGACCGTGATCAGCGGCACCTCGTTGCCGTCGGCGTCCGGGGACGTGCCGAGCGTGTTGAGAACGGGCCCCGGCTGCTGGATGACGTACGGCGACGGCACGAACGTGAACACGAACAGGATCAGCGTGGCCACCACCAGCGACCACGCTCCGAAGACGGTCGACCGGCTCCAACGGCGCCGCGGGGCGGGCACGACGGAGACGTTCTCGTCGAAGAGGGTCACGGGTCCTACCTTTGCCGGGTCGTTCGCGCGCGGCGTAAGCGGCGAGGGGCCGAGCCGAGGGAAGCGGGGAAACGTGCGACTAGCGTAGATGCCGTTCCCCTTGACCCGGCTGAAAGGCGGCTGAAGTGGCAGACGACGACCGGAACCCCGAGGAGGAGTTCCAGGAGCTCATGCGGCGCCTGATGTCGGGCGACATGTCGGGTCTCGACCCCGAGCAGCTCTCGCGCCTGTCCGGGATGCAGATCGACCCGGCCATGATGCAGGCGGTCATGAATCAGTTGCAAGGCGCTTTCTCCGGCGCGCAGGACGGTATCGACTGGAGCCTCGCCGAACGTCAGGCCCTGCATATCGCCAACCAGGACGGACTCGGCGTCTCCGCGGGGCAGCGCACCGACATCGATCAGGCGTTCGCGCTCGCCGCCCTGTGGCTCGGCGAGGCGACGACGATCAGCGACCTCCCCCGACCGGCGAAAGCCGTGACGCGCGGCGCCTGGGTCAGCGCGACCCTGCCCGTGTGGCAGGAGCTGGCCGAGCCCGTCGCCACGAGCATCGCGGACGCTCTCACCGACGCGCTCGGACAGCAGGCCCCTGAGGACATGCAGGAGATGATCGCCGGCGCGGGTCGGCTCATGCGCACCGTCGGCGGCTCGCTCTTCGCAACCCAGCTCGGCCACGTCGTCGGACGGCTATCGACCGAGGTGGTCGGCGGAGGCGACGTCGGCATCCCCGTGATGCCCGACGGCGACGCCGCCATCCTTCCGCAGAACTTCGCCGACTTCGGCCGCGACCTCGAGATCCCCGACGATCAGCTGGCGCTCTACCTCGCAACGCGGGAGCTGGCGCACGCGCGACTGTTCCGGCACGCCCGCTGGCTGCGACTGCACGTGATCTCGCAGGTACGGGAGTTCGCGCACGGCATCCGCGTCGACACCGACGCCCTCGAGGAGCTCGCCTCGCGCTTCGACCCCTCCCAGCCCGACGAATTGCGCAGCGCCCTCGAAAGCGGTGCGCTCCTGCCCCAGCGGTCCGAAGAGCAGACGGCGGCGCTCACGCGCCTGGAGAATCTGCTCGCCACCATCGAGGGCTGGGTCGACGTCGTCACCGAGGACGCCACCTCACGGCTCCCGTCGGCCGCACGTATCGCCGAGGCCGTGCGGCGCCGCCGCGCCGTCGGCGGACCCGCCGAACAGGCGCTCGGCTCGCTCGTCGGCCTGGAGTTGCGACCGCGGCGCATGCGCGAGGCCGCGGCGATGTGGCGCGCGGTCACCGACGCCGTCGGCGTCAGCGGGCGCGACGGGCTGTGGGACTACCCCGACCTCATGCCCTCGGCCGAGGACATCGACGACCACGCGGGCCTGGTCGCCCGGCTCACCGCCGCCTCGCGCGGAGAGGCGGCGCCGTCGGATGCCATGGACGACGCTCTCGCACAGCTGATCGCCGAGGAGACGGCGGGAGGGTCCGCCCCCGGCGACGCGTCCCCGGCGGGGCCGGATCGCTCGGCGGACGACGCACCGCGCGACGACGACGACCCGACGCCCGGCGACCAGCGGCCGGTCTGATCGCTCCTCCCCAGGGGCCCTTCCCCGATCGGGCCCTGGGGAGAACCGGGGCCGACGCCACCGGGCGCGTCATCATCGGGGCATGCTCCGACTCGACCCCTCCGCTCCACCCCTCTGGCGGCACGACGGAACCGTGCAGTTCGGTTCCCCGTCACGGGCCCACCTCTCGCACCGGTTCCCCTGGACCGACGCCGCGCTGAGCGCGCTCGAGGCCGGGACGTCGCGCGCCGCCCTCCGCGCCCTCGTCCGCGTGCACGGCGGCGCCGACCGCGACGCCGACGACCTGATCGGACAGCTCTCTCCGGCGCTGCTGCGAAGACGGCGCACCTCTCCCCTCGTGCTGCAGGTCTCCGACGATCTGCCGTCCGCGGCGGTCCGTGTCGTGCTCGCCACCCTGCCCGCCCGCACCCCCGTCATCGACTGGGCGGGTCCAGCGACGCACGCCGCACCCGAGGGCAGCCGGGTGGTGCTGTTGGCCGCCCACCGTCTCGATCCGAGGCGGGCGGTCGATCTGGCGCGCCACGACGTGGTCCACCTGCCGCTCGTGCTCAGCGGCTCGACAGCGACCGTCGGCCCGGTCATCGCTCCCGGGCTGACGGCGTGCCTCAGCTGCTTGGATGCCGGTCGCCGACGGGAAGATCCGGCCTGGCCGCTCATCGCCGCGCAGCTGCTCGCACGGCCCAAACCCGACGTCGATGTCGCGCTGTCCGTGGAAGCGGCACGCGCGGCCCGGCACCTCCTCAGCGGTCGGATCGACTCCGTGACCCGCTCCCTGCACCTGCGCGTCGACTCGCTCCAGCGGGTCTGGCGAACGCATCGGCCGAGCGCAGACTGCCGCTGCCGATCTCTCGAAGAAAACGCGACGGGATCCGCTCCGTTCGACCTCGCCCGCGTGACCAGCTCACCGACAGCGTTCGCGCGGCCCGCGTGATGCCGACGTACGCGAGCCGTCGCTCCTCGTCCACCGCCTCGAACGTCTGGGCGTACGAGATCGGCAGCAGGCCCTCGCTCACCCCGATGAGGTGGACGTGATCCCACTCCAGGCCCTTCGCCGCGTGCAGTGTCGCGAGCGTGACCGTGCGGGTCGCCGGCTCGTGCTGATCCTTCGCGCGGGCCTGCAGATCGTCGGTGAACGAGCGCAGGTCGGTGCCCGCCGGAGCTTCCTCGGCGAGCCGGAGAAGAGCGGCGCGGGCTTCCCACGCGTCGCGCAGCGCTCCGCCCGCGGCGGGCGGTTCGTCGGTGAGACCGACGCTGCGAAGCACATCGCGGACGGTGGCGAGGAATCCGGTCTCGACGGGCGCCACCGACGCGGCGCGCAGCGCCATGAGCGCCTGCCGCACCTCGGGGAGGTCGAAGAACTTCCGGCCGCCGAGCACCGTCGCGGCGATCGACTGCTTCGCCAGAGCGCTCAGCAGGACGGCGGACTGCGCGTGCGAGCGATAGAGGACGGCGATCGCCCGTGGGTCGGTCCCCGCGCGGACGGCCTCAGCGATCGCCGCGGCGACGCCCTCGGCCTCGGCTTCCTCGTCGTCGTAGGCGCGCACGGTCGGGATCGGAGCGTCCTCCGGCGCCGCGGCGACGAGCTCCAGGGCACCCGCGCGCCCGCGCATGAGGTCGTTGGCGACGGCGAGAACGGCGGCGGAGGAGCGATAGTTTCGCTCGAGACGCACGACCCGCGCGTCTTCGTGGACGTGGTCGAATTCGAGCAGGTACCGAGAGTCCGCACCGGTGAACGAGTAGATCGTTTGGCTCGCGTCGCCGACGACGCACAGATCGCGACGGTCCCCCAGCCACAGCTCCAGCAGGCGGTTCTGCAACGGCGAGACATCCTGGTACTCGTCCACCGTGAAGTGCCGATACTGCTCGCGCACCGCTGCGGCCACGCGGGGCTCCGCCTCGATCATGCCCGCGCACGTGAGCAGGACGTCCTCGAAGTCCATCTGCCGGCGCTCGTCCTTGAGCTTCTCGTACGCGTGCTGCAGGGCGACGACCTGATCGACGTTCAAGCGCCCGATGCCGCCGGGGCGATCGGACGCGTATTGCTCGATCGAGCGCATCGTGACCTTCCGCCACTCGATCTCGCCCGCCACGTCCCGCAGGGTCGCCGTGTCCGGGGCGAGGCCCACGCCGTCGGCGGCGTGGGCGAGCATCCGCACCTTGTTGTCGATGATCGTCGGCGCCTGGTCGCCCGCGAGGGTCGGCCAGAAGAAGTTCACCTGCGCCAGCGCCGCGGCATGGAACGTCCGCGCCGACACCCCCGTGACCCCAAGGGCCCGCAGTCGACCGCGCATCTCCCCGGCCGCCTTCGCCGTGAACGTCACCGCCATCACCCGCTGGGGCGAGTACGCCCCCGTGTCGACACCGTGGGCAATTCGCCGAGTGATGACGCGGGTCTTCCCGGTCCCCGCGCCCGCGAGCACGCACACCGGACCGCGGAGCGCCCGGGCCGCCTCGAGCTGATGCTCGTCGAGACCGCTCAGTGGATCCGCGCTCACATCAGGCCCCGGTACCAGTCGTCGATCAACCGGTGGGCGATGGATGCCGTACCGGGAAGCTGTATCGCACTCTCGCCGCGCAGTGCGGCCCCGATCTCGGCTCTGTCGAACCAGCGCACCTCGACGATCTCCTCGCCGTCGGCGCGGGCCTCGTCGTCGCTGAGCGCCGTCGCCCGGAAGCCCAGCATCAACGATCGCGGGTACGGCCACACCTGCGACCCGCGGTACCGGATGTCGCCCAGGCGCACACCGGCCTCTTCGCAGATCTCACGCGCGACGGTGTCCTCGAGCGACTCCCCGGCCTCGGCGAATCCCGCGAAGCACGAGTACCGGCTGCCGCCCCAGGCCGCGTTCGCGCCGAGGAGGATGCGATCAGGATCGTCCGCCGACGACACGAGCACGATGACCGCGGGATCCGTGCGCGGGAAGTGTTCCCGTCCGCACCGCGGGCAGTGTCGCGACCATCCGCCCTGGCGAAGGACCGTAGCCGTCCCGCACGCCGGGCAGAAAGCCGCATCACGTAACCAGCCCGCGAGCGCGACCGCCGTCCCGAGGATCTCGGCTTCATCCGCCGAGAGGTCGCCTCCCACGGCGCGCAGCGGTGCCCACCGGGCCCCGCCGGGCACCTCGACGGCCGCCCCCTCGTCGACCACCGCGAGAAGCAGTGCCGACCCGTTCGAGGCCCGGCCGAGGAAGGCCCATTCGCGGGCGTCGGTGACGGCAGACACCGGAACCAGGACGAGACGCGCGTCCACCACCGGAGCAGCGTCGCCGTGGATCACCAGGACGGCCGTGTCAGAGACTTCCCTCAGTGCGTCGAGCAGTCCGTCGACGTCACGCTCCGCCCCGGCTCGATCGAGCGCTCCGCCCGGCCAGGAACCGGGGACCGTGGGAACGGACAGCGGCATCGAACACCTCTCTCAAGGGCGTGGCGCGGGGGGATCGGGCGAGCGACCGACCTACCCTGGGGGCATGGCACGCTCGCCCCTCACTCTAGCCGCGTCCGCGACAGCGGCCCTGCCCCGCATCGGTGTGACGAGCGCCGCCCCGCTCACCGAGAACGCCGGCGGGCGATTCGACTCCGCGCTCATCTCGCTCGAGGACGGACGCACGGTGGTCGTCCGGATGCCGACGAGCGAGGACACCGCTGCCGACCTCGCCGCCGAGTCTCGCGCTCTGCACGCCTTGACGTCCGGGGTGCGCGCCCTGTTGCCGTTCGCCGCGCCGCAGGTGGTGGGCGAGAGCGGCAGCGGCGCGAATCGTGTGCTCGTGGTCGACGTCATCGACGGCTACCGCATCGATCCGGCCGAGCTGCCCAAGGGGCCGGGGTACGCACCGGCCATCGGTGGAGCCCTCGCCGCCGTCCACGCCCTCCCGGTCTCGATCGTGCGCACCGATGGGCTGCCGGTCCGTGCACCGGAACAGGTGCGCGACGACGTCGCCCGCCTTCTCGACCGCGCCGATGCCACCGGACGCGTGCCCGACGGCCTGATGATGCGCTGGCGACGCGCCCTGCACGAGGCGGACCTGTGGCGGTTCGAGTCGGCGGTCGTGCTCGGCGGTGCGACCAGCGCCTCGATCCTGCTCGTCGACGACGCGGACGGTGTTCCTCGGGTCAGCGGCATCCTGGACTGGGCGGGACTCAGTGTCGGGGACCCGGCCGTCGACCTGCGGTGGCTCGCGTCCGCGCCGACCGCGATCGACGATGTCTACGAGGGGTACGCGGCATCCGGTGAGCGCTCCCCCGATCCGCTCCTGCGCGAGCGGGCGCGCCTGTACGCCGAGCTGGAGTTCGCCAAGTGGCTCGTGCACGGTCACGACGCGGGGGAATCCGAGGTCGTCGCGGACGCCGTCGCGCTCCTAGAGGCTCTCGCCGAGGGTGTGCGGGGAGACCACATCGTCCCGACGACGCGTTCCGACATCGACGACGCCCTGGCACTGGTCGAGCGCGTGCCTCCCGCCGCGGCGTCGACGATCGACACGTCGATGCAGACCGACGCCTACGACCCCGAGGCCCTGTCGCTCTACCTTTCGGTCGAGCGGGACCGCGAGGCGGCCGCCGCCGCCCTCGCCGAGGCGCAGGCGAACACTGCGCAGGGCGCGACCACCGACTTCGGCGTGAGCGACGTCGACGACGCCGAACCCGGCCCCACCGCTCCCATCGACCTGGAGGGCTGGACGCCCGCAACAGCCTCGCGCGAAGCGGCCGAGGCCGCGACCGATGGAACGGGCGACGGCCCCGCGCGCAGAGACGCGTCTCAGACCGGCGAGGTCATCGACGCCGCGACGCTCCATGAGGCGATCGACGACGAAGAGGACGCCGCACGCGCCACCCGCGCGGCGCTCCGTCGGTGGGGTGTCGCGCGCGACGGCGCCTGATCTGCGCGGGTCGCCGGCTCTCGCCCGCCGCGTCTGGACCGGACCTCACCCCCGGACAACGACCTCGTCGCCGACGTAGAACAACGTCACGTCGATGAGGTCGAACGGTATCCCGTGCTTGGCGTGGTATGCGTCGCGATAGAGCTCGAGCTGCAGCATCCGTGAGCGGCGCTCGGCATCCGTCGTCGGCGGACGACCGGTCTTCCAGTCGACGATCTCGTACCGGTCGCCGCGGCGGTAGACGGCATCCAGCTTGCAGATGACGACGTGCGGGCGACCGTCCAGGCGGGTGGTGACGAAGTCGATCTCGGTCTCGACCTCGAGCGGCTGCAGACCTGCCCACTCGGACCGCTCGAAGATCTCGCGCAGCCGCGCGAGTTCGGCCGAGTCCGCAGCCGAGGCGCCGTCGTCCTCGTCGTCCCACAGCCCCGCATCGTCGAGCCCTGTTCCCGAGCCGACGATGCCCGACCGCTTCTCGACCCACGCGTGGAACAACGTTCCCAGCCGGGTCTGCCGGTACGGGCGTTCCGGAAGCGGCCGCCGCAACTCTTCCACCGCCCCGCCGTAGTCGGCGACGAAGTCCTTGAACTTCGAGGCGGGGATGCGGGTCGGGGCGGGCGTGTGCGTCGGGCGCAGGCGCGCCGCGCGCTCGGCCAGCAGCAGGTCGAGATCGGCATCCGGATCGGCGGGCGGCAGCCGTCGTGCCTCGGCGACCTCGTCGGCAGCGGCGCTCACGGCCGTGCGGCGGGCGCCGAGCGGGTCGAGCGGCCAGTGCAGCACGCGTCGCTCGCCGTCGTACGGATCGTCGCCGGGATCGTCGATGCCGAGGTCGATGCCGAGCGCCTCGGTCGCCTCGTCGAGGAAGACGCTCGGACGCCGCGGACGCTTCGTCCCCGACCAGCTCGAGCCCGACAACAACAGGTGGTCGCGCGCCCGGGTGAAGGCGACGTACGCCAGGCGACGATCCTCGTCGAGCTGCCGAGCTCGGTTCGCCTCGACGAACGCGTCGATCGCGGCCTTGAGCTCTTGCTGCGTCTCCGCGCCGCGCCAGCCGAAGACCGGCAACCACGCCGAGTCCCCGCGGAAGTCGGACGGGAGGATGCCGAAACCGAGCCACCCCTTGGTGTCCCGGGCGATCGAGGGCAGCTCGTCGGTGACGAGACGCACGACCGCCACGGCATCCCATTCGAGACCCTTCGACCCGTGGATCGTCAGCAGCTGGACGACGTCGTCTTCGGGCGGTTCCGTGCGCGGGGCGAACTCGTCGGCCTGCTCCGCGTGATCGAGCCACGCGAGCAGGCTCGTCACCGAACCCGACTCGTCCGCGGCGAGGAACCCTCGGATCTCGTCGACGAACGCACGCAACTGCGCAGAGGCGATGCGAGCCGGTCCGCGCGATTCGTTCGCGGCGAGCTCGATGTCGAGCCGCAGCTCGGTCTCGATGAGCCGGATGAGTTCGGGGATCGGCGCACCGATGTTGCGTCGCAGCCCGGCGAAGACGGCCCCCGCCTCGCGCAGACGCGCACGTCCCTCGGGGGTGATGTCGGTGAGCCAGCCGTGTCCGTCCGTCTGGCGCGCGACGAAGTCGAGCGCGTCGACGAGGGACGCCCGGTCGGCACCGGGGGTGGACCGCAGCCGGTCGACGACGTCCGGCGCGAGCGGCTGCAGCGCTGCGTCGTGGGTGGCGAGCCGTCGGGCGAGCTGGGCGAGGGCGCGCAGATCCGCGAGCCCGATCGACCACCGCGGTCCCGAGAGCAGACGGATGAGCGCCGATCCCGCCTCCGGATCGCTGATCACACGCAGGGCGGACACGACGTCGACCACCTCGGGGGTGGTCAGCAGCCCACCGAGTCCGAGGATGCGGTGCGGGATGCCACGGCGTCCGAGCGCGTCGCCGAACCGCACCATGTGCTTCTTGCTGCGGAAGAGCACCGCACCGGTCGTTGCCTTACCCTCCGCCGCGCGGGTCGCCCGCACACCGGCGAACCACGCGGCGACGCGGTCGGCCTCCGTGTCGAGGTCGCGCTCGAAGAACGCCTCGACGACCCCCGCGGGCGCGCCGGGGCGTGATCGCAGTTCCTCCACCGCGACGGGCGAGCGAGGTGCGAGCGGCGCGAGCACCGCGTTCGCGGCCGCCAGCACGCTCCCACTGTTGCGCCAGCTCGTCAGGAGCGAGAACCTCTGGCATCCGCCGTCGGGCGCGAAGGCAGCCGGGAACCCGCCGAGATTGCCGGCGCTCGCACCGCGCCAGGCGTAGATCGCCTGGTGCGGGTCGCCGACGGCCATGACGCCGGTCCGGGCGAACAGTGTCGAGAGCAGATCGGTCTGCACGACGGAGGTGTCCTGGTACTCGTCGAGCAGCACGACGCGATAGCGCGACCGCAGTTCCTCGACCACCGCGGGATGCTCACGCACGATCCGCAGGGCCCCGGCGACCTGGTCGGCGAAGTCCATCACCCCCAGCCGCGCCTTCTCGCGGTCATAGTCCGCCGCCAGCGCGGCGAGCATTCCGAGGGCCGAGACGCGGGATGCCGCCTCGGACACGTCCTTGTAGACGCTCACGCGCGCCGAGGTCGACGGGCGCTCCACGATGCGGCCGAACTCGTCGGGGAACGCGGCGAGACGATCGAGGTCGACGAGGTTGTCGACGCTGTCGCGAGCGATGCGCAGCGCCGCGTCGATCAGCGTCCGCGGCGATTCCTGCCGCTCCTCCAAGCGCGGGTCGTCGGAGGTGAACACGACGCGTCGCATGAGCAGCCATGCCGCTGACTCCGACAGCACGGCGGACTCCGAGTCCCGCCCGATGCGCAGACCATGCTCGCGCACGATGGCGTCGGCGAAGCTGTTGTAGGTCGACACCGTGGGGCGGTGCAGAAGCTGATCGTCGTCGCCCGCCCCGTCGGGTGAGACCGCGTATTCGAGGGCCAGGGCGTCCAGGACCCGTCGACGCTCCGCGTCGCTGCGGGCTGCCTCGAGCTGCGCGAGGTCGGCGAACACGGCGAGACGCCCCGCCGCGTGCAGCTCGGGGAGCACCGGGAGCAGACCGCGGACCTCGAACTCCGACAGCCGGTGCAGGCGGCGGTGGATGCGTTCGGCCAACTCCCCCGCGGCCTTCCGCGTGAAGGTGAGCCCGAGGACCTCGTCGCGACGGACGATCCCATTTCCCACGAGCCACACGACGCGGCCTGCCATCGTCTCGGTCTTGCCGCTCCCGGCCCCGGCCACGACGAGAGCGGGCGAGAGCGGGGCCTCGATGACCGCCGTCTGTTCGGGCGTGGGCGGGAACTGGCCGAGGGCGGCCGCGATCGTGGCGGCCGACAGCGTCGCCGTCACGACGCGCTCACCGCCGAGATCGTGTGGATCCGGCAGAGCCCGAACGAGAACTCGTCGCGGCAGTGCACTTCGTAGGGCGCCGCGAACCGGTGCCCTCGCATCACGCCGACGGCGCGCTGCACACGCTCGACGAACAGCGCACGCGCCTCGTCGTCGAACGGCGCCTGGTGCGGCTCGGCGTAGTCTTTGGTCGCGGCGGTCGGGCGCAGGACCAGCAGTTTCGCCCCACCCGGCGGCATCCCGGCGACCTGCTCGATCGCGCCGGAGGCGAAAGCCAGCTGGTAGGCCGCGAGCTGCGGATTGTCGGCGACCTTGGCGTCGGTCTGCGGCTCGTTCTTCCCCGTCTTGAGGTCGACGATGACCACCTCGCCGCTCGCGGTGACCTCGACCCGGTCGATGTCGCCGCTCAGGACGGCACCGTGCTCCACCGCGTCGTCGACGGCGATCGCGACCTCGAAGTGCCGCTCGGCCCCCACGAGTCGCCCGCCGGCGTCGTCGAAACGGCGCAGATAGGCGGCGAGTCGACGGACCAGCTCCCGCGCACGCACGCGTTCTGCGCGCTCACGCCAGGCGGCGTCGAAGACGAGCTCGCCCCAGCGCTCCTCGACGACCGCCCACAGGGCGTCCTCGGTCCCGGTGGAGGCTGTCTCGAGCGCTGCGTGGATGATCGTCCCGATACCCGCCGTGGTCCCGCTGCGATCACCGCCCAGGTCGCCGATGACCCAGTCCAGTTCGCACTGCTCGAGCGCGTGCAGACGCGAGGGGGACACCCGGACGTCTTCGCGCTCGAGGTCGCGCAGCGGCGCTGTGGAGCTCGGCGCTGCCACGCCGTACCACTGCTCGGGCGCGGCACCGGCGACGTCGGCGGCCGCGAGCAGAGCGAGCTGTCCGGCGGCGTGGCGACGCTCTCGGGCCGGGGTGCGGGGCGACGTGAGCGTTCGGCGGTGACGCGCCACGAGACCGCGCAACGACAGCGGGTGCTCGGGCACCGACGACGCCGGCTCGGGTGTGGGCAGCATCTCGAAGAGGACGCTCGGTCCGGTGTCGTCGTCATCGACGGCCGTGACGATCAGCCGCGCATGCGCGCGCGAGACGGCCCGCACGAAGAGCCGCAGCTCGTCGTGCATCGCGGCGCGACGCCGGTCGAGCGTGCCCGCGGCGGGAAGGTCGGGGAACTGCAGCGCATCGGCGAGTCGCCACGTCTCGAGGAGCCCTCCGCGCAGACGCGTGTTCGGCCAGACCCCCTCTTGCACGCCGGCCACGACCACGGTGTCGAAAGCCGTACCGGCCGCGGCCGCCGGGGTCAACACCCGAACGGTGTCGACGACGGCGGGCTGCTCGATGCGGTCTTCGGCGACATCGCTGTCGACGACCGACCGAAGGAAGACGGCGGCCTCGCCGTCGGGCTCGCGCTCGGTGAACCGTTTCGCGGCCTGGAACAGCGCCACGATCGCGTCGAGGTCGCGGTCGGCCTGCTCCGCCAGCGGACCGTGTCCGCGCGAAGCCTCACGCCACGGCCGGGACAGCCCGCTGCGTTCCCATGCGGTCCACAGCAGTTCGTGGGCCGTCGCGCGCCGATCGGCCTGCGCCCGCAGCGCCGCGAGGGTCTCACCCAGCCGCGTCGCCCGCCGGGCCTCGCGCGTGTCGATCGTCTCGAATTCGAGCGGATGCCGCAGGCCCGAGGCCAGCAGCTCGGCGGCCGATCGGGTCCCGCCCGCGGCGAGCTCCTCCTGACGCAGCGCCGCGCGCAGGCGTCGCAACTCGATGGGGTCGAGTCCGCCGTAGGTGCCGAGGAGTGCATCGAGGACGGCATCCGGCGTCCAGGTGTCGGGATCGCGCATGCCGAGTTCGACCAGGGCGACGAGATCGCGGACGGGGCGCTGTACACCGAGCGCAAGGCCGGGGCCGCTGGCGCGCGCCGGCACCTCGCGGGCCGCCAGCTCGGCCTCGAGCGAGGCCACCTGGCGGGAATCGTGTGCGATCACGGCGCAGGAGCTCCACGGCACGCCGTCGAGCACGTGGCGCTCGCGCAGCAGGCGGGCGATGGCGTCGGCCTCTTCGGCGGGGGAACGCAGAAGGAACGTACGCACCGACCCTTCGGGAGCGGCGCCGACCGGGGCGCGGCGGTGCGCCACGACGCCGGCAGCGCCGATCCTCGCCGCGACGGAGCGCACGAGATCGATCTGCTCGGCCGTCCCCCGATGCGGATCGCCGAGCGCCACCGGGCCGCCGAGTTCGGCGGCGAGGCGCGCGAAGTTCTCGGGGGTGGCGCCGCGGAACGCACCCGAGCCCACGTCGGGATCGCCGAACGCGACCACGCCGATCCCCCGCTCCCGACACGCGCGCAGCAGATCGATTCCGCCCGACGTGAGCTCTTGCGCGTCGTCCACGAGGATGCAACGGATCGAGGCGAAGCGGCCGAGCAGTTCGCGATCGACCGCCGCCTCGTCGAGCACCGCCACGGCCTCGCGCACGAGGTCGGCCGCGTCGCGGTGGGCGCCGCGCATCTCGGCGCGAACGGCGCGGTACTCGGCGGCGAACGAGCCGACCGCGGCCCAGACCGGGACACCGTGCCGCTCCGCCAGAGCGGCGAGGTCGTCGGGCGCGATCCCGAGGTCGGTGCACTCGGCGAGGAAGGCGCGGAGGTCGCCCCGGAAGCCGCGCGTCGCCCGGATGGACGGCCCGAGCCACTCGGGCCACCGGGACCGCCCCTCGACCTCGTCGAGCGCATCGCCCTCGAGGAGCTCCCGGATGATCTGGTCTTCATCGCCCCCGGTGAGCAGCTGCGGCGGCTCGGCGCCGCGCCGCACCTCGGCACCACGAACGATCTGGAACGCGAACGATGCCACGGACCGCGCCAACGCCCCTGCCGTGGCGCGACCGACCGCGAGCGCGAGGGGATCGCGCAACGCGGTCGCCGCCGGCCGCGTCGGCGTCAGCACCAGAACGTGGTCGGGGTCGACGCCACCCGCGACGAGCGCTCGCGCGCGCGCGAGCAACGTCGATGTCTTCCCCGACCCGGGCGCTCCCACGACGGTCCCGCTGGTCTCGGCGGCCCACTCGACCACGATGCGCTGCTCGGCATCGAGTTCGACCGACTCGAGGGGCCGCGCCGCCCACCGGTCGGCAACGCCCGGACGGACGGATTCTGCGCCGATGCCCGGCACCGAGCCGCCCCCGCGGGGGACGGTGACGGCATCCGGAATTCCCATGCCCACCACGCTAGCCGCGGCCTCCGACACGGGCTCGACGACCCGCCCCGTTCGCCGTGCGCGAAGCGGGGCTGCGGGCGCGGAGCCCCCCTCCGGAGGTGTCGTAGAGTCGGAACATCGCGCCGGGTGGACCGAGAAGCCCGGGCGGAAAGGACGCATCGTGGAGATCCGCATCGGCATCACCAACACCGGCCGCGAGCTGAACTTCGAGACCAACGAGGCCTCGGATGCCGTGAAGTCGTCGATCGCCGCTGCGCTCGACCAGTCCGCCAGTCACGTCACCTTCACCGACGTCAAGGGCAACTCCTACATCGTCCCCACGGCGAACCTCGCCTTCGTCGAGCTGGGCACCGAGGAAGCCCGCCGCGTCGGCTTCGTCGCCTGACGGCACGGCCGTGCAGATCCTCCTCGGACTGATCCTCGGCGCGGTCGTCGGACTCGCGGCGCACTTCGCGCTCGGCCACCGCGACCTCCGCGGCGCCGCGCTCGCGCCGTTGGCCGGGGCCGCGGCATCCGCGGTCGTCTGGACGGCAGCGACGTGGGCCGGACTCGGCGTCGACTCGCCGATCCTGTGGATCGTGGCCGTTCTGGCGCCCGCTGCCACCACGTTCGCTCTGGTGCCGCTGCTCTCGCGCGTACGCCAGCGCGCCGACGCCGAAGAGCGCGCCCGCCGGGGCATCTGACCGACGCCGCCTCACGGGCCGTAGGGCTTCGCGTCAGGCCGCGAGCCCCATGGCATCCATTCGGCGCGCGTGAGCGCCCATGAGCTCGGTGAACACGGGCTCGACCTTGGCCTCTTCGTCGCGGTCGAGGCGAGGGTGCGCCAACGCCGCCCGAGCCACCAGCAGGGTGTCGCCGACGAGCCGCCGGCCCCACAGGGCGAGCAGCCATCGCCACTCCTCGTCGCTCGCGATCGTGGCGCCGAGGATCTCGACGATGGCTTGACGATCGTCGTCGGCCTGGAGGATCCGCGCCACACGGCGACCGGTGTCGCCGTAGCTCGACGACAGCGCCAGGTAGAAGTCGTCCAGCATGCCCGCCGTGATGTGCACGGACAGCATCGTCTCCTGCGGCCGCACACCGTGGGTGTTGCGGCGGAACGCGTCGAGCGACTCGCGGAACGGAAGCATGAGCTGCGTCGGGTCGGCCCCCCGCTCGCGGATGACCGCCACGATCTCCTGGTGCTTGATGAGCGCGGCACCCGCGGCGCGCGAGAGCGACTCCTTCTCGGCGAGTTCGGGCGTGGACGCGATCAGCTCGCTGAGCGTCTCGAAGAATCCGAGCTGCAGATACGCCGCCTGCCCGAGGAACGTCTCGATATCCGGGGCGAGTTCGGCGAAGTCCACGCGCATCGCGTCACCGAGGTCTCCGCGCGAACGCAACTGCAGCGTGCGACCGACCGGCCTGCGACGACGGAACCACTCGAACACGCTGTACAGCCTAGGCGTCGGACCCCCGAAACACGTGCCGGGTAGAGTGGACTCGCCCCGGCGACGGATCGGGGCCCCGCGCCTGTGGACGAGTGGAGGGCGTGGATCCGACTCCCCAGGCGGTCTCTCACCGCCGGAACAGGCACGCTCATGACGACTTTCGCCGAGCTCGGCGTCGATCAGGACATCGTCGATGCCCTGGCATCCAAGGGCATCGTCGATGCCTTCCCGATCCAGGAGCAGACCATCCCGCTGGGCCTGCCCGGTCAGGACATCATCGGCCAGGCCAAGACCGGAACGGGCAAGACGTTCGGCTTCGGCATCCCCGTGGTCCAGCGCCTCGGACCCACCCCCGAGCCGGGTGTGAAGGCGCTCATCGTGGTGCCCACGCGCGAGCTGGCCGTCCAGGTCTACGAGGACATGGACATGCTGACCCAGAACCGCGCGACGAGCGTCGTGGCGATCTACGGCGGCAAGGCCTATGAGGGCCAGATCGATCAGCTCAAGGCCGGCGCGCAGATCGTCGTCGGCACGCCCGGACGCCTGATCGACCTGAACAACCAGCGACTGCTCGATCTGTCGGGCGCGGTCGAGGTCGTGCTCGACGAAGCGGACAAGATGCTCGACCTCGGCTTCCTCGCCGACATCGAGAAGATCTTCCAGAAGGTCCCCGCCATCCGCCATACGCAGCTGTTCTCGGCGACCATGCCGGGGCCCATCGTCGCGCTGGCCCGACGCTTCATGTCCAACCCCATCCACATGCGGGCGAACGACCCCGACGAGGGCCTCACGCAGGCCAACATCAAGCACCTCGTCTACCGCGCGCACTCGCTCGACAAGGACGAGGTCATCGCCCGCATCCTGCAGGCCGAGGGCCGCGGCAAGACCGTCATCTTCACCCGCACCAAGCGGGCCGCGCAGAAGCTCGTCGACGAGCTGAACGACCGCGGCTTCAACGCCGCCGCCGTGCACGGCGATATGAGCCAGGAGTCCCGCGAGCGCTCGATGGCCGCGTTCAAGGCGGGCAAGCGCGACGTGCTGATCGCCACCGATGTCGCCGCGCGCGGCATCGACGTCAATGACGTCACGCACGTCATCAACCACACGATCCCCGACGACGAGAAGACCTACCTGCACCGCGCCGGGCGTACCGGCCGCGCGGGCAAGACGGGCATCGCGGTGACGTTCGTGGACTGGGACGACCTGCACAAGTGGGCGCTCATCAACCGCGCCCTGGAGTTCGGCCAGCCCGAGCCGATCGAGACGTACTCGTCGAGCCCGCACCTGTACACCGACCTCGACATCCCCGAGGGCACGAAGGGCCGCCTGGTCACCGCCCCCAAGGCGGCGCAGGCCCCCAAGGCGGAGAAGTCCGAAGGCACGGATGCCGGCGGCGAGGGCGCTGCGCGGCGTCGCCGCCGTCGTCGCGGCGGCTCGGCCGCGGCGTCCGGCGGTGAGCAGGGCTCGACCGCCGCGCCGCGCGGCGAGGGCGCAGGCACGCACGACGGCGGGGGCAGCGAGCACCACGACGGCAACGCGGCCCCCCGTCGCCGTCGCCGTCGCCGCAGCAGCGGATCGGGTGGCGGCTCGACCGCTCCGGTCGCCTGATCCGACAGCGTTCTTCCGGCGCCGCCCCTCGATCCAGGGGCGGCGCCGTCGTCGTCGGCCCCGACACCGCACCGCTCTCCCCGGTGCGGCGCATCGCCGCCGGTCTAGGGCGAGACGGGCGCTGATCCCGTACCGGCGGCGAGCAGCCGGGCGACCATTTCGTCATCCGTGGTGTTCTCGCCCGGGAGGTTCGGCTTTCCGAGGCCGTGATAGTCGCTGGAGCCGGTGACGATGAGATCGCGCTCCGCAGCCAGCCGCGCCAGCGTCGCCGTGGCATCCGGGAGATTCTCGCGGTGACGCAGCTCGAATCCGGCGAGGCCGGCCGCGAGCATGGCCTCCAGCACCGGGCGAGGCAGCAGCGCTCGACCGGCAGGATGCGCGATGATCGGCACGCCGCCCGCCGCCACGACGAGCTCGACGGCGGTGACGGGGTCGGGGGCGTACAGCGCGACGTAGTACTCGTTACTCGGGTGCAGGATGCCGGCGAACGCCTCGGTGCGATCGGCCACGATGCCGCGCGCGACGAGCGCGTCCGCGATGTGCGGGCGGCCGACGGTCGCTCCGTCGGTCGTCTGGGCGAGGATGTCGTCCCAGCCGATGTCGAAGTCGCGCGAGATGCGCTCGGCCATCATCTGGGCCCGATCCAGGCGCGACGATCGGATGCGATCGGTCATGGCCCGCAGGCCGTCGTCGTCGGGATCGATGAGATACGCCAGCAGGTGCACACTGCGCCACTGGTGCCGGGCCGACAGTTCCATGCCCGGGACGAAGGTCATCCCGAGCGACGAGGCGGCCTCCGCCGCCTCCGCCCAGCCCGACGTCGTGTCATGGTCGGTGAGCGCTGCCGTGCGCACGCCGTGGCGATGCGCCGCCGCCATCACGAGGGCCGGAGACTCGGTGCCGTCCGAGTGCGTCGAGTGGAGGTGAAGGTCACTCGGTCCCTCGAATCGTCGATCGCGCTCCACCCGTCGAGCGTACCGTTCACCCGCGATCGGCCGGGGCGCACGTGGAGGCCCCGGAGAGGCGGCATCCGCCGATCTCCCAGGCGCCTCGCCTAGGGTCGGGTGCGTGCGTCGGCTCATCGGGATCGTGTTCGCGCTCGCGTGCGCTGCGGCGGTCGTGGCGCTGACCTGGCCGACCGCGTTCGGGATCGAGCGGACGTTTCCGCTCGCCCAGGTCATCTCGTTCCGCGTCCCGCTCGCGGCGGCCTTTCTGGCTGCTGCCGCACTGGCTCTTCTGTGCGCTTTCATCCGTCCGGTGCGCGCGCTCGCCCTCGCCCTTGCCGTGATCTTCATCGCGGCGGCCGGTGTGAACGGCGCCCTGGTGCTGCAGCGGGGCGTGGGCACGGATGCCCTGCCGGAGAAGACCGATACGAGCGTGCGGGTCATGACGTGGAACACCGCGGGCGAGGCCACGTCGGCCGAGTCGATCGCGCAATTCGCCGTCGGTATGAAGGCCGACATCGTCACCCTGCCCGAGACGACGATCGAGACCGGGGAGCGCGTGGCCGAGCTGATGCGCGATCTGGGGCAACCGATGTGGGCGCATCACGCCGAGTACGGCGAGTACGGCATCACAGGGTGGGATGCCACCTCCACGACGGTGCTGATCCGGCCGGAGCTCGGCGATTACAGCGTCATCCAGTCCTCGCTCGACGGCTCCAGCAACACCTCGACCGTGCCGAGCGCCGTCGCGATGCCGGTGTCGGGGAACGGCCCGATCATCGTCGCAGCTCACGCCGTCGCACCGCGCCAGGAATACATGACGCAGTGGCGCTCCGACCTGCAGTGGCTGGCCGATCAGTGTGCGACCGACAACGTCATCCTGGCGGGCGACTTCAACGCGACGCTCGACCACATGACGGGACTCGGCATCGACGGCGGGACGCTCGGCCGCTGCCGTGATGCCGCGTCGGCGAGCGGGAACGGCGGGGTCGGCACGTGGCCGACCGACTTCCCCGCGCTCCTGGGCGCGCCCATCGATCACGTCATGGTGACCCCGGACTGGACGGTGACCGGCTCCGTGGTCATGCGCACGCTCGACGGCTCGGGCAGCGACCACCGGCCCATCGTGGTGCAGTTGGAGCGCACCGCGGGCTGACGGTGCGTGAGGCGGCTCACGGTGCGAGACTGGAGGAATGGACTCCCCCGCCGACCGCGACACGATCGCGCACGAAGAGCAGAAGCCCGTCGAGACCACGACGAACCGCAAGGCACCGTTCCCCCGCGGGTTCCTCGACACGATCTCTACCGGCTGGGCCGAGCGTCCCGAGACGCTCCCGTCGCCACGAGAGCAGTCCGTGTGGGCGGCCCGCCGTCGCGACCGCGTGTCGGCGGCGTTTCCCGGTGACCGCCTCGTGGTGCCCGCGGGGTCGCTCAAGCAGCGCAGCAACGACACCGACTACCCGTTCCGCGCCCACTCCGCCTTCGCGCACCTCACGGCGTGGGCGGCGGACGCCGAGCCGGACTCGGTGCTGGTGTTCGAGCCGCGCGACGGCGGTCACGAGGCGGTGCTCTACTTCCGGGAGCGCGCTGACCGCACCACCGCGGAGTTCTACGCGGATGCCACGATCGGCGAGTTCTGGATCGGACCCCGCCCCGCCCTCGCCGGTGTCGCCGCCGACCTCGGGCTCTCCACGGCCCACGTGGACGACTTCGTGGCGACCGACGGCGACCGCGTCGTGGGCGTCGACGACGAGCTCACGCGCTTCGTGTCCGAACTGCGTCTGGTGAAGGATGAGTACGAGCTCGCCCAGCTCGCGCTGGCCGTGGAGGTCACGGCATCCGGATTCGACGACATCGTGGCCGAGCTTCCGCGCATCGTCGAGCACCCGCGCGGCGAGCGCGTGGTCGAGGGTGTCTTCCACCGCCGGGCGCGCGCGGACGGCAACACCGTGGGCTACGACACCATCGCCGCGTCGGGGCCGCACGCGTGTTATCTGCACTGGACACGCAACGACGGCGCCGTCGTTCCAGGGGACCTCATCCTCGTCGACGCCGGTGTCGAGGTCGACAGCCTGTACACGGCCGACATCACCCGGACGCTGCCGGTCTCCGGGCGTTTCACCGAGGTGCAGCGCCGCGTCTACGAGGCGGTGCGCGAGGCCGCCGACGCCGCGTTCGCCGCGGCGCGGCCGGGCGTGCCGTTCCGCCGCGTTCACGAGGCCGCGATGGAGGTCATCGCCGCGCGCGTGGCCGAGTGGGGCCTGCTGCCGGTTACGGCCGAGGATGCCCTGGATGCCGACCGCGGCGGCCAGCACCGTCGCTACATGGTGCACGGCACCAGCCACCACCTGGGCATCGACGTCCACGACTGCGCGCAGGCGCGTCGAGAGATGTACTACGACGGGCTGCTGGAGCCGGGCATGGTCTTCACGATCGAGCCGGGCCTGTACTTCCAGATCGATGACCTCACCGTTCCCGAGGAGTACCGCGGGATCGGCGTGCGCATCGAGGACGACATCGTGATGACCTCCGACGGACCCGTGAATCTGTCGGCGGGCATCCCCCGCACGGCCGACGAGGTGGAGGAGTGGATCGCGCGGCTCACGACGTGAGCTTCACCCCTCCGGCGCCGTTCGCGACGCGTCCGACGCTGCGCGGAACGTTCGGCATGTCGGCATCCACGCACTGGACCGCTACAGCCACCGCACAGTCGGTGCTCGAGCGAGGCGGTAACGCGTTCGACGCCGCTGTGGCCGCCGCCTTCGTGCTGCACGTCGTCGAGCCGCACCTCAACGGCCCGGGCGGCGATCTGGTCGCCCTCGTGCGCCCGGCGGGAACGGACGATCCCCTCGTGCTGATGGGGCAGGGCCCGGCACCGGCGGGCGCATCGATCGCCGCGTTCCGGGCGCGGGGCCTCGACCTCGTCCCCGGCGCGGGCGGACTCGCGGCTGCCGTGCCGGGCGCGGTCGACGCCTGGCTGCTGCTGCTGCGCGACCACGGCACGTGGGAACTCGCCGACGTCCTGGACTACGCCATCGGCTACGCGCGCGACGGGCACCGGCTGGTCGCCGGAGCCGCGATGACCATCGGGCGCGTGGCCGATCTCTTCCGCGATCACTGGCCGACTTCGGCCGAGCTGTGGATGCCGGCGGGATTACCGCCCGCGCCGAACACGATCGTGCGGAACCCGGCGTATGCCGCCGTGCTCGGGCGTCTCGTGGCCGCGGGCGCGAGCGCGGATGGACGAGAGGCACGAATCGACGCGGCTCGACGCGAGTGGATGACGGGGGTGCTGCCCGGGGCCGCGGCCTTCGCGCGCACCCCGCACCGGCATTCCGACGGCGGCGAGCACCCGGGGGTGCTCGACGACGCGGATCTCGCCGGGTGGAGCGCCTCGTTCGAGCCCGCGGTGTCGGCGACGTTCCGCGGCTGGCGCGTGTTCAAGGCCGGTGTGTGGACCCAGGGTCCCGCGCTGCTGCAGACACTGCGAGTGCTCGATCCTCTCGACGACGACCGCCTGGACCCGTCGAGCGCGCTCGGCGCCCACACGATTCTGGAGGTGCAGAAGCTGGCGTACGCCGATCGCGACGCGTGGTTCGGCGATGCGGACTCCGCGGTCGACATCGACGCGCTGCTCGCCGACTCCTACCTGGCGGAGCGTTTCGGGCTGATCGACGACGCGGCCAGCACCGTCCTGCGCCCCGGCTCTCCCGACGGTCGCCCTCCCGTCCTGCCGCCTTTGCGGACGGATGCCGGGATCGCTGCCGCCGGAACGGGCGAGCCCACGGTGGACCGTCGCGGACAGACCCGCGGCGACACGTGCCACCTCGACGTCGTGGACCGTTGGGGCAACGTCGTGTCGGCGACCCCGTCGGGCGGATGGTTGCAATCCTCCCCCGCGGTCCCCGACCTGGGATTCTGCCTCGGGACGCGCCTGCAGGCGACGTGGCTGATCCCCGGGCACCCGGCATCCCTCACCCCCGGCCGCCGGCCGCGCACGACGCTCACGCCGACGATGCTGACGCGCGGCGAGGAAGTCATCGCGATGGGGTCTCCCGGCGGCGATCAGCAGGATGCCTGGCAACTGCCGGTCCTTCTGCGCATGCTCGTCGGAGACTACGAGCCGCAGCAGGCCATCGATGCGCCGTCGTTGCACACGACCGCGGTGCTCGACTCGTTCTGGCCGCGCACGTGGATGCCGGCGGGCGCGGTCGTCGAGGATCGCATCGGCACCGCCGTGATCGAGCAGCTCGAACGCCGCGGACACCTCGTCCGCCGCGCGGGCGACTGGGCGCTCGGCCGCGTGAGTGCCGTGGGGTGTTCCGCCGACGGTCTGCTGTGGGCTGCCGCGAACCCCCGGGGAATGCAGGGCTACGCCGCCGGACGCTGACACCGCTGTCCACAGGGTGAAATCACGGCACCCACGGGTTCCCTACGATCCCGCGCATGTCGTACTCGGTGGATCCCCCGCAACTCCTCAGCGTGGCCGAACGTCTCCGCGGCTGCATCGACGATCTCGACGAGGTCGCGACGTCCTTGCGCCGGTCGATGGATGCCGTGGCCCACGCGCTCGCGCGAGCGATGCCGGCTCGTGCCCGGTTCGCCGACGCTGCCGGCCCCCGCGCCGACCTCGCTCATCGCCTCGTGGGGCGCGGACGCGCGGCGATCGCCGCCCTGCAGTCCGCGGTCCTCGCGTATGTGACCGCCGACGAGGAGATGGCCGCCGTGAGTGCCGCGGGGGCCGAGGCAGTCGGCGACGTGAATCCGTACGACCCGACCGTCTTCGGAGAGCGGCGACGGTGACCGCCGCGACGATGGTGCCCGATCCACCCGCGAACGCCGAACGGCTGCGCGCGGCCTCGCGGGCGTTGCGACGACACGCGGACCGGTTCGAGTTCACGCTGCACGAAGCCCTCCTCACCTGGAACCTGCTTCCGCAGCTCTACCGCGCACCCGAGGCCGACGTCCTCCACAGGTCGCTGAGCGACACGCGACCGGCCGGGCGAGAGATCGCGGCGGGGATGGAAGCCGCGTGCCGCGCGCTCGAACGGTACGCCGACGACCTCGACGGTCTCGCGTTCGACCGCCGTCAGCTTCTGGACGCGCGGGCCGGCGGCGCACCCGCGCCCGTGTGGGATGACAGCGCCGGTGGCAGCGCGGAGGCGATGAACGACCTCGCTAATCGCGCGTGGGAAGACGACATGAGGCGCGACGCGGCAGCGCTCGCGGAGAGTTACGACGAGGCGACGCGACGCTGCGCGGAAGCCCTGAGCGACATCCCGGACGTGGAGTGGACCACGCTCGTCGATGGGGCCGGTCCGCGGGCGGCGGACTCGACCGCGTCGCCCACCGACACGGCAGGGCGGGCGATCCTCGATCGTCTCGCCGCCGCAGCGGATGCCGCTGCCCTGCTGGCGGCGCATCCCGAGTGGTCCCTGATCCTCGGTCGCACGGCACCCGCCGAGGTCGCGCGGTGGTGGGCGGGTCTCGACCCGACGGTCGCTGGGGCTCTCGCGACGGCTGTCCCGGCCCTCATCGGGAATCTCGACGGTGTGCCCATCGCGGACCGCGTGGCCGCCAATCGCCGTCGCGCGAGCATCCACCTGCGGGATATGCGTCGCGCACGTCAGGCGCTCGAGATGCTCCGCGCGCCCCGCTCGCGAGCCAACGCCCTCGAGGTCCTCGACCGGAGGACGGAACGTGCGCGGCTCGACCGCGAGATCGCCTTCTTCGAGAAGGTGACGGACGGCACGAAGCAGCTGTACGCATGGGACCCGGGTCACGGATCGCTGATCGAGATGGCCGGCGACCCCTCCACGGCGAAGGCGGCCCTGTTCGTGCTTCCGGGGACGAACGCGAACCCGGACGCGTTCATGTCGGATCGTCCCGTCACGGACTTCGCACAGTGGCAGGTGGGGTCCGGTGGCGGGGCGGTCGTCGCTTTCACCGTCCTGACCGGACCGATGCCCCAGCTCGACGACTTCGTCACGGCCGGGCCGGAATGGAATCGGTTCGCCGAGGAACGCGGCGGCGAGTACGCCCGGTTCCTCCAAGGCGTGGATGCCTCCGCTCCCGGTCTGTGGACGATGAGCTACGAACACTCGTACGGCGGCGGGGTCGGAAGCGAGGCCGAGAAGCACGGAGGCACCGTGGACGCGCGATTCCTGGCAGCGAGCGTGGGGGCGATCGGACCGTACGAACCGCACCCCGGGACCCGCTACTTCGCGACACAGGCCGTGGACGACATCAACCGCTACTACGCGGGCATCGGCCTCGGCCCGGTCGGGTTCACCGTCGCGCCGGAAACCATCGCCGGCGTGGAGATCGTCGACTCGGGCCTGCCCGGTCCCGATGTCCCGATCGTGCTCGAGTATCTGTACACCCAGAATCCGGGCGCGCTCGTCGGCATCGTCCGCGACAGCGTCCAGCACCACACGGCGCTGATGAGCAGCGACGAATCCATCAACGGCGCGGTGCTTCGGACCGTGCGCGACATCCTCGCGTCGGGAGGCAACGACCAGTGAGAGCCCGCCATCTCGTCATCGTGCTGCTCATCTTTGCAACTCTGCTAGCCAGCTGCAGCAACACTCGTCCGAGGTACGACGAGGTCCGCGCGGAAGGAATAGAAGCGTTGAGGGAGGTGGAGTCTCTCATTCCGGGGGTCACGACGGCACGGCCGAGGCCGGAATTCAAGCCCTTCGGTTGCGGCCCCGACCCGCTATCCGGCGCGGGCAGCGACAGCGCCTTCTATACCGGCTACTGGGAGGTCGAGGTCAGCAATGAGCTTGACGTACCCGGTTTCATCGCCGAGCTCCCCGACAAGCTCGGCGACGGCTGGACAACAGAGGATCTCGGAATCGCTGTCCCGTTCGCCCAGGTCCACCTCGTGAAGGAGTCCCCGAGGCTCAGCCTCACCGTGGAGGAGCGGGAAAGGAATGGCAAGAAAGGTATCGATCTGCTGGTCATGTCGAGATGCGGCGTCGTCACGCCCACCCCGGTCGGTTTGTCTCGGAGTGACGCGCCGTTCACTCACAGCCCTCGTACGAACTCCCCCACGACGCCCGCGAGCCCGGCGCCGATCTCCGCGGCCGGTCTCCGCTTCCCCTTCACCTCGAACGAATGATTCGCCCCTTCGATCCAGTGCACGCGAGCGTCGTGACACGTCGCGACGACGGTGTCGAATTGTTCGCGTGGGGCGATGAACGGATCGTTCTCGCCCTCGATGAAGAACTGCGGGACGGTGATCCTCGGCAGGTGTTCGGCGCGCGGCTTGTCGGGGCGGCCGGGCGCGTGCAGCGGATAGCCGAGGTAGACCAGGGCCCGCGGCGAAAGCGCTCCCTCGGCGGTGGCGAGCGAGGCCATGCGCCCACCGTACGACTTGCCCGCGGCGACGAACGCACCGCTCCGCTGCGACCCGAGCCAGGCCTGGACACCCGCCCAGGTGGCGACGGCGTGGGCGGCGGGGCCCGGCATCCTTCGCCCGTCCTCGACATACGGGAAGACGAACCTCAGCACCGAGAAGCCTGACTCGGACAACGCCGAGGCGAGTCCCTCCAGAAAAGGGTGGGTCATGCCGGCGCCGGCGCCATGCGCCAGCGCGATGGTTGCCTCGGCGCCCGGGACGCTCGACCAGAGGCCCGACACCTCGGTCTCCCCCGTCGGCAACTCCACCGGGATGCGGACGGATAGAGGTGTCACCGGTCTTGGCGCGGTGCGTCGGACTCCGAGTCCGGACCCGACGACGTCGACGAACCGTGCTCATCGCGCGGCTGCGCCGCATCCGGCGCAGCGGACACGGGCGCGGATCCCTCCGGCACGGACGGCCCCTGCCCGGGAGCTTCCGGCGGCACCGTGTCCTCGTCCGGAGCGGCGGGCGGCGCGATCCGCTCACCGTAACGAGGAGGCTCGTCGTCGGTGGGGCGAGGAGGTACCGGCGGACGCGGCGGGACAGCCGGCGACGACGTGCCCGGCGTCTGTACGCGCTCGCCGTACTGCGGCGGGGTGGGATCAGTCGGTGCGGCAGGACGCGCCACCACCGTACGTGCCGCACCCGCGGGCCCGAGCACTCCGCGCGCCTTGGCCAGGCTCGGCGCGGCGACGCACACGTCGTAGTGGTCGGCGGTGACCTGCATGACCGAGGCGAAATCGCGACGGCGGCGGACGATCGAGTACGTGCCCAGGCTCAGCAGCATGCCCAGCGCCATGCCCACCAGCAGCACGCCGATGAAGGCGGAGATCTGCACGGTGGGTGTCCCGAGGACGAAGATGAAAGCGAACAGCAGCCCCAGCATGAGGCCGTTCAGCGCACCGGAACGCGCCGCCGTGGCGTAGCCCAACCGCCCCGTGATGCGCTCGATCGAGCGGAGTCCGCTGCCCACGATCGCGATGTCGCGCGCGGGCACCTCCCCCGCGATGAGCGAGGACACGGCTTTCTGCGCCTTCTCGTACGTCGGGAACGAAGCGACCTTCTCGCCGACCTCGTCCCGACCCGCGCCCACAGGTCCCGCGAACATGCTCATTTCACCATCTTGTCACGCGGCCCCGCCGGGGCGGTCGGCTCCCCCGAGGGTTCGCGGACTACGCTGGGACGGTGAGCACGCAAAGGGTTTTCGTCGCCCGCTTGGCGGGCTGCACGGTGTTCGATCCCGCGGGAGACCGCCTGGGGAAGGTGCGCGACGTCGTGGTGATCTACCGCGCAACGGGCGCACCGCGCGTCGTGGGCCTCGTGGTCGAGATCCCTGGTCGCCGACATGTGTTCGTGTCGATCGGACGCGTCACCTCCATCCAGTCCGGCCAGGTGATCACCACCGGTCTCATCAACGTGCGCCGCTTCCAGCAGCGCGGTGGCGAGGTGCGCGTCATGGCGGAGATGCTCGGCCGGCGTGTGCACCTCGTCGACGGGTCCGGCGATGCCGTGATCGAAGACGTCGCGATCGAACGCAACCGCCTCGGGGAATGGCACGTGGGCCAGCTCTTCCTGCGCCGGCCCCGCACGAGCGCCTCCCCCTTCGCCAAGGGCGCGACGACCTTCGCCGCCTGGAGCGAGGTGCGCGAACAGCAGACCCCCGGTCAGGCGCAGTCGGCGGAGCAGCTGGTGGCCACATACTCCGACCTCAAGCCCGCCGACCTTGCCAACACGCTCCTCGACCTGCCCGAGGAACGTCTCATCGAGGTCGCCGAAGAGCTCAGCGACGACCGCCTCGCCGACGCCCTCGAAGAGATGCCCGAGGACGAGCAGGTCCACATCCTCGAGCAACTGGGCGACGAGCGTGCCGCCGACATCCTGGATGCCATGGAGCCCGACGACGCGGCCGACCTCCTGGGTCAGCTGCCCGAGTCCCGCTCCGAGCAGCTGCTCGAACTCATGGAGCCGGAAGAGGCCGACGACGTCCGCGCCCTGCTGCAGTACGGTCCCGACACGGCCGGCGGTCTCATGACCCCCGAGCCGATCGTCCTGTCCGCGGATGCCACCGTCGCCGAGGCCCTCGCGCTCATCCGTCGCCACGAACTGCACCCCGCCCTCGCGGCATCCGTCTTCATCACCCTCCCGCCGTACGAGACGCCGACCGGGCGTCTGCTGGGGACGGTGCACTTCCAGCGCATGCTGCGCTACCCGCCCCACGAGCGGCTGGGCGCGATCATCGACGACACCCTCGAGCCGGTACCCGCCGATGCCACCGCGGCCGAGGTGGCGCGTCTGCTCGCGAGCTACAACCTCGTGTCGCTGCCGGTGGTCGACCAGGCGCACCGTCTCGTGGGCTGCGTCAGCGTCGACGACGTGCTCGACTACCTGCTGCCCGACGACTGGCGAACACACGACAGCGACGATCCGAGACCGAAGACGACGATCAGACCGCTCGCCACCGCGAGCATCCCCCAGATTCCCACCCAGACACCGAGGAGGCGCTGATGGCACGTGCACAACGACAGACCGCCCTCGATGCGCCCCGCGGCCGCTCGGGAATGCTCGCACCCCGCGCGCCCCAGCCCTCGCGCGACCGGTTCGGCCGGTTCACCGAGTGGGTCGCGCGCGCCATGGGCACCCCGACGTTCCTCCTCTCGCTCACGCTGTTCTGCCTGCTGTGGATGGGCTGGAACTCGATCGCACCCGACGAGTGGCGTTTCGATTCGGCCGCCATCGGCTTCACGGCGTTGACCCTCGTGCTCTCGCTGCAGGCCTCGTACGCGGCGCCCCTGATCCTGCTCGCGCAGAACCGGCAGGACGACCGCGACCGCGTGCAGATCGAGCAAGATCGTCAGCGCGCGGAGCGCAACCTCGCCGACACCGAGTACCTCGCCCGCGAGATCGTCGCCCTGCGTATGGCGGTGCGCGACCTCACCGACGAGGTGATCACGAAGGAAAGCCTCCGCGCCGAGCTGAAGGCGGCGCTGGAGCGCCTGGAGGATCACGACACCGCCGAGCCGAAGACGATCGGTCCGTGACCGCGGCGCTCGCCGACCGCGTGCGCGCCGCCGTCGCCGCCGTCACAGACCCGGAACTGCGGCGCCCCCTGGGTGAGCTCGACATGCTGCGCGACATCATCGTCACCGACGGCGTCGCCGAGGTGGGCATCGCGCTCACGATCGTCGGCTGCCCCGCCGCCGACCGCATCGAGCGCGACGTACGGGCGGCGGCGGCATCCGTCGAGGGTGTCTCCCGCGTCGACGTCGCTGTCGGCGTCATGTCGCCCGACGAGCGCCGCGCGCTGACCGAACGCCTCCGCGGCGGACGAGCGGCCCGCGAGATGCCGTTCGGTCCCGACTCCCTGACCCGCGTCATCGCCGTCACCAGCGGCAAAGGCGGGGTGGGCAAATCCACCCTCACGGCGAACCTGGCGGTGGCTCTCGCGGCGCGCGGCCTGCGCGTGGGACTGGTGGATGCCGATGTCCACGGCTTCTCGATCCCGGGCCTGCTCGGCCTGGTCGACGACGACGGCCTGCCCCCTGCCCCGACGCGTCTGGACGACCTGATCCTCCCGCCGGTCGCCTACGGAGTGAAGGTCATCTCGATCGGCATGTTCCTGCGCCGTCCCGGCGAGGCTGCCGCCGGGGCCGTCGCGTGGCGCGGGCCCATGCTCCACCGCACCGTGCAGCAATTCCTCACCGACGTGTACTTCGGCGACCTCGACGTGCTGCTGCTGGACATGCCACCGGGCACGGGTGACGTGGCGATCTCGGTGGGCCAGCTGCTCCCGCACGCCGACGTCCTTGTCGTCACGACCCCGCAGGCCGCCGCAGCCGATGTCGCGGTGCGCTCGGGCCTCGTGGCCCGCCAGACCGGCCAGAAACCGATCGGCGTCATCGAGAACATGTCCGCGATGGCGCTCCCGGACGGAACGGTCCTCGACCTGTTCGGCTCGGGCGGCGGCGAAGCGGTGGCACACGCGCTCTCGAGCGACGGCCGCGACGTCCCGCTCCTGGCATCCGTCCCGCTGAGCCCAGCGCTGCGGACAGGAGGCGACGACGGGCGTCCCGTCGTGATCGCACAGCCGGACGACCCGGCGTCCCTCGCCATCGAGGCGGCCGCGGCCGCCCTCGCGACGCGCCCGCGCGGACTGTCGGGGCGCTCCCTGCCGCTGAAACTCGGCTGAGGTCAGGTCGCTTCGTCGTCGAACGGCGGCTTCTCGCCCGCGACGAACGTCGGCTTGTCGACCGGCGCCTGCGTCGCCAAAGCTGCCGCCCCGGCCGCGCGCATCGTCGCGGTGGGCGTGTCGTCGAGGAGAGCCTCACGGATGATGCGGCGAGGGTCGTACTGTCGCGGGTCGAGCTTGCGCCAGTCGACCTCGTCGAACTCGGGGCCCATCTCGTCGCGCATGCGGGTCTTCGCGCCCTGCATCGTCTCCTTGGCGCGCTTCGTGAGCCGTGCCAGACTCTCGGCGTACCTCGGCAGACGCTCCGGTCCGATGATGAGCGCGGCGATCACTCCGATCAGCAGAAGCTTCTCGATCGTGAGGCCGAAGAACATGAGTTCAGATTACCCGCCGCGCCTCGGCCGCCCGCACCGGCGTCACGTCTAGCCTGGGCGAGGAGGTCCAGGTGAGCGGTTACGAAGCGAACGAGCGGTTCGTGCAGGAGTCGACGGTCGAGCCGGAGCACATCGCCCGCGCCCGCGCGCACGCGCTCGAGCTCGGGGCGGCCCCGATCAGCCCGGCCGTCGGCGCGCAGATCGCTGTGCTGGCCGCAGCCTCACGCGCCTTGAACGTCGTCGAGGTGGGCACGGGCGGTGGCGTCTCCGGGCTGTGGCTGCTGCACGGTTCGCCGCGCGCCACGCTCACGACCATCGACAGCGAGCCCGAGCACCTGGGGGCCGCCCGAGCCGCGTTCGCCGATGCGCGTGTTCCCGCGGCGCGCGCCCGCTTCATCACCGGACGCGCCGCCGACGTCCTGCCTCGCATGAACGAGGCGTCCTACGACATCGTCCTCATCGACGCGGACGCCGAGGGCGTCATCGAATACGTCGAGCACGGCCTGCGGCTCGTACGCGCCGGCGGCACCGTGCTCGTCCCTCGCGTGCTCGCGGGTGGCGCGGTCGCCGACCCCGTGCGCCGCGACGTCGTCACAACCGCCTACCGCTCGCTCATTCAAGAAGTGCAGACCTCGCCCGCCGTCTTCGGCGCCCTCTCCACCACCGGCGAGGGGCTGCTCCAGCTGACGACGGTCACCCCTCTCACCTGAGCCCGGCGCGGGCCTCACCCGCCCCGAACGCACCGAAGGCCGGTCCCGAGGGGGACCGGCCTTCGTGCAAGATGCGTCAGGCTGCGCCGACGACACCGCCGAGAACGTCGTACAGTTCCTTCGCCTCGGCGTCGTTGACCGACACCACCAGGCGACCGCCGCCTTCGAGCGGAACACGCACGATGATCAGCCGGCCCTCCTTCACGGCCTCCATCGGTCCGTCACCGGTACGCGGCTTCATGGCTGCCATCGCGGCCCCCTTTTCGTCGTTGGTCTGCGCACTAGTTTAGTCTGTCCGCGCAGCGCACCGAGGTACCGCGCCCCGCGAACGTCGCTCACCCGCGCTCACGGGATCTGCCAGAACGTGTTGCCGAGGCCGTACATGTTGTAGATCCACCACCACTGCCCGAGGAGCGCCGCCGCCAGGACCGCCCACCGCCAGCCGCGGGAGGACGGCACGGCGAGTGCGCCCCACAGCGGCGAAATCGGCACGAGCAGCCGGAACAGGCTCGACTGCGGGAAGAACACCAACAGCAGGTAGATGAGGTAGCTGGCCGACCACAGGCGCACCTCGATGCCGAGTCGCTTCACCTGCGGGGCGAACAACAGCGCGGCGGCGGCTCCGAGCACCACCAGAACGAGCGCCGCGTAGCCGGCGACCGCCCCGAGCCCCCAGTGTGTGAACCAGAAGCCCGCAGCCTGGATCCACCCCTCGACCGGGACGAAGCGATCGCTCGTATCACCGATCCAGTTGCGTCGCCACGCCAGTTCGGTCGCGAGGTAGGCGCCAGGGTCGCCCGTCACCAGTCCAGCGATCACCTGCCATGCGAAGCCCACGACGACAGCCACAGCGGCGACGCCCACCACGTGCGCGACGTCGGTGAGGGGCAGTGGCTCGACACGCCTCCGCAGGAACCGATGCACGCCGTAGAGCCCGAGGAAGAGAGCGAAGGCCAGGATGCCGGGGCGAGTGAAGCCCATGGCGGGGACGAGCGCGTACAGCCAGCCCCACCGGCGCACCTGAACGCAGCGCAGGGCGAGGAAGAGAAGGAACAGGAACAGCGACTCCGCGTAGCCGACCTGGAAGAGCGCGGCCAGCGGACCGCAGGCGAAGAAGGTCACCGCCCACAGCGCCGCGGAGTCTCCGATCCGGTCCCGCAACACCGCGTGCAGCGCGACGCTCGCGCCGAAGCCGGACAGCAGCGAGATCACTACCGCGCCGGCGCCCCACGACCCCAGCACAGTGCCGAGACCGGCCGACAGGTACGCGTAGACCGGCAGGAAAGCCCAGGCGTTCTCGGCGACGCCGCCCTCTGGTGTCAGCGGCAGATCGGCCGGGTATCCCGAAACCGCCACCAGC
Source organism: Microbacterium testaceum (assembly GCF_020781835.1). Lineage (GTDB taxonomy): Bacteria > Actinomycetota > Actinomycetes > Actinomycetales > Microbacteriaceae > Microbacterium > Microbacterium testaceum_H. Next base: position 217,899 of record NZ_JAJGNJ010000006.1, read on the forward strand.
CAGTACCACTGCGCGTCCCAGCCCAGTGCCAGCTCGCTCAGCGACGGGGCGAACCCGTACCGCGACGCCGGGCCGGAGAGGGCGGCGGCGAGCAGGAAGAACGTCGTCGTCACCAGGCGTGCCACGACGTAGACGACCGCGATGCGCACCACGACGGGCCAGCCCTGCCAGGACCGTGCCCGCGTCGAGGTCGCGGCCGCCGAGCTCACGACCCGGTCAGCCAGGACCGCAGGCCGCGCTCGACGGCGTCGATCTGTGCGAGGGGGACGCGCTCCTGGTCATGGTGGGCGAGGTGGGGGTCGCCGGGACCGTAGTTGACCGCCGGGATGCCCATGGCCGAGAAGCGCGCAACGTCCGTCCACCCGTACTTCGGCCTCGGCGTTGCGCCCACGGCGGCGACGAACTCCCGGGCCAGCGCGGCATCCAGTCCCGGACGCGCTCCCACCGCGACATCGACGATCTCGACGTCGAAGCCGGCGAACACATCGCGCACGACCCGCTCGGCGGCGGCCGCGTCGCGGCTCGGGGCGAAGCGGTAGTTGACCTCGACCTCGCAGGCGTCGGGGATGACGTTGCCCGCGACCCCGCCCGTGATCTTCACCGCGTTCAACCCCTCGCGGTAGACGAGCCCCTCCACCTCGATCTCGCGCGCACGGTACTCCGCCAGACGGGCGAGGACGGGGGCCGCCTTGTGGATCGCGTTCTCGCCGATCCACGATCGGGCGCTGTGTGCGCGCACACCGGTGGTTCGGACCAGGGCACGGAGCGTTCCGTTGCAACCGCCCTCGACCTCGCCGTTGCTCGGCTCGCCGAGGATGGCGAAGTCGCCGGCGAAGAGGTCGGGACGGTTGCGCGAGAGACGGCCGAGGCCGTTCAACGCGGAGTCGACTTCTTCGTGGTCGTACCACATCCACGTGATGTCGACCGGAGGTTCGGTCAGTTCGACCGCGAGTTTGAGCTGGACCGCTACGCCGGCTTTCATGTCGACGGTGCCACGGCCCCAGAGGAACGGCTCCCCGTCGATCTCGGTGTCTCGCGTGGGGAGGTTGTCGTTGATCGGCACCGTGTCGATGTGGCCCGCGATGACCACGCGCCGGGACCGACCGAGCGATGTGCGCGCGACGACGGTGTCGCCGTCGCGGATGACCTCGAGGTGGGCGTAGCCGGAGACGGCAGCCTCGATCGCGTCCGCCAGAGCGGTCTCGCTGTCGGAGACGCTGGGGATGTCGCAGATCGCGCGCGTTATCTCGACGGAGGAGGCGTGCAGGTCGAGCGGGGGCATGGGTCCGATCCTACCCAGGGCACCCCGATAGCCTGTCGGGGTGACGAATGAACGACTGATCACCGGAACAGGGCTCTCCACGATCGCCGCCGATGGCACGGTTCTGGATGCCTGGTTCCCCGCGCCCGCAATGGGCGCAGCCGACACCCGCCACGATCTCGAGTCCCTCGCCGGATCCGACGACCGCCGTGCCGTGCGGATCGAGGTCGTGACCCTCACCATCGATGCGGATGCCGCGCCGGCCTCGACCACCGATGCCTACCTCCGCCTTCACGCGCTCTCGCACCGGCTCGTTCGGCCCAACGAGATCTCGCTCGACGGCATCTTCGCGCACCTCCCGAACGTCGCATGGACCAACGCGGGCCCGATGCACCCCGACGACGCGACGCGCCTGCGGCCCGCGCTGCTGCGTCATGGCATCCAGGTTCAGGGGCTGGACAAGTTCCCGCGTCTCCTCGACTACGTCACGCCTGCCGGCGTGCGCATCGCCGACGCGTCGCGCGTGCGCCTGGGCGCCTACCTCTCCCCCGGCACCACCGTCATGCACGAAGGGTTCGTGAACTTCAACGCAGGCACACTCGGCGCCTCCATGATCGAAGGCCGGGTGTCGCAGGGCGTCGTGATCGGCGACGGCACCGACATCGGCGGTGGCGCGTCGATCATGGGCACGCTGTCGGGCGGGGGGACCCACCGCGTCTCGATCGGCGCGCGCACGCTCCTCGGGGCGAACGCCGGCATCGGGATCTCTCTGGGCGACGACTGCGTCGTCGAGGCGGGGCTCTACGTCACGGCGGGCACGAAGGTACGTATCGCCGGCTCCGACGAGACTGTCAAGGCGGCCGAGCTGTCGGGTCGGGACGGGATCCTCTTCCGTCGCAACTCCCTCACGGGAGCCGTCGAGGCCTCGGCCCGCGCCGGCGTCGGTGTGACGCTGAACGCGGCGCTGCACGCCTGATCCGGCGCTGCCCGCCTGACGCGGCGCTGCACGCCTGACCCGGCGCTGCCCGCCTGACGCGGCGCTGCACGCTGACCCGGCCGCGCACGCCTGACCCGGCCGCGGAGGCTGCCGGCGCCCCGCCTTCCCCGGCATAAACGCTTCTCCCGCGCAGAAACGCGAGCACCGCGCGTTTCTGCGCGGGAATCGCGTTTATGCGTGCCCTGCGCCGCGGAACCCCACAGCAACGCCTGCGCCGCGGAACCCCACAGCAACGCCGGCGCCGCGGAACCCCACAGCGGCGCCGGCGCCGCACACCGGAACGCCCCGCCCCTCGGAAGAGGAGCGGGGCGTGTCGCGTCGGGTCAGACCGCGCCGGGGTAGTCGCGCTGCGCGGCCCCCGTGTACAGCTGCTGCGGGCGACCGATCTTCGTCTGCGGGTCGGTGATGGCCTCACGCCACTGGGCGAGCCAGCCGGGGAGGCGGCCGATGGCGAACAGCACCGTGAACATGCGGGTCGGGAAGCCCATCGCCTTGTAGATCACGCCGGTGTAGAAGTCGACGTTCGGGTAGAGGCGACGCTCCTTGAAGTAGTCGTCCTCGAGCGCGATCTGCTCGAGCTCCTTGGCGAGGTCGAGCAGCGGGTCGCTCACACCCAGGGCCTCGAGCACCTCGTCGGCGGCGCCCTTGACGAGCTTCGCGCGCGGGTCGTAGTTCTTGTAGACCCGGTGACCGAAGCCCATGAGCTTGACGCCCTGCTCCTTGTTCTTCACGCGCTCGACGAAACGCTCGACGCTCTCGCCCGAGTCGCGGATGCGTCCGAGCATCTGCAGCACCGCCTCGTTCGCCCCGCCGTGCAGCGGACCCGAGAGAGCCTGGATGCCGGCCGAGATCGAGGCGAACTGGTTGGCTCCGGTCGAGCCCACCAAACGCACCGTCGATGTCGAGGCGTTCTGCTCGTGGTCCGCGTGCAGCATGAGCAGCAGATCGAGGGCCTTCGTCATGACGGGGTTGACCTCGTAGATCTCGCTCAACACACCGAAGTTCAGCTTGAGGAAGTTGTCGACGAAGCTCAGCGAGTTGTCGGGGTACAGGAACGCCTGCCCGATGCTCTTCTTGTGCGCGTAGGCGGCGATGACGGGGAGCTTCGCGAGCATGCGCACCGTGTTGAGCTCGACGTGCTCGGGGTTGTGCGGGTCGGACTCGGACTCGTAGTAGGTGGAGAGGGCCGCGGTGGCCGCCGACAGCACCGACATGGGGTGAGCGGTCGGGGGAAGCGCCGAGAAGAAGCGCTTGAGGTCTTCGTGCAGAAGCGTGTGACGGCGGATGCGCTCGTCGAAGGCGGCCAGCTCGGATGCCGAGGGCAGCTCGCCGTAGATGAGCAGCCACGCGACCTCGAGGTACGTGCTGTTCTTCGCCAACTGCTCGATGGGGTATCCGCGGTAGCGCAGAATGCCTTGATCACCATCGATGTAGGTGATGTTCGACTTGGTCGAGGCGGTGTTGACGAAACCGTAGTCGAGCGTGGTGTGACCGGTCTGCTTCGTCAGCGAGGCGATGTCGATGCTCGGAACGCCGTCGGTACCTCGCAGAACCGGGAATTCGGCGGTGGTACCCCCCACCGAGAGGGTGGCCTTGTCCTGCTGCGTGCCCGCGTCGCTCACCGCGCCTCCTTGCGATTTCTGGTCGCCCGTGTGGATCAACCGTGGGAGCACCCGGCGCCCGCGGCCTTCGGCCGGCGTCCGCGTACGGCCCCCGACTCGGCACCCGGCGGAGGGTCACCCGCTCACAGTGCCTTTACAGCCTAGTAGGGGCGAGAGCGTACAGACGACATCGCCAAAGGATGGGCCTTCTCGATGGAGAGATCCTCCTGACCGTGCCGGTCAGGGCGTCAGGCGCTCCGCGGCCGCCGCTATCCGCTCGTCGGCCGCGGTGAGCGAGAACCGGACGTGCTGCGGGAAATGGGCGCCATAGAAGTGGCCCGGACCGACCAGGATGCCGAGATCGGCCAGTCTCCCCACGCTCTCCCATGCGTCCCGCCCCTCCGTGGCCCAGAGGTACAGGCCGCCCTCGCTGCGGTCCACGCGGAAGCCGGCGGCCTCGACCGCGGGCTTGAGCACGGCGCGGCGGCGAGCGTAGCGCTCGCGCTGTTCGCGCACGTGCTCGTCGTCCCCGAGCGCGACCGTCATCGCCCGCTGGACCGGTGCCGGCGGCATCAGCCCGAGGTGCTTGCGACCGGTCAGCAGGCGGTCCACGAGAACCGGATCCCCGGCGAGGAACGCCGCGCGGTAGCCGGCCAGGTTCGATTGCTTGCTGAGCGAGTAGACCGAGAGCACCCCGCTGAGGTCGTCACCGACGACCGTGGGATCCAGCACGCTCGGTACGCCGACGGCGTCCCATGGCGCGTCCCACCCGAGTTCGGCGTAGCACTCGTCGGAGGCGAGCACCGCACCGACTTCGCGCGCCCGCGCGACGGCATCCGACAGCTCCCGCGTCGACAGCACGCGCCCGTCGGGATTGCCTGGCGAATTGATCCAGACCAGGCGGGTGTTCGCGGGCCATGCGGCCGGATCGTCGGATGCCACGGGCTCGGCGCCCACGAGTCTGGCCCCGACCTCGTAGGTGGGGTAGGCCGCGCGCGGGTGCACGACCGCGTCGCCGGCCCCCAACCCGAGGAGCAACGGAAGGAGCGCGACGAGTTCTTTCGACCCGACGGTGGGGAGAACGTGGGCGGGCGTGAGCCCGGGCACGCCGCGACGACGGGCGTACCAGTCGACGATCGCCTCGCGTAGCGCGGGCGTCCCCATCGTCTGCGGGTAGGCGTGCGCGTCGGTCGCCGCGGCCAGGGCATCGGCCACGACGCCGGGCGTCGGGTCGACGGGCGAACCGATCGACAGGTCGACGATGCCCGCGGGGTGACGGCGGGCGCGCTCCGCATACGGCGCGACGGCGTCCCAGGGGTAGTCGGCGAGGTCGGCGACGCCCACGGGTCAGTGACTCTGCGGGGGCAGCGCGGAGACGACCGGGTGGTCCTTCGCGATCACGCCGACCTTGGCGGCGCCACCGGGCGAGCCGATGTCGTCGAAGAACTCGACGTTGGCCTTGTAGTAGTCCGACCACTCTTCCGGCAGGTCGTCCTCGTAGTAGATCGCCTCGACGGGGCACACGGGCTCGCACGCGCCGCAGTCGACGCACTCGTCGGGGTGGATGTAGAGCGAGCGCTCCCCCTCGTAGATGCAGTCGACGGGACACTCATCGATGCACGCGCGATCCTTGACATCGACACACGGGAGGGCGATCACGTAAGTCACCGTGTCAGTCTACGCGCGCCCGGGGTGGGGCCCGGGCCGGACACCCCTGTCCTAGGCTTCCGGGGCGGTGTGCGCGCGCAGCTTCGACATGTCCGGCCAGAAGGCCACGAGCGTGAGGAGGATCGGACCGACGAACGTCCAGGCGGTCGCAATCCACTCGGTGTCGGGCGTGGCGGCCGCCACGATGGCCGAACCGCCGGGGCCGACCTGGGAGAACAGGTACGTGGCGGCGATGATGCCCAGTCCTCCGGCGATCGCGTTGACACGGTCCTGCGTGAGCGTGCGCAGCGCGATGAGCAGCGCGGCGCATCCGACCGTGGCCAGGATGAGTCCGACCGGGATCACCCCCAGGCGGAAGGCGTGCCCCACGGTCGCCGCCGTTCCATAGAAGGCGCCGACGAGGAACGCGACGACCCACCCGATGACGCGAACGATCCCTGAACCCACGCGGTCAGTCTAGGCACGGCTTCATGTGGCCCAGCCGAGCGCCCGCAGCAGCGCGGCCGTGACCGCGGCTGCCGCCACCACCACGAGGAACGGCGCCCGCATCCACAGCAGCAGCGCCGCGACGATGACCGCAGGGACGCGGGCATCGACGACGATCGCGGGTCCCGTGGCCAGGGCCTGCACGACGACGAGCGCCGAGAGCAGGGCGACCGTCAGCAGATCGGCGATGCGCGCCGGTCGGGGAGCGTCCACCCAGCGCTGTGGCAGCAGGTACCCGATCGCCTTGAGCGCGAGGCAGAGAACGGATGCCGCCAGCACGGCGGTCCACAGGCTCATGGCATCCCTCCCTCGTCGTCGGCGGCTGCAGGTCGGGGGTCGAGCCACCCGAGCGCGAGGGCGACGCCGGCGGCCGCGATCACCGGGATGCCGGGCAGGACCCACGGCGTCAGCAGCGCAGCGACCGCCGCTGCGCCGACGGCGACCGCGAGCGGCTGGCGACCGCGAAGCCGTGGCCACAGCAGGGCGAGGAAAGCGGCCGCCGCCGCGGCATCCAGGCCCCATGCCCGGGGGTCGCCCAGGACGTCGCCGAGCAGAGCGCCCGCGAGCGTCGTCAGGTTCCATCCGACCCAGATCGCGACGCCGGTGACCCAGAACCCCGCGCGCCGCCCGTCCGGGGTCGACTGGGCGAGCGACACCGCGACCGACTCGTCGATCGTGAACGGGGTCGCGAGCGCGCGCCGCGCGCGGCCCGGGCCGACCACGGGTGACATGCGCATCGCGTAGGCGGCGTTCCGCACGCCGAGGAGACCCGCCGATGCGATGGCGGCGGGAGCCGCGGCCACTCCCCCTGCGGCGATCACGCCCACGAACGCGAACTGCGACCCGCCGGTGAACATCAGCAGACTCAACACGCACGTCTGCCACACGTCGAGACCGGATGCCACCGAGAGTGCGCCGAAGGAGATGCCGTACGCGCTGGTCGCCAGCGCGACGGCGAGTCCCTGGCGCCTCGCCGCATCGAGGGGTGTTCGATCTATCGAACGCATGGACAGAGTCTCGAACGATTGCGTGCGTTCGTCAAATCGAACGATCGCTGAGCATAATGAACACATGACCGATCTCGGCGACCGCATCGCGGCGACCCTGCGGCGCGAACGCGAGCGCCGCGAGCTCAGCGTCTCCGAACTGGCGCGCCGCGCGGGCGTGGCCAAGGCGACCGTGTCGCAACTCGAGAACGGCGGAGGCAATCCCAGCGTGGAGACGTTGTGGGCGCTGGCCACGGCGCTGGACGTCCCGTTCGCGGTGCTGGTGGACGAAGGCGTCCGCTCCCCCACCCTCATCCGCGCGGGCGAGGGCACGGCGGCCGTGCCCGCCACGGGCGCCGACTACCTCGCCATCCTGCTCTCGGCGAGTCCGCCGCACGTCCGACGCGACATCTACCTCCTGCGCGTGGAGCCCGGAAGCGCGCGCGTCTCGGATCCGCACTCGCGCGGCACCGTCGAGCACTGCGTGCTCGTGAGCGGACGCGGCCGCGTCGGCCCCGCCGATGCGCCGTACGAGCTGAACCCCGGCGACTACCTCTCGTACCCCGGCGACGCTCCGCACATCTTCGAAGCGCTCACCCCCGGGACGAGCGCCGTACTGGTGTCCGAGTCGCACTGACCGGGGCGTGGGTCCACGCACCGCAGCGGGGCGGCGCGCAGCTCCCGGTGTCCAGGACACGCCGTTCGCGGGGCAGGGTCGGCGGCGTGTCTTGGACACCGAATCATCCGCGGCGCCGAATCGCCCAGCGCTCGCCCACGAGGGCGAGCACGGGTAGCGTTCCCGCATGAGCCGAATCTTCGACACCGCGTTCTCCGCGGTCTACCCGCTCTACGTGGAGAAGGTCGAGCGCAAGGGCCGGACGCGTGACGAAGTGGATGCCGTCATCCGCTGGCTCACCGGGTTCGACGACGAGGAACTGTCGCGCCACATCGCGGCATCCGTGACGTTCCGCGAGTTCTTCGAGGCCGCCCGGTTGAACCCGCTGTCGGTGAATGTGACCGGTGTCGTCTGCGGGATCCGTGTCGAGGAGATCGACGACCCGCTGATGTACCGCATCCGGCTGCTCGACAAGATGGTCGACGAGCTGGCGAAGGGTCGTCCGCTCGCGAAAGTGCTCCGGGAGGGGTCGAGCGCCTGACCCGACGGTCTTCCCGTTCACGGCAACGGCCCCGCACTGCGTGAGCTGCACGGGGCCGTTGTGGAGGGAGAGCCCTCAGGCGTTGGCATCCTGGCGCTTGGCGCGCGAGGCGGCACGGCCGCGCTCGGTCGCGTCTAGCACGACCTTGCGGATGCGCACCTTCTCGGGCGTGACCTCGACGCATTCGTCGTCGCGGGCGAACTCCAGCGACTCCTCGAGCGTGAGGAAGCGCGGCGGGGTCATCGACTCGAAGGAGTCCGACGTCGACGAGCGCATGTTCGTCAGCTTCTTCTCCTTCGTGATGTTCACGTCCATGTCGTCGGCGCGCGAGTTCTCGCCGATGACCATGCCCTCGTAGACCTCCTCGGTGGGCTGCACGAAGAAGCTCATGCGCTCCTGCAGCGCGATCATCGCGAACGGCGTCACGACGCCCTGGCGGTCGGCGACGATCGACCCGTTCTGGCGGGTCGTGATCGAACCGGCCCAGTCGTCGTAGCCGTGCGAGATGGCATTGGCGATACCGGTGCCGCGGGTGATCGTGAGGAACTCGCTCCGGAAGCCGATGAGGCCGCGCGAGGGCACGACGAACTCCATGCGGACCCAGCCGGTGCCGTGGTTGGTCATGTTGTCCATGCGCCCCTTGCGGGCGGCCATGAGCTGCGTGATCGCTCCGAGGTGCTCCTCGGGCGCGTCGATCGTCAGGTGCTCGTACGGCTCCTTGAGCTTGCCGTCCTCGCCGCGCTTGGTGACGACCTGGGGCTTGCCCACGGTGAGCTCGAAGCCCTCGCGGCGCATGTTCTCGACGAGAATGGCGAGGGCGAGCTCGCCGCGGCCCTGGACCTCCCAGGCATCCGGGCGTCCGATGTCGACGACCTTGAGCGAGACGTTGCCGATGAGCTCGCGGTCGAGGCGATCCTTGACCATGCGGGCGGTGAGCTTGTGCCCCTTGACCTTGCCCATGAGGGGCGAGGTGTTCGTTCCGATGGTCATCGAGATCGCGGGGTCGTCGACCGTGATGGCCGGCAGGGGACGCACGTCCTCGGGGTCGGCGATGGTCTCGCCGATCGTGATGTCGGGGAAGCCGGCGATCGCGACGATGTCGCCGGGACCGGCGGACTCGGCGGGGAAGCGCTCCAGCGCCTTGGTCATGAGCAGTTCGGTCACGCGAGCGTTCGAGTGCGAGCCGTCGTGACGCACCCAGGCGACCGTCTGGCCCTTCTTCAGCGTGCCGTTGAAAATGCGCAGCAGCGCGAGACGACCGAGGAAGGGGCTGGAGTCGAGGTTGGTGACCCACGCCTGCAGGGGCGCCTCGTCGTCGTACGACGGAGCCGGGACGTGCTCGAGGATCGCGCCGAACAGCGGCTCGAGGTCGTCGTTGTCGGGGAGGGAGCCGTTGTCAGGGCGGTTCAGCGACGCGGCGCCCGCACGGCCGGAAGCGTACACGACCGGGACGTCCAGCAGCGCGTCGACGTCGAGGTCGGGCACGTCGTCCACGAGGTCGGAGGCGAGACCGAGCAGCAGGTCGTGCGCCTCTTCCTCGACCTCGGCGATGCGCGCGTCGGGACGATCGGTCTTGTTGACCAGCAGGATGACGGGGAGCTTGGCCTCGAGCGCCTTGCGCAGCACGAAGCGCGTCTGCGGCAGCGGGCCCTCCGACGCGTCGACGAGCAGCACCACGCCGTCGACCATCGACAGACCGCGCTCGACCTCACCACCGAAGTCGGCGTGACCGGGGGTGTCGATGACGTTGATCGTCACCGGCACGTCGGTGTGCGCACCGTTGTAGGTGATCGCCGTGTTCTTGGCGAGGATCGTGATGCCCTTCTCGCGCTCGAGGTCGTTCGAGTCCATCGCGCGCTCCTCGACGTGCGCGTGGTCGCCGAACGAGTTGGTCTGGCGGAGCATGGCGTCGACGAGGGTCGTCTTGCCGTGGTCGACGTGCGCGACGATCGCGACGTTTCGGAGGTCAGGACGAAGGGCGTGCGCCATGGAGGGTCTCCAGGAAAATTCGGGGTGGCGCCCGGAATCGGGCCAGTTCAGTCTACCGGGCGCACGCGACACCCCCGGCAGGCGGCGTTCAGGAAGCGCGCGGGCACGCGAAAGGGGCGGGATCCCTCGGGATCCCGCCCCTCCTGGGCTCAGCTATTGGCGAAGCCCACGATCGTCCAGTCGATGGTCTCGAACTGGGTGGCACCCCAGTTCACGAGACCTTCCTTGACGGCGTACACGTTGGGCAGCGGGGCGATCGGGATGATCGGGACGTACTCCCACAGCACCTTGTCGATCTCCTCCGCCGTCTGCAGACGCGCCTCGGGGTCGAGTTCGCTGTTCGCCTGCTCCCACAGATCGGCGAGTCGGTCATCGGTGATGCCGGTGAAGTTCTGCGCCGAGTCCACCGGCGAGAACAGCGACTCGGTCGACGAGATCGGGAACGCCGTACCGACCCACGAGAAGGTCACCATCTCGAAGTCGCCCGGGATGATGTAGTCGCTGAAGTAGCCGCCCACGGGAACCGAGACGAGCTCGACCGGGATGCCGAACTCGCCGAGGTCGGCCTGGATCTGCTCGGCGCGCTGGATGTTCGTCGCCGTGTCGGCGGGAACCGTGACGGTGAGCGAAAGAGCCTCTCCGTCCTTCGTCCACGAGTCGCCGTCCTTGGTGTACCCGGCGTCCTCGAGGAAGGCCGCTCCGGCCTCGGTGTCGTAGGGCAGCGCCTCGTCGGTGTAGCCATCCTGACCGGGCATGAAGACGTAGCTCCCCTGCGTGATGGGAGGGACACCGACAGGCGAGTTCGCCGTGTTGGCGATCTGCTCACGGTTCACGATGGACGCCACGGCCTTACGCACGTTGACGTCGGCGAGCGGGCCGTTGGCCGCGTTCATCGTGATGTGGGTCCAGGTCAGACCGTTCGACGCCTGGATCTGAGCACCTTCGACGTTCTGAGCCGTCTGGTACAGATCGGCGTTCGCCGAGATGTAGAGTCCGTCGATCTCGCCGTTGCTGAAGGACGAGCCCTGCTGGTCCTGGCTCACGGCCCGGAAGACGACGGTGTCGAGCTTGGGCGTCTCGCCCCACCAGTTGGGGTTGCGCTCCAGAGTGACGATGCCGGCCGTGTTGTCGAGCGACGCGACACGGAAGGGACCCGAGGACGGCACCGCCTGCGAGGTGTACCCGGTGTTGAACGTCGTCGGGTCGCTGGCGACGCTGGCCGGAAGGATGTACAGAAGCAGCGACTGCCAGTCCGCGTAGATCGACGAGAAGGTGATGACGACGTTGAACTCGTCCTCACCCTGCTCGATGGAGGAGATCTGGTCCCATCCGCTCGTCGAGACGGGGACGTATTCCTCGTTGGAGCCGTTGTTGGCCTGCCAGGTCGCGACGTAGTCGGCCACGGTGATCGGCGTACCGTCCTCCCAGACCGCGGCGGGGTTCAGCTTGATGTCGACGACCTGCGGATCCTCGCTGGTGAGTTCGACCGACGAGGCGTAGTTCTCGTCGAGCACGGGCTCACCGGTCTCGTTGATCTTCATCGGGCCCCCGCGCATCGTGTCGGCGATGTCGTTGGTGTCCGACTCATTGCCGTCGATGTGGAAGGTGTTCCAGTTCACGGGCATGGCGCTGACGGCCAGCGTGAGGTCGCCGCCATCCTGCACGTCGGCGGCGTCGGCGCGCGTCCACGCGGTGGAGGGCAGGGAGTTCTGCGCCTCGGGGTCTGCCGACGGTGCGGCGGTGTTGCCCGGCGCGCAGCCCGCGATCGCCAGGGCGGCGGCGCTCAGCAGCGCGAGCGCGCCGAGAGCCTTCGCTTTGCGGATCTTCATGTGATCAGTCCTCTCATTGGTGATCAGGGAGGGCCCCCGGCGACGTGGTGCCATCGGTCGGGGACCTGGGGGGGAATTCGGCCGACGCCGTCACCAGGACGAGGTCGGACCGTTCGGCGTAGTGACACGCCACCCGAGAACGCGCCGAGGGGCGCAGACCCGGGTCGTCGGAGTCGCACCGGCGCCGGTCGGCGTCGGGCAGCAGTCGGTACAGCGGGCACCGCGTGCGGAAACGGCATCCCGAGATCTCCTGCGTCGGGCTCGGCAGATCGCCGTCGAGCAGGATGCGGGTGCGCGATCGCTCGATGCGCGGATCGGGGATCGGCGCCGCCGAGATCAACGCCTTCGTGTACGGATGCCGCGGGTCGTCGAAGACCGCGTCGACCGGGCCCTGCTCGACGATGCGGCCGAGGTACATGACCGACACGTCGTCCGCGATCTGACGTACGACAGCGAGGTCGTGCGCCACGAAGAGGAACGACAGCCCGAGGCGCTCCTTCAGGTCTTCCAGGAGGTTGATGACGCCGGCCTGGATCGAGACGTCCAGCGCCGAGACCGGCTCGTCCAGCACGACCACGGCCGGGTCGGTCGCCAGCGCGCGGGCGATGCCGATGCGTTGGCGCTGACCACCCGAGAACTCGTGCGGATACCGGTCGGACATCGCGGGATCGAGCCCCACGAGCTCGAGCAGCTCCGTCACCTTGCGGTCTCGCTCCGCCCGCGAGACGCCCTGCACGAGAAGGGGCTCGGTGATGACCTCACCGACCGGGAGGCGCGGATCGATCGCGCCCATCGGGTCTTGGAACACGATCTGGATGTCCTTGCGCAGGGTCGCCTTGTCGCGGCGCCCCACCGAACCCACGTCCGTGCCGTTGATGCGGATCGTCCCCTGCTGGGGCGCGACCATCTCCATGATCTCGAGGATCGTGGTGGTCTTCCCGCACCCGGACTCCCCCACCAGGCCCATGGTGCGGCCCGGCTGGATCGAGAACGAAATCCCGTCGACCGCGCGAACCGTGCCGATCCGCCGCGGGAAGACCGCCCCCTTCATCAGCGGGAAATGCTTGACGAGATCGGTGACCTCGACGGCCGGCGTGACGTCCGGACGCAGCGGCGGGATCGCCCCCAGCGCCTCGGGGCGCGGGAAGATGTCGGGCCGCGGCAGCGCACCCGAGGCGACCTCGTCGGCGCGAATGCAGGCGGACACATGGTCGGGCATGACGCCGTGGGCGACCAGCTCGGGCTCCACCTCACGGCAGGCGTCGATCGCGATCGGGCACCGTGCGGCGAAGGGGCACCCCTGCGGCAGGTCGGCGAGGGACGGCGGTCGCCCCTCCAGAGGGACCAGGCGCTGGGTGCCGGCCGTCTGCATGTTCGGCACGGAACGCAGCAGCCCGACCGTGTACGGCATGTGCGGATCGTGGAAGATCTCGTCGACGGAGCCCCTCTCGACGAGCTTGCCCGCGTACATGACCGCCACGCGATCGGCGTGGCCGGCGACGACGCCGAGGTCGTGGGTGATCAGCACGACGGCCGCGCCGGTGACCTCGCGCGCCTTCTGCAGCACCTCGAGGATCTGCGCCTGGATGGTCACATCGAGAGCGGTCGTGGGTTCATCCGCGATGATCACGCGCGGGTCGTTCGCGATCGCCATCGCGATCATCGCGCGCTGGCGCATGCCACCGGAGAACTCGTGCGGGTACGCCCGCGCTCGGCGCTCGGCATCCGGGATGCCGACGAGCTTGAGCAGCTCGACCGAGCGGGCGTGGGCGCCCTGTGCCGACAGCGAGCGGTCGTGCAGCCGCAGCCCCTCCGAGATCTGGTCCCCCACGGTGTAGACCGGGGTCAGGGCCGACAGCGGGTCCTGGAACACCATGGCGAGCTCGGCGCCACGGATCTTCGACAGCTGGGCGTCGCTCATCGACAGCAGCGACCGGCCGTCGTAGACGATGTCACCCTCGACGCGGGCGTTCGAGGGCAGCAGCCCCATGACCGCGAGCGACGACACCGACTTTCCGGACCCCGACTCGCCTACGATGCCGAGGAACTCGCCCTCGTGCACGTCGTAGGAGATTCCGCGGACGGCGCGCACGGCATTGCCCTCGCGCTGCGGGAACGTGACGCTGAGGTCGCGCACCGACAGCAGGGGCGAACGCCCGGTCGGCGACGAGAGGGTGGCGGAACGGGGATCAGTCACGGTTCGCTCCGGACGTGGGGTCGATGGCGTCGCGCAGGGCGTCGCCGATGAGGCTGATGGCCAGCAGCAGCACGATGAGCACGCCCGCGGGATACACGAACAGCCAGGGCCGGGTGACGGCGGCCGACGTCCCCGCGGCCAGCAGCGTGCCGAGCGAGACATCGGGCGGCTGCACGCCGAATCCGAAGTAGCTGAGCGAGGTCTCGGCCATGATGGCCGCGACGATGCCGAGGGTCGCATCGATGATCAGCAGCGAGGCGATGTTCGGGATGATGTGGCGCCCGAGGATCTTGCGCGTGGGCATCCCCATGTAGCGCGCGGCGCGCACGAAGTCTCGGTTGCGCAGCGACCGGGTCTGATTGCGCACCACCTGCGCGAGGATCATCCAGCTGAAGGCGGCGAGGAAGAAGGTCAGCGCCAGCCACGACAGCCCGCGCGTCAGCGGGCTCAACAGCACGAGGATGAAGAACGACGGGATGACCAGCAGCAGGTGGATGAGCCAGCCGATCACGGCGTCGACCTTGCCGCCGAGGTAACCGGCGACCGACCCCACCGCGGCGGCGATGAGCGTCGCGCCGATCCCGGCGAGGGCGCCGATGATGAGGGACTTCTGCAGCCCGACGAGGGTCTGGGCGTAGATGTCCTGACCGATGCCGTTGGTGCCGAACCAGTGCAGCTGGGTCGGTCCGAGCCCGACATTGAGGAAGTCGCGTTCGCTGGGCCCGTACGGGTAGAGCAGCGGACCGATGAAGGCCCACAGGACGATGAAGGCGAGGATGCCACCACCGACCCAGAACCGCGGCATCTTGCGCAACCGCGCGCGCACGAGCGCTCCGCGCGAGAGCGGCTTGCGATCACGGGTCACCGGGCTGACGGCATCCAGGGTGCCGTCGATCGCCTCCTCCTGCATCGTCATGTCAGCTCCTCACTCTCGGGTCGAGTGCGGCGTACAGCACCTCGGACAGGGTCGACGACAGCAACACCAGCACGGCGACGAACAGTGTCGAACCGGCCACGGCGTTGATGTCCTGCTGCGTCACGGCGTTGAGCTGGAACTGCCCCATCCCCCGCCACGAGAACACGATCTCGAGCATCGTCGAGCCGGCGATCAACGTGCCGAAGCTGTAGGCGAAGAACGTCGACATCGGGATGAGAGCGATGCGCACTCCATGGCGGAACAGCGCCTGCGTACGGGGCAGCCCCTTCGCCCGGGCGGTGCGGATGTAGTCGGCACCCAGCACGTCGAGCATCATGCTGCGCTGGTACCGCGAGTACGACGCCGCGCTGATGAGGACGAGCGCGAGCGTCGGCAAGAGCAGGTGAACCGCGCGGTCGGCCACGACCGGCCAGAACCCTTCGACACCGGCGGTGTACTCCCCGGTGAAGCGGATGACCTGGGTGCCGACCGCATTGTTGAAGCCTGTTGCGGCGATCATGAGCAGGACGCCGATGACGAAGGTCGGGGTGGCGAAGACGAGGTACGACGCGTAGGTCGTGACCTGGTCGCTGGCCCGGTACTGCCGCACCGCGCCCCACACTCCCACGAGCACGCCCACGACGGCGCCGATCAGCGAGCCGATGAGCAGCAGACGCAGGCTCGTCCCGGCGCGGGCGGCGATCTCGGCCGTCACCTGCTGTCCGCCGATCGTCGTGCCCAGCGAGAACTGCGTGAACAGGTTCACCAACCAGTTCCACAGGCGGACGATGATCGGCACATCGGGATTCGCGCCGAGGGCGTTCAGGCTCGCTTCGATCGATTCCTGAGGCGGGCGGGGGTTCATGCCGTAGAAGCGGTCCTGCGGACGCAGGAGCGCGCTCCCGAGCACGTAGGCCAAGCAGGTCGCCAGAAGGCTCAGCACGGCGTAGTTGAGAAAACGCCGCAGGACGTACAGCGTCATGACGCGCGCGAGCCCGTCCGGAACGCTGGGCGGATGTGCATCATGGGGGGATCCTCTCGCCTTCGAGACCCCCGCCGATCAGTGCACCCGACGTGGGATCTCGATCGACCCTACGTCGCCGTTCTCGTGAGGAAGGTGCCGGGGGACCACACTTTTCACGACCGTAACAAAGCGATGACATAGCGCTTTGTCACCGAGAGCTCCGAGAAGCGCAGCATCGCGCTCAACGAAGTACTCCCGAAATGAACAAAGAGATAGTAACCCACACGATCAGGACCGCCAGGGAAATGAGGGACGGAACGTCCCATGCGCGTTTCACCGCGCCCGCGGGGGCTGTGTCGCGCGCCGACTCCCAGGCCTCCCGGATGAGCAGGAGGTCGCGGATGGCCGGCGGTTCGCGACGCCCGCGGTCGTCGTCGCGGCGCAGGGGCGGACGCCCCGGGCGACCGGCCACGGGTCCGCCGTAGGCCCGGGAGACGCGAGGCTCGTCGGTGCGCACCTCGAGCTGCCAGCGCATGTCGATGTCCACGACGCGCGGCCACGGGATGTCGGCGATCCGCAGGGGGTTGTGGATCCGGATGCCGTCCGCATCGACGCGCACGTGCGGCGCGAACAGGAGCGCGTATACGCCCCACAGGGCCAGGAGCAGCCACGGGGCGATGAGGAGCATCTCCCCCACTCCCGCGCGGAGGGCGGCGTCCACCAGCAGCACCGCGGCCAGGACGGCGCCGAGCGCCAGCGCGAACACGGCCGAGGGGGCGCGGAACACCCGTGGGTGCCCCGCGCCCCGGAAGCGCTCGTCTCGCGTCACTTGCCGCCGAGCGACAGTGTCGCGCCGGGGATGGCGTCGAGCAGACGCCGCGTGTACTCCTGGGACGGCTGGGCGAAGATCTCGTCGACCGTGCCCTGCTCGACGACCTTGCCCCGTTCCATGACGCAGACCAGGTCCGCAGCCACCCGCACGACAGCGAGGTCGTGGGTGATGAACAGGTACGTCAGTCCGAGCTCGCCCTGCAGCTCGGCAAGCAGCTGCAGGACCTGGGCCTGCACCAGCACGTCGAGCGCCGAGACGGCCTCGTCCAGGACGAGGATGTCGGGCTTGAGCGCCAGGGCACGCGCGATCGCGACGCGCTGACGCTGACCGCCGGACAGCTCGTTGGGATAGCGCGAAGCCACCTCCTGCGGCAAGGACACCTGGTCCAGCAGCTCGGCGACGCGCGCGCGGCGCGACGCCTTGTCGCCGACCCTGTGGATCTCCAGCGGCTCGGCGATGCACGACCCGATGTTGCGCAGCGGGTCGAGCGAACCGTAGGGGTCCTGGAACACCGGCTGCATGCGACGACGCAGCGCGAACGCCTCCCGCGAGGACAGGCCGCCCGAGTCGACGCCGTCGATCTCGATGGTGCCCGAGGTGGGCTCCTCGAGCTTGAGCAGCATCTTGGCCACCGTCGACTTGCCCGAACCCGACTCGCCGACCAGCGCCAGCGTCTTGCCGCGCGGGATCTCGAACGAGACGCCGTCGACCGCGCGGAACTGCTCGCTCCGGAAGCCGCCCTGGCGGATCTTGTACTCCTTGACCAGCTCCGTCACCTTGACCGTGGCGGGGGCGTCGATGTCGGACTCGTGCAGGATGCCGCGGTCCTCGACGCGCGCCTGGATGCGCTGCGACGCCAGGCTGGGCGCCGCAGCGACGAGGCGCTGGGTGTACGGGTGCTGCGGGTTCTCGAGGATCTCCCGGCTGGGCCCCGATTCCACGATCTCGCCCCGGTTCATCACCACGATGGTGTCGGCGCGCTCGGCAGCCAGCCCCAGGTCGTGCGTGATGAGCAGCACCGAGGTCCCGCGCTCGCGCGTCAGCGAGGCCATGTGGTCGAGGATGACGCGCTGGACCGTGACGTCGAGCGCCGAGGTCGGCTCGTCGGCGATCAGGAGCTTCGGGTCGGCCGCGAGACCGATGCCGATGAGGGCGCGCTGGCGCATACCGCCCGAGAACTGGTGCGGGAACTGGTGCAGGCGACGCTCTGCGTCGCTCAGCCCGGCCTGCTTCAGCACCTCGATGGCACGCTGCTCGACCTCCCTGCGCCCGGTCGCGATGCCATTGGCCCGGATCGCCTCCTTGACCTGGAAGCCGATGCTCCACACCGGGTTGAGGTTCGACATCGGGTCCTGGGGAACGTAGCCGATCTCGCGACCGCGCACGGCCTCCATCTGAGCGATGCTCAGATCGGTCAGCTCCCGACCCTCGAGGGTGATCGATCCACCCGTGACATGGCCCGTGCCCGGCAGCAGGTTGACGATCGCCGAGGCGGTCGTCGATTTGCCGGAGCCGGACTCGCCCACGATCGCGAGGGTCTCGCCGGCGTGGATGTCGAGGCTGACGCCGTGCAGCACCTGACGCGACGTCTTGCCCGCGTCGAAGGCGACCTTGAGATCGCGAATGCTCAGCAGTGGTGCGCTGGAACGTGCGTTCATCGCTGTGCCCTCGCCTTCGGGTCGAGGGCGTCGCGCAGCAGCTCGCCCAGGATGATGAACGCCAGAACCGTGACGGTGAGGGCGATCGATGGGTAGATGAGCGCCATCGGTGCCACGCGCAGCGAAGACTGCGCCTGTCCGATGTCCAGACCCCACGACATGACCGTGCTGCCCAGGCCGAGACCCAGGAACGACAGGGTCGCCTCGGCGGAGATCGCCGCGCCCAGCGTGATCGTCGTGACGACGATGACCGGGGCGAGCGCGTTGGGGAGCGCGTGCGACAGAAGGGTGCGGAAGCGCGAGAGACCGAGCGCCCGGCTGGCGGTGATGTAGTCGGCCTGCCGCACGCGCAGGATCTCGGCTCGCACCACGCGAGCGGTCGATGCCCACGCGAACCCGCCGATGGCGAAAGCCAAGACGAGCGGCGTGCGGTTCTGCGAGAACACGCTCATGACGACGATGGCGGCGAGCACGTAGGGGATCGTGAAGAAGATGTCGCCGACGCGCGAGAGCAGCGAGTCGAGCCATCCTCCGTAGAAGCCCGCGAACGAACCCATGACGGTGCCGATGATGGTGCCGATGGCCGTGGCGAGGAACCCGACGAGCAGCGACGTGCGGGCACCGTGCACGATGCGCGACCAGATGTCGCAGCCCTGAAGGGTGAAGCCCAGCGGGTGCCCGTCGGTGGGTCCGGCGTTGCTGTTCGCCAGAGAGCAACCGGCGCCGTACGGCTCGACCTGCGTGAACAAGGTCGGGAAGAACGCCATGAGGACGACGACGAACACGACGGCCGAGGTGATCCAGAAGGTCGGACGACGACGCATGTCGCGCCACGCATCGGCCCACAGGCTGCGGGGCTTGTCGCCGACACGGACAGCGTCGACGGCGTCGACGACGTCGCGCACCGGCGCGACGTAGTGCGGGGCGGGGGTGCGATCACTTGGCATAACGGATCCTCGGGTCGAGCAGACCGTAGAGCAGATCAACCACGAGGTTGATCAGCACGTAGAAGACGACGAAGACCGTCACGAAGGACACGACGGTCGGCCCCTCCTGGCGGATGGTCGCCTGGTAGAGGGTGCCGCCGACACCGGGAATGGCGAAGATGCCCTCGGTGACCGTGGCACCGACCATCAGCACGCCGAAGTTCGTCGCGCTGTTGGTGATCACGGGGATGAGCGAGTTGCGCAGCACGTGGACGGGGATGACGCGGCGACGCGGCAGGCCCTTGCTGTATGCGGTGCGCACCCAGTCCTGGTTCAACGTGTCGATGACCGACGCGCGAGTCAGGCGCATGCTCGTCGCATAGAGGCTGAAGCCCAGGACGAGCGCGGGAAGCCACAGATCGCCCCAGCCGTTCTGACCGCCCACGGTGGCGCGGAACCATCCGAACTGGATCGCCAGGAAGTACTGCGCGAGGAACGCGAGCACGAAGACCGGGACCGCGACGAACACGAGCGCGACGATCAGCGAGACGTTGTCGAAGATCTTGCCCTTGCGCAGCGCCGAGACGGTGCCGATGATGATCGCCAGCGTCAGCTCGATCGCGATCGCCATGACGGCCAGGCGCAGTGTGACGGGGATCGCGCGAGCGAGGATGTCGTTCACACTCTGGCCGGAGAAACTCACGCCGAAGTCGCCCTGCAGGACGCCGGTGATGTAGTAGAAGTACTGAACGATGAATGGTTCGTTCAGGTGGTATTGCTCCCTGATCTGCTCCAGCAGGGTCGGGTTCGGGGTCCGGTCGCCGAACAGTGCCAGGATCGGGTCTCCCGGCATGGCGAAGACCATGAAATAGATCAGCAGCGTCGCACCGAAGAACACCGGTATGACCTGCAGGAGTCGTCTGAGGATGTAATAGCCCACCCTCGTCTCCCTTCGGGGAATGGATGGATGCCTCGGATGTGGCACCGCACGAAAGCCGTGCACCGCCGATGAGCAGTGCACGGCTGGAACACACCACGCGAGGCGGTGACGGGTACGTCACCGCCTCGCGGGTGAGTGATCAGGCGATGTTAGCCGACCTTGGTGATCTCGTGGAACAGCGGCACCGAGTTCCAACCGAACTCGACGTTCTGAACCGTCTCGGCGTAGCCACCGGTGACGTTCGAGTACCACAGCGGGATGGCGGGCAGGTCCTTGAACAGGACGGTCTGCGCCTCGCCGAAGAGGCGGTTGGCCTCCTCGAGGTCGGTCGAGGAGATGCCCTCGGCCAGCAGACGGTCGAACTCCGCGCTGGAGTAGTCACCGTCGTTCGAGCCCGCGTTGGTCGCGTAGAGCGGTCCGAGGAAGTTGTACAGACCGGGGTAGTCGGCCTGCCAACCGCTGCGGAACGGGGTGGTGATCGAGTCGTTGTTCACCTGGGCGCGCAGCTCGGCGAAGGTCGGGTAGGGAGCGCCCGACGCCTCGATGCCGAGGGTGGTCGCGAGCTGGTTCGACACGGCGTCGACCCACTGGTCGTGTCCACCGTCGGCGTTGTACGCGATCTGGAACGAACCGGTCCACGGCGCGATGGCGTCGGCCTGAGCCCACAGCTCCTTGGCCTTCTCGGGGTCGAACTCGAGAACGTCCGAGCCCTCGAGGTCGTCCGACCAGCCGTCGATGACGGGCGAGGTGAAGTCGGTGGCGGGGGTGCGGGTGCCCTGGAAGATCGTCGAGGTGATCTCCTCACGGTTGATCGCGTGCGAGATCGCGGCGCGGCGCAGCTCGCCCTCTTCGCCCGAGAAGTGCTCGAGGCGTCCGGGGATCGTGAACGACTGGAAGACAGCGGCGGGCTGGTTGACCGCGCGGTCGCCGAGGTCGGACTCGAAGCTGGCGAGAGCGGACGGCGGCACGGCGTCGAGGACGTCGAGCTCGCCACCGAGCAGCGCAGCGTAGGCGGCGTCCTGCGAGGCGTAGAACGAGATCGTCAGGCCGCCGTTCTGTGCCTGACGAACGCCCTGGTAGTCCTCGTTCTTGACGAGGTCGATCTGGACGTTGTGCTGCCAGGCGCCCTCGCTGGCGAGCTTGTAGGGACCGTTTCCGATCGGGTTCTCACCGAAGGCGTCCATGTCGTCGAAAGCGACATCGGGCAGCGGGTAGTACGCCGAGTAGCCCAGGCGGAGTGCGAAGTCGGACGCGGGCTTGTTCAGCGCGATCGTGAAGGTGTAGTCATCGACCTGCTGCAGACCGGTGAGCTCGCTGTCCTCGTCGTAGCTGAAGCCGACGATGTCCTCGAAGAAGTAGCTGTTGTACTGCTCGTTCGAGGCGAGAGCCCCGTAGTTCCACGCCTTGATGAAGTTGTCGGCGGTGACCTCTTCACCGTCGCTGAAGGTCTGGCCTTCCTTGATCTTGACGGTCAGGTTCTGCGGGTCGTTGACCGTGATCTCCTCGGCCATGTCGTTCACCGGTGCGCCGTCGGCCTCGTACGAGACCAGACCGGCGAAGATGGCGTCGAGGATCTTGCCACCGCCGACCTCGTTCGTCGCGGTCGGGATCAACGGGTTCTCGGGCTCCGAGCCGTTGGTGGTGATGATGGCCGTGGCGTCGGCCGAGCCGGCGTCACCCGAGTCGTCGCCGCCTGCCGAGCAGCCGGCGAGCGCGAGCCCGGCGACACCCAGCAGAGCGAGACTGGTGAGGGCAATCTTGTTGCGCTTCACAGTTCCTCCAGGGAAGGGAATGAAGCCCGTCCGGAGCGTGAACACGGGTCGTGAACTATCGCACGCCTCCGGGGGGCAGGATAGGAACACCCTAGGCAACATGAACGTCCTGCTTCTCATCGCGGGCAGAACCGTTACAAAGGCTTTACTCGGGAGGCCTCGAATGTGGCAAAGTGATCCACCGCCGAAAACCGTGAGCCACGGCCCTTCGGGACGCCCCGCGTCCGATCGTTTCGCGCGGCATCGCCTCGCGTGGGAGATCGTGCTCGTGCTTCTGGTCAGTGTCGGGCAGTCCGCGATCTACTCCGTCGTGTCGTTCGTCCGTGCCGCCACGCGCGCGCCGATCTCCCAGCAGCAGACTCAGCTGAACCCTTCTCGCAGCGCCGAACCGTTCTGGGACGCGCTGTACCAGTCCCTCGACATCTTCTTCTCGCTCGCGCTGGTCGCTCTCGCCCTGTACCTGCTGTGGGAGCCGGCCGACAACGCGCTGCGCCGCATGGGGCTGGACTTCCGCCGGTTCGGGTCCGATCTCGGCAGAGGGGCGGCGCTCGTCGCCCTCATCGGAGTCCCCGGCATCGGCGTGTACGCCGTGGGTCGGATGCTGGGTCAGAGCATCACCGTGGTGCCCGCGCCACTGGACTCGTCCTGGTGGGTGATCGCGCTCCTGATCCTCGCGGCGCTGCGCGCGGGTCTCACCGAGGAGGTGATCTTCCTCGGGTATCTGTTCGATCGGCTGCGGCGACTGGGGTGGTCGTGGACGTGGATCATCGTCTCGACCGCCCTCCTCCGCGGCAGCTACCACCTCTACCAGGGCTGGCCGTCCGCCCTCGGCAACGTTGTGATGGGCCTGGTGTTCGGGTGGTGCTACAAGCGATGGGGACGGGTCATGCCGCTGGTCGTGGCGCATACCCTCATCGACATCGTCGCGTTCGTCGGCTACCCGCTGGCGGCAGCGTGGTGGCCCGGTGTCTTCGCTCCCCCGTCGCCCACCCCCGCTCCGACGGCGACCCCGACCCCGTGACGCGATGTGCACCCGGGCTCACGGCTCCGGCGGCGACCAGGTCCAGAACGACGGCGGCACGCCGTTCGGTTCGGAGGTGTAGGTGACTCCGCCCACGCCCTTGGCCACGGCGATCGCACCGGTCCGCTCGAGAAGCGGCACACCGGCGTAGGCGGCGAACAGCGCCCGATCGATCTCCGTGGCGCGCGCGAGCACGTCCACCGGATCGGTGTCGCGGGTCATCTCGCGGAAGGTCTTCTCGGCCTCGACGGTCGTGACCCCCTCGGCGAGCCGGTCGCGCGCCGACCGGTAGAGGCTCTCGTCCTCGCCCACCCAGGCGAGGGTGGCATCCGGAACCTCGTCGGCGGCCACGGCGCGCACGGCGATGCCCGCCTCGGCGCCCATCGTGATCATCCGAGCGAAGACGGCCGCCGAGATCTCGTCGGTGGGGTCGTGGGCGACGCGCAAGACGGCCGGACGATCGTCGAGAGCTGAGCGCGCGGCACCGGGATCACTTCCCGTACCCGGTGCGCCGTTGCCTGCGACGAGGTCGGTGTAGGTCTGACCGGTGGCGGGCGAGGAGAGGAACGACTGCAGCGGGCGGGCGTCGCTTCGCTCCTCGCCCAGGAGCTCCCGCACGATCTCGTCGCGGTCCAGCGACAGCGTGACGGCCTGACGCAGCGCGTCGGAGGTGGTGTCGGCGAATCGCAGTTGCAGTGTCTCTGCCGTGGGTCCGGTCAGCACGGACACGTCGGCGTCGGCGAGCGCCTCGAGGTCACCGGCATCGGGATCCCCGATGTTGGCGATATCGACCTCGCCGGCTGCCACCGCCGCGACCTGTGCCGCCCGGTCCGGGAAGAAGCGCACGGTCAGTCCCTCCAGGCCCGGGTAGTGCCCGCCCTGGTAGTCGTCGCGACGGATGAGCGTGAGCGAGGAGCTCGTCGCTTCGCCGACCCTCCACGGACCGGACGCGACAGCCGCCGACGGGTCCAGCGTCCCGTCCGGCGCAGCGTCGAACCCGGTGTTCCAGGCGGCGGCCGCAGCAGCCAGCACGGGGTTGGGGGCGACCGGGGCGGTCGGATCGCCCTCGGGCGTGGTCAGGATCGCCGTCATGAGATCGCGGACGCTCACGCCGGCCTTCGCGGCGACGACGTGGACGGGCCGGTCGAGCAGCCACTGGCGGTTCCAGTCGGCGAACGGCTCGTCGTAGGTGAGCGTCAGCGTGTCGGATGCTCGATCGAGCGTGGGGCGCGAGGTCCGCGCGTTCGGGTCGATCGGTCCCGACGTCTCGAAATAGCGCGTGCCGGAGACGACCGCGCCGGCCTCGTCGTAGGTCGCGTCGTCGAAGTAGTGGGACGACACGGCCCAGCCGAACAGGAGATCGTCCAGGGTGATGGGGGTGCCATCCGACCACACGCGATCGGGGAACAGCTCGTAGCTCACCGTGAGCGGGTCGCCCTCGATGCGCGTGATGCGGCCGAGACCGTCGTTCGGGACGACCTGCAGGGTCCCGTCGAGCGAACCCAGGTGTTCGTCGATCAGCGCCGAGACGGCTCGGTTGGCGGGCGTGTCACCGTGCACCGTGGCGGAGTTGAAGCTGGTGGGGGTTCCCACCACGCCGACGGTCAGCGTCGTGGGGGCGGGAGACTCCTGGGCCGGAGCCGGCTCGGGAGCCGTGCATCCGGTCAGGGCGATGGCCGCGGCCACGGTCAAGGCGACCAGCCCGGCGGAGCGGCGTCGCGGTGTCGAGGTCTGCTGGTACTGCCCGAGGTGCACAGGGGCACCCTATCCAATGCACCCTGGGGGTTCCCCGGCGCGCGCCGCGCTGACATCTCCCGTTCAGGATGCGCGGGAGATGTCAGCGCGGTGCGTCTCGCGGGAGCAGGCCCGAACGCCTTCGCCCCGGGAGCCGAGCGTTACGCGAAGGCCTCCGGCGGCGGGCAGGAGCACACGAGATTGCGATCGCCGTAGGCCTGATCGATGCGGCGGACCGGCGGCCAGTACTTCCCGCGCACCAGCGAGCGCTCCGGGTACACCGCCGTCTCCCGCGGATACGGGTGGGTCCACTCGTTCGCCACGGCCGCCTCCGCGGTGTGCGGGGCGTTCACGAGCGGGTTGTCGTCGGCGGGCCACTCCCCCGCGGCGACGGCGAGGGCCTCGTTCTTGATCGCGATCATGGCATCCACGAACCGGTCGAGCTCGGCGAGGTCTTCGCTCTCGGTCGGCTCCACCATCAAGGTGCCCGCGACCGGGAACGACATCGTCGGCGCGTGGAAGCCGTAGTCGATGAGTCGCTTGGCGACGTCGTCGACGGTGATCCCGGTCTGGTCCTTGAGCGGACGCAGGTCGAGGATGCACTCGTGCGCGACCAGTCCGCCCTCCCCGGCGTACAGCACCGGGTAGTGCGCGCGCAGACGGGCGGCGATGTAGTTCGCCGACAGCACGGCCGCGGCGGTCGCCTGACGCAGCCCCTCCGCTCCCATCATGCGCACATAGGCCCAGGAGATCGGCAGGATGCCGGCCGAGCCGTGCGGGGCCGCCGACACCGGGCCGCCGTCGAACACCCCGCCGGCATGGTCGGCGCGCTGCGAGAACGGGTGCGAGGGGAGGTATGGCGCGAGGTGCGCCTTCGCCGCCACGGGGCCGACACCCGGCCCGCCCCCGCCGTGCGGGATCGCGAAGGTCTTGTGGAGGTTCAGGTGCGACACGTCGCCGCCGAGGTCGCCGAAGCGGGCGAACCCGAGCAGTGCGTTGAGGTTCGCCCCGTCGACGTATACCTGGCCGCCGGCGTCGTGGACGGCCTGCGTGATCTCGAGCACGTCGTGCTCGTACACCCCGTGCGTCGAGGGGTACGTGATCATCAGAGCCGACAGCTCCTCCGCGTGCTGCGCGATCTTGGCGCGCAGATCGTCCAGGTCGACGTTGCCTGCCTCATCGCACGCGACCACGACGACGCGCATCCCGGCGAGGATCGCGGAGGCGGCGTTCGTGCCGTGCGCCGACGACGGGATGAGACACACCGTCCGCTGCGCGTCGCCGTTGGCGTGGTGGAACCCGCGGATCGCGAGGAGCCCGGCCAGTTCGCCCTGCGACCCCGCGTTCGGCTGGAGCGACACCGCGTCATACCCGGTGACCTCGGCGAGCCAGCGCTCCAACTGCTCGATCATCGCGAGGTACCCGTGGACGTCGGCCTCCGGCGCGAACGGGTGCACCCGAGAGAACTCCGGCCACGAGATCGCGGCCATCTCCGTCGCGGCGTTCAGCTTCATCGTGCACGACCCGAGCGGGATCATGCCGCGGTCCAGCGCATAGTCGCGATCGGCGAGCGTCTTGAGGTAGCGCATCATCGCGGTCTCGCTGCGGTGCGCGTGGAAGACGGGGTGGGTGAGGTAGGCGTCCTCGCGGTGCAGGCGCGCGGGCACCCGGCGGAGGGCCTCACCCTCGGGCAGGGCCTCCGTGGGCAGCCCGAAGGACGCCACGATCGCGGCGACGTCGGCATCCGTCGTCGTCTCGTCGACCGCGACGCCCACCGTGGCATCATCGACCCACAGCAGCTGGTAGCCGCGCTCACGGGCGCGGTCGACGACGTCCTGCGCGCGCCCGGGGACGTGCACGCGGACGGTGTCGAAGAACGCGTCCGCGGCGAGGTGCAGGTCGTACGCGACGAGAGCAGATGCCAGGGCATCGGCGGTCTGCGCGACCCGGGTCGCGATCGCGCGCAGCCCGTCGGGGCCGTGGTAGACGGCGTACATCGCCGCCATGACGGCCAGCAGCACCTGGGCCGTGCAGATGTTCGAGGTGGCCTTCTCGCGGCGGATGTGCTGCTCGCGCGTCTGCAGCGACAGTCGGTAGGCGGGGTTGCCCGCGGCATCCACCGAGACGCCCACGAGGCGCCCGGGCAGCTGGCGCTCGAGTCCGGCGCGCACGGCCATGTACCCCGCGTGCGGACCACCGAAGCCGAGCGGCACGCCGAAGCGCTGCGTCGTGCCCACGGCGACGTCGGCGCCGAGGGCGCCGGGCGAGCGGAGCAGGGTCAGCGCCAGGAGGTCGGCGGCGGCGACGACGAGACCGCCGTGCCGGTGAACCGCGGAGGCGACGTCGGAGAAGTCCCACACCCGTCCGGTGGCACCGGGGTACTGCACGAAGGCACCGAAGCTCTCGGGGACCTCGCCGTCGTACGTCGTCTCGACCAGTTGGATGCCGACGGCGGCGGCGCGGTGCGCGAGCAGCGCCTTGGTCTGCGGGAGCGCGTCGGCGTCGACGAGGAAGACGTCGGTCTTCACTTTGGACGCGCGGCGGGCGACGAGCATGCCCTCCACGACCGCGGTGGATTCGTCGAGCATCGAGGCGTTGGCGGTCGCGAGGCCCGTGAGGTCGGTGACCATGGTCTGGAAGTTGATGAGCGCTTCCAGGCGGCCCTGCGAGATCTCGGGCTGATACGGCGTGTAGGCGGTGTACCAGGACGGGTTCTCGAGGACGTTGCGCTGGATCACCGACGGGGTGAACGTGTCGTAGTACCCCAACCCGATCATCGGCCGGGCGGACCGGTTGGCGGATGCCAGCTCGCGCAGTTCCGCGAGGGCTTCCGCCTCGGTCGCGGCGGGCGGCAGGTCGCTCGTCGCGCGGGGACGGACGTGGATGGATGCCGGGACGGCGGTCTGGACGAGCTGCTCGACGCTGTCGTACCCGACGACCTCGAGCATGCGGGCGCGGTCGTGGGCGTCGATGCCGATGTGGCGATCGGTGAAGGCGGCGGGCGCCGCGGCATCCGTGCGGGGGGCGGTGGCCAGGCTCATGCGGTGAGGTCCTCGTATGCGGCGCGGTCGAGGAGGTCGCCGGGCAGATCGCCCTCGAGACGGATCTTGACGAGCCACCCCTCGCCGAAGGGATCGGCGTTGACGAGCGACGGGTCGTCGACGACGGCGTCGTTGACCTCGACGACCGTGCCGTCGAGGGGGGCGTAGAGCTCGCCCACCGACTTGGTGGACTCGATCTCGCCGCAGACGTCGCCGGCGGTGACCGCGGAGTCGGCGGCGGGGAGGTCGACGAAGACGACGTCACCGAGCTTCTCGGCGGCGAAGTCGGTGATGCCCACGGTGGCGACGTCGCCGTCGACGGCGATCCATTCGTGCTCGGAGGTGTAGCGGAGAGCGGTCAGGTCGGTCATGCGTTCCTCCGGTAGAAGGGAAGGGGGGTGACGGTCGCGGGGATGCGTGTTCCGCGCACGTCGATGGTCAGGGTGGTGCCGGGCTCGGCCGAGGCCGGGGAGACGTATGCCATCGCGACGGGGTAGCCGAGGGTCGGGCTGAGTGCGCCGCTGGTGATCTCGCCGACGACGTCGTCCCCGTCGAGCACGGGGTATCCGGCGCGGCCCGCGCGCCTGCCCTCGGAGACGAGCCCCACGAGCACCGGAGCGTCGGCGGGTCGCGACATCAGCCCGTCTTTGCCGACGAACGCGGTCTTGTCGGCGGAAACGACGCGGCCGAGTCCCGCCTGCGCGGGCGT
Source organism: Microbacterium testaceum (assembly GCF_020781835.1). Taxonomy (GTDB): domain Bacteria; phylum Actinomycetota; class Actinomycetes; order Actinomycetales; family Microbacteriaceae; genus Microbacterium; species Microbacterium testaceum_H. The sequence continues at coordinate 246,583 of NZ_JAJGNJ010000006.1, forward strand.
CACATCCCGCGAGAGTTCGTGTCCGTAGAGCGGCATACCGGCCTCGAGTCGCAGAGTGTCGCGCGCGGCGAGACCGCACGGGACGAGCCCCTCCGACGCTCCGGCCGCCAGCAGCGCATCCCACAGGTCAGCGGCCCGCTTCACCGAGACGAGCAGCTCGTACCCGTCCTCGCCGGTGTAGCCGGTGCGGGCGATGAAGAGCGAATCCCCGTCGAACGTGCCCTCCGTGAAGGCGTAGTAGCCGAGCTCGTCGAGCGGAGTGCTGAGGATCGTGATCTCGGCGATGGACTCGAGGATGCCGCGGGCCCTCGGTCCCTGCAGAGCGACGAGGGCGACGGAGTCGGTCACGTCCTCCACGAGGGGGGCGTGACCGCCCGACGACACCGCGTACTCGCCGCCCGGGGGCGGGCCGTCGACGGACGCCTGGGCCGTCGACCACGTCGAGCGCGCCCGTTCGAAGGCTGCGGCGACCGCGTCTCGGTTGCTCGCGTTCGCGATGACGAGGTAGTGCTGCTCGCCGGTGCGGTAGACGATGACGTCGTCGACGATGCCGCCCGACTCGGCGAGGACGAGGGAGTACTTGGCCTTGCCGATCCGCATCGCCGACACGCGGCCGGCCAGGACGTAGTCGAGGAAGTCGGCCGCGCGTCCGTCGCGGACCCAGAACTCGGCCATGTGCGAGATGTCGAAGAGCCCGGCGGCCTCACGCACCGCGCGGTGCTCGGCGAGGTCGGAGGTGTACCGCACAGGCATGTTCCACCCACCGAAGTCGGTGAACGAGGCGCCGAGGGCCTCGTGCCGATCGTGCAAGGGCGACGAGCGCGGTGGAGCGGGGGTGTCGGTCATGAGTTCTGCCGTTCGCGAGGACGGTCAGACGCCGGGCGGCGCCTGAGAACTCCCCCTCTGTCATGGACCTGAGAGTTTCGCCCGGCGTCCGGGGACGCGGGCTTTCACCGTCGGCGGACCCGGCCGATGGCATCCGGGTCTCTTTCCAGAGTGGCCCGATCGAGGCGGTACGCGTACCTGAGAGATTGGCGGGGAGGCTTGCTCCTTCGGTGTCCGGCTGCGTTCGCCGGAGCTCTCCCGCATCGATCATGGGGCCGGTGTGGACTTGTGGCGCCAGCATAACCGAGGCGACGCGCCCGCACAGCCCACCGCGGCGCTCACCGGCGGGTCAGCGTGTCGTGCAGCTCCCGGATGCCACCGGCGCCGACATCGACCCGAGCTGCGCCAGCACGGGGTCCAGCTCGGCGGGCGTCATGGCGTAGCCGACGTCGTCGTCGGTCTCGGACCGGGCGAACACCACCCCGGCGACCTCACCCGCCGACGTCAGCAGCGGTCCGCCGGAATTCCCCGGTCGCACCACCGCACCCAGGGCGTAGATGTCCCGCGGGGCCGACTGGTCGCCGTAGATGTCCGGCACCGGGACCGTCCCCTCCGACAGCACCTGAGCGCCGCCCGACGTGAACGGCCCGCCGTAGGGGTAGCCCTGTACGACGGCGGCCGACCCGACCGCGAGCGCGGGCACGACCGGGAGGGCCGCGGCATCCAGGCCGTCGACGGCGATGACGGCGAGGTCGTCCACGGGATCGAAGTAGACCACTCGCCCCTCTTTCGCCGCCTGGCCGGGCAGTTCGACCAGCGGCGCGTCGACGCCCGCGACGACGTGGGCGTTGGTGACGACGCGGTCGTCCGCGACGACGAAGCCCGACCCGCTCGCGGTGACACCGCACGCGTAGGCGGTCCCGGTGATCCGCGCAACGGACTGGGCGGCGCGGGTGAGCGCGGGGTCGTCGAGCGCGATCGCGGGAGCGCTCGGAACCGGACCGATCTGGATCAGCTGGCCGAGGCGCGGGATGCCGTCGGCGAACACGGTTCCGCGAAGCTCGGCGAGGGCGACGCGCACGGGCTCGGGGGTGATCCGGTCGATGGTGCGGACGACGGTGGACGAGGCCAGTGCGGCCGAGACGATCGGTACCCCCGCGGTGGTCAGCGTGCCCGCGAAGAACGACAGCGCCAGCGCGGCGGCGGCGAGGTTGACGGCCCCGCCGAGGATCCGCTCGGGGATGCGGAGCTTGATCCGGTCGACACCGCGGCGGAGGGTGTTGCCGATCGCGGTGCCCAGCGCCGCTCCGAGCAGGAGCAGCAGCACCCCGGCGGCCACGATCGCCGCGCCGCGCCACAGCGGGTCGGTGACCCACTGGCCCACGTACGGGATGAGCCAGTACGCGGCGATCCCGCCGAGCGCCAGGCCGGCGAAGAAGCCGATCGTGGCGAGGAAACCGCGGGCGATGCCCACGATGAACGCGAGTGCGAGCAGCACGATCAGCACGATGTCGACGAGCGGCATCCCTACCTCCAGGGTCTCGCCACAGCGTACGGGGCACCGCTGAGAGAGTGCCGTTTGCCCTTCGGGTCGAGATGACACTAAGATCGCCCACGGAGATATGGTCACCATGACACGAACCCCTCAGCCCGAACCCCGCGAGACCGATGTGCGCGTCGCGGTGTCGACGGTGATCTTCAGCGTCCGCCGCAGCGTCGGCGACGAGCCGGTGCTCTCCCTCCCGCTCGTGCGCCGCACGCGCGATCCGTACGACGGACGGTGGGCCCTCCCCGGCGGGTGGCTCGATCCCGCCGAGAGCCTCGACGCCGCCGCCTCCCGCACGCTCGAGGAGACGACCGGCCTCACCCCCAGCTATCTCGAGCAGCTGTACGCCTTCGGCGCCGTCGACCGCTCCCCCACGCGTGTCGTGTCGATCGTGTACTGGGCGCTGCTGCGCTCCGACGAGGTCGACGCCCAGGTCGCGGCGCACGCCCGCCAGGGCGACGCCCCCGAGAACGTCGAATGGTTCGACGCGACGGACCTGCCGCCCCTGGCGTTCGACCACAACGACATCGTCGAGTACACGCTGTGGCGTCTGCGCAACAAGGTCGGCTACAGCCGTATCGCGCACGGCCTGCTGCCCGACGAGTTCACCCTCGCCGACCTGCGCGAGGTCACCGAGACGATCCTCGGTCGACGCCTCGATCCGGCGAACTTCCGCCGGCAGATCGACACCTCCGACACTCTCATCCCGACCGAGCGCTTCCGCACCGGAAGCCATCGCCCTGCCCGCCTCTACCGCTACAACCGTGACGTGGAGCTCGCCGACCGCGGCCCGCTCACGTCCCGTCAGTGATCGGAACGTCCATGAGCACGACATCTCTCACCCTGCAGCCCCGCCCGGCGGTCGACCCCTCCGTCGATCACGTCATCCAGGCGATCGTCTCCGGTGCATCGACCGAAGCCACCTGTACGACCGACCTCGCGGTGGGACCCTGGGACTTCGACACGCGTCCGGGCTACGGTCCCGGCTCATCGATGGGCGACGTCATCCCCACCGGGGCGCCCCGCCAGGGCGAGCTCCCCCGCGAGTACCGAGAGGCCTCGGACGACGAGCTCGATGCGCGCATCCGCGCGGCCAAGGAGACCCTCGGCGACCGTGTCGTCGTGCTCGGCCACTTCTACCAGCGCGAAGAGGTCGTGCGACACGCCGACTACGTCGGCGACTCGTTCCAGCTCGCCAACGCGGCGAAGGCACACCCCGAGGCGCAGGCGATCGTGTTCTGCGGCGTGCACTTCATGGCGGAGACCGCCGACCTGCTGTCGCGGCCGGAGCAGTCCGTCATCCTGCCCAACCTCGCCGCGGGGTGCTCGATGGCCGACATGGCCGACATCGACGAGGTCGAGGAGTGCTGGGAGCAGCTCGCCGACGTGCTCGGCGATCTCGAGACACCGGATGCCGAGGGGCTCGTGCCCGTCATCCCGGTCACGTACATGAACTCCAGCGCCACGATCAAGGGCTTCGTCGGCCGCCACGGGGGGATCGTGTGCACCTCCTCGAACGCACGCACGGTCCTGGAGTGGGCGTTCGCCCGCGGCCGGCGGGTGCTGTTCTTCCCCGATCAGCACCTGGGGCGCAACACCGCCAAGGCGATGGGCGTGCCCCTCGACCGGATGCCGATGTGGAACCCCCGCCGCCCCCTCGGCGGCTCCACGGTCGAGCAGCTGGAGGACAGCCGGGTGATCCTCTGGCACGGCTTCTGCTCGGTGCACCGCCGGTTCAGCGTCGCCCAGATCGACAAGGCGCGCGCCGAACATCCCGGGGTTCGCGTGATCGTGCACCCCGAGTGCCCGATGGACGTGGTCGACGCCGCCGATGAAGCAGGGTCCACCGACATCATCCGCACGGCGATCGCCGCGGCCGAAGAGCCGACGACCTTCGCCGTCGGGACCGAGATCAACCTCGTCCAGCGCCTGGCCGCCCAGTACCCGCAGCACGAGATCTTCTGCCTCGACCCGGTCGTGTGCCCGTGCTCGACGATGTACCGCATCCACCCCGGGTACCTCGCCTGGGTCCTCGAGTCCCTCGTCGCCGGCGAGGTCGTCAACCGCATCACCGTCCCCGCCGATGTCGCCGAGCCCGCCACCGTCGCACTCGAGCGCATGCTCGCCGCCAAGCCGAACGGCGCGGTGAAATGACCGACGTCGTCGTGGTCGGCAGCGGCATCGCGGGTCTCACCGCCGCGCTGCACGCGGCCGAGCGCGGATGCCGCGTCACCGTGGTGACCAAGGGCGCCCTGCCCGACACCAACACGCGGTGGGCACAGGGCGGGATCGCGGCCGTGACGACGGCCGACGACACCCTCGAGTCGCACATCGCCGACACGCTCACCGCCGGCGTCGGGCTCAACGACGCCGAGGCCGTGCGCACCCTCGTGACGGAGGGTCCGGACCGCATCGCAGAGCTCGTGCGGCGTGGTGTCTGCTTCGACCGCTCCCCCGACGGCGACTTCGCGCGGGGACTCGAGGCCGCCCACGCGCGCCCGCGGGTGCTGCACGCCGGAGGGGACGCCACGGGCGCCGCGATCCAAGCGGCGCTGGGTGCCGCGGTGCGCTCGAGCGGGATCGTGCTGCGCGAGCACACCGCCCTGCGGGAACTCGTCCTCGAACGAGGGCGTGTGGTCGGCATCGACGTCGAGACCGAGGCGACCGCGCACCGTCTCTCCGCCGACGCCGTCATCCTGGCTACCGGCGGCGCGGGCCAGCTCTACTCCCACACGACCAACCCGTCCTCCGCCACGGGAGACGGCATCGCCGCGGCACTGCGTGCGGGCGCCGCCGTCGCCGACCTCGAGTTCGTGCAGTTCCACCCGACCGCCCTCGCCGCCGGCGAGCCGTTCCTGGTGTCCGAGGCGGTGCGCGGTGACGGGGCGATCCTGATCGACGACACCGGCCGCCGCTTCGCCTTCGACGCCCACCCCGACGGCGAACTCGCGCCGCGCGACGTGGTGGCACGGGCCAACGCGCGGGCCATGGCCGCGCAGGACGGGCGACCGGTGCGCCTGGATGCCACGGCGTTGGGCGCGGATCGGCTCGCGCAGCGGTTCCCGACCATCGACGCCGCCGTTCGTGCCCGCGGGCTGGACTGGTCGCGGGAGCCCATCCCGGTGACCCCTGCGGCCCACTACCTGATGGGCGGGGTCGTCACCGACCTGGACGGACGCACGACGATCCCGGGTCTGTACGCCGTAGGAGAGACGGCACGCACCGGGGTGCACGGCGCGAACCGCCTGGCATCCAACTCGCTCCTCGAGGGCGCCGTGTTCGGCGCACGCGCCGGCGCAGCGGCCGCGACCGACACCGGGTGGCCCGACGTCGACGCGCCGACTGCCATCGCGCTGCCGGACGTCCCCGCCCCGGTGGAGGTGCCGGTGTTCTCCCGGGGCGCGCTACAGGACCTCCTGTGGGAGCACGCGGGACTCATCCGCGACGACGCGGGGCTGCGCCGCGCGGCCGGCGTCCTCGCGGCGTGGGCGGATCTTCCGCGGCCGCGCTCCGCGGAAGACGCCGGGCTGCTCCTGCTCGCCCGTCACGTGGTGGCCGCCGCCCTCGCCCGCACCGGCTCGGTCGGCGCGCACTTCCGCTCGGACGAGGTCTCCGCCTCCCCCGCCGCCGCGGCATCCGTCCCCGTCGCCCAGGAGGCCCTCGCATGCTGACCCGCGCCGCGATCGACCGCATCGTCACCGCCGCCCTCGACGAGGACGCTCCGTGGGGCGACCTCACCAGCGAGACGCTCATCCCGGCCGACGCGACCGCCCGGGCCGAGCTCGTGGCCCGCGAGATCGGCGTCTTCAGCGGCGCCGAGGTGTTCCGCGCCGCCTTCACGCTGACCGACCCCACCATCCACGTCGACGTCCGTGTGGCCGACGGCGCGGAGTTCGTGCCGGGCGACGTGCTCGCGATCGTGTCCGGCCCCGCGCGGGCCGTCCTCACCGCCGAGCGGATCGGCCTCAATTTCGTCCAGCGCATGTCCGGCATCGCGACGCTCACGAGCCGCTACGTCGCCGCCGTCGCGCACACGGGCGCGCGGATCGTCGACACCCGCAAGACCACACCGGGACTGCGGGCGATCGAACGTCAGGCGGTCCGCGACGGCGGCGGCCACAACCACCGGTTCTCCCTCTCGGATGCCGTGATGGCCAAGGACAACCACCTCGCCGTCCTCGCCGCGAGCGGTCTTCCCTTGACACAGGCGTTAGAGAGCGCGATCGCGCGGCTGCCGCACACCACGCACGTCGAGGTCGAGGTCGACCGTCTGGACCAGATCGACGCCGTGCTGGCCGCCGGCGTCGACACGATCATGCTGGACAACTTCTCTCTCGACGACCTGCGTGCCGGCGTGGAGAAGATCGCCGGGAGCGCCGTCGTCGAGGCTTCGGGCGGTGTCACCCTCGACACCGTGCGCGCGATCGCCGAGACCGGTGTCGACGTCATCTCGGTCGGTGCGCTGACCCACTCCGCTCCCGCGCTCGACCTCGGCCTCGACATCCGCATCCGCACGACGTGAGCCTGTACCTCGACAACGCCGCGACGACCCCGGTCCGCCCCGAGGTCGTCGAAGCGATGGCGCCCTACCTCACGCGGTGGTTCGGCAACCCCTCCAGCCACCACGAGGTCGGCGAGGCCGCGGCATCCGCCCTCGACGATGCCCGGGCGCGTGTCGCGGCGATCCTCGGTATGCGCCCGGGCGACATCGTCTTCACCTCCGGTGGCACCGAGTCCAACAACACCGCCGTGAAGGGTCTCGTGCTCGGTGCGCTCCCCCGCGGCAAGCGGCATCTCGTCACCACCGCGATCGAGCACGAGTCGGTACTCGCCTCGGGCGACTACCTCGCCCGCCTGCACGGGGTCGAGGTGACGTACGCTCCCGTCGACGGAACCGGCACGCTGTCGCCGGCCGACCTCGCCGCGACGATGCGCGACGACACGGCGCTCGTGAGCGTCGGCTACGGCAACAACGAGGTGGGGACGGTCCAGGATGCCGCTGCCCTCGCCGCGGTCGCGCACGAGCGGAACGTCCCGCTGCATCTCGACGCGGTGCAGGCCGCCGGGTGGCTGCCGCTCGCCGGACTCGGGGCCGACGCGATCACCGTGGCGGGCCACAAGATCGGCGCCCCCAAGGGCACCGGCATCCTCGCCGTCCGCGGCCGCCTTCCACTCGAACCTCTGCTCCACGGCGGCGGCCAGGAACGCGGCCGCCGGTCGGGAACGCCCGACGTGGCCGGTGCGGTCGCCTTCGCCACCGCGCTCTCGCTCGCCGAGGCCGAGCGCGTCGGGGAGGCCGAGAGGGTCACGGCCATCCGCGATTCGTTCATCGCCCGGGTGCTCGCCACGGTGCCGGGCGCGCGTCTCACCGGCCACCCGACGCGCCGGCTGCCGGGAACAGCGAGCTTCGTCTTCCCGGGCGTCAACGGCGAGACGGTGCTGCTCGAGCTCGAGCGGCGCGGGGTCGTCTCCTCGAGCGGGTCCGCGTGCGCGGCGGGCAGCGACGAGGCGTCGCACGTGCTGCTGGCCCTCGGCATCGAAGCCGACGATGCCCGTACCGCCGTGCGCTTCACCCTGCCGCACGGGCTGACACGGAATCTCGACGCCGTGGCAATCGCCGTCGCCGAGGCGGTGACCGCCGTAGGATCACGCGGGTGAGTTCCCCCGCGATCACCGTGATCGTTCCCGGCCGCGATGTCGCCGAGTTCGCCGGTGAAGCCCTGCGGTCGCTGCAGGCGCAGTCCCTCGACAGCTGGCGCGCCGTCCTCGTCGACGACGGTTCCACCGACCAGACGCGTCGGCTGTTCGCCGACGCCGCGTCTTCCGACTCGCGATTCCGTGTGGTCGAGCACCGCGCGCCGCGGGGCCTCGGCGCCGCCCGCAACAGCGGGCTCGAGGTCGTCGAGACGCCCTTCACGGCCTTCCTCGACGCCGACGACCGCCTGCGCCCGAACGCCCTCGAACGGCTGTGGTCGACGCTGGAGTCCTCGGGCAGCGACTTCGTCGTCGGCGCGTACGTGCGTCTGAGACCGGATGCCGAGGGCACGGGCTACACGGCCGGAGACGTGCAGCCGTGGGTGTCCGCGGCGACCGACCCGGCGCGCACGGGCACGACGCTGGCGGAGCACCCCGCGGCATCCGGGAACATCGTCGCGTGGTCCAAGCTGAGCAGGACGGCCTTCTGGCACGCCCACGGGCTACGGTTCCCCGAGGGCCGCTACTACGAGGACCAGGTGGTGGCGCAGCGGATGTACACGCTCGCCACCGCGTTCGACGTCCTGCCCGAGGTCGTCGTGGAGTGGCGCGAGCGTCGCGACCGCAGCTCCATCACCCAGCGGCTGGGCGAGGTGGACGTGCTGCACGACTACCTCGAGGCGCTCGGCGAGGGCATCGCCGTCCTGCGCGCCGCCGGGGCGGACGACGCCGTCGGAGAACGCGGGCGACTCATCCGCACGCTCGATCTGCCCCCGCTCCTGCGGATCGCCGAGACGCATCCCGATCCGGTGTACCGCATCGCGCTGGAGGCGTTCGTGGAGACACTCCCCGGCTGAGGACTCCTACGCGGGTGGCTCGTCGGCCCGGCGCGCGGTGAGAGCCGGGCGCGGCAGGTCGGCCCGGTCGCGCTCCTCCTCGGTGAGGACGAACGATGCGGCCAGCTGCTCGGCGGCAAGGCCCGCGTAGAGTCCTCCGGCGGCGATCAGCTCGGTGTGGGTGCCCGACTCGACGATGCGTCCGGCGTCCACGACATGGATGCGGTCGGCGCCGATCACGGTCGACAGACGGTGCGCGATGGAGAGCGTCGTGCGACCGTGCGCCGCGGTCTCGAGGGCCTCCTGCACGATCCGCTCGGACACGGTGTCCAGGGCGCTGGTCGCCTCGTCCAGGAGAAGGACCGGAGGGTCTTTCAGCAGCACGCGGGCGATGGCGATGCGCTGCTTCTCTCCGCCGGACAGTCGGTAGCCGCGCTCTCCCACGACGGTGTCGTAACCGTCCTCGAAGCCGGCGATGACGTGGTGGATGTTCGCCGCCGTACACGCGGCCTCGATCTCGGCATCCGTCGCCTCCGGCTTGGCGTAGCGGAGATTCTCACGGACGGAGGCGTGGAAGAGGTAGGTCTCCTGAGAGACGATGCCGATGTTGTCGATGATGGATGCCCGTTCCAGGCTCCGTACGTCGGCGCCTGAGAACATCACCGAGCCGCCGCTCGCCTCGTACATGCGCGGGGTCAGGTACAGGATCGTGGTCTTGCCCGCGCCCGACGGGCCGACGAAGGCGACGTGCTCGCCGGGTTCGACGACGAACGAGACACCGCCGAGGGTCGGCCGTGCCTGCTCCGGGGCGTCGGGGTAGCGGAACACGACGTCGCGGAACTCGATACGCCCGACCGGGCCGGGCGCCGCCGACGCCGGGATGGCGTCGGGCGCGTCGGCGATCGCGGGCTCGAGGTCGAGGTATTCGAAGATGCGGGCGAACAGCGCCGACGACGTCTGGACGTCGAGGGCGACGCGCATCAACCCCATGAGCGGCATCAGCAGACGCGCCTGCACCGTGGTGAAGGCCACGATGGTGCCGGCGGTGAGGGCGCCCGCACCGCTGCCGACCAGGAGCCCCGCGACGAGATAGATGAGGGCCGGGACGCTCGCCATGATCACCTGGACGACGGCGAAGAAGCGCTGCCCGCTCATGGCCTGCCGGACCTGCAGCCGCACTTGGTTGGCGTTCTCGGCGTCGTACCGTGCCGACTCCGTGCGCTGCCGATTGAACGACTTCGACAACAGGATGCCGGACACGCTCAGGGTCTCCTGCGTGATCGCCGACAGCTCCGACAGCGACTCCTGCGTCTGGGCGGCGATGCGCGCGCGAACCTGACCGACCCGACGCTGGACGAGGACGAGGAACGGCATGATGACCACGGCGATGAGGGTCAGCCGCCAGTCGATGAGGACCATCGCCACCAGTGAGGCCACCACGGTGACCGAGTTGCCGAGGATGCTCGTGACCGTGTTGGTGAGCACGCCCGAGACGCCTCCGACGTCGTTCTGGAGGCGTGACTGGATGACACCGGTCTTGGTGCGCGTGAAGAACCCGAGCTCCATGGATTGAAGGTGCGTGAACAGACGGACCCGCAGGTCTCCGGTGACGCGATTGCCCACGGTCGCGGTGAACCACGTCTGAGCGACCCCCAGGCCGCCCGACAGCAGGAAGAGGCCGATCATGGCAGCGACGAGGGTGGCGAGCAGGCCGAGGTCGACGGGAGAGCCGTCGACGGGGAAGAGCGCGTCGTCGAAGATGCGCTGCACGAGGAGCGGCGGGATCACCGCGACGGCCGCCCCGAGCACCACGAGCACGACGGTGACGACGATGCGCGCCCGGTAGGGACGGAACAGCGACGCCACCCGCCGCCCCAGGTCGGGCACGCGCGGTGCTTCGGCGTTGCGCTGCCGCTGGGTCTCCGCGTACACACCGCGGAACATGCTCCCTCCGGCGCCGCCCATGCTCATGCCGGTCAGCCTACGTCCGACCGCGGACATCGAGCCGCCCGGGGCGATGTCGGAAGCTCCCGTTAGACTCGGCATCCGTCCCTCGATCTTCGATTTCGGGGAATACCTCGCGCGCTCGCGCCGTTACCCCCCGAAGTCCGTCGCCTTCTGTGACGCCACGACGCCCTCCCCGATTGGATCCCGCCATGGCCGCCACCACCGGAATACCCACCGCTCCCCCCGTCTCGGCATCCGGTGTGACCGCGGAGCAGAGCCGCGTGGTCTGGCTCCTGCTCACGGCAGCATTCGTGGCGATCCTGAACGAGACCACGATGAACGTGGCGATCCCGTTCCTCATCCGCGATCTGGACATCACCGCCGTCGCCGCCCAGTGGCTGACGACCGCGTTCATGCTGACGATGGCCGTCGTCATCCCGATCACCGGGTTCCTCCTGCAGCGCTTCACCACTCGGCAGGTGTTCATCGCGGCGATGACCCTGTTCTCGGCCGGGACGCTCGTGGCCTTCGTCGCGCCCGGGTTCGAGGTGCTCGTCATCGCCCGCGTGGTCCAGGCCTCGGGCACGGCCATCATGATGCCGCTGCTCATGACCACGATCATGACGATCGTGCCGCCGCACCAGCGCGGGCGGATGATGGGACGCGTCAGCATCGTGATGGCGCTCGCGCCCGCGATCGGGCCGACGATGTCGGGCCTGGTGCTGCAGTCGCTCGGCTGGCACTGGATCTTCGGCATCGTGCTCCCCATCGCGCTCGTCGCCCTGTTCGTCGGCGCCCGGTGGATCCACAACCTGGGCGAGACCCGCAGGGCCCCGATCGACGTCCTGTCCGTCATCCTCTCCGCCTTCGGGTTCGGCGGCCTCGTGTTCGGCCTGAGCCAGATCGGCGGCGGCGGACACGGCGCCGGAGCCGATGCCGCTGCGGCGCAGTCCGCCTCGACCGTGACCCTCATCGTCTCGCTCGTCGTCGGCGTGGTCGGCCTCGCCCTCTTCGTCCTGCGGCAGCTGCGTCTGCAGAAGGGCGGCGTCGCGCTGCTCGACCTGCGGGTGTTCCGCTCGGTCAACTTCTCCCTCTCGGTCGCACAGCTGGGCGTGATGTCGTTGGCGTTCTTCGGCGCGATCACGCTGTTGCCCCTCTATCTGCAGAACGTCCTCGGCAAGAGCCCCCTGGAGACCGGCCTGGCCGTCCTCCCCGGCTCGCTCGCGATGGGTCTGGCCGGCCCGGTCATCGGACGGCTCTACGACCGTTTCGGCACCCAGGTCCTTCTCGTACCCGGCGCGGTCATCACCAGCGCGATGCTGTGGTTCTACTCCACCGTGGGAACGGACACGTCGTTCCTCCTGCTCGTCGTCGCGCAGACGGTGCTCTCGGTCGGACTCGCACTGTCGTTCACCCCGCTGTTCACCGCCTCCCTCGGATCCGTCGCGCCGCAGTTCTACTCGTACGGATCCGCCGTGGTCGGAACCGTGCAGCAGGTCGCCGGAGCCGCGGGCATCGCCCTGCTGGTGACCGTGATGTCCGCGGTCTCGGCGTCGAGCGGCGGAGGAGTGGAGGCCGATGCGGCGGGCGCGCGCACCGCGTTCCTCATCGCCGCGATCATCTCGCTGCCGCTCATCCTCGGCGCGTTCGTGATCCGCAAGCCCGCCGATCAGATCGAGGGCGCGGCGCCCCTGGCGCACTGACTCCGCGGCCGTCCGCTCGGGGCGGCCGATCGTCCGTCGCGGTGCCGTCCACGGGCGGCAACGCGGGCGGGGGTCAGTTCAACGAACAGACTCCGCCGCCGCAGCAACGGGAGCGGGCGGGGGCGTCATCGTCGACCGGGGGCGTCAGCAGCGCGATCAGCGGCTTCGCCGGCGTCTCGGTATGGGGTGTGGTATCACCGGACATCCCTTCATGCTACGCCCGCGCGCCCGGGGTCGGGCCGCGCACACCCATCCTCGGCCGTACCCCGCGATTCGGGCAACCGCAACCCCCGCGCCCCGGGCAGCAGCGGTTCCTAGCGTGGTGACATCCCCGACCACGATCGAGAGGAGTCCCCATGACGGACCTCACCGGAAAGCGCATCGCCTTCCTTCTCACCGACGGCTTCGAAGACAGTGAGCTCACCAGCCCCTGGGACGCGGTCACCTCGGCCGGCGCGGAGGCGGTGCTCGTGTCGCCGTCGGACGGTAGCGTGAAGGGCGAGAAGGGCCACGAGCAGAAGGTCGACCTCCCGGTCGGCTCGGCGACGGCCGACGACTTCGACGCGCTCGTTCTTCCCGGCGGTGTGCAGAACGCCGACGACATCCGGATCGTGAAGGATGCCGTGCACTTCGCCCGGGCCTTCTTCGAGCAGCACAAGCCGGTCGCCGTCATCTGCCATGGCGGCTGGATCCTCACCGAGGCCGACGTGCTCACAGGCCGGACCCTCACCAGCTACCCGACGCTGCAGACCGACCTGCGCAACGCCGGCGCGACATGGGTCGACGAGGAGGTCCACGTCGACCAGGGCCTGGTCTCCAGCCGCAACCCCGACGACCTGCCGGCGTTCAACGCCAAGCTCGTCGAGGAGGTCGCCGAAGGCACGCACGCGGGCCAGACGGTCTGATCACGGCTTCCGCGAAGGGCCTCGGGCTTCGGCTCGAGGCCCTTCGCCGTTCCTCCGTGCGAGTCGCCCGAACCCATCGCGCCGATGTCTCCCCCGCAGCCCGCGGAGCCGGTGCGAGCGGGGCGGAGCGTCGGCGGGCGGCGCCGGAGCGACCGGCGAGAACGGTCACTCGTGCGGCGGCTGACAGGACGGGCAGTACTGGCCGCCGCCCTTGGTTCCGGGGATGTCCTCGACCACGCCACCGCCCTCCGGGCACGGCTCGCCTGCGCGGCCGTGCACCCGCATCGCGGCGACCTTCGCCGCCTTCTGCTCCGCGATGGGAACACCACGGCGGGCCGTGACGGCCTCGTCGAGCACCGCGCGCAGCGCCTCGTGCAGCCGGTGACCTCGTCCTCGGTGAGCGCCGCCGCGTGGGCGACGGGAGAGAGACGCGCGACGTACAGGATCTCGTCCGAATACGCGTTGCCGATCCCGGCGAGCGACTCCTGCTCCTGCAACAGCGCCTTGAGCTGCTTCCGGCGTTTCCCGAGCGCGCGGGCGAGGTCGTCGCGCGAGAACGCCGGGTCGGCGGCATCCGGCCCCAGCTTCGCCACCGCGGGCACATCACGCGGATCGTCGACGACATGCAACTGGACCGACAGCCAGTCACCCGCATCGGTGATGCCGAGCACCCCGTCGTCGAACGACACACGGGCGATCTCCGCCGCGCCGTTCTCCGGCGGATCGGATGCCGCCGGCTCGTCGATCCACGTCGCCCAGCCCGCACGACCGAAACCGATCCCGAGGTGCGTTCCACCGAGATCGACGTCGATGTGCTTGCCGTATCGCTCGATGCCGCTGACCGAACGTCCGACGAGCTCGTCGAGCGGCCTCGGACGCGTCTTGAGCGCCCGGAACTCGGACAGCTCGACGGCCCGCACGACGTGACCGGTGAGGCGCTCACGCAGGTACAGCGTGAGCGCCTCGACCTCGGGCGCCTCGGGCACGGTCGGCTCCCGTCAGTCCTGCGACTCGGACGCCGTCGGCGGCGCGGCCGGAGCGGCCGGGTCGGGTGCCGCGGCAGGCGCGGGCGCGGCCTCAGGGGGACGGCGCGAGGCGTCGGCGAACGCATCGGCCACGGCACGCCCCTGGATGATGGCGGTCAGGTCGATGCCCGTCGCGGCGCGCACCGCCTCGAACGACGAGCGGAGCCCGGTCGCCGATTCCGCCGCGAGGTGGCCGCTCGCGCCCTCTCCGCCGAGCACCGTGACGTTGCCGACGCGGTCGTAGCCCTTGGCGAACTCCGCCATCATCGGCACGAGCGCTTCGAGTGCCCGCTGGGCGAGCAGGGCCTCCTGGTTGTGCGACAGCGCCTCGGCCTCCGCGCGGATCGCTTCGGCCCGGGCCTCACCGGCCAGGCGGACGGCTTGCGCGTCGGCCTCCGCGCGCACGCGGACGGCGGCCGCTTCCTGCTCGGCGATCTGGGCGCGGGCCTCGGCGGCCTTGATCTGCGCATACGCCTCGGCGTCGGCATCCTTCTGCCGCTGATACAGGTCGGCGTCGGCCACGCGAGCGACCTCGGACTCGAGGCGCGCCTGCGTGTTCTGCGCCTCCTGTTGCAGAACGGCCTGGCGACGCTCGGCGCGCGTGAGCGCCTCGGCCTGCTCGGCCTCGGCGTTGGCGCGGCCGACCTCGGCCTTCGCGGCGGCGCTGTTCTTGTCCAGCGCGGTCTGCTCGATGAGGTTGGCCTCGTCGGTGGCGATCTGTCGCGCACGGATCTCGCGCACCGCGTTGATGCGGGCGACCTCGGCCTCGCGCTTGACCCGCTCGACCTCGGTGGCGCCGAGGGCGGCGATGTAGCCGTTGCTGTCGGTGACGCCCTGGATCTGGAAGGAGTCGAGGATCAGGCCCTGCGACGACAGATCGCCCTTGATGCCCTCGGCGATCTGATCCGACAGCCGCTGCCGGTCGCGCATGAGCTCTTCGACCGTGAGGGTCGCCACGACACCGCGCAGCGCACCTTCGAGCTGCTCCGTCGTGAACTGCTCGATCGCCTTGTCCTGCGAGGCGAAGCGCTCGGCCGCGCGACGCACCGATTCGGGATCCGATCCGATCTTCACCAGTGCCACACCGCTGACGTTCACGGTGACGCCGTTGGAGGACTGCGCGGTCGGTTCCATCTTGATCTGGCGTGCCCGCAGCGAGATCATCTCGCCGCGCTGCGTGAGCGGGTTCACGATCGCGCCACCGCCGGTGATGACGGTGATCCGCGACGAGTTCCCGTCGGCGGCCTTCTGGCGCTTACCGACGATGACCAGGGCTTCGTCGGCCTTCGCGACGCGATACCAGCCGCGGATGAGGCCCGCGACGATCAGGACGACAACGATGACGACGACGAGAGCGATGACGACGACGAGACCGATCGCCCCCAGAGCGGCGATTTCCATGCTTCTCCTTCGATGGGCGCCACCCGGGGCGACGCGGGGGAATTCCTCCCAACCTATCGGGGGGCGCCCACGTGCTGTCCATCCCCCCGGGGACGGATATCCGTCCCCGCACCCCACGGCGGGCGCGTACCGTGGAGGGTGAGGCGGCCCGAACCGCCGAAGAAGGGTCCCCCAATGAAGATCGTCTCGTCCTCGGACTGGCGGGATGCCATCGCGTTCGACGTTCCCGTCGTCGTCGCCGATGTCGTCCCCGGTGAACCCACCCGCTGCGTCGGGTGCGGTGCTGACGGAGAACTGTTCGATCGCACGCAGCTGTGGGCGGTCAAGCACCGTCACCCGAAGCACCACGGCGGCTTCGTGCGGTTCTATTGCGAGGCGCACAAGCCCGCTCCGGCGCCCGCGCCGCCGGCCCCGGTCGAACTGAAGAAGCGCGCATCCGCCCCGCGGGCTGAACGCCGGTCGGCGTCCCCGAAGCCGGTGCCGGCGACCGACCGCCCCACGCGGGCGATGTGTCCCGACTGCTTCGTCGAGGTCTCCGCCGGCGGCGACTGCGGCATGTGCGGGGCCCAGGTGGTCTGAGCTCCCGCGAACGACGACGCCGCCCGGGTCAGCGACCGGGGCGGCGTCGTCTCGTCTCAGCGGGCGGAGATGGTCCAGCCCACTTCGTGGCTCTCTCCCGGTGAGAGCGAGATCAGGCCGGTGGAGAAGTCGTAGGCGTCGTCGTTGAACGCGTCGGGGGCGCACGTCATCGGCTCGACGGCGAGCCCTGCGCGGTGCGCCGGGGATTGCGGCCCTTCGGGTCGGTCCGCGGTGTGGATCTGCACCCATCCGCAGCCACCGTCCCACGTCATGGCCACTCCCGTGCCCGACGGGTCGGCGACCTCCACGGTCGCTCGACCCTCGGCATCCCGGATCAGGTCCGTGAAGGCATGGTCGATCTCGACCGAGCCCAGCGCACGCGGCGTGCGGAAGTCGAAGCGCTCGGCGTCGACGGTGACGGATGCCACTCCCACCGGCGAGAGGCGGTCCGGCGTCACTTCGAGCACGGTGTCGGCGGGGAGCTTCAGGGTCCACGCGTCGAGCCCGGAGGAGCCGGCGACGAGGTAGGGGTGCGGGCCGGTGCCCCACGGCGCAGGCGTCCGCGAGCGGTTGGTGGCGCGCACCGTCTGGGTCAGCCCGTCGGGACCGAGCCGGTACGTGGTCGACACCTCCACCCACCAGGGATAGCCGCTCTGCGCCGCCACGGTCGCGGTGAGTGTGACCGCCTCGTCGTCCGCGTCGACGATGTGCCAGTCGGCCCAGCCGAGGAGGCCGTGCAACGCGTGGCCGCGCGTGGGCTCGGTGAGCGCGAGTTCGTGTTCCTCTCCGCCGAAACGGTGCACGCCGTCGACGACGCGGTTCGGCCACGGCGCGAGCGTCGCCCCCCGGAAGTACGGGCGCACCTCGTCGGCGTCGAACGGGACGACGAGGTCGCGTCCTTCATAGGTCAAGGATCGGAGGGAGGCGCCCACGCTCGCGATCGCGGCCTCATAGCCGTGGGCGCGCAGGGCGACGGGGGTTCCGGACACGGCGGTCACGGACGTTGCGACATCGGTCATCCGGCCATTATCCCGATCCCCGCCGGCGGAAACGACGAGCGCCCCGACCGGCGTGGTCGGGGCGCTCGGAGGGCGGCTTACTTGAAGGCGTCCTTGACGTTCTCGCCGGCCTGCTTGACGTTGGCCTTGCTCTGGTCGGCGTGTCCCTCGGCTTCGAGGCGCTCGTTGTCGGTCGTCTTGCCGGCCGCCTCCTTCGCCTTTCCGGTGAGGTTTTCAGCGGCGTTCTTGATCTTGTCGTCGAGTCCCATGTCGACTTCCTTCCGCTTGGTGAGCCGGGTATCTCCCGATTCCCCTCACGGTAGGCGGGACCCGCCGGCACGCGAGGGGGCTTGAAATTCGCCGGTACGTGAGGAAGAAGTCGCGAGGGGTTAGGTTCGACGAGGGGGACGACATGGGGGAAACGCACGAGCGCTCGGACGAGCTTGCCGCATTCGCCGATCTGCTCGACGACGCGCCCGCGGCATCCGGGTCCGGTCGGGCCGGTCGCATCGCACTGCTCGTCGTGCTGGTGACGGTGCTCGTCGTTCTCACCAGCGGCGGCGGGTATGTGTGGTGGGCGTCCACCGCTCCGCTGGGTCCGCCGACGCTCACGACCCAACCTCCCCCGGTCGCGGCGGGCACGGCCGCGACCGTACGCCTCCCCCCGTCAGGATCGATGCGCGTGAGCGTCGCCGGCGGCGAAGCGTACCTCGGGGCGGACGTCGACGGCGCATGGGCCACCTCCGGCGGCGACGACCCGCGTCCGATCGCGAGCATCGCGAAGCTGGTCACCGCGCTCGTGGTGCTCGACCGGCATCCTCTCGACGGCGCGTCCGACCCCGGTCCCACCCTGGCGTTCACCGAGGCCGACACCGACCTCTACGACCAGTTCTACGTGCGCGGCGCGACGATCGCTCGCATGCCCGACGGATCGCGGCTCTCCCTGCACGACGCCCTCGCCACGATGCTCCTCCCCTCCGCGAGCAACTACGCCGTCGCGGTCGCGCGCTGGGCATACGGCTCGGAGGGCGCGTACGTCGACGCGGCTCGCTCGTGGCTCGCCGCCAACGGCCTCACCTCGACGAGGATCGTGGATGCCACCGGCATCGACGAGCGCAACACGTCGACGCCGCGCGACCTCGTCGCCCTCGGCAAGATCGCCGAGGCGAACCCCGCCCTGGCAGCGATCGTGGCGATGCCCTCGATCTCGCTGCCGGACGGCCCGGGCTACGTCACGAACACGAACGACCTTCTCGGCATCGAGGGCGTCCGCGGCCTCAAGACGGGGAACCTCGGTGAGGGCACGTTCAACCTGCTTTTCAGCTCGCTCCTGGATGTGGGCATCGGTGCGCCGCTGCAGATCACGGGCGTCCGCCTCGGCGGCCAGACGCACGACAGCACGGACCAGGACGTGCGCGCCTTCCTGCAGAGCATCCGCGCCGGGTTCCACGAGGTAGAGGTCGGAACCGCCCTGGACACGGTCGGAGAGATCACCACCGCGTGGGGCTCGCGCGCCGAGATCGTCCTGGCACGGAGCGCGTCGCTGATGACGTGGTCCGACACCCCCGTGACCGCGACGCTCGACGTCCGCACGCCCGAGACCTACGCCGACGGGGAGACGGTCGGCACCGTCACCTGGACCGCGGGCCCGAACACCGCCTCCGCCGAGGTGGCCATCTCGGGCGCTCTCGAGGAGCCGACCCTGTGGTGGCGCCTGACGCATCCGGGCGAGCTCGGCTGATTCGCGGGTCGTGCACCCGCTCTCGAACGCGGACTGCAGTCAGTTGTTGAAACGGAACTCCACCACGTCGCCGTCCTGCATGACGTAGTCCTTGCCCTCGAGGCGCGCCTTTCCCTTGGCACGGGCTTCGGCGACCGAGCCGAGCTCGACGAGGTCGGCGAACGAGATGACCTCGGCCTTGATGAAGCCCTTCTCGAAGTCGGTGTGGATGACACCGGCCGCCTGCGGAGCCTTCCAGCCCTTGCCGATCGTCCAGGCGCGTGCTTCCTTGGGGCCGGCGGTCAGGTAGGTCTGCAGGCCCAGCGTGTCGAAGCCGATGCGGGCGAGCTGGTCGAGGCCCGACTCGTCCTGACCGGTGGAGGCGAGCAGCTCCGCGGCATCCTCGGCGTCGAGGTCGATCAGTTCCGACTCGATCTTGGCATCCAGGAAGACCGCCTTCGCCGGAGCGACGAGCGCGGCGAGCTCGTCCTTGCGAGCCTGATCGGTGAGGACGGCCTCGTCGACGTTGAAGACGAAGATGAAGGGCTTCGCGGTGAGCAGCCCCAGCTCGCGGATCGGCGACAGGTCGAGACCGGATGCCGACAGCAGCTGCCCGCGCTGGAGGGCATCCTGTGCAGCCTTCGCGGCATCCAGCACCGAGGGGTCGAGCTTCTTGCCCTTGACCTCCTTCTCGTACCGCGTGATGGCCTTCTCCAGCGTCTGGAGGTCGGCGAGCTGCAGCTCGGCGTTGATCGTCTCCATGTCGCCGGCCGGGTTCACCTGCCCGTCGACGTGGACCACGTCGTCGTCGGCGAATCCGCGGACGACCTGGGCGATGGCATCCGCCTCACGGATGTTCGCGAGGAACTGGTTGCCCAGGCCCTCGCCCTCGCTCGCACCGCGGACGATGCCGGCGATGTCGACGAACGACACCGCGGCGGGGACGATCCGCTCGCTGCCGAACACGTCCGCGAGCTTCTGCAGCCGCGCATCGGGAAGGTTCACGACCCCGACGTTGGGCTCGATGGTGGCGAACGGGTAGTTCGCCGCGAGCACCTGGTTCTTGGTCAGGGCGTTGAAGAGGGTCGACTTTCCGACGTTGGGAAGGCCGACGATGCCGATCGCTAACTGTGACACCCGCCGAGCTTACCCGGCGCGGCGCGCCTGCTCGGCTCGCGCGCGCTCGCGACGTCGCCGCAACCGTCGCACCAGCATGGGCCGCGCTTCGAGCGCCTCGCGCGTCTCGATGGCGCGGTTCAGGATCTGGAAGTAGCGCGCCGGCGTCACGTTGAACCTCGCACGGATGGCCTCGTCCTTCCGCCCGGACCAGCGGGGCCACTGCTCCTCGAAGTCGAGCATCTCCACTATCTCGTCGCTCGTCATGTGGAAAGTCTGCGCTGGGCATCCGACATCCCCGCTACGCTCCCCCCGCGCGCCCCTGCCGCCGACGTCTGCCGGGTGCACATGATCCCCCACCAGCGGCGGCACGCGCCTCGGTGACGCACGAAACACCCCTCCCAGCACCAAGGGTGCGAGGAGGGGCGTTTCATCGTGTCGGTGCGGGGACGTAGCCTGTGCTGTGGCCGGGGAAGGGGGACCGGTCTAGGTGGGAACGAACAGACGCTACGCCG
Source organism: Microbacterium testaceum (assembly GCF_020781835.1). Lineage (GTDB taxonomy): Bacteria > Actinomycetota > Actinomycetes > Actinomycetales > Microbacteriaceae > Microbacterium > Microbacterium testaceum_H. The sequence goes on from NZ_JAJGNJ010000006.1 coordinate 267,393, forward strand.
ACGCCGTCGACCGGCGCATGAACGAGAAGGCGCTCGTCACGATCGCGAGGGGCGCGCAGCTGCAAACGCTCACGCCGGGTGAGCTCCGTCTCAACGAGGTGCCGCTGACCGTCGACCCGAAGCAGCGTCGCAAGGTCAAGGCGTGGGTGCGGTTCGGTGACGTGCCCGTCCGCGTCGACGCTGTCGCCGCCCGGTGGACGCCCGACGCGATCGGCATCGTGTTCCACATCGACGACACCGAGTACCGGTGCTGGGTGTGGGTCGGCGCCGTCGACGAACAGGCCCCGTGACGACATGAGCCCGCGACGAGGTCCGCGACATCGAAGCCGCCGACCGCCCTCTCGACGGTCGTAGTCGTTGGCCAGCGTCGGATCTATCCTGGTCTCATGCGAGAGATCGGAGCTTCCGCCGCAACGGCGGCCGCCCTGCTCGCGATGTTCCATGCCTTCTTCGTGCCGTCGATGTGGACCGCGCTGGCTGCTGCCCTTGCAGGCGTCGCGTCCATCGTCGCCTTGCTGGTGGCGCACCGGACCGATGCTCGCCGCCGACGCGTCGAGGAGAGCCGCGCGCGTCTTATCGAGGCGCGTCTGGTTGCGGCCCGGGACTTGGCTTTGGCCGCAGAATCTCGGGCGGCACGTCTTGAAGCTGCGGTTGATGCGATTCGTCGAACATAGTCGCACCCCACTCCCACACATCCCCCACGAAGGACGCAGCCCCACCAATTGTTGCTAGTACGCCGGCCGCGAGCCATGTTCCGTACAGGAACTTGGCGAGCCAGCGACGCGGCTTCTTCTTCTGCGCGTCACGGATCTCGGTGAGCAGGCTCTGAACAAGCTCCGCCTGCCGCGCGTTCTCACGCCGAAGCTGCGAAACCTCGGCCTCCACAGCGTCAAGCTTGCGATCGAGCAGCCCGTACGCGCGGGCGTCGCTGTATTTGGGATCGATCAATGCCCGCGCCGAGTCCAGCAGCGGCTTCTGAATGAGATCCAGCGCCTGCCGAGACCACTCCGGTGCGGAGAGCACCGTCACAACGCCCTCGCTGATGTCGAAGGTTCCGTCGATCGTTCGGGCTGGGCGCCCGCACCTCGGGCACGACTCCCCACTCCCGCTCATAGTGAGCCGTCGCGCATTCTGAAACGGATATGCGATGCTCTCGAAGGGGCCGCAGTTTGGGCAAACGGACACCAGCGGAGACATGAGCCAGAGCATATCGGCGCGGCTGCTCGACTCGAAACACCCCCGGCGTCACCTCTTTAGGAGGGATGCCGGGGGCGTTGAGTGTCAGGTCATCCGGCGCGACCGTGAGTGTGAGAGTCGGTTTCGCGGTAGACCTGACCAGCGCGGATGTCGGGGATGCGTTCATCCCCGACGGTCGCGCTGGCCAGCGTGAGGGTTCGAAGGTCTGCGCCGTAGAACAGCATCTCTCCGAGTTCGCGTTCACGGTCGGTGAGGCCGGGGATGTTCTGCCAGGTGATGGGCTCGAGTTCGGGCATTGTGAGCTGCGCTCGTTCCTTGCCCCGCGATCAGGGTGCATCGCGCTGCGTGAAGTCCTTGAGGGGGTTGACAACGACGAAACACCCCCGATGCCCGCCCCCACCCCCACAACAGGGGAAGGGAACAAGCATCGGGGGTGAACGAAAAGGGTCAGGCGTCCCGTTCTGGCTAAGGGTCAGGTCGCTGCGCGTTCGTACCGGCCGGTGAGGGTGAGCGAGTCGCCAGCCGACCACGCCCACGGGATTGCCGCACCGACCTGCGAAGACGCGACCACCGCCTCGCACACGAAACGCAGCCGCCCACTGTTCGACGTGGATGCGTAGATCGCTACCATGCGGGTCGTGTTCGCGCTGCTGTCGTAGATCCACCCGCTCCCGACCGCGACGGTCTGCGCGGTGAGTCCGTGCGCGATGGCAGCGGGGCATCCCAGCTCGAACACACCGTCGCCGGCCGTCGCCCCCGTGCCGAAAATGATGCGGCACGAGAACTCGACCGCGTAGCTATCCGCCCGGTATCGGCCGTACTGCGTTGCTCCCGTCCCGAGCGACGGGTTCGTAACCGAAGCGAACAGAGTTGGCGTGAACGAGGCCCACGAGCTGTACCCGGCCTGCACTATTGGACGGTTGACGGTGACGACGTCCTGGTATGTCTGGCCGAACACGGTTACGTTCGTCAGATCCCCGGCGTAATCGGTCCTCCACCGCTTAGTTGACGAGGCCCGCACTACCGGGCCGTGCAGCGAAACCCGCGCCCCAGCCTCAAAGTAGAAAGCGTCAGCGGAGTTGTCGGTTCCCTCACCGTCTGGGTTGAGGAACGCGGAACACGCGATCGCCTTGGTAGCGGTTGCGTTGGCGGTGAAGTAGTAACCCGCGCCGCCGTTCTTCACGCCGTCCGCGTAGCAGTCGATCAGCTTCGTCGCCGGAGCGTTGATGTAGAACGAGTTGGTCGGCATGAGACCCGTGGCGTACCCGTTCTGCGGCGTCGAGGCGAAACCCCACGGGTGCACGCCATCGACAGTGTGCGCCGCCCCGTCTATCCGAACCTGGATGTCCTGGCCGACGATGATCATGCCCTTGCGGATACCAACCGTGCAGTCGGTCGCGTTGCGGATCCAGACGCCGACGCTTCCTGCGGGCACGGCCTGGTTGTTGGGGCGAACCATGAACACCGGGCCGATGAACCCCTCGAAGGACGCGCCCGTGGCGGCGGGGTCTCCGAAGATGATGCCGTGCATGGCGCAGTTGCGGACCTGCTTCACGTCGATGGTGAAGTGTGCCGCCCACCGTGCGTAGATCGCGGCCTGGGCGAGGTTGTTGCAATCCCAGATTCCCCCGTAGATTCCGACGCCTTGATACCGCTTGGTGATGTCGGTGTCGATCAGGTGGGACATAGCCGCGGTTGCCTTGATGATCGCCCGGTCATCAACATGGAGGGTCACGCCGTCAGGGAGTCGCAGTGGTGCGGTGATGCTCCACACGCCCGCGGGCACCACGACGGTCGCCTTGACCGGTCCCACATCGCCCGCCGCGATGTATGACCCGTACTTCGGTTCGGTGGCGATCTGGTGCGCTGCGTCCAGAGCGGCTTGAATTCCGGTCTCGGGTGTGGCGTAGACCGACTCACCGATCGAAGCGAACGCTCCCGATAGCGCTTCGGGTGTGAGCCGTTCAGGGACTTCCGCTTCGGGTTGGCGACCGTCGGCGTCGAGGCTTCCGGTTCCGTTCGGCTTACCCTTCGCGATGCTGGCCGCGGCGTCTTCCGCTGCCTGTCGCGCCGTGTTCGCTTCGTTCGCGGAGGTGGATGCCTGCCCTGCCGAGGTTGACGCACTGGTGGCCGAGTTGCCTGCCTGTGTGGCGGAGTCGGCTGCAGCGCCAGCGGAGGATGCTGCTTGACCGGCCGATGTCGATGCAGCACCAGCGGAACCTGCTGCGGCATTGGCGAACACCTGCGCGTCCCCGGCCGCACCGAGGGTTTCGTCGCGGAGGGTTTCGACTTCCCCGATCGCGGCTTCCCACGCGGCCACCACATCCGGTGTCGGTTCGAACGACTCCGGACTCACCCGTACCAGGTCACCGAACGCGACCGGACCCGACGTCGGGACGAGCGTGTACCGGGTGGGGAGCTTCAGCGACCCCGACCGCATCGACACGTCCCACCGGTAACAGAAAGTCCCATCCGTCGGCACCAGGTCGATCGCCTGCCCCGGGGTGTCACCCTGGACGATGACCTCGTTGCGGGGTGAGAACACGACCGCGGCACCATCCACAGTCGCGGCAGGACGCGTGCCAGCCCACCCCTGCACCCGCACGGTAGCGACAGCATCCACGGGGACGTCACCGAACTCCCGCGCCACCGCCGACAAATCAATCCGAGTCATCGGAACCCTCCCTCACCGCGGGTCACGCGATGATCGCCTGCCGCACCTCGAAGCTGTCGAACGACGCCGACGACGTCGAACCATTCCGCGGCGACCGCAACCCCGCATACAGAGTCGAGGCGCCCGAGATGACCGCGAGGAACTCGTCCGGGATCGTCACAGGGAACGACTGCACCGCCCCACCATCCGGCTGGACCGCGATCGTCGCGACGTTCCCGATCACCTGCAGGGTGATGGTGTCGAGCGCCTCCTCGACGATGTTCGTGTCGAAGAGGGTGACGGGGGCATTCGCGATCACACGCTGCAACCGCCACCCGGTCGTACCTCCTGTGTGCACGAGACGCAGATGGTTACCCGCGTCGAGGTACAGGGCAACGATCCCGGCGCCGTTGGTCGTCGCCGACGTGGAACCTTCCGCGGCGAGCCGCGCGGTCACGACGACATCGACCGAAGGCTGCTCGACCCGAGTGATGTACTGCGTCGTGGACGCCGGCGTGGCCGACGCACGCGCCGCCCCACCGTCTTTGATCCACGCGCCGGTGGCGACGTCCTGCCACGCCCGGACCGTGTTCCCGTCCGCCGCGTCCGTCAGCGGACCCGTCGCACCAGTGAAGTAGTCCCGGATGATCGGCGTCACCAACGGCAGGGCCCGCGGGTTCGTCACCGCCGTGGGAAGGTTTTGCACAATCGCAGTGGGCATATCGGTTCTCCCTCTCAGGCAGTGATGTTGTCGGTGACGTACGTGCGGACGGTGGCGGCGTCGAGCTCGTCGACGAGACCCGCGGTGGCATTCCCGTCGAGGTCGTTGCCGGACACGCGGGGCGTGGTCCACAGGTTCCCGCCAGTGAGGGCGAGTCCCCGCTTCTGCGTCTTCCCCGACGACCGGCGATCCCACGACCGGTTGCCCATGATGCGGGGACGGTTCATGACCCGGTTGTTGATCACGATCCCGTCCTCCTCACCGGTGACACCGGTGGCACCGCGACCGTTGTTCCACAGGTCGTTGTCCTCGATGCGGCACCGGTGCGGGCCCGTGCCGGAGGTGATCGACACCCCGGACCACAGGTTCTCGAAGATCTGGTTCCGGGTGATCCACAGCCCATCGCCCGTGAGCGCGTCGGTGATCTTGATCCCCCACCCGTCGTTCCAGGCGATGACGTTCCCGTCGATCACCGGGGGGATGCTCACCTGCGTGCCGCGGATACGGATCCCGCCCCGGTTGGTGCCGGCGGTGGTATCCCACCCGTTGCCGTAGATCACGTTCCCCCGGATCTGGGTCAGGTCATCAGCGATCGTCGTGGTCGTGTTCTCGTCAATGAATATCCCCGCGAAACGGTTCTTGTAGAACGTGTTGCCCTGCAACACGGCCATCGTCCCGCCGGAGCCGAAGTAGCCGTCGTAGTTCCCCTCCATCCAGCAGCCGATCATGGTGAACCCCATCGACCGGTAGCCGCCCGGGGCACCGGGCAGGGCCGCGAGACGCGACGCGCCACGCTCGAGGAACACCCCGTGGGAGCGGTTGTTGCGGGAGGTGCAGTTGATCATCCGGATCGACTCGACCGGGTACAGGCCCGTCGCGAACCCGAACCCGGCGCCGGTGGAGGAGTCACCCTCGATGAGCCGACCGCAGTTCTCCGCGTAGCAGTTGATGAACCACGCGTCCTGCAGGAAGTCGACCCCGAACCCGGTGGCGGCGACGTTCTTGATCGTCACGTTCTCGAACCGGGCGCGGATCATCCGCTGGATGTAGATGCCCTTCACGTTCGTCATCGACCCGGACCCGCCCTGGCCGGCGCCGTCGATCGTGAAGTCCCGGAACGACATGTCCGTGTGGTCGGGGCCGTCGTACCCGGTGGGGATGCGGGCGATGAACGCGGACGCCCCCAGGCGCGGCAGAAGCGTCGTGTCGTTGCGGCCAGCGCCCACCCAACCGACACCGCTCATCCCGAAGACGTCGATGCCCTTCACAAGCCGGAAGCGGCCCGCAGGGATCTCGACCTCGACGGGACCGAAAAACGGCACGAGCGACTGGGCGCGCGCAGCGGCACGCTGGAACAGAGCGTCGGCCGGCCGCTGATCGTCGTCTGGGAGCAGCTCGCCCGGGAGGAGGGACTCCTGCAAGTAAATGCGGTGGCGCGGGAGCGGGGTGTTCGGGTGGATGTCCGCAGCGAACAAGCCCCGAGTCCCGTACGCGAGAGGCGCGGTCCCCGGGGTGGGGTTGCGGAGCGCCCAGTGGGTCACGTCAGCGCTGTCCCGGTCGGGCATGTACATCGACGGGTGGAACTCCGCGATGAACGTGCGGTCCTGCTCGTCGACACCGAACGGGACCATGTTGTTCGACCCGGCGATGGCGTGCTTCCACGCCATGTCCGCCACGATCTGCGGCACCTGCGGGTCCGTGCTCGATAGCAGGTCACGGGCAGCGACAGCCTCGTCCACAGCGGGCCCGGCCGCCGCGGTCAGCTCGGCCGCGAGAGTCGGATCCTCCGCGATCGCCTGACTGAGCAGAGCGGAGGAGATCTCCTGCATCGCCGCGCGCGTCGCGGAGTCCGGGTCGAGCGCGAGAGACGCGGTGAT
>NZ_JAJGNJ010000007.1 GCF_020781835.1 Microbacterium testaceum
GCGAACGGGCGGGACGAGTCAGTACCTGCGGGGCGCGATCCACAGGAGGAAGTGAGGGTGGTCATGATGCCACCGCCAACCCCTGGCGAGCGGCGCGCTCAGCTTCCTCGGCGTCCTGCTTCTCGGCGGCGTCCCGCAGGATGATGGCGGCGGCGCGCAGACGCTGCTGCGGTGTCATGTCCTGGATCGAGCGGGTCATGACGCGCGCGCCATTTCTGACTCGCGCTCACCCTCGGCTAAGGCGCGCTCGGCGCGGGCGACGATCTCGGATGCCGTCGTGCCGAGGTGTGCCGCCACTGCCGACAGCAGCGACGGCGCGAACGGTACGTGTGCGTTCACGCGAGCGGACAGCGTCGCCCGCCGGATCCCGAGAGCCTCAGCGATGCTCGACACTGACACGTTCTTCATGCGGGCGATGTCTGATCGCACCTCTGCGGCCACACCGGCATCCAAGTCGGTGAACCCATTTCGGTTCGGTTGCATGCAGACACTATGAACCGATTTGGGTTCATAGGCAAGTGCTCTTCACAAAGTGAACCCAAATGGGTACACTCTCGGCGTGGCCAGAACCCAAAAAGTGCTTCTCGACGTTGACCGCCGCATCGCCGAGATCCTCGCCTCGCTTGTTGAGAGTGCGGGCATGAGTCGGCGCGATCTCGCTGCCCGCACGGGCATCTCGGCAAACCGCCTGGGCATCATCCTTCGACAGGAGCCCCCGCCCGCGACGGTCGGAGAGGTCGGCCAGATTGCAGTTGCCCTGGGCACCACCGCCGGCGCCGTCATCTCGGAGGCCGAATCGCCCAACCTGATCCGCCTACCGAGTCGCAATGTCGGAGGCCGACCACACACTGATCTCGAGACGGTTGAGCTAGATACCACGAAGCTCGCCGCCAGCACCGACAACACACCGATCGACCCATCGCGGGGAGAAGGCTGATCTGAGAATGGGGATACCGATGACGGGCGCGTACGACGACTACTGGGACGATATCGAAGTCTCGGATGCGCCGGAACCGCACCACGGACTCCGCATGATGTTCGGCGTTGATGGCAGCGGGGACAGCGCATGCGTCTCCGACTATGACCCCTGGGCTCACGCCGAGATCCTCGACCTCCCGATCGTGTTCCGCGACGACCTGCCCGACGACGTCGTTGCCGCCTACTCCTCTGCACACCAGGCGATCTTCGTACGCCCGAATCTCCACGCCGCCGTTGAGCGCTGCGCCCTCGCGCACGAGATCGTCCACTTCGAGCACGACGACGTCGGTACCGACGACTTGCAGGAGGAGCGCGCCGACCGCATCGCCGCTCAGCGCCTCATCCGCCCCTCGCGGCTGGAGCAGTTCTACGGCATCACCGACGACCCCGCCGTGGTCGCGCTCGAGATGTCCGTCACTGAGAAGATCATGCGCACATGGATGCGGCTGCACCGCGCAGGCATGATCCGGGGCTACTGATGGCCGCGCCGCACCTCCGCGCAGTTCCCTCGCGCCGCCGCGGCGTCGCTATGGTGCGCGTCTCGAAAGAGCGCGACGGCATGATCAGCCCCGAGAACCAGCGCTACGCCATCGAGCAGTACGCCGCTCGCGAGCACATCGACATCATCGAATGGATCGAGGGCATCGACGAGTCCGGGTCGCGCAAGAAGTCCGCCTGGTGGGCGCGCCTCGACACTGGAATCGAGCACATCGAGTCACGCCGCGCCGACGTGCTACTCGTCTGGCGCATCGACCGCACCGCCCGCAATCGCCTCCGGTGGGCGATCGCCACCGACCGCATCGAGACCGCTGGCGGCTACATCGAATCCGCGACCGAGCCCAACGACCGCTCCCCCGCCGGGCGCTTTGGCCGCGGCATGATGGCGGAGCACGCCGCGTTCGTGGCCGAGTCGATCGGCGCGACGTGGAAGGAAACCCAGGAACGGCGCGTCCGCCACGGCCTCACGCCCAACGGCCAGCACCACTACGGCTACACCTACTCACGCGAGGGCGGCTACCAGATCGACCCGATCGAAGGACCGATCCTCGCAGACATGTACCGCTCCTACGCCTCTGGCGAGTCCGCCCAGAACATCGCCCTGCGACTCACCGACCCGAACGCGCGACCTGACGAGAACGGCGTCTACGCACGCTACGCGCGATGGAACACGCCCGCAGTGCTCCGCCTCCTGGACTCCGGCTTCGGCGCCGGACTCATCCTGTTCCGCGGCGAGCTGCACCCCGGCGTGCACCCCGCGGTCATCACCGAAGACGACTGGGCCCGATTCAAAGCCGCGCGCTCCGAGCGCCGACGTCGACCGCGCGCGGAGCGATCCCCCTACGCCTACTCCGGCCTCATGGAGTGCCACTGTGGCGCGAAGATGCACGGCCGCACCGACCACGGCGACCGGCGCTACGCGTGCCTTCGATCGAAGCACTACGGCGTGCACCCAGACGCGTCGCTATCCGAGAAGGTCGTCGAGGCCGCCGTCCTCCAATGGCTGGACGCCCTGCGCGACGACCTCAACGCCGAGGCGCGCAGTGCGCCGCGGCGACCGCGCGTTGTCGATGACCCCGTGTCCGCGATCTCTCGACGCATCGCATCCGTAAACGAGCGCCTCGACTCCGCGACAGCGAAGTTCGTCGACGACCTCATACCTCGCGACGCCTACGACCGGTTGCGCACTCGCCTCGAACACGAACGGTGCGACCTCGAGGCTGAGCTCACTCGCGCCTCAGCGCAGGCCACCGTGCGCCCAATCGCTTTCGTCGGCGACCTCATCGCACGCTGGTCGACAACGCCCGTCGAGCAGAAGCGGCAAGCCATGCGAATGCTCGTCGACCGCATCCGCGTCCAGCCCCGTGACGCACCGCAGCGCATCGTCATCGATTCGCCGTTCCCACGTACTTAGAACGCGTCATCGGACGATTCCGATGGTAAGAGCCACGGGAGTCCAGGTTACCCGGCCCGCGGCACCCCCACGGCGTCAGGGGCGACGAGCGCGGAAGGCGTGGGTGACGTAGGGCAGGTCGACCGATCCTCCGTCGGCGAGTCCGGGGACGGATGCCACGACCCCGTCCACCTCGGCATCGATGCGCACGCGGTCCTCGGGGCTGGCGGTGATGACGTCACTGCGCGAGAAGACGAGGTCGCGCAACTGCGCCAGGGTGATGCGACGGCTCCACCTCCAGGAGCGGTGCTCGAGGTCTGCCAACGGGGCCGCCACGCGGGGTCCTGTGGTCGCCAACAGCACCTCGGCGTGGGAGCCGCCCATCGCAGCGGTCAATCGACGCACCCAGTCGACGCTCGCGTCGCGGATGTTCCACACGAGCCCCAGCACGCCACCGGAGCGCAGCACCCGCGCGATCTCGCGCGAGCCGGCATCCGGGTCGACCCAGTGCCACGCCTGGCCCATGACGACCGCGTCCAGGGCCGAGTCCGGGAGCAGCAGACTCTCCGCGGTCCCCGCGAACGTCGGGACGCCGCGGACGCTCTCGCGGAGGGTGGCCAGCATCTCGGCATCCGGATCGATCGCCACCACGTCGGCGCCGAGTTCGACGACCGCACGGGTGAGCTTCCCCGTTCCCGCCCCGACGTCGGCGACGCGCAGCGCGCGCCCGGGCTCGCGGACGGGCGCCAGCATCCACGCGACCGCGTCGCTCGGATACTCGGGCCGCCCCGACTCATAGGCCGCGGCCGCCTGCCCGAACGACGTCGACTTCTGGCGTTCCGTCATGCCTCGACCCTACGCCGGGGCCGCGCGGGCATGTCATCGCGCGGAGTCCGTACGAGACACGCCGATGACGGATGCCACGTCCCGGCGTGTCCTCACCGACCCCCGCCCGACGGCTCGCGGCCGAACCCGGCGCGCCTCCCCGACGGCACCGCCGTCACGGCGCAGGGTGGGACCGTGGCTCTGGATTTCACCGCGATCGACTTCGAAACGGCGAACTCCAGCGGCGCGTCCGCGTGCGCGGTGGGTCTCGCCCGCGTTCGCGACGGCCGGGTCGTTGCCACGGCCGCGTGGCTGATCAAGCCGCCGGCCGGACACGACCACTTCGCCGCGATCAACGTGGGCATCCACGGCATCCGCGCGTCCGACGTCGTCGACGCCCCGGACTGGACCACCCAGCTGGCCCGCCTGACGGCGTTCGCCGGTGCCGACGTGCTCGTCGCCCACAACGCCGGGTTCGACATGTCGGTCCTGCGTCGTGCGTGCGCCGCGACGGGCGACGACTGTCCGCCCTACCGCTATCTCTGCAGCGTGCAGATGTCACGCAAGACCTACACGCTCGACTCCTACCGACTCCCCCTCGTCGCCGCCGAGGCGGGGTGCTCGCCCTTCACCCACCACGACGCCCTGGCGGACGCCGTCGCCTGCGCCGAGATCACGATCGACTGCGCGCGGCGCGCCGGCGCCGACGACGTGTTCTCCCTCGCCGACCACCTCGGCGTGCGCGTGTCCCAGATCGCGGTCGAGCCACGGTTCGAGCGCGCCGTCGCCTGATCTGCCGCGGTACCGGTTCGCGCTCCCCTGCCATGTCGGAGGCCTGCGGCACACTGAGCCCATGGACACCATCGCCCTGATCCTCGCCGTCCTCGCCCTCGTCGTCGGCGCCGGCGCCGGCTGGTTCCTCGGTGCCACGCGGGCGACCTCGCGTGCTGCCGCCGCGCGCGTCGACCTCACCGCGCGCGTCGCCGCCGCCGACGCCGCGCGAGCCGGAGTCCAGGCGCAACTCGACCACCAGACCCTCCTGTACCGCGACCTGGTCGGCCAGACCCGGGCCGACCAGGCCGCCCGCGAGGAGCGCGAGCGCCGGGAACAGACGGTCCTGCGTGCGCTCGACCCGGTGCGCGAGACCCTCGACGCGATGCAGCGCAAGGTCGACGGCCTCGAGCGCGATCGGGTCGAGCAGTACTCCGCGCTCGGCGAGCAGCTGCGGCTGTCACGCGAGGCCGACGAGGCGCTGCGCGCGACGACCGAGGCGCTGGCATCGGCCATGCGCTCCGGCAGCACGCGCGGCGTGTGGGGCGAGACGCAGCTGCGCCGCGTCGTCGAAGCGGCGGGACTCACGCGCTACGTCGACTTCGACCTGCAGTCCTCGATCTCCTCCGACGCCGGCGCCGGCCGACCCGACATGGTCGTGCGGCTGCCGGGCGGCAAGGCGTTGGCGGTGGATGCCAAGGTCCCCCTCGACGCCTATCTCCAGGCCAGCGCGATCCCGGTCACGGCCGCCGGCGAAGAGGGCGCACGGCGCGCGACCCTGATGACGAAGCACACCAGGGCGGTCCGTGCCCACATCGACGCCCTCGCTCGCAAGACGTACTGGGCGGGGCTGACGAGCAGCCCCGAGTTCGTCATCTGTTTCCTGCCGAGCGAGTCATTGCTCTCGGCGGCGCTCGATGATGACCCCACTCTCCTCGAGTACGCCTTCGCGCGCAGGGTCGCGTTGGCGTCTCCGGTGAACCTGTGGGCGGTGCTGAAAACGGTCGCCTTCACCTGGACGCAGCAGGACGTCTCCGACGAGGCACGCGCGCTGTTCACCCTCGGCACGGAACTGTACGAACGCGTCGGCGTGCTCGCCGGTCACGCGGGCGACCTTCGACGGGCGCTCGAGCGCACCGTCGACAGCTACAACAAGTTCGCCGGATCGCTCGAGTCGCGCGTGCTCGTCACGGCGCGGAAGTTCCCCGGCATCGACGAGACGAAGCTCGACGCCGTCGCCGCACCCGCGGCGTTGGAGGCCTCGCCTCGACGGTGGACGGCGCCGGAACTGCTCGGAAGCGCCGGTCAGGACGATCCGACATCCGATCAGGGGAACCCGCGCGCTGTCACCCACGCTGATCTGGGTGCCGTACGCGGTCGAGCGGGGCTGGCTCAGGAAGACTGAGCGCGAGCGGGGTTCAGGACCCGCCGGGAACCCAGCTGAGCAGGCTCACCACTGCGGCGGAGACCGCCACGAAAGCACCGATCATCCACCAGGCGCTGATCTCGTGACCCTCGTCGCGACGCTTGCGGAGGAGGACGTCAGGCCGTCGCGCGGGGTCGACGGCGCTGGCGATGACCGCCTGTGCACCCGTCTGAGGTGCGGTCGAGTTCGTCGGAGCTGCCATGAAACGATCCCCCTTCGGGTCTCGGAAGAACACAGCGTCGCCGTTGACACTGCTCACGATTCTGCCAGAGACCCTCTCCGCGGGGAGTCACGCTTGCGCAACGACACGCCCGGCTGTACCTGGATGCCCTGCCACCCACCGCTGCGGCTAGCGGGCATCCGTCCGCGCGGCTTCGGGCGCGCCGACGCCGCCCGGCGGGCCGCACCGGAGCCGTGAGCGTGCCGACGTCGCGCGGTCTGCACTCGCATCCCGCGCGGCGTCACGGTCAGCGGACGATCAGAGCCACTTCGACGTCAGGTGCTCCGACGAGATGCGGCGAAGCGTGCCCGATGCGCCCCGCAGAACGACGCTCTCGGTGTAGATGAAGTCGCCGTCGCGCCGCACGCCCTGCACGAGCTGTCCATCGGTCACGCCCGTCGCGACGAAGATCGTGTTCTTCCCCTTGACCAGGTCGTCGGCCTCGTACACCTCACCGTCGACGTTCAGCCCGGCGTCGCGGCCCTTCTGCTTCTCGTCGTCGTTCCGCGGCGCGAGGACACCCTGGATGTGGCCGCCGAGCGCCTTGATCGCGCACGCGGTGACGATGCCCTCGGGGCTTCCCCCGATACCCACGCACATGTCGGTGCGGGCGTTGTGCCGGGCGGCATTGATGCCGCCGGCCACGTCACCGTCGCTCATCAGGCGGGTACCGGCGCCGGCCTCGCGGATGTCGGCGATGAGCTGCTCATGGCGCGGGCGGTTCAGCACCGACACGACGATCTCGTCGACCGGCTTACCGAGCGCCTTCGCCAGGAGACGGATGTTCTCTCCGATGGGGAGGCGGATGTCGACGACGCCCACACCGGCGGGGCCGGTGACGAGCTTGTCCATGTAGAAGACGCTCGAGGCATCCAGCATCGATCCGTGGTCGGACACCGCGATCACCGAGAGGGCGTTCTGGCGGCCCGCGGCCGTCAGGGACGTACCGTCGATCGGGTCGACGGCGACATCGCACTGCGGGCCCCGGCCGCTGCCGACGCGCTCGCCGTTGTAGAGCATCGGGGCATTGTCCTTCTCGCCCTCGCCGATGACGATCGTGCCGTCGAAGTTCACGGTGCTGAAGAAGGCGCGCATCGCATCGACGGCGGCGCCGTCTGCGGCTTCTTTCGCGCCACGCCCGATGAAGGGCACCGCGCGGATCGCGGCGGCCTCGGTCGCCCTCACCAGCTCCAGAGCCAGATTCCGATCGGGATGCAGAGGACTCATGTCGGATGTCAGGCTCACCATAGGGCCCACTGTAACCAGCGGCTCCGTGACATTCGCCCGATTTGCCTTCTCGCAGCGCGAAGGAAATGCGATTCTTAACACCAGAGGAGAACCGCCCACTTCCTCGCCCGCCGACCCCGTCACGATCCGGTGCCTTCGCTAGAGTGACGGTGTCCCCGTCACGACCAAGGAGCACCTCCATGCCCGTCGCCACCCCTGAGCAGTACGCCGAGATGCTGGACCGCGCCAAGGCCGGCAGCTTCGCGTACCCCGCGATCAACGTCTCGAGCTCGCAGACCATCAACGCCGTGCTCCAGGGCCTGACCGAGGCCGGCTCGGACGGCATCCTGCAGGTCACCACCGGCGGCGCCGACTACTTCGCGGGCCACACCGTCAAGGCTCGTGCGACCGGTGCGCTCGCCTTCGCGAAGTACGTGACCGAGGTCGCCAAGAACTACCCCATCACGGTCGCGCTCCACACCGACCACTGCCCGAAGGACGCCCTCCCCGGCTTCGTGCTGCCGCTTCTCGAGGCGTCCGAAGAAGAGGTCAAGGCCGGCCGCAACCCGATCTTCCAGTCGCACATGTGGGACGGCTCCGCCGTGCCGCTCGACGAGAACATCGACATCGCCGCCGAGCTCCTCCCCCGCATGAAGAACATCAACGCGATCCTCGAGATCGAGGTCGGCGTGGTCGGCGGCGAAGAGGACGGTGTCGCTCACGAGGGCTCCAACGAGGCGCTCTACACGACGGTCGCCGACGTCACCAAGGCCGTCGAGCGTCTCGGTCTCGGTGAGAACGGGCGCTACATCTCGGCCCTGACGTTCGGCAACGTGCACGGCGTCTACAAGCCCGGCGGCGTGAAGCTGCGTCCCGAACTCCTGGGCGAGATCCAGGAGGGCATCGCCGCCAAGTTCGGCACCGGCCCCAAGCCCCTCGACCTGGTCTTCCACGGCGGCAGCGGCTCGACCGACGAGGAGATCGCGCTGGCCGTGTCCAACGGCGTCGTGAAGATGAACATCGACACCGACACCCAGTACGCCTTCACCCGCTCCATCGCGGGCTACATGTTCTCCAACTACGACGGCGTGCTCAAGGTCGACGGCGAGGTCGGGAACAAGAAGCAGTACGACCCGCGCGCGTGGGGCAAGATCGCCGAGTCGGCGATGGCTGTCCGCGTCGTCGAGGCGACGAAGCAGCTCGGCTCCTTCGGCAAGTCGCAGGGCTGACGGTCCCTCCGAACGCCCCGGCTCCGGCCGGGGCGTTCGTGCGTTCCGGCATCCGGCTACCGATGTCGACGCCCGCACTCACACGAGAACCGGGCGCCGACCCCCGCGCGGGTCACGCGCGATACATCTCCAGCACCGTGGGCGCCGAGGAGGGCGAGGAGAGGACCGTGACGGGGTCTCCCGCGCGCACCTCACCGGCGCGACGCACCCGCAGGTAGGCACCGAGGCGGCCCTCGTCCGAGAAGCGTTTGACCCAACCGCGTGCGGCCGCGCCACCGACCCAGCGCGCGAACGTGGCGCACGGGGTACGCGGCATCGTCACCTCGAGCTCGACCGTGTCACCGATGCGCCACACCTCACCGATGCGTGCCGCGTTGACGTCGAGGCCCTCCAGGCGCAGATTCTCCCCGAACCAGCCCGGCGCCAGTGCGCGGCCCAGTTCGCGCTCCCAGAATTCCGCGTCGTCCTGCGCGTAGGCGTACACCGCTTTGTCGGGGCCGCCGTGGTGCTTGCGGCTCGCTTGGACATCGGAGCGCACCCCCAGCGGTCCGACGCGCACCGCGCCCTCCAGGGCGCGCTTGTCGATCGCGGTCACGCCGACGGACCCGGAGTCCGGGCGCAGGGCGTGAACGGCGCAGACGGCGAGAAGGCTCGGCATCCGTCGATGCTACGGCGTATCGAAGTCGCGGCGCATGACGACGCGGTCGCCCTCGACGGTGCGGATCTCGATCGCGTCGATGCGGGATGCCGACACGTCCGTGCCCGCACTGAGCTCCGTCGTGGAGCCGGGGCCGGCACGCCACGTCGAGAGCATCGTCGTGGCGCCGGAGTCGTCGGTGACGGCGAGGGCGTAGGGCCATCCGCCCGGCGGCGCGTCGAGCACTTCACCGGTGTACTCGCAGACGAGGTCGATGCGGGTTCCCCAATCGACCGGGGTGAGCCTCACGGACGCCTCCAACGGCGCGCCGGCCACGTCGTCGAGGGCGTACACGACACCGGCGGTGTCGGTCGGGGTCGTCGTCAGCGCGAGGACGCTCGGTACCGCGATCACCAGCGCAGCGGCGGCCGCTGCACCCACCCACAGCGCGACGGCACGCCGACGTCGACGACGCGCGGTGTGCACGATCCGTCCACGCAGCGCCGGCCCGGGCGCGAGGGGCTCTGCGGCGCGGGCGGGGTCGGATGCATCGATCGCGCGGGCCCGCTCCGGCGACAACCGCGACAGCAGCCCGGCCGTGGGAGCCAACTCGGACACGGCCGCGCGACACGACGCGCAGTCGTCGAGATGACGCTCATACTCGGCGCGGTCCGCCGCCGACAGCGCGCCGAGGACGTAGGCGCCGTCCCAGGTGGCGAACCTCTCATGCCCGGAGGTCATCGCGTCACCCCTCTCTCCTGCAGCGCGAGCCGCAACGCGCGAACGGCGTAGTGCAGGCGCGACTTCACCGTCCCGGCCGGGATGCCCAGCTCCTCCGCCGCCTGTGCGACGCTGCGGCCGCCGTAGTACGCCGTGACGATGACCGCGCGGTGGTCGGGCGTCAGCGACGCCAACGCCTCCTCCACGAGGAGCGCATCGAACATGGCATCCGTGTCGTCGCCGCCGGTGGTCTCGGGAAGCTCGTCGACCGGGAACTCATGACGCCGGCGCGCGCTGCGGGCGTCATCGATGACGAGGTTGCGGGCAACCGTGAACATCCACGAACGCAGGGTCGACGGGTCGTCGGCCATCACGCGCGGCGTGCGCCAGGCACGCAGGAGCGTCTCCTGCACGACGTCGTCGGCCCCCGCATGGTCGCCGGTGAGGCTCACGACGTAACGCCACACCGGCGCGGCGTGCGCGTCGTACAGCGCCGTCAGCTGGGCGTGATCGTCCCGCATCGCCGAACCCTCTCCTGTCTCTCTCACGAGAACACGGGATGCCGAGCCGCTCGGTTCAGTTCGCGGCGGCGCCGGTGAGGGCGGAGAGGAAAGCGGGGTCGGCCGTGAGGGCGATCGTGATGCAGACCCCCGCCACCAGCGTCGTGGCGACGAAGCCGACGAGCGGGACCCAGAACGCGATGCGACCGCGACGCAGGCGCCGCCAGGTCAGCCATGCGGTGAGGAGGTAGCCGACGCCGTAGACCACGGACGCGGCGGCACCCCAGACGTAACCCGCCGACAGCGCGGTGTACGTCGCCTCGACGCCGAGGATCTGCGCGGCGCGCTCGGCGTACCCCGGGAAGTCCAGCAGCTGCACGATCGTGGAGACCGCAGAGATCAGACCGTAGGCCAGCAGCACGAAGGTCGCGACCCGGTCGGCCAACGGCCCCCGGGCGCGAGGCGTCGGCGCCGCGGCCGGGTCGGGCTCGGCGGGCGGGGCCACGCCGGCCTCGAGCGACTCGGTCACCTCCGGCCGCTGGATCCGCGCACGCTGTTCCTCGGGCGTGGCGTACTCGCCGTACTGCGGGCGCGGACGCGCGTCGCCGTCGCTCACGCGCGCCCCCGACCGCCCAGGGCGCGCTGGTCGCGCTTGCCCGAGGCATCCTGGCGCAACTCCTTCGGAAGCGAGAACATGAGGTCCTCCTCGGCCGTGCGCACCTCTTCGACGTCGCGGTAGCCGGCGCCGGCGAGCTCTTCGAGCACCTCGGTGACGAGCACCTCGGGCACGGAGGCGCCGCTGGTGACGCCCACCGTCTCGACGCCCTCGAGCCACTCCTGACGCACCTCGTCGACGTAGTCGACGCGGTAGGCGGCCTTCGCGCCGTGCTCGAGCGCGACCTCGACCAGGCGCACGCTGTTGGAGGAGTTGGCCGAGCCGACCACGATGACCAGATCGGCGTCGCGCGCGACCTTCTTGATCGCGACCTGGCGGTTCTGCGTGGCGTAGCAGATGTCGTCGGACGGCGGATCCTGCAGTTCGGGGAAGCGCAGACGCAGACGGCGGACGGTCTCCATCGTCTCGTCGACGGACAGTGTCGTCTGCGAGAGCCACACGACCTTGGACGGGTCGCGCACCTCGACGGTGTCGGCGTGCTCGGGCGAGTTGACGACGGTGACGTGCTCGGGCGCCTCACCGGCCGTCCCCTCGACCTCCTCGTGCCCGTCGTGACCGATCAGCAGGATCTCGAAGTCGTCCCGCGCGAAACGCACGGCCTCGCGGTGCACCTTCGTCACGAGCGGGCACGTCGCGTCGATCGCCTGGAGATGACGATCGGATGCCGCGGACACGACGGCGGGCGAGACTCCGTGGGCGCTGAAGACGACGTGCGAGCCCTCGGGCACCTCGTCGACCTCGTCGACGAAGATCGCCCCCTTCTTCTCGAGCTCGGTGACGACGTGGATGTTGTGCACGATCTGCTTGCGCACGTACACCGGCGCGCCGTAGCGCTCGAGTGCCTTCTCGACGGCGATGACCGCCCGGTCGACGCCCGCGCAGTAGCCGCGGGGCGCCGCGAGCAGCACCTTCTTCTGTCCGTGGACGGGGATATCCTGGAGCCGCCCGCGTCGACCCGGGATCCGGGGAACGGGCAGGTGGACGGCAGGTGTGCTCACCCCTCGATTCTACCGGGGCACCCCTGGACGACGGCCGAACCGCCCACCACCGACCCCCCACGAGAGAGCATGACCTCCTTCCGACCAGAAGCCGTCGAGGGCCAGGCGCCCCCGGCCGACTCCGTCCACCCGCGCGAGTCGCGCACCGACGCGCCGACGTCGGTGTCGCGCCTGAACGAGACGATCCGCGGGTTCATCGAGCGGTGGGGGTCCGTCTGGGTCGAGGGCGAGATCACGTCGTTCAACCGGCGCGGCGGCAACGTCTTCGGTCGCCTCAAAGACCTCGGCACCGAGTCGACCGTCGCGTTCCGCATCTGGTCGAGCACCCTCGCGCGGCTGCCGAAGGATTTCCAGGTCGGCGACCATGTCGTCGCGTGCGTCAAGGCCGACTACTTCCCCCGCACGGGCGATTTCTCGTTCGCGGTGTCGGCGATGCGGCACGTGGGGCTCGGCGAGCAGCTCGAACGTCTCGAGCGGCTGCGCGCGCAACTGCGCTCCGAGGGCTTGTTCGACCCGGTCCGGAAGAAGAACCTGCCGTTCCTTCCCCACTGCATCGGCCTCATCACCGGCGAGAACTCGGATGCCGAGAAGGACGTGCACCGCAACGCCGAACTGCGCTGGCCGCAGGTGCGCTTCCGCACCCGCTACGCCGCCGTGCAGGGCGACCGGTGCGTTCCCGAGACCCTCGCGGCCCTGAAGGCGCTCGACGCCGACCCGGAGGTCGACGTCATCGTCATCGCCCGCGGCGGTGGGGATCCGCAGACCTTGCTGGGCTTCAGCGACGAACGTCTCGTGCGAGCGGTGGCCGCGGCATCCACCCCGATCGTCAGCGCCATCGGTCACGAGAACGACCGCCCCCTGCTCGACGACGTCGCCGACGTGCGCGCGTCCACCCCGACGGATGCCGCGAAGCGCGTCGTGCCCGACGTCAGCGAGCAGCGCGCGATCGTGGCGCAGTTGCGGGCGCGCCTGACCGGCCGACTCACACAGCGCGTGCTGCACGACATCGCACAGCTCGAGCAGCTGCGGTCGCGTCCGGCGCTACGGACGCCGCACGCGATGCTCACCTCCCGCGCCCAGGACGTCTGGATGCTCGCCACCCGCGGACGCGACATCGTCGACCGCCGCCTGCAGGGCGAGGAACGGCGCACACGCGAGCTGCGCGCCTCCCTGCGCGCGCTCTCGCCCGAGGCGACGCTCGCGCGCGGCTACGCCATCGCCCAGGTCGAGGGCGGGGGCATCGTCCGTGACGCGAGGCAGGCTCGCGCGGGCGCGCGTCTGGTCGTCACCGTCGCCGAGGGCGCTTTCGGCGCCTCCTCCACAGGCCCGCTCGGGGTCACCGACTCCCCCGCCGACGGCGGCGCGTCCGTCGAGCCCACCTAAGATGGATGCCATGACCGCGACGCCCTCCGGCTCCTCCGCCGACGTGGCGTCCCTGTCGTTCGAGCAGGCCCGGGACGAGCTCGTCCGCGTGGTCGCCGAACTCGAGCAGGGCGCTCCCACTCTCGAGGAGTCCCTGGCGCTGTGGGAACGCGGCGAGCAGCTGTCCGCCCGCTGCGAGGAGTGGTTGCTCGGCGCGAAGCGTCGGCTGGATGCCGCCCGCGGCGAGGGCGATGACTCCTGATGGCCCGCATCGTCGCCGAACTCGGTCGCCCCGAAACGCCCGAGGAGACCGCCGCACGGAAGGCCGAGTCCTCGCGGCGGTACCGCTCCAGCAAGACGTTCCGCAATCTCATCGCGGCGCTCCTGGTCACGGTCGCCGTCGTGCTGGTCGTCATCGCCGCCGTCCCGCGGGGCGAGCCGGCCCCGCGTCCCCAGCCCGACGTCGCGGCTCTCGCCGCGGATCTGTCCGACGACCTCGGTCGTCCAGCCCTGTCTCCGTCCCTCCCCGAGGGCTGGCGCGTGAACCAGGCCACCACCGAGGGCCAGGGCGGCACCGAGGCGTGGACGATGGTGTACGTCCGGTCGGGCGAGTCCGGGTTCGTCCGCGTCGCCCAGGGGCTCGACACCGGAGAGGAATGGGTGGCGCAGATCCTCGGCGGGACGCGCACCACCGAGACGATCGACATCGACGGCATCGAGTGGGACGTCTACCGCCCGAGCGACCCCGAGCGCGCCGGCAACATCACGTACGCGCTGTCGACTCCGGCCGGTCCCGACCAGGTGCTCATCTACGGAGACGCCAGCCCCGAGACCGCCGCGATCGCCGCGGCATCCGTCACCGCCCAGGTCCGAGAACTGAGAGAGGCCCCATGAGCGATCGCATGACCCCCCGTGCCGTGTGGAACCAGATGCTCGAGGGCAATCGACGCTTCGTCTCGGGAGAGCCCGCGCACCCCCGCCAGGACGTCGAGCGTCGCACCGAGCTGGCGAGCTACCAGCGTCCGAACGCGGCCCTGTTCGGCTGCTCCGATTCGCGCCTGGCCGCCGAGATCATCTTCGACCAGGGCCTGGGCGACCTCTTCGTCGTCCGCAACGCCGGGCAGGTCATCTCCGACTCCGTCATCGGCAGCCTCGAGTACGCCGTCGGCGTCCTCGAGGTCCCCCTCATCGTGGTGCTCGCGCACGACGCCTGCGGCGCCGTCGGGGCCGCGATCGACAGCACCGGCATCGACGCCCCCACGCTGCCCGCCTACATCTGGCGTCAGATCGCTCCCATCGTGCCGGCCGTGCGCAGGGTGCAGCGCGAAGAGGCGGCGGCAGGCCGCGTCACCGACCGCGTCGATCCCGAACTGGTGGGCCGCGAGCACCTGCGCCACACCGTCGCCGACCTGCTCCGCGCCTCCGAGCTCATCGCCGAGGCCGTCGCCGACGGTCGCGTCGCGGTCGTGGGCGCCAACTACCGACTCGACGACGGGGAAGCCGTCCCCGTCGTGAGCGTGGGCGACGTGGACGACTCCCGCGCCGCCTGACACCGCACGAAACGATCTGGAGGAACGACGACGTGACCGACATCGAGTACCGCATCGAACACGACACCATGGGTGAGGTGCGGGTGCCGAAGGACGCCCTCTACGCCGCGCAGACGCAGCGCGCCGTCGAGAACTTCCCCATCTCGGGCTCGGGGCTGGAATCGACGCAGATCGCCGCCCTCGCCCGCATCAAGAAGGCCGCCGCGCTAGCCAACAAAGATCTGGGCACTCTCGATCCGCGCATCGCGGACGCGATCGCACAGGCGGCCGACGAGGTCATCACCGGGGCGCACGACGCGCATTTCCCGGTCGACACCTACCAGACCGGCAGCGGCACGTCCTCGAACATGAACATGAACGAGGTGCTGGCCACGCTCGCCACCCGGATCCTGGGCGAGACCGTCCACCCGAACGACCACGTCAACGCCTCGCAGTCGTCGAACGACGTCTTCCCGACCTCGGTGCACATCGCCGTGACCCAGGCCCTCATCGACGACCTCATCCCGGCTCTCGACCACCTGTCGGTCGCGCTCGAGGCCAAGGCCGAGGCGTGGAAGGGCATCGTCAAGTCGGGGCGCACCCACCTCATGGATGCCACGCCCGTCACGCTCGGTCAGGAGTTCGGCGGCTACGCCCGCCAGATGCGCCTCGGGATCGAGCGGGTCCAGGCGGTTCTGCCGCGTGTCGGTGAAGTGCCCCTCGGCGGGACGGCCGTGGGCACCGGCATCAACACGCCGCTCGGCTTCCCGCAGAAGGTCATCGAGCTGCTCGCCGCCGAGACGGAGCTGCCCATCAGCGAGGCCAAGGACCACTTCGAGGCCCAGGCCAACCGCGACGGGCTCGTCGAGGCATCCGGTGCCCTTCGGACCATCGCGGTGTCGCTGACGAAGATCAACAACGACATCCGATGGATGGGCTCCGGCCCCAACACCGGTCTCGGCGAACTCCACATCCCCGACCTGCAGCCGGGGTCCTCGATCATGCCCGGCAAGGTCAACCCCGTCGTCCCCGAGGCCACCCTCATGGTGTGCGCGCGCGTCATCGGCAATGACGCCACGGTCGCCTGGGCCGGCGCCTCGGGCTCGTTCGAGCTCAACGTCGCCATTCCGGTCATGGGCACGGCCCTCCTCGAATCCATCCGTCTGCTCTCGAACGCCATGCGTGTGCTGGCCGACAAGACCATCGACGGCCTCGAGGCGAACGTGGCTCGGGCCGAGGCGTTCGCCGGCATGTCGCCGTCGATCGTGACGCCGCTGAACAAGGTCATCGGATACGAGGCCGCGGCGAAGATCGCCAAGCACTCCGTGGCCAAGGGCATCACGGTCCGCGAGGCCGTCATCGACCTCGGCTATGTCGAGCGCGGCGAGATCACCGAAGAAGTGCTGGATGCCAAGCTCGACCTGCTGTCGATGACCCACCCGGGCTGAGTCCGACCGCGACGACGCCGGGGACGCCATAATCGGAGGATGATCCGCCGCACGAGACCCTTCTCGGCGCGCGTGCGACTCCTCGCGGCGATCCTCGGCGTCGTCCTGCTGGGCCTCGTCATCGCCGGGGGCGTGACCGCCCTCGTGCAGAGAGAGCGTGTGCTCGCCAACGCCGAGCGTCAGCTCGACGGCTTCGTGTCGACGGTGTCCACCGGCGACGAGGAGCCGGCTGACCTCGTCGACGCCGCCGTACCCGGTCGGACCGACGCCACCCTGGCGCTGCGCGGTACGCGGGTCCTCGCCACCACGCCCGCACCGCCGGGACTCCCCCTTGCCGATGACGCAGCCTTCCTCACCGACCTCCGGGACGCCCTCGACCGGGGCGAGACACGCGGCCGACTCTCCAGCGCCGTCGGTCCACTGCTCTACGCAGCCGTGTGGGACGGCGACGCCGCGATCGTCCAGGCGATCTCGATCGATCAGCGAATGGAACTGGTCACCCTCTCCACGATCACCTACGCGATCGCGGCTGCGGGGGTGCTCCTGGCCGTGGGGGTGGCCGGCTGGTTCGTCACGGGCCGCCTGTTCTCTCCGCTGCGCAAGCTCCGTGACACCACCGACGCCATCACGATCGCCGACCTGGGCGCGCGCCTCTCGGCCGACGGAGACGATGAGATCGCCGGCCTGACCGCGTCCGTCAACTCCATGCTCGACCGCCTCGCGATGTCGGTCGATGCGCAGCGTCAGCTGCTCGACGACGTCAGGCACGAGCTGAAGACCCCGATCACGATCGTCCGCGGCCACCTCGAGACGATGAATCCCAACGACCCCGACGACGTCGCCGAGACCCGCGACCTGGGCATCTCCGAACTCGACCGGCTTTCGCGCCTCGTCGACGACATCGACGCACTCGCCGACGTCGAGGCCGGATCCCTCTCGTCGGGCGTCGTGGACATCGGCGCGCTCACCGATCGGGTCGGCGAGCTCGTCGCGGCGATCCCCGAGCACACCTGGACGATCGAGGCCCGCGGCCGAGGCCGTTTCGTCGGCGACCACGACCGGCTGGTGCAGGCCTGGCTGCAGTTGGCCGACAACGCCGCGAAGTACACCCCGGCCGGAAGCCCGATCGAGATCGGCAGCTCCGTCGACGGCACGGTCGTCGACCTCTGGGTGCGCGATCACGGGCCCGGCATCCCTCCCGCCGCGCGGCACCGCGTGTTCCGCCGCTTCGACCGTGTGTCCACCCGGCGCGGCGTCGACGGTTCCGGTCTCGGCCTGTCGATCGTGGATGCCATCGTCAAGGCGCACGCGGGCCACTGCACCATCGCCGACACCCCCGGCGGAGGCGCGACGCTCACCCTCCGCATTCCGCTCGGCGGTGCACACGCCCCGACCGACCTTCCGATGCCCGTCCGCGCGGGCGACGTCGTCCTGCAGAGAGAGGCCACCGGATGACCCGCATCCTCATCGCCGAAGACGAGGAGCGCATCTCGGCGTTCGTGGCGAAGGGACTGGAGTCGGCCGGCTACCAGACACTCATCGTCGACGACGGGGCCGAGGCGCTCGACACCGCTCTCTCCGGCGACGTCGACCTGGTCCTGCTCGACGTGGGCCTTCCGACCATGGACGGGTTCGAGGTGCTTCACAGCCTGCGAGGTCAGGGATCGTCCATCCCCGTCATCATGCTGACCGCTCGCACCAGCACGCGCGACACCGTCGAGGGACTGGACGGAGGCGCGAACGATTACGTCGCCAAGCCGTTCAAGTTCGACGAGCTGCTCGCCCGCGTGCGTTCGCGCCTCCGGGAACCCGTGTCGCTCGGTACCATCACGATCGCCCACGGCGATGTGTCGCTGTATGTCCACACCCGCCGCGCCTCCGTCGGCGGGCGGGAGATCGATCTGAGCGCTCGGGAGTTCGCGCTCGCCGAGGAGTTCATCCGTCACGCCGGGCAGGTGCTGAGCCGGGAGCAGCTGCTCAGCCGGGTCTGGGGCCTGGACTTCGATCCGGGCTCCAACATCGTCGATGTCTACGTCCGCTACCTGCGCGCGAAATTCGGCGCCGGACGCATCTCGACCGTGCGCGGCGCGGGCTACCGCTGGCAGTAACCGCTCCCAGAACCCAAGAACCCCCGGCGGGGGGACACCGGGGGCTGGGGAGACGATCCGCGGTGGTCTTCCGACGTACCCGAAACGCCGGTGACCTGCTCGTCGGAGCGATCTCGTTTTCATTTATTGGGGGGAACCGCCGAGGCGGTGACGAGGTCTCCCTCGCCGTTGCCTCAACTCTGATGGTTGCGTGTGAGAAAGCGAGGAGGCGCAGATGAGAAAGCTCTCATCTGCGCCTCGGGCGGCAGAAAGGGGCCGGGATGACAGGCATCCCGGCCCCTCCTCGGAGAACGTCAGGACAGCTCGCCGGCCTCCAGCAGGTCCGTCACGAGGGCCGCGATGGCGGAGCGCTCGGACCGGGTCAGCGTCACGTGACCGAACAGCGCGTGGCCCTTCAACGTCTCGATGACCGACGCGACGCCGTCGTGGCGCCCCACCCGCAGGTTGTCGCGCTGCCCGACGTCGTGGGTCAGCACGACGCGGGAGTTCTGCCCGATGCGACTGAGCACCGTCAGCAGGACGTTGCGCTCCAGCGACTGCGCCTCATCGACGATCACGAACGCGTCGTGCAGCGAGCGGCCGCGGATGTGCGTGAGCGGCAGCACCTCGAGGAGCCCGCGCGCGAGCACCTCCTCGAGCACGTTGCCCGACACGACCGATCCGAGGGTGTCGAACACGGCCTGACCCCAGGGGTTCATCTTCTCGGCCTGGTCGCCCGGAAGGTACCCCAGTTCCTGCCCGCCCACGGCGAACAACGGACGGAAGACGATGATCTTCTTCTGCTGCTGGCGCTCCAGGACCGCCTCGAGCGCCGCGCACAGCGCGAGCGCGGACTTGCCGGTCCCGGCGCGCCCACCCAGCGAGACGATGCCCACCTCCGGGTCCAGCAGCAGGTCGATCGCGATCCGTTGCTCGGCGGAGCGCCCGTGCAGGCCGAAGGCGTCGCGATCGCCCCGGACGAGCCGGAACTCGCCGTCGCCGGTGACGCGACCGAGTGCCGAGCCTCGCTCCGAGTGGATGATCAGGCCCGTGTTGACGGGCAGGCCCCGCACGTCATCGCTCGACGCGACCTCGGCCTCGTAGAGGTCGCTGAGGTCGTCGCCGGAGACGTCGATGGATGCGATCCCCGTCCACCCGGAGTCCATCGCCTGCTCGGCGAGGTACTCCTCGGCCGACAGTCCGAGCGACGACGCCTTCACCCGCATCGGGAGGTCCTTGGACACGACCGTGACCTCGGCGCCATCGCGCGCGATGTTCATCGCCACGGCGAGGATGCGGCTGTCGTTGTCGCCCAGACGCATGCCCGACGGCAGCACGGAAGGATCGGTGTTGTTCAGCTCCACCCGAAGGGTGCCGTCGGTGCCGACCGGCACCGGGAAGTCGAGGCGGCCGTGTTCGATGCGCAGTTCGTCGAGGTGGCGTAGCGCTTGACGAGCGAAATAGCCGATCTCGGGGTCGTGGCGTTTGCCCTCGAGTTCGGTGATCACCACGACCGGGATCACGACCGAATGCTCGGCGAAGCGGAAGAACGCCCGCGGATCGCTCAACAGGACGGAGGTGTCCAGAACGTACGTGCGCAGAGCCTGATCGGCTGAGGCATCCGAATCCGAAACACTGCTGTCGACGACGTTCCGCTGGTCGTACGGTGCTCGTGCAGTCACAACCCACTCCCGACCCGGGTGTCTCACCCGGCTGTCACGAGTCGACCTGTGGGCCACGAGTCGCGATCCGAAGGCCGACTCGATCGGGCTCCGTGCCCGATGACCTCACCGTAAGGCCTCGCACGCGCGGGACAGGCCGCGAACACGCCCAGAAAAGTGACGAGTACGTTAACGCTGACGACGCGGCTACTGGCCGAACCGACGGTCGCGGGCCGCGAAGTCGCGGATCGCGCGCAGGAAGTCGACCTCGCGCAGGTCCGGTCCGAGGGCCTCGACGAAGTAGAACTCCGAGTGCG
Source organism: Microbacterium testaceum (assembly GCF_020781835.1). Classification (GTDB taxonomy): domain Bacteria; phylum Actinomycetota; class Actinomycetes; order Actinomycetales; family Microbacteriaceae; genus Microbacterium; species Microbacterium testaceum_H. Next base: position 20,503 of record NZ_JAJGNJ010000007.1, read on the forward strand.
CCGACTGCCAGAGCAGGAAGTCGCTGAGACGCTGCTCGCCCGAGGTCCGGATGACGAGGTCGGGGTCGGCCTGACCCCCGGTGTACAGGTGCTCCCCGATCTGCTCGGGGGTGAGGCTGGCCGCGAGCTCTTCCAGCGAGCCGCCCTGTTCGTCGTGCTTGGCGATGATGCTGCGCACCGCGTCGACGATCTCGCTGCGACCGCCGTAGCCGACGGCGAGGTTGACGTGCAGCCCCGTGTGCGACCGCGTGCGCTCCGTCACCTCGTGCAGCACCTCCGCCAGCTCCGGCGGGAGATCCTCGGCGCGGCCGACGTGCTGAACCCGCCAATCGGGTTCGTGCGAGAGTTCGCGGGCGAGTTCGGCGATGATCTCGATGAGGTCCTCGAGTTCGCGGGAGTCGCGCTTGCGCAGGTTGTCGTTCGAGAGCAGGTACAGGGAGACGACCCGGATCCCGAGATCGTCGCACCACCGCAGGAACTCGCGCATCTTCGCCGCCCCCGCACGGTGGCCGTGCGCTGCGCTGTCGAAACCGAGCTGACGGGCCCAGCGACGATTGCCGTCGATCATCATCGCGACGTGGTGCGGGACTGTCGTCGGCATGCGCCGACGCAGGCGCTGGATGTACAGCCGGTAGAGGGGACCCCGCCCCTCATTCCTCCGCACACGCGCCACCCGCCTACGCTACCGCGTCGCGCCACCACCGCACGGTGCGTCGGCGTCGGCGAGCGTGGAGCCGCCGCCGGCCCGGCATGTACCCGACGACGTATGCGGGCAGACGTAGGGTCGAGGGGTGACGCGCTCCCCCGCCGACGACGGCCCCGACATGCCCCAGCTCCCCCTCCTCGAAGCGGGGGCGGTCGGCGCGCAGGCCGACCTGAAGCCGACGTGGCGCGGGTGGATCCATGCCGGCACCTTCCCCGTGGCCATCGCCGCCGGGATCGTACTCATCAGCCTCGCGCACGGGGCGCCCGCGAAGTGGGCTTCCGCGGTGTTCATGGCGACCTCGATGCTGCTGTTCGGCAACTCCGCGCTCTACCACCGCTTCAACTGGAAGCCGAAGACCAGGGCGGTGCTCAAGCGCATCGACCACGCGAACATCCTGCTGCTGATCGCCGGCACCTACACGCCGCTCGCGGTTCTGGCCCTGGACACCCCGCAGACGGTCCTGCTGCTGTCCATCGTCTGGGGCGGCGCGATCCTCGGGATCTTCTTCCGCGTGTTCTGGATCAATGCCCCGCGCTGGCTGTACGTGGCGCTCTACCTCGCCCTCGGGTGGGCGGCGGTGATGTACATCGTCGACCTGTTCGAGGCGAACCCCGCGATGATGGTCCTCGTCGTCGTCGGCGGGCTGCTCTACACCGCGGGCGCGGTCGTCTACGCCCTCAAGCGCCCCAACCCGTGGCCGGGCCACTTCGGTTTCCACGAGATCTTCCACGTGTGCACGGTGCTGGCCTTCCTGTGCCACTGGACCGCGTGCCTGCTGATCGCGCTCGCACCGGCGTACCACGGCGGCTGACCGAAGGGATGGCGCCGCCCCACGCCCGCGTCAGCGGCGCCGGGCGTCGGGATCGATGTCCTCGTCGTCGGTCTCGCTGGCGGCCTGGGCGGCGCGTGCCTGCTCCTCGGCATCCAGTTCCGCGTTGACCTCTTCACGGTAGCGACCCCGCCGGATCCGGCGAAGCATGTCCCACACGAGGAGGAACACCGCGACGCCGATGAAGGCGATCGCCGCGAACCCGAGAGGACCCGGCGTGACGATCGTGGGGTCGGGGGTCGACGCGGGAGTGGGCGTGGCCGCGAGGGCAGCGAGCGCGGTGAGCATGACGTCCTTCGGTCCGGGCGGGAGCGCGTAGCCTGGAAGTCCAGCCTAAAGCCCGGGGAGACCATGACGACGCAGGAGATGCTCGACGAGCGTTACGGTCGTACCCGGTCGCCGCGTCGCCGCATCGCGCTGTGGAGTGTGGTGGGCGTCGTGGCCGTCGGCCTCACCGCCGCGCTCGGCTGGACCACGGTGTCGAACAGCCTGGCCTCCGTCACCGCCGTCGACACGGGCTTCTCGGTCGTGGATGCCGAGCGCGTCACGATCTCGTTCCAGATCACGGCCCCCGTCGGACAGCCGGTCGCGTGCGCCATCGAGGCGCAGGACGAAGACCACGGCACGGTCGGCTGGCGGGTCGTCGAGTACCCGGCATCCGAGGATCACAGCCGCGCCTTCTCGGAGGAGATCCCGACGCTGGCCCTGGCGACGACGGGTTTTGTCAACTCCTGCTGGGTGCCGTAGGCTTTTTTCTCAAGACGCGCCCCGGCTCGATGCCGGGGCGTTCGACATATACCCGGCGGGCGCCGTCTTCGTGCCGCAGCGCCGGCCCGATCGACGAAGGAGACCACCGTGTCCAGCGACGCTCAGGTGACGTTCCTCACCCAGGATGCCTACGACCGTCTCGCCCACGAGCTCGAGCACCTCTCGACCACGGGCCGCGAAGAGATCGCCAAGCGCATCGAAGCCGCCCGCGAAGAGGGCGACCTCAAGGAGAACGGCGGCTACCACGCCGCGAAGGACGAGCAGGGCAAGCAGGAAGCCCGCATCCGCACGCTCCAGCAGCTGCTGAAGAACGCCAAGGTCGGCGAGGCGCCCGAGAGCACGGGCGTGGTCGAGTCGGGCACCGTGGTGACCGCGCTCATCGCCGGCGGCGAGGAGAAGTTCCTGCTGGGCAACCGTGAGATCGCCGCCGACTCCGAGCTCGATGTCTACAGCGAGGCCTCGCCGCTCGGCGAAGCGATCCTCGGCATGAAGGAAGGCGACAGCGGGTCGTATACCGCCCCCAACGGCAAGCAGATCTCGGTCGAGATCGTGAAGGTCGAGACCTACTCGGGTCAGTGACCCGCGGGCCTCGGGCCGCTCCCCCACCTCGGGTGAGCGGCCCGAGGTGTTTCAGTCCGGAACCACCGTGGCGACGAAGCCGGCCTCCTCCAGCGTGCGGATGACCAGGGCGCGATGCTCGGCGCCCCGGGTCTCCACGCTCAGCTGCAGGATGACCTCGCTGATCTGCAGACCCTGCCCGTGCCGCGTGTGCAACACCTCGATGACGTTCGCCCCCACCTGAGCCAGCAGTTCCGACACGCGGGCCAGCTGACCCGGGCGGTCGGGGAGCGGGATGCGCAGCGACATGTATCGACCGGATGCCGACAACCCGTGCGCGACGACGCGCTGGAGCAGCAACGGGTCGATGTTCCCCCCGGAGAGGATGGTCACGGTCGTTCCGGTGGCCCGCACCTTGCCGGCGAGGATCGCGGCGACGCCGACGGCGCCGGCCGGCTCCACGACCTGCTTGGCACGCTCGAGGAGCACCAGCAGCGCCCGCGCGATGTCATCCTCGGTGACCGTGACGACCTCGTCGATGTATTGGCGGATGAGCTCGAAGGGCAGATCGCCCGGACGCGCGACGGCGATGCCGTCGGCGATCGTCGGCGTCGTCGGCACCTGGATGGGGTAGCCCGCAGCCAGCGAGGTCGGGTAGGCGGCGGAGTTCTCGGCCTGCACCCCGATGATGCGCACGTCACGGCCCTGGGCCGCTGCCCGCGCCTTGACCGCCGCCGCCACGCCCGCGGCCAGGCCCCCGCCGCCGATCCCGACGATGACCGTGTCGAGGTCGGGCAGGTCCTCGACGAGCTCCAGTCCGAGCGTGCCTTGGCCGACGATGATGTCGCGGTGATCGAAGGGGTGGATGAGCACCGCTCCGGTGCGCTCGGCGAACTCCGCGGCCAGTCGGAGCGGCGTCTCGACCGTCGCTCCTTCCAGGACGACCTCGGCGCCGTATCCGCGGGTCGCCAGGAGTTTGGGCACGGGGACGCCCAGCGGCATGAAGATCGTGGCCGAGATGCCCAGCTGCTGCGCCGCCAGCGCCACACCCTGCGCGTGGTTGCCGGCCGAGGCCGCCACGACACCGCGCTGCCGTTCCTCGGCCGTCAGCCGCGACAGGCGGTAGGTCGCCCCGCGGATCTTGAACGACCCGGTGCGTTGGAGATTCTCGAGCTTGAGGTGGACGGGGACGCCGAGCAGCTCGGTCAGGTGCAGCGACTGGTCGAGGGGCGTCCGCGTGATGATGCCGCGCAGAGTCTGCGCGGCATCCTCGAACTCGGCCAAGGTGGGCGTGTCGATCATGATCTCCTTCCGCGATCGCGGGGCACGGTCTGCCAGATGAGGTCGGCGGAATCGACGGACGCACCGCCGTCGCGCCACGCGTGGGTACTGAGATAGACCGCGACGACGTTGACGAAGGCGGCGAGGGGCACGGCGAACAGCGCGCCGGGGATGCCGCCGATCATCGCGCCGCCCGCGACCACGAGCACGACGGCGAGGGGATGCACCTTCACGGCGGAACCCATGAGGATCGGCTGCAGCACGTGGCTCTCGAGTTGCTGCACGCCGAGCACGACGATGAGCATGAACAGGGCGATCAGCGGACCGTTGTAGACCAGCGCGATGAAGACCGCGAGAGCGCCGGTGACGACCGCGCCCACGAACGGGATGAACGCCCCGAGGAAGACCAGGACGCCGATCGGGATGGCCAGCGGCACCCCGAGCAGGAACGCGCCCAGACCGATGCCGATCGCGTCGATCGTCGCCACGAGAAGCTGGGTGCGCGCGTACGTGATCACGGTACGCCATCCGGCGCGACCGGCCCCGTCGACGGCGGGCCGTGCCACGCGCGGGAACAGTCGCGTCGTCCACCGCCAGATCCCCGCGCCGTCCGCGAGAAGGCACAGCAGGATGAACAGGGTCAGGAGCAGGCCCGTGGCGACGTGGCCGAGGGTCGTACCGATCGCCAGGGCGCCGGTCCACAGCAGCTCCGCCTGCTGCTGGAGGAACGAGCCCGCCTGCCGCAGGCCGTCGTCGATCTGCTGCGGGCTCAGATGCAGGGGGCCATCTATCAGGTATTGCCGGAACTGGCCCACCGCGTCGACCGTGCGCTCGCGGACGGAGGCGAACTCACGCGTGATCTGCCAGACCGCGAGCCACAGCAGACCGGAGATGATCGCGATCGTTCCCAGGACCGTCACCACGATGGCCAGCCACCGCGGCCACCGATGGCGCAGGAGGAACGAGAACGCGGGCCACACGAGCGCGGTGACGAGGATCGCGACCAGGATCGGGATGACGAGGAGCTTGAGCTGGATGACGAGCCACACCACGACGCCGGCCGCCGCAGCGATGACGAGCAGACGCCACGAGTACGCGGTGACCTGACGCAGCGCCGGAGGAACCGCGGGGGACAGATCACTGGAGACCGTCCGCCGCCGCAGGGCGTCGAGGAGCGACCCGCGGTTCTCGGGATCGCTTCCGGTCATCCCGTCAGCCTACCTCCGCGCGATCCTCGCGAACGCCGAGAATGTCGGAGCCCATGCCTACGCTGGCATGCATGACGACGACCCTCCGCCGCGCCGACGCGCGCCGCATCGCGCTCGCCGCCCAGGGCATCGGGCGCCCCCGCCCCGCGGCCGTCGGCACGCGACAGATCACCGGCGCGCTGCAGCGGATGCGGATCCTCCAGATCGATTCGGTCAACGTCTTCTCACGGTCGCACTACATGCCGCTGTTCGCGCGTCTCGGGGCGTACGACACGACGCTCCTGGACCGACTGGCGTTCTCCCGGCGCCCTCGATGGGTGGAGTCCTGGGCGCACGTGGCCTCCCTCGTCGAGGTCGCCGACTGGCCGCTGCTGCAGTTCCGCCGCGACGCGCTGCGCGAGAAGTACGGCGAAGACGACTGGGCCCTCGCCAACGCCGGTCTGCTGCAGTGGTTGCGCGACGAACTGGCCGCGCGCGGGCCGCTGCGACCCGCCGATATCGAGCACGACGCGCGCGCGGGCTCCCGCGGATCGTGGTGGGGCTGGGACGACGTCAAGAACGGCCTCGAGCGCCTGTGGCTCATGGGCGACGTCGCGATCGCAGGACGCCGCGGATTCGAGCGGCGGTACGCACTGGCATCCGACGTCCTTCCGGCGGCGGTGCTCGACTCCCCCGTCCCACGCGCCGAGGCGATCCACGAACTCGTCCGACGGGCCGCGGTGGCGTATGGTGTCGCGACGGCCGCCGATCTCGCCGACTATTGGCGTATTCGTGACCGACCCGCGGTCCTCGCCGCGGTGCGCGATCTCGTCGACGCCGGTGAACTCGAACCCGTCGCCGTCGAGGGGTGGCAGGTCGGCGGACGCCCCGCGAAGGCGTGGCTGCATCGGGATGCCGCGCGCCCCCGCCGCGTCGACGCGACGGCGATCCTCACTCCCTTCGACCCGGTGGTGTGGTTCCGCGACCGCGCCGAGCGTCTGTTCGACTTCGACTACCGGATCGAGATCTACACGCCGGCCGAGAAGCGGCGGTTCGGCTATTACTCGCTGCCGGTCATCGTCGGCGACGATGTCGTCGGTCGTATCGATCTCAAGGCCGACCGTGCCGCATCGGCGCTTAGGGTGCAGTCGGCGTGGTGGGAGCACGGCGCGCCCGCCGACGCCGCCGAGCGCCTGGCCGCGGAACTGCGGACGGCCGCCGCGTGGCAGGGCCTCGAGCGGGTCACGGTCTCACGGTGGGGTGATGCCGCCGACGCCGTGGCCGGGGCCCTCGACGCCGACCGGCACGACCATCCCCAAGCACCCGTCGACGTCCGCGCCCCCTCGCTCCTTATGGACTGAGGGGGCGCGGACGGGGACGCGTCAGAACTGCACGCGAGGCGGCTCCGAGATCGCGGCACCGTCGACGACCTCGAAGAACTCCCTCGCCTGGAAGCCCAGCTGTCGTGCGAAGAGGTTGTTGGGGAACACCTTGATCTTGGTGTTCAGCTCGCGGACACCGCCGTTGTAGAACCGGCGCGACGCCTGGATCTTGTCCTCGGTGTCGACGATCGACTGCTGCAGCTGCAGGAAGTTCTGGCTCGCCTGGAGCTGAGGGTAGGCCTCGGCGACGGCGAACAGCGACTTGAGCGCCTGCTGCATGTGCCCCTCGGCGATACCCGCCTCCGCCGGACTCTGGGCGGAGATGGTCTCCGCTCGTGCGCGCGTGACGTTCTCGAACACGGCCTTCTCGTGGGCCGCGTACCCCTTGACCGTCTCGATGAGGTTCGGGAGCAGGTCGGCCCGGCGCTTGAGCTGGACCGTGATGTCGCTCCACGCCTCGTCGACGCGCACGTTCAGCGAGACGAGCGCGTTGTACGTCGCCCAGAGATAGATCCCCGCGATCACCAGGATCGCGACGACCACGATGACGGGGACGAGCCACTCCCACATGTTCCGGTACTCCGATCGACGACTGCGGCACAATCCTAACGGCGCGGCCGTCGGACCACCCGGGCCCGCAGACGACTCCCAGTGGATACGCACGCGCGCCCGTGAGCGCCAACCGTTCGGCACGCACAGCGACCGCGCTGAGCGGCCGATGCGCCGAACACGTACCCCCGGTGGGACTCGAACCCACACCTGGAGCGATTTTAAGTCGCCTGCCTCTGCCATTGGGCTACGGGGGCGGATGCCACGCTCCACCGTAGCGCGGAGGGTGACGGCATCCGGGGACGACAAGACCCCCGCGGCGTGCGCGGGGGTCTCGGTCGGGGGTCAGCGGGGGGCGCCGACCTTCTCGGGCTTCTTGTCGGTCGGGGCCTCGGCCGCGGGCTGCGCCGGACGCGGGCGGGCAGCGAACTCCTCGAAGGTCGCGCGCGGGTTCTGGACCGTCTCGAGCGACACGGTCTCGCGGCCGTGGAAGAAGTTCTGCACCCAGTCGCCGACGACGCGGAACTTGCGCTCCCACGTCGGCATGGCCAGGCCGTGGTAGCCGCGGTGGGCGAACCAGGCGAGCAGACCGGTCAGGGCGATCTTGCCCGACTGGAACGCACCGTTGTACAGGCCCAGGCCGGCGACCGCACCGAGGTTCTTGTGGAAGTACTGTTTTGGCTCCTCGCCGCGCAGCACCGCGACGATGTTCTTCGCCATGAGCTTGCCCTGGCGCACCGCGTGCTGAGCGTTGGGAACGCAGAAGCCGCCCACGCCGCCGCCGGACAGGTCGGGAACGGCGGACACGTCGCCGGCGGCCCACGCACCCTCGACGATCTCCTCGTCGGTGCCCACGCGCAGGTCGGGACGGGTGCGGATGCGACCGCGCTCCTCTACCGGCAGGTCGCTGCCGCGCACGACGGTCGGGTTGGCCATGACGCCCGCGGTCCAGATGATGAGATCGGTGGGCAGCTGCTCACCGGTGGAGAACTCGACGACACCGTCGACGGCGCCCTTGACCTGGGTGTCGAGGTGCACGAATGCCCCCTTCTTCGCCAGGTCGGCCAGCACCCACTCGCTCGTCTTCTGCGAGACCTCGGGCATGATGCGCCCCATCGCCTCGATGAGGTGGAAGTGCGTGTCGTCGAACGTCAGCGTCGGGTACTGCGTGAGCAGCGAGGACGCGTAGGCGCGCAGCTCGGCGAACACCTCGATTCCTGCGAAGCCACCGCCGACGACGACGACCGTGAGCAGCCGATCACGGTCGGGACCGGCCGGGAGCACGGAGGCCTTGTCGAAGTTCGACGTCAGACGGTCACGGATCGCGACGGCCTCCTCGATCGTCTTCAGACCGATCGCGTTCTCGGCGATACCGGGGATCGGGAACGTGCGCGAGACGGCACCGGCGGTCACGACGATCTGGTCGTACTCCTGCGTCCACGGCTCGTCACCCGCGATCGGGGTGATGGTGGCGGTCTTCGTCGCGTGCTCGATGCCCGTGACCTTCCCGGCGATGACGGTGGTGCGCTTGAGGTGGCGGCGCAGTCCGACCACGACGTGGCGGGGCTCGATCTCACCGGCGGCGACCTCGGGAAGGAAGGGCTGGTACGTCATGTACGGCAGCGGATCGACGAGAGTGACCTCGGCCTCGTTGCGGCCGAGGAGCTTCTCGAGCTTCCAAGCGGTGTAGAAACCCGCGTAGCCTCCGCCGACGATGAGGATCTTGGGCACGGTGCTGGTCACGATGGAAGAGACTCCTGGTTTGTGGTGCGGCTCGGCTCGCGAGAGGTGCGCGCCTGTCGGATTCGCCTGGCAGCAGCACTGACGCCGAGCGTGATCATTATAGCCGCGAGGGTGCCACCGGCGAGCGGCAGTGTCCCGTACAGCAGACTGTCGCGTGTCGGCAGCAGCGGCGAGGACGCCCGGGGCGCGGAATCAGCCGACGGCAGCGGCGGGATCTCCACGGGTGCGCTGGTCGGCTCACCGGTGGGGGCGGGAGCGTTCGCGCGCCGATACAGGCGCACCCATTCGGCCAGGTCACCGAGCGGATTGGACGACACCGTGGGCACGGCGGTCGATGAGACCGCGGCCGAAGCGTCGACCAGCCCGTAGCCGTAGAGCGCGTCCTGGCCAGACCCCGCCGCGGCCCCGGGGGCCGGCTTGGCCGTGCGGATCAACCTGTTCAGCACGTTGTCGGCATCCAGGTCCGGGTGCGCAGCCCGTACGAGGGCCGCAATGCCCGACACGATCGGCGCAGCCCCGCTGGTGCCGTTCCACTGCACGAGGGTCCCGTCCGCCGAGACGCCGAGGAGGCGCTCGCTCGGGGCGGACAGTCCGATCGTGATGCCCTGCGTGGACGCGTCGTTGCTGGCGTTTCCCGACGGGTCGACGCCACCGACGGCGAGGACCCCCGGAATCGTGGCGGGCGCGCCGACGCGAGAGGTGCCGCTTCCGCGGTTGCCCGCGGCGACCACGACGACGACGTCGTGATCGAAGGCGTATTGGAACGCCTCGTCCCAGCTGGGATCCCAGTCGAGGGTGTTGGTGGTCAGCGACATGTTGATCACCGTCGCCCCTTCGTCGACCGCCCAGTGCAGCGCGTCGACGATCTGCTCGGTGAAGGGTTTCGACGTGGACGCGCCGAATCCCACCGAGATCGACAGCAACTCGGCCTCGGGGGCGACCCCGATCATGCCCCGGCCGTCGCCGGTGCCACGGGACGCAGCGAGCGAGGCGACCCAGCTGCCGTGGTTCGAGTCGACCGCGCCGACGGGGGTGCGTCCGTCTGGAGCGCCCACGCCGGACACGTCGGTGCCGGCGGCCACGGCGCCGGTGAACTCCACGGGTCCGCGGGCGATGCCCGTGTCGATGATCGCGATCTTCTGTCCTGCGCCGCGCGTGGTGTTCCACGCGTCGCGGATGCCGTACTGGTCGAGCCAGTACTCGGCGGCCCGCACCGGGTCCGTGGGGTCTTCCGGGACCGGCGCCGCTGTCGCACCCGTCAGCACCACGACGCCCAGGACGACGGATGCCACGGCCGCGACGACGCGTCTCATCCGCTCGCCCCGGGGGTCTCGCACTCGCAGCGCTCGGGCGACCACGTTCCGCGGGCGAGGGCTCGGTCGCCGATCGGGTTCACCCCCGGCCCGGCCGCCAGCGCGTGCCCGGCCAGCGCGTGCAGGCACTTCACGCGCGTGGGCATGCCGCCGGCGGAGATACCGGCGATCTCCTCGGGCTCGCCATAGACCGCGCGATCGCGCAGGTAGGCGTCGTGCGCCGCGGCGTAGGCGGCGCGAAGGTCGTCGTCCTCCGCGAGGTCGTCGGAGAACTCCTTCATGACGTGCGACGCCTCGAGCACCGACATCGCCGCCGTGGCGGCGGGGTGCGTCAGGTAGTAGAAGGTCGGGAACGGGCTGCCGTCGTCGAGGCGCGGAGAGGTCGCCACGACCGTAGGATTCCCGCAGACGCATCGCGCCGCGATGCCCACGACGCCGCGCGGAACACGATCCAGCTGCGACTGCAGCACGTCGAGATCGGCGTCGGAGGCGGGGGGAAGGGGCGGGGTGCTCATCGCCTCCAGGGTACCCGGAGCCCCGGCGTCGTCCGCCGACGCCCACCGGAAGCCGGACCGATCAGGGGGTCGGGGCGGAACCGGATGCCGGGTCCGGCACGCCGATCACGGGAGCCGCGACCTGGGCGGCCCCGGCCGAGGTGACCGAGCGTACGAGCTGAGCCATCCAATCGGTCCGCGTCTGCCCCACATCCTGCGAGACGTCCTGTTGCTCCTGCGGGGCCGCCGAGGCCGGGAGGTCGTCGTCGATGAGATACACGACCTCGCCGGGCATGGTGTAGAACAGGCGCTCGCGTGCTTGCGTGGTGATGTAGGCCGGATCGGACCAGCGCTCCCGCTGGGACTGCAGATCCGCGACCTCGCTCTGGCTGAGCGCCACCGCGCTGCGCAGCGCCTGGATCTGCTGCCGCTGGTTCATGTAGGTGCCGACCGTCGGGACGAGCACGAACGTGCCGAGCACCACGAGACCGAGCATGATCACCACGAAACCCGAGATGCGCAGTCCGCCGAGCCACTCACGGACGTCTACCCGACGCGCACCCGGCTCGGTGGCGCGCTCGGACGCAGCCGCGCGTGTGGGGGGCTGTCGTGTCGCGCCCGGGCGGCGACGACGGTCCTTCTCCTTGGGGGGCGTCGGCGTCTCGTTCCGCCCTCGGGGGGACGGGAGCGTCGGTCGGTCCACGACGTCTCCTTCCTGCCCACGCGGGGTCCGCTCCCCGGGCGGTATCCGACTCTACGTCGCGGGGTGCTGTCGCCCGGGTGACGCGCCGAGCGCGGGTCACCCGACCGACGAAGACCGCGGACGACGAAGGGGGGAGCCTCCCGGCTCCCCCCTTCGTGCGCGAAGCGCTCAGCCCTTGAAGCGGGGGAACGCCGAGCGGCCGGCGAAGACGGCGGCGTCGCCCAGGTCCTCCTCGATGCGCAGCAGCTGGTTGTACTTCGCGACGCGCTCGCTGCGGGCCGGTGCACCCGTCTTGATCTGACCGGCGTTCACGGCGACGGCGAGGTCGGCGATCGTGGTGTCCTCGGTCTCACCCGAACGGTGCGACAGCATGGACGTGTAGCCCGAACGGGTCGCGAGGGCGATGGCATCCAGGGTCTCCGAGAGCGTGCCGATCTGGTTGACCTTCACCAGGAGCGAGTTCGCGACGCCGAGGTCGATGCCCTGCTTCAGGCGCTTGGGGTTGGTGACGAACAGGTCGTCGCCGACGAGCTGGACCTTCGAGCCGATGGTCTCGGTGAGCTTCTTCCAGCCGTCCCAGTCGTCTTCGGCGAGAGCGTCCTCGATCGTGACGATCGGGAAGTTCGCGACGAGGTCGGCGAAGTAGTCGACGAGCTCGTCGACCGTCCACGCCTTGCCCTCGACGGTGTAGACACCGTCCTTGTAGAACTCGGTGGCGGCGACGTCGAGCCCGACCGCGATGTCGGTGCCGGGGGTGAAGCCGGCCTTCTCGATCGCGCGGATCAGGAAGTCGAGGCCCTCGCGGTTGCTGGGCAGGTCGGGGGCGAAGCCGCCCTCGTCGCCGAGTCCGGTGTTGTAGCCCGCGGACTTCAGCTCGCCCTTGAGGACGTGGTAGACCTCGGTCCCCCAGCGCAGCGACTCGCCGTACGTGTCGGCACCGATCGGCGCGAGGAAGAACTCCTGGAAGTCGATGCCGTTGTCGGCGTGCTCTCCCCCGTTGATGACGTTGAACAACGGCACGGGCAGGAGGTGCGCGTTGGGTCCGCCCAGGTACCGGAAGAGGGGCAGATCGGCGCTGTCGGCGGCGGCCTTGGCGACGGCGAGCGAGACGCCGAGGATGGCGTTGGCGCCGGTGCGCGACTTGTTCTCGGTGCCGTCGGTCTCGATGAGGATCTCGTCGATGATGCGCTGTTCGCTGGCCTCGACGCCCTCGATCGCGGGGCCGAGCTCGTCGACGACCGCGGCGACGGCCTTCAGGACGCCCTTGCCGCCGTAGCGGCTCTTGTCGCCGTCGCGCAGCTCGTAGGCCTCGAAGGCACCGGTGGACGCGCCGGAGGGGACGGCCGCGCGCTGGACGATGCCGTCGTCGAGGAGCACCTCCACCTCGACGGTCGGGTTACCGCGCGAATCCAGGATCTCGCGCGCGTTGACAGCCTCGATAAGTGCCACGAAGGACTCCTCGTTGGTTCTGGGTGGAAGAGAGCGGAGCGTCGTCGGTCCGTATTCGAGTCTAGTGATCGCGGTCGGCGCGTGTGCGGTCGGGTGTCGGCGCCGCCCGTCGGTCCCGCGGCCCCGAAGCCGCGCCCGGTCGCCCGCCCGGCGCGATCACGGCCGGTCGTCCGGGATCCCGGATGCCACGACGTCGGTGACGACGGCCAGAGCGAGGCCGTCCCACCCCTTGCGGTCCAGGGTCTGCAACGCGGTGGCGTCGAAACGCGGATCCTCCGCGAGCATCACCACGCCCGCGCGTGCCCCCGCGACCTTCGTGTCGCCCGGCGGCGGGTCGGCGACGGCACCGCCGCGCACGACGTTGTCGAGCACGACGACCGTGCCGGGGCGGCCCAGACGGGCCGCCCAATCGAGGTAGCCGGGATTGGACTCCTTGTCGGCGTCGACGAACACGAGGTCGAACGGCTCCTCTCCCACCAGGCTCGGCAGGACATCCAGGCCGCGACCCACCCGGATGTCGACGAGGTCGGCCACCCCCGCGCGCTCGAGATTCTCCCGCGCGACCCCGGCGTTGTGCTCCTCGGCCTCGATGGTCACGACGCGGCCGCCGTCCGGTAGCGCACGCGCGAGCCAGATCGTGGAGTATCCGCCGAGCGTGCCGATCTCCAGCACCCGCCGTGCTCCGCTGATGCGGACGAGGAGGTGCAGGAACTTCGCGCTGACGGGCGACACCTCGATCGCGGGCAGCCCCGCCTCGTGCTGCGCGGCGAGCGCGGCATCCAGGACCGGGTCGTCGCCGATGAGGGTGTCGGTGAGGAAGCCGTCGACGTCGTCGTGTGTGGGCACCTCCCCAGCCTGGCGACGGAAGAGGCCAGGGTCAACGCCCGCGCGCCAGCGGTGCGTCGGAGGCGAGCGCGGCGAGGACCGCCGGGAGCAGCGCCTCCGCGGTGCGGCGGTATCCGAGCGCGCTCGGGTGGAAACGGTCGACGCTGAACATCTCGTCGGGACGGTCGGCGAACACCGGTCCGACGGCGCGCGCGAGGGCGACGACGCGTCCGCCGGCGCGCCGCACGGCCGCGGCCTGGGCCGCCGCCAGCTGCCGCGACGAGCGCGCCGCCAGTGCGCGCAAGGGCTGCGGGATCGCGCGGAGCGTCCCCAGATCCGGGCAGGTGCCGACGACGACCGGGACGCCGGCGCTGCGCAGCGCCCGAACGGTGTCCTCCAACTGCACGGCCGCGCGAGAGGCCGGGATGCGGTGGGTGACGTCGTTGCCGCCGACGACGATGACCGCGACGTCCGCGCGGTACGCCTCTGGCAGCGTCGCCAACTGCCCGGCCAGCGCCGAACTCTCGGAGCCGACCACCGCCGCCGTGCGCAGACGTACCGGCCGCCTCTCCGATCGGGCGATCCCCTTGGCCAGGCGCGCTCCGAGGGTGTCGCGGCGGTGACCGGCACCGAGCCCCGCGGCGATGGAGTCTCCGAGCAGGAGGAGCTCGACGGGCTGCCCCGGGTGCTTCTTACGGCGCCACACCCGGTCGGCATCCAGCGCCTGCTCCCCCAGCGGCTTGCCGATCCGGCGGCGTGCGATCGCCGCCTGCCGCGCGATCAGGGTCCGTGCCCCGACCGCGGCCGCTCCGAGAACGGCCACCGAGGACGCCGCGGTGACGGTGATCGGTCGGCGCCTGCGCATGAGGCGATCCCACCGCGCCACGGTGAACGGCCGGTGACGCGCCGCGGCGCCCACCCCTCAGTCGGCGACTCGTCGCCGCCCCCGAGCGCGCAGGACGAGCGCGAGGACGAGGACAGCCGCGGCCAGCGCCACATCGAGCGCGAGCCCCGCGATCAACTCCTCCCGTCCCGCGACGCCGGTGAACGAGACCACCCCGCCGATGACGATGACACCGAAGGACAGGGCCAACTGCTGCGCCGTGCTGAACATGCCGCCGGACAAGCCCGCCGCCTGGACGGGCACCTCGCGAACGACGAGTTGTGTCAGTGGCGAGAAGACGAGCGCCTGACCGGCCCCGAGGAGCACGAGGGCCGGCTGCAGCCACAGCACGACGTCCGGGCCCCACGCGAGAGCGACCGTGGCCGTCATCGCGAGCAAGGCGACGAGCTGCAGCCCGACGCCGAAGGGCAGGGTCGCGTCGCCCCATCGCGCCTGCACGCGGGCGACGGTCAGCGACATCACCGCGAACACCACCGCGAACGGCAGGAGCGCGAGCCCGGCCTGGAGCGAGGTCATCCCGCCGTGCTCGATGGCCCGGGGGAAGACGTAGAGCAGCGCCGAGTACCCGGCGAAGAACAGCGCGGCCGACAGCAGACCGAGCTGCAGCGGACGCAGGCGCAGCACGCTCGGCGGCAGAAGCGGAACGCGCCCGCCCCGCTCGACGGCGTCCTGGTGCCGCCACATCGCCACGAACGCGACGATCGCGACCACGATGACGACCAGCACGGGCCACGACCAGTTCCAGGCCGGGCCGAACGTCAGGGCGACGGAGGCGGCGAGGATGCCGAGGGCCAGCGCGACGGTCCCGACGACGTCGATCGCGACGTGCTCGTGCGAGCGGCTGCGCGGGGCGAGCGGCGCCAGCGCGATCGCCGCGGCCGCCACGAGCGCGACGACGACGAACACCGCGCGCCAGCCGTCGACCGCGCCGAACGTGGCCGCCGCGAGCGCCCCGCCGGCGACCTGACCGACCGCCGAGCCGATGCCGCCGCTCGCCCCGAACGCCGCGATGGCGCGCGTGCGCGCCGCTCCGCGGGAGGTCGCCTGGATCGTCGCGAGCACCTGCGGGGTGCACAGGGCCGCACCCACGCCCTGGATCACACGCGCTGCGATGAGGGTCTGCACCGACGGCGCGAGTGCGCACGCGACCGCCGAGACGAGGAACAGCCCCATGCCCGCGGTGTACAGGCGGTGGCGTCCGAAACGGTCGCCCAGACGCCCGCCGAGGATCAGCAGGACGGCGAAGGGGATGCCGTAGCCGGCGATGACGAGCTCGAGCGAGATGTCGTCGGCGCCGAAGCGGACGCGCAGCGTCGGCAGGATGACGGTCACCGCGTTGAAGGCGAACGTGCCGACCCCGGGTCCGAGGAGGAAGCCGATATATCGCCAGGTGGGAACCGCCGGGGCGGTCGTGTCCGTCGGCACGGGCGACGTGGCGCTGGCCGGGTGGGCGGAGGTCGTCATGATGCCAGCATGGGGGGTGCGGCATCCTGGTACCAGGAGCACGTTCATCCTGGTACTGGGAGCACTCCCCTCGGACCCGCCTCTGACCCCGGCGGCCCTTATGCTCGCGACGGAAGGAGACGCCATGACCCGGTCCGATGAAGCCCGCGCGGAGTTCGCGGCCTTTCTGCGCAGTCGCCGGGCGCGGTTGAAGCCCTCGGACGTGGGGCTCCCCGACGGCCCCCGCCGCCGCGTGGCTGGGCTCCGACGGGAAGAGGTGGCTCACCTCGCCGGCGTCGGGCTGACCTGGTACACGTGGCTCGAACAGGGCCGCCCGATCGCGGCATCCGTCCAGGTCATCGCCGCGATCGCCCGCGCTCTCCGGCTGACCGACGACGAGCGCGACCACCTGTTCGCGCTCGCCGACCTGCCGCGGCCGGAGCGCGAGGCGCGCGCGTGCGTCGACACCCCCCATCTCGACCTCCTGGAGAAGCTCCTCCCCTACCCCGCGGCGCTGCAGACGTCACGCTTCGAGATCCGCGCCTACAACCGCGCCTACCGCTACCTCTTCGACGACCTCGACGAGATGCCCATCGAGCGCAGGAACTGTGCCGTGCTGCTGTTCACCGACGAGACGTGGCAGAGCGCGCACGTCGACCTCGACCACGCGCAGCGGCGGATGGCGGCGCGGCTGCGGTCCGCGTACGGACGGCACCACGACGAGCCGTCGTGGCAGCGCTTCGTCGCCGAGCTCGAGCAGCAGTCACCGCGCTTCGCCGAGCTCTGGAGCCGCGGGGACGTCGGCGGCGAGCGCCATGCCGTCAAACACCTTCTGCATGCCCGGGTCGGCGAGCTGCACCTGGAGATGTCGAGCGTCTGGGTCGACGAGGGCCTCGGCTCCCGCGTGGTGTGGTTCGCTCCTCGGGATGCCGCGACCGCGGCACGCCTGGAGCGTCTCGCCGCCGAGCATCCCGAGCAGGCGCTGATCAGCGCCGTCGCCTGACCCGCGCCCGCGCTGGTGCGCGCGCGGGCCCACCACCGCGCCGGACCGGCCGGACGCGGCACGAGCGCGGCCCGGTCCGGGGGCGAGGTCGACGTCAGGCCAGCGGCTTGATCTCGAGCGACGCGCCGGTCGTGCCGGCGTCGACCGGCGCGAACGCGGTGTAGCCGTCGGCGCGCGAACGCTCGAGCAGGGCCTTGAGGTTCTTCGGACGCTGCTCGAGCCGGACGCGGGCGCCCTCGGCCACGAGCTCCGCCTTGAGCCGCAGGAGCGTCGCGAGCGGCACATCACGGTCGTGGACGAGCACGATGGATCGCTGACCCGCGTCCTCGGCATCCTGGAGCAGATCGACGATGCGCTCGAAACCGATCGAGAATCCCACGGCCGGCACGTCCTGGCCGAGGAAGCGGCCGATCATGCCGTCGTACCGGCCCCCGCCCCCCAGCGAATAGTCGACGCTCGGGTGGGCGAGCTCGAAGATGGTGCCCGTGTAGTACCCCATGCCGCGGACGAGGAAGGGGTCGAACCGCAGGGGGGCCTGCGCGCCACGCGCTGCGGCGACCGTGTCGCCGAGGGCGACGAGGTGATCGACGATCTCGTCCGGGATGCCGTCGGGAAGGGACGCACGGATCCCGCGCGCGTCGAACGCCGGGTCGTCGTCACCGGGACGGTCGAGGTACTCCGCGAAGGCGTCGACGGCCGCCGGGGTGGCGCCGCGCTCGCGCAGTTCGGCGACCACGCCGGCGGGACCGATCTTGTCGAGCTTGTCGATCGTGATGAGCACCCCCGGGCGCTCGTCCGGGGCGAATCCGAAGACGTCCAACATCGCGTCCAGCGCGCGGCGGTCGTTGACGCGGATCGTGCCGCCCTCCAGGCCCAGGGCGTCGAGCACGTCGAGGCTCGCCGTCATCAGCTCGGCCTCGGCGCGGGCCGAGGCGTCGCCGATGATGTCGATGTCGCACTGCACGAACTGGCGGTAGCGCCCCTTCTGCGGGCGCTCAGCGCGCCACACGGGCGCCATCTGGATCGCCCGGAACACCGTCGGCAGCTGAGCGCGGTGGGTCGCGTAGAAGCGCGCGAGCGGGACCGTGAGGTCGTAGCGAAGCCCCAGGTCGGACAGCGCCGCCGGGTCCTCCGCGGCGGCCCGGATCGCCTCGGCATCCAGCCCCCGTTTGAGCACGCTGAACGAGAGCTTCTCGTTGTCGCCGCCGATCCCGGCGTGCAGGCGCGCATACTCCTCGACGACGGGCGTCTCGATCTCGTCGAAGCCGTGTGCGCGGTAACGCTCGCGGATCACGGCGAGGACACGCTCGCGCCGGGCCTTGTCAGCGGGGAGGAAGTCGCGCATACCGCGCGGCGGGTTCACGGATGCCACGGGTCCATTGTTCCAGGCCCGTGCCGGGCGTCCGTCCCGGCCGGCGTCGAACGCACACGATGCGGCCGAACGCACACGATGCGGGCGGCACGAACGTGTGCGTTCGGCCCGATCGTGTGCTCTCGTCGCGGCTACTCGGCGGCGCGGACCTCGGCGCGCAGGGCGCGCAGACGCTCGCGGAGGGCGCGGTCGGCATCCCAGCCGTGCTCGCGGGCGAGTTGCACGAGCGCGAGCAGTGCATCCCCGAGCTCGGACTCGTCGGACGGAGCCAGCGGCCCACGGCCCGCGGTGACACCGACCTGGGCCGCCTTGCCGAGCACCTTCTGCGCGAGCGCGAGCGAGGGCATGTGATCGGAGACGCCGTCCAGCACGCTCGTGCGCTCACGCTTCTCGGCGGCCTTCGCGGCATTCCAATGCACCAGCACCTCTTCCGGGGTGGATGCCACCGCATCGCCGAACACGTGCGGGTGGCGGCGCACCATCTTCTCGGTGAGACCGCGCGCCACATCGTCGATGTCGAACGGGTCGTCGGGGTCGCCGGCGGCGATCTCCGCGTGGAAGAGCACCTGCCACAGCAGGTCGCCGAGTTCTTCCCGCAGGTCGGCCCGCGTGCCGGACTCGACGGCGTCGATCACCTCGGCGCTCTCCTCCACGAGGTACGGCACGAGATCCCGGTGGTCGATGGTCTGCGTCCAGGCGCAGCGCGCACGCACCGTGCGCATCGTGTCGGCGGCCTCGCGCAGCGCGTCGTCGCTCACGGTCCCTCCTTCTGCGGCATCCGTGCACCGCTCGTGCCGAGTATCCCCCGCCGCAGGTCTGCACCCGGCTGTTCGTGGACAGAACGAAGGAGATTCGGGATGCCGCACCCCGGCCGACGCGAAATCCTGCGGCATCCGCGTCCGCCTCGCGGAGATTCTCCTGCGTTGTGTCAACGCGACGGGGTGGAAGGGCCCCGCGTGATCTGGCCGCAACGTGACACAACTAATCTGGGGCGTGTGCGTGAACTGACCCCGACCGAGGCCATCGACCTCGTGGGCCGCTTCGAAGCCGGCCAAGAGCTTCCCGAGCAGATGCGCGCCGATGTGCGCCTGCTCGGCTCGCTGCTCGGCCGTGTCCTGCGTGAGAGCGGCTCGCCCGGCCTGTACGACGACGTCGAGAAGCTGCGGACCGCCACGATCCAGGCCTACACCGACGAGACGCCCGAGGCGTTCGAACGGGCCGCGGCGATCGCCGACGGTTTCTCGATCGCCCGCGCCGACGAGGTGGCGCGCGCGTTCACGGCCTACTTCCACCTGGTCAATCTCGTGGAGGAGCACCAGCGCGTGCGCGTGCTGCGCGAGCGCGGCGATCGTCCCTCGCGCGGCGGCACCCCCGACACCATCGCCGCGGCGTTCGAGCGTCTCGCCGGCGAGGTCGGTGAGGAGACCGCTCTGTCGCGCCTGCAGTCGCTGCGGTTTCACCCGGTGTTCACCGCCCACCCCACCGAGGCACGCCGGCGCGCCATCTCGACCAGCATCCGCCGCCTGTCGGAGCTCCTCGGCGAGCACGACGCCGCCGCCGACAACGTCGGCGAGACCCGCCGCACCGAGCGGCGCATGCTCGAGGAGATCGACACACTGTGGCGCACCGCGCCGCTGCGCCGCGAGAAGCCGTCGCCTGTCGACGAGGTCCGCTCGGTCATGGCCGTGTTCGACGAGACGCTCTACACCGCCGTACCGCGGGTGTACCGCCGCATCGACGACATCCTCCAGGGCGAGGACGCCGGTGCCAAGGCTCCCATCGTGAAGCCTTTCGTCCGCGTCGGCTCGTGGGTCGGCGGCGACCGCGACGGGAACCCGTTCGTCACGGCATCCGTCACCCGCAAGGCGGCGGCGATCGCGAGCGAGCACGTCCTGCTGGGCCTCGAGCGCACGACCCAGCGCGTCGGCCGCGGCCTGACCCTGGATGCCGAGACCACCCCGCCGAGCGACGCGCTCCTCGCGCTGTGGCACCGTCTTCGTGCCGCCGACGAAGATGCCGCCGCGGAGATCGCCGAGCGCTCCCCCGCCGAGCCGCACCGGCGCATCCTGCTGCTCATCGCGCGGAAGATCGCCGCCACGCGCACGCGCAACGCCGACCTCGCCTACCGCGACCCCGAGCATCTGCTGGCCGACCTGCGCACCGTCCAGGACTCCCTCGTCGCCGCCGGGGCGGCGCGCCAGGCCTACGGCTCGCTGCAGCGCCTGGTGTGGCAGGTCGAGACGTACGGCTTCCACCTCACCGAGCTCGAGGTGCGCCAGCACTCCGCCGTCCACAGCAAGGTGCTCGACGAGCTCCGCGCCGGCGGCGAGCGCAGCGAGCTGACCGACGAGGTGCTCGAGGTGTTCCGCTCGATCGCCTACGTCCAGGAGCGCTTCGGTCCCCGCGCCGCGGGCCGGTACATCGTCTCGTTCACGCAGTCCGCCGAAGACCTGGCCAACGTCCACGAGCTCGCGTCGTACGCGATGGGCCCGGGCGAGAAGCTCCCGGTGCTCGACGTCATCCCTCTGTTCGAGACGTTCGCCGACCTGCAGGCGGCCCCCGGCATCCTGGCCGAGATCGTCGAGCACCCCGCCTTCGTCGCTCGACTGGATGCCACCGGCCGGCGCCTCGAGGTCATGCTCGGGTACTCCGACTCGTCCAAGGACGTGGGCCCCGTCGCCGCGAACCTCGCGCTGTACGAAGCGCAGGCGAAGATCTCCACATGGGCCGAGGCCGAGGGCATCGAGCTGACGCTCTTCCACGGCCGCGGCGGCGCCCTGGGCCGCGGTGGCGGACCGGCGAACTCCGCGATCCTCGCCCAGCCCCCGCATTCCGTCGACGGCCGCTTCAAGCTCACCGAGCAGGGCGAGGTCATCTTCGCCCGCTACGGCGACCCCGACATCGCGATGCGCCACATCGATCAGGTCGCGGCGGCCGTTCTCACGGCATCCTCCCCCTCGATCGAACGCCGCAACCGCGGCGCGGCCGAGGCGTTCGCCGACGTCGCCGCCACGATGGACGTCGCTTCGCGCGAGCGCTTCTTCGCGCTCGTCAAGGCGCCCGGGTTCGCCCCGTGGTTCGCCACCGTGACCCCGATGGAAGAGCTCGGCCACCTCGCGCTGGGTTCGCGCCCCGCCCGCCGCGGACTCTCGGTCGAGTCGCTGGAGGACCTGCGAGCCATCCCGTGGGTTTTCTCGTGGACGCAGGCGCGCATCAACCTCGCCGGCTGGTTCGGCCTCGGCACGGCCCTCGACGCCGTGGGCGACGAGCAGCGGCTGCGCGAGGCGTACGAGCAGTGGCCGCTGTTCCGCACCATGATCGACAACGTCGCCATGAGCCTGGCCAAGGCCGATGCGCGCATCGCCCGCCGGTACCTCGCCCTCGGCGATCGCGACGACCTCGCCGAGCTCGTCATGGACGAGATGCTGCTCACGCGCTCGTGGGTCGAGCGCATCACGGGCGGCGCGCTCCTGGAGAACAAGCCGGTGCTGCAGCGCGCGGTGAAGATGCGCAGCCCGTACGTCGACGCCCTGTCCCTGCTGCAGCTGCGCGCGCTGCGGGCCCTCCGCGACACCGGGTCCGACAGCGCCACCCCGGATGCCGAGCACCAGCGTCTGCTGCTGCTGTCGGTGAGCGGCGTGGCCGCGGGCCTGCAGAACACCGGCTGAGCGGCGACCCGTTCGCGATCGGAGCGCCGACGTCCTTCGGGGCGTCGGCGCTTCGTCGTGTCCGGCGGACGGCCGCCTCGGCGCTCACCGTCGTGCAGCGCGACGGCACACGCGCCGGCGCGGGGGCGGGGGCTCAGGCGCGGCGGGTGGGATGCCGGGGACCGGCGCCGTGGATCAGTCGAGCCGGCGATCGTCGGCGTGACGGGAGAGGCTGCGGCCGTACCGCTCGGTCAGCTGCACCATGAGGTCGGGCGTTTCGCGGTCCAGACCGAAGACGTACCCGGGGAAGTCGAGGTCCTTCTGCGCGGCCCAGATCTCCTCGTGACGGTCGGGCGAGAGGAGCCGGACGGGATCGCCGACGGCGACCCAGCCGATGGGTACGACGGTCTCCGCCGGAAGGACCGTGCGCAGGTGCACGACGGCGTTGATGCGCACCTCGGACCGGGCGCCGATCCGGGCGCCGTTGAAGATGCGCGTGCCGGTCGCCAGGAACACCTCGTCGCCGATATCGGCTCCCGCCACACTCGCCATCGGCCCGATGAGGGTGTGCGCGCCCACGTGCACCGCGTGCGCGGTGCTGGCACGCACGAGCGCGTTCTCCATCACGATCGTGTGCGCGCCCAGAACGACAGGGCTGCCCTCGGAGGTGAGGACGGCGCCGTGGAGCACCTGGCATCCGGGCCCGATGGTGACGTCGCCGCTGACGACCGCGGTGGGGGCCACGACCGCGTCGGGGTGGATGCGGGGCTCTGCCCCGAGGTGAGCGAAGCGCATGAGCGGCGTCCTTCCCGTCGGTGCCCGCCAGCGTAGCTGCGCGATCGGTCGTCGGCGAGGTCAGTCGCGGTCGTACGCGAAGACGTCGTCGATCGCGACACCGAACTCGGCGGCGATCTGGAACGCCAGTTCGAGGCTCGGCGAATAGCGCCCCTGCTCGATGGCGATGACCGTCTGGCGTGTCACGCCGAGCCGCCGGGCCAGTTCCGCCTGGGTCATCCCCGAACGGTCACGATGGTCACGGATCGCGTTGGTCACGCGCGTGGGCTTGGCCATCACGGCAGGCCCCGGCGGTAGAGGGCGAGTCGGGCCATACTGCCCACCACCGCCGAGAGCGCGAAGCCGGCGTACACGGCGTTCGCGATCCAGAACCACGGCGCCTGCACGGCGCACAGCACGAGCGCGGCGAGCCCCCCGAACACGAGGAACGCCTGACCGACGCGGTCACCCAGCGCGGCGATCTCGCGATCGCGCACGTCGGAGCGATGGTCGGTCTCGGGATCGCGGCGGGACTGGACGACGCCCCACACGATGCTGAGCGCGATGGCGGCGACGATGGCGGCGAGGATCGTGGATGCCATGGGCCAGACCCAGTCGATCCGGTCCACGGGGGTGTCGCGCGCTGCCAGCAGCATCCATACGGCGTAGACGACTATGCCGGGGACACTGGCGATCAGCCCCGCCCAGGTGTTGCGTTCCTCGAACGACATCCCATCCTCCGTGTAAAGAAAATTTGACATTTCGACCCTAGAACCGGCACCATCCGATGTCAAGAATCTTTGACACAGGAGTTACCATGGACATGAACGCCGCCGTCGTCCACCGCTACGGCCCGCCCGAGGTCGTCCGGATCGAACGCCGTCCGCGGCCGCGCCCGACCGGCGCGGACGTCGTCGTCGAGGTCGCCGCCACCTCGGTCACCAGCGGCGATGCTCGCATCCGCGCCGCGCGGTTCCCCGCGGGCTTCGCCGTGCCCGGGCGCATCGCCCTGGGCCTGCGCGGCCCCCGCCGCGCCGTGCTCGGCATCGCCCTGTCGGGGCGTGTGGTCGAGACGGGACCGAAGGCGACCGGCCTACGCCCCGGCGACCGCGTGTGCGGGATGACGGACATGCGCATGGGTGCTCACGCGCAGTACGCCGCCGTCCCCCGCGATCGCCTCGTCGGCATCCCCGATGAGGTCGACGACGACCGGGCCGCCGCTGTCCTGTTCGGGGGAACCGCCGCCCTGTGGTTCCTGCGCGACCGCGCCCGCGTGCGACCCGGCGAAAGCGTGCTCGTGGTCGGGGGCAGCGGTGCGGTGGGCAGCCACGCGGTACAGATCGCCCGCGCGCTCGGGGCGGAGGTGACGGCCACCGCGCGCGCCGAGAACACCGACCTGCTCACGCGACTCGGCGCCCATCACGCGATCGACCGCTCCGCGACGCCGCTCACCGACCTCGGCGAGCGGTATGACGTCGTCTTCGACACCGCGGGCGTGCTGCACTCGGCGGATGCCTCGGCCCTTCTCTCCCCCTCCGGGCGTCTGCTGCTGGCTGCGGCCACCCTCGGCGAGACGGTCACTGCCCGCGGACGCGTCATCGCCGGAACGGCTGGCGCCGGTCGCGACCTCGTGAGCGATCTGGTCGACCGGGTCGCCGAGGGGACGCTGACGCCCGTGATCGATGCCACCCTGCCGCTGGACCGGATCGCCGAGGCGCACGCGCGCGTCGACTCCGGCCACAAGGTGGGCACCGTCCTGGTGCATCCGTGACATCGGGGCCGTCGCACTCGTCGGCGCGCTCAGCCGCCGGCCGCGGCACCGGTCCGGTCAGACCGAGGCCGCCTCGGACACCTTGTCAGCGGGCAACGGCCAGAGTGCGTCGAGCAGCTGACGCACCCACGCGATGAGGTTCGCGTCGTCGGCGTCCTGCGGAAGCGGAACGACCATGGCATCCCCGTTCGCCACGAGCTTCGCCTTCGGGTACAGCCGCTGCAGGCGCACGCGCATCGAGTCGGCGAGGTCCGCGGGCGCGATCCGCAGGTTCGACCCCATCGCCACCACGTCGGCGAGACCGGCCTGCGCGGCGCGGCGACGCAGGCGCGCGACCGCGACGAGACCCTCCACCTCGGCGGGCGGCTCGCCGTACCGGTCGCGCAGCTCCTCGACGACGAGGTCGATCGCGTCGTCTGCGGCGGTCGCGGCTGCCGCGGCCGACAGCTTCTGGTACGCCTCCAGGCGCAAGCGCTCGCTGTCGATGTAGGTCTCGGGGAGGCGCGCGTCGACGGGGAGCTCCAGGCGCAGCTCGGTCGGGCCGTCGGTGTCCTCGCCCCGGAAGGTGGCGACCGCCTCGCCGATCATGCGCAGGTACAGGTCGAAGCCGACGCCCGCGATGTGACCGGCCTGCTCGGCGCCGAGGAGGTTGCCCGCGCCACGCAGCTCGAGGTCTTTCAGGGCCACCTGCATGCCGCTGCCGAGGTCGTTGTTGACCGCGATCGTCTCGAGACGGTCGGCCGCGGTCTCGGACAGGGGCTTCATCTCGTCGTACAGGAAATACGCGTAGGCCCGCTCGCGCCCACGACCGACGCGTCCGCGCAGCTGGTGCAGCTGCGACAGGCCGTACTTGTCGGCGCGATCGATGATGATCGTGTTGGCGTTGGCGATGTCGAGGCCCGTCTCGATGATCGTGGTCGACACGAGGACGTCGGCGCGGCGTTCCCAGAAGTCGTCGACGACCTGCTCCAGCTGGTGCTCCCCCATCTGACCGTGCGCGACGACGATGCGGGCCTCGGGCACCAGCTCGGCGAGGTGCGCCGCCACCCGCTGGATCGACGACACCCGGTTGTGCACGTAGAACACCTGACCCTCGCGCAGCAGTTCGCGGCGGATGGCGGCGGCGATCTGCTTGTCGTTGCGGGGCCCCACGTAGGAGAGGATCGGATGCCGGTCCTCCGGCGGGGTGGCCAGGGTCGACATCTCACGGATGCCGGTGACGGCCATCTCCAGGGTGCGCGGAATGGGCGTGGCGCTCATGGCGAGGATGTCGACGTTCGTCTTGAGCTTCTTCAGCGCGTCCTTGTGTTCGACACCGAAACGCTGTTCCTCGTCGATGATCATCAGGCCGAGATCCTTGAAGATCACTTTCTCGGTGAGGATGCGGTGCGTGCCGATGACCATGTCGACGGTGCCGTCGGTGAGCCCGGCGATCGTGTCGCGCGCCTCTTTGTCGGTCTGGAACCGCGAGAGAGGACGCACCTTGACGGGGAAACCGGCGAATCGATCGGTGAAGGTCTCGAGATGCTGCTTGACCAGGAGAGTCGTGGGCACGAGCATCGCGACCTGCTTGCCGTCCTGGATCGCCTTGAACGCGGCGCGCACCGCCACCTCGGTCTTGCCGAAGCCGACGTCGCCCGAGAGCAGGCGATCCATCGGGATGGGCTTCTCCATGTCGGCCTTGATCTCGTCGATCGTCTGCAGCTGATCCTGCGTCTCGGCGAACGGGAAGGCTTCCTCCAGTTCGCGCTGCCACGGAGTGTCCGGCCCGAAGGCGTAGCCCTTGGCCGCCATGCGGGCGGAGTACAGCTTCACCAGTTCGACGGCGATGTCGCGGACGGCCTTTCGCGCGCGTCCCTTCGCCGCGGCCCAGTCGCTGCCGCCCATCTTCGACAGCACGGGCGCTTCACCACCGACGTACTTCGACAACAGATCGAGTTGATCGGTCGGCACGAAGAGCTTGTCGCCGGGGTAGCCGCGCTTGGACGGGGCGTACTCCAGGACGAGATACTCCTTGGTCGTCTTGACGGCGTTGCGACCGCCGCTGGAGACCTCGCGACGCGTCAGCTCGAGGAACTTCCCGATGCCGTGGGTGGCGTGCACCACCACATCACCGGGCTTGAGTTGCAGCGGGTCGACGACGTTGCGCCGACGGGAGGCGAGCTTCTTCGCCCCGCGGTTGTCGCCGCCGACGGAACGGCCGTAGAACTCGGTCTCGGTGATGACCGCGAACCGCGTCTCGGTCAGCTCGAAGCCGCGCTCGAGAGTTGCACACACGACATGCGCGACACCCGGCTCGGGCGGCGACAGCACGGTGTCGACCCGCCGCGCGGCGATCCCGCGTTCAGCGAGCACGTCGCGCGCGCGGTCCACCAGGCCGGGCCCGGATGCCGTGATCACGACGCTCCATCCGTCGGCGAGGAGCTGACCGACGTGGGCGGTCGCTCCGTCCACGTTCCCCTGGAACGACGGCACCGGGTCGGCCTTCACCCGGTGGGCGGACTCATCGGCGACGACGAGGCCCTCCGCCTCGGCATCCGCCGCGCCCGAATCGAATGCGCTCAAGCGCCACCAGACACCGCCGCGGCCGCTGGCGATCTCGTGCAGGTCGTCGAGGGTGACGAAGTCGCCCGCGCCCAGGTCGACCGGGGTGTCGGCACCGGCGGTGGCGGCGGACCAGGCGGCCTCGAGGAATTCGCGGTTGGTGTCGCCCAGCGTCGTGGCACGTGCGAGCGAACGCTCCGGATCGACCAGGGCGACGGCGCTCCCCCCGGGCAGGTAATCGACGATCGTGGTGAGATCGTCGATCAGCACCGGGATGAGCGACTCCATGCCCTCGGCAGGGATGCCCTCCGCCATCTTCTCCAGCAGCTGACGAAGGCCCGGATATCCGTCGCGCAGTTCGGCGGCGCGCGCGCGGACCGCCGGGGTCAGGAGCAGCTCCCGGCTCGGCACGAGCGAGACCTCGGTGACCTCGCCGGGGAGAGAGCGCTGGTCGGCGACCGAGAAGGCGCGGATCTGGTCGACCTCGTCGCCGAAGAACTCGACACGGTAGGGGTGATCGGCCACCGGTGGGAAGACGTCCAGGATCCCACCGCGCACGGCGAACTCGCCGCGGCGGGAAACCATGTCGACGCGGTGGTAGGCCAGCTCGACCAGACGCGTGATGACGTCGTCGAGCTCGCGGCCGCGCCCACCGATGCGCAGCTCGACCGGCTCGACGTCGCCGAGGCCCGGGGCGAGGGGCTGCAGGGCGCTGCGTACCGACGCCGTGATCACCAGCGGCGTCGTGCCGTCCCACGCGGCGATGCGTCGGAGCACGTCCAGTCGGCGGCCCACCGTCTCGGGGCTCGGGCTCAAGCGCTCGTGCGGCAAGGTCTCCCAGGCCGGGAAGTGGAGGACCTGTGCGCCCGGGAGCACGGCATCCAGGGCGGGGCCGAGCGATTCGGCACGGCGGCCGGTCGGGGCGACGACGAGGACCGCGCCGGGTGCCCCCGAGCTGCGTCGATGTTCGAGAAGCCCCGCGATCACGGGCGCGTCGAGCCCGTCGACGACGGAGAGAGACAGATCGGAGGATGCCGCCGCGGCGGCCTCCCGGTACGACTCAGCCTGCTCGAGGGCGCGCACGATCCCGGGAACTGTCACTCGACACATCCTACGCGGGGGCGCCGACACCGGCTCCGGACGAGCCTCCCTCAGCCTCGAGCGGAGTCCTACAGTGGGGACATGACCTCGCCCAGCGCGCCCGGATTCGCTGCTCCGCACACGGCGCCGCCGGTCGGCACGCTGCGGGAGCCTCCGGCGGCGCCGGCCCGCCGACGGCCGCTGGGCGCGATCGCCCTGGTCCTGTCGATCCTCGCCGGGATCGTGGCATCCGCCGTCGCCGGTTTCGCAACGTTCCGGGTCGTCCGCGGAGCGGGAGCGGAGTTCCTGGCGCGCGGCGGCGAGTCGGTGGACTGGCGTCTGCTGTCGCCGGTGCGGGACTTCGTCCTCCTGGCCGAGGTCGCCTTCTGGTCGGGGACGGTGCTCGGCATCGCCGCTCTCGTGATGGGCATCGTGGCGACCGCTCGCAACCTCGGCCGCGGGACCGGCATCGCCGCCATCGTCCTCGCGGCGCTCGGACCGTTCGTGTTCGCGGCGCTGGTGTTCCTGGCGCTCACCGCGGGAGCGAGCGCGTTCGTGAGCGGCGGCGGCACGTCCGTCTGAGCGCCCTACCGGCTCACGGCTCGATCCGTCCACCCCGTACAGCAGATGCAGGGTCGGTCCCTACGCTTGCCGCGACGAGGGCGCCACGTGCCCTCGACGACAAGAGGAGGACACCGTGAGCAGCACACCGCCGCCCCCCGAGCCGTACGACACCCCGCCCGCCGGCCGCGCCGACGCCGCGCAGGGTGGATACGCCGCGCCACCCGCGGGATACGCCGCACCGGCGTCGCCCGCGGCATCCGGCCGCCCGAAAGGCTCGAGCCGGCTCGGCCTCATCGCCTTCGTCGTGTCGCTCGTCGCCATCGTGATCGGGTCGATCCTGGCAACGCTCGGCGGCATCCAGAGCGGCGGCCTCGCGCAGTTCGCCGAGTACACCGACGGCACCGCGACCGTCGACCCCGACACGCTGCCGCCCGAGGCCAATCAGATGGGTCTCGCCGCCGGTGCCCTGGTGGTGTCGGCCTTCCTCGTGTGGGGCGTGCTCGCGCTGTGGGGCTTCATCCAGGGCATCATCGCGGCGGTCAAGTACCGCGGCCGCGGGTGGGGCATCGCCGCGATCGTCCTCGCCGTCATCGGCGGCGGCATCGTCTTCGCCTTCTTCCTCGTCGGCGTGGGCATCGGAGCGGCACCCTACGCGACCTGATCCGCGTCGGCGCCGAAACCGCGCGTACTATCGCGCGGATCCACGCACGAGAGCCTCGGTCGTCGACCGGGGCTCTTGCGCATGCGGTTGAACCGCGCGCGTCGTGCCGGGCAGTCTCGGGCGTGCGCGACGGAGCACCCGGCGGCGGCGGCTACCCCTCCTCCGCAGCCCCCGGGCAGCGCCGTTCATCCACGGATCGCTTCCTTCGCGCGCCGTCGCAGACGGGCGATCGGCGCGGTGCGGCGGCCGATGATCCGGCTCGAGCCGCCGACCGAGGACTCACCGCGGCGCGTGGAACCGTTGCTGCGCGGCGAGCAGCCCCTCGTCGACGACGGTCTCGACGGCATCGGCGGCGTCCGACACGAGGATGGGCAGGGTCTCGCGCTCCTTCGCCCCGAACGGATCGAGCACCCAGTCCGCCGGATCCTGTCGCCCCACGGGCCGGCCGATGCCCACGCGCACGCGAGGGAACTCCGGTGTCCCGAGCGCTTTCGCCACGTCGCGAACGCCGTTGTGACCGCCGTGCCCGCCGCCGACTTTGAGCTTGATCGTGTCGAAGGGGATGTCGAGCTCGTCATGGACGACGACGACGCGCCCCGGGTCGACGGCGTAGAACCGCGCGAGGCCGGAAACAGGACCACCCGAGACGTTCATGAAGCTGTTCGGCTTCGCCAGGACCAGCTTCGCTCCGCCGGGACGCACCCAGGTCTCCACGACGCGAGCGTTGGCCTTATGTGCGCGGAAGGACTCCCGTCGCCGGGCGGCGAGCTCGTCGACCACCATCTGACCGATGTTGTGCCGGGTCGCCTCGTACCGGGGACCCGGATTGCCGAGACCGACGATCAACCAGGTGTCCGCCATGGCATCCATCCTTCCGGATCCGCGCGCGGACCCTGACATGAGAAACGAGGGGGCGTGATGCACGCCCCCTCGTCGATGGCGGACCGCTCACGCGGTCCGCAGCGATCAGTTCTCGCTGTCCTCGGAAGCGGCCTCGGACTCCTCGGACTGCTCCTCGGCCACCTCGGCGTCGGCCTCGGCGATCTCCTCCTCGGCGGCGATCGTGTCCAGCGGCACCGAGATACCCACGATGAGGGTCTCGGGCTCGGTCACGAGCGCGGCACCGGCCGGCAGGACGAGGTCGGCCGCGGTGATCTGCGTGCCGTCCTCGAGACCCTCGACCGAGACCTCGACGTTCTGCGGGATGTGCGTCGCCTCGACCTCGAGCGAGACAGCGGTGTTCTCGAGGTTGGCGATCGTGCCGGGGAACGGCTCGCCGACGACCGTGACGGGCACGTCGACCTGGACCTTCTCGCCCTTCTTCACGACGAGGAGGTCGATGTGCTCCACGATCTGGCGCACCGGGTCCTTCTGGACGTCCTTGACGAGCGTGAGCTGGCTCTTGCCGTTGATGTCGAGGTCCAGCAGCGCGTTGGCCCGACGGATCAGGAGCGACACCTGGTGGCCCGGCAGCGCGACGTGCTGCGGCTCGGTGCCGTGACCGTAGATGACGGCCGGGATCTTGCCGGCGGCGCGCAGACGGCGGGCGAAGCCCTTGCCGAAGTTCTCGCGCACCTCGGCGACGACCTTGTTGTCTTCCGACATGTTGTTCTCCTCGCGGGCACGGGTCCCGCAGCTTGTGAGCGGACGGAGTCCGCGCGTATGTGGTCTGGATTCGACTCGAACGCGAGCGCGTGAGGAAAGCCGGGAGCCTGCATCACCGCGTCGATCACGGATGCCGCGCGCACCCGCCGGGCGCACGACGACGCATCCCTCGCCGAAGTTCCCAGGAAGTCTACCAGCGACGCCCCGCGCATTTCGACCCGTCCGCCGGGCTCCGCGCATCGCCCGGGTAGGATCTCCGGAGGCCCATCGACCGGGAGGAACAACATGGACAGCGACTTCTTCTCTCACGTCGTGCTCTGGACGATCGGTGCCATCACGCTGATCGGCGGCGTAGGCGTGGTCGGCGCGCTCTTCTCGCTCGGCCGCAACGCCAACTACAACAAGCACTGACCAGCCCTCGAACGCGCACCGCAACGGCGCCGGCCCCGCGAAGGGCCCGGCGCCGTTCGTGTGCGCGGGGTCAGAGCGCGAGGAGCACCTTCCCGGACGCGTCCGAATCCTTCGCGGTGGCGAAGGCGGACGCCGCATCCTCGAGCCGGAACTCGTGCGTGATGGCCGCCTCGATGCCCGGCCGCTCCGCCAGCAGATCGATCGCCGCGTCGATCTCGTCCGCGAAACGGAAGCTGCCGAGATAGCGCACCTCTTTCGCGATGAAGGGTGCGAGGTTCAGAGAGCGGTCGGCGTCGGGCAGCATGCCGACCTGCACCACGGTTCCCGCGGGCCTGACCGCTCGAAGAGCCGCCGAGATCGACTGCGGCACGCCCGAGCATTCGAGCACGACGGAGAATGCGCTCTCGTCGAGATCCTCCGCCGAGACATCGACGGTCGCGCTCGCCCCGAGCTGCCGCGCCCGTGCGAGCGGCCCCGGCAGGACGTCCGTCGCCGTCACCCGGGCGCCGGCGGCGGCGGCTGCGGCCACCGCCATGAGGCCGATGGGGCCCGACCCCGTGACGAGCACCCGCTCGCCCTCCACCGTCCCCGCCTTGCCGAGCGCGTGCAGCGCCACCGCGAGCGGTTCGGCCAGCGCGGCCCGCCGGACGGTCACGCCCTCGGGCAGCAGCCTGACCATGCCGCGCTCGACGACGAGGTACTCCGCGGCGGCACCCTGGGTGTGCGGCCACGTCGAAGCGCTGCCGAGGTACGACCCGCCCGACCACAGATGGGGATCGTTCTCGATTCCCGGGCGCGGCTGTCCGAAGCGCGCCGGGTGGACCGTCACGGGCGTGCCGGCCGGCCAGCGGCCCGACGGGTCGTGGTCGACCCGGCCCGAGACCTCGTGACCGGGGATGAGCGGCTCGCGCACGACGAAAGCGCCGTTGGCCCCCTGGAAGTAGTAGTGCAGATCCGAGCCGCAGATGCCGACGAAGTCCACGCGGATCCGTACCTGATCGGGCCCGACCTCCGGGACCGGGACGTCGCGGACCGCCGATTCGAGCGCGGCGTCGATGAAGAGTGCGTGCATGCCTGTCGTCCTCCCGTCAGACGACGGCGGTCATTCCGCCGTCGACGAAGATGTTCTGGCCCGACACGAAGCTCGAGGCATCCGACGCCAAGAACAGCAGCGCACCGTCGAGCTCGGCGAAGTCGCCCCATCGGCGCGCGGGCGTGCGCTGCGTGAGCCACGCGGTGAACTCCGGGTCGTCGACGAGGTCGCGGTTCATCTCGGTCGCGAAGTACCCCGGAGAGAGGGCGTTGACCTGGATGCCGTGTCGGGCCAGGTCCGCTGCCATCCCCGCCGTCAGCTGGGCGACACCGCCCTTCGCCGCCGAATAGGGCGCGATCGTCTGCCGCGCGAGCCGCGCCTGGACCGAGGCGATGTTCACGATCTTCCCCGAGCCGCGCGCAACCATCGCGGGGGCGACGAACCGCGTGACGTAGAACACCCCGGACAGGTTCGCGGCGATCAGATCGTCCCAGTCCTGGACTGCGAACTCGTGGATCGGAGCCCGGCGCTGCACGCCGGCGTTGTTGACGAGGATGTCCGGCACACCGACCTCGTCGATCAGGTGCTCGAGACGGTCCTGGGTCGCAGCGGCATCCGTCACGTCGAAGACGACGGAGGCGGTGTCGCGGCCCGAGATCTCGGCGAGCTCGCGACGCGTGGTCTCGACCGCGTCCCGGTCTCGACCGTGCACGACCACGCGCGCGCCCGCACGGGCCAGAGCGGTCGCGAGGGACCGCCCCAGGCCGCGGGAAGAGCCCGTCACCAGGGCCAGACGGTCCGTGACGTCGAACAGAGAAGTACTCATCGCTCTCCCGGCGGTCAGACGAGGGCGCCGAGGCCGAAGACCAGCAGCGCGGCGAGGAAGCCGAGCACCGACTCGATCGCCTGCTGCACCGTCCAGGTCTTCAGCGTGGTCTTGACGTCCATGCCCATGAGGCGACCGACCAGCCAGAAGCCGGAGTCGTTGACGTGGCCGGCGAACACCGAACCCGCGGCCGTGGCGAGCGTGATCGCCGCGATCTGCACGGGCGAGAAGTCCCCCGCCGCGACCGCCGGCGCGGCAAGACCGGCGGCGGTGACCAGCGCGACGGTCGCCGAGCCCTGCGCGAGGCGCAGCACGACGGCGATGATGTAGGCCGCGAAGATGATCGGCAGGCCCAGGTCGCTGAGGCTGTCGGCGAGCGCGTCACCGATGCCGGAGGCGCGCAGCACGGCACCGAACATGCCGCCGGCCCCGGTGATGAGGATGACGGAGGCCACGGGCCCGAGCGAGGAGTCGACGACCTTCTCGATCGCCGTGCCCTTCTCGCCGCGGCGGAAGCCGAACACGATGGTGGCGACGATCACGGTGATCAGCAGGGCCACGGCCGAGTTGCCGAGCAGGATCAGCACCTGCACCCACGTGTCGTCCGCCGACACCGCGCCTGCGCTGGCGAGGGTCGTGAGGCCGGTGTTCAGGAAGATGAGGAACATCGGCAGCAGCAGGACGGCGATGACGGTGCCGGGCTTCGGGGGATTGGTCGGCTGGTCGTCGTCCATCTCGCCGAACAGCGCGGGCACGGGCAGCTGGATGCGCTTGGCGACGAAGGTGCCCCACAGGTAGCCCGAGACGTACCAGACGGGGAACGCGATGATGAGACCGACGAGGAGGACGATGCCGAGGTTCGCGCCGTACAGCTCGCTGGCGCTGACCGGACCGGGGTGCGGCGGCAGGAACACGTGCATGACGGAGAACGCGGCCGCCGCCGGCAGGCCGAACAGCAGCACGTTCGTCCGCGACACGCGACGCGCGATCGCGAAGATGATCGGCAGCATCATGACCAGGCCCGCGTCGAAGAACATGGGGAAGCCCAGGACCAGCGACGTGATGCCCAGAGCGAAGGGGGCGCGCTTCTCTCCGAAGATGCGCACGAACATCTCGGCGAGGGACCTCGCTCCGCCCGAATGCTCGATCAACCGTCCCAGCGTGGCTCCGAGGGCCACCAGGAGGGCCACGGTCCCCAGCGTTCCGCCGAACCCGCCGGTGAGCGTGCTCACGATCGCCGACACCGGGATGCCGGCGACGAAGGCGGTCACGAGCGAGACGATGATCAGGGCGAGGAAGGCGTGGACCTTCAGCCAGATGATGAGGATCAGGATCAGGGCGATCGCCCCGGCGGCGATGGCGAGCAGCGGCGCCGTCCCGAGTGTTTGAGTCCAGTCGTCCAAGGAGATCTCCGTTGATTCAAGATGGTCAGCGAGTCGTCGGCGCCTGCGCCGAGCGACTCCCGCCGAGAAGCGGTCGCAAGATCTTCACACAATGATCATATTTTTGACAAGATATGGTCGTACCTAAGGAGGGGTCATGGCCCGAGCCTCGCACGGCTCCGTCACGGACGCGATCGGCACACGGATCGCCGACGGCGACCTCGCCCCGGGCACGGTGCTGACGCTGGGTGGCCTGGAGAGCGAGTACGGCGTGTCCCGCACGGTCGTGCGCGAGGCGGTGCGGGTCCTCGAGGCGATGGGCCTGGTCGAGCAGCGCCGTCGCGTCGGCGTCACCGTCCGCCCTCCCAGCGCGTGGAGCGCCCTCGACACCCGCCTGATCGGCTGGCAGCTGGCCGGAAACCGTCGGGACCAGCTCATCGTCAACACCACGGAGCTGCGGGCGGCGATCGAACCCATCGCCGCCCGCCTCAGCGCGCAGCGGTCGAGCGACGTGCAACGCCGCGAGATTCTCCGCCTCGCGGACGAATTGGCGCGTCTCGGCGCTGAGGGGCGCGGCGACTCCCCGGAGTACCTCGAGGCCGACATCGCCTTCCACGACCTCATCCTCGTCTCCAGCGGAAACCTCATGCTCGCCGCCGCGCGGGCCCCTATCGCCGCCGCGATCGAGGGACGCTCCCTCCACGGCCTGACACCCGGGGTGCCCAATCCCGAGGCCCTCCACAACCACATCGAGACGGCGGCGGCCATCGGACGCGCCGACCCCGACGCCGCCGAGGAGCACACGCGCCGCTACGTCGCCGCCGTGCTCACCGAAGTCCGCCGAACCATCTGATCGACCCCTCCGCGACACCGCGCTTCACCGAAGAGAGAGCCCCTTGGTCACTACCGCCCCCGTCCTCGTCTTCATGGGCCCCGCCGGTACCGGCAAGTCGACCGTCGCGGGCATGCTCGCTGGGCGTCTGGGGTGGGAGTTCCAGGAGGGAGATGACCTGCACCCCGCCGAGAACGTGGCGAAGATGGCGGCCGGTCACGCGCTGAACGATGACGATCGGTGGCCGTGGCTGGACCGGGTCGCGGCGTGGATCGACGGTCAGATCGCGGCGGGCCGCCCGGGCGTCATCACCTGCTCGGCCCTCAAGCGCAGCTATCGCGATGTGCTGCGCCGCGACGGGGTCACCTTCGTGCTTCTCATGGGGGATCCCGCGCTCGTGCTCGAACGGCTCCTGCGTCGACAGGGGCACTACATGCCGCCGTCCCTGCTGACCTCGCAGTTCGAGGCCCTGCAGATGCCGGATGCCGACGAGCAGGCCATCCGCGTCGACCTCGACATGACCCCGCAGCAGCAGGTCGACGAGGTGGTCGCGCGCCTGCACCTCTCCCCCGGCGCCTGATCGGCACCGGACCGAGCCGATACAGTGGCGGGGTGCGCGACTCCCGCCCGCCCACCCTCCTTCCGCACGTGAACACGGAGCAACGAATGACGTCGACCCCCTCCCCGACCGGCCTTTCGACAGACCAGGATCAGGCGCCCCACGAGGCCGCCCAGCACCACGAGGGGGCTCCCGCTCCCGAGGACGTGGCCCGTCCGACCGCCGACGCCGACTCCCGCCCGGAGGGCGAGGGCGACGCCCGCGCGAACATCGGCGTGGTGGGTCTGGCGGTGATGGGCTCGAACCTGGCCCGCAACCTCGCCAGCCGCGAGGGCAACACCGTCGCGGTGTTCAACCGCAGCGCCGACAAGACCGAGCACCTGCTCGAGCAGCACCCCGAGGCGGAATTCGTCGCGTCGTTCTCGTATGAGGACTTCGCCGCGTCCCTGTCGCGGCCGCGCACGGCGATCATCATGGTCAAGGCCGGCCGCGCGACGGACTTCGTCATCGACGAGCTGGTGAAGGTGTTCGAGCCGGGCGACATCATCGTCGACGGCGGCAACGCCCTGTTCAGCGACACCATCCGTCGCGAGAAGGCCGTCCGCGAGACGGGGATCAACTACGTCGGCATGGGTGTGTCCGGTGGCGAGGAGGGCGCGCTCCTGGGTCCGTCGCTGATGCCCGGCGGCTCCGACGAGTCGTGGCAGACGCTCGGCCCGATCCTGCGCTCGATCGCCGCGGTCGCCGAGGGCGAGCCGTGCGTGACCCACGTCGGCCATGACGGCGCCGGTCACTTCGTGAAGATGGTGCACAACGGCATCGAGTACGCCGACATGCAGCTCATCGCCGAGGCCTACGACCTCATCCGTCGCGCCACGGGCAAGACGCCCACCGAGATCGCCGACGTCTTCGCCGAATGGAACCGCGGCGAGCTGGAGTCCTACCTGATCGAGATCACCGCCGAGGTCCTGCGCCAGACGGACGCCGAGACCGGCGAACCCCTCGTCGACGTCATCCTCGACCAGGCCGGCGCGAAGGGCACCGGCGCCTGGACGGTGCAGACCGCCCTCGATCTCGGCGTCCCCGTCTCGGGCATCGCCGAAGCGACGTTCGCGCGTTCTCTCTCGAGCCACCCCGAGCAGCGCGCGGTCTCGCGCGACCTGCCCGGCCCCTCCGGCACCGACCTCCTCGCCGGGGAAGACGCCGACGCGTTCATCGAACAGGTGCGTCTGGCCCTCTACGCCTCCAAGATCGTCGCCTACTCGCAGGGATTCGACGAGATCCGCGCCGGCGCCGCCCAGTACGACTGGAACATCGACCTCGGCGCCGTCTCCAAGATCTGGCGCGGTGGCTGCATCATCCGTGCGCAGTTCCTCAACCGCATCGCCGACGCCTACGACGCCGAGCCCGAGCTGCCCGTGCTGCTGACCGCCCCGTACTTCGTCGAGGCCCTCGGCCGCGCCCAGGAGGCCTGGCGCCACATCGTCTCGCTGTCCGCGGCCAGCGGCATCCCCGCCCCCGCGTTCAGCTCGTCGCTGGCGTACTACGACGGGCTCCGCGCCGACCGACTCCCCGCAGCGCTCATCCAGGGGCAACGCGACTTCTTCGGCGCGCACACCTACCGCCGCATCGACAAGGAGGGCACCTTCCACACCCTCTGGTCCGGCGACCGCACTGAGATCGAGGCCGAGGACACCCACTGACGACGACACACACGAAGCGGCGACGGGCACTGCTCGTCGCCGCTTCGGCGCTGTACGCGTCCGCCCTGTGGTGGATGACGCTGCGACCCGAGCCGTACGGCCCCCGGACGGCCGGCATCCTCCGGCGGGTCTTCGCGCTGCTGGCCGACTGGCCCGCCACGGCGTGGGTGACGTTCGACATGGTCGAGTTCTCGGCGAACATCGTGATGTTCGTCCCCGTGGGGTGCCTCGTCCTGGCCTGGGGCGGGCGCCCGTGGCAGGGCATCCTGATCGGGGTCGCGCTCAGTGCCGCGATCGAGATCACGCAACTGCTCGCGCTTCCCACGCGTGTCGCGGACGTGCGCGACCTCGTGGCCAACACGGTGGGGGCGGCGCTGGGCGTCCTCCTCATCGTCTCCCTCCGGCGAGCCGCCCGGGCTTCACAGCGAGCGCATAGCCGCCGCCATAGAAAGCTCATAGATACCGGCGCACAATGAATGCCATGACCGCGACCGCCAGCGCTCCCGCCTTCACCCGCCCCGATGGCAGTGCCCTCCGCGTCCTCGTCGTCGATGACGAGCAGATGCTCACCGACCTGCTGTCGATGGCCCTGCGCATGGAAGGGTGGGACGTCCGCACCGCGGGCTCCGGATTCGACGCCCTGCAAGCCGCCCGGGATTTCGAACCGGATGCCATGGTGCTCGACATCATGATGCCCGACCTCGACGGCATGGCCGTGCTCCAGCGCCTCCGTCACTCGGGCAACGACGTTCCGGTGCTCTTCCTCACCGCCAAGGATGCCGTCGCCGATCGGGTCGCCGGGCTCACCGCCGGCGGCGACGACTACGTCACCAAGCCGTTCAGCCTCGAAGAGGTCGTGGCGCGTCTGCGCGGTCTCATGCGCCGGGCCGGAACGGCATCCACCCGCGACTCCGAGCCGATCCTGCACGTCGGCGACCTCTCGCTCAACGAGGACAGCCACGAGGTGGTGCGCGCCGGCACCGAGATCGAACTGACGGCGACCGAGTTCGAGCTGTTGCGTTTCCTCATGCGCAATCAGCGCCGAGTGGTGTCGAAGGCGCAGATCCTCGACCGGGTGTGGAACTACGACTTCGGGGGCCGCTCCAGTGTCGTAGAGCTGTACATCTCGTACCTCCGCAAGAAGATCGACGCCGGCCAGGAACCGCTCATCCACACCGTCCGCGGCGTCGGCTACATGATCAAAGCGCCTCAGTGAGCCGAGTCGAAGCGCGCCACCGCTGGACGCTGCAGTCGCGACTGATGGTCGCGGTGATCGGCATGGTGGCGTTCATCCTGGTCATGATCGCCGTCTCCACCGGCGCGATCATCACGGGCGTGCTGCAGACGGGCCTGAACGCACAGGTGAGCGCCGCCGTCCGCAACGTCCAAGTGGGTCCGACGTCGACGGCGATCGACGCGCTCTCGGCGGGCCCCTTCCCCGACGGCACCGTGCTCGTCCTGCGAAATCCCGGCACGGGTGACACCGGCGCGTACGTGGACGGACGTTCCATCCGCGCCCTCGACGAGTCGCAGGTCGACGAGATCCGCGACGCCGTGGCCACCGGACTGCCCCAATCCGACACCATCGACCTGCCGGGGCTGGGCGACTACCGCATCGGCCTCACCGGGAACCAGTCGGGCACGGTCGCCGTGCTCGGTCTCCCCCTCAGCCAGGTCACCGCGACCATCGGGGCGATCCTCACGACCGTCGGCCTCGTGACCGCGGGGGGCCTGCTGCTGCTCTCCGCGATCATCGCCCTCGTCATCCGCGCCGGGTTGCGCCCCCTGCGCGCCGTGGCGGAGACCGCGACGCGCGTGGCCTCCCTCCGCATGGACCAAGGCGACGTCTCCATCGACGAACGCGTGCCCGCCGACCAGGTCGACGAGCACACCGAGATCGGGCAGGTCGGCGCGGCGCTGAACACGCTCCTCGACAAGGTCGATGCCTCGCTGGCGGCCCGCCAGCGCAACGAGGAGCTCATGCGCCGATTCGTGGCGGATGCCAGCCACGAGCTGCGCACGCCCCTGGCATCCATCCGCGGGTTCTCGGAGCTGTCGCTGCGCGCGATGCGTCAGGCGCAGGACGACGAGAGCCGACAGCGGACCGCCGTCGCCGTGGAGACCACGGAGCAGTCGCTCGAGCGCATCCAGGCGCAGTCGCTGCGCATGACCACGCTCGTCGAGGACCTGTTGCTCCTCGCGCGCCTCGACGAGGGCCAGGAGCTCGTCTACGGCACCGTCGATCTGACGCGACTCGCGGTCGAGGCGGTCGGCGACGCGCGCCCCGCCGGGCCCGATCATGCGTGGTCGATCGACGTCGACGACGACCCGGTGGAACTCGCCGGCGATGCCGCGCGCCTCAACCAGGTCGTCGCCAACCTGCTCGCGAACGCCCGCACGCACACTCCCGCCGGCACCGAGGT
Source organism: Microbacterium testaceum (assembly GCF_020781835.1). GTDB lineage: Bacteria > Actinomycetota > Actinomycetes > Actinomycetales > Microbacteriaceae > Microbacterium > Microbacterium testaceum_H. The sequence continues at coordinate 60,827 of NZ_JAJGNJ010000007.1, forward strand.
GACCGTCTCGGTGACACGCGAGGGCGACGACGCCGTGCTCCGGGTGCACGACGACGGCCCCGGGATCGACCCGTCGGTCGCCCCTCAGCTGTTCGAGAGATTCGCCCGTGCCGACCGGTCGCGTGACCGCAAGACCGGCGGCACCGGCCTCGGGCTCTCGATCGCCAAGGCGATCGTGGAAGCCCACAACGGCACCGTCAGCGTGCGCAGCACCCCCGGCGACACCACGTTCGAGGTGCGCCTCCCGGCGAAGCCCCGCGATCCGGCCTGAGCTCGGCCGGCCGCGAGGGCGCCGGTGAAGAGCGTGACGCGGTCGAACTTGCGGCATCACTCCCCCGGGGCTGCGCGTCACCGACGAGAGAACGCAGCCGCACGGCTTCCACTCCGACGCCCGTCGTCCGCGACCGCCACCCGGTCGTCAGTAGCCCGCGAAGGCGTCTGTCGTGAGCGACGTCGCGCGGGCGAGCGCCGGGGCCAGCGCCGCGATCAGCCGCGGCGGTCCGGACACGTAAGCCGCGCGCTGGGCGATGTCGGGAACGGCTCTCCGGAGCCCCTCGGCATCCACGCGGTCGGGACCGGCCCACGTCCACCGCGGGGGAAGGTCCAGCGGCTCGTCCCTGCAGAACACGACCACGGGGATGCCACGGGCGGCGATGTCGTCGCGGAACGCCAGCTCGCTCGCCTCCGAGACGACGTACACGAGCACGACGTCGCGGTGCTGTCCGGTGGCCGCGAGGTGCCGCAGCTGCGACACGAACGGTGTCACGCCGATGCCCGCCGCGACCAGGAGGACGGGAGACGTCGGACGCGCGGGGAGCACGAAATCGCCCCACACTCCGGTCGCCGTCAGGGTGCCGCCGATCGGAACCGCGGCGAGGGCGCGCTTGTACGACGACTGCGAACCGTCCTTGAACGCGATGCGCACCGTCGGAAGGTCCTCGGGCGCCGACGCGATGGAGAACTCCCGCCGCGTGCCGCGCCCGTCGGGACGCCGGTGCGGGACGTCGAGCTCCAGGTACTGCCCCGGCGAGAACGAGAACGACCGCGCCGCCTGGAACGTCAGCTCCCGCACCGTCGGGGTCAGGTCACGGCGACCTTCCAGGCGCAGGCGCACCGCCCCGCGCAGGCAGAACAGGAACGCCACGAGATTGCCGATGAGCAGGGCACGTTCCTGACCGAGCGTGATGCCGCCGAGGGCGATCGGCCAGCCGACGAGCACACCGACGATCGCGGCGACGGCGAACTGCTGCCGCCGACGCGGCGGCAGGGTCAGCGGTTCGGACAGCATGAACGCGCCGAGGAACAGCAGCGGCGACGAGAACGCCACCTGCTGCAGCACCGCCAGCACATCGACGGGGAATCCGGCCGCCTGGAACTGCACCGTGGTCCGGAGGAACGCCACCGTCGCGGCGACCACCCAGAACACCGCCACGACCGCGAGCCGGTCCGTTCGGGCGAGCAGCAGCAGCCCGAGGACGAGGACCGGACCGGCCAGCCACGGCGAGCCCACCCACCACGCGGACCCGCCGAGGTCGGGCGCCGCCACCCCCACGATCGTGAGGACGGTCGCCCCCGTGGCGGCCGGATTGAAGATGTGCCGGCCGCGCCACGCGAGGACGTACTTCGACAGGGATGCCACCGCACCCGCGAGCACGAGGCCGACCAGGCCCAACGGCTCCACTGTCGGGCGCAGCACGAACAGAAGGATCGCGGCGGTGATCAGCGAGGACTCCAGGCGTCGCGGCATCCGGAGCACGCTCTGCGCGGCCAAGTCGGTGACGACGCACGCGGCCGCGAGCACCACGGCACTCACCGCGATCTCGAGCGGGTCGGGCACCACCAGTCCCGCGAAGGCCAGGGCGAGGGCGATGAGGGTCAGCAGCCCGAGAGAGCCCATCACGAGCCGGTACATCGAAACGCGCGCGAGGAGGCCGCGGACGCGGGTCGAACCCGCTGTCAGGGTGACGCTCATCAGAAGATCTCTCCCTCGAATCCGGGCGACCACTCCACGGCGCCATCCGTCCGCATGCGCACCCAGGGCGCACCCCAGGCGGCCGCGAGCTCGGGGCCTCCGTCGAAGAACAGGGCGGTGGCCAAGGCGTCCGCTCGCATCGCGGTGTCGGCGATCGCCCACGTGGCCGCGTAGGCTCGCACGGGCATTCCCGTCCGGGCGTCGAGCACGTGATGCAGGCCCGTACCCCACGTGCGACGCGTGATCGCCGACGCGCACAGCGCGGCATCCCGCACCTCGACCACGCCGATCGCTCGGGTGGGGTCGTAGGGGTGCTCCAACCCGATGCGTACGGGCGCGCCGCGGACGGCGATGTCGCCCGACCCGTCGACGATCACGTCGCCGTCCACGCGCGGCAGGAGCGTCTGGAGCACACGATCGACCAGGCGCCCCTTTCCGAGTGCCCCGACATCGATCGTCGCGGGCCGCGACAGCGACAGGATGCCACTCCCCCACGCGACGACATCCCGCCAGTGCGGCGCAGGCTCGGGGTCTCCCCACGGGGCCAGGGTGAACCGCGCGTCGTAGCCGAGCCGCGCGAGAGCATCGCCGACCAGAGGATTGACGGCACCGCCCGTCGCCGCGTCCACCTCGTCGTACAGCGCCAGCATGGCATCCGCGTCCTCGGGAGCCTCGACGGACGTCGCGCGTCCCTCGGCGAGAGCGGAGACCAGCGAATCCGTCCGGAATCGCGACCACTGCCGGTCGAAGCGGTCCACGACGGCGGACACCGCCGCGCGCGTCGCACTCGACAGTGGATGAGGGGTCTCGATGCCCCACTCCGTGCCGATCGCGTCGAACGTCCAGACCGATCCGGTCGCGGTCGCCGCGGTCATGGCGTCAGGCCCGCGCCTCGGACTTGATCGTGGCGAGGGCCTCCATGAAGCCTCCGCTGGTCAGCGACGAGCCCGCGACCTTGCTGACGGAGATCTCGTCGACCTTCTTGCCCACGACCTCGTCCTTGATACCCCCGATGAACTCGCTCTGGTAGCGGCGGGACTCGGCGGCCTGCGGGTCACCGGTGACGGTGACGTCGGTGACGGTGTCGTCGGCGATCGTGAGGGTCACGTCGACCGTCTCCACGCTCTCGGGGGTCGCGTACTGACCGGTGGCCTCGTACGTGCCGTCGGTGTAGGAGCCCGCGGACGATCCCCCCGCTGCGGCTCGTGCTCGGAGCCGACGAAACGGCGGGAGCGGAGGCCTCTTGATCGACAGCGTCGGCGTTCGCACCGGAGCAGCCGGCGAGCGTCACCACGCCGGCGACGCCCAGGAGGGCGGTACCGAGGCGGACGGGGCGGGGGACGGCGGTCGTGCGGATCATGAGGGTCCTCTTTCGGTCGTGCCTCATCGGCGCGGTCGTGCTCACGGTGAAGACACGATGCCCGTCCGACCCGGGTTCAGACTTTGTGGAACCTCTGCGCCGTCGATGGATCTCAGGCGTCGCCGCCGAACATGCTCGTGACCGATCCGTCCTCGAAGACCTCGTGGATCGCGCGCGCCAGGAGCGGTGCGATCGGCAGCACGGTGAGTCCGGGGAATCGGCGCTCCGGCGGGAGCGGAACGGTGTCGGTCACCACGACCTCATCGATCGCGGGGTCCTGCAGACGTTCGCTCGCGGGGTCGCTGAAGATCGCGTGCGTGGCGGCGACGATGACCTTGCGCGCGCCATTGGCCTTGAGCGCCTGAGCCGCCTTCTGGATCGTGCCCCCGGTGTCGATCATGTCGTCCACGAGCAGACACGTCCGCCCGGTCACATCACCGACGATCTCGTGCACCGACACCTGGTTGGCGACCTTCGGGTCACGACGCTTGTGGATGATCGCCAGCGGCGCGCCCAGGCTGTCCGACCACGTGTCGGCCACGCGGACACGGCCCATGTCGGGAGAGACGACCGTGAGGGTCTCGCGGTCCTCGCCGGTCAGTCCCTGCTCGAAGTGCTCGAGGAGGACGGGCTTGGCGAACAGGTGGTCCACGGGACCGTCGAAGAAGCCCTGGATCTGGGCCGCGTGCAGGTCGACGCTCATGATGCGGTCGGCGCCGGCGGTCTTCAGCAGGTCGGCGACGAGGCGCGCGCTGATCGGCTCGCGTCCGCGGCCCTTCTTGTCCTGACGCGAGTAGGGGAAGTACGGGGCGACGACCGTGATGCGCTTGGCCGAGGCGCGCTTGAGCGCGTCGAGCATGATGAGCAGTTCCATGAGCCACTCGTTGACCGGCGGACCGAACGACTGCACGACGAACACGTCGCAGCCACGGATCGAGACCTCGAAACGGGTGTAGATCTCGCCCGAGGCGAAGGTGCGGTGCTCGGTCGGTGCGAGCTCGGTGCCCAGGTGCTCAGCGACGTCGTGGGCCAGCCCGGGGTGCGACCGGCCCGAGGCGACGACGAGACGCTTCTTGGTCTTGGCGACCAGCCCGGGGGCGATGCCGTTGTCGCGGTCGAGATCTACACGGTTCTTCTTACGAGCCATCGCGCGCTTCCTGTTCACCCCGGGCCCGCGCGGCGACGTCCGCCGCTCCGGTGCCCGGTCGATTCTTCTCGACCCACCCCTCGACGTTGCGCTGGGGTGCGATGCTGAGTGCCAGGGCACCGGGCGGGACGTCCTTGCGGATCACCGCTCCGGCACCGGTCTTGGCGCCGTCTCCAATCGTAACCGGCGCGACGAAGACGTTGTGCGAGCCGCTGTGCACCTCGTCGCCGATGACCGTGCGGTGCTTGGCGAGGTCGTCGTAGTTGGCGGTGATCGCGCCCGCGCCGAGGTTGACGTTCCGACCGATCTGGGTGTCGCCGATGTACGACAGGTGCGGGACCTTGCTGCCCTCGCCGATGGAGGAGTTCTTCACCTCGACGAAGGTGCCGACCTTGCCGTTCGCGCCCACGCGCGCATTGGGACGCAGGTAGGCGAACGGGCCGACGGTCGCCCCCGCCGCAACCACGGCGAGGGTCGCGTCGGTACGGGTGATCGTGGCGTCCTCACCGACTTCGCAGTCCACCAGGCTCGTGTCGGGGCCGATCGTCGCGCCGGCGGCGATGACCGTCGCACCGCGGACGTGCGTGTTGGGGAGGATCGTCACGTCGGGCGCCAGGACGGCGGTCACGTCGATCCAGGTCGTGGCCGGGTCGACGACCGTGACCCCCTCGCGCTGCCAGTGGCGTACCGTGCGCGCGTTGAGGGTGCGCCCCGCCTCGGACAGCTGGACGCGGTCGTTCACCCCGAGCGCGGCGGCGGCGTCCGGGGTGACCGATGCCGCGACCCCGAGCTGCGCGTCCCGCAGCAGCGCCACAACATCGGTGAGGTACTTCTCGCCCTGCGCGTTGGCCGTGCCCACGCGCGCGAGCTGCTCCCGCAGCGGTGACGCGCGGAAGACGTAGACACCGACGTTGATCTCGCGGACCGCGGCTTCGTCGGGCGTGGCATCCTTCTGCTCCACGATGCGGCGCACGCCGTCGGAGTCGTCGCGGATGATGCGGCCGTAGCCCTGCGGGTCGTCGACACGCGCGGTCAGCAGCGTGACGGCTGCGCCGCCCGAACGATGCGTCGCGACCAGCTCGGTGAGGGTGTGCGCCTGCAGGAGCGGCACGTCGCCGCTGAGCACCAGGACATCGCCCGCGAAGTCCTCGAGCGCCCCCAGCGCCGCCTCGACCGCGCGACCGGTGCCGGGGATCTCGTCCTGATCGACGATGACCACGCCCGGTGCCAGCTCGGTGACCGTCTCGGCCACCCGCTCGCGCTCGTGGCGGACGACCACGACGATGCGGGACGGATCCAGGGATGCCGCGGTGTCCAGGACGTGGCCGACGAGCGGGCGCCCTCCCACGGCGTGCAGGATCTTCGGAGTGCGCGAGCGCATGCGAGTGCCTTGACCCGCGGCCAGGACGACGACGGCGAGCTCGGTCGATGAGGTCATGCTCCGCCGCCAGGATTCGAACCTAGACCTAACAGCTCCAAAGGCTGTCGTGCTGCCGTTACACCACGGCGGACCGTGCCCGCGGGCACCGGTCAAGTCTGCCAGACGGCGACGCCGGGACGATCTCGACATAATGAACGGGTGAGCCGGGACAGCGACGAAGTCGATCGCATCGTCGAGGCGTGGGTGCGCCAGCGGCCCGACCTCGACTTCTCGCCGCTCGAGGTGCTCTCCCGCGTCGCGCGCCTGTCCCGCCACCTCGACATCGCGCGGAAGGAGGCGTTCCGCCGCAGTGACATCGAGTCCTGGGAGTGGGACGTGCTCTCGGCGCTCCGCCGCGCCGGCGAGCCGTACCAGCTCAGCCCCAAACAGCTGCTGCAGCAGACGCTCGTCTCCAGCGGCACCATGACCAACCGCATCGACCGGCTCGTCGCCCGCCGGTTCGTGCGACGCGAGGCCGACCCCGGCGACGGACGGAGCATTCTGGTGACCCTGACCGACGATGGTCGCGTGCGCGTGGATGCCGCGATCACCCGCCTCGTCGACGCCGAGGCCGTTCTGCTGGAGAGCCTGTCGCGCGCCGACCGCGACCGGCTGGCGACGCTGCTGCGCAAGCTCAGCATCGGGTTCGACGCGTGAGCGCCCCGACCGCCCCCGTGTCGCGGTGGCGACGGGTGCTGAACTGGCTGGACGTGCGGTTCCGGTCTCCCGCCGCGATCTACGGCCTCATCGTCTTCACGGCCTTCGTGACGATCGCCGAGGACCACGCCGAGAGCATCGAGGACATGCTCGCGACCTCGGTGGCGAGCCTGATCGTGTTCTTCATCGCCCACGTCTTCGCGCACACGCTCACCGAGCACTCGGAGCACGGCTTCCGCGCCGCAACGCGCAACGCGCTGCGACACGGCGCCGGGATGCTGTACGCCTCCGTGCCGTCGATCATCGTCCTGGTGGTGTGCGACCTGACCGGGGCCACGCTCGCCGATGCGGTGGACTACTGCCTGCTGACGGCGTTCATCGTGCTGGCCGTCCTCGGGTACCACGCCTTCCAGAGTCGTCGTGCTCCGATCCTCGGTCGCATCCTCGGGGCTGTCGCCACCGCCATGCTCGGCATCTTCATCGTGATCCTCGAGTACGGCTTCCACTGACACCGAGATCGGCCCGCGTCAGCCGATCGCCTCGGTGAGTTCGAACCAGCGCAGCTCCAGCTCGTCACGCTCGGACTCCCATTCCGAGATCCGCTGCATCTCCTTCCCCAGCCCGACGTAGTCGGACTGGTCGTGGTCGGCCAGCGCCGCCCTGGCCCGGTCGATCTGCGCCTGCAGCTTCTCGATCTTGCGCTCGGTAGCCGCGGCCTCCTTCTGCGCGGCGCGCAGATCGGCGCCCTGGAGACCCGCCGGAGCGGCCGCCGCGGTCGCCGTGGACCGTGAGGGCTCGGCATCCTGAATTGCCCTCAAACGCAGATACTCGTCCACCCCGCCGGGGAGGTGGCGCAAGCGCGCGTCGAGGATGGCGAACTGCTGGTCGGTGACGCGCTCGAGGAAGTACCGGTCGTGCGAGACGACGATGAGGGTGCCCGACCACGAGTCCAAGAGGTCTTCCATCGCGGCCAGCATGTCGGTGTCGAGGTCGTTCGTGGGCTCGTCGAGGATCAGCACGTTCGGCTGGTCGAGCAGGATGAGCAGCAGCTGCAGGCGGCGCTTCTGGCCACCCGACAGGTCTTTGACGGGTGTCGAGAGCTGGGCGCTGGAGAAGCCGAGGCGCTCGAGGAGCTGTCCGGGCGTCAGCTCCTGCGCCTTGGACCCCGCGCCGAACGTGTAGGTCGTCCGCAGCCGCGAGATCACCACGCGGACGGGATCGTTGAGGTGCTCCTCGAGCTCGTCGAGGCGCTGCGTGAGGGTCGCGACCTTGACGGTCTTCCCGCGCTTCACGCGACCGCTCGTGGGCTCGAGCGTCCCGGACACGAGCCCGAGGAGCGTCGACTTGCCGGCCCCGTTCACCCCCAGGATGCCGGTGCGCTCCCCCGGCGCGATCCGCCACTCGACGTCCCGCAGCACGGTGTGGTCGCCGTAGGTCACGCCGACGTCGAGGAGGTCGACGACGTCCTTGCCGAGGCGCGCGACGGCGAGCGATTGCAGCGCGACACGGTCGCGGATCTCGGGCACGTCGGCGATCAGCTCGTTCGCCGCGTCGATGCGGAACTTCGGCTTCGAGGTGCGCGCCGGCGCGCCGCGGCGCAGCCACGCGAGCTCCTTGCGGGCCAGGTTCTGCCGCCGCTGTTCGATCGCGGCGGCCTGCCGATCACGCTCGACGCGTTGCAGGATGTACGCCGCGTAGCCCCCCTCGAAGGGCTCCACGATGCGGTCGTGCACCTCCCACGTCGTGTTGCACACCTCGTCGAGGAACCACCGGTCGTGGGTGACGACGAGCAAGCCGCCCGCGGTGGGCGCCCACCGCTTCTTGAGGTGCCCGGCGAGCCACGTGATGGCCTCCACGTCGAGGTGGTTGGTCGGCTCGTCGAGGAACAGCACGTCCCAGTCGCCGGACAGCAGCCGCGCGAGGGCCACGCGGCGGCGCTGACCACCGGACAGGTCGCCGAGCCGGGCATCCCACGGCAGGTCGCCCAGGAGCCCCGCGATGACGTCGCGCGTGCGCGCGTCACCGGCCCATTCGTGCTCGGCGCGGTCGCCGACGACCGCGTGGCCGATCGTGTCGTCGTCGTCGAGCGTGTCCTGCTGATCGAGGACCCCGACCGTCACTCCCCCGCGCACCGTCACACGGCCGCCGTTGGGCTCGCGGATGCCGGCGAGCATGCCGAGCAGACTCGACTTGCCGTCGCCGTTACGGCCGACGATGCCGATGCGATCCCCCTCGTTGACGCCGAGCGAGACCGAGTCGAACACGACCTTGGTCGGGTATTCCAGGTGCAGGGCTTCGCCCCCGAGCAGATGTGCCATCGATGACCACGCTACGCCTCTGACAGGTGCGCCCGATCACGGTTGGCGGGTGAGCGTCACGCGCGCCTCGCGCCCCGGAGGACAACGATCGCCCGGTCGTCGCGGCGACAGGGGCACGCCCGACGACGCCCGCCCGATCCGAGGCACCACCGGGCGCCCGCCTCACCACATGCGCGGAGGACCGACGGAGGTCGTCGGAGAGGCTGCGCGATATCGCCGGCGAGCGGTTCGGGCTCCCGTCGAGCTGAACGGCGTTGATCGACGCGAGCTCCGGCTGAGCAAGACCTGAGCGAGCACTGAACGCCCGGCTACCGAAGACCTGAAGTGCGCTGGCGACAGTGGATGCCGTGGCGTTCCCGCTCCCCAGTCCGCCGGCGCCGCACCCGTATCGACTCATCGGAGAAAACATGAAGAACTACCTGGACGCCCTCAAGCGTCGCAAGGAGGAGACCGGTGAGTCCGGCTTCTCACTCATCGAGCTCATCGTCGTCGTCGTGATCCTCGGCGTGCTTGCCCTCATCGCGGTGCCCGTTTTCCTCGGCCTGCAGGACAACGCTGAAGAGAACAGCGTGAAGACGGCTGCCGCAAACGGTGCGTCGCAGGTCGCCGCCGCGATTGCGAACGGTGAGACGGTCACCTCGGACTCGCTGAACAACCTCGAAGATGGGGGCATCGAGCTGAGCCTGGAGGGCAACACTCTTGATGACTTCTGCGTAACGGCAACGAATGGCGAGGGTATCACCGAGAAATCGGGCCCCACCTGCGATGATGCCACCCCTGCGCCCACCGCAAGCTAACCACCCCGCCCCACACACCAGCCGGGCCGACGCTTCCCAGCCGTCGGCCCGGCATCCCCCGTCCGATCCCCCCGAAGGACGACCGCATGACCGGCACGCGCGACGACGACCTCGACGACGGCTTCGGCCTCATCGAGGTCGTCGTGGCGATGCTGCTCTTCGCCGTCATCGCGATGGCGATCCTCCCCCTCGCCATCCAGGCGACGACGCTCAGCGCGGGCAACCGCGAGGCGGTCGCGGCGAACGCCGCCGCCTCGGCCGAGCTCGCCGCGCTGCGCACCGACTTCCCCGACGGCGGCGCCAACTCGTGCGGCTCGCTGTCGGAGGCGACGCCGACCGGCGAGCTCGCCGAGCCGCTCGCCGCGACCATCACCGTCGAGCCCTGCCCCGCCGACTTCCCCGCTGCGCTGACCGTCACCGTCGACGTGCGCGACACCGCGGCATCCGACCCCACCGCCGTGCTCGTCACGATGGCCACCAAGATCGTCGTGACTGCGCCATGAGCCCCGCTCCGAGAGCCGCCGCCCCGCGCACCACCGCCGCGGCGGACGACGCCGGTCTCTCGCTCGTCGAGCTCCTCATCACGACCTTCGTCGGCTCGATCGTGCTCGCGCTCGTCGCGACGATCCTCACCACCACCCTCCAGGCGACCGCCGCGACCCGCGACCGCGATCTGGCCACCGGCCGGGTGCAGGCCGTGAGCACCTCGCTCTCGACGAGTCTGCGCAACGCGGCGGACGTCGACCTCCAGAGCGCGAGCGACCTCACCGTGCTGCGCGCGCGCCTCGCGGACGGCGCGTCGTCGTGGCAGTGCCGCGCCTGGGCCGTCGGCGACCTCGACGCCGATGGCACGCCCGAGCTGCGCCTGCACACCCATGGGCCGCTCGGCGCGACCGACCCGGTACCGCAGCCGGCGACGTCGTGGGGCGTGCTCGCCGATCGGGTCGCCGCGGGGCCGGACGCCGCCCTGTTCGCCGTCGCCGCCTCCGCCGACCCCGCCAGCGACCTCGTCCGCGTGACGTGGAGCCTCGAGGTGACGGCATCCGAGCAACCACGGCTCACCGACGCCAGCACGTCGAGCGTCACGGGATCCGCCGCCGTCGCCGCGCGCAGCGAGGGGGCGGGCGCACGATGCTGGTGAGCCACCATCGCCCACGGGCGGCCGACGACGATCGCGGTGACGACCGCGGCGCCGCCCTCGTCACGGTCATCATCGTGGCTCTGGTCCTCGGGCTCGTCACCGTGACCCTGTCGGCCGCCGTCGTCAACACGACCCGCACCTCGGTCGGGGTGCGGGGCAGCCTCCAGGCGCAGTCCGCCGCCGACGCGGGCATCGCCGCAGCCGTCGCGGCCGTGAAGGGCGGCGACATCTGCGACACGTCGGTCCCGGACGACGACATCCCCGGCAGCGGGGGCGGCGCGACCTACAGCGTGACGGTCGAGTGCGCGGGAGACACCGTCACATTCACCTCGACGGGCACCACGGACGCGTCGAGCACGACGGTGCAGGCCGTGTACGGGATCGAGCCCGAGACGATCGAGCAGGTGGACCCCTCCCTCACCCCCGTCGGTCTGGTCCTGTACGAGGGGTCGACGATGGGTCAGGTCACCCTCCTCGCGCACGGTGAGAACGAGCCGCAGATCGTCTCGGTCAAGGGGCCGTTCGGATGCCGCCTCACGATCCCCGGCAACCTCCTCGTCGGGGGCGATGTCACTTCGACCGACGGGTGCAACATCTCGGGCGACCTGTACGCGGGGGGCACCGTGACCTTCGACGGCGGCGCGACCACGGTGACCGGCGACATCATCGCCGCCGGCACGGGCGTGTCGAAGATCAACTCCACGGTCGGGATGGCGGGCGCACCGCTGTCCGCCGTGAAGGTCAACGGCCCCCTCGACCTGCTGTGGAGCGGCGCACCGTTCCGGGCCGACGCCACGGCGAAGGGGGCCGTCACGGTGAACGACCGCACGGTCGCCGGCAGCGTCACACTCCCCGCGGGGAACACGCCCTCCGTCAACGGCGGCAGCATCCAGGGCGGGGTCGTGCACAGCGACACCATCCCCTCGGTGCCCCCGCCGTCCCTCCCCGGCTGGTACGACTACGCGTATCGCACATCCGATTGGCCCGGAGCCGCGGTGATCACGCTCCGCAACGTGCGCACGATGTCGACCGATTCGTGCCGGTACTTCAACGCCAACAACGGCACGTACGCGAACCAGGGCTGGAAGGACCTCGCCACCTACACCGGCACCGTCGTCGTCGACGGCCGCGCGTGCGACGAGCTCACCTCCAACGCCGGCGGCAATCCCGCGCCGAGCATCCAGGCGACGAACGTGGTGCTGCTGGCCAAGAAGTTCAACACGACCGGCCTGACGATGCGTTCGGCCGCGGGCGCGAACCCGAAGGTCTACTTCGTCACCGAAGACACTGTGGCGGACGGCAAACCCACCTGTCCCCTCGGTGCCACGGCCACCAGCTTCGACACCAACGGCGCCAACCTCGAGAACGTGCGGTCGCTCATCTACACCCCCTGTCGCCTGTCGGTGTCCGGTGGCGGCGTGCTGCTCGGCTCGCTGTACACGAACGGGTTCAACTCCGGCGGTCAGATCACCATCAAGGGCGAGTTGATGAGCCTTCCCGGCATGGCGCCGCCCGACGGCGGCTACGGCGGCACGCCCGTGATCGTCGAGACCGGCGACTATGCGCTCGGCGACCTCCTCTCCCGGCGGGACGTGACCCCGTGACCGCCCTGGTCGTCTCGTTCATCGGCATCCTGGGCCTCGCGATCGGCTCGTTCCTCAACGTCGTCGCGTACCGCGTGCCGGCCGGTGAGACGCTCCTGCGCGAAAGCCGCTGCCCGGCGTGCGACGCCCCCATCCGCTGGTGGCAGAACGTGCCCGTGCTGTCGTGGCTCGCACTGCGCGGCCGGTGCGCGTCGTGCCGCAGCGACATCCCGTTCCGGTATCCGCTCGTCGAACTCGCGACCGGCGTCGCGTTCGCCCTCGTCGCGCTGTGGTGGCTCAACGCACCGGATGCCATGCCGGCTATCACCGCGACACCGCTCGCGGCGCGACTGGCCGTGCTCGCGGCGTACCTGTGGTTCGCGGCATCCGGCGTCGTCCTCGTCGTCATCGACCTGGAGATCCGCCGGCTGCCGCACGCGATCACCGGCACCGCCCTCGGCGTCTGCGCCGGGCTCCTGACGCTCGCGTGCGCGCTCGGCGCGGACGGGCAGGCGCTGCTGCGCGCCGGGGTCGGGGCCGCAGGCCTCTTCGCGTTCTACGGGCTGCTGCGCGCGATCCGCCCCGATGGGATGGGCGGCGGCGACGTGCGCCTCGCCGCGGTATGCGGCCTCATGCTCGGGTGGATCGGGTGGATGCCGCTCGTGGTCGGCGCGTTCGCGGCGTTCGCGCTCGGCGGCGTGTTCGGCGTCGCCCTCCTGCTGCGCGGCCGAGCCGGCCGGCGGTCGGCGATCGCGTTCGGTCCCTGGATCGTGGCGGGCGCATGGGTCGGCGTCGTCGCCGGCGACGCGCTCGGCAGGTCGTACCTCGCCCTGGCCGGGGTCGGCTGATGTGTCTCGCGGAGGTGTGCTGATGGCGAAGAAGACCCGGGTGGCGCTGGAGATCACCGAGACGAGCGTGCGCGCGATCGAGGTGACCACCGGCAGGAACCCGACCATCGTGACCGCGGGAGAGGTGCCGCTGCCCGAGGGTGCCGCGAGGGACTCCGAGGTGCTCGACCGCAGCGCCGTCGCCATGGCACTGCAACGGCTGTGGGCCGACGCGCGGATCTCGACGCGTGATGTCGTCCTGGGCGTGGGCAACCGCCGCATCCTCGTGCGCGAGCACTCCACACAGCTGACGAACCCCGACCACATCCGGCAATCGCTGCCGTTCGAGGTGCAGGACCGGCTCCCCGTCCCGGTGGATCAGGCCGTGCTCGACTTCGTCCCGACCCACCAGGACGAGCGCGGCGTGCACGGGCTGCTCGTCGCGGCCGTCGCCGAGCACATGGAGGAGCTCGTCGGCGCGCTCGAGAAGGCGAAGCTGCGTGCCACCTCGATCGACCTCACCGCGTTCGGCTACGCCCGAGCCCTCGCCGCGCTCACCGAACCGGACGAGACCGGGCTGATCCTCGCGACCGGCGAACACACGACCCACATCGTCATCGCGACCGGCGGCATGCCGCGATTCGTCCGCGCCGTACCGATCGACATCGTGCCGCCGCCGGGCGAACCGGCGGTCCTGACGGATGGCGGCGCCGACGACAGCGGAGATCCCCCGGCGTCGCGCCGCTTGCTCCGCCTCGCCGGTGCGGGCGTCGACGAGCGCGGTGTCGCGGTCCTCGAGACGCCGGTCACGCCGGCCCTGCCGCTTCCCGTCGTCGCACCCACGCCCCGTCTGCATCCCGAGGTGCAGGCCGCCCTCATCGACCTCGTCGGTCGGCTCCGCGGCACGGTCGGGTTCTACCGCGACCGCCTCGACGCGGTCCCCGTCGAGCGGACCTTCGTGACCGGCATCCACGCTGATCACGAACGCCTGCGCGAGGCCGTGGGTCGGGTCACCGAGACGCCCGTCACGGTCGTCGGCGCGACCGAGCTCGTCGGCCCGCCGCGCGGGTTCGCGCTATCGGCCGACGTCGACCTCCGTCTCGCCGGTGTCGCGTCGCTGCTGCGCGACACCCCACCGCCGACGGCGCGCCGGCCAGGCAAACACGGAGTCGGACGATGAGCCTGCGGACCACGCGCACCCCGACGCTCACCATCGGAACCTCCCCCCGGGTCGATCTGCTGCCGCCGTCCGAGGTGCGGCGACGCGAGACGATCGCCCGCGCCCGGACGTGGGCGACAGCCGCGGTCGGCGCTCTGCTGGTGACGGTGGTCATGGTGGGCGGCGCGTTCGCGTACAACCTCTCGGCCGACATGCGTCTCGCCACCGAGCGGGCGCGCACGCAGGCGCTGCTCGCGAGCATCGCCGACCTCTCCGACGTCAGCCGGGCGCTGTCGCTGCGCGGCACGCTGCGGGGTCTGCGCATCGACGCGATGGCGGGCGACCTCTCCTGGACCGCCGTCGTGGCGACGGTCGGGTCCCGACTGCCCGCCGGCGTGCAGATCATCGACTACGCGCTTGTCGCGGGACCGGTCCCCGACGTCGCGACGCCGGACGCCCCCGGTGCCAGCGGCACCGTCACGGTGACCAGTGTGGAGCCGCTGTCGTTCGTCACGCTGTCCCGCACCCTCCGCGGGGCGCCGGAGATCCAGCTGATAGAGGTCGACGAGCTCATCAAAGAAGATGACGCGCCAGACTACGAGTACCGCCTCCGCATCAACGTCGACCAGTCGGTCTACACCGGCGACTTCGCTGAGGAAGGAGCGGAATCGTGACCAAGAGCCTCGTCAACCTCATCGGCGCGGCAGTGACCGCCGGCATCCTGCTCTTGGGCGTGCTGGTGTGCGCGCTGCCGCTCCTGTCGACGGCGAACGCGACCATGGCGTCGGCGGACGACGTGGCGACGCAGAACGGCACCCAGCAGGCGGTGCTCGACGGCCTGACCGCGCAGTCCGCCGAGATCGACGTCGTCGAGCGTGAGCTCGCCGAGCTACGACGCGAGTTGCCCGATTCCGAGCACGTGGAGGACGTAGTCGAGCTGGCCGTCGACGCCGCGCGCGCAGCGGGCGCGACCCTGACCGCCGTGCGGCCCGCCGAAGCCACCGCCTTCGCCCCGCGGACCGCCGCGGTGGTCGCCGCCGAGACCGGCGTCGAGCTCGCACCGGCGGCATCCGATCCTGACGCGGGTGACGGCGAGGGTTCGGCCGAGGACGACCCGCCCGTCGACGAGGCCGCCGCGGAGCCGGCGGCGCCGGAGGAGGACGCCGCCGACGGCCCCCAGCAGGTGACCGTGACGGTCGAGTTCGATGCCGCGGACGTCGCCACCGCCACCGCGCTGCTCGATGCGCTGCGGGCCGGCCCTCGCCTGGTCGCCGTCACCGGCGCCACCGTGCAGAGCGACGAGGACGGGGTGTCGCTCACCGCCACGGTACAGGTGTTCTTCCATCCCTGACCTGCAGCGCAGACGAGCCGCTGCACCGTCCGTCGCTACTGCGCGCCGAGCTGGTCGTACATCGTGAACATCGGCATGTAGAGCGCCACCACCATGCCGCCGATCAGCAGACCGAGCACGGTCATCATGATGGGCTCGATCATGCTGGTCAGCTGCTCGGATGCCGCGTTCACCTCGGTCTCGTAGAAGTCGGCGATGCTCTCGAGCATGTCGGGCAGCGAGCCCGACTCCTCGCCGACAGAGACCATCTGGGCGACCAGCGGGGGGAAGACCCCGGCCTTCTCGAGCGGCGCAGAGAACGAACGCCCCAGCCGCACCGACTCGCGGACGCTCTGCAGCGCGTCCTCGACCGCCTTGTTGTTCGCCGCCTTGCCGACGAGATCCAGCGCCTGCATGAGCGGGACGCCCGCTTTGAGCATCATGGAGAGATTGCGGGCGAACCGCGCGACCGCGATCTTCGTGACGAGCGACCCGAAGACCGGCATCCTCAGCAGGAACGGGTCGACCACGCCCCGGAACCGGTCGGTGTTCTTGACGTGCTGGTACCCGATCGTTCCGGCGATGGTCAGGAGGACCAGCACGGGGATGATCCAGGCCATGTTCCGCGAAAGCACGACGAGGATCTGCGTCGGCAGCGGCAGCTCACCGCCCATGCTCGCGAACATGCTCTCGAACACCGGCACGACGAACGCGATCATCGCGATGACGCCGACGATCGCGATGACCAGGACGATGATCGGGTAGGTCATGGCCGACTTGATCTTCTGCTGCAGGTCGACATCGGCGCGGTAGGAGCGGGCGATCGCGTCGAGCGACTCGGCGAGGAATCCGCCCACTTCGCCGACACTCACCAGGCTCACCAGCAGCGGCGGGAAGACTTTCGGGTGCTCGGCGAGCGCAGCCGAGAACGAGCGACCCGACTCGATGTCGACCTGGACGGCGACGAGCGCCTTGGCGAGCTTGGCGTTCTCGGTCTGATCCGCGATGATCGCGAGGGCCCGCATGAGCGGCAGGCCGGCGTGGATGAGCCCCGCGAACTGCTTCGCGAACACGGCGAGATCCTTCGTGGCGACCCGCTTCTCGAAACCGGGGACGGAGATCTCGCGGTTCAGGCCGGTCGTCGACACCGGTGCCACGCTCAGCGGCATCAGCCCCTGCGCACGAAGCTTCGCGACGACCGCGTTCTCACTGGCCGCCTCGAGGGTGCCCTTGGTCTCGCCACCGAGCGCGCTGACGGCCCGCCACTGATATTCCTCGAGAGGCATGTCACACGTTCCAGTCGTCGGCCACGGCGACGCCCGGGGTCGACCCGGCGGACAGCCACGCTTCGGCGTCGTAGTCGCGGGGCCGCACCCGGACGTCGTCGAGCGCGTGGTCGTCGGTGAGGTAGTGGCGGGCGGTGGATGCGGCCACCTCGCCCTCCTCGACGAGGCGCTTCAACGACTGGTCCAGCGTGTGCATGCCATGACCGTCACCGGCCTGCATCGCGTTGTAGAGCTGGGAGATCTGGTTCTCGCGGATGAGATTCGCGACGGCCGGCGTCGACACGAGCACCTCGGTGGCGATGACGCGACCGCCGCCCTGCGCCTTGGGGAGCAGCGTCTGGCTGATGACGCCCTGAAGGGTGTCACCCAGCTGGCTGCGCACCTGGTTCTGCTGGTGCGCAGGGAACGCATCGACGATGCGGTTGATGCTCTTCGCGGCACCCTGAGTGTGCAGCGTCGAGAGCACGAGGTGGCCAGTCTCGGCCGCGGTGAGCGCGGTGGAGATCGATTCCGGGTCGCGGAGCTCGCCGATGAGGATCACGTCGGGGTCCTGACGCAGCACCCGTCGCAGGGCTTCGGCGAACGACCGCGTGTCGGCGCCGACTTCGCGCTGGTGGACCAGCGACCGCTTGCTCGTGTGGACGAACTCGATGGGGTCCTCGACGGTGACGATGTGGTCGCTCTTGGTCTCGTTGATGATGTCGATCATCGCCGTGAGCGTCGTCGACTTGCCCGACCCGGTGGGCCCGGTCACGAGCACCAGCCCCCGGGGTCGCAGTGCGAGCTCGCGGGCGATCGTGGGGGCGCCGAGTTCGTCCAGCGTGAACGCACGGGAGGCGATGAGGCGGAACGCCGCCGCGACCTGACCGAGCTGACGGAACACGTTCACGCGGAACCGCCCGACTCCCGTGACGGTGTACGAGAGATCCACCTCGCCGGTGGACCGGTAGTCCTCACGGTGCGAGGGGCCCATCATCGCGAGCAGCTCGTCCAGGAGCACCGCGCCGGGAATCGGGCCGGGGTGGCCGGCGACAGGCGTGAGCGATCCGTCGAGCCGCTGCAGGGCAGGTCCGTCCGCCGAGAAGTGCGTGTCCGACGCACCCGCCGCCGCCGAGGACCGGAGGATGGCGTCGAGCAGCCCCACCGCCGGTTCCGTCGACGTCCATGCGGCATCGGTCGTCGCGGCAGCGGCCGCCTGCAGGCGCATCTCAGACCGTGACACGCAGCACCTCCTCGATCGTGGTGAGTCCTTCGAGCACTTTGCTCCAGCCGTCGTCGCGAAGGGTCGTCATGCCCTGCGCCAGGGCGAGCTCGCGCAGCCGGGTGCCCGACGCCTGGGTGACCACGAGGGTTTCGAGCTCGTCCGTCATCGCCATGACCTCGTGCAGTCCGACGCGGCCGCGGTAGCCGGTGCCGGAGCATGCGGGGCACCCGGCGGCGCGGAACAGCACCGGCGGGTCGGACGGGTCGTAGGGGATGCCGAGGCGCGTCAGTACGGCGGCGTCCTCGCGATACGGCTGCCGGCAGGAGGTGCAGAGCCGCCGCCCGAGACGCTGCGCGACCACTGCGGAGAGGGCGGTCGCCACGAGGTAGGGCTCCGCGCCGATCTCGGTCAGGCGCGCGACCGCGCCGGGGGCGTCGTTGGTGTGCAGCGTCGAGAGCACGAGGTGACCGGTGAGCGCCGCCTCGATGGAGATGATGGCCGTCTCGCTGTCGCGGATCTCTCCGACGAGCACGATGTCGGGATCGGAGCGGAGGATGCTGCGCAGCGCGGACTGGAAGGTGAGACCGGCCTTCGCGTTGACCTGCACCTGATTGATCCCCGGGATGCGGTACTCCACCGGGTCTTCGACCGTGATGACGTTGACGGCGGGGTTCGCGACCTCTCGGAGCGCGGTGTAGAGCGTCGTCGACTTGCCCGACCCGGTCGGCCCGGTGACCAGCACCATGCCGTGGGGGCGGGTGATGGCGGTGCGAAAACGCGTCAGGTTGCCTCGTCCCATCTGCAGGTCGGACAGGGAGAGGCTCACACCGGTGTTGTCGAGGATGCGCATGACGATCTTCTCGCCCCAGACGGTGGGAAGCGTCGCGACGCGGAGGTCGATCTTGCGGCCGGCGTGGGTGACCGACAGGCGGCCGTCCTGCGGGCGCCGTCGCTCGGCGATGTCTATCGACGCCATGATCTTCAGCCGCGAGATGACGCCGTCCTGGATGGTGCGGTCGGCGCGCTGCATCTCATGGAGCACCCCGTCGATCCGGTAGCGGACGGTGAGGTGCGACTCACCGGGTTCGACGTGGATGTCGCTGGCGCGGTCGTCGATCGCCTGGGTGATCAGCAGGTTGACGAACCGGACGATCGGCGCGTCGCTGTCCTGATCTTCGATGTCCTCGGTCTGGGACACTTCGGTCGCAGCGCTCTCCTCGAGCGTCGCGGAGAGGTCGGAGAGTTCCTCGTCGGAGCGGACGTACCGTTGGAACGCCGACCGCAGGGCGTCCTCCGCGACCACGACGGGGTCGACCCGGAGGTCGGTGAGCGTGGCCACGTCATCCAGGGCGATGATGTCGGTCGGATTGACCATCGCCAACACGATGCGGTCCCCGGTGCGCTCGATCGGCAGCACGCGGTACTTGCGGCAGAGCCCGCCCGGGACGAGCCCGACGACGTTCGGGTCGAGCTGGGCGGAGCCGATGTCGACGAAGCGGTGGCCGGTGTGCCGGGCGACGGTCTCGCCCAGCTGCGTGGGCGTCACCAGCCCTTGCTCGACCAGCAGATTCAGGAAGGCGTCCGTCTCGCCGTGCTCCGCAAGCAGGCCGGAGAGTTCCGAGGCGCGCAAGGTGCCGGTGAGCACCAGGGTCTGCGCGATACCTCTCATGCCGACCAACGGTAGACACGCGCGCACCGCGCGCGCGTACCCAGGAGTCGATGCTGAGTCGACCCTGTGCGACCTGAGCGAAAACTGAAGAATTCTTTGTCGGCGTGAATGCGTGTGAATTATGAGAATTCTGAGAAAAATGAGAATCTACTCATCATCTCGAGTGCATCGTCCAGGAAATCGGACGATCGACGTCCGACCCCCCAACGGACGCCCGCCCCAGCGACGAAAGACACTCCCGCATGCGCCCCATCGCCGCACACCCGCTGTCGGACCCCCACGCCAGGTCCGCGATCGTGATCGATCACGACCCCGATCACGCTCTCGCCCTCGTGACATCGCTCCGCCAGCAGGGATTCACCGTCCGCGAGGCATCCGACGGATTCACCGGGGTGGCGCTCACGCAGCGGCATCAGCCCGACCTCGTGGTGCTGTCGCTCGAACTGCCCGGCATCGACGGGTTCGAGACGACGCGACGTCTGCGCGCATTCTCGGACGCGTTCGTCATGATGCTCTCCGACGACGACTCCGAGTCCGCCGCCGTCGAGGCGTTCCGCGCCGGCTCGGACGACTACATCGTGAAGCCGTACGGCCCCTATGCGCTCCGGGCGCGCATCGATGCGATCATGCGACGCTCACGGGTGCTGCAGACGGCGGCTCCCGTCGTGGCCGAGTCCGACATGCTGACCCACGGCTCCGTCCGACTGTGGCCCGGCTCCCGCCGTGTCGAGGTCGCCGGGAGGGACGTCGAGCTGACTCGGTCGGAGTTCGACCTCCTCCACACCTTCATGCGCGCCCGCGATCAGGTGTTCAGCAAGTCGTCGCTCGCGCTCATGCTGCGCGAGTCGAACGGGCTCAGCGGTGCTCACATCACCGCGCACGACCGGCACGCGGTCGAGGTGCACATCATGAACCTGCGCCGCAAGCTCGCCGACGACCCGCGAGCGCCGCAGTGCGTCGAGACCGTCCGCGGGTTCGGCTACCGCCTCGCGCCGATCGCAGCGGCGACGCGGTTGCTGGAAGCCGCCGCCGGCTGACCCGCCCGTCCACCGACACCCCGCACGGCCCGGCATCCGCCCCTCGCCGGCGACATCCGGGGACCGCGGCTCGACCGCGGATGCCGCGGGTCAGAGCCGCCACGCAGCAAGCGGGGCCGCCCGGGAATCCGGACGGCCCCGCTGGTGCGACTGCGGCTCAGAGGTTGTTCTCGGCGAGCCAGGCACTCGCGATGTCTTCCGGCGACTCCTGGTCGACGGTCGACTTCACGTTGAGCTCCACGAGCCCCTCGGGGGTGAGAGCGGCGGAGACCTTGTTCAGGACCTCAGAGACCTCTCCCGCCACGGCGGAGTTGACCACGGGCACGACGTTGGACGCGAGGAAGAGTCCCTCGGGGTCTTCCAGGGTGACGAGGTCGTCGGTCTGGATGCGCGGGTCGGCCGTGTAGACGTTCGCGACCTGGATGGTGCCGGCGACGAGGTCGTCGACGGTCGTCTCGCCGGTGGGCGAGAACTGCACATCCACCCCGTACGTCGCCTTCAGCCCCTCGGGGCCGTAGGGCCGCTCGGCCAGCTCGGCGTTGCCGCCGAGGGTCAGGCCCGTGGTGACCTTCGACAGGTCGGCGATCGTGGTCAGGCCGTTGGCCTCGGCGAAGGCCGCGGTCACGGTGTACGAGTCCTGGTCGGTCGCCGAGGACTGGTCGAGCACCTCGAGGCCCTCGGGCAGGGCGTCGGGCAGAGCCGCGTAGACCTCGTCGGCCGTGCGGGCGGTGGTCTCTTCGTCGAAGAACTGCAGCAGGTTGCCGCTGTACTCCGGGAACACGGTGATGGTGCCGTCCTCCAGCAGCGGGATGTAGGCGTCGCGCTGGCCGATCTGGAACTGGCGCTTGACCGTGAGCCCGGCGTTCTCGAGGGCCTGAGCGTAGATCTCGGCGATGATCTCGTTCGAGAAGTACGCCTGCGAGCCGACGACGATCTCGTCGGCGGAAGCGCTGGCGTCACCGCCGTCGCTGAGGGGGTCGCTCGATCCGCCGCAGCCGGCGAGGGCGAGCGAGGCGACCGCGAGTCCGGCGAAGACGCCGAGACCCTTGCGAGTTCGTGCTGTGAACATGGGTTCCTCTTTCTGGTGGTGGGAGTCGGGTGAGTCAGGAGGTCGTGGGAGGGGCGGCGGGGGCACCGACCGCGATGGCCTCGGCGCGGCGCTCGCGCGCCGACCGGGTGCGCGGGGAGGCGGCACCGGCGGCTCGGATGCCCCGGGGCACGACGAGATGCTGGAGCAGGGCGAACAGCCCGTCGATCACGAGCGCGAGCACGGCGACCAGGATCGCTCCCCCGATCAGGATGTCGAACCGACGCAGCGGGATCGCCGCGATGATGTACTGACCGAGACCGCCGAGGCCGATGTAGGCCGCGATCGTCACGGTCGCCAGCACCTGCAGGGTCGCGGCGCGGAGTCCGCCGACGAGCAGGGGCAGCCCGAGCGGCACCTCGATGCGCCACAGGATCTGCGACTCGGTCATGCCCATCGACCGACCCGCGTCGAGCACACGGCGATCGATGGCCTCGAAGCCCGTGTAGGCGCCGGCCAGGAGCGACGGGATCGCCAGGACGACGAACGAGATGACGGCGGCCTCGGGCTTGTGCAGCACGCCCAGGAGCAGGGTCAGCAGGATGAGAAGACCGAAGGACGGGATGGCGCGGGCGGCACCGGACACCGCCACCGCGATCTCGCGTCCTTTGCCGGTGTGGCCGATGTACCAGCCCAGCGGGATGGCGATCGCGGCGGCGATCACCACGGAGATCACGGTGTAGAGCAGTTGCACGGCGATGGCGAGGGGAATGGCGTCGAATCCCCGACCCGGGTCACCCGAGAAGATCCAGCCGATCGCGTCGCCGATGAGGTTCATGCGGCCACCGCCGTCCGGCTCGTGCGACGCGCCCGCGTCGTGACCCGGCGCGTCCACGGCATGAGGAGGCGACCCAGGATCACCAGCAGCAGGTCGATGAGGAGGGCGAGGACGACGACGGCGATGACTCCGGCGAACACCTCGGGGATGATGCGGCGCTGAAGGCCGTTCGTGAAGAGGTATCCGATGTTCTGGATGCCGACCAGGATGCCGACGGTGGCGAGGGCGATGGTGCTCGCGGAGGCGACGCGCAGCCCCGCGAGGATCACGGGACCGGCGAGGGGGAACTCCACCGCCCAGAAACGGCGGAATGAACCGTACCCGACGGCCGTGGAGGCCTGGCGCACCCCCGCGTCGACGGAGTCGAGCCCGTCGGCGACCGCCCGCACGAGGATGGCGACCGCGTAGATCGCCAGAGCGACGATGAGGTTCGTCTCGCTGACGATCGAGTACCAGCCCGTGACGACCGGGAGCAGGATGAGCAGCGCCAGCGAGGGGATCGTGTACAGCAAGCCGGTGATCGTGATGACACCGCTGCGTACGAGCCGATAGCGCCACGCGACCCATCCGAGCGGGATGCTCAGCAGGAAGCCCGCGACGAGTGCGATGAGACTCTGGCGCAGATGCACGAGGGTCAGCTCGCCGATGAGGTCGAGGTTGTTCCAGACCCAGGTCACGGGCGCGGCTCCTCCACGAGAGCGCCCTGCGTGCGCCCCTCGGCATCCACCACGACTGTGCCGCGCTCCGTCTTCTTGAGGCGGAGGGCGCGCTTGCCCTTGACCGCACCGATGAAGCTGGCGACGAAGTCGTTCGCGGGGTTCTCGATGATCTCGCTCGGCGCACCCACCTGGGCGACACGCGCGCCCTTCTCGAGCAGCACGACCTGATCGCCCAGCAGGAAGGCCTCGTCGATGTCGTGAGTGACGAAGACGATCGTCTTGCCGATGTCGTTCTGGAGGCGGAGGAGCTCCTGCTGCAGTTCGTCCCGGACGATCGGGTCGACCGCACCGAACGGCTCGTCCATCAGCAGGATGTTGGGGTCGGCCGCGAGGCCGCGCGCCACCCCGACACGCTGCTGCTGCCCGCCCGAGAGCTGGCTCGGGTAGCGGTCGGCCATCGCCGTGTCCAGGCCCACGGTCTCCATGAGCTCGAGTGCGCGTGCGCGGGACTTCTTGCGGTTCTCGCCCTGCAGGACCGGGACGGTGGCGATGTTCTCGGCGACGGTGAAGTGCGGCAGCAGACCGGAGTTCTGCATCACGTAGCCGATGCTGCGCCGCAGCTGCACGGGCGGCCGCGAGGCGATGTCGTCGCCGTCGATCGCGATCGTGCCGGCCGACGGCTCGACCATGCGGTTGATCATGCGCAGCAGCGTCGTCTTGCCGCACCCGGAGGACCCCACGAAGACCGTGGTCTTGCGAGAGGGGATGACGAGACTGAAGTCGTCCACGGCGCGGGTACCGCCGGGGAAGACCTTCGAGACGGTCGAGAACTCGATCATGCGCGTGCCCGACTCAGTCGGAGACCACGACCTTCCGGTCGAACGCGACGTATCCGGCGAAGTCGGTGCCGACGCGGTCGACCGCGCCGGGGCGCAGATCCGGGTAGGACCATGCGCCGTCGGGCAGTTCCGCACCGTCGTGGGAGACGTTCCAGTACTGGGCCGCACCCTTCCACGGGCACGTGTACGGGGTCGGGCTCTGCGAGAGAGCGCCCTCGCGCACGGCGCTCGGCGGGAAGTACCAGTTGCCCTCGATGGAGACGAGGTCGTCACGATCGGCTTCGGCGATCACCACGCCGTCGAGTACTGCCTTCATGGGAGTTCCCCTTCCGTGGTCGCTCGCGGGCACGGCGCCCGCCGGTGCGTGACCACCTCGATCGAGGCTAGCGAGGGGCTCCGACACGAAGGGGCAGATTGCCGCGTGTGACGACCTGGGCTATGGTGCGGGGCGGTCAGACCACACGCGCGCCCGCGACGGGCCCGTGCACGCGCACCGCGTGATGGCCGGCGGCGCTGAGCGTGACCTGCAGATCGATGGCGGCGGTCTCGTCGGCGGCCAGGAAGGCCAGGGTCGGCCCCGACCCGGACACGAGTCCGGCCAGAGCGCCGGCACGCTCGCCGCGCTCGAGGACGCGCGCGAGATCGGGACGCAGGTGCAGCGCGGGCGCCTGCAGATCGTTGCGGACGGTGGCGGCGAGCATGCGTGCATCACCCTGGCGGATCGCATGCAGCACGTCCGGGTCGACGGCGGGGACGCGCGGGGCGGGACCGATGTCCACCGCGTGCCGCTCGCGGTGCGCATCGAGCTCGCCGTAGACCACGGGGGTCGACAACCCCACGTCGTTGGGGACGAGGACCCAGTCGAACCGACCGGATGCCAGGGCGGGGCTCAGTTCGTCGCCCCGGCCCGTGCCGACCGCCGTCCCGCCCAGCAGGGCGAACGGCACGTCCGCGCCCAGCTGCGCCGCCAGACGCGCGAGCTCTGCCGTCGGCATCCCGATCCCCCACAGGGCGTCGCACGCCACGAGAGCCGCCGCGGCGTCGGCGGACCCGCCGCCCATGCCCCCGGCGACGGGGACGGCCTTGTGGACCGAGAGGTGCGCACCCTGCTCGACCCCCGCGACCCGCGCGAGCAGTCGGGCGGCGCGCACGGCGAGATTGCGCTCGTCGGTGGGGACGCCTTCGACGTCGACCGTCGAGGTCCCCGCGATCTCGATCGTGATGCCGTCGGCCGCCGTGGCGGTGACCTCTTCGTAGAGCGAGACCGCCTGGTACGCCGTGGCCACCTCGTGGTAGCCGTCGTCGGCGACGTCGCCCACCTCGAGGAAGACGTTGATCTTCCCGGGGGCGCGCACGCGGACCGGCGCGGGCGCGTGGGCGCTCATGGACGAGCCCATCGGACAGGGGCCCCGGACACCGCGCCATGTGCGAGACTGGAACGTCGGTCCGACGTCGTCCGGCCCGCTGACGACGGGTCGAGGGCGGCCGGTCCGGAACGGGCGATCTCAGTCACTCTTCGACAGTAGTGCCCCACCCCCCGCCGTTCGGCGCCGTCGCCGAAACGCGGACGTAACGCCGGCTCCCTACGGTGTACGAACCGTCCCCACCACCCCCCGAGGAGGCACAGTATGCGATCGATGGTCCCTCTTTCTTTCGAGACCGACCCGTGGCGCGCCCTCCTCTCCCGGTCCGACATCCGCATGGTCGACGGCATCCTGCACGTCGTCGACGACACGCGCACCCCCGCCGACGCCGAGCGGGACGACCTGCTCACGGTCGCCGCGGCGATCGAGGGCGCCGGGGTCGCGGTGATGTTGGTGCGGGATGCCAACCGCCGACCGAAGCTCGTCGTCGACACCGCGCACGCCGAGGCCGCCCTCGCGGCGTTGCGCGATCCCGACCTGGGGCCCGTGTATCTCAAGGCCCGCGGCGAGGACCCCGTGCCGGCGCACAGCGTCGCACCGAGCCGCAACGCGGTGGAGGCCTACGCCGTCTTCCGGCCGCGCACGTCGACCGAGGGCTCCTACCGGTACGGCGCGGCGCTGGCGCCGCGCCTGGAGCTATGGCGCTTCGGCACCAAGACGATCGAGGCCCCGCGCTCGAGCGCCCTGACGCGCCGCACCTTCGCCGCCGCCGACCTGGACGTCGTCGAGGTCGAGCGCTACGGCCGGCGCTGGCGCACGGTCGCGGGCATGTTCGACCCGCACCCGAACGAGTTCACCGAAGACGTCGACATGGTCTTCTCGTGGGTGGACGGTTCCTCCAGCGAGTTCCAGCGCCAACGCGCCGCACGCATGAAGGGGTACGTCGTCGGCGACGGCGACGACAACGCCGCCCGATACCGTCAGGTCGACGAGCTGCGTTACGCCCTGCGCAGCGTTCACATGTACGCCCCGTGGGTGCGCCGCATCTTCATCGCGACCGACTCCCCCACCCCCGGGTGGCTCGCGGATCACCCGAAGGTCACGATCGTGCGCAGCGAGGAGTTCTTCGCCGACCCGTCGGTGCTCCCCACCCACAACTCGCACGCCGTCGAAGCGCAGCTGCACCGCATCCCGGGCCTGGCCGAGCATTTCCTGTACAGCAACGACGACATGTTCTTCGGCCGGCCCGTCACCCCCGAGCTGTTCTTCAGCGGAGCCGGCATCAGCCGCTTCGTCGAGAGCGGCATCCGCATCGGCAGCGGTCCCGCCCACGTCGACCGCTCCGGTCACGACAACGGGCTGCGCGTCAATCGCGCGCTGCTGAAGGAGCGCTTCGGCCGCGTCATCACGCTCGACCTCGAGCACTGTGCGACACCCCTGCGTCGCTCGGTCGCGTACGAGCTCGAGCGTGAGTTCGCCGACGACTACGCGCGTACGGCCGCGAGCCGGTTCCGCTCGGCGACCGACATCTCCGTGACCAACAGCCTGTACCACTACTACGCCCTGGCCACGGGGCGCGCGGTCATCACGACCGAGCCGCGCACGCGGTACGTGCAGACGACGCAGCTGGACGCGCTGCGGCGCATGGAGCGTCTCGTCTCGCGCCGCGACACCGACATGTTCTGCCTGAACGACGGCAGCGTGCCCGAGATCCCCGAGGAGGTCCGCGTGCCCGCTCTCCGCGCGTGCCTGGAGCGCTACTTCCCCGTGCCGGCGCCGTGGGAGAAGCAGACGGTCAGCGCAGGATCGGCAGCGGCGTCGTCGGCGGCGACACCCGCCCGCTGAGCTGCACGCTCGTCGGCACGGCGATGCCGGCCGACCGCAGACGCTCCTGGGACTCGGCGGCATCGACGTACTGCAGCACCTCGGCGGTGCCCACGGGCACGACCGAGTGCACGATCGTCTCGTCGTAGACGTGCACGAGGTTGAACCCCTGTGCGCCGTCCTGCGGGCGCGTCCCGCCGACGGGGACCATGAGGTCCTGCGTGTAGCACGTGGCGGACGCCACCGACACCGGGATCCCCGCGAACGTGGCGAACGTCGAGTAGTGGAGATGACCCGCGAGGATCGTGCGCACGTCGCTGCCGCGGAGCACGTCGGCCAGCAGACGCTGATCACGCAGCTCGACGGTCGCGGCGAGGTCAAGGACGCTCGGCACCGGCGGGTGGTGCATGGCGAGGATGGTGCCCAGCGGCGCCGGGACGGAGAGCACGTCGGCGAGCCACTCGCGCTGGGCGGCGGTGACCTCGCCGTGGTGACGGCCGGGTACTGAGGTGTCGAGGGTCACGACGCGGAGGCCGTTGAGCTCGTCCACGCGGTCGACGGGCGCCTCGGGATCGCCCTCGTCGCCGGGGAGCAGGTGGGAACGGAACGTCGCCCGGTCGTCGTGGTTGCCCATGACCCAGATGACCGGAGCCCCCAGGCGAGCGGCCGCGGGCTCGACGATCGCCCGCACGCGAGCGTACGCGTCGCCTTCACCGAAGTCGGCGAGGTCGCCGGTGAAGATCAGGCCGTCGGGACGGATCCCGGATGCCTCGATCGCCGCGACCGCCTGGACGAGGTACGCCTCGGAGTCGACGCGGTCGTACAGCGGGGCCGCGCCGGCGCGCAGGTGGGTGTCGCTCAGGTGCAGCAGCACGCGTTCGGCGCGCGGATATTCGGCGTAGCGCATCTCGTTCCCTTCGGGTCGTCGGGTGCGACCTTTGACCGGCGTGATGCTCCCGGCTGGGGAGAAATGTTACAGGCATGTTTCGCGAACGCGTGATGAACACGACAAGAACTCCGCTCCCCGGCGGAGCCGCCTCGATGCGTCGTCGCGGCACACCCGTGCGCTTTCGGGACGAGCCGCTCACGCGGAGCGGTCTCAGCCGGCGGCGATCCGCACGAAGTCGTCGATCGAGAGCTGCTCGCCACGCAGGGTCGGATCCACACTTGCGCGCTCCAGCGCCTCCGACGCAGCGGCGGCCGAGCCGCCGAGCACGCCGGCCAGCGCCTGCCGAAGCATCTTGCGACGCTGCTGGAAGGCCGCATCCACGAGGGCGAACGTGCGGCGCCGAAGCTCCTCGCCTCCGCGGGGCTCGGCATCCCGGTCGAAACCGACGAGCACACTGTCGACGTTGGGCACGGGCCAGAACACCTGGCGCGAGACCGTCCCGGCCAAGCGCCACGGCCCATACCACGCGGCTTTGACGCTCGGGGCGCCGTACACCTTCGATCCCGGCGGAGCCGCGAGGCGCTCGCCCACCTCGGCCTGCACCATGACGACGCCGCGCTGCAGGAACGGGAACGTCTCGAGGAAGTGCAGCAGCACCGGGACGGAGACGTTGTAGGGCAGGTTCGCCACCAGCACCTCGGGCTCGCCGGGCAGGTCGCGCACCTGCAGGGCGTCGGCGTCGATGACGGTCAGACGATCGGACGACACGCCGTGGGCGGCCGCGGTCTCGGGTAGCCGTGCAGCCAGGCGGTGGTCGATCTCGACGGCGACGACCGACGCGCCGGTCTCGAGGATCGCCAGCGTCAGCGATCCGAGCCCGGGTCCGATCTCGACCACCCGATCGGATGCCGAGACGCCCGCGGCCTGCACGATCTTGCGGACCGTGTTGGCGTCGACGACGAAGTTCTGGCCCAGCTTCTTCGTCGGTGTGACGTCGAGGTCGGCGGCGAGCCGGCGGATCTCGGCGGCACCGAGCAGCGAAACGGGCATTGTTCCACTGTAACCAGCCTCCGCGCCATCGCCCGCTGCGAGCAGTAACGTGGGCGGGTGAGCCAGACGCAGTCGATACCCGCCAACGCCTTCACCCTTCGCAGCCCCTACGGGCGGCGAGCGGTCGTCCTCTCGATCGCCGCCGCGGTCGGCGGGTTCCTCTTCGGCTTCGACTCGTCGGTGATCAACGGCGCGGTCCGCTCGATCGAGTCGGACTACACCAAGGAGCCGATCCTCACCGGCTTCGTGGTCGCCATCGCGCTGATCGGCTGCGCCGTCGGCGCCATCGCCGCCGGGGCGCTGTCCGACCGCTACGGCCGCCTGAAGGTGATGATCGTCGGCAGCGCACTGTTCCTCATCTCCTCCGTCGGATCGGCCCTCACCTTCAGCGTCCCCGACCTCATCGTCTGGCGCATCCTCGGCGGCCTCGGCATCGGCATCGCCTCGGTCGTGGCCCCCGCCTACATCGCCGAGGTGGCGCCGCGCCAGATCCGCGGCAGCCTGGCGTCACTCCAGCAGCTCGCGATCACGCTCGGCATCTTCGCCGCCCTGCTGAGCAACGCCCTGCTCGTGGCCGCCGCGGGCGGCAGCGCCGACAACATGCTGTGGTGGGGGCTGGACGCCTGGCGCTGGATGTTCCTGATCGGCGTCATCCCGGCCGCCGTGTACGGCTTCCTCGCCTTCACGATGCCCGAGTCGCCGCGCTTCCTGCTCTCGCGCGGCCGCACGGACGAGGCCCGCGCGATCTTCGCCCGCCTGGTGCCGCCGGCCGACCTCGAGAAGACCGTCAAAGACCTCACCACCGCCATCGAGACCGATCGGAAGAACAAGGGTGCCTCCCTCGCGGGCCCCGCTCTCGGCCTGCAGCCGATCGTGTGGATCGGCATCATCCTGTCGGTGTTCCAGCAGTTCGTCGGGATCAACGTCATCTTCTACTACTCCACGAGCCTGTGGCGCGCGGTCGGCTTCGACGAGAGCAACTCGCTGCTCATCGGTGTCATCACCTCCGTCACGAACGTGCTGGTGACCCTCATCGCGATCTGGCTGGTCGACCGCGTCGGTCGCAAGCCCCTGCTGCTGGTGGGTTCGGCCCTCATGACCCTGTCGCTCGGAGCGATGGCGCTGGCCTTCTCCTTCGCCACGGGTTCGGGTCAGGACGTCTCGCTCCCCGGCGCGTGGGGCCCGGTCGCCCTCGTGGCCGCGAACCTGTTCGTCGTCGGCTTCGGCGCCTCGTGGGGCCCGCTGGTGTGGGTGCTGCTGGGTGAGATCTTCCCCAGCCGCATCCGCGGCAAGGCGCTCGGCGTCGCCGCGGGCGCGCAGTGGCTCGCGAACTTCCTGGTGTCGTGGACCTTCCCCGCCCTCGCGGACTGGTCGCTGACGATCACGTACGGCGCTTACGCGTTCTTCGCCGCGCTGTCGTTCGTGTTCGTCATGTGGAAGATCCCCGAGACCAAGGGCATGGAGCTCGAGCAGACCGAGACGCTGTTCGTGCGAAAGCCCAAGACGAAGGCCTGACGACAGCGACGACGGCCGGCGCCCGGAAGGGTGCCGGCCGTGTCGTGTGTCCGCCGCCGGCACGACCTCGATGATGCGCACGAACTCAGCGGCATTCCGGCGATCCGGCTGAGGATGCGCGGATCAGTGAGGTTGCCCGACGCGCGACGGCGCCGACGAGGTCAGAACTCCCCGTACACCGCGAGGGTGTTCGCCGCGATCTGCGCCCCGAGCTCGTCGGCGTCCGTGCCGAGCTCAGCGGCCATGAAGCGGAGCGTCACGGGGATGAGGTACGGCGCGTTCGGCCGGCCGCGGTAGGGCGTCGGGGTGAGGAACGGCGCGTCGGTCTCGACCAGGATCCTCTCGCGCGGGGTCACCGCGAGGGCGTCGCGCAGGTTCTGCGCGTTCTTGAACGTGACGTTCCCCGCGAACGACAAGTAGTAACCGCGCTCGGCCGCGATGCGCGCCATGTCTTCCCCGCCGGAGAAGCAGTGGAAGACCGTCTTCTCGGGGGCGCCGACGCGCTCGAGCGTCTCGAGGACCGCATCGTGCGCGTCCCGGTCGTGGATCTGCATGGCGATGCCGTGCTTCTTCGCCAGCGCGATGTGCGCCTCGAACGAGCGGATCTGGGCGGGGATGCCATCCTCATCGGTCCGGAAGAAGTCCAGGCCCGTCTCGCCGATCGCGCGCACCCGGGGCTCGGCCGCGAGCTCGTCGATCACCGCGATGGCGGCATCCAGCTCTCCCGCCGCCTCGTACGCCGGCGCCTCATTCGGATGGATCGCCACGGCGGCGAGCACGCGCGGGTGCTGCCGTGCGGCCCACGCCGACCAGCGCGACGAGTCGACGTCTCCCCCGGCCTGGACGACGCCGTGCACGCCGACGGCCAGCGCCCGCTCGAGCTGCTCGTCCAGCGAAAGGCCCGTCTCGCCGTCCTCGATCTCGAGGTGGCAGTGGTTGTCGTAGACCGGCACGCCCAGCGGTTCGGGTGCGGGCGGATAGCTCACGTCGCGACGGCCGTCCGACGAGCGCTCCCGCACGTACTGGCTGGGATCGCCGCCGTCGATGGTGCCGCGGGGGCGTTCGACGGGCGTGCTCATGCCTGCTCGACGCGCGGGAACAGCGGTGACAGGCCGTTCACGGACGTGCCCGGGCGCAGCACGCCCCACGTTCCGGCCTCGCGGAGGGGCTGGTCGTGCAACCGGCCGATGCTCTCGGCGGCGCCGAGCGCGATCCACAGCTTCTCGGTCGAGATCGGCATGATCGGCGACAGCAGCACCGCGAGGGCGCGCAGGCCCTCGGCGGCGGTGTACAGCACCGTACCCAGACGTTCGCGGCGCGCCTCGTCCTTGGCCAGGGCCCACGGCTCGTTCTCGGTGATGTACTGGTTCAGAGCGTCCACGATCGTCCAGATCGCGTCGATCGCCTCGTCGATGCGGAACCGCTCGATGGCCGCGTCCGCGTTCGAGGCGGCATCCGCCACGGTCTTCTGGACCGCCCGGTCGGCGTCGGTGTACTCCCCCGCCGGGGGCACGACGCCCTCGAAGTAGCGCTCGATCATGGCGATCGTTCGGGATGCCAGGTTGCCGAAGCCGTTGGCCAGCTCGGCCTGGTACCGGGCCGAGAGGTCCTCCCACGAGAACGATCCGTCCTGGCCGAACGCGATCGCGGACAGGAAGTAGAAGCGGTACGCGTCGGAACCGAAGACGTCGGTGATCTCGGTCGGCGCGATGCCCGTGAGCTTGGACTTCGACATCTTCTCGCCGCCGACGAGCAGCCACCCGTGCGCGAAGACGCCGCGGGGCACCTCCAGCCCCGCCGCCATCAGCATGGCGGGCCAGATCACGGCGTGGAAACGCAGGATGTCCTTGCCCACGACGTGGTACGCCGGCCAGCGGCGCGCGAACTCTTCGGGGTCGCTGCCGTAGCCGACGGCGGTAGCGTAGTTCAGCAGCGCGTCGACCCACACGTAGATGACGTGCGACTCGTCCCACGGCACCTGGATGCCCCAGTCGAACGTGGACCGCGAGATCGACAGATCCTTCAGGCCGTTCTTGACGAAGGACATGACCTCGTTGCGGGCCGAGTCGGGCCGGACGAAGTCGGGGACCGACCGGTAGAGCTGGAGCAGCGGCTCCTGGAACTCGCTGAGCTTGAAGAAGTAGTTCTTCTCCTGCAGCAGCTCGAGCGGCTTCGAGTGGATCGCACAGACCTTCAGTCCCTCGAAGGGTCCCTCGCCGTCGACGATCTCGGCCTCGGTCTTGAACTCCTCGCAGCCGACGCAGTACAGCGCCTCGAACTCGCCCGCGTAGATGTAGCCGCGGTCGTACAGCGCCTGCACGAACTTCTCGACGCGCTCCTCGTGACGCGGCTGGCTCGTGCGGATGAAGTCGTCGTTGGCGACGTCGAGCGTCTTCAGCAGGGGGAACCACGACTCGCTGACCAGCTTGTCGACCCACTCCTGCGGGGTGTGGCCGTTCGCGGCGGCCGCGCGCATCATCTTCTGGCCGTGTTCGTCGGTGCCCGTGAGCATCCAGGTGTCGTCACCGGCCTGGCGGTGCCAGCGCGCGAGGGCGTCGACCGCCACGGTCGTGTAGCCGTGGCCGATGTGGGGCACGTCGCTCGGGTAGTAGATCGGCGTGGTGATGTAGAAGGATCGGCCGGAAGTCACCCCAGGATTCTACGTGGGACGGCCCCGCCCTCCGGCCGGTGTGACGCGTCAGCCCTTCACGGCGAGAGCGGCCTGGTACAGCTCGCGCGAGGAGTGCCCGGTGAGCGACGCGACCTCGGCAGCGGCCTCCTTGAGCCGCGCGCCGTCGCGCACGAGCTCGAGCACCTGGGTCACGGCATCCGGGAACGCCACCTCCCGCGCCGACGCGCCCCCCACGACGATCGCGATCTCGCCGCGCACGCCCTCGCCCGCCCACGCGGCGAGCTCGGCGAGCGGGCCGCGGCGCACCTCCTCGTGCAGCTTCGTCAGCTCGCGACACACCGCCGCCGGCCGGTCCGGCCCGAACGCGGCGGCGAGGTCGTCGAGAGTGGATGCCAGCCGTGACGGCGACTCGAAGAACACCAGGGTGCGCGTCTCGGCGGCGAGCTCGGCGAAGGCGCGGCGCCGGTCTCCGGGCTTGCGGCGCGGGAAGCCCTCGAACGCGAAACGATCGGTGGGAAGCCCTGCGACCGCGAGAGCGGTGACGACCGCGCTCGGACCGGGAAGCGCGGTGACGGTGACGCCCGCGGCCGCCGCGGCGGCGACGAGTCCGTAGCCGGGGTCGCTCACGGTCGGCATCCCGGCATCGCTGAGCACCAGCAGGTCGTCCTCGCGGGCGAGTTCGACGAGCTCGGCAGCGCGCTCCTTCTCGTTGTGGTCGTGCAGCGCGATCAGGCGCGGCCGGTTGTCGACGCCCAACCCGGCGAGCAGCCGCTGCGTCGTGCGCGTGTCCTCGGCGGCCACGACGGTGGCGTTCTCGAGGGCTTCGACCAGGCGCCGCGACGCGTCGCCCAGGTTGCCGATGGGGGTCGCCGCGAGGATGATCACCGCCCCACCTTATGCTGGGGGCCGTGACCGCCGTCCCCCCGTTGATCCCCACGGACGAACGGACGCGCCTGGATCGCTGGCGCGACGCACTGCTGGCCGATCCCCGCGGCGCGCGGGTGTGGCGCTGGCTCATGCCGACGCTGATCACGGTGTTCGCCTTCGTCCTGCGCGTGGTGAACGTGGGAGATCCGCACGAGCTGATCTTCGACGAGACCTATTACGTCAAGGACTCCTGGAGCCAGTGGCTGCAGGGATTCCCCTCGACGTGGCCACCGGAGGGCGCCGACGAACGTTTCGCGGCGGGCGACACCGACGCCTTCCTCGGCGTCGGCAGCTACGTCGTCCACCCGCCGCTGGGGCGCATCTTCATCGGTGCCGGCATGGCGCTGCTGGGGTCGGATTCCGCGACCGGCTGGCGGATCGCCGCGGTCGTGTTCGGCACGGCGCTCGTGTTGCTGATGTACCTGTTCGCGAAGACGCTGACCGGGTCCCTCGTCTTCGCGTCGGTGGCATCCGGTCTTCTGGCGATCGACGGGCTCGGGATCGTGCTCAGCCGCGTCTCGCTGCTGGACATTTTCCTGACGTTCTTCATCGTGCTGGCGCTGTGGTTCGTGGCGCTCGATCGTCGTGCGACGCTCGCCCGGTGGGCCGCACGCGAGCCCGGCGAGGCGACGTGGGGGCCGGTGTTCTGGAATCGGCCGTGGCTCGTCGCCGCCGGCGCCGCTGCGGGTGCGGCCACGGCCGTGAAGTGGTCGGGGCTGTACGTCATCGCGGCCATCGGGCTGTACGTCGTGATCTCCGACGCCCTCGCGCGTCGGCGCGCCGGCATCGCGCAGTGGCCCATGGACGCGGTCCGCCAGGGCCTGGTGTCGTTCGTGCTCATCGTGCCGGTTGCGGCGGCGGTGTACCTCGCGAGCTGGTCGGGCTGGCTGTTCACCGACGGCGGCTACAGCCGGCACGCGCTCGACGCGACGCCCGCGACGGGTGTGTGGTCGTGGGTGCCGCTGCCGCTGCAGAACCTGTGGGCCTACCACCAGGCCATGTACGCCTTCCACGTCGGCCTGTCGACCCCGCACGCGTACGCGAGCCCCGCGTGGCAGTGGCCGTTGATGATCCGTCCCACCTCGATGTACTGGCATCAGGACGATGTCGGGGTGAACGGATGCCGGCTCCCCGACGGCTGCACGGAGGCGATCTCGAGCATCGACAACCCGTTGCTGTGGTGGGCGGGGATCGCCGCCTCGATCTACCTGCTCGCGCGCTTCATCCTCGTTCGCGACGGACGATACGCGCTCGTGCTCACGGGCCTGGCCGCCACGTACGTGCCGTGGCTGCTGTACCCCGAGCGCACGATCTTCCAGTTCTACACGGTCGCGATGGTGCCGTTCCTGCTGCTCGCGCTGACGTTCGCGCTCCGCGACATCGCCCGCGGGCCGAGATCGATGACGCGCGCGAGCGGGCAGGCGTGGGTCGTGGTGTTCCTGGCCGTCTGCGTGCTGCTGTCGGCGTTGTGGTACCCCGTGTGGACGGCGCTCCCGGTGCCGTACGAGTTCTGGCGCCTCCACAACTGGCTGCCGACCTGGATCTGACATGACGCGCGGGGACGACTGGCTGCACGACCCGCGACCGGTGCGGCGCGCGAGACTGTTCAGCGACGCCGCCATCGAGCCGGATCACTGGCCGGCGAACATTCCCGCCGTCGCGCAGTTCCTCGAGGTCGCGGGTGCCGAGGGGTGGGAGTTCGCCCTGGGTGTGACCTTCCTCGTCGGCGAGAACGGCTCGGGGAAGTCGACGCTCATCGAGGGCATCGCCGAGGCGTACGGTCTGCCCGCCGAGGGCGGGTCGTCGAACGGCGGCGGTCAGACGCGGCGCACCGAGAGCCCGCTCGGCGAATGGTTGCGTCTGGAGCGGAGCCCTCGCGCCGCCCGCTTCGGGTTCTTCCTGCGTGCCGAGACCATGCACGGCTACTACTCGTGGCGCGACGACCTCGGCGGAGCCGCGCCCAGCCTGCACACCATGAGCCACGGCGAGTCCTTCAACGCCCTCCTCGACGAGACCCTCGACCACCCGCACTACGTCGCCGGCCTGGCGTGCCTGGACGAGCCCGAGGCGGCCCTGTCGTTCTCGTCGACCCTGCGATGGGTGGCATCCCTCGACCGCATGCGCTCCCGTGGTACGCAGGTCATCTGCGCGACCCACTCCCCCGTCCTCTCCGCGCTCCCCGGCGCGACGATCCTCGAGCTCGGCGAGTGGGGTATCCGCGAGTCCGCGTGGGAAGACCTCGAGATCGTGCGGCTGCACCGCGGTTTCCTCGAGTCGCCCGGCAGGTACCTCCGGCACCTGCTCGGCTGACGAGGGATCGCGCCGACCTCAGCGGAACATCATCTTCTCGTAGAGCGTCCGCCCGCGGACCCGGTCCACGATCCCACCCAGGCGGACCTCCAACTCGGCGTCGGCGGTGAAGTCGTAGTACTCCGGGTGCTCACCGGCGTGGAGGACGGCCGACAGCGGCGTGCGGCGGGGGCGCATGTCGAGGGCCTCGATCAGGCGCGGGTCGGTGACGGTGAAGGCGATCCGGTCGTCGCCGCGCTCCCACGTCCACTCCAGCCGCGTCGGGTACGACTGGTGGCCGGGACCTGCGACCTCGCCGCTCGTGGACAGCCGGAGAGGCAGGAGGTCGTCGGTCAGCAGCTCTTCCCCGCGCGCCAGGTAGAACGTCGGGATCTGGATCTGCCCCATCCCGAACAATCCCTTCGTCGTCATCTGCATGTAGACGAGCGTGTAGTCGCCGATGTGCGCGCGACCCCAGAACCAGTGGTCGAGGAACGACCCCATCAGGTGGTTGCCCCAGTTGTGGTCGTGGTAGGCCGTACCGGTCACCGACGCGGTGCGATCGTCCTGCGTGATGGTCGCCTCCACGGTCCCGTACGGGACGGGGACGACCCAGGCGAGGTAGTGCGACTTCGCCGCGTCGAAGAAGGTGATGCCTGCGCCGGGCCGCCACGACGGCGCCGCGCGCCGGATCGTGACCTCGGCGGTGAGCCCCTCGACCTCGAGGTGCAGCCGATACGTGTCGAGATCGCCCGTGACGGTGTTCGGTCCGATCCGCACGTCGCAGTGCTCGGTCGCGGCCGTGAACGTCTCGGCGGGGAACACGGGCTCGACGTGCATCCTCGTGCCGTCGGGGTGCTGGCGGATGACCAGAACGGTCGGGGTCAGCGGACCCCCCGGATCGGTGTGCGGCTTGTTCGAGAAGGTCACCACGAGGGTCGAGCCATCGTCGAACTGGCAGTCGAAGTACCACCACTCGAACGTGGAGTCGGCGGCCGCCGCGGCGCGATACCCGTCCTCCCAGGCCTCCACGTCACTGCCGTGCAGTCCCAGGGCCTGCATGCCTTCGGCCTGGGCGGCATCCATCCGTGCGCGGATCTCTGGGGTGTCGGGGATGGCGTGGGCGGACATGGTGCTCCTCCTCGAGCGGTCGGGTACTCCACATCTTGGCCGAGAGCGCGCGCGGCGGCCAGAGCCGGTCGTCGGTCAGGCGAGCGCGGCGGGATCCGTCGTCGGCAGGGCGCAGGTGAAGGCGCGACAGTCGTACGCGGTCGCCTCGCCGCCGCGGGAGACCTTGCCCTCGAACAGCTCGAAGCCGGCGCGGGCGAATGCCTCGGCCTGCCCGGGGGACACCACCGCGACCACGTCGGCGACGACCCGGCGGGCGGCATCGGCGAGGGCGGCATCCGTCTCGCCCACCACGACCACCTGCCGCGGGGGCGTGGCCAGGCCGAGCGCGACGTCGAGGATCGCCCCGTACGCCAGCGGCGCGCCCAGCGCCGCGGGCGCCGCGGCGCGGACGAGCGATTCCGCGGCCGCGCGGTAGCGCTCCCCGGCTCCGAGACGCCACAGGTCCGACGCCGCGGCGGCGAACGCCGACGGCCCCGACGGTGCAGCCCCGTCGCTGGGAACGCCCTGCGGCTGCATCCCCTGCAGGGAGAGCACCGGGTCGCCTCCCCCGGGCGGATGGATGCCGTCCTCGACGAGGCACGCGTCGACGAGAGCGCGGGCACGCTCGGCGTACGCCACCTCGCCGGTGACGCGCGCGAGGGCGAGCAGCCCCCGGGCCAGCCCGCCGTAGTCCTCCAGGGTCGCCGGTGCGGCGGAGCGGATCTCGTCCAGCGACGCACGGCGGAGCGTTCCGTCCTCGGCGACGTTGTTCTCCAGGACCGTGTCGGCGGCCCAGCGCGCGGCCTCGACGAAGCGCGGGTCGGTGCGGGAGCCGGCGACCGCGAGCGCCGCGATCGCGTGCCCGTTCCAGCCGGTGACGACCTTGGCATCCAGAGCGGGCGGCACGAGCTCGGCGCGATCGTCGGTGCGGTAGTACCCGCCCTCCGAGCGCTGTCCGTCGATGATCGACTCGGAGTCCTGCGCCGCGGCGATCCCACCGGACGGCAGCTGCAGCACGTCGACGAGGAAGCGCGCCGTCTCGGCGGCGATGTCGTCCTCGCCCGCGGCGAGGGCGACCTCGATCAGCCCGGCATTGTCGGTGAGCATGCGCTCGTAGTGCGGCACGGTCCAGTCGCGGCGGGTGGCGTAGCGGAAGAATCCGCCCTCGACCGGGTCGCGCAACTCCGACCCGGACATGGCCGAGAGAGCACGGGATGCCACGCCCGCCGCACCGGGGACGAGGGACGCGAGCGCGGGGTGCTGCAGCAGGCGCAGCACGGGGGTATTGGGGAACTTCGGGGAGTCGAGGGAGGCCCCGGCGGCGAAGCCGCCGAACTCGAGGTCCTCGCGGGAGACCACGTCGGTGACCGCGTTCGCGAGCACGTCGGCGTCGGGGATCGCGTCGGCGGCGGCGGGCGCCGCGGCGGCCAAAGCCTCGCGGAGCGACGCCCCCGTGGCATCCACTTCTCCGCGCCGCTCGGTCCAGGCCTCGCGGACGGCGCCGAGCACCTGCCGGAAGGAGGGCAGCTGTCCGCGGGGTTGGGGCGGGAAGTAGGTGCCGGCGTAGAAGATCCGCCCCTCGGGCGTCGCGAACGCGGTCAGGGGCCAGCCCAGGTGCGGCGTGAACGCGGATGCCGCGTCGAGGTAGGCCGCGTCGACGTCGGGGTGCTCCTCGCGGTCGACCTTGATCGCCACGAACCCGTCGTTGACGAGCGCGGCGGTCTCGGCATCCTGGAACGACTCCCGCGCCATGACGTGGCACCAGTGGCACGTGCTGTAGCCGATGGACACGAGCACGGGGACGTCGCGCGCGGCCGCGACGGCGAACGCCTCGGGCCCCCACGGGAACCACGCGACGGGGTTGTCGGCGTGAGCCCGCAGGTAGGGGCTCGAGGCGTTCGCGAGGCGGTTCAGCGTCTCATCCGTCCTCAGTTGAGGTCGTCGGGGTGGGTGCCGACGCGGCCGGAGTCGTCGCCGGGGTCGATGGCGTCGATCGCGGCCATCTCGTCTGCGCTGAGCTCGAAGTCGAACAGGTCGAAGTTCTCCTCGAGGCGCTCGCGGCGCACCGACTTGGGGAAGACGATGAGGCCGTGCTGGATGTGCCACCGCAGCACCGCCTGCGCGGGCGACTTGTCGTGGGCGTCCGCGGCGTCGACCACGGCGGGGATCTCGAACAGGTCGTACTTGCCCTGGCCCAGGGGTCCCCACGACTCGATGTGCATGTCGTGCTCGGCACCCCAGGCCCGGATCTCGCGCTGGCTGAGCGCCGGGTGCAGTTCGATCTGGTCGACCACCGGGGTCACGCCCGTCTCGGCGACGATGCGGTCGAGGTGCGGCACGAGGAAGTTCGAGACGCCGATCGACCGGGTCTTCCCGGCCTCGCGGATCTCGATCATCTTCTGCCAGGCGTGCACGTAGTTGTCGTTCTTCGGCGTCGGCCAGTGGATGAGGTACAGGTCGACCGCGTCGAGACCGAGCTTCTGGAGGCTCTCGTCGATCGCGGCGTGCGGCTCTTCGCCGTCGTGGCGGTCGTTCCAGAGCTTGGTCGTGACGAACAGTTCGTCGCGCGGGATGCCGCTGGCGGCGATGGCGCGACCGACACCCTCTTCGTTCTTGTAGATCGCGGCGGTGTCGATGTGGCGGTAGCCGACCTCGAGGGCCTCGGACACGGCGCGCTCGGCGTCGTCGGCGGGAACGAGGAACACGCCGTAGCCGAGCTGGGGGATGGAGTTTCCGTCATTGAGCTGGACAGAGGGAACAGTCATGCCTTCAACCCTAGGAGCAGCCACCGACAACGGGGGCGGGGTTGACGCCCGGCTACGACAGGGGCGCGGCATGGGCTGCGCGCGCAAGCGCCTCGGCGACCAGGCGCACGTTCTCCACCACCGATCCGGCGGTGACACGCACGCGCGGTCCGGCGGCGGACCCTTCCGTCTCGACCACGAAGGGCGATCCGGCCGCGATCCCGATGCCTTCGGCCGCCGCGTGCACGAGGGCGGCGCGTTCGTCGCGCACCGGCATCCAGAGGTTGATCCCGTCGGGATCGCCCACGTCGATGCCGAGGCGCCGCAGGGCCGCCGCGACCCGGTCCAACCGATCGCGGTAGATCAGGCGCGCGGTGCGCACGGGAGCGGTGGAGCGCGGATCGGTGAGCAGTTCGTACAGCACCGACTGCAGCAGTCGCGACGTCCACCCGGGGCCCAGCATGCGGCGGCGGACGATGCGGTCCACGATCGCCGCCGGCCCTCCCAGCGCCGCGATGCGCAGGTCGGGTCCGTGCGACTTCGAGAAGCCGCGCACGTGCACCACCTGGCCGGGGAGCCACAGGGCCAGCGTCACCGGCGGCGCGCTGGCGATGAGGGCGGAGTGGTCGTCCTCGATGACGGTGACCCGCGTCCCGCCCGGGACGCTCAGCAGCACGTTCGCCAGCCGCCGGGCGCGCTCGATCGACATCGACACCCCGGTGGGGTTCTGCGCGCGCGGCTGCAGCAGCACCGCCGTGGGCCCCAGCGCGAGGGCGTGGGCGAGTGAGGCGGGCAGGATGCCGTCGGCATCGGTCTCGAGGGGTACCGGGACGGCGCCCGCGGCCTCGATGAGGTCGAAGAAGTAGGGGAAGCCGGGCGACTCGACCGCGACGCGATCGCCGAAGCGCACCACCTGATCGAGCGTGCGGGAGATGCCGTCGAGGGCGCCGTCGACGACCGTGAGCTCCTCGACGCCGCGTACCGGCCACTGCTCGCGCAGGACGTCGTACAGGTCGGGCAGCACGGGCAGGTCGTGGTACCGGCCCGTGTCGGCCCGTGGGCGGGCCAGCGTCAGCGCCCGCTCGATCGAGGGCAGCATCGCCGGATCGGGCGTGCCCAGGGACAGGTCCAGTCGGGGGGCCGTCGGGCCCTCCCCTCCGGCTCCCAGCCCCCGCGGCGCCCCCGGCATGCGGTCGGCGGACATGCCCTGCACGCGCGGGCTCAACCACTCGCGGCGCTCGGCGCGGACGAACGTGCCCGCCCGGCCGCGCGAGGAGACCACGCCCGCGTCCGCGAGCGCCCGCCACGCCGAGGCCACGGTGCCGGTGGACACCCCCAGCGCCGCGGCGACCTCGCGCACGGTCGGCAGTCGCGCGCCCGGCGCGAGCGTGCCATCGCTGACCAGCCGGGCGATCTCGGCGGCCAGACCGGCGGGGGTGCGGTCGACGAAGGCATCGGGCGGGATCATCCGGCCCCCAATTTACGGCGGTGTCACTCGTGGAAATCGTGGAGAAATGTTCACGCGCGACAGTAACAGAACCGGGCGACGACGGCCCGGAGGAACGAGGGGACCATGACGACGGTACGCGCCGCGATCACGCAGACCACCTGGACCGGCGACAAGGCATCCATGCTCGACAAGCACGAGCAGTTCGCCCGGGATGCCGCGGCGCAGGGCGCCGAGGTCCTGTGCTTCCAGGAGTTGTTCTACGGCCCCTACTTCGGCATCACCCAGGACCAGAAGTACTACCGCTACGCCGAGCCCGCCGACGGTCCCATCGTCCAGCGGTTCGCCGCCCTCGCGAAGGAACTCGGCCTGGTCACCGTGCTCCCCATCTACGAGGAGGCCCAGACCGGGGTGTACTACAACACCTCCGTGCTGGTCGACGCCGACGGCACGGTGCTCGGCAAGTACCGCAAGAACCACATCCCGCACGTGGAGAAGTTCTGGGAGAAGTTCTACTTCCGCCCGGGCAACCTCGGCTACCCCGTCTTCGACACCGCCGTCGGCAAGGTCGGCATGTACATCTGCTACGACCGGCACTTCCCCGAGGGCTGGCGCGAGCTGGGCCTCAACGGCGCTCACATGGTCTTCAACCCCAACGCCACCAAGCCCGGCCTCTCCAACCGTCTGTGGGAGGTCGAGGGACCGTGCGCCGCGGTGGCGAACGGATACTTCGTGCTGCAGCCCAACCGCGTCGGCCGCGAGGACAACGAGTACGGCGACGAGGCGGTCACCTTCTACGGCACGAGCCAGGTCATCGACCCGCGCGGCAACCACGTCGGCGCGCTCGGATCGGACGAGCACGAGGAGATCCTCGTCCGCGACCTCGATCTCGACCTCGTCCAGCAGATGCGCGACGACTGGCAGTTCTACCGCGACCGTCGCCCCGACACCTACGGCGAGATCGTGGAGGCGTGAGATGACCACGACCCTCCTCACCGGCGGCACGGTGGTCTCGGCCACCGGACGCACCGCGGCCGACGTCCTCATCGACGCAGACACGATCGCGGCAGTGCTCGCACCCGGCTCCACCCTGCTGGGCCACGACCTCGCGGCATCCGTCGACCGCGTCATCGACGCGACCGGGAAGTACGTCATCCCCGGCGGCATCGACGCCCACACCCACATGCAGCTGCCCTTCGGTGGCACGAGCGCCTCCGACACGTTCGAGACCGGCACCCGCGCCGCCGCGTGGGGCGGAACGACGACGATCGTCGACTTCGCCGTGCAGCGCACCGGCGAGCGCATCCAGGACGGACTGGCCCACTGGCACGAGCTGGCCGCCGGCAACTGCGCGATCGACTACGGCTTCCACCAGATCGTCGGCGGCGTCGACGCGGATTCTCTCGCCGCCCTCCCCGGCCTCGTCGACGAGGGCGTCTCGAGCTTCAAGATGTTCATGGCCTACCCCGGAGTGTTCTACGCCGACGACGCGCAGATCCTCCGCGCCATGCAGGTCGCCGCTGACACGGGGCTGCTGACGATGATGCACGCCGAGAACGGACCGGTCATCGACGTCCTCGCCGAACAGCTCGTCGCGAAGGGGAAGACCGACCCGTACTTCCACGGGGTCGCCCGAGCGTGGCAGATGGAGGAGGAAGCGACGCACCGCGCGATCATGCTGTCGCACCTGACCGGTGCGCCGCTCTACGTCGTGCACGTGAGCGCGAAGCAGGCGGTCGAACAGCTCGCGTGGGCGCGCGACAACGGCCAGAACGTGTTCGGCGAGACCTGCCCGCAGTACCTCTACCTGTCGCTCGAGGACCAGCTCGGCGCCTCCAGCGAGGAATGGGGCGCGTTCGAGGGAGCCAAGTGGGTGTGCTCCACCCCGCTGCGCTCGAAGCACGAGGGTCAC
Source organism: Microbacterium testaceum (assembly GCF_020781835.1). Classification (GTDB taxonomy): domain Bacteria; phylum Actinomycetota; class Actinomycetes; order Actinomycetales; family Microbacteriaceae; genus Microbacterium; species Microbacterium testaceum_H. The sequence goes on from NZ_JAJGNJ010000007.1 coordinate 104,800, forward strand.
CAGCACCACATGTGGCAGGCGCTGCGCACGAACGACATCCAGATGGTCTCCACCGATCACTGCCCGTTCTGCATGAAGGACCAGAAGACCCTCGGACTCGGCGACTTCCGTGCGATCCCCAACGGCATCGGTTCCGTCGAGCACCGGATGGATCTGATGTACCAGGGTGTCGTGACCGGGCAGATCACGCTCGAGCGGTGGGTCGAGCTGACCAGCACGACCCCCGCGCGCATGTTCGGGATGTACGGCAAGAAGGGCGTCATCGCCCCCGGCGCGGACGCCGACATCGTCGTCTACGACCCGGCGGGTCACACCTCGATCGGCGTCGGCAAGACGCACCACATGAACATGGATCACTCCGCGTGGGAAGGCTTCGAGATCGACGGGCACGTCGACACGGTCATCTCGCGCGGCAAGGTCGTCGTCGACGACGGCGCGTACCTCGGCACCAAGGGTGACGGACGCTTCGTCAAGCGCGGCCTGAGCCAGTACCTGGTCTGAGAGGGGCACACATGGATTTCGGCGTCGTCCTGCAGACCAACCCGCCCGCGGCCCGCACGGTGCAGCTCTCGCAGCTCGCCGAGGCGCACGGGTTCAGCCACGTGTGGACGTTCGACTCCCACCTGCTCTGGCAGGAGCCGTACGTCGTGCACTCGGCGATCCTCGCCGCCACGCGTCGCGTGACCGTCGGCCCGTTCGTGACCAATCCCGCCACCCGCGACTGGACCGTCACGGCATCCACGTTCGCCACGCTCAACGAGATGTACGGCAACCGCACCATCTGCGGCATCGGCCGGGGCGACTCGGCGGTGCGCGTCACCAACGGCCGCCCGACGACCCTCAAGGCGCTGCGCGAGTCGATCCACGTCATCCGCGAGCTCGGCAACTCGCGGGCCGTGGAGTACAACGGCGCGACACTGCAGTTCCCGTGGAGCCGCGGGTCGAAGCTCGACGTGTGGGTCGCCGCCTACGGCCCCCTCGCGCTCAAGCTCACCGGTGAGGTCGGCGACGGCTTCATCCTGCAGCTGGCCGACCTCGACATCGCCGAGTGGATGATCGCGACCGTGCGCCGCGCGGCCGAGGAGGCCGGGCGCGACCCGGACGAGATCGCGTTCTGCGTGGCCGCGCCCATGTACATCGGGGAGGACACCCCCGAGAGCCGGGCGCACATGATCGAGCAGTGCCGCTGGTTCGGCGGCATGGTCGGCAACCACGTCGCCGACATCGTGGCGAAGTACGGCGGCGACTCCGACGTGCCCGCCGCCCTCACCGACTACATCGCCGGACGCACGGGCTACGACTACAACTCGCACGGCAAGAGCAGCAACGACCACGTCGACTTCGTCCCGGACGAGATCGTCGAGCGCTTCTGCGTCCTCGGCACCGCCGAGGAGCACATCGCCAAGCTCGAGAAGCTCCGCGCGCTGGGCGTGACGCAGTTCGCCGGATACCTCCAGCACGACAACAAGGAGGAGACCATGCGGGTGTACGGCGAGACCGTCATCCCCGCACTCACTCCCCCGGTGACGGCCAAACGGTGACCGACCAGGCGATCGCCCCGGGGTCGGTGACCTCGATCGCCCCCGAGGACGGCGGCGGGATGCCACGCGCCCGCCGTCGACGCGGGGCGGGCACCGTCGTGCGGGTGGCGTGGGGGGTCGCGGGCGTCGCGGCCGTCATCGCGATCTGGGAGCTCTACAAGCTGCTCGGGCCCGCGGACGGCGTCACCGTCGGCGGGGACGGATCCGCCGGATCCGGCGTCATCCTCCTCCCGCGCACGCACGACCGCGCCATGCCGCATGTCTGGGAGATGGTCGCGCGCATGTTCGCGCCGACGAGCGGCGGCGACACCCCGCCGCTGATCGTCTCGGTGCTCGAGGCCGCCGGGACCACCCTGGGCCTGGCGGCGCTGGGCTGGCTGATCGGCGTCGCCGTCGGAGGCATCCTGGGCATCGTCATGCAGCGCTGGCGACTGGTCGAGTGGGGCCTGCTGCCCTGGATCGTCGTGAGCCAGATCGTGCCGCTCATCGCCTTCGCCCCCGTCGTCAACGCACTCGGCAACCAGATCGACCGCGCCGGGGTGTTCCCCTGGCCGCAGTGGTTCTCGGTGGCGCTGATCGCCTCGTACCTGGCGTTCTTCCCCGTCGCCATCGGCATGCTCCGGGGCCTCGAAGCCCCGGACGCGCTCCACCTCGACCTGTTCCACGCGGGTGCGGCCGGCTGGTGGTCGACGCTCGTGCACCTGCGGCTCCCCGCCGCCGTACCGCACCTGCTGCCGGCCCTGCGCCTGGCCGCGGCCTCCGCCGTCGTCGGCGCCGTGGTCGCCGAGGTGTCGATCGGGCTGCGGGGCGGGATCGGGCGCATGCTCATCCAGCTCGCCGGACAGGCGTCGTCCGATCCGGCGGCGCCCTGGGCACCCACGTTCGGCACCGTCGCCATCGGGCTCGTCGCCGCCGCGGGCGTCGCGCTGATCGGTGTGACGCTGCACCGCTTCCGTCGCGGAGAGGAGATCCGATGACCGTCCCCGCCACCGCCGTCCACGCCTCGGGCGTAGGGAAGGTGTTCCCCTCCACCGGTGGTGAGGTGACCGCCCTCACGGGGGTCGACCTCGACGTCGCCGCCGGAGAGTTCGTCTCGCTCATCGGCCCGTCCGGCTGCGGCAAGTCCACGCTGCTGCGCCTCATCGCCGACCTCGACACCCCGAGCACCGGCGACCTGGCGATCTTCGGCAAACCCGCCCGGCAGGCGCGCATCGACCAGGACTACGGCATCGCCTTCCAGCAGGCGGGACTGCTGCCGTGGCGCACGGTCGCCGCGAACATCGCGCTCCCCCTCGAACTGCACCGGTGGAGCCGCGCCCGCCGAGACGCGCGCGTCGCCGAGCTCGCGGGCCTCGTCGGGTTGTCGGAGTTCGTCGGACGCTACCCCGACCAGTTGTCCGGCGGCATGCAGCAGCGCGTCGCGATCGCCCGCGCGCTGGCGGCGTCGCCGCAGCTGCTGCTCATGGATGAGCCCTTCGGCGCGCTCGACGAGATGACGCGGGAGCGACTGCAGACCGAACTCGCCCGCATCTCCGCCGAGACGGGCGCCGCGGTGGTCTTCGTGACCCACTCGATCCCGGAGGCGGTGTTCCTCTCCGACCGGGTCGTCGTCATGAGCCCGCGGCCGGGGCGGATCACCGAGGTCGTCGACACGCGCCCGGGGCGTCCCCGCGACGAGGCGCTGCGCGAATCGCCCGAGTACTTCGCGCGGGTGACGGCGGTGCGCGAAGCGCTGCACGGCGCTCCCCTCCAGCGGGCGAACGAACGATGACCGTCACCCGGCTCCCCTCCTGGCTGCGCATCGCCGCCCCGGTCGGCGTGGGCCTGCTCGGGCTCGGCGTGTGGTTCGCCTACGTCGCCTCGGGGAGCGCGCCGCGCATGCTGCCCGATCCGGGCGCGATCCTCCTCGAGGGCGTGGAACGCTTCCCCCTCATCGTCGACGCCGCGGCGATCACCGGCACCAACGCCCTCGTCGGCCTCGTCGCCGGGACCGTCGTGGCCGTGGCCCTGGCCGCACTCGCCGCGACGTGGCGTCCCGTGGACGGGATGACCGCCCCTCTGGTGGCCGCGCTCGCGGTCGTACCGATCGTGGCCATCACACCGATCCTCAACACGATGTTCGGCGCGTCGAGCCAGTTCGGGCGGCAGGCCGTCGCGGCGATCGCCGCGTTCGTCCCCGTCTTCGTCAACACCCTCCGCGGACTGCGGCAGACCCGGCCCGTCCAGCGGGACCTGTTCACCGCCACCGCGGCCAGCGGTGGCCAGACGTTCCGGTTCCTCACCCTCCCCACCGCGCTGCCGTACCTGCTGACCGGCATCCGCGTCGCCGCGTCGCTCGCGGTGATCTCCGCCCTCGTCGCCGAGTACTTCGGCGGCCCCTCCGACGGCATCGGCACGGCGATCGCCACCTACGCCAAGTCCGGGCGCGCCGCCCTGGCCTGGGCGTTCGTCGGCGGCGGCATCGTGATCGGTCTCGTCTTCTTCCTCGTCACCTCGCTGCTCGAACGCGTCGTCGCACGACGCCTCGGCGCGGGGCGTCCGCCGGCCTGACCGGCATCCCTCCCGTCCGCCCTCGACAGAACAGGTTCCACCCGCTCCACACCTGCACCACCCGCACCCGAAAGGACTCCCATGACACACAGCACACGTCGCGCCCTCGGCGCGGCTGCGGGGATCGCCGTGGCATCCCTCGCCCTCTCCGCCTGCGCCGGCGGCTCCGCGCCCGAGGCATCCGAGGACGGCGATTTCACGCCGCTGACCTCGGTGAAGCTGCAGCTGCAGTGGCTGCCGCAGGCGCAGTTCGCCGGCTACTACGTCGCCCTCGAGAAGGGCTACTTCACGGAGGAGGGCTTCGACGAGGTCGAAATCATCCCCTCCGGCGGCGACATCGTCCCGCAGGACGCCCTCGTCGCCGGCGATGTCGACTTCGCCGTCGCGTGGGTGCCCAAGGTCCTCGGCACCATGGAGAACCAGGGTGTCGAGCTCACCGACATCGCCCAGGTGTACCAGAAGTCCGGCACGACCCAGGTGTCGTGGAAGGACTCGGGCATCACCAGCGTCGAGGACTTCGAGGGCAAGCGCATCGGCTCGTGGGGCTTCGGCAACGAGTGGGAGATCTTCGCCGCGATGGCCGACAAGGGCCTGGACGCCTCGACGGTCCAGATCACGACGCAGGACTTCTCGATGAACGCGCTCCTGGACAAGGACGTGGATGCCGCCCAGGCGATGACCTACAACGAGCTGGCGCAGCTGCTGGAGACGGTCAACCCGGCCACCGGCGAGCTGTACACGATGGACGACATCAACGTCATCTCGTACGAGGACACCGCCGGTGCCATGCTCCAGGATGCGATCTGGGCAGACACCCAGCGGCTCGCGGACGACCCCGCGTACGCCGACGCCGCCACGCGTTTCCTGAAGGCCGTCATCAAGGGGTGGGTGTTCGCGCGCGACAACCCCACCGAGGCCGCCGACATCACCTACACGGCCGCGACCGCTCCCGGCGTGAGCGCGTTCCCCGTGGGCCCGGTGCACCAGCTGTGGCAGATGAACGAGGTGAACAAGCTCATCTGGACCGGCGGCGACTTCGGCCTGATCGACTCCGCCGCGTGGGACAAGACCGTCCAGGGCGCGCTCTCCGCGGTGAACCAGGACGGACTCAACCTCATCACCACCGAGCCCCCGGCGTCGGCGTACTCGAACGAGTACATCGAGGCCGCGCTGGCAGCGCTGGAGGACGAGGGCGTCGCCGTCGACGGCGAGTACACGCCGATCGAGGTGACGCTCACCGAGGGCGGGCAGTAATGCCACACGGGGCGGTCGGTTCCGCGGCCGCCCCGTGTCTCACCGTGTTCTCGGGGGGGGCGTGGTTGACTACCCGGATGAGGCAGCCTCCCGCGCAGCACGCGCGCCGCACGCCCGTCTCGGGCTGGCGCCGCGGAGCCAAGGCCCTCGCGATCGTGCTGACCGTCGCGGTCGTGGCCGCCGTCGCCGTCGGCGGCTTCTACGCCTGGTCGCTCTCGCAGCGCCTGCAGGAGGCGGCCGTCCCTCTCCAGGACGCTCCCGCCCAGCCGCCGGCGTTGAGCGCGTACGACGAGGCGTTCTCCGTGCTCGTGGTCGGCACGGACGAGTGCGACGACCAGGTGAAAGAGGCGTTGGGTGCCCGCTGCAGCGACCCCGAGAACGACGGGGCGCGCAACGACGTCAACATGCTCGTCCACGTCTCGACCGACCCGCGGCGGGTGACGGTGGTGTCGTTCCCGCGTGACCTGCAGATCCCCATCCCGGAATGCACGGCCCCCGACGGCACACTCTTCGAAGGCGCGTTCAAGGCCCCGATCAACAGCTCCTACGAGGACGGCGGCCTCACGTGCGTCGCCGACACCGTGTCCGAGCTGAGCGGCCAGAGCATCCCCTTCGCGGCGAAGCTCAGCTTCGGGAACGTCGTGAACATCACCGACGCGATCGGCGGCGTCGAGGTCTGCATCGGCGGTGACGGCATCGACGACCCCGACGCGGGAATCGACTGGGAGCCCGGACCCCGCGTGGTCACCGGCTACGACGCACTGGCTTTCCTCCGTACGCGGAAAGGCATCGGCGACGGCAGCGACCTCGCCCGCATCGGCAATCAGCAGCAGTACCTCTCGCGGCTGGTGAACAAGCTCCGCAGCGATGAGGTGCTGTCCAACCCCGGGACGCTCATCGCGCTCGCCAACACCGCGGTGAACAACATCACCCCCAGCGAGAGCCTCGCCGACCCGATCCGCATCGCGCAGCTGGCCTACACCCTCAAAGACGTCCCGTTCGAGGACATCACTTTCGTGCAGTTCCCGGTCGTCGACGATCCCGACGACCCGAACCGGGTCATCCCGGACGAGGCGGCCGCCGCGGTGCTGTGGGACGCCCTCGCGCGCAACGCGCCGCTGGCGCTCACGGGTGAGGCCGGAACCAACGGCGGCGTGATCGCCGACCCGTCCGCGCCGGCCCCGACCGAGGCCGCTCCCGCCCCCGCCGAGACGACCCCTGCCCCGGATGCCACCGGAGCCGACGCCGCGCCGGAGGTCGTCGAACTGCCGAGCAATGTGAGCGGCTCGAAGGCGAACCAGGCCACGTGCTCGGCCGGCAACGGCTGACCCCCACTCGGTCGCGCGGACGTGCGCGACGGAGTCTCGGCGCCGGAGTCAACCCTCGGGCCGATCCGCCCCCGCGGCGCGGTGATACGCGACGATCGACGGATGACGAATCCCACGCGGTCCGCGACGCTGCTCGTGCTGGTCGCGCTCGCGCTGTCCGGCTGCGTCCCCGAACCGGCGCCTGCGCCGACCGAGACGCCGACGCCCACACCGACGCGGACGGCGACGCCGACACCCACTCCGACGCCCGATCCCCTCGCGGGCCTGAGCCTGGAGGACAAGGTCGGGCAGATGTTCATGGTGGGCACCTCCGTCGACGGCGCTGACGCCACGACCCTGGCCGCCGTCCGAGACGACCGCATCGGGGGGATCTTCCTCCACGGACGGTCGGATGCCGGCACCGAGGCGACCGCGGCCCTGGTGGGCGGGTTCACCTCGGTGGTCGCCGCCGGCCAGCCCGAGCTCTGGGTCGCCACCGACCAGGAGGGCGGCACCGTGCAGGTGCTCTCGGGGCCCGGATTCGATCGCATCCCCTCCGCCGTCGACCAGGGGCGACAGGACGACGGCACCCTCCGCGGCAACGCCGCGACGTGGGGCCGCCAGCTCGCCCAGGCGGGCGTGAACATGAACCTCGCCCCCGTCGCCGACGTCGTCACGAGCCCGGACACCGCGCAGAGCAACCCGCCGATCGGCGAACTCGCGCGCGAGTACGGCTACGACGGCGCCACCGTCGCCGCCAAGGCCGGTGCGTTCGCGCAGGGGATGCGCGACGGCGGCATCCTGCCCACCTTCAAGCACTTCCCCGGCCTCGGGCACGTGGGAGAGAACACCGACACGAACTCGGGCGTCACCGACGTCGTCGTCACCGCCGACGGTCCCGATGTCGCCGTGTACTCCCGCGTCCTGCCGCAGGGCCCGGCGGTGGTGATGCTCTCCACCGCGATCTATGCCGAGATCGACCCGACCTCGCCCGCGGCGTTCTCCCCGACGGTCGTCGGCGTCCTGCGCGACACGGTCGGCTTCGACGGCGTCGTGACCACCGATGATCTCTCGGCCGCGCGGCAGGTGCAGCCGTGGTCTCCCGCCGATCGGGCGACGCTCGCCGTGGACGCGGGGATCGACCTGCTGCTCGTCTCGGCCGACTCGTCGGTCTACCCCGCGATGCGTCAGGCCGTGCTCGCCAAGGCCCAGGGTGACCCGGTGTTCGCGGCGAAGGTGGATGCCGCGGCCCGCCGCATCATCACCGCCAAGGCCGCGATGCCCTGACGGGAGCGATACGCTGGAAGGCTGTGTCTGCCGAACCCGTCATCGTCTACCCGCCCGAGCTGCCCGTCAGCGCTGCGCGGGAGGAGATCGCGCGCGCCATCCGCGACAACCAGGTCGTCATCGTCGCCGGCGCCACCGGCTCGGGCAAGACGACGCAGCTGCCGAAGATCTGCCTCGAGCTCGGGCGGACCTCGATCGCCCACACGCAGCCGCGCCGCATCGCCGCTCGGACGATCGCCGAGCGCATCGCCGAGGAGATGCAGGTCCCGCTCGGCTCGACCGTCGGGTACAAGGTGCGCTTCACCGACAAAGTGTCGGCCGACACGCGCGTGGCGCTCGTGACCGATGGCATCCTGCTGAACGAGATCCACCGTGATCGACTGCTGCGCCGCTACGACACGATCATCGTCGACGAGGCGCACGAGCGCTCGCTCAACATCGACTTCCTGCTGGGGTATCTGCGGCGCATCCTGCCCCAGCGACCCGACCTGAAGGTGATCGTCACCTCGGCGACGATCGATCCCGAGAGCTTCGCGCGCCACTTCGCCGCTGCGCCCGCCGAACCCGACGACGAACCGGTGCCCGCACCGGTCATCGAGGTGTCGGGCCGCACGTATCCGGTCGAGATCCGCTACCGGCCGCCCGGCGGCGCGGACCGCGCTCCGGAAGACGAGGGTGATTCGGCCCCGGATGCCGGCAGATCCACGCCGCGGCCCAAGAAAGTCCGGAGCCCGGCACCGGGCACGCGCGACACCGACGACGTCGACGAGGTCGGCGCCGTCGTCGCGGCCCTGCGCGAGCTCGACCGCGAGCCCGCGGGCGATGTGCTGGTGTTCTTCCCCGGCGAGGCCGAGATCCGGGACGCCGCGGACGCCATCCGCGGGGCGTACCAGAAGGATGCCGCCCCGACCGAGGTGCTGCCCCTCTACGGACGCCTCTCGGCCGCCGAGCAGCACCGTGTGTTCGAGCGGTCGACGGTCGCCGGCGTCCGCCGCCGCGTCATCCTCGCCACCAACGTCGCCGAGACGAGCCTGACCGTCCCCGGCATCCGGTACGTGGTCGACACCGGCACCGCCCGCATCTCGCGCTACAGCAACCGCTCGAAGATCCAGCGGCTGCCGATCGAGGCCGTGTCGCAGGCCTCGGCGCAGCAGCGCTCGGGCCGGGCCGGCCGCACGTCCCCGGGCATCGCGATCCGCCTGTACTCCGAGGACGACTTCCTCCGACGCCCCGAGTACACCGAGCCCGAGATCCTGCGGACGTCCCTGGCATCCGTCATCCTCCAGATGCTCTCGCTCGGGTTCGGCGACATCCAGGCCTTCCCCTTCCTGACCCCGCCCGATTCCCGCGGTGTGAAGGCCGCGTTCGACCTCCTCGTCGAGCTCGGTGCCGTGAAGCTCCCCGGCCGCGGTGACGAACGCGGCCCGCGGCTCACCGGCATCGGCCGCGAGATCGCGCGGCTGCCGATCGACCCGCGCTTCGCGCGCATGCTCCTCGAGGCTCGGACCGCCGGCGTCCTGCCCGAGGTCATGGCCATCGTCGCCGGCATGTCGATCCAAGACGTGCGCGAACGCCCCGAGGACCGGCGCGAGGAGGCCGACCGCTTCCACGCCCGCTTCACCGACCCGACCAGCGACTTCCTGTCGCTGTTGAACCTGTGGGAGTACCTGCAGGAGAAGCAGGCCGAACTCGGCTCGAGCGCGTTCCGACGACTGTGCCGCAGCGAGCACCTCAATTACGTCCGCGTGCGCGAGTGGGTCGACGTGCACCGGCAGCTGACGTCGCTGCTCGGAGCCGGCAGCACGGGGCGCGCCGGGGCTCCCTCCCAGAACCATGTCCCACGAAGTGCTGCCTCCCGACGCTCGCGACCGCACCTTTCGGGACATGCCCCGTCAGAAGTGGGACGAGGGCCGAACGGCGCCGGCCCCGAAGGGCACGCGCAGGGCGATGCGATCCACCGCGCGATCCTGTCGGGGCTCCTCTCGCACCTCGGCATCCTGGATCCGCGCACTCTGGCCCAGGCGAAGGACCGCAAGTCACCCGGCGAGGGCCGCCCGACGAAGGGCGAGTACATCGGCGCGCGCGGCGCACGGTTCGCGATCTTCCCCGGATCCGGGCTGAAGAAGAAGCGGCCGTCCGCGGTCATGGCGGCCGAGCTCGTCGAGACCTCGCGCCTGTTCGCCCGCACCGTCGCCGCCGTCGACCCGGCGTGGGCGGAGGAGCTGGCCCCCGATCTGGTGAAGCGCTCGCTGAGCGAGCCGCACTGGTCGAAGGATGCCGGCTCGGCCGCGGCCTATGAGAAGGTCACGCTCTTCGGCGTCGAGCTCGTCGGCCGTCGACGGGTGCAGCTCGCGCGGTTCGACCGTCCGCTCGCGCGGGAGATGTTCGTGCGTCACGCGCTCGTCGAGGGCGAGTGGGACCCGTCGGTGCTCGACAAGCGCCTCACCGCGTTCCTCCGCCGCAACCAGGAACAGCGCCGGCTGCTGGAGAAGATCGAGGAGCGGGAGCGCCGCCGCGACATCCTTGTCGGCGACGAGGCCGTGTTCGCGTTCTACGATGCGCGGATCCCCGCCGACGTCACCGACGTCCGCTCGTTCGAGACCTGGTGGAAGGATGCCTCCTCGCGGACGCCGCACCTGCTGGACCTGCGCGAATCCGACCTCACCGGCGACCGCGCCCAGGGCGACGACCGCGCATTCCCCGCGCGGTGGCGCCAGGGCGACCAGACGCTCAACCTCGCCTACCGCTTCGAGCCCGGTGCCCCCGACGACGGAGTGACGGTCGTCGTCCCCCTGCCGCTGCTCGCGCAGCTGCGGCCCGATGGGTTCGACTGGCAGGTACCCGGGATGCGGGACGAACTGGTCACCGCCCTGCTGCGCGCCCTTCCCAAGACGATCCGCCGCAACGTCGTCCCCGCCGCGGACTGGGCCGAGAAGTTCTCGGCCGAACTGGCCGAGAAGGGGCCCGAGCACGCGAACGGGCTGCCGACGTCGACGCTCGTCGACGCGCTCGCGGCGCAGGTGCAGCGCGTGGCGAACCAGCGGGTGAGCGCGGCCGACTTCGAGCTCGACCGGGTGCCCGGACACCTCATGATGTCGTTCCGCGCGGTCGACCCGCGCGGGCGGGCCGTCGGTTCCGACCGCGACCTCGGCGCCCTGCAGCGCCGACTCGCCGACCGGGCGCGCTCCAGCGTCGAGTCCACGATCGAACGTCCCCGCGCCACGGCCGCCGCCCGCGTCGCCGAGGCCTCGCCCGCCTTCGCCTCCCGCACGAGACTCACGACGTGGGACCTCGACGATCTCGCCGACGTCGTCGACACTCCCGTCGCCGGCGGCGTCGTGCGCGGCTACCCGGCCCTCATCGACGAAGGCGACAGCGTGGCGCTGCGCGTCGAGGCCACCCCGGAGGACGCCGCGCGGCACACCCGCGCCGGCATCCGGCGTCTCCTGCTTCTGGCCGTCCCCTCGCCCGCGTCGTACGTGCTCGACCACCTCACCGCGAACGAGAAGCTCGCTCTCGCCGCGTCCCCGTACCAGAACGCCAAGGCGCTGATCGAGGACGCGCGCGTGGCCGTCGCCGATGACGTCCTGCTGCGGGCGGCACCGACCGGGATCGTTCGCACCCGCGCCGACTTCGCGCGCGTGCGCGACGCCTTCTCGGCGGCGTCGGTCGACCAGACCTTCCAGGCGGTGTCGCTCGCCGCGAAGATCCTGCTCGCACAGCGGGAGGTCGACCGGGCGATGAAGGATGCCTCGTCGATCACGCTGCTCGGAGCCCTGAACGACGTGCGCGGGCAGCTGAAGGGCCTGATCTTCCCCGGCTTCCTCTCACGCACCGGCATCGCGCGTCTCGCGCATCTGCCGCGCTACCTCGCGGGTGCGTTGGAGCGGGTGAGGACGCTGCCCGACAACCCCGGTCGCGATCGCCAGCGCATGACCGAGTACGAGCGCGCCGCGGTGGCCTTCGCCGAGGCCGGGGGGACGCTGCCCCTGCCCGCCGATGCTCCGGCGAACCTCGTGCAGACGCGGTGGCTCCTGGAGGAATACCGCGTGAGCCTGTTCGCCCAGCGTCTGGGCACCGCCGAGCCCGTCTCCCCGCAGCGTCTGGCCAAGGCGCTCAAGGGCTGAGGCTCACAGGCCCAGCGCCGCGCCCCACTCCCGCAGCATCGCCTCGAGCGCGCGGCGCTGCGCGGGGGCCAGGGCTGCGAGCAGTCGCTCCTCGTTCGCGATGTGGGCGGTATAGGCCTCGTCGATCACGCGACGCCCGGCGTCGGTGAGGCGGATGACGCGTCCTCGTCCGTCGTCCGCGCTCCCCGAGCGGGCGACGAGCCCGGATGCCACCAACCGGTCGACGCGCTTGGTCACGGCACCGGTGGTCACCATCGTGTGCCGGGCGAGCTCGCCGGGGGCGGCGGCGAACGGTTCCCCGGTGCGCCGGAGCGCGGCGAGGAGGTCGAACTCCCCCTCGCCGAGCCCGAAGCGGCGGTACACCGCGAGCAGCTCCTCGCGGAGGGCGTCGGCCAGCCGGTGAAGACGCCCGATCACCTGCATGGGAGAGACGTCGAGGTCGGGACGCTCGCGCTCCCATTGGGCCACGATGGCGTCGACACGGTCGGGTGCGGTCATGGCATCCACTTTATCTTCCTTGGAAGCTATTATCTCTTCCATGGAAACTACATGGCGCGCGGTCGCCGTCACCGCGGTCGCCCCGATCGCCTGGGGCGCGACGTACGTCGTCACCCGGCACCTGCTGCCCGCCGACGCCCCACTGTGGGGCGCGGCGCTGCGCGCCCTTCCGGCCGGCGTCCTCCTCTGGCTGCTCGCCCGCCGGATGCCGCGCGGCGCATGGTGGTGGAAGGCGCCGGTCCTCGGCGCGCTGAACTTCGGCGGCTTCTTCGTCCTCGTGTACGTCGCCGCGCAACTGCTTCCCTCGTCGGTGGCCGCGTCGATCATGGCGCTCGCTCCGCTCGTCCTCGCGGGTCTCGCGTGGCCACTCCTACGCCAGCGCCCGACGACGCGGTGGGCGATGGGGTCGGTCCTCGGCATCGCCGGGGTCATCCTCATCGTCGGGCTCGGGGCGGGCGCCGTCCCGCCCGCCGGGGTTGCGGCATCCGCCGTCGCCCTGATCTCCTCGTCGCTGGGCGCGATCCTCACGACTCGGTGGCGCGACGACACGCCCCTGCTCGCGACGACGTCCTGGCAGCTCACCGCCGGCGGGATCGCGTTGGCTGCGGTCGCGTCGTTCGTCGAGGGAGCTCCGCCGACGGTGGATGCCACCGGCGTCGCCGCCTACGCCGGGATCGCGGTCGTGGCCACCGCCCTCGCGTTCGTGTGCTGGTTCGCGGGGCTGCGCCTGCTGCCGGCCGGGACCGTCGGACTGATCGGACTGCTCAACCCCGTGACCGGTGTCCTGCTGGGCATCGCGGTCGGCGGCGAGTCCCTCGGTCTCGGCCAGATCGTCGGCATCGGCGCAGTGCTCACGGCCATCGCGGTGTCACGTCCTCGACGCACGCGCACGGCCACGACATGACGAGGGCCGTGACGCCCCCACGTCCCGGCCCTCGCCTCGCCCCCCTCGGGCGGTGCACGGCGTCACCTCACGTCGTGCGCAGCGTCACCGACCCGAGAGTCGCCTGCACGTCGACGCGGGGCGTCGCCGTCGGCGAGGTCCGCAGGCTGCTGTCCACCGACCCCGGACCCTCGCTCGTGAAGCGGTAGGTGTCGTCGGGGAGTGCGATGTCGGCCGAGCCCGCCGTGACCTCCACGCTCGTCCGTGTGGGCGCCGCCCCCGTCAACGACGCCGTCAGCTCACCCCCCGCCACTTCGAACGCCGCCGTCCGGGCGCCGTCGACGTCGACCGAGACGGAGCCGCCCGCGACCTCGAGGGTGAGCGCGCTCACCGCGCCGGAGAGTGTCGCGCTGCCGCCGGTCACCTGCACATCCACGTCGCCGAAGTCGCCGTCGAGGTCGAGAGTTCCCCCCGTCAGTTGCCCGCGGACATCGACATCGCGGTCGGCGAGCGCACGCGGGAGCGCGAGGGTCGCCTCCGATCCGTCGCCCCAGTCGGCGAACGAGCCACGGGGCGTCGTCACGTGCAGCGTGCTGCCCCGACGTTCGAGCCGCCAGGCGCCCACTCCGTCGCCGCTCAGTTCTGCCTCGTCGACATCGGCATAGACGATCATGAGCGCGCCCCCGGTCACATCGACGTCCAGATGCCGGACACCGTACGTGTCGCTCTGCTGGAGCGGCGCGCCCGCCTCGGCGGCGCTCGCGTTCCGGGCGGCCGAGAAGCCGCTGCTGGCGAGCGTGCCGAGGATGACGCAACCGCCGACGATGATCGTGAGGATCGAGACCGCGAGCGCGCTGGCCGAACGCCGCGGGCGGGCCGTGGTTGGGTCGGGCGGGGTCTGGACGGTCATGAGGATGCTCCGGGGGTGTCGTGGCCCAGGTGGACCAGGGCGGCGATGACGCGGCGATTGCCGGTTTCGTCCTGCTCGAGGCCGAGCTTGGTGAAGATCGCGGTGATGTGTTTCTCGACGCTGGCGGGCGAGACGAACAGCGCCTGGGCGATCGCCTGGTTCGACCGCCCCTCGGCGATGAGGGCCAGGACAGCGCGCTCCCGCTCGGTGAGCGCCTGGAGACGGTCGTCCCGGCGGCGCCGGGCGAGGAGCTGCCCCACGACCTCGGGGTCCAGGACGGTTGCGCCCTGGGCGATGCGGGCGACGGCGTCGAGGAAGTCGCGCACGTCGGCGACCCGGTCCTTCAACAGGTAGCCGAGCGAGCCCTGCCCGTCGGCGATGAGGTCGCTCGCATAGCGCTCCTCCACGTACTGCGAGAGCACCAGGACGGCGAGCCCGGGATGCCGCGAGCGCAGCGCGATCGCCGCACGGATGCCCTCGTCGGTCCACGTGGGTGGCAGACGCACGTCGAGGATGCACAGGTCGGGGGCGGTCTCGGCGACCGCGGCCTCCAGACCCGACGCGTCGGACAGGGCGGCGGCGACGTCGTGGCCGTCATCGGCGAGCAGCCGAACGAGCCCCTCGCGCAGCAGGACGGAGTCCTCGCAGATCACGATGCGCACGGGACCGTCACCTCCACCCCGGTCGGGCCGCCCTGCGGACTGTCGATGCGCACGGTTCCCCCGGCTGCCGTGACTCGGTTCACGATGCCGTCGAGGCCGCCGCCGGGCACGACGCGTGCGCCACCCAGACCGTCGTCCTCGACGCGAGCCCACAACGATCCGTCGTCGCGCACCCGGACGTCCACGCGGCAGGCGCCGGCCCTCGAGTGCTTGGCCGCGTTGGTCAGTGCCTCCGCGATCGAGAAGTACACCGCGGCCTCGGCGGGGCGGCTGCAGCGGCGCGGCAGACGCACGTCGAGGGTCACGGGGATGTGCGATCGGGACGCGAGCGCCGAGAGGGCGGCATCCAGTCCCCGATCCTCCAGGACGGAGGCGTGGATGCCACGCGCCAATTGCCGCAGTTCGGTGATCGCCGACTTGGTCGAGGCGTGCGCCTCGGCGACGAGGGCCTTCGCCGTCTCGGGGTCGTCGTCGATCTTCGTCTGCGCCAGCCCCAGCGTCATGCCGATCGAGACGAGACGCGGCTGGACGCCGTCGTGGAGGTCGCGCTCGATACGGGTCCGCTCCACCTCGGCGGCGCGGACGGCACC
Source organism: Microbacterium testaceum (assembly GCF_020781835.1). GTDB lineage: Bacteria > Actinomycetota > Actinomycetes > Actinomycetales > Microbacteriaceae > Microbacterium > Microbacterium testaceum_H. Next base: position 120,409 of record NZ_JAJGNJ010000007.1, read on the forward strand.
CGCGCGTCGCGTGTCGGAGGTGCGCGCCTGCTCCTCCAGCTGCGCCTCGCGGGACGGCACGAGGATCGCCCGCGCCAGGACTCCGTGCAGGAGCCCCAGCCCGATGATCGCTCCGGTGGCGACGACGGCGACGAGCGCGCCGATGAGGGGTGCGCCGATGCCCTCGAGCGGCACGAGCCCGAACAGACGCGTGTGCGCCCACCCGAAGATCGGACTGACCAGGAGCACCAGGCCCCACGACACCGCACCGACCAGCACGAGGGTGACCAGTCCGAGGACGGTGGAGACGGTGAAGGATGCCACCGCTCGCCACTGACGAGGGTCGATCGCCTGCAGCCAGATCGTGTGCAGCACGCCGACGAATCCGGGCTTGGGACTGCGGCGCACCCGCAGGGCCGGAAGGTCGAAGCCGTAGAGGCCGTCCAGTCGCGCCTGCTCGAACCATGCGACGCCGAACAAGGCGTAGACGAGGCCGGCGAGCAGTACGACACCGATCAGGACCGCGAACAGCAGGCCCACGCCCGCGCCGAACAGACCGAAGAGGCCGCCGAAGACGGCTGGTCCGACGACGCCGAGCGCGGCGAGCTGGGCGATGGCGCCGGCCACCCGACCGGGGGAAGAGATCCGCACGCCGGGGTGCGGCAGCGCACCCGCGGATGCGGGGAGCGTCGGTGGCGGAGGAGGAAGGACGGATGCCGTGGTCATGTGTCCCACGGTAGGACGCCGCCGCGCGCGGGGTCAGCCGGGCAGCCCGCCGCTTTGTTCGGGTTTTCCCGAAAGCGCCGTGCCGTCAGAGATCCTCGGCGCGCAGCCATCCCGTCTCGAGGAACACCGCCTGCACGGCATCCCGATCGACGGTGGTCGGGGTCGGGGCGAGGCTCGGGACGGGCGTGTCCCCGGCGAGAGCGGCGGCCACGGCGTCGGCGATCGAGCCGGCCCACGAGCGGGTGTCGACGAACACGGTCGCCGCGACGGCACCGTCCCGGAGCGCACGCACCGTCGTGGTGTCTCCCCCCGATGCGACCAGGACGGGGGGCACGCGCGCGCTGGGCTCCGTAGCCGGGTCGGGGGATGCCGTCGGGCTCGGCGACGCCGTGGCCCGAGGATCAGGCGTCGTGACCGCGGTCACTGCGCCGCGGCTGACCGCGTCGTCGAGGGCGAGCATCGCCGTCGGCGGCTCGTCTTCGGAGCCGCCGAGCAGGGTCCGGATGCGATCCTCTGCGGCGCTCTCGACCTCGCCGGCACCACCGGTCACCGCGGCGCTCGCAAGATCGGCACCCGAGACGATCCGCACGGAGCCGGAGGCCGCCGCCGGTGCGAGCACCTCGAGGGCGGCCTCGTGCCGCGCAGCGGACTCCGGGTCGTCGGCGGGACCCGCGACGACGGCGATCGTCGGCGGGGTGAGTGCGGTTTCGACGTCGAGCGCTTCGAGCAGGGCCTCGGCCTGCGCTCGACCGACGACGGCGGGGTCCGCGGCCATCACGACCCCGGCCCCGCCGACGTCGCGGCCCGCGGGGATGAGCGGCACTGCGGACGCGGCCGCCGCCTCCCGCGCGCGTTCGAGCGCTTCCCCGGCCACTGGCACCAGGACGACGGCGTCCTCGCCCTTGGTCAGCATGTTCTGCACCTGCGCCCCCTGCGTGCGGGCGTCGTCCGCGGCGAACTGCAGGTCGACCCGGTACCCCCGCGCACGCAGTTGCTCACCGACCGCGTCGCCCAGCCGCGTCCACGCGAGATCGGCGGAGGCGGGAAGGCTCACGCCGATGACACCGGCGCCGTCGCTCGTCCGGATCGTGCGCGCGGTGCCGGGAGCGCAGCCGGTCAGAGCCATCGCGGCGACGACGAGGATCGCGAAGGCGAGGCGTGCGGGACGACAGGGGGTCACCCGTTCCATCCTGCCCCAGACACGACGGACGCCCCGCCGCACGAGGCGACGGGGCGTCCGCAGACGGTGGATCAGCCGCGGCTGCGGTTCTTGTTCCACACGTCGAAGGCCACGGCGAGCAGCAGCACGAGGCCCTTGATGAACTGCTGCACGTCGGTCGAGATGCCCATGAGCGACATGCCGTTGTTGAGCACACCCATGACCAGACCACCGGCGATCGCGCCGACCACGCGGCCGACACCACCCTGGACGGCGGCACCACCGATGAACGAGGCGGCGATGGCATCCAGTTCGAACAGGTTTCCGGCGCCGGGACCGGCCGAGTTCAGACGGCCCGTGAAGACGATGCCGGCGAGGGCCGCCAGCACGCCCATGTTCACGAACAGCAGGAAGTCGACGCGACGGGTGTTGATGCCCGACAGCTTCGCGGCGGTGCGGTTGCCACCGATCGCGTAGATGTGGCGCCCGAAGACGCTGCGGCTCATGACCGTCGAGTACCCGATGATCAGCACGGCGAGGACGACCAGCACGATCGGCGTTCCGCGCGAACCGGGCGCGACGCCCAGGAGGTAGGTCAGGTACGCGATGAGCGCGCCGCCGCCGATGATCTTGAACAGGAACCACACGCGGGGCTCGTTCTGCAGCTCGAGCGCCGCGCGCTTGGCGCGCTGGCGCACCTGCGAGAAGACGAACAGCACGAGGGTCAGCGCACCGAGGGCGACGGTGATCCACTCGGCCGGCGAGCTCGCGGCCGGGAACAGGTCGGGGAACAGGTAGCCGCCGCCGAGCTGACGGTACTCGGTGGGGAACGGCGTGATCTGGGTGTTGCCGAGCGTCATCTGCGTGAGACCGCGGAACAGGAGCATGCCGGCCAGGGTCACGATGAACGCCGGGATGCCGACGTAGGCCACCCAGAACCCCTGCCACATGCCGACCACCGCGCCGAGCACGAGGGAGAGCAGGATGCCGAGCCACCAGGGCATTCCCCACTGCACGATGAGCACGCCCGAGACGGCGCCGACGAACGCCGCCACCGAGCCGACCGACAGGTCGATGTGCCCGGCGATGATGATCATCACCATTCCGATCGCGAGGATCAGGATGTAGCTGTTCTGGACGATGATGTTCGACACGTTGCCCGCGGTGAGCAGTCGTCCGCCGGTGAGGGCTTGGAACAGCAGCACGATCACGATCAGCGCGATGAAGATGCCGATCTCGCGCAGGCGCGACGTGAAGAACTGGACGATGCCCACTCCCCCGTTGGCCGCACCGCCGACCGGTCCACGCGGCGTGCCGCCCGGACCCGCCTGGGTCGCCGTGTTGTTAAGCGCTGACATGGTCGGCTTCCTTCTCCTTCGTCATGAGCACCATGAGGGCCTCGGGTGTGGCCTGCTCGATGGGCAGCTGGCCGGTGATGTGACCCTCGCTGAGGGTGTAGATGCGATCGCAGATGCCGAGCAGCTCGGGAAGCTCAGACGAGATCACGAGCACCCCCTTGCCCTGCGCCGCGAGGGAATTGATGATCGTGTAGATCTCGTACTTGGCACCGACGTCGATACCGCGGGTGGGCTCGTCGAGGATCAGCACCTCGGGGTCGGAGTACAGCCACTGCGACAGCACGACCTTCTGCTGGTTGCCGCCGGAGAGCTTGCCGACGACGACATCGACCGTCGGGGCCTTGATGTTCATCGACTTGCGGTACCGGTTGGCCACCAGGTATTCCTCGTCGCCGTCGACCCATCCGCCCTTGGCGAGCTTTCGCATGCCGGCGAGCGAGATGTTGCGCTTGATGGTGTCGATGAGGTTGAGCCCGGCGCCCTTGCGGTCCTCCGTGACGTAGGCCAGACCGCTGCGGATCGCCGCGGGCACCGAGGACGTGTCGGCCTTCTGCCCGCGGATGTAGACGTTGCCCGAGATGCGCGAGCCGAAGCTCCGGCCGAACACGCTCATCGCCAGCTCCGTACGGCCCGCACCCATGAGGCCGGCGATGCCGACGACCTCGCCGGCGCGCACGTTCAGGTTCGCCTCGTGGATGACGACGCGGCTTCCATCCGTGGGGTGGTGCACCGTCCAGTCCTCGATGCGCAGCACCTCTTCGCCGATCTCGACGTCGCGGTCCGGGTACCGGTTCTCGAGCTCGCGGCCGACCATGCCGCGGATGATGCGGTCCTCGCTCGTGCCGCCGGTGGCCACGTCCAGCGTCTCGATGGTGCGACCGTCGCGGATGATGGTGACCTCATCGGCGATCGCGCGGATCTCGTTGAGCTTGTGGCTGATGATGATCGACGTGATCCCCTGCCCCTTGAGGTGGCGGATCAGGTCGAGCAGGTGTTCGGAGTCGTCGTCGTTGAGCGCGGCCGTGGGCTCGTCGAGGATGAGGAGCTTGACGTCCTTCGACAGCGCCTTGGCGATCTCGACGAGCTGCTGCTTGCCCACGCCGATCTCGTTGACCGGCACGTCGGGGCTGTCGCCCAGACCCACGCGGGCCAGGAGCTTGGATGCCTCGCGGTTGGTGGCATCCCAGTCGATGAGGCCGCGGTGGGTGATCTCGTTGCCGAGGAAGATGTTCTCCGCGATCGAGAGGTAGGGGCTGAGGGCCAGCTCCTGGTGGATGATGACGATGCCGGCCGCTTCGCTGTCGCGGATGTCCTTGAACTCGACGGTCTTGCCGTCGAAGACGATCTCACCGCGGTAGTCGCCCGCGGGATAGACGCCGCTGAGCACCTTCATGAGAGTGGACTTCCCGGCGCCGTTCTCGCCGCAGATGGCGTGCACCGTTCCGCGGTCGACGGTCAGCGACACGTCCGCCAGGGCGATGACGCCGGGGAACTCCTTGGTGATCGAGCGCATCTCGAGGATGGTGCTCACGAGGTCCTCCTTGCAGGACCGGCTCGCAGGCCGGTTGGGGATGAGGGAACAGGGGCCTCCGCCGCGACCGAGCGGGCGGTCGCGGCGGAGGCGATGCGGGAGGGCCGAGACCCTCCCGCGGGGATCACTTCAGGTCGTCGGCGCTGTAGTAGCCGCTGTCGACGAGGACCTCTTCGTAGTTGTCCTTCGTGACGATCGTCGACTCGAGCAGGTACGAGGGGACGACCTTCTCGCCGTTGTCGTACGTCTCGGTGTCGTTGACCTCGGGCTCCTCGCCCTTGCGGATCTCGTCGACCATGGTCACGGCCTGCTTGGCCAGCTCACGCGTGTCCTTGAAGATCGTCGAGTACTGCTCACCGGCGATGATCGACTTGATCGAGCCGACCTCGGCGTCCTGACCGGTGATGACCGGCAGCGCGTCGGCCGCGTAGCCGCCCGAGGTCAGGGCCGAGATGATGCCGATCGACAGGCCGTCGTACGGCGAGAGCACACCGTCGAGCTTGGTGTCGCCGATGACCGTGAGGATGTTCTCCATGCGCTCCTGCGCGGTCTCGGGCAGCCAGCGCAGGATCGCGGCCTGACCGAAGTCCGTCTGGCCCGACGGGACCGTGATGACGCCCGAGTCGATGTAGGGCTGGAGGGTCTCCATGGCGCCGTTCCAGAAGAACGTGGCGTTGTTGTCGTCGGGGCTACCGGCGAACAGCTCGACGTTGAACGGACCGGTCGCGCCGGTCTCGTTGCCCTCGGCATCGAGGATGCCCAGGCCCGTGAGCAGCGACGTCGCCTGCTGCACGCCCACCTGGAAGTTGTCGAACGTGGTGTAGTAGTCGACGTTCTCGGTGCCGTTGATGAGGCGGTCGTATGCGATGACCGGGATCTCCGCATCGGCGGCCTGCTGCAGCACGTCGGTGAGGGTGGTGCCGTCGATCGAGGCGATGATCAGGGCCTTGGCGCCCGAGGTGATCATGTTCTCGATCTGCGAGACCTGGGTGGGGATGTCGTCGTTGGCGTACTGCAGGTCGACCTCGTAGCCGAGCTCCTCCAGCTGCGACTTGACGTTGTCGCCGTCGGCGATCCACCGCTCCGACTGCTGGGTGGGCATCGCGACGCCGATGATGCCGCCGGCCTCGTCCGAGTCGCCGCTACCGCCGCCGGTGCGGTCGCCCGAGCAGCCCGCGAGACCGATGCCGAGCGCGAGGACGCCCGCTCCCGCGACCGCCTTGAGCATGCTGTGCTTCTTCACTCTGGTTCCCTTCGTTGGGTTGGATGTCACGGCCTCTCCGCACGGAGCCACCGCTGCAGCGCGGACGGCACGCCGGCACGCGTCCGTCGGGGCGAAACGAGGCCGGCCGGGCGAAGCGGGGTAGCGCATCGTTCGAAACGTCTTCGTCTCGACGGAGTCGCTCCGCAGCGAGTCCCGTCGGCGTTGTGTGGCGGTTATGTGACCGTTCACATTGTGTGTGCGATGGTACATCGCTCCGCGCCGCCGCTGTCAAGTCCCCCTGCGTTCAGCGACCAGCCGTTGCCAAACCGTGACGTGATCAGCGACTCGGCGGCGCGGTGGAGGACCGCACGATCAAGCGAAGGTGGTCGGGCTCGGGCATGGGCTCACCGTCGTGCGAGACTCCCAGGTCAGCGAACAGATCCCAGACGGCACGCTGACCGATGCCGGTGAAGTCCTGGCGCACCGTCGTCAGCGGCGGCCACAGGTGCGCGGCCTCCGGGACATCGTCGAAGCCGACCACCGAAATGTCCTCGGGAACCGATCTGCCGATGGCCCGCACCGCGTGCATGAACCCCAGAGCCATGTGATCATTGCCCGCGAAGACCGCCGTCGCATCCTCCGTGCGCAGGAGCTCGAGGCCCGCTTCGAACCCGAACTGCGCCGTCCAGTCCCCCAGCACCGGGGGGCGCGGTGCGAGGTCCTGCGCGTCCATCTCCGCGAGGTAGCCGCGCATGCGGTGGTCGGCTTCGATCCAGTCGCGCGGACCCGCGATGTGCAGGATGCGGGAGTGCCCGAGTTCGACGAGGTGCCGGACGGCGGCGCGGGCCCCCGCGACCTGGTCGTTGAATGTCGCGGTCGGGGTCGCCGGTCCCGTCGACGAGACGATGCGCACGGGCACGGGCAGCTTCATCTCGTCGAGGATGGGCACGACCCGGGTCTGCGGCGCGACGGCGATGAGCCCCTCGATGGACTGCGCGACGAGGTGGTCGATCGATGCCCGCACATCGTCGGGGGCACTGGTGCCGAGGTTCGTCAGGGTCAGTCGGTAGCCGGCCCGGCGGGCCGCCGACTCCACCGCCTGCACCATCGCGGAGACGCCGTGGGTCGTCGTGCGCGGCCCCAGCACGCCGATGAGACGGGTACGGCTGGTGGCCAGAGCACGGGCCGCCTGATTCGGCACGAACTTCAGCTCCGCGATCGCTTGGCGCACCCGGGCCGCCGTCTCGGGGCGCAGCTGAGGACTATTGTTGATGACGCGGGAGACGGTCTGGTACGACACCCCGGCCAGGCGTGCGACGTCGCGAATACTCGGAGCCCTGGTCGCGGCATCCGGGATGTCGGTCTCGCTCATGGATCTCGCTTCTTCGCGTCGCCGATCGCGTCGTGACCGGTCACAAGAGAATAGCCGAAGCGCCGTGCCGCCAGCCGCGCACCCGTCCCGAGGCCGCGTCCGCCGTGTGTAGCCGCCGTCCGTCGCCCGCGGCCCGCCGTCCCTCGCCGAGACGGGAACCGGGGGACGACGTGCCACGTCGGAGGGTCAGGATGCCAGCAGGGCGCGGTAGAAGCGGATGCCGCGCAGCCACACCTCCACGCGGATGCGCTCGTCGGGCCCGTGCAGCGCGTCGCGTTCGGCCCGTGCGAGGTGGAACGGGGTGAACCGGTAGACGTGGTCGGTGAGACCGGTGTAGAACCGACTGTCGCTCGCCCCGAGCTGCAGGTATGGCAGCGTCACGACGTCGTCGCCGAGCGTCTCTCCGACCGCCGCCGCCAGACGTCGCCACGCCGGTCCCTGCCACGGCGACACCGGCGACGGGTCGCCCCCGTGGCGCAACTGGATGTCGATGTCCGGATCGGAGACGGCGCGGCGCAGGTGGATCGCGGCATCCGACACCGTGTCGCCCGTGAGCAGCCGCACGTTGACCGTCGCGCGGGCGGTCGTCGCCAGGACGTTGTCGCCCGGCGACCCCTCGAGGCGCGTGACCACGGCGGTCGTGCGGACGAGGGCGTTGGTCTCGGGACCGAGCAGGGCGAACGCGGCGGTGAGCACCGGGGCCGTCACCTCCGCGCGGCGGAACACCGTGCGCAGGGGCTCGGGCGCGTGGCCGGCGGCGGTCGCGAGCATCGCGTGCACCGGCGGGACGAGGCGACGCCGGAACGGTCTCCGGCGTACGCGTTCGATCGCGCGGGCCAGGCGCGCCGTGGCGGGGAAACGCGGCGGTGTGGAGGCGTGGCCCCCCGCTTCGCGCGCGATGAGCTCGAAGGTGGCCGTGCCGCGCTCGGCGACGCCGATCATCGCCGTCGGCGCCGCGACGCCGGGCAGCGCGCCCTCGACGACGGCGCCGCCCTCGTCGAGCACGAGGGCGGGTCGCACGCCGCGCTCGGCGAGGACCGCCGCCATCGCCCGGGCGCCCTCGCCGAGCGTCTCCTCGTCGTGGCCGAACGCGAGCCACACGTCGGCGCGCGGAACGACCCCCTCGGCCAGAGCCTGCTCGACGGCCTCGAGGATCGCGACGAGCGCGCCCTTGTCGTCGATCGCGCCGCGGGCGTACAGCGTCGCATCGGCGCCCGTCCCCTCCACGGTGGCGGCGAACGGATCCCGCGTCCAGGGCTGACCGGTGGTGTCGACGACGTCCTGATGGGCCAGCAGCACCAGGGGCTCGGCGCCGGAACCGCCCCTCCACCGGTACAGCAGCGCGTGCCCTGCGACGATCTCCCGCTCCAGATGCGTGTGGACGAGCGGGTACAGGCGCTCCAACGCGGCGCGGAAGTCTGCGAAACGCGCCGTGTCGGTACGCGACGGGTCGACGTGCGACACGGTCGGGATGGCCAGAAGCTCGCGGAATCGCTCGACGGGCGTCATGACGCGAGCCTACGCGGCACAGCATCCGTCCCTTTCGCTTCGCGCGGCGTCCGGTGTGGCCGCGGACCCCACCCGCGCCGATACGGTGGAGCCATGACCGGACTGCACTGGGGCATCCTCGCAACGGGCGGCATCGCGCACGCCTTCACCTCCGACCTGCGCACCGCGGGCCTTGACGTCACCGCGGTCGGGTCGCGCTCGATCGAGAACGCTCGGGCGTTCGCCGACGAGTACGACATCCCGCACGCCCACGGCTCGTACGAGGACCTGGTGGCCGACCCCGACGTCGACATCGTGTACATCGCCACCCCCCACCCCGGGCACGTGAACAACGCGCTGCTCGCGCTCGATCACGGCAAGCACGTCCTCGTCGAGAAGCCGTTCACCCTCAACGCCGACGAGGCCGCGGCCATCCGCGACCGCGCGGCCGAGAAGGGGCTGCTGGCCATGGAGGCCATGTGGACGCGTTACCTGCCGCACATGGTGCGCATCCGCGAGATCCTCGCCGCCGGCACACTGGGCGAGATCCGCGTGGTCTCGGTCGACCACACCCAGAGGATCTCCACCGACCCTCGGCACCGGCTCAACGCCCTCGAACTCGGCGGAGGCGCACTGCTCGACCTGGGGATCTACCCCATCTCGTTCGCGGTGGACATCCTCGGCGTGCCGGAGCGCATCACGGCGTTCGCGCGCCTCTCGGATGCCGGCAGCGACGCCGAGGTCGCCACGGTGTTCGCGCACCCCGGCGGCGCCCTGTCGACCACCGTGTCGTCGTCGCGGGCTGCGGGGGCGAACGTCGCGCAGATCGTCGGCACCGAGGCACGGATCGAGATTGACCGGGTCTGGTACACCCCGACGACCTTCCGCGTCGTCGGCCCCGACGGCAGCGTCCTCGAAGAGTTCGACGGTGCCGTCGACGGTCGCGGCATGCAGTACCAGGCTCTCGCGGCCGAACGTCTGGCGGCCGAGGGCGCGACCTCGAGCGACGTGCTGTCGATCGAGGACACCGTGGCGATCATGGGCGTGCTCGACGAGGTCCGCCGACAGATCGGTGTCGTCTATCCCTCGGAGCGCTGAGCGGGCTACCCGCGGGACGCCCCGCGCGAGAGACTGGAGGCATGCCGGATACCCAGACCGCCCGTGTCGCCGTCTATCTCGACTTCGACAACATCGTGATGTCCTGGTACGACCGTGTGCACGGTCGCAACGCCTACTCGCGGGACCGGCAGAAGATCGCCGAGAACCCGATGGACCCCGAGATCGCCGAGCGACTCACGAAGGCGACGATCGACGTCGGCGCGATCATCGACTACGCGGCCTCGTTCGGCACGCTGGTGCTCACGCGCGCGTATGCGGACTGGTCGGCGCCCGTTAACTCCGAGTATCGGTCGCAACTCGTGGCCCGCGCCGTCGACCTCGTGCAGCTGTTTCCCGCTGCGGCATACGCCAAGAACGGCGCGGACATCCGCCTCGCGGTGGATGCCGTCGAGGACATGTTCCGCCTGCCCGACCTGTCGCATGTGGTGATCGTCGCCGGTGACAGTGACTACGTGCCGCTGGCTCAGCGGTGCAAGCGCCTGGGTCGCTACGTGGTGGGCGTCGGGGTCGCCGGGTCGACGGCGAAGTCCCTCGCCTCGGCGTGCGACCGTTTCGACAACTACGACGCCCTCCCCGGCATCCCGAAGCTCGCCGACACGAAAAAGGAGTCCGCACCCACGCGGCCGCGAGCCCGCAAGCGGTCGCAGGACCCCGCAGTGAACCTGCTCGAACGAGCTATGCAGCTCGAGGGCGAGCGCGCCGACGGCGAGTGGCTGCACGCGTCGGCGGTCAAAGACCTGATGAAGCGGCTCGACCCTTCGTTCAGCGAGAAGGCTCTCGGATTCCGCAGTTTCTCCGACTTCCTGAAGGCCCAGACCGAGCAGGTCGAGGTCGACGAGGACTCCAACATCGTGCAGGTGCGGGCGGTCGCGCGCGCTGCCTGACGGGCCCTCCGCCGATACCCATCCGGTCGGTGGGGGATCCAGGTCAGCGGCGCTCGGCGCCGGGAGCAACGTGCGCGAGGACGCTGCCCCACACCGCCGAAAGCGTCACGTGAGAGTTGATCGTGTCGAGGTCATCGGCGTCGATCACTTCGACCCGAGCGCGCGGAATGCGCCGGGCGTACCACTCCGCGTCGTGGGCACCGGCCGGGCCGTCGCCGCCGACGACGACGAGCGTGTCGGCGACCACCCCGTCGAGCAGAGGGGTGTGCAGGTCTCGACTCAGCGGATCTGACGGGCTCTCGACGCCCACGATCGCGAGCCGGTCGACGACCGCACCCATCGCGGCAGCGAGGTGGATCGCGATCGGTCCGGCCGAGCGTTCGCCGACGAGACCCACCGTCGCGTCGGGCGCTTCGCGCGCGAGCAGGTCGCGCAGCGCGCCGACCGTGAGACCTGCGGGGGTCTGCCCGCCGAAGGCGGGCGGGTCGTCGAGCTCGGGGGCGTCCAGGCCGACCGCGACAATCCGCACGTCGTAGCCCGACGTCACGCGCACGTCCGGGTCGATCGTCGAGACGTCTCCGGTGCGCAGAACGAGCACGGCGCGCGGCGCACCGGGCGTCCCGAAGCTGCGGTACTCCAGCTCTCCGTCCAACCAGGGGACACGGCTCATCGGGTCATCCTTCCTCGGGCATCACGTCGGCGCCGCGCAGGAGGTCGCGCAGTGTGTCGATCGTGTCGGCCTCGTTCGCCGGTTTGTCGGGGCGGTAGGCCTTCACGCGGGCGAAGCGCAGGGCGACCCCGCCGGGGTAGCGCGTCGACCGTTGCACGCCGTCGATGGCGATCTCGACCACCGTGTCGGGAGCGACGCGGATGCCGCCCGGAATCGCGCCGATGCCGCGCTCCGTGAAGTGCGCCGTCTGCCACCGCAGCAGCTCGTCGGTCAGCCCCTTGAACGTCTTTCCCACCATGACGAAACCGCCGGGCTCGCCGAAGGTCCCTTCGGGGTCCCGCGCGCCCAGATGGAGGTTCGAGAGCCAGCCCGCGCGGCGTCCGGACCCGCCTTCGACGCCGAGCACGACGAGATCGAACGTGTGCACGGGCTTGACCTTGAGCCAGCTCTTCCCCCGGCGCCCTGCCGTGTAGGGGGCGTCGACGCCCTTCACCATGACCCCTTCGTGACCGGCACGAAGGGCGCCCCGAGAGAACTCCTCCGCCTCGAGGGGGTCTTCCGTCACGATCGAGGGGATCCGCAACTCGGGGGCGATGCGGTCCAACTCTGCGCGGCGCACCGCCAACGGCTCGTCGATCATGTCGCGACCGTCGACGTGCAGGACGTCGAAGAACCACGGACGCAGCGCGATCGCGCGCGCCGTCTCGGCCCCGAAGCGGGCCATCGTGTCCTGGAACGGCCGCGGCGCCCCGTCGTCGTCGAGCGACAGCGTCTCGCCGTCGAGGATCACGTCGGCCACGGGCAACGCCCGGACCGCCTCGACGATCTCGGGCACCCGGTGCGTCACATCCGCGAGCGTGCGCGTGAACACCCGCACGTCGTCACCGCGCCGGTGCACCTGGACGCGCGCCCCGTCGAGCTTGTACTCGACCGATGCCGGGCCCGCGATCGCGAGCGCGTCCGCGACGGAGGCGGCGGTCGAGGCCAGCATGGGCTGCACTCCCCTGCCGACGACCAGACCGACGGATGCCAGCTGCTCGGCCGTACCGGTGAGAGCCACCGCCGCGGTCTCGCCCAGATCTCCCGAGAGCATCGCCGCGCGTCGGACGAGCGTTCCGTCGCGCCCCCCAGCCCGGGCCACGGCGTCCAGCAGCACGCCCTCGAGCGCCCCGGTGCGCAGTTCGCCGGTCATGATGCGCACCAGAAGGCCCCACTCGTCGGCCGTCGCGCGCGCGGCGAGGTCGTCGAGCACCGCCACGCGCGCCGCCGCCGAGCCGCCTCCGGAGATCTCGATCAGGCGCGAGAACGCCGCGTCGACGTCGGCGACGCTCAAGGTCATGGAGTCGGCGTGCGTCCCGCCGCGCGCCGCGAGCGTGCGCCAGCCGACGCCGAGACGCCCCTGGCGCGGCGCGGCCGTCAGCAGCCCCACTGCCGGAACGATCTCGTCGGCGCTCAATCGGCCGAGCACGTCGGCGAGCGCGTCCACCTTCGCCAGGCGCGAGCGGGTGGCGGCCACCGACGCGAGCGCGACTTGCAGATCACCGAAGAGCATGTCGGCATCCTGGCATCCCCTTCCGACATCGTCGGCCCGCTTGCGCCCGGCGATCTCGAATGCCACGGCGCTCCGCCGCGGCACGCCGTGACCACACGGCGCCCCCGCTCCGCAACCCCCGCATGCCGGCGATGACGGTGTCGTGTGCTGGAAGTCTTCCCCAGGAACGAGGTCCCGTGAACGCTCCCGCCACCGCCGAACAGTCCGCCCGCACCGCCCGCGAGGCCTTCGGATGGGACGCCCTGCTCCCGGGGCAGGCCGAAGCGATCGACGCCGTCGTCGCCGGGCGCGACACCCTCGTCGTCTTCCCCACGGGCGCGGGCAAGTCGGCCGTCTACCAGATCGCCGGGTACGAACTGGGGGGAGTGACGGTGGTGATCTCACCGCTGTTGGCGTTGCAGCGCGACCAGATCGCGTCGATCGACGCCGCCCCCGACGCTCCCGCGGCGGTGGCCCTGAACTCGCGCACGGGAGCCCGGGCGCGCGCCGCCGCGTGGGCCGCGATCGAGAGCGGCGAGCCGGTCTACGCCTTCCTCGCCCCCGAACAGCTCGCCAACCCCGAGGTCTTCGAGCGCGTGAAGAAGGCCGATGTCCGCCTCGTCGTCGTCGACGAGGCCCACTGCGTGTCCGCGTGGGGGTTCGACTTCCGCCCGGAGTACGCGCGGATCGGCGACGCCGTCGACGCGCTGGGGCACCCTCCCGTGCTGGCGCTGACCGCCACGGCATCCGGTCCCGTCCGTGACGACATCGTCGCGAGTCTCGGGATGCGCGATCCGCACCTCGAGGTGCGCGGCATGGACCGGCCCGAGATCCACCTGTCCGTCCGTCGCCACGAGCACGACGCCGACAAGCGCCGAGCCGTGCTCGAGGACGTGGTGGATGCCGACGGCCCGACGCTGCTGTACGTCGCCACGCGCAAGGAGACCGACGCCTACGCCGCGGAACTCGCCGAGCGCGGGCGTCGCGCCGCCGCGTACCACGGCGGCATGGCGCAGAGGAGGCGAGACGAGGTGCACGCCGCGTGGAGCGCGGGCGAGCTGGACGTCGTCGTCGCGACATCGGCGTTCGGCATGGGCGTGGACAAGGCGGACGTGCGACGGGTCGTGCACGCGGATGTCACGGAGTCTCTGGATGCCTACGCGCAGGAGATCGGCCGAGCCGCTCGGGACGGTCAGCCCGCCCGCGCCGTGTTGCACTATCGCGCTGAGGACTTCTCGCTCCGCTCGTTCTTCGCGGGCGGTCGCAGCAGGCGCGCGGACGTCGCCGGCGTTTGGGATGCGCTGCTTCGCAGCGACGCGCCGCTGAAGGCGAAGGACCTCGCCGAAACCGGCGGCCGCTCGACCCGTGCGATCGGACGGGTGCTCACCCAGCTGGTGGCCTGCGGACTCGCCGTGTCCGGCCCGCACGGGGTCTCGACGTCATCGCGCGCGTCAGCCGGAGACGCCGTCGCCGCCGTCCGCGAACGCGACGACGCGGAGGAGAGGATCCGCGCCTCGCGCATCGAGATCATGCGCGGCTACGCCGAGACCCTCCAGTGTCGGCGCCGTGCTCTGCTGGAGTACTTCGGGGTCGAGGCGGCCGAGCACTGCGGCGCCTGCGACCGGTGCGACGCCGCGGCCGCCCCCGGAGCCGGAGATGCCGCCGCCGAGCGCGCGGCAGGACCCGAGGATGACCGGCTGCGCGTCGACTCCGTCGTGGAGCACCACGAGTGGGGAGCCGGCACGGTCATGGCCGTCGAAGACGACCGCCTCACCGTGTTCTTCCCGGACCACGGCTACAAAGTGCTGGCGCGCGCGGCATTCGACAGCGGCATCCTCGAGCTCGGAGACGCCGCGTAGCGGAGCGGGCATCCGGCGACACCCGGCTTCCTCAGGTCACTCGCGCGTCGACCACCACGCCCAGGCGACGAGCGGCGCCTGCAGGAACAGCCGACCGAACCTCGCGCGGTCGGTGCGCAAGCCGGGAGCCGCCCGACCGGTGCGCCACTGGTGCACGTTGCCCGGGAACACCGCGACGAAGAACGCGCCGATCGCAGCCCCGACGCGTCGCCGCTCCCTCGGCAGCGCGACGAGTGCGAAGCCGAGCAGCACTTCGGCGGCCCCGGACGCCACGACGATGGCGTCCTTGTCGGTGCGCAGCAGCCGCGTCGCCCAGTCCGGGACGACGATGCGGTACCCGCGGCGGCCCCACGTCACGTGGCTGACGCCGGCGCCGACCAGCAGCAGCGCCAGCACCCCGCGCGCGACGGAACGGACGGAGAGACCTCGACGTCGTGGCATCCGGTCAGTCTGCCAGGCGGGCCGACGGCCGGGGGCCGTCGGCCCCCATCACAGCGGTGTCGGACCGGTTCGTCGCACGAACTCGATGTACGCCGCAGCCGTGTCGTCCGGGACGATCGCGCGCAGGACGACCTCGTCGACGGCCGCCGTGTACGCCTCCAGCGCA
This sequence comes from Microbacterium testaceum, assembly GCF_020781835.1. GTDB lineage: Bacteria > Actinomycetota > Actinomycetes > Actinomycetales > Microbacteriaceae > Microbacterium > Microbacterium testaceum_H. The sequence continues at coordinate 135,896 of NZ_JAJGNJ010000007.1, forward strand.
TCGCCCAGCTCGGTGACGTCGCGGATCGTCGTGTCGGCGGCATCCACCCCCATCCGCGCGAAGTTCGCGGCGTAGTTCGGGAACGAGGCGTACCGGGCGGTTTCGGCAGCGAGCCTCTCGCGTGCGGCGTCGACGATCGCCGTGCGCACGTAGACCGCGACGTGGCTGTCGGCGTCGACCCCGTGCAGCGCCTCGGCCTGAGCCGCTGCCTCCGTCGGCGGCACCCAGTTCAGCAGCACCCCCTCGGCCCGTGCAGCGCCGAGTCGACGCATCTTCGGGCCCAGCGCCCCCACGAGTACCCGCGGGACGCCCGCGTCGTGCAGCACCGCGATCGCGTCGCGCACGCGCGCGAGCGCCCCCGCTTTCGCCATGCCCGACCCGATGCCGACGGTGAGCCGGTCGAGGGGCACGGCGAGGGATGCCACCTCCGCGGCGATCTCGCTCGCCGGGCGGCGATCCACAGGGATGACGCCCGTTGCCAGGCGCAGCGTCGACGTCACACCCGCTGCGGCGGCCAGAGCCGCGAGCGCGTCGCCGTCGGGCGTGTCGTTGATCCACAGCGTATGGAAACCCGCCGCTTCCACGGACGGTGCGATCTGCGCGACGGCGTCGGGACCGAGCGACCCCGCGAGGCCGATCGAGACGGTGCCGCGGCTCATGAGACCCCTCCCCCGGCGGGGATCTCGGCGGCGACCTGGCCGACCGCCGAGAAGAACGCGTGCAGGTCGACATCGTCCGTGGGCAGGAGCACCACGTCGTCCACTCCGGCGGCCTGGAAACGCGCGACGCCCTCGGCGACCTCGGCGACCGATCCCGTCAGCGCGCGATCGGCGGCATCCGGCCGGTCCTCCAGCGCCGCGGCGACCCGTTCGGGCCCGCCGGGGCCGAAGGCGGTCAGGACGTACGCGACGACGTCGGGGCTGCCCTCTCGTCCGGCAGCGGCCCGACCGGCGCGCACGGTTCGCACGGCCTCGGCGACCTCGTCGACCGTGTGGCGGCTGTCGAGGATCACACCGTCGGCGACGCCACCCGCCAGGTGCAGCGTCTTCGGACCCTCGGCCGCCGCGTACACCCGAGGCACGACGGCCGGCGGCCAGTCGAGCGACACCTCGCGCAGCCGCACGTAGCGCCCCTCGGTGCTCACGGATTCGCCGGCCAGCAGTGCACGCAGGGCCGGCAGCTGCTCCTGCATCAGCGTCAGCGGCGACGCGGCCTTGGCGCCGACCTGCCGCATCCAGTCCTGCACGCCGTGCCCGAATCCGGGCAGCAGGCGCCCGGGGAACATGCGCGCGAGCGTGGCGACCTCCATCGCCGACGCGGCCACGTTGCGCAGCGGCAACGGGGCGATGCCGACGCCCACGCGCACGTGGTCGGTCGCAGCGAGCGCCACCGCAGCGGCAGCCCACGCCGACGACCGGAAGCAGTCCTCCCACAGCCACAGCTCGGGCACCCCCTCCCCCTCGGCCACGCGCGCGGCCTCGCGCAGTTCCTCGGGCGGGTGCGGATACGGGCTGAAGATCGTGCCGACGCGACTCATGCCCCTACTCTGCCGTGCCCCGCCGACATCGAGGGCAGCCGCAACGACGCGGGCGCCGATGCACGTGGTCCGGCGCGTGCCGAACTCCGGAGAAGTCGGCGTCGGCAGCCTCTACGTCCTCACCACGGCCGCGAACGGAGGAAACACTCCGGAGTTCGGCACGCGCCGCACGCCGCCCGGGACAGCAGAACGCCCCCGGGACCCGAAGGTCCCGGGGGCGGCTCCCCGACGTGTCAGGCGGCGAGCACCTCGACGGCCACCCGCACCACGAACCCGGAGTCCGTGGCATCCACCGTCACCGCTCCGCCGTCGACGAGGTCGCCCGCGACGAACAGATCGGCGATGCGGTCGTCGATCTCGCGCTGGATGACCCGGCGCAGCGGCCGGGCACCGTACTCGGGCTCGTACCCGACCTCGGCGAGGCGGTCGACCGCGGCATCCGTGATCTCGAGCGTCACCTCGCGCGACGCCAGCCGCTTCGAGGTGCGCTCGAGCAGCAGCCGGACGATGTCGCGCAGCTGCTCCTTCTCGAGCTTGCGGAACATCACGATGTCGTCGATGCGGTTGAGGAACTCGGGCCGCATCGCCTCGCGGAGCTTGCCCATGACGCGGTCGCGCAGGTCGGCGTCGTCGAACTCGCGCCCGGTCGTGGTGAACCCGATGGCCCCGGAGCGGGATGCCAGGTACTCGCTGCCAAGGTTCGAGGTCATCACGATGACGGCGTTGCGGAAGTCGACCGTGCGCCCCTGTCCGTCGGTCAGGCGCCCGTCGTCGAGCACCTGCAGCAGCAGCGTGAAGACGTCGGGGTGGGCCTTCTCGATCTCGTCGAACAGCACGACGGAGTAGGGGTTGCGACGTACGCGCTCGGTGAGCTGTCCGGCCTCGTCGTAGCCGACGTATCCCGGAGGGGCACCGATGAGGCGCGACACGGTGTGCCGTTCGCCGAACTCGCTCATGTCGAAGCGGATCACCGCGGAGTCGTCGTCGAACAGCGACCCGGCGAGCGCCTTGGCCAACTCGGTCTTGCCCACGCCGGTGGGGCCGAGGAACAGGAACGATCCGACCGGTCGACCCTCGTCGCCCATGCCCGTGCGGTTGCGGCGCACGGCCTTGGCCACCGCGGTGACCGCGGCATCCTGGCCGATGACCCGCGCGTGCAGGTCGTCCTCCAGGTGGGCGAGGCGTCCGCGCTCGGACGCGGTCAGGCGCGATACCGGGATGCCGGTGGCCCGGCTGATCATGGCGGCGATCTCGGGCTCGTCGACCACCGCGTCGGGACGCGGGCCGGCCGTCGCGTTCTCGAGCCGGGCCTGCACGTCGGCGATCTCGTCGCGGATGCGGGAGGCCTCCTCGTAGTGCTCGGCCGAGACGGCGGCGTTCTTGTCGGCCTCGAGGGTTGCCAGACGCTCCACGAGGGCGGGCACGTCCACCGTGGACCCCAGCCGCAGACGCAGCCGGGCACCGGCCTGGTCGATCAGGTCGATCGCCTTGTCCGGCAGCACGCGGTCGGGCAGGTACCGGTCGCCGAGTTCCACGGCGGCGCGCAGGGCGTCGTCGGTGTACGTGACGGCGTGGTGGTCCTCGTACGCCGCACGCAGGCCGCGGAGGATCTCGATGGCATCCGTGATCGACGGCTCACCGACGCGCACGGGCTGCAGACGGCGCTCCAGGGCGGGGTCCTTCTCGATCGTGCGGTATTCCTTGAGGGTCGTCGCACCGATGAGGTGCACTTCGCCCCGGGCCAGGCGCGGCTTCAGGATGTTCCCGGCATCCATCGCGCCCTCGCCACCGGCTCCGGCGCCCACGATCGTGTGCACCTCGTCGATGAACACGACGAGCTTGCCGGACTGCGCCGCGATCTCGTCCATGGTCTGGGTGAGACGCTCCTCGAAGTCGCCGCGGTAGCGGGCGCCGGAGAGCATCGCGGCCAGGTCGATCGAGACCACGCGCGTGTCGCGCAGCTGCTCGGGCACACTGTCCTCGACGATCGCGCGAGCGAGGCCCTCGACGACGGCGGTCTTGCCGACCCCGGCCTCGCCGATGAGCACGGGGTTGTTCTTCGTGCGGCGGCTGAGGATCTCGATCGTCTGCTCGATCTCGTCGGCGCGACCGATGACCGGGTCGAGGCGTCCCTCCCGCGCCAGCGCGGTGAGGTCGGTGCCGAAACGATCGAGGTTCGGGGTCGCGGATGCCGTCTGCTCGGGCGCGGGGGTCTGCTCGCCCCCGACGACGGTCTCCCGCACGCCCTGCGTCAGGGCCTCGGCGGTCACGCCGGCCTGCGCGAGGATCTGCCCGGCCGGGGCATCCTGCGCCAGAACGAGCGCGAAAAACAGGTGGTCGGGGTCGACGTAGGTGGACCCGGCGGCCCGGGCGACCTGGAAGGCGTGGAAGAGCGCACGCTGGACCGATCCCGCCACGACGGCTCCGTCGACGTCGGCGGCGGGACCGGCGGCCGGCAGGCGGCTCTCGGCGGCGCGGGCGATCGCGGCGGGGTCGGCCCCGAGCCGTGCGACGGCCTCGCGCGCGGGCGACTGCCGGACGAGCACGTGCAGGACGTGCAGCGCGTCGAGCTCCCGCTGGCCGCGGCCGAGGGCGTAGCGACCGGCGTCCTGCAGCGCCTCTTGCGTGCGGGCGCTCAGGAACCGGCTGAGGTCGATCGAGCGTTCGGCGCGGGCCCGCTCACCGGCGAGGTAGCGCGCGAGGAACTCGTCGAAGGACTGGGCGCCGTTGTCCCCGGCGCCGGGGGTGACATCTTCGGGCAATTCCGTCTCCTGTGATACGTGAGTGGAGTCGACTCAAGTTTGCGACTTGAGTGGCTGCGTATCAAGTTCAACGACGGGGTTCCGAGGATATTCCCGGCGATCATCCGTCACGCCCGCAGCCGCGGATCCGGCTCGTTCCACAACTCCACGGTCTGCAGGACCCAGAACACCGCGAACAGCACGAGCGCCGCGGACTCACCGAGGAAGATCCACGGCACGGACCGCGTGACATCCGTTCCCCCGAGGGCCAGCACCAGCATCGCGCCGAGCCCGGCGAGCACGATCAGGATGCCGATCGCCACCGCCGCGTACGCCGGCCCGAACCGGCGCGGAGTGCGCTGCGGCCGCCACGCCGCGAGCGCCGCCACCGCGCCGACGAGGAGGAAGAACCCCACCGCGGCGGTGTTGTGCGCGAACGTGAGGAAGCCTGAGGGGACGAGGACGGCCCACCCCGCCAGACCGCCCGCGACGACCGCGACCGCGACGGCGGTGACGACGACCCCGCGGGTCAGCGTCCCCTGCATGATCGACAGCACTACTGCCGCGACGAGTCCGACGAGGACGACGGATGCCACCGCGATGCCGTTGTTGACCACAATGGGTAAGACCGCCGGCGGGACGCATTGTCCCGCCACGCCGCACACGTCCGCCGTGACGGTCGTGGGGATGACGGCGATGACGAGAGCCAGCACCGCAGCGACATCGAGCAGCACCTGTTCGATGCTGTGCCCGGACAGCGCGACGAACGCCGCCGCGACCACGAAGAGTCCCGCGACGAACATCGGTCCCGCCGGCGTGTAGTACGCCGCGCTGAGCGAGGGCAGCGGCCCGCCGACGATCGACTGCACCCCGACCGCGACGGCCAGGAGCAGCGTCGCGCCGAGGATCGTCAGCCGGACGTACCGGTAGGTGCGCTGCGTCGAGGTGGTGCGGATGCGCATGCGCACATCCTGGCAGCGCCCTCCGACGTTGCCGAGCGCCGCTCTGCGACAATTCCGTGATGCGTGAGTTCCTGCACGGCGCCCGGATGCTCCTCCGCGGCCTCGGCCAGTGGCGCCGTTCCCCCGGCGCGATGGCGCTCGGGCTGATCCCCGGATTCCTCGTCGGACTCGTCTTCGGCGCGGCCTTGGTCGGCTGGGCGGTGCTCTTGAGCAACGTCGTCGACGACTGGACCCCGTTCGCGAACGACTGGGATCCGCTGTGGGCGACGGTCCTGCGCACGGCGATCGGCGTGGCGTCCTTCGGGGCGGTCGCGTTCCTCGCGATCGTCTCCTTCACGGCGGTCACCCTCGCCGTCGGCGAGCCGTTCTACGACCGCATCTGGCGGGCGACCGAACGGAGCGCCACGGGTCGGATCCCCGAGGCCGACTACGGCTTCTGGCGCGCCGCGGGGGACGCCGTCCGCCTCATCGCCCGGGGCGCGCTCGCCGCCGTCGCCGCGTGGCTGCTCGGCCTCATCCCGTTCGTCGGCGGCGTGCTCGGCTTCGTCGTGGGCCTGCTGCTGACGGGATGGCTGCTCGCCGACGAGCTGACCTCGCGCGCGTTGTCCGCGCGGGGTCTGGACCGCCGCGCCCGCCGCGCCGTGCTGCGCGAGAACCGCGCCCGCGCTCTCGGCTTCGGCGTCGCGACGCAGCTGTGCTTCCTGATTCCGCTCGGAGCGGTCGCGGTCATGCCCGCCGCGGTGGCCGGGAGCACGTTGTGGACGCATTCCGCCCTGCGCGAGACGGACGCCGACGCGGACCGGGCGCCCGGCGCGGCACGCTAACCTGGAGCGACCGAAGGGATCCCCATGTTCATCGTCTCGCTCATCCTGTTCGTCGGCGGCATGCTGCTCACCGGCCTTTCCTTCTCGCTCGCCGCGCCGGCGCTGTTCTTCGCCCTCGGCATCCTGCTGGTCGCCGCCTCCCTCGCGTTGCCCTTCCACTTCGGCACCCGCTGATCCCCCACTCGGTGCCCTTCTCGCTCGACGATCTCCGCCGCTGGCCCGACCTCGAGGGTCCCGACCTGGTGGCGGCGGATGCCGCCGACCGCCTGATCCTCGACGAGTCCGAGGTCGCCCGGGCTGACGTTCCCGCGGGCGGCCTCGTCGTCATCGACGACGCCTACGGAGCATTGACGCTCGGCGCCGCCACGGCTGGGGCACGTGGCATCCGAGTCCACCAGGACTCCCTCACCGGCCAGCGCGCGCTCATCGCCAACGCCGACCGTGCCGAGCTCGCCGGCACTTTCGTGCCTCACGACCTGGATGCCGACCTCGTCCGCGACGCGCGCGTCGTCCTGCTGCGTCTCCCCCGCGCTCTGCGCGCACTCGATGACATCGCCGGGCTCATCGCCGCGCACGCGCACCCCGACGTGGTGGTGTTCGCCGGCGGCCGCATCAAGCACATGACCGTCGCGATGAACGACGTCCTTCGCGCACGCTTCGCCCGCGTCGATGTCACGCACGCACGGCAGAAGTCGCGGGTGCTCGTCGCCCGCGGACCCCACGACGGCGCCGACCCGCAGCCCGAGGCCGCGACGGTCGACGGCCTCGAGGTCCGGGCCTTCGGCGGTGCCTTTGCGGGAGCGTCGATCGACATCGGCACGCGGCTCCTGCTCGCGCACCTCCCCGACCCGACCGACGGTGCCATCGACTTTGCGTGCGGCACCGGGGTGGTGGCCGCGGCGTGGGCGACGCGGCATCCCTCGGTCCGGATCGTGGCAACCGACCGGTCCGCCGTCGCAGTGGCGTCCGCGCGCGCAACCGCCCGGGCGAACGGCGTCGCCGACCGGGTCGACGTGATCCGCGACGACCTGCTCTCCTCGCGACCGGACGCCAGCGCCGCGCTCATCGCCCTGAATCCCCCGTTCCACACGGGCGGCGCGATCACCGAGGGCATGGCGCCGCGCATGTTCGCCGACGCGGCCCGAGTTCTCGCGCCCGACGGGGAGCTGTGGACCGTGTGGAACTCCGCGCTGCAGTACCGCCCGGCGCTCGAGCGCCTCGTCGGCCCGACGCGTCAGATCGCCCGCGACCGCAAGTTCACGGTCACCGCGTCGATGCGGCGCTGAGCGTCACCCTGATCGGCGGTGCACTGCAGTCGGTCCCGCGCTGCACCCCTCGTCCCACTTCTGACGCCCCTCGTCCCACTTCTGCCGGCGCATGTCCCACAAATGGTCCTCCCGAGCAACCACAGGCAGCCACTTCTGGGACACACCCCTCACCCCGACACCCACCCACGCACCCCCGTCCCACTTCTGCCGGCGCATGTCCCACAAATGGTGCTCACGGGCAACCACGGGCAGCCACTTCTGGGACATACCCCTCACCCCGGCACCCACCTGACGCCCCTCGTCCCACTTCTGCCGGCGCATGTCCCACAAATGGTCCTCACGAGCAACCACAGGCAGCCACTTCTGGGACACATCCCTCACCCCGACACCCACCCACGCACCCTCGTCTCACTTCTGCCGGCGCATGTCCCACAAATGGTCCTCAGGAGCAACCCCAGGCAGCCACTTCTGGGACATGCTCCCCGATCGTCAGCCCTTGCCACCCGGCGGGCCGACGACCAGCAGCACCACGAAGATGAGCGCGACCGCGAGCAGGATCAGGATGCCGAGCACCCACGGCCGCCGCAGGAAGAACCGCAGCGCGCGGTCGAGGGGCCGCTGATCGCGCGGGTCGTCGCCGGCGTCGAGCCGCCATGCGCCGCGCAACCGGCCGGTGCGCTGGAGCCACATCTCGGTCGGGATCGTGGCATACGGGATGACGGCACTGACGACGGCGACGGCCGTGGGACCGAGCCCCCACCGTTGATTCAGCGCGACGAGCACCGCCGTCGCGCCGTAGGCGAGGAACACGAACCCGTGGATGCCACCCCCGACCGTCACCGCGATCGACAGGTCGGCGGTGGCCCGCAGGACGAGTCCGGCAATGAGCAGGGTCCACGAGATCGCCTCGGCGATCGCGAGCGTACGAAACAGGGTCAGGGGCGTGCGGAACACGTCTCTCCTCGTTCGGGTGCGGGGCTTTCCACCCTAGAGAAGCACCGCGCTCCTCACCGGCCGCACTCTTCGATGTCGAGGCAGCCCCGCGTCACTCGATGGGCTCGTCGTCGTGGTCGAGGGACGGGTCGGAGTTCTCCCCCTCCGCCGCGGTCGAGGTGTCGGGCTCGGGGCCGGGTTCGATGGGCGGCTTCGCGCGATCGGCATCCATGGTCCTAGCCCACCACACCTCCTCGACGACAGCGGCGGCATGAACCGGCGAGCACTCGACGTAGGCTGAAGGGGTGGCGGAATCCCGGGGACGTGTCTGGACCGGGGTCATCCGCATCGGCCCGCACGGCGGAGCCCACCGGGTCGCGGCCCGAGCCGCGCTCAGCGTCGGCATCCCGCTGCTCGTGCTTCTGCTGATCGATCGACTGGACCTCAGCGTGTACGCCTCGTTCGGCGCCTTCGCCGCGCTGTACGGACGCCTCGATCCGCCGCGGACGCGCGTCCGGATGCAGGCGACGGCCGGTGGCATCCTCGTGTTGTCGATGCTCTTGGGCACGCTGTTGTCGGCGCTGGCGTCGCCAGCCCTGGCGAGCGTGGTCGTCATCGCCGCGCTCGCCGCCGCGGTGACGCTTGCCGCCTACCGTGCGCAATGGCATCCGCCCGGCGCCCTCTTCGCGGTGTTCGCGGCCGGTGCCTGCGCGAGCTTCCCCGCCGCGGCCGCGACGTTCTCTCTCGCGCTGCTGGTCGGGCTGAGCAGTGTGCTGTGGAGCCTGCTCGTCACGACCGTGTTCGTCCTCGCGCGGCGGGGCTCGTGGCGGATGCCGACGCGTCAGTCGCCGCCGATCGGAGCCGTCGCGTGGGAGATGACGGCGACCGTCGGCGTCGCCGCGCTCCTCGCGGGCGTCGCGGGGGCACTGCTGGTCGGCACCCACTGGTACTGGGCGATGGTCGGTGCGGTCGCGGCGGTCGGCGGAGCCCACGTCACCGCGCGGCTGATCCGCGGTATGCAGCGCCTCGTCGGAACGCTCGTGGGTGTGCTCATCGCCGCGGGGCTGCTGGCCCTGCAGCTGCCGCCGTGGGCTGTCGTGATCGTCGCAGTCGTGATGCAGGTCGGCGCCGAATTGTTCGTCGGGCGCAACTACGGCATCGCGATGCTGTTCATCACACCGCTCGCCCTACTGATGATCTCGCTCGCCTCGCCCGCGGCGCCCGACATGCTGCTGCGCGATCGCGTCCTCGAGACCGTGATCGGTGTCGCCGTCGGCACGGTCGTGGCGATCGTCTCGGCGGCGTTGCGGCGCCGCTCCCCCGCCTGAACCCGAAGGAGACCCGTGATGCCGGAGCCCACCCGAGTCGCCCTCACCGTCGTCGGCGCGATCAACGTCGATCTGACCGCCCGCGTGCATCGCGCCCCCGGGCCGGGCGAGACCGTCGCGGACGGTGTCCTGCAGCGCGGGCCGGGCGGCAAGGGCGCGAATCAGGCCGTTGCGGCCGCGCGTCTCGGGGCCGAGGTGCGCCTGGTGGGCGCGGTGGGAGACGACCTCGACGGGCGCGGTGTCCGCGAGCAGCTGGCATCCGTCGGCGTCGACGCATCGACGGTGCAGACGTCGGACGCCGCCACCGGTACCGCCCTCATCGTCGTCGACGCCACCGGCGAGAACTCGATCGTCGTGTGCGCCGGAGCGAACGCCGAGATCGACGCTGACGCCCTCGGGATCACCCCCGGCTCCGCGGTGCTCGCGCAGTTGGAGGTGTCGGATGCCGTGGTCTCGGCCGCCGCGGAAGCCGCCGGGTTCTTCGCCCTCAACGCCGCCCCCGCGCGTCCGCTCCCGCCGGGTGTGCTCGAGCGCGCCGACCTCGTCATCGTGAACGAGACGGAGTACGCCCAGCTTCCCGAGGCGCACGACGCTCCCCTGCTCTGCGTGACGCTCGGGGCAGAGGGCGCCCGCCTGTACCGGCACGGCGAGCTACTCGCCTTCGCCGCGGGCGTCGCCACGACGGTGCGCAACACGGTCGGTGCGGGCGATGCGTTCTGCGCCGCGCTCGTCGTGGGCCTGCTGCGCGGCGACGCCGAGGACGTCGCGCTCGCACGCGCCTGCGCCGTCGGAGCCGCCGCCGTCGCGGACGACGCGTCGCAGCCCGCCCTTCAGCCCCTCGACGCCTACGAGGCTTCGGCATGACCCGGCGCCCGATCCTCGTCGACTGCGACACCGGCATCGACGACGCCCTCGCGCTGGCGTACCTCGTCGCCGAGCCCGCGGTCGAGATCGTCGGCGTGACGACGGTCTCCGGGAACACGGATGCCGACCGCGCCGCAGCCAACACGCTGTCGCTGTTCCAGCTCGCCGGGGTTCACGACATCCCCGTCGCCATCGGTGCGCACCACTTCCGCGGGCGCGACTACGCCGGCGGAGCGCCGCACGTGCACGGCGAGGACGGCGTGGGCGGGATCGGGCTGGCCGCCGCGTCGCGCGAGCCCGATACCCGCGCCGCCGTCGAGCTCATCGACCACCTCGCCCGCCGGCATCCGGATCTCACCGTCCTGGCGCTCGGCCCGCTGACGAACCTCGCCGCCTATGCCGAGGCACCGGGCGTCGCGTCGTTCGACCGGCTCGTCGTCATGGGCGGGGCCTTCGGTCACTCGGGCAACGTGACCGCCTGGGCCGAGGCGAACATCCACAACGACCCCGAGTCCGCCGCCGTCGTGTTCGCGCAGGACTGGGACGCCACCCTCGTCCCCCTCGACGTCACGATGACGCAGACCCTGGATGCCACCGACCTCGTGCGGCTCGAAGCGATCCCGGGAGCCGTCCCCCAGGCGCTGGCCGCGATGCTGCCGGCGTACCTCGACTTCTACGAGAGCCGTGTCTTCCCCGACCGCCGCTGCGCGCTGCATGACCCTCTCGCCGCGATGGTCGCGGCGGGCGCCTTGCGCGGCGTGAGCGTCGCCTCCGGGCAAGTCGAGGTGCGGCTCACCGGCGGCGAGCGCGGCCGTACGGTGTCGTCGCGCGCGTCCTCGACGCAGCGGTGGGTGCGCGGGATGGAGGGTTCGGCCGTCGAGGTGCTGCTCGGGCGGCTCGAGGAGCGGGAGTGGCCGGGCTGACGCCAGCATTGCGACCCGCTGCCCTGTGAGGCCATGATGTCCCCGTTCACAGGAACTCCAACGGGGGAGGAACCATGGCAGGCAAGTACGAGCTGTACACCGACAAGGCGGGCAAGTACCGCTTCCGGCTGAAGGCCCCGAACGGTCAGGTCATCGCGTCCAGCGAGGCCTACGAGTCCAAGGCATCCGCGCAGAACGGCATCGCGTCGGTGAAGGCGAATGCCGACTCGGAGACGGTTGACCTAACCTGAGCGGCGGAACGACGACGGGCCCCGCGCGGTCACTCGCGCGGGGCCCGTCATCACAACCGGATCAGAAGTCCCAGTCGTCGTCCTCGGTGGCCTCGGCCTTGCCGATGACGTACGACGAACCCGAGCCCTCGATGACATTGTGTCCGTCAGCTTCTGCCCGGCTTGGCTGCCACCGGAGCGGCAAGCGTTGTCGCGGCATCAAGGACAGTGAAGAAGCGATCTGCGAAGACCTCTGCTTGCTCCCGCACCCAGCTCTGCCGGGCTACCAACACCCACAGTGCAGTCACGAGCACCTGGACGAGCAGAATAGGCACGACCACAAGCCAACTGAGCAAGCCGACACATGCCACGCTCACAGCAATACCCAACGCCACGGCAGACACGACCAGCCCAAATGGCTTTAGCGCGAAGAGGTTTCGCCGGAACCCATAGCTCGTGTTTTCGCTCTGCAGCAGGTCCGTTCCAGCTTCCGCCGCGCTTCGCAGCAGGGCGAGGGCTGTTCGCACAGCCTGGGCAATTGCCTCGTCTGCACCACGCGGGTCAGCCTCCTGCTCGGCGAATCCGGGGAGTTTACGCCCGGTGAAGGCCTCCAGCTGAAGTCGGCGACGACGCACCTCAGTGTCGGCGCCCGCCACCGCCCGCAACGCGCGCGTTGTTGGCATCCCGCCCCACTGCCCCGCGAGCTCGCGCTCGATCTTCCGCCCACGAGACCTCGCGATTTCGCTCGCTACAACGCCAAAGAGCAAAGAAGCTGTCGCCGGCCCCACGGACCCGAGAAGCGCGCTGAGTTCGATGGTGCTGAGCATAAGCATGAGCACGGGCACGGTGACGAGGGCTGCGGGAAGCCAGCGGGCCTTCAGCGTGTACGAGTCGAAGTGCCCACCTACCATTCGCCCTCCTCAAGAGGGGGGACGGGCGTAGCGGGTCCCCAGCCCGCGCGGTTAGTAGCTCCGTAGCAGAGAGTGGTTCCTTCAGTCACATTTACAGTGGCACCTCGTCGCCCGAGCGCGTTGGTGACCTTGGGCGAAGGGTGTTTCTCGGACAGTTTCGCGCTGCTGATGACGGCCAACGTGCTGCCGTATGCCTCCCCTTTGCGTCCCAGAATGCGGTTCAGCACGGTAGGCCCCACATTGCGGTGGCTTCCGTGGTGAGGTGCCTGCAACAGGTCAAGCGGATAGTCCGAGAAGGTGCCGACGATCCGCTCGTACTCATCTGCTGCGTGATCGAGCGACGGGATACCCGCATCTCCAGTGAACAGGAGCCGCTTCCCGTCCGCCTGAACGAGGGTGATCACAGACCCCTTGTTGCGGGCAGACGTCTCGTCAGCGTCGGAGAGCGTTTCGACGGGGAACGCGCTGAGCACGCGCTCAAGGACCTTCTTTCCTGTGGCGAGCATCTGCGAGCCGAACGAGCCCCGAGCGGACAGTTCGACGGCCCCGGTGACCGCGGACACGTCTCCGGCCAGTTGCTCTTCGTAGAAGGCCACCGTCGGGCCCAGAACGCGCACGGCTCCATCGAACCGGACGACCCCGGTAAACGGCTCGGTGATAGGAATGCTCTTCCTCACCGCCAGGTCGTACAACTCCACGATCCTCTCGAAGTTCGAGATTTCCGCCGCCTGACGGTTGTACTTCCACGGCAGGTGCATCATCAGCTCACCGACCTCGCAGTTCTCGAGGACCTTCACGAGCCCGTTGATGTGGTCACCATCCGGATGGGTCGAGATGACCAGGTCCACTCGCTTGGTGCCGTAGTACTGTTCGATGTGCGCTGCCAGGTCCTCACCGACCGCGCCGAATCCACCGTCGATCACAACAACGACAGGCTCGTCGCGACTCGGCGTGGTGATCCTCATACAGATGGCGTCACCGCTCTTGGTAGAGCCACCTTCTTCTGCCTCCACCGGCAGGAAGTCCACTTCGTACATTTTTCTCCTCTAGTTCGGTACGTTCGCTCGCACGTGCGTCCTTGAGCGGGTCGAACCTGGACTCGCCCAGGCACGGGGCACACGTTCCCCGTCTAGAGTTGAGGTGTCCACCAAGACATCAACCCCGATCTACCGAGGTGCTCAACCGCCGCCGGTAGGTCGGGGTCTCTGCATCTGCGGTCACTCCGCGACTTGTGGTCGGTTTGAGCTCGCTAAATGCAATTTTAGCGCGAAAACCGCCTCGAAACCGGCTGTTTGTCCGCCGTAGGTAAAGAAATCGCTAGTTTTCTGCAAAGATTGGATCGAGGACACCCCCACGGCCTCCAAGGAGCCATCGTGTTGATAGATTTCACCGTCGCCAACTTCCGTTCGATCCGTGACCGACAGAGCCTGACCCTTGACAGGTCAGCTCGCGGGACGAGGGAGGCCCGGGAGGCAGGGTGGCGCCGCCCGGACATACTTCCGGTTAGCGTCATCTACGGCGGCAACGCCGCTGGCAAGACGTCGCTCATCGACGCGGTCGGCTATCTCATCTCAGCCGTGGAGAACAGCTACGCCAGCTGGAAGCCCCGGGGGGGGACCGGACGACGCGAGCCCTTCCGACTCGACCGTGCACATTCGAATCAGCCGACCGAGGTCGATGTCGAGTTCGTGGCCGGAGATGGTCTGGAGTACCGGTATGGCTTCGCGATTGACGACGAAAGAGTGGTGAGCGAGTACCTTCATGTGTTCCGGACTCGCCGCCGAAGCGTACTCTTCGAACGCGAACTGGATGACTACAAGTTCGGCGACTCGTTCAGAGGCCCAGCCTCCCTGCTGCGCGGCACCACCCGTCCAAATGCGTTGTTCCTTTCTGCCGCGGCGGCTGCGGGCCTCGACGCAACCGAGGCAGCGCACGCTTGGATCACCGAGACACTTGCGGTTTATGCCGCCACCGACTACAGAGCAGAGCATCACCATGTGAAGCAGAGGATGAGCGAGGATCCGGGTTATCGTGCGCACATGACCGCTTTGATGGAGTCGGCCGGCCTGGGCGTGGTCGGCCTCGATGTAAAGCGCCACGAGCTACCCTCTGAAGAACGTGCGCGAATTCGGAAGCTTCTAGAAGCGCAGAATGAGCTCAACAACATCGACGAAATCCTCCGCACCATCGAGTCGGAAATAGTCCTCCGCCATCGCGGGGAGGACATGGACGTGGACCTCCCCTTTGACGCCGAATCTGACGGTACACACGCACTTCTATCTTTCGGCTCGTTGACCTACCGAGCACTCGAGCAAGGCACGGTGTGCGTTGTCGATGAGATAGACACGAGCCTCCATCCACTGCTAGTGCGCGAACTGGTGGCAGTCTTTACGGACCCGCGAATCAACGTGCATCAAGCTCAACTGATATTCACAACTCACGATGTGTCACTATTGGGCGCCGGTACGCCTATCGACCGGGAGTCGGTTTGGGTTGCGGAAAAGTCGCATACCGGTGCCACTAGTCTGTACCCACTAACCGAATACGGAACCCCACGCAAGGAAGAAAACCTGGAGCGCGGATACATGACGGGCCGATTCGGAGGACTGCCCAACCTGTCCATCGCCAACACCTTCCTCGCCCTCGTCACCTCCGGCGACTAGTGGGAGCCCGCTCGCCGCGTGGCGGGAGGTCGCATTCGCGATCCGCGCGCCGGCCGCATCGTAGGATCCTCGTGGTCTGTGGCGGACGCGTCCTAGAAGCGGCATATTTAGCCTATGTCGCGGCGAAACTTCGGACCCCCGGTTTGAGGGTCGAGATTGCGCCGTCTGGAACGGACCCGGTCTCACTGGTCCGCGAAGCAATTCGACTACGCGACAAAGAGAATCGCGACGCGAGATCCGCGAACGACACCCGCAACGTCTTCGATACCGTTTGGGTAATGTTGGACGTGGACGGGTTCGTCGACCGCATCGCGGCCGCACTCCTACTCGCTGAGCGGAACGATATTCGCTGTGCGGTTTCGAATCCCAGTTTCGAGATCTGGCTGCTCTGGCACAAGGTCGATGCTGACTTACATCTCAGTCGTGTCGAGGCCTTCAGATGGGCGGAAAGATGCGGGATAGTTCAAGCCTCGATCCCCAAGAGCATCCAGACTCACGCATTGACTGGCCAGTTCAACAAGGCCCGAGATCGAGCCGTGCTCACCGACACGATGCATTCCAGGGAAGGAAGAACGAATCCGCAAAACAATCCCAGCTCCGACGTCCACATCTTGATAGACGAGATAGTTCGAGGCGCCGCCCTTGCACGAACCGAAGAAGATTTAATGCTCTAAACGAGTGACAACAACTGCAACCGAGGAAAAAGCCGCGCCCGACCCAAAATGGCTTCGCAATCTGTGACCACACAGCCTTATAGCGACGAGGTCGGTCATTTGCGCGATCGAACCAGGCTGCGATATCTGTTGGAGCCATCGGATGTCACGCGAAAATCGATCAGAACGTCCTAGCATAATGCGAAGGGCCCCGCGCGATCACTCGCGCGGGGCCTCTCGTCACAACCGGATCAGAAGTCCCAGTCGTCATCCTCCGTCGCCTCGGCCTTGCCGATGACGTACGAGGAACCCGACCCGCTGAAGAAGTCGTGGTTCTCGTCGGCGTTGGGTGACAGGGCCGACAGGATCGCCGGGTTCACGTTCGTCACCGACGACGGGAACATCGCCTCGTAGCCGAGGTTCATCAGCGCCTTGTTGGCGTTGTAGTGCAGGAACTTCTTCACGTCCTCGCTCAGGCCCACCGAGTCGTACAGGCTCTGCGTGTAGTGCACCTCGTTGTCGTACAGCTCGTACAGCAGCGAGAACGTGTAGTCCTTGATCTCGTCACGGCGCGCCTGGTCGACCTGCTCCAGCCCACGCTGGAACTTGTAGCCGATGTAGTAGCCGTGCACGGCCTCGTCGCGGATGATGAGGCGGATCAGGTCGGCCGTGTTGGTGAGCTTGGCGCGGCTCGACCAGTGCATCGGCAGGTAGAAGCCCGAGTAGAACAGGAACGACTCCAGCAGGGTCGAGGCGACCTTGCGCTTGAGCGGGTCGTCGCCACGGTAGTAGTCCATGACGATGTGCGCCTTCTTCTGAAGGAACTCGTTCTCGGTCGACCAGCGGAAGGCCTCGTCGATCTCCTTCGTCGAGCACAGCGTCGAGAAGATGGACGAGTAGCTCTTGGCGTGCACCGACTCCATGAACGCGATGTTGGTGTACACCGCCTCCTCGTGCGGCGTGATCGCGTCGGGGATCAGCGAGACCGCGCCGACGGTGCCCTGGATCGTGTCGAGCAGCGTCAGACCCGTGAACACGCGCATCGTCAACGTCTGCTCGTCGAGGGTGAGCGTGTTCCACGACTGGATGTCGTTGGACAGCGGCACCTTCTCGGGCAGCCAGAAGTTGTTCACGAGACGGTTCCAGACCTCGAGGTCCTTCTCGTCCTGGATGCGGTTCCAGTTGATGGCCTGAACGTGGTTCAGCAGCTGCAGCTTCTCAGCCATGGTGTCCTCAATAAGAAATCGTGATCAGCGGATCAGAGCATGCACGAGACGCACTCGGTCATGTCGGTGCCTTCGAGCGCCAGCTGACGGAGGCGGATGTAGTAGATCGTCTTGATGCCCTTCTTCCACGCGTAGATCTGGGCCTTGTTGATGTCGCGGGTGGTGACGGTGTCCTTGAAGAACAGCGTCAGCGACAGGCCCTGGTCCACGTGCTGCGTGGCAGCGGCGTACGTGTCGATGACCTTCTCGTAGCCGATCTCGTACGCGTCCTGGTAGTACTCCAGGTTGTCGTTCGTCATGAACGGCGCCGGGTAGTAGACGCGACCGAGCTTGCCTTCCTTGCGGATCTCGATCTTCGACGCGATCGGGTGGATCGAGCTCGTCGAGTTGTTGATGTACGAGATCGAGCCGGTGGGCGGGACGGCCTGCAGGTTCTGGTTGTAGATGCCGTACTGCTGGACGGATGCCTTGAGCTCGCGCCAGTCGTCCTGCGTGGGGATCGGGATGCCGGCGAACAGCTCCTTCACCTTGGCGGTCTGCGGCTCCCACACCTGGTCGGTGTACTTGTCGAAGAACGCGCCCGACGCGTAGGTCGAGTCGGCGAAGCCGTCGAAGGACGTCCCGCGCTCGATCGAGAGTCGGTTGGACGCCCGCAGTGCGTGGTAGAGCACCGTGTAGAAGTAGATGTTCGTGAAGTCGATGCCCTCTTCGGAGCCGTAGTGCACGTGCTCGCGAGCGAGGTAGCCGTGCAGGTTCATCTGGCCGAGGCCGATCGCGTGCGAACGGTCGTTGCCGTCCTCGATCGAGCGGACCGAGGCGATGTGGCTCTGGTCGCTCACCGCGGTGAGGGCGCGGATCGCGGTCTCGACGGTGAGGCCCAGGTCGCGACCGTCCATCGCCAGCGCGATGTTCATCGACCCGAGGTTGCACGAGATGTCCTTGCCGATCTCGGCGTAGGAGAGGTCTTCGTTGTAGGTCGTCGGGGTGTTGACCTGCAGGATCTCCGAGCACAGGTTGGACATGTTGATCCGACCCTTGATCGGGTTGGCCTTGTTCACCGTGTCCTCGAACATGATGTACGGGTAGCCCGACTCGAACTGGATCTCGGCGAGGGTCTGGAAGAACTCGCGCGCGTTGATCTTCGTCTTCTTGATGCGCGGGTCGTCGACCATCTCGCGGTACTTCTCGGTCACCGAGATGTCGCCGAACGGCTTTCCGTAGACGCGCTCGACGTCGTACGGCGAGAAGAGGTACATGTCCTCGCCGTTCTTGGCGAGCTCGAACGTGACGTCGGGGATGACGACACCCAGCGACAGCGTCTTGATGCGGATCTTCTCGTCGGCGTTCTCACGCTTGGTGTCGAGGAAGCGCAGGATGTCGGGGTGGTGCGCGTTGAGGTACACGGCACCGGCGCCCTGGCGGGCTCCGAGCTGGTTGGCGTAGCTGAAGCTGTCTTCGAGGAGCTTCATCACGGGGATGATGCCCGAGGACTGGTTCTCGATCTGCTTGATCGGGGCGCCGGACTCGCGGATGTTCGACAGCAG
Organism: Microbacterium testaceum; assembly: GCF_020781835.1. GTDB lineage: Bacteria > Actinomycetota > Actinomycetes > Actinomycetales > Microbacteriaceae > Microbacterium > Microbacterium testaceum_H. The sequence goes on from NZ_JAJGNJ010000007.1 coordinate 154,503, forward strand.
CAGGGCGACGCCGCCGCCGCGCTTGGACAGCTGCAGCGCCGAGTTGATGCCGCGGGCGATGGACTCCATGTTGTCTTCGATGCGGAGCAGGAAGCACGAGACGAGCTCGCCGCGCTGCGCCTTGCCGGCGTTGAGGAACGTCGGGGTGGCCGGCTGGAACCGGCCGGAGATGATCTCGTCGACGAGCTGGACCGCGAGGCGCTGGTCGCCGTCGGCGAGCGCGAGGGCGGTCATGACGACACGGTCCTCGAAGCGCTCGAGGTAGCGCTTGCCGTCGAAGGTCTTCAGCGTGTAGCTCGTGTAGTACTTGAAGGCGCCGAGGAAGGTCTCGAAGCGGAACTTCTTGCCGTAGGCGCGGTCGTTGAGCTCCTGGATGAACTCGAGCGAGTACTTCTCGAGCACCTTGGGCTCGTAGTACTCCTTCTCGACCAGGTAGTCCAGGCGCTCCTTCAGGGAGTGGAAGAACACCGTGTTCTGGTTGACGTGCTGCAGGAAGTACTCCCGCGCGGCGCGCTTGTCGGCGTCGAACTGGATCTTGCCGTCGGCGTCGTACAGGTTCAGCATCGCGTTGAGGGCGTGGTAATCCAGCCCCTCGAATCGCGCCTCGGTCTTGAAGTCCACGTCGCTCAGCCCTACTTCCACCACTGTTCCAATCCTTCGGTGACGCGCTCGACGTCTTCTGGTGTGCCGAATACTTCGATGCGATACAAGTGCGGCACGGAACACTTGCGGCTGATGACGTCTCCGGCGAGCCCGAAGGCGTCGCCGAAATTGGTGTTTCCCGCGGAGATCACTCCACGGATGTGACGTCGGTTGCGCTCCTCGTTGAGGAAGCGGATGACCTGCTTGGGAACGGCGCCCTTCTCGACGCCACGACCGACGCCCCCGCCGTAGGTGGGGGTGACCAGGACATAGGGTTCGTCGACGTGGAGCGGCGGATCGGTCGGTCGCAGGGGGATGCGGACGGCCCGCTTGCCGAGCTTCTCGATGAAACGTGCGGTGTTGCCCGACAAGCTCGAGAAGTAGACAAGCAGCGGAGCCTCGGTCTCCGACATGACAGCGCTCACGAGAACCCTCTGAGCCCGTCGGGGATCAGGCCAGGCGCGAGGCCAGCTCGTCGATCTTGTCGGGGCGGAAGCCCGACCAGTGGTCCTCGTCGGTGATGACGACGGGGGCCTGGAGGTACCCGAGCGACTTGACCTGCTCGAGGGCCGCGGGGTCCTCGGTCACGTCGAGCACGCTGTACTCGATGCCCTTCGAGTCGAGTGCGCGGTACGTCGCGTTGCACTGGACGCAGGACGGCTTGGTGTAGACCGTGATCGCCATTTCGTTCTCTCTCTCCCCTGGAAAATCGTCGTCCGACCGCTCGGGGGCGGGCCGGGAGCTCAATACTACATATGGGGACGGACATCGGGTGGAACCACAAGGGGTAGTAGTTACATCGATGTGATTTTCCACCGCTCTCCCCATGTACAACACAGGTTGTCCACGATTTCATCCACAGGTCGCCGACCTTTTTCGACCGCGTCGAGGCCCGCCGTTCCGCGGAATCTGCGCCTCCTTCCGGCATCCGTCCACAGTTCGGACCGTAGACGGGGGTTCCGACATCGCACAGGGGGTGGATATCCGGCTTCGGCGTGTCGCGGCGTGTCGCAGCAGGGTGCGACCACGCCCACGCCTCCGGTGTCGGAGGCACCGGGTAGCGTGGTGCGGTGGCCGGCTACCGCGTACTCCTCAGAACCCCGGGCGTGGGGCGCATCATCGCGGCTCAGCTGACGGCTCGTTTCCCCAACGGCATGATCAGCCTCGCCGTTCTGCTCCACATCGAGCACATCACCGGCTCCTACGGCGCCGCCGGTCTGGTCCTGGCCGCCACGAGCGTGGGGCAGGCCATCGCCGGCCCCGTCACCAGCCGGTGGATGGGCCGCTGGGGCATGCGGCGCGTCCTGACCGTCACGCTGCTGGTGTGCGCGGCCGCCATCGCCGCCATCGCCCTGCTCGTCGTCCCTCTGCCGGTGTACATGGCGCTCGGACTCGTCGGCGGTCTGTCCACTCCCCCGGTCCAGTCGGCCGTCCGCACGATCTACCCGAAGATGGTCAACTCCTCGCAGTTGACGCCGCTGTACTCGCTGGATGCCTCCCTGCAGGAGATCATCTGGGTTCTCGCGCCGGTGCTCATCACCCTCGTGGCCACGCAGGTGGGCACGGTGCCTGCGCTCCTCCTCATCGTGGTGATCCTGCTCGGCGGTGGTGCGTGGTTCATCCTCAGCCCCGAGGTGGGGCGTGTCCGCATCCCGCGCAGCCGTCGCGCGCTCGGGACGGTCCTGCGCAAGCCGCCGGTCATCCTCGCGACCGCCACGGGGTTCCTCCTCATCGGCGCGTGCGCGGCCGTCGAAGCCGGCGTGGTGGCCACGTTCGACCACGGCGGCCTCGAGGCCGGCCTCGTGCTGGCGGTCTTCGCCATCGGCAGCCTCAGCGGCGGCCTGGCCTTCGGACACATCCCGATCGGGCCGTGGGCGATGGCGCGACGCCTCGCCATCGTCACCGTCGGCCTGAGCCTCACCATCGTGTCGCTGAACGCCTGGTGGCTCGGCGGGACGCTGCTCCTCGCGGGTGCGGGCATCGCTCCGGCGCTGGCCGTGATGTTCGCGATGACGTCGGCGAGCGTGAGGTTCAGCGAAACCGCGGAAGCGTACGGCTGGATCGGAACCGGTCAGCTCATCGGCGCGGCCGCCGGATCAGCCGTGGCCGGTTTCCTCGTCGACGGCGTCGGCCCGCAGGGCGCCTACGTCGCCGGCGCGGGGTTCGCCGCGGCGGGGCTGCTCGTGTCGGCGCTGTTCGTCCGCGGCTTCCCCGACCTACGCCACCGCGACGCGAGCCCGATCCCCGACACGGAACCGGTGCACACGATCACCTGACCGCCACGAGCGACGCAGTGCGCCTCAGTGCAGCCGGCGCAGCAGTTCCAGCACGGCGAGCGCGTAGGCGTCGGCGGGCTCGGGGTGATCGAACACGAGCGTCACACCGCCGACCGAGATCTCGACCTCGTGCGTGTCGGACAGTCGGCGCAACGACCGGAACGCCGATCGCAGCATCTCGCGCAGCTGCGCCTCCGACGGCAGCCACAGCGCGTCCTCGGTGGCGACGGAGTCCAGCGCCCATTCCGTGGTGCCGTTGAACGCGAGGATGCGCCCGGTCGGATACTCCCGCGGCTCGACGGTCATCTCGCTGACCGTGAAGACGTCGGCCTCGAACTCCGGCTCGTTCAACTGGAACCGGTCACCCGAGCGCGGATGCCACACCAGCCCGGCCTCGCGCAACGCAAGGGCCATCTCGGTCGAGATCATGGCATCCATTCTGCGGTGGGGCGGACGACGCCGGGCCGCCGCACACGCACGTGACCGGCAGAGGCGCCCGCACGCACCCGACAGAATGGGGGCATGCCCGCTTCCGTGACCCTCCCGCGCCTGGCGTGGGGCGCCCCCGACCGTCCTGCCGTCCTCCTCGCTCACGGCCTCGGCTCCGACGCGGCGTTGATGTGGCGGTTCGGCTCCGCGCTCGCCGATGCCGGATGGCACGCCGTGGCGGTAGACCTGCGCGGCCACGGCGACGCGCCGCGCGCACTCGACTACACGCTCGCCGCCTACGCCGCCGATCTGGCCGCGACGCGTCCCCCGCACGGCGAGGCGTGGGGCGCCGTCGTCGGTCACTCGCTCGGCGGTGCCGCGGTCACCCTCGCCGCCGCCGGCGACCCGGCATGGGCGCGCCGCATCGTCCTCGTCGACCCGGCGATCCAGCTCGCTGACGGTGACCGCGAGATCGTGCGGGCGAGCCAGGAGCAGGCGTTCGCCGACCCGACGGTCGCCGCTGTTCGCGCTCAGCACCCCGATTGGCATCCCATCGACGTGGAACTGAAGGCGCGGGCGACCCAGCGCGCGAGCCGCTGGGCCGTCGAGCAGACGAGCCTGCAGAACACGACGTGGGATGTGCGCATCGAGGCCGTCGCGCTCACTGTGCCGACGCACATCATCGGGGCAGACCCGGCGGTGCACTCGATCTTCACCGGAGCACTCGCCGACGAGGTGCTGCAGAACCCGGCGGTCACCATGACGGTGGTGACCGGTGCCGGACACTCGCCGCACCGCGATCGTCCCGACGAGACGGTCGCCGCGCTGCTCGCCGCCCTCGACTGAGGGCGGCATCCGAACTCGGCGGCCGCGATGTCGAAGCGGAGGACCAGAATGGATGCCATGCCCTCCGCGTTCGATCCCGATCGGTTCCTCCCCGACGACCTGCTCGCGCGCCTGCGCGAGCGCGCAGCCGTGCACGACCGCGAGAACACCTTCCCGCAGGACGATCTCGACGATCTGCGCGCAGCGGGATACCTCGGCATCCTGGCCCCGTCCGAGATGGGTGGTGCGGGGCTGTCGCTCGCCGATGCGGCAGTGCTGCAGCAGCGCCTCGCCGGTGCGGCCCCGGCGACCGCCCTCGCGGTGAACATGCACCTGGTATGGACCGGTGTCGCCAAAGTGATGCACGACCGGGGCCTCGATGACCTCGGGTTCGTGCTGCGTGGCGCGGCGGCGGGCGAGGTCTTCGCCTTCGGCATCAGCGAGGCCGGGAACGATTTGGTGCTGTTCGGCAGCGACACCGAGGCAGCGCCCGACGGCGACGGGGGCTACCGCTTCACCGGGACGAAGATCTTCACCTCGCTGTCGCCGGTGTGGGACCACCTCGGCGTGCACGGCCTGGACACGACGTCTCCGGATGGGCCGAAGATGGTGTTCGCGTTCCTCGACCGCGACGAGCGCGTCGTGTCCCGCGACGACTGGAACACCCTCGGCATGCGCGGCACGCAGAGCCGCACCACCGAGCTTCACGGGGCCCATGCGTCCGCGGACCGCGTCGTACGGCGGCTCGATCCGGGACCGCAGCCCGATCCGCTCGTCTTCGGCATCTTCGCGGTGTTCGAGATCCTGCTCGCTTCGGTGTACACGGGCATCGCCCGCCGCGCGCTGGATCTCGCGGTCGACACCGCCCGCGCGCGCCGATCGAAGAAGACAGGCGCGAGCTACGCGGCCGACCCCGACATCCGCTGGCGCATCGCCGACATGGCGCTCGCCTACGACGCGCTCCCGCCGCAGATCGCCGCTCTCAGCGATGACGTGGACGCGCGCGTCGATCACGGCGCCCGCTGGTTCTCGCTCCTGGCCGGCCTCAAGCACCGCGCCGTGAGCGCCGCGAAGACCGTGGTCGATGAGGCGATGCTGGTGGGAGGCGGGTCGTCGTACTTCGCCCACACCGAGCTCAGCAGGCTCTACCGCGATGTGCTGGCCGGGCAGTTCCACCCGTCCGACCCCGAATCCGCGCACTCGGCTCTGGCCGCGGCGTGGCTCGGACCGGTCGACGCCTGATGGCGCGCACACCGACGGCGCTGCTGAGCCCCGCCGACCAGGAGCGGCGACGCGCGCTGCGCCGGATGAAGGGCGTAGCACTGGGCGCTCTGCTCGGAATGGCCGTCGTGTTCGGTGTGGCCTTCGCCCTCCAGCGCGAGGTCGAGTGGCTGCAATACGTCCGCGCCGCTGCCGAGGGCGGCATGGTGGGCGCCCTTGCGGACTGGTTCGCCGTCACCGCGCTGTTCCGCCACCCCCTCGGGCTGCCCATCCCCCACACCGCGATCATCCCCCGACGTAAAGACGAGATCGGCCAGCAGCTCGGGGAGTTCGTCGAGACCAATTTCCTCGAGAGCGACGTCGTCCGCAGGAAGCTCGAGGCGACACCCCTGGCAGCCCGGGCCGGCGCGTGGCTGGCCGACCCGGCGCACGCCGAACGGCTCGCGGCAGAAGGGGCGACCCTCGCCTCAAGCGTGCTCCGCGCTCTCAGCGACGACGACGTGCAGGGCCTCATCGAAGACCTCGCCCGCGAGCATCTGCTCGCGCCGGACTGGGGCCCGTCGGTCGGCGGATGGCTGGAACACGTCGTCGACGCCGGCGCTCACCACGGCGCGGTCGATCTCGCGCTCGACAACATCTCGGCGTGGCTGGGCAACAATCGCGAGATGTTCCAGGGCCTCGTTTCGCGAAGGCTGCCCTCGTGGGTACCGGGGCTCGCCCAGCGGCTGGTCGACGACACCGTCTACCGCGAGGCCGTCGGGTTCGTCGACGCCGTCCGCGCCGACCCGCACCACCAGGCCCGTGCGGCGATCGACGAGTACCTCTCTCGCCTCGCGGACAACCTGCAGCACGATGCCGCGACGCGGATGCGCCTGGAAGAGGCGAAGGCATCCGTCTTCGACAGCCCCCGCGTCCGAGGGCTCGCCGCCGAAGCGTGGAACACCGCCAAGGCCGGCCTGCTGCGCTCTCTCGCCGACTCCGACAGCGCCCTGCGCCGACGGGCGTCCGTGGCTCTCGCCGACATCGGTCGGCGGCTGCAGACCGAGGAGTCTCTGCAGCGCCGCGTCGACGGCTGGGTCACCGATGCCGCCGTCTTCCTCGTCGGGCGGTACCGCCACGACATCGCGTCGATCATCACCGACACGGTGGAGCGATGGGATGCCGAGGAGACCACGGAGAAGATCGAGCTGATGGTCGGACGCGATCTGCAGTACATCCGGTTGAACGGGACGATCGTCGGCGCCCTGGCGGGTCTGGCGATCTTCACCGTCGCGCACTTCGCGTGGGGCTCATGACGGATCGACTCTCGGGGACGCACTCGCGCGCGCGGACACGGAGGTCGGTACCCTGAGCGCGTGAGCTTCGGTCCGGGGACGGAGTCCCTCTTCGCGTACGGAACACTGCAGCTGCCGGAAGTGCAACTGGACACCTTCGGTCGCGTCATCCCCGGGCAGGATGACGTGCTCCACGGCTACCGCGTCGAGTGGGCCGAGGTCGATGACGACCGGGCGGCGCAGTCATCCGGGTCGGGGGCGCACCGCGTCCTCCGGCGGACCGACGACCCACGGGATCACGTCTTCGGTCGCGTCCTGGCGCTCACCCCGGAGGAGCTCGACGCGGCCGACGAGTACGAGGTGTCACTGTATCGCCGGGTCTCGGTATCCCTGTCCAGCGGTCGCCGGGCGTGGGTCTACGTCGGCGGGTGATCCCTGGCACAGACACGCCGTCCGCGCCACCCTCCTCCTGCGGGCGTCGGCGTCGATATTCTCGTCTCGGATGCCGGCTCGACCCTCCCGCGCTTCGCGTCCGATTCCTCGATGGCAGCGAAGCGGAGAGACGATGATCCAACTGATCCTGGCGCGGCACGCCAAATCGGACTGGGCCGCCGAGGGGTTGGACGACCACGATCGCCCGCTCAACGATCGCGGCCGTCGCGACGCACCCGCGATGGCGCGGTCGGTCCTGCGACGCGGGGTGCGCCCGGAGGTGCTGCTCTCGAGCACGGCCCTGCGGGCGAAGACCACAGCGGAGGCATTCGGCGAGGAGTTCGAGGTCGATGTGACCGAGCGCGCCGAGCTCTATCTGGCCGGGGCCGACGCTCTGCTCGATGCGGCGCGCAGCAGCGCAGCCCGCGAGGTCATGGTGGTCGCACATGACCCCGGAATGAGCGCGCTCGTGTCGCGCCTTGCCGAGCGTGACGTGCGCATGGTCACGTCGGCGGTGGCGATCTTCACGTGGCACGACGGCGACTGGACCGATGTGGGGTCCACCCCGCCCGACGAGTTCGAGCTGCTCACGCCCTGACACCTCCCTCGCCCGCACCCGCGCACCCCCCTCCCGCCCCCATCCCCCCGGTCGAGTGTCCAAGACACGCCGTTCCGACGGTCGACTGAACGGCGTGTCGTGGACACTCGGAACGCACGGGGTTGAGACCGCGGCACACACGGACTGCGTGGCGACGGGGCGCCGCACGCAACCGCGTGCAACCCCCGCCGTCATAGCGTGCCGTCACCGGGCGGATCCGCCCGGCGGATGTCGGAGCCCGCGGCGCGGCATCCGGTCCACGAGACGGAGGATTGACTCGCAATGCATATCCAGACCGCTGTCCACCCCGCGCACGAGGACGTGCGCACCACCATGCGAGCCGCTGTCGTGGTCGCCCACGACAAGCCGCTCGTCGTCACCGAGGTGCCGGTCCCGACGCCCGGACCGACGCAAGCCCTGGTGCAGCTGATCACCAGTGGCGTGTGCCACACCGACCTGCACGCGGCCCGCGGTGACTGGCCCGTCGCGCCCAAGAGCGACCTCATCCCCGGGCACGAGGGGTACGGCCGGGTCGTCGCCGTCGGCGACCAGGTCACCGAACTGCAGGTCGGCGACCTGGTCGGCAATGCCTGGCTGTGGAGCGCCTGCGGCACCTGCCAGTACTGCCGCACAGGATGGGAGACGCTGTGCCCCGATCAGGAGAACGGCGGGTACTCCGTCGACGGCAGCTTCGGCGAGTACATGCTGGTCGAGGAGCGGTTCGCTGCGCGCATTCCGGACGGTGCCGATCCCCTCGAGGTCGCCCCGATCCTCTGCGCGGGGGTCACGGTCTACAAGGGCCTGAAGATGACCGACGTCAAACCGGGGCAGTGGGTCACCATCTCGGGGATCGGCGGGCTCGGGCACATCGCCGTGCAGTACGCCCGCGCCATGGGCATGCGCGTGGCGGCGGTCGACGTCGACCCCGCCAAGCTCGATCTCGCTCGCCGTCACGGTGCCGAGGTGACCGTCGACGCCTCCGTCGACGACCCCGGTGAGGTCATCCAGCGTGAGACCGGCGGAACGCACGGCGTGCTGGTGACGGCTGTGCACCCGCGCGCCTTCGGTCAGGCGCTCGCCGTGACGCGCCGCGGCGCCACGATCGTCTTCAACGGCCTCCCCCCGGGAGACTTCCCCGCGAACATCTTCGACATCGTGCTTCGGGCGATCACGATCCGCGGTTCCATCGTCGGAACCCGGCAGGACATGGAGGAGGCCCTCGACTTCTACGCACGCGGCGCGATCCACCCCACCGTGTCCCCCGCGACCATCGACGACATCAATGACGTCTTCGAGCGCATGGAGCGCGGACAGATCGACGGACGGATCGTGCTGAAGTTCTGATCTGTTCCACGTCGAGCGTCCAAGACACGCCGTCTCGCCGACGAGCGAGCGGCGTGTCTTGGACACTCGCGTCCGAGCGACAGCGCGGACGGATCAGTCAGGGGGGGTCAGTCGACCTTGGCGATCGTGCCGGCGGTCAGGCGCACGAGGTCGTCGAACGTGAGCGGGAACACGGTGTGCGGCGTTCCTCCGGCCGCCCAGATCCGGGAAAAGTCCGCGAGGTCCTCGTCCACGATCGTCGTCAGGGGCGTTGGATGCCCGGTCGGCGCGACGCCCCCGATAGGCTGTCCGGTCGCCGCGAGCACCTGATCCGGCGTCGCCCGACGGATGCCACCGCGCCCCAGCCGCTCGGCCAGCGCCGCCGTGTCGACGCGATGCGCGCCGCTGGTCATCACCAGGAGGGGCTCGTCGTCGCTCCAGAACACGAGGCTGTTCGCGATCGCGCCGACCTCGATGCCCAGGGCCGCCGCGGCGAGCGCCGCCGTCGAGGCGGCGTCGGGAAGGACGACGATCTCCCCCGCGATCCCGGCGCGCTCCAACGCGGCGGCGACGAGACGACTGCGTGCGGGAAGGGGCGCGTTCATCGCGCCATCATAGAGCGCTCGCTCCCGCGGCCACCGCGAGTCAGAATGGGAGTGGATGCCGCAAAGCCGCGGCGTCTACGACAGTGCCGCCCACAAGGCGACCGACCAAAGGATCGCGATGACCAACGCCCTTCCCCTGCCCGATTTCGCCCACGAGCGCGTGGAGGTGGTGACGGGACGCCGCAGCGGCCTGTTCATCGCCGTCGCGTTGCACTCCTCTGCGCTGGGCTCCGCCCTCGGCGGAGCGCGTCTGTGGACCTATCCGCACTGGAGCGATGCCCTCGGCGACGCTCTGCGGCTCTCGGCCGCGATGACGTTGAAGAACGCCGCGGCCGGACTCGACGCCGGCGGCGGCAAGTCGGTCATCGGCCTCCCGGAGGGCACGATCCTCGACGCCGAGCGACGCCGCGCGGCCTTCCTCGACCTGGGTGACGCCGTCGAGAGCCTGGGCGGGCTCTACCGCACGGCGGAGGACGTCGGCTCCACCACCGAGGACATGCTCGTGGTGAGCGAGCGCACGTCGCACGTCGTCGGGCTTCCCGACGCCGTCGGCGGTTCGGGCGAGCCCGCCGGGCCCACCAGTCTGGGTGTTTACGCATCGATCATCGCGACCCTGGATCGCGTCGTCGGCTCCGGTGATGTCCGTGATCGCCGTGTGACCGTGGCGGGTCTGGGGCAGGTGGGCGGTCGCCTCGCGGAGCGTCTCGCCGCGGAGGGCGCCGTGCTGACGGTCACCGATGTGAATCCCGCGAAGCGCGCCCTCGCCGCCGAGCTGGATGCCGCGTGGGTCGAGCCCAGCGAGGCGCATCTCGTGCCGGCCGACGTGTTCGTCCCCGCGGGGATCGGCGGCGTCCTCACCGACGATGTCATCGACGCCCTCGACGCTCGGGCCGTCTGCGGGCCCGCGAACAACCCGCTCGCCGACCGCTCCGGCGCCGACCGCCTGGCCGCGCGCGGCGTGCTCTATGCGCCTGACTTCGTCGTGAACGCCGGCGGCGTGATCTACCTCGACCTCGAGGCCAAGCATCTGGGTTCGCGCGAGACGATCATGGGTCGCGTGGCCGGCATCGGCGACACCCTGCGCCGTGTCTTCGACGAGGCCGACGCGCGCGGCGTCACGCCGCTGGCCGCCGCCGAGGGCCTGGCCGCGGAGCGACTGCGGATGGGCGTCGGCTCCACCGCTCTGGTCTGACCCCGCAGACGCGAAGGAGCCCCGGATGCCATGGCATCCGGGGCTCCTTCCGGGCGTCAATGAGCGGCGTCGTATGCTTCGAGCACCGTCGCGGAAATACGCCCGCGCGAGTTGATGGAATAGCCGTTCGCCTCGGCCCAGGTGCGCACGTCGCCGAGATCGCGGGGAGAGCTGGAACGGGCTCTGGTCGCTCGACGGGGATTCGCCGAAGCGGATCCCAGAGCCCGGCCGGCCGACACGAAGGGTTCGAACGCCGCGCGAAGCTTCGTCGCATTATCGGCCGATAGATCGATTTCGTACGCGCGCCCCTCGACCGAAAAGTGAATCGTGGTCCCGTCATCGATGATCGACCCGTCGAGATCGTCGATGAGTTGCGTAATCTGCTTCTTCGCCATGTCGGCGATTGTACGTCGCCCACATGAGCATATTCCGTGAGAACGAGGGTACTTCACCCGCTTAATAACCTCACTGAGGGGGCCTGAATCATTCGGCAAAGGAGGGGCGAGCGCGGCCTTCGATCGCCGTGATTCGATGGTCCTCGTCGTGCGTGAGTTCTGTCGACAGAAATTCTTCGTCGAGCGGAAGCCGTAGCGAGAACTGCGCAAATGCCGCGACGCGGAGAACAGCCTCACCGACCCGGACGTCGAGGACGTGACCGCCGATTGCGCGATCATCACTGAGGAAATGCAGGTGGAGCGCCGCGACCGTGATGCCCTGGTAGATCCGAGGCATCCAGAAGCCGACGATCACGCCCGCGCGCTCGACGGTCTCCGTCTCGACTTGTTCGGCCGCCACTTCCGCGAGAGGACGCAAGGGTGGGACCTGACGCGCCGTGACCCTGGTCCGTACCCGTGCCATGACTCCATCGATCCGCACGACGTGGAAAAGGTTGCGGCTCCGCAGTCTTCGCTCGACCGTCGCCGTCAACGCCTCGAAGTCGGCGTCCACGATCCGCTCTCCCACGCTCGAGCCGAAGAAGCAGACATCGGCGAACGGCAGAGTCTCCTCATCGCGCATGCGCCGCGGAGCGGCATCGACCGTGCACTCGAACGCCTCCCCGTCGATGAGGAGAACCTCGCCGCCGAGCCCCTCACAGCACCCGATCCCGGTATCGCCCGACTGACGGAGCTCGGAAACCGATATTCCCGAGGAGTAGACACCGCCCATCAGGGCATCGAGCACGGCGAACTGCGTCACCGCACCGGGAAGCAAAGGGGTTCGGCGTTCCCCTGAGGGCATGACGTCGTCTTCAGGAATTGGCGGCGCCGTAGGCCTCGAGCACGGAAGCGGGAACCCGACCGCGATCGCTCACCGTGTGCCCATTCGCACGTGCCCATTCGCGCACAGCGGCGAGATCGATGCCGCTCGAGCGACGCGAGGAACCCGCACGCCGCGGAGCCGAGTTCGACCGACCGACGGGGCGGGCGGCGTCGACGAACGGCGCGACGGCCGCGTAGAACTTGTCCGCATTGCGATCGGAGAGATCGATTTCGTAGGAGCGACCCTCGACCGAGAACGTGATGTGCTTTCCGTCGCCCTCTTCGAGGACGGTTGCGTCGAGGTCATCGACGAGATGCGTGATGTGTTTAATGGCCATGATGATCAATCGTACACCGCATTCGAATTCGAGCAGAGGCACTTTGAAGATGTGATAAAGCAGTGTGGCAGCGCTCCGCAGCAATAGGACGTGCAGACAGATAGCACTTGGCGTTCGTTCCTGGAGCGCCCCGGACGACGAGAGTGTCTCGCGAATCTTTTCCGCGCGAATTCGATGGAGCAATGCTCGCCGATACCGACGAACTCCAGTTCCGGCTCGCCAGGTCCCGTCGACGCGCGCGACCGGATCTGCAACGCGACCTCCGTGTGACGCCGGATGCCGCGCCTCTCCCCGGTCGCGGCATCCCTCGTCTCACCCCGCGGTGAAGCGCTGGACACCCAGCACGTCGAGCAGACGGATCTTCTCCTCCGCCTCGCTGCGCGGCTCCGGGGTGAGGACGAGAAGTGCTTGACCGCGATCCTCCGTGAAGAGCACCTGGCAATCGACCTCGATATCGCCCAGTTCGCGATGCACGAGCACCTTGTGGTCGGCGAAGCGCTGCGCGACCTCCTGACGTTCCCACAGGAGTCGGAACTCGTCGCTGCGTCGCAGGAGTTCGGCGACGAGCTCGCCCGCGGTGGAGGCCACGCCGAGCTGGCCGTAAGCCGCGCGGAGGCCGGCGACGATCGCGCGCGCCTGGCGTCCGCGATCATGCGCCGGATAGAGCTCGCGGTCCGTGTGCGGCGGCACGAACCACCGCCACGCCTCGAAGCGCTCCCACCCTCGCGCCCCCACATGGTCGCCGAGCAGCGCGATGCCGAGCGCGTTCTGGGCGAGGGTCTCGCCCAGGTGCGAGATGACGAGTGCCGGTGTGTCGGACAGGCGAGCGAAGACGCGCTGGAGGGCGGGGCTCACGTGATCGGCACGGCCGAACCGGTCGGGCACGGCATGGCCGGCGAGCCGGAAGAGGTAGTCGCGCTCATCGTTGGTCAAGCGCAGCGCCCGCGCCAGGGAGGCGAGCACGGCGGGGCTGGGCTGCGGCCCCCGCTGCTGTTCCAAACGCGTGTAGTAGTCCACAGACATCGCCGCGGCCGCCGCGACCTCCTCTCGCCGGAGGCCGACCGTCCGGCGCCGCGGCCCGTCGGTCAACCCGACGTCCGCGGGGCGCAGCGCCTCGCGACGCGCGCGAAGGAACTCCGCCATGCCGCTCCTGTCCATGACCCCATCCTGCGGCCTTGCCCGACCGGCATCCAGGGACCGCGGATCCCCCGACGACGGGGACCTGGATGCCGACCGTCCGGCCCCGAAGACTGGCGGCATGAACATCACCGGAAACACCGTCTTCATCCCCGGCGCCACGAGCGGGATCGGTCTGGCCCTCGCCGAGCGGCTCCACGCCGCGGGCAACACCGTGATCGTCGGCGGACGCCGACAGGCGCTGCTGGACGAGATCGCCGCGACCCACCCCGGCATCGACACCGTGCGCGTCGACACCGCCGACGCAACCTCCGTCGCCGACGCGGCAGGCGAGGTGCTGGCGCGCCATCCCCACCTCAACGTGCTCGTGACGATGGCCGGCATCATGCGTGTCGAGGACTGGACCACCGGAACCGATGTCCTCGCATCGGCCGAGGAGGTCGTGACCACCAACGTCCTCGGTCCCCTGCGCCTGATCGCCGCTTTCGTGCCGCACCTGCTGCGGCAGCGGGATGCCACGATCATGACCGTCTCCTCCGGTCTGGCGTTCGTGCCACTGCGCGTCACCCCCACCTACAACGCGACCAAAGCGGCGATCCACATGTTCAGCGAGACGTTGCGGCTGCAGCTGGAGGGCACGTCCGTGTCGGTGCTGGAACTCGAGCCGCCGTCGGTGGCCACGGATCTGCTGGAGGGGCAGCGCGAGAGCCCGTTCGCGATGCCGCTGGACGATTTCGCCGACGAGGTCATGGCGATCCTGCAGGATCAACCGGGCGCGACCGAGATTCAGGTCGAACGGGTCGCCTTCCTGCGCCACGCGGAAGCACGCGGCGATTACGCGGAGACGGTCCGCGCGCTCAACGCCGCCGATCCGCACTGACGCGAGGGCGGCGCGCAGGCCGACGTCAGCCGCGAGATCCAGCGGCGACCAGTCCTGACGCCACGCGTCCCTGGTCCGGCGGTCGGCGCGACCGCATCTCGCGGCGGTCGCGCCCCATCGCTGCGCTCCGCGCGGGCGAGCCGCACCGTCGTCGCCCGCGCGGAGCGAACCTTTATTCGCGCGACGGACGGATTCTGCGCGCCCAGTACCGAACTTTTGCTCACCATCCGCGAACTGTTTAGATCTTCGCGCCATGGGGTTGACAACAACGCAACGTCGAGATTCTCGCACGTTGTTCTGAGCAGAAGGACGACTGAGGGTGAAGATTTCCAAGATCAGCATCGGCGCGGCGGCACGCGTCGCCGTCGCCGCCACGGTCGCGATCGGAACGATCGCGACAGCCCCCGCCGCGTCCGCGTTGAGCACCGCCGACGTGACGGTGGACGGCGCCGTTCTGGCAGGGACCACGCGCGCCAGCGGGGTTTTCGACCTCGCCGTGCGTGCCCCCGCGGGCGTCAAGGTGAAGTTCCGTCTCGACGGGACATATCTCGGTCAGGATTCGACGGCGCCCTACACCTGGCCGATCCGGACGACGTCCGGCGCGCACACACTCAACGTGCGTTGGGAGGATGAGGCGGGCCGGCACGAGACGAACGCGACTTTCACCGTCGCGGCGGCGGCCACCGGTGCGAAGCCGGCTGCGCCGAAGCCGACGCCGACCGCCTCGGCCCCCACCGCGCCGGCGGCCGGGTCGGGCACGGCGATCGTGACGGTCTCGACGTCGGCGCAGCTCGCGTCCGCGCTGAAGTCAGCCAGGCCCGGCCAGACCATCCGTCTGAACGACGGCACGTACACGGGCGAGTTCGCCGCTGCGGCCTCGGGGACCGCGTCACAGCGAATCACTCTCACCGGCTCGTCACGAGCCGTGCTGACGACCGGGAAGATCTCGTCGGGCTACGCCCTGCACATCACCGGTGATCACTGGAACGTCTCGGGACTGACGGTGACTCGTGCGGCGAAGGGAATCGTCCTCGACGGCTCCAGCTACACCGTCATCGACGGCGTCGATGTCGGCGACATCGGGGCCGAGGCGGTGCACCTGCGCACCGGCAGCACGCACGTGACGGTGCGCAACTCGCGCATCCACGACACCGGGCGGGACAAGCCGTCCTACGGCGAGGGCATCTACATCGGCAGCGCGAAGAGCAACTGGTCGTCCATCATGGGCTCGTCCAGCACGCCGGATCGCTCGGACCACGCGCAGATCATCGGCAACACGATCTCCCGCACCTCGGCCGAGGGCATCGACATCAAGGAGGGGACGACCGGCGGCGTCGTCAGCGGTAACACGTTCTCCGACGCCGGCTACTCGGGCCAGAACTACGGCGACTCCTGGGTGGACGTGAAGGGCAACGGCTACCAGCTCACTGGCAACCGCGGATCGGGCACCCTCCTGGACGCCTTCCAGGTGCACGTGGCACTCTCCGGGTGGGGCCAGGGCAACGTGTTCCGCGGCAACAGCGTCACGGGCGGCGTCCCTGGCTACGAGGTCTCCGTCCAGTCCGGCGCGACCGGGACCGTCGTCGCGTGCGCACCGTCGGGCGCGGCGAAGGGACTGACCAACATCACCTGCACGCGCTGACGCGACGTGCGGTCGAGCGGGGCCGGGTGCGAACACCGGCTCCGCTCGGCCACCGCGTCTCGGTACGCGGAACCCGCGTACCCGGCGCGTCACGGCACGCGGGGCCCGCGTCCCGCGCGTCCGGCTACGGCGTCCCCGCGGAACAGTCGACGTTGCTCAGGCCTTCACCGACATTCGACGCGGAGTTGCTGCATTCGACGACGTTGCCGAGCCTGGCCGTCACGGCGTAGCCGAATCCGGGACCACCCACGTCGGCGACGTTGGCACTGAAGACATTGCCTCGCCCCCAGCCGTCGAGGATCTCGTGGGTCTGATACCCGTCCCCCGGCGAATCGGTGCCGGTGTTGCCGCGGATGACCCAGTCGTTGCCCTTGATGTCGACCCACGAATCCGCATCGTCCTCCACGAGGGCGGCCCCGTCGAAGGTGTTGCCCTCCACACGCCCGCCCGTGGTCCCCTCCTTGACATCGACGCTTTCGGCTGTCGTTCCGGAGATCCGATTCCCGACGATGGCATTGCGGTCGCTGCGATCGGGCTCGCAGTCCGTGACATCGCACCAGTTGCTCTCCGCCGTACCGATGTACACGCCCTCACCGAACTTCGCCCGGCGCTTGCCGGTGTCGCGGATGACGTTGCCGGAGATCAGATTGTCGGTACTGTGCGCGCGCAGGTGCACGGCCTCATCCCCGATGTCGGAAACCGTCAGGCCCTCGACCACCGTGTGGGTGACTCCGTCGGCCATGAGTCCCTTCTGACCGTTGCGGATGCTGAAGCCTGCGACTCGCCAGTGGGAGACCCCGTCGAGGTGCAGCACGTAGCCGCCGTCCACCCTTCCGCCGTCGAGCACGGCGTCGGGGGCGCCGCACAGATGGATCGGGGCGTCGGCCGTACCCGTCGCGGTCGCGGTGAACTCGCCCGGATAGACGCCGGGCTGCAAGCGGATCGAGGCTCCGGGTTGCGCCTCGTCGAGGGCATCCTGCAACTCTGAGGCCGTCGCGACGACGACCGTGGCCTCGGTGCAGTCGACCCCTTCGGCCGTGGGACCGGTCGGTTGCGGTCCCGGGGACGGATCGCTCACCCCGGTCGACGGTTGCGGCTCCGCCTCGGGGGACGCCCCCCGGGTGACGAGCACGACCACGATTCCGGCGATCAGGATCACGGGAAGCACGATGGCCAGCACGATCAGCACGGGTCGGCCCTGCCTCATGACGGTCCGTCCCGCAGCGAGTCGGGTGAGACGATCCCGCGGCTCAGAGATGTGAGGGGAACATGCTGCTCATAGGGGTGGCGGAAGGTGCCGAAGTGGCGGTCCTTCCTCGTCGCCGCCGTGACCAGGAGCAGGACTCCCAGTCCCAGCCAGATGACCGTGAGCGGCTGGAAGATGAACCGCAGCACGGATGTGACGGTCGCCGCCGGATGCCACCGGTCGGTGTCGTTCTCGCCGATGACCGCGCCGCGAGAGCCTTCCGCACGGAGTGCCGTGCTGCCGTCGCCACCGAGATCGTTGCCGGCGACGGTCGTCCCGGTCACGTCGCCGACGAGCAGAACGGCGTGGTTCGACACATCATGGACGACGTTGCCGGTGATGTCGGCATCGGCGTTGCGCACGTTCACGCCTGTGTCCGATCCCGTGATGGTGTTGCCCTCCACGACGGCATCCGTGACCGATTCCCGGACGGCGATGGACTTCGCCGCCTGATCGACGAACTCGTTCCCCGTGACCCGGACCCCGGCCGCTCCGCGGTCGAGCACGACACCGTCGGGGTTGCGGACGAACCGCGTCTGAGTCACCTGGATGCCGCTGCCACCCATGATCTCGACCCCGTAGCGGCCGTTCTCGGCGACATGACCGCCGTCGAGGATGTTGTCGCCGAAGCTCTCCACCGTGGTCCCGGAAGCGCTGGGTCCATCGGCCAGGGACTGGCCGTCCATGGACACTCCATTGCGACCGTTGCGAGCGGCCATGACGTTCTGCAGCGTGATGCCCGAGGTGGAGCGGCCGATGGTCACCCCGTCCACGGCGTTGTCCATGGACTGCGAATCCTCGACCAGACTCGCCGATACCGCACGATGGAACGTGATCCCGTCCACCAGACTGCCGCTGACGGTGGTGCGCGTGATCTTCACGTTCTGCGCACCGGAGACGAAGATGCCGAAGGCGTTGCCCGTCATCGCCGAGTCCGCGATGGTGGCGGACGCGAGACCTGCGGGCGCCGAGGACGCAGCGGCGTCGGCAGCATCGGCGTCGTCGATCGCAGCGGCGGCGTCGACGACGGGAGCACCCGGCGGTGCGACGAGTGCCCGCGCGCCAGGCTGCATGGTGCCGGCGAGCGTCGGATCGTCCAGATCATCGCTCCCGGTGATCGCCAGGCCTCCCGTGCTGCCGCTCCAGAACCCCAACGCCGACAGCGCGGCGTGGCTCAGGTCGGCGGTCCCACCGATGACGCGAAGGTAAGCGCGACCGTCGCGAGTGTCGGTATCCGGCGCCCCGGCGGCGCTGTCCCAGCTGGTGATGGATGCCGGGGCCTCCGGAGTGCCGGCGATCTCCAGTCGTCCACCGAACGCGACGATGGAGGTGAAACCGGCCGCCGAGCTCTGCAGCCGCAGAGCGACGGACCCGAGGGCCAGGGTCGCTCCCTCCATGACGGCGATGTCCTCCGTGAGGAGGTAGGACCCGTCCGCGTTGGAGGTCAGCGACTCCGGTGCGAGGGCGAGCAGATCGTCGACGGTGTAGGGCTCGGGTCGCTCGGGCAGCACGAGGGTGTACCGGTCACCGGTCTGGAAGCGGTACGGCTCATCGACGGACAGCGCCCAGTAGGCGGCCGAGGCGACTTTGCGCACGTAGACCACGCGCTGCCCCTCTTGCTCGACCAACTCCGCCTCGCTCGTCGGATCACCCGGATACAGCACGCCTTGGACGTTGCCGTTGCGCGCGATCTCGTTCACTCCGTAGGCCTCCGGTTCGCCCGAAGCCTCGATGAACTGGGTGGCCGCCAGGGCCGCCCCACCGCCGACGAGAGCCGCCACCGCGACCATGGCCGCGACCGTGCGCCCCCTCACGACGCCACCGCCGGCTCGAGAGCGGCGACCTGCGGTTCGAGAGTCCGCGCCGTCTGGCCGTCCCCACCCATCTGGTTCGCATGGCGGGTCAACCACCCCTGCTTGTTCATCGTGAAGAAGGAGAACGTCTTGACCGGCAGCGCGACGAAGATCACCACGATCGCGTACAGGGGCAGGATGAGCAGGTCGGCGGGGTTGCGACGCAGGTGCGAGATCCCTCGGATGCCACGTCCCAGGAGCACCCAGCCGACCGCTGCCAGGATGCCGAGCACCGACAGGTCCAACCGGCTGAAGACGAGATAGAACATCGTCAGCCCCATCGTCACAGGGGTCAGAAGGATCTGCAGTACGGTCACCTTCGTCACGAAGGGCACCTTCCACAGCCACCCCTTGGCGACGGCGGTCAGGTAGCAGCGGTAGGAGTTGCGGCTCCAGCGGACGCGCTGCTTCACGAATGCCCGGAAGGTGTCCGGGAACATGCTCAACGCGCGAGCGGAGGACTGGTGCACCGTCTTGTAGCCGGAGGCGAGGATGAGCCACGTGAGGCGGCCGTCGTCACCGGCGATGCAGCGTCGGCCGAGGAAGAACTCGTTCTCCAGGTGGTCGAGCACGGCCAGTACAGCGTCGCGTCGGTACGCGGCTGTGCGGCCGGACAGACACGGAACCGCACCCGCGCGGCCCATGGCGGGAACGTAGTCGTAGTAGCGGAGGTCGACCATCCAGTCGGCGATGCGACGCCAGACGCTCGTACGCGCCTGGAAGACGTTCTGGTGCGTTCCCACACCCCCGACCAGCGGGTCGGCGAAGGGCTTCTGCACGGCGACGAGAAGCCCGTGACGCCACCAGGTGTCGGAGTCGGTGAGCACGATGATCTCCCCGACCGCCAGACGGATGCCCGCCCCCAGCGCAGACCGCTTCCCGACGTGGTGGAAGAGGATGGGACGCAGGCGGTCATCGGCCAGTGCGACGATCCGCCGGTGAGCCTCGAGGTCCTGGACGTCCAGCACGATGATGATCTCGGTGGGGCCCTGTGCTCGCCAGGACTCCAGACACCGCATGAGGATGTCGGGGT
Source organism: Microbacterium testaceum (assembly GCF_020781835.1). Classification (GTDB taxonomy): domain Bacteria; phylum Actinomycetota; class Actinomycetes; order Actinomycetales; family Microbacteriaceae; genus Microbacterium; species Microbacterium testaceum_H. The sequence continues at coordinate 174,708 of NZ_JAJGNJ010000007.1, forward strand.
CTTCGTGGTACGACGGCACGATCACCGATGTCGTCGTCCGGTAGTCGGATTCGATCGGCCGCGCGCGGCGCGACAGGATGAAGCGGTAGAGCCACAGGCCCCAGACCACGACCCCCGCGATGGCGAGCGGGAAGTACCAGGCCACATCGGCATAGACGTCCTGGACGGCTTGCCACACGACGGGGGGACTCACGGCGGTGAGGAGCGGGACAACGGAAAAAGGCACAGGCGTCATCGGGGACGTCGTTTCTCGCGAAGGGACAGGGTAATCACACGACGGTCAGCGAGTACCGGCGCTGGGCGACGGCGACCATCACCCGGGCGAGAGCTGGAACCGTTTCGGGAATCACGTTCGGGATCTGCGATGTGCGGCAAGTGAACGACCCGGCGAGCCCGATCCGTTCGGGGGTCGACATCTCGAGGGGCGCGTCGTACTCTCGCGGGCGCATGGGGGCGCGCGGCTGCGGTGGCGAGCGCGCGGGCGCGCGGGGGCGCGAACGCGCGGCGGGCGCGCGCGAGGCCGGCCCGCTGATCGGCGAGTCAGCTGCACACGATCGGGCGTTCGTCAATGGACGATCGCATCCGATTTCATCGGCGTACGGTCCGGCGCATGTGGACCGTACTCGTCATCCTGCTCGTCGCGTGGGCGGTGCTATCGATCGTGGGGTTCGCGTTCGAGGGCCTGCTCTGGCTCGCCATCATCGGGGTCGTCCTTTTCCTCGGAACCCTTGTCTTCGGCGTCGTACGGAGCCGCGCACGCCGCCGGACGACCTGAGCGTTTCGCCCCGCGACAGGGCCGAGAGAACGTCTCAGCTCCGCCCGGCACCGTCCGCTTTCGCGGCCACCGCGAACGCAACCATCTCGAAGTAGCGAACGGCGGCCGCTTCGGCTTCGATCCCCCGTCGGACGGGCAGGGGTAATTGCTCGCGCAGCTGCCGGTAGAGCGCGATCGTCCTCCGCGTCGCCGTCACGCATGCGCACACGTCATAACCGGGGATCGTTCCTGCCAGGGCGGGAACGACATCGGGCAGCAGGGTTTCGGCACGGCGTACTCCGCGCGGCTCGTGACCTCGAAGATGCGACGCGAGCGGTGCGAGAGCGTTAGCCCGAAGGAACGACAGGAAGTCGACGGTCTCGAAGATCTCCCCCCGTCCGAGCTTCGTGGCTCCGTAATGCACCCAGACCCAGAACCTGTCCTCGATCCACTGCGGATCCACGGCGAGAGGTGTCGCGGAGGCCGTTGCCAGCCGGCGGGTGATGACGGTGTCACGCTCCCAGAGGACGAGGGGGTCCTCGATCCGCTCGTCCAGGTCTGCGACGGTCACGAACTTCAGGTCGACGTGCAACAACGGTTCGTCGAACAGACAGATCAGGAGCCGCGGCTCCCCGACGTGTTCGCCCGTGAAAGCGGCGAGGAGTCGCCCCCAACCCGCGGCCAGGTCGACGCGGGAATCCATCACGTCACGGTAGTGGGCGTCGGCGACCACCAGCACGAGATCGAGGTCGGAGAACTCGTCGGCCGTTCCGTTCAGCAGCGATCCCCCCGCAGCGACACCCTCGAATCGCGGGTCGGTCGAGACGGCAGAGACGATGCGATCGAGCGCGGCGGAGAGGGGTTCCGGGTACGACATGGGGGCCTCGCGGGTCGAGTGGACGAAAGTTCTCCAGGATACGGAGCACATCCGTGCCTCGCCAAGTCATCCGCGACCTCGACCCGTCACGTCGTGCCGGTGCGAAGAACGACGATCGGTCCGACCCGCGGGCCCGGCGAGAGATCCCCCTCACCGCCGGGCCCCGGGACATCTGTCAGTTCGACGCGGCGCGCGACGCGGCCAATTCGCGGCCGTAGGCCACAGCCTCACTCTCGGCCTTGGATTTGAGTTCTGCAGCCGCATCCGCGAACGCGTCCATTGCCGGGTTCACCCCGACCAGTGTGAACGGGCGCTCCACAACGCGCAGGTCGAGACCCCAGACGTCGGCGAGCACCCGGCGCAGCCAGCCGGTGGAGTGGTCCCAGCCCTCCTTCGGCGTTCCCGGTGCGTAGTTGCCGCCCAGCACGGTGACGAGCGTTGCCGGCTTGCCGCGGAGAGCCGTGCCCTGCGGGTCGATGCGCGGATCGGTGTACGCCAGGTCGAACCAGGTCTTGAAATGCTGCGAGACACCGTAGTTGTACAACGGGACCGCGAAGAGCAACGCGTCGGCTCCGATGAGCTCGTCCGCGAACGCCGTCGCCAGTGCCTGGGCCGCTCGCTGGCCCTCCGTACGCTCTTCGGCGGAGACGAACTTCCCGGTCACGGCATCCGCCCAGGCCGTCGCCGGGACGGGGTCGGTCGCGAGGTCGCGCCGGGTGACGACCGAATCGGGGTGGGCGGCAGCCCACTCCTGCTCGACGAGGTCGGCGAGCGACCGGCTCGCGCTCGAAGTGGGCAGGATGCTGGCATCCAGGCGGAAGAGGGACATGACGCTCCAATCTGAAATGATAGTCACTGTGTAAAACGTAGCGACTAGCGCGACTGTAGCACGCGTACGATAGAAGGATGCCGGAGATGCCCGATGCCGAGCACACCGCCTGTGACGCCGCGGTGACGCTCGCCTTCTCCGTGCTCGGTAAACGGTGGAACGGCATGATCCTGTCGTCGCTCGGCGCCGGGGCGACGTCGTTCGTCGGATTGCGGCGCGCGGTCTCAGGTATCAGCGACACCGTGCTCTCCGATCGGCTCGCAGAGCTCACCGGCGCGGGGCTCGCGGTTCGCCGGGTCGAGGCCGGTCCGCCCGTGTCGGTGTCGTACGAGCTGACGGATGCCGGCCGCCGGCTACTGCCCGTGCTGGATCAGCTCGGCGCCTGGGCGCGAGAGAATCTGACGTCGCCGAGGGCCGCCAACCGCTGAGGCCGCCCCTACGGGGTCCCCGCGCGGCTGGCCCACGGAGCGCCCCCACCGCCGGCACCTCGACACGCCCCGACGACCCGAAGCCGTCCCGAGCACTTCAGAACCTGATCCCATGCCGGCCCCGGCGGCGTGCACCTCGGCCGGGACATTCCGCGAATAGGCGATCGCTCCGCGCGCCCGCCCTGAAGGTATGGGCGTCGCCACGGTCCGCGCGCGCGGGCGAATCGACGGGGCCGCCCGCTCCGAGGAGGTGACTGAAAACGAGGAACGGCGCCCCTCCCGAAGGAGAGACGCCGTTGCGAATTGGTGGACCTGAGGGGATTCGAACCCCTGACCTCTTCATTGCGAACGAAGCGCGCTACCAACTGCGCCACAGGCCCGGACAACTCGACAACACTATCACGCCACCCGTGCGTCACCCGACCCGGCTGACCACCGGGCGTGGCGCTGCGTTCGGCTACTGCCCCGACGCGCGACGATCCAGGAGCCGGCGCACGTGGTCCTCGATCTCGGCGTCGTCGACGTATCCCATGCTCGCGTAGGGCGACGGGGCGGGTCGGGATGCCTCGGCCGCCGGACGCGCGACGTCGATCGGCGTGGGCGCCTGGGCGGCGGCGATGTCACGGGCGACCTGCTCGCGCGCGGCAGCACGGAGCGCTTCGCGGGCGAGCTGCTCATCGACCACGGCGGCGGCGCGCGATCCCGCGGAGGCGACCAGCGGCCGCGGCAGTTCGCGCGGCGTCCATGTCGGCCGAGGTGCCGGAGCCGCGGCCGCGAAGTCCTGCACCTCGATCGGGGCGCGTTCGGATGCCGCAGCGATCGGCCGTGCCGTGGCACGGGCGGCGACGCGCGACAACCGCTGCAGCAGGATCAGAGCCAGCACCAGCACCGCTCCCCCGACGGACAGCAGCACGGGGGCGGCACCGAAGAATGCCTGGATGCCACCGGTCACGGCGGCGACGAGCCCCAGGCCCGCGAACGAGGTCGTCGCGAGCCGGAAACGACGACGCGCGCGCGCCCGACGCAACTCCGGCCGTGCGATGGCGGCGGCACGTTCCGCGCGGGCGCGCTCCACGGCGGCAGCCTGCTCGGCTCGCGTCTTCTCAAGGGCCGCGGCCCGCTCGGCCTTGGCCACCTCGACGGCGGCCGCCCGCTCAGCCCGGGCGAGCTCGAGCGCAGCAGCGCGCTGCTCCCGAACCAGGTCTCGGTCACGTGCGGCTTCTTGGCGCGCCACCTCCAGCCGGGCCCTGGCCTCGGCGAGATCGGTCTGGGCCTTCTGCGCCTGCACCTGACGCGCGATCTTCTGCTGCTGGTGCGCGGTGCGCGCCGTGAGCTCGAGGTGCACTTCGCGGGGAGTCTCGGCGGTCTCGGCCAGAACGCGCAACGCCTGGTTCAGTCGCACGGCGTTACGCTCGGCCGAGGTGAAGCGGTGACGGCTCTGCCATGACGGGAGCAGGTACACCAACCACAGCGCGACCGCGACGAAGACGATCACCCCGCCGCCGAGAACCTGTCCGCCCATGGCACCACGGTAGGTCACGCCGAGGTCACACCTCGGCATCCTTCCGCGTGTCGCGGCCGCGGATCTCGAGACTGCGTCGCGCCGACACCCCCGGTGCAGTCGGCAGATGCGACGTCAGCCGGGTGGGGTCTCGCCGGGAGGAGGCGATGGCCGGCTTCTCGCCGCCCGTCGCCCCTGACCTACAGGCGGTCCGCCGGCGGCACGCGCGCGGCGTCCGGGGGGACCTGGCCCCGTTCCCACCGGTCGAGCACGCCGTGCGGAACCTCCTCGCGCACGAGCGCGAACGCGTAGTGATCGCGCCAGTCGCCGTCGATGTGGATGTACCGACGGCGCAGTCCCTCATAGCGGAACCCGAGCTTCTCCACCACGCGCAGGCTCGCGTGATTCTCGGGACGGATGCAGATCTCGACACGGTGCAGGTTCAGCGCGGTGAAACAGACGTCCGTGGCCATCGCGACGCTGATGGTCGTGATGTTGCGTCCGGCGAACTCCTCCGCGACCCAGTACCCGATCGTCGCCGAGGCGAGGGAGCCGCGTGAGACGCCCCACACGTTCAGCTGACCGGCGACCTCGTCGTCCCACTCCATGACGAAGGGGACGCCGAGGCCGTCGCGATACTGCTGAAGAAGACGTCGGATGCCGAGCCGCATGTCGAACGAGACGGGCCCGTCCGGACTCGTCGCCTCCCACGGCCGCAACCACGACCGGTTGTCGATCAGCTGCTGCTGCAGCACGCGCGCGTCGCGGTTGCGAATGAGACGGATCGACACCTCGCCGTGCCGTCGTGGGACGGAGAGATCCATGGCATCCCGTCGGGTCACAGACCCGCCGCGAACTCCTTGAACCACGGACGCAGAGCAGGTCCCAGGTCTTCGCGGTCGGAGGCGAGCTGAACGATCGCCTTGATGTAGTCGACACGGTCGCCGGTGTCGTAGCGACGCCCGCGGAAGACGACACCGTAGACACCGCCGCCGTCGCCACCGCCGTTCGCGAGCTCTTCGAGCGCGTCGGTCAGCTGGATCTCGCCGCCCTTTCCGGGTTCGGTGTGCTCCAGGATGTCGAACACGTCGGGTCCGAGGACATACCGGCCGATGATGGCGAGGTTGGAGGGAGCGTCCTCCGCCTTGGGCTTCTCCACGAGCTGGGTGACCTTGACCACACCGTCGTCGTCAGTCGGCTCGACCGCTGCGACACCGTAGAGGTGGATGTGAGCGGGGTCGACCTCCATGAGGGCGATGATCGTGGCGTTGCGCTTGGTGTACTCGGCCAGCATCTGCTCGAGCAGCGGGTCGCGCTCGTCGATGAGGTCGTCACCGAGGAGGACCGCGAACGGGTGGTCTCCGACGTGGCTGCGGGCGCGGAGCACCGCGTGGCCGAGACCCTTGGGCTCGCCCTGGCGCACCATGTGGACGTCGGCGAGGTCGGAGGAGTGCTCGACCTTGGCGAGCTTGTCGTGGTCGCCCTTCTCACGCAGCTTCGTCTCGAGCTCGGGCATCGAGTCGAAGTGGTTGGCGATGTTGTTCTTGTTGCGTCCGATGATGATGAGGACGTCACTGATACCGGCTCCGGTGGCCTCTTCAACGACGTACTGGATGGCGGGTTTGTCGACGACCGGGAGCATCTCCTTCGGCATGGCCTTGGTGGCCGGAAGGAAGCGAGTACCGAGTCCTGCGGCCGGGATCACGGCCTTGAAGGGCTTGTTAGGCATGCGCATACCCTACTGGTGCCGCGCGACCGCGCTGTTACCGATTGCGCACCCACGTACACTTGCTGCATGCCCGACAGCATCGAGCAGGCCAAGCGCGCTCTCCGCGCCGACCTGCGCGAACGACGCCAGACCGTCTCGGCCCACGGGCGTGAGCTGGCCGAGGCCGGCGTCAAGGAGCAGCTGGACGCTCTCGTCGACCGTCTGGGCGCCCGCAGCATCTCCTGCTTCCTCTCGACCACGACCGAACCCGGCACGCACTCCTTCGTCGCCGGAGCGGTCGCTCGTGGCATCCGGGTCCTCCTCCCCATCACGCGCGAGGACGGTCTGCTCGACTGGGCTGTCGCCACACCGGATGCCGAGATCGCCGAGGGTCTGTTCGGACTGCCCGAACCGGTCGGCGACGTGCTCGGCCCGATCGCCGTCAACGACGTCGATCTGCTCGTGATCCCGGCAGCCGCGGTCGACCAGCGCGGAATGCGCCTGGGCTGGGGAGGCGGCTACTTCGACAAGACCATCGGCTCGATGGAGAAGTGCCCGCCGGTGTACGCCGTGATCTTCGACTCCGAGTTCGTCGACGACGTGCCGCGCGACGTGCACGATCAGCCCGTCTCCGGCGTCGTCACCCCCACGCGGACGGTCACCATCGACCGCTCCGCCGCCTGAACACCCGAAGGAACCCGAGATGCCCACCTACTCCTACGCCTGCAAGCAGTGCGGTCACCGCTTCGACGCGGTGCAGTCCTTCTCCGACGCCGCCCTCACCGAATGCCCCGAATGCGGCGGCGAGGTGCGCAAGCAGTACGGCTCGATCGGTGTGACCTTCAACGGCTCCGGCTTCTACCGCACAGACTCGCGCGGGTCCAATGCCGCCGCGTCCGGCGCGGCATCCGGGAGCACGGGCGGATCTTCGACATCATCGTCCTCGGAATCGACGAAGACCGCGTCCGCCCCGGCATCCTGACTCTCGCGCGACGCGGCGGAAGGGGAGCCTGGTCGTGATCAAGGGATTCAAGGAGTTCATCCTCCGCGGCAACGTCATCGATCTCGCTGTCGCGGTGGTCATCGGAGCCGCGTTCACCGCCGTCGTGAACGCCATCGTCGGCTCGGTGATCAACCCGCTGATCGCGATCTTCTACGTGCCCAACGACAACGGCGAATTCGGGCCGAGCATCACGGGCCTGTACGGGCAGACCGTGACGTTCCCGCTCGGCGCCCTTCTCACCGCGATCATCAGCTTCTTCGCCGTCGCGCTCGTCGTCTACTTCGTGTTCGTCTACCCCATGAACCAGTGGAAGGCCCGTGCCGCCGCGCACGCCGGCGTTCAGGAGAACACCGAAGAGCCCAAGCTCCCTACCGAGCAGGAGCTGCTCGTGCAGATCCGCGACCTGCTCGAGCGTCAGCCGCGCGGCTGACAAGCCGCCCCGCGCACCGATCCGCCATATCCCGGCGTCTCGTCGCGGGCAGGCCTTGATCACGGCGATCCTGGGCGGTGCCGCGGCGGGCGACGGCCGTGTGCGTCAGTAATGCGGCGGCACGTCGCGCAGAAGCTGCGCGTCGTTCGGGCCGGATGCCGCGGGCGATGCCGGCCGTTCGCGGGTGCGGTCATCGGCGGGCGCCGGTTCCGCGCTCGTGCCCGGCGCCGGAAGGAGCCGCGCACGGCGGGACCCCCTCACCTTGACGATGGGCTGCCGCGCAGCCGCGCCATCGGGCCGTGCGGCCGAGGCCGGTCGAACGGCGGGTTCGGTGGCATCCGGAGTCTCCCCCACCGCACTCACCCGGGCAGGTCGAGGGGTTCGGTCGTCGTGCCGGGGGCTGTCGTGTCGTCGGGTGCGGCGCCGAGCAGTTCCGCGATACGGGATGCCACGCCCGCGGGGTCGCTGTAGAGATCGAACGCGTGCACGCGCACGTAGTGCCAGCCCAACCGACGCAGGATCTGCGGTCGGAGCCGCAGCGTCTCGCGGAGGGACTCGCCGATGGTCTCGGGGTCGCTCTCGGCCACGACGGCCTTTCCGCGGTAGCGAGCCACGAGAGGCAGCAGACCGCGGTAGTCCAGATCGACCTCGACGCCGAGTCGCCGCAGCTCGCGCGCGAGCGCGCGGGTCAACGGATCGGCCAGGTCTTCCAGTCGCGACTCGCGTCCACGGCCCGCAACGTTCCCAAGGATGCCCATGAGCGTGGCCGCGCCGTGCTCGAGACGTCCGTCGTCGAACGCCGAGGGGCGGATCGACGACACGATCACCATGGACCGACGGGCACGGGTCATGCCGACGGTGAGCAGCCGCTCCCCGTCCGGGGTGGACAGGTCGCCGAAGTCACTGAGCACACGCCCGTGACGGGTCAGGCCGAAACCGAGCGAGAACACCACGCGGTCGCGGCTCTCGGCCACCGACTCCTCGAGGGTCAGCACGGCGAAGGGCTCGGCGGCATCCCGGGAGATGAACGCCGCGACGTCCGATCGTCCCGCGAGCGCCGCCTCGACGGCCGCGCGCACGCGCTCCGCATGCTTGCGGCTGGCGGTCACGACCATGAGCGACTCGGAAGCGCGGTTCACCGCGTGCTCCACGACGAGCGTCACCACGCGCGCCACCTCGGCGTCCGGGCTCTCGACCGCCCCGGTCACCGGATCCGGTGCGCCGACGCCGTTCTCGACGTAATCGACGCTGAGGCTCCCGCGACCGAGGTACGAACCGGCCCAGGGCAGCGAGACGATCTCGCCGCCGTAGAAGGCGTCGTTCACGAGCTGCGCGAGATCCTCGCCGCCGGCGCGGTAGCTGCGTGTCAGTGTGTCGACCGGGAGGAGCTCGGCGATGCGCTCGAACACCGACACCTCGTCGAAGGGGACGTCGTCGGCGTCGTCGTCCACCCCGGCAGCGAGCGATGCGCTGACGCGGAAAAGCGTCGGCTTCTGCACCACCGGGTCGCCGAACAGCACGACCTGGCGCGCGCGCAGGAGCGCCGGCGCCGCCTCGGCGAGACACAGCGCGGCGGCGTCCGCGACGATGACCATGTCGAAAGCCAGGTCGGTGGGGACATCGGGCACGTCGTAGGGGGAAGCCAGCCAGACCGGCGCGAGGGTGCGCAGCAGCGTGGGCGCGGCATCCGAGATCTCCTGGGCGGTGTGCAGCCCGTCCTTCAGCGCGCTCTTGAGCGCCGCGGCCTCGTCGGGGTGATCGACGATACCGATGCGCCACTGCTTCGCCAGCTCGGCGGCCAGAAGCGGACCCGCCGCTGCGGCGTGGGCCTCGTCCACGAGCCGGAAGTCGCGCTCGAGGCGGTCCACCACGCTGGTGTTGGCCCCCAGGAGCGCGCGATCGGTGCGCAGCAGGTGCTCGAGGGCCGACTGCCACCACGCGAACTCGAGCTCTTCGCCGACCCGCTCCTCGGGTACGTGCCGCACCGACAACTCGACGAGGAGTTGTTCGAGTCCGAGCCGCGCGAGTTCGCCGCGCAGCTGCGCGCGCTCGACGAGGTTGTCGAAGAAGGTCGACTCGGCGGCGAGTCCGGCGAGCGTGCGCACGAGGACCTGGACGGGCAGGGTCGCGAGCCGGTCCGAGCCCTGCCGCTTGAGGATCTGGTCGAGCTCACCCAGCATCGCATCGACACGCTGCCAGGCGACGTGCACGTCGGCCAGGCCCAGCGGGACCTCGGGCGTGACGCCCGCGTCCACCACACGCTGCCACTCGGTGCGCTGCTGCTGGATGCGCACGAGAGCCTCGTACATGTCGGGCACGTGAACGCCCGGGCGCACGTACTCCTTCGACAGACGGCGCAGGCGTCGACGGTTCGGACCGCTCATCGCGGACGAATCCCGTCGCGGCGAATGGGCGTCGATGAGCTCACCCAGCGGACGTTCGAACACGGTCGGGCTAAAACGATCGAGCGACTCGCGGATACCCTGCAGCAGCTTCAGGTAGGCCCCGAGCTCCGACACCGTCTGGAACGGGCGCATGCGGGTCTGTGCGATGAGCTCGTAGCCGCGCTCCAGCAGCCGCGGGACGTCCTGCGAGTGAAGCTTCGCGGCGAGATCGTGAGCGGCGCGGGCGTCCTCCGTGCGCGTGAAGCTCACGCCGTACCAGGGCGAGTCGTCGGGCCCGAAGCGGAATTCCCCGAGCCGTGCCGCCGTCGCGAGCGCCCTGGCCGCCGCGTCGCGTCGTCCGGCGAGCCGCTCGAGGGTCGCGAGATCGAAGCGGGCGCTCGTGGAGGGGGCTGGGGAGAGGGACGCCAGGGCCGTCAGCGCGCGGAGGACATCGAGCGCCGAGACGCCCAACGCCAGGTGCGGCTCGGTGACGGCGGACCGGTAGTCGCGCAGCACCGCGCGCAGGCGGACCAGAGCGTCATCGATCTCGGAGACCTTCGGCTGCTCGGCCTTCTCGTTGCGGCCGATCGCGCGGATGAGATCGCGTCGGACGTGGGTGGGCGAGACCGCGAGGCCCGTCAGGCCGACACCGGCCAGACGGTGCCGGATGCCATCGAGGGTGGACCGGCGGGCACTGACCACCAGCACGCGCTTGCCGGCGTGCACGCACTGACCGATCGCGTTGATGATCGTCTGCGTACCGCCCGTGCCGGGCAGCGTGTGCACGGCGAGGGAATGTCCGGCCGCGATCCGAGCGAGGACGCGCTCCTGCTCGGCATCGGCGTCCAGGAGCAGGGTGTCGGCCGCGGGGGCCCTCTCGTCGGGGCTGGTCACCACCGGGTCGGCGGGACGGACCGTGATGCGGGCGCGATCGTCGGGGTGCCCGGCGAGGGCGTTGAGCAGCGTGGCGTCGAGGTGCTCGGTGTCGCGGGCCATGCCTGAGCCGACGTCTGCGAACGACGAGATGACCAGGCGCGGGTGAACGACGAACGTGGGGACATGCGTCGTGAGCCGACGCAGGTGGTCGATGACCGGCTGCGGCTTGAACACGCCCTGGTCGTACGCGAGGCCCGCGAGCGCCGTGCTGTCGATCGGGATGCCGAGGTGCGTGCGGAACGCGCGTGCGAGCTCGGGATTCATCACGAATGCGCCGTGCAGCTTGAGCTCGAAGTCTCCGTTGTGCCGCCGGATCGCGAGCGGGCGAAGCAGCACGGGGGCGGACCACTCCACGCCCCCGATCTTCCAGGCAGCGAGCCCGACGGCCAGGTGCACGGGCTCGAGTCCGCGCGCCGTACGCAGCTCGACGTTCTTCGCCGTGATGCGCTCGGCGGCCATGCGCGCTGTGCGCAAAGCCACCTCGTCTCGGAAGAGGTTGGACAGCAGCGTCGCGCGTCCCGTGATGAACTGCGGAAGCGAACCCGGATGGGCCTTGGTGATGTCGATACCCGCGTCCTGAGCGTCATCGAATCGCAGAAGCGTCGACCGCCCGCCCAGGGCCGCCGCCTCGGAGCGGATCCGCTCGCGTTCGGGGTCGGCGACGTGACGAACCACGATGCCGGGCTCCGACAGTCGCAGCTCGCCCGGATCGATCGACGTCGGAACGTCGCCTTCGGCGCCCGTCACGACGCCGTCCTCAGCTCGCCACACACCTGCCAGACTAAGCCGGGCACCCACGGATGACGCGCAGCAGGCCCGAGTTTCGCCTGATTGCGCGACACGCCGGGCGGATCAGCACCTCCTCCCCCGCGGTCGAAACCGCAGAAGCATCCACCGATCGCCCGCCGCCCCCGCGGCGGTCGGGTCGCGTGATGAGGATGAAGGAATGAGCACAGTCACCAGCGCCGTCTACGACGGCCCGTTCGCCCCGATCCTGCTGACCTTCGTGGATGACGCGCTCGTGCGCCTCGATGTGGCCCACGACGGTCTCGAGGTGGCGCGCGCGGCGATCGCGCATCGCCTCGGCGTCGTGCCCGATGCCGACCCGGAGCCCGCGCGAGAGGCGATGACGCAACTCGACGAATACTTCGCCGGCCGGCGTCGGAGCTTCGAGATTCCGCTCGACTGGAGACTGATCGACGGGTTCGCACGCGCAGCGCTGCAGGCGACGCGGCGGATCCCCTACGGTGAGGTCGCCTCGTACGGCGAGGTCGCGATCATGGCCGGCTCTCCGGGCGCGGCGAGGGCGGTCGGGACCGCCTGCGCGCACACCCCCTTCTCGATCGTCGTGCCGGTGCATCGCGTCGTGCGCGCCGACGGATCGATCGGCGAGTACGGCGGTCACCCCGAGGTGAAGCACTTCCTGCTCGACCTCGAGAACGGCGTCGCCGATCGGCTGCGCGCACCGGCGTAGACCCATCCGCGTCGTCGACACCGCAACGCCGGTGGGGCACGGACGCCGAGGCACGGCGCAGGGAAGACCCGGCCGCCGAGCCTCGGCGACACGACGCGAAACACGCGGGCGACACGACGCGCCCGGCCCGGGGCGATGCCGGGCCGGGCGACGTCGGTGGCGGATCAGTGACTCGAGGCCTTCTCCGCACCGAAGCCGGTGAGGGAGCGCACGTCCATCTCGGCCGCCTTGCGCGCATCCTCCTTCCGGCTCGAGGTGATCGAGCCCAGCCACCCCAGGAGGAAGCCGAGCGGGATCGACACGATGCCCGGGTTGTTCAGCGGCCAGATCGCCACGCCGGTGTTGACGAACACGCTCGTGGGCGTGCCCCAGAACACCGGCGAGAGCAGGATCAGCACGAGGGCCGAGCCCAGACCGCCGTACATGCTCCACACGGCGCCGCGCGTGCTGAAACGGCGCCAGAAGAGCGAGTACAGGATCGTCGGCAGGTTGGCCGAGGCCGCCACGGCGAAGGCCAACGCCACCAGGAACGCCACGTTCTGGCCCTGCACGCCGATGCCGCCGACGATGGCCAGGATGCCGATGACGATCACCGTGCGACGAGCGACCTTGACCTCGCCGTCGGGCGGGACGTTGCCCTTCTTGACGACGTTGGCATAGATGTCATGGGCGAACGACGCCGCCGCCGTGATCGTCAGACCCGCCACGACCGCCAGGATCGTCGCGAAGGCCACCGCCGAGATGAACCCGAGCAGGATCGGCCCACCCAGCGCAAGGGCGAGCAGCGGCGCCGCGGCGTTCACTCCCCCGGGAGCGGCCAGGATGACCTCGGGTCCGACGAGGGCGCCGGCGCCGTAGCCCAGCACGAGCGTGAGGAGGTAGAACAGGCCGATCAGCCAGATCGCCCACACCACCGAACGCCGCGCCTCCTTGGCCGTGGGGACGGTGTAGAAGCGCATCAGGACGTGCGGGAGGCCCGCCGTTCCGAGCACGAGGGCCAACGCGAGCGAGATGAAGTCCCACGGGTTGGCGCCGTACTGCAGACCGGGTCCGAGGATCGCCTCGCCCTTGGGCGATGCGGCCACCGCGCTTTCGAGCAGCGTGTTGAGGTTGAATCCGTTGATCGCCAGCACCCAGATGGTCATGACCACGGCCCCTCCGATGAGCAGGAACGCCTTGACGATCTGCACCCAGGTCGTGCCCTTCATCCCGCCGATGAGCACGTACACGATCATCAGGATGCCGACCACCGCCACCACGATCGACTGGCCCACGCGCTCGGTGATGCCCAGCAGCAGCGAGACGAGGCCACCCGCACCCGCCATCTGCGCCAGCAGGTAGAAGAAGCACACCGCGAGCGTCGTGATCGCGGCCGCCATACGAACCGGCCGCTCTTTGAGGCGGAACGACAGGACGTCGGCCATCGTGAACTTGCCGGTGTTCCGCATGAGCTCGGCGACCAGCAGCAGCGCCACGAGCCAGGCCACCAGGAATCCCACCGAATAGAGGAACCCGTCGTAGCCGTTGATCGCGATGGCGCCGCAGATTCCGAGGAACGATGCCGCCGAGAGGTAGTCGCCGGCGATCGCGAACCCGTTCTGCGGTCCCGTGAACGACCGTCCGGCCGCGTAGTAGTCCGCTGCCGTCTTGCTGTTGCGGCTGGCACGGATCACGATGAACAGCGTCACGGCCACGAACGCCCCGAAGATCGAGATGTTCAGGACGGGGTTGTTCTCCACTGTCTGCACCGCAGCGTGCACGGCGCCGAAGACCTCGTTCATGCCTCACCCCGTTCGGCGCGTTCCAGTTCATCCCGCAGCTGCTCCGCCCCCGGGTCCAGCCGACGGTTCGCGTAGGCGACGTAGCCCATGGTGATCGCGAAGGTCGTGACGAACTGGCCGAGTCCGAACACCAGCCCGACCGTCACGGCCCCGAACACCGGCTGCGCCATGAAGGCCGGTGCGAACGACGACAGCAGCACGTAGACGAAGTACCAGACGAGGAATGCCACGGCCATCGGGAACACGAAGCTGCGCTGACGCCTCTTCAGCTCCCGGAACGGGGCGGACTCCTCGACCGCGATGTAGTCGACGCCGCCCGGGGCGCCGTCGATCCTTCTGTCCGTCATGTGGCCTCCTTGCCTCATGAGACCGGTGCAACGCAGCACCGGAAGGGGGAAAACACCGGGTCGGAGGACCTTCCCGGTGGTAGGGTCGACGCTACGAAAGGCGGCGACGCAGCCGTCACCCCCGGAAGTAGGTAGTTCGTGGGAGCATCGGGCGCACTCCGTGACGACGCGACGCTCGTGTCGCGCGCCGTGATCGAGCTCGCCCGACGGACCAACTTTCCCGTCGCCTTCGGCGGTCTGGAGCACAACGGTGCCGTCCACGTCTCCACCATCGTGGGCGCGCGTACGCGCAGCATCGAAGGCCTCGTCGTCCACGCCGAGCGCGGCCTGGGCGGTCGAGCCCTCGTGGAGCGGCGTCCGCGCCTGGCCCTGGACTACCGGACCGCCCGGACGATCACGCACGACTACGACCGGGCGATCCTGGGCGAGGGCATCGCCACGCTGTTCGCCGTGCCCGTCCTCGTCCGGGGCGACGCCCGCGGCGTCCTGTACTGCGGGTCGTGGGCGCAAGCGCCCCTCGGCGAGCGCGAAGCCCGTCCCGCGTTCGACATCGCCGGCGAGCTGGGGACCGAGCTGCGCGTACGCGATGAGGTCGACCGGCGCCTGGCCGCCGCGACCTCCGGCGAGGACGGCCTGAGCGCGGGGGCGCGCGAGGAGATCCGGCAGAGCTACGCCCAGTTGCGGAGCATCGCCGCGACGGTCGACGACGAGAGCGTGCGTCGCCGTCTCGAAGAGTTGGAGGCTCGCCTGGCCGCGCTGTCGGGCGACGCACCCGCGGCATCGGATCGGGAGGGGATCCACCTCTCCCGCCGCGAGCTCGACGTACTGGCGTGCGCGGCGGTCGGGGCGACGAACGGCGAGATCGCGGCATCCCTGAACCTGCGGGAGACGACCGTCAAGTCGTATCTGGCATCGGCGATGTCGAAGCTGGATGCCTCGACCCGGCATGCTGCGGTGGCCCGGGCGCGCCGCGTCGGACTGCTCCCCTGACCGACTGCGGAGCGCCCCTGAGCGCTCCGTGGGAATCCCCTGGCAATGGCGCCGTGAGGTTGAGACCGCCGCGGATTCTCGGAATCGTGGCTGGCCCCTGACGTCGACACAGAAGGAGAGTCACCCATGCTGACGCTCACCGAAGAGGCCACCACCGCCGTCAAGACCATCGCCGCCCAGCTGCCGGACGCCGCCCAGGGCGGTGTGCGCATCGAGGGCGCCGGCTCACCCGAGTCGCAGTTCCGCCTGTCCGTCGTCGACGGGCCTGAGCCCGAGGACGCCGTCGTCGAGAACTCCGGCGCCCGTGTCTTCCTCGACGCCGACGCCGCGCAGGTGCTCGACGACCGCGTGCTCGACGCGCAGGTCGATGGGCAGGGGTCGGTGCAGTTCGCCGTCACCACGCCGGCCTGACCCGCCGTACGACGATGCCCCGGCCGCGCGCCGGGGCATCGTCGCGCACGGGCGGACTCTCCCCGATCAGGTGACGACGGTCGGGCACCCGACTCCCGCAGCGGTCACGCGGGGCCCCGTCGTATCCACGCGATGACGAACAGCACGAGCCCCGCGACGAGGGCCGCCAGCACCCACAGCACGATGAGGTAGTCGATCCACGAGCCGATCGGCGGGGAACCCGGCAGGAAGTTCCGGAGCGGGATGGTCGCGAACAGCATCGCGCCCATCCATCCCATGACGGTCACCTCGACCTTGCGGCGGCCCCGGAGGACGAGCACGGCCACCGTCAGCACCAGGGCCGGGATGATCACCATGAGCGAGAGCAGCACGATACCGAACGCGATGGTCGATCCCGACCGCGTCAGGGCGATATCGACGGCGAGGACGCCCTCTCCCAGCGGCGTCTCCGTCACGGCGATGTCCCAACCCGGGATGCCGCGCTTCGAGGTCTGCACCGTCGTCGGGAGCGGAACCGGCTCACCGGTGGCATCCTCCTCGATCGCCATCATGATCGAACGCACGGCATAGCGGTCGAAGGGCCAGTTCTCGATCCGCCCCTCCATGACGAACGAGGTCTCGATGGGCGCGATGAGATCGTCCGCCGCGTACTCGGTCGCCTTCGACCCCGCGACCGCCGAGATGAGGACGCCGAACGGACGCCATGCCACCAGACCGTTCGTGACCGTGCCGTCCTCGCCCTGCGTGGGCAGCACCGACACCGTGAACCGGTTGGTGGTGGCATCCATCTTCTCGGGGGTCATCGACAACGCGACCGTCTCGCCCGTCGTCTCCGTCTCGCCGGTGGTCACGACGTCGCCGCTGCCGGCGTAGAGCCACACGACAGCGGCGTACAGCGCCGCGAAGAGCACGACGCACACGACGGTCCACAGGATGGGGCGGCGGCGAGGGGACGCGGAGCTGCTCACGGAGCCAGTGTGGCAGAGGGCAGAGTCCGGGGCGGTGCGCTCCGCCCTTCGACGCGGTCGCCGCCGCACCGGCGCCCGCCGTGGTGCCACGGCCTCGATCTGGGTGCCCCCGACAGGATTCGAACCTGCGACGCCCGCGTTAGGAGTGCGGCGCTCTATCCCCTGAGCTACGGAGGCGGGGCTGCCGTCCAGCCTACTGCGGAAGGGCCGCGATGCCGGCGCGCAGGCGCTCGGGGAGGGCGTCGTCCCACTCACCGGGCTCGGACAGCACGGCCTCCCGCACGTCGATGCCCTCGGCGCCGACCGCGGCGGCGCACACCAGCAGCGACTCGAGCACGAGCCCGTCATGCGCATCCCGGCGCAGCACCGACGTGGACGGGTCGGCCGTGGAGGCCGCGACGACCTCGAGCCACGGTTCCCACCAGCCCTCGCCGTCCGCGACGCCGACACGGCGGAAGTCCTCGAGCCACCGCCCGATGCGCGGGGTTGCCGGGTCGTCGGGGCTGTGGTGGGCGACCATGTGCGTGCCGGGCGTGAGGCGGGTGCGCCGGGCCGTGAGGCCGTCCCACTCCACGACGCTGGCGCCGTCGGCATCGACCTCCACGAGGTTGAACCCGCGGGTCGCCGGAGTCTCCGGGAGCACTCCCGCGACAGCCTGCAACGGGATGCCGCCGCGAGTGACGACCTCGTCATCCGATCGCTGTGACAGATCCTCGCGGTTCAGCAGCACCGCCAGGCGCCGGGCGCCGGGGTCCACGGCCAGCCAGGCGCCGCCGGCCCGGTCGTCGCGCACGCCCAGAACACCGGGCTGCTCGGGCCACCAGTCGCCGAGACCGCGCCAGGGCCGGCGCCGATCCTCGTCGCGGACGGCGAGCACGCGGACGGGCTGACCGCTCTCGCGCGGAACGTCGACGACCACGGTGCACATTCCCTCCACGCTACCGGGGTCGGAGCGGCCCGGGCGTGGCGGCGTCCGGCCGTCGCCGGGACACGGGATGCCAGGGCGACGGGCCGATCGTGCGGATGACGCCCTGTTCCGGCGCATCGCCTGTCCCGGGCGCACCCGCGGGGCCCCGCACCTGGGAGACTGGGCCCATGTTCGTCGTCGTGGGAGTGACCGGGGGCATCGCCGCCTACAAGACCGTGGCCCTGGTGCGGCTGCTGGTGAAGACGGGGCACGACGTGCACGTCGTCCCCACCGCGGACGCGCTGCGCTTCGTCGGACTGCCCACGTGGGAGGCGATCAGCCGCAACCCCGTCACGACCTCGGTGCATGACGACGTGGCGCGGGTGCGTCACGTCGCACTCGGCCAGGCCGCCGACCTCGTCATCGTCGCGCCGGCCACGGCCAACACGCTCGCGTCCATGACAGCGGGTCTGGCATCCGATCTCCTCGGCACGACGCTTCTGGCCACGACCGCGCCGGTCGTGGTCGCTCCCGCGATGCACACCGAAATGTGGCGCCACCCCGCGACGGTGCACAACATGGAGGTGCTGCGGGCCCGCGGAGTGCACGTCGTCGGCCCGGCCGACGGCGCGCTCACCGGAGGCGACAGCGGCCCCGGTCGCATGTCGGAACCGGAGGAGATCGCCGCGGCCGCACTCGCGCTGGTCGAACGCCCGCGGGACCTTGCCGGGGTCTCCGTGCTCGTGAGCGCCGGCGGCACCCGTGAACCCATCGACCCGGTGCGCTTCCTCGGCAACCGGTCCAGCGGTCGCCAGGGCGTCGCGATCGCGCGCGCCGCCGCCGACCGTGGGGCGGACGTCACCCTCGTCGCCGCTCACCTCGACGCCGATGTCCGACCCGATCCGCGGGTGGAGGTCATCGCGGTGGGTACGGCGGACGAACTCGGACGGGCGATGGATGCCGCCGCCGCCGACGCCGACGTCATCGTGATGGCCGCGGCGGTCGCCGACTACTCCGTCGCCGCGGTGGCGGACCGCAAGCTCCGCAAGCAGGACTCCCCCGGGGCGCTCACGCTCGAGCTCGTCGAGAACCGCGACATCGTCGCCGGGCTCGTCGCCGCGCGGCGCGTCGGTCAGACGATCGTCGCGTTCGCCGCGGAGACCGTCGACGACGACGAAGAGCTCGTGGAACGGGCGCGGGCCAAGGCCGCCCGCAAGGGCGTCGACCTGCTCGCCGCGAACGCCGTGGGATGGACACGCGGGTTCGAGTCGGCCGAGAACGCCCTCACGATCGTCGGGCGCGACGGTGACGTCGTGACCTCGGCATCCGGCTCCAAAGACGACACCGCTCATGCCCTCCTGGATGCGATCCGGGAGATGCGGGCGCGCTGAGACTCAGTACCCGTAGTACTGCAGCTGCTCGATGAGCGGGAGCAGTGTGTTCAGGAGCGCGGCCCCCCAGATCGCGCCGGCGATGACGGTGACGAGCATCACCGCGATCCAGCCCCACACCGGAGCGAGTCCCTTACCGGTCTGACGTCGCAGGACGACCGCACGGCCGATGATGTAGACACCACCGCTGGAGATGGCGAAGACGAAGAAGCTCCACGCCCAGTGGAACGGCTTCTGGATGCCACGGGCGCGCAGCTGCCGCCAATCCAGGAACGAGAACAGCACCGTGAGGGCCGCGACGACGAAGCTGAAGGCGGATGCCCCGGCGGTGACCGTCAAAGTGGCCGCCGCCGCGTAGGGCGCCTGCTCGGGGTAGAGCGAAGCGTAGATCGACTCCTGGACGTAGGCCGACCAGTCGAACAGGAACAACGCCAGCAGCGACACGAGCGGCAGCGCAACGACGAGCCAGATCCAGACGGTGTCGGTGGGGATGTCGCTGCGTGCGGGCGCCGCCGCCGACGGCGCGGCGGGGGCCGTCGGGTATGCGGGAGCGCCCGATCCGGGGTAGGCCGGGGCGCTCGAAGAGGCGGAAGTCCCGGGGTAGGCCGGGGCGCTCGAATACGCCGGAGCGCTCGTGGTCGAGGTGGGCGGAACGGGCGAGGTCGCGGCCTGCGGCGCGACGGGCTGCGAGACGGGGGCGGGTGGGACCGGGGACTCCACGGTCGGGGCGTCGGTCCCGGCCGCGGGCGAGGGCTCGACGGGGGCACCGCCCGGCGCCTCCGCGGCCGCGGGAACCTCGCCGGCCGCCGGACGCACCTCATCGGTCCACGCGGTGCCGTTCCAGCGGCGAAGGCCGCCGCTCCCCGCCGGGTCGGGGTACCAGCCGTCGGGCGGAGTGGGCGTGTCGGTCATGTCGTTCCCCCTGTGATGCGTCGGCACGGCGTCGTGTTCCCCGAGTCTAGTGACGGCGCCCCGCGTCATCGGAAGTCCCGGGAGGCGTGCGACACCCCGACCCGCAGATCGGTGAACCCGTCGGCGATGACGTTGGTGACCCCTTCGACCGACCTCTCGAGCATGCCGCGCACGATGAGCGCGGGCGACTCGCGCACGATCCGTCGGTAACGATTCCACACCCCCACCGAGCACACGATGTTCATGAGGCCGTGCTCGTCTTCGAGGTTGAGGAACGTGATCCCGGATGCCGTCGCCGGCCGCTGCCGATGGGTGACCAGTCCCGCCACCTCGATACGACGGTCCGTCTCGGCCGTGCGCAACTCGCGTGAGGTGAGCACGCCTCTCGCGTCGAGGGCGGAGCGGAAGTGGGTGAGCGGGTGGTCGTCGGTGGAGAGCCCCGTCGCCCACAGGTCGGCCGCGAGCATCTCATAGCTCGACGGGTCGGTGAACAGCGGAGGCTGCACGTACGCCACGGAGTCCGGCAGGAACTCCGGCCGATCCAGCGCCGCCGAACCCGACAGCCAGATCGCTTCGCGACGCGAATGCCCGAGGCACTCGAAGGCCCCGGCCGTCGCGAGGGCCTCGAGCTGCGCGGTCACGAGCCCCGTGCGGCGTACCAGGTCGCGCAGGTCGCGGTAGGCGCCCCCGCGCTCGCGCTCGGCGACGATGCGCTCGGCGACCTTCGTCCCGATGCCGGTGACCCCGGCGAGCCCCATCCGCACCACGAACGCCCCGTCGCGCCGGTGCGCTTCCGTCTCGTCAGGGGCGAACCGATCGAAATCCCCCGTCGGGGGCTGGTCCGCACACGTGCAGGAATCGAGCCCCGTGGCGGGACGCCGACGGTCGGCATCCATCCCCCCGGTGTCATCGTCGAGCGGTTCGAGGCCGGCCTCGACATCCGAGCGCAGCAGATCGGGCCGGCGCACCCGCACCCCGTGCCGCCGCGCGTCGGCCGTGAGCGTCGCGGGCGAATAGAACCCCATCGGCTGCGCGCGCAGGAGCCCCGCCAGGAATGCCGCCGGGTAGTGCAGCTTGATCCACGAGCTGGCGTAGACCAGGAGCGCGAACGACAGGGAATGGGACTCCGCGAACCCGAAGTTCGCGAACGCCTGGATCTTGGCGTACAGCTCATCGGCCACCGCGCCCACGAGCCCGTTCTGCGCCATGCCGGCATAGAGCTTCTCGCGCAGCGAATCGATGCGCTCGAGCCCGCGCTTGGACCCCATCGCGCGTCGGAGCAGGTCGGCGTCCTCAGGGGTGCAGTTGCCCACAGCAACGGCCATCTGCATGAGCTGCTCCTGGAACACCGGCACGCCCATCGTGCGCTCGAGCACCGGCCGGAGGTTCTCGTGCACGTACGTGATCGGCTCCTGCCCCAGCTTGCGTCGCACGAAAGGGTGGACGGCTCCGCCCTGGATAGGACCCGGCCGGATCAGCGCGATCTGCACCACCAGGTCGTAGAAGCGCCGGGGCTGCAGGCGCGGCAGCAGCCCCATCTGAGCGCGCGACTCCACCTGGAACACCCCGATCGAGTCGGCGCGGCACAGCATGTCGTAGACCGCCTTCTCCTCCTTCGGCAGCGTCGACAGCTCCCACCGCTCACCCGTGGCATCCCGGATCAGGTCGAAGCAGTACTGCAGCGCCGCGAGCATGCCGAGCCCGAGCAGGTCGAACTTCACCAGCCCCATCCAGGCGGCGTCGTCCTTGTCCCACTGGATCACCGTGCGGTTCTCCATGCGCGCGTGCTCGATCGGCACGACCTCCCCGACGGGGCGGTCGGTGAGCACCATGCCGCCGGAGTGGATGCCGAGATGCCGCGGCGCCTTCAACAGCTCCGACGCGAACTCGATGACCGCGTCGGGGATGTCGTGGTCGGCGCCGGTCTCGAGCGTCGCCCCCCACCGTTCGACCTGTTTCGACCAGGCATCCTGTTGTCCGGGAGAGTGGCCCAGCGCGCGGGCCATGTCGCGCACGGCGTTCTTGGGGCGGTACTGGATGACGTTGGCCACCTGCGCGGCCCGGTCGCGACCATAGGTCTCGTAGACCCACTGGATGATCTCTTCCCGGCGGTCGGAGTCGAAGTCCACGTCGATGTCGGGCTCTTCGTCGCGCAGGCTCGAGAGGAAACGCTCGAACGGCAACCGGTAGAAGATCGAGTCGACCGCGGTGATGTCGAGCAGGTAGCACACGGCGCTGTTGGCGGCCGATCCCCGCCCCTGGCACAGGATTCCGCGCCGACGGGCCTCGGCGACGATCCCGTAGACGATGAGGAAGTAGCCGGGGAAGTCCTTCATCTCGATGACGGCGAGCTCGCGTTCGATGCGGTCGCGGTCGTCGGCGGAGAGGTTCGGATACTTCCGTGGCACGGCTTCCCACACCAGGTGCCGCAGCCACGACATCGGGGTGTGCCCCTCGGGGACGTTCTGCTTCGGGAGCGCGGGTTTGGCCCGGCGGAGCGGGAAGGCCAGCTCGTCGGCGAGGGTGACGGTCCGTGCGACGGCCCCCGGATAGCGGGCGAACCGCGCCGCCATCTCGGCGCCCGAACGCAGGTGCGCACCGGCGTGCGCGGGCAACCACCCGTCGAGCTCGTCCAGGCTGCGGTTGGCGCGCACGGCGGCGACCGCAGCGGCCAGCAGTTCTTTCTTCGGCGCGGCGTAGTGCACGTTGTTCGTGGCCAGAACAGGGAGCCCGCGCTCGGCGGCGAGCGCCGAGAGCAGGTCGTTGTGGGCGGAGTCGAGCGGGCCGCCGTGGTCCATGAGTTCGACGTGCACGGCGTCGGGTCCGAACAGGTCGACCAGATGATCGAGCGCGCGGGCGGCCCCCGCCGGCCCCTCGGATGCCAGAGCCTGACGCACGTTTCCTTTGCGGCATCCGGTGAGCACCGCCCACTGCGGATCTGCCGGACCCCCGGCGAGGTCGGCGAGGTCGGCGAGGTCGTAGACCGGCCGCCCCTTCTCGCCCCCGGCGAGCTGCGCCCGGGTGATCGCGGCGGCGAGGCGGTGATATCCCTCTTCTCCGCGGGCGAGCACGAGCAGATGCGAACCGGCGGGATCGGGCTGTCCGTTCTGGGGACCCGGGAGGCCGAGCGACAGTTCGGCACCGAAGACGGTGCGTACCGCGCGGGCTTCCGCCGCCTCGGCGAACCGGACGATGCCGTAGAACCCGTCGTGGTCGGTGAGCGCGAGCGCGTGGAGCCCCAGCTTCTCGGCTTCCTCGACGAGCTCTTCGGGCGAGGACGCCCCATCGAGGAAGGAGTACGACGAATGCGCGTGCAGTTCGGCGTACGGCACCGCATCGGCGGGACGCTCGATCGTGGGCGGAACGTAGGGGCCACGCTTGTGCGACCACGCGGGGCTGTCACCGCCGTCACCGTTGGACGGAGCCGAGGTCGGGCGCCGCTTGTTGCTCAGAGCCCGCTCGAGCTCGGACCACTTCACCGGCGGATTGTGGAAGCCCATCAGTGCTCCCCCGTCCGCCGAGTCGCCTGGGACGCGGTCGGTGACGAAGACGAGAGGCGTTCAGTCATAGCGCCCCTCCGCCCGCCACTCCCCCTCTTCGACCACGAGCAACCACGCACCGCCGTCGACGTCGACCACCTGGAAACGGTGAGCGCGCCGTCGCCGCAGCGGATCCCACCCGCGTTCGCTGATCGGCCAGGGACCTGCCCACGCGTGGATCCGCATCCGCCGCCCGCCGGCGTCGAGGATCGCCGGCGGCGCACTCAGCGCATCGCGCTCCCCCACCGTGACCGATGCCCCCGCGATATCGGTGACCTCGACCAACCGGGGCTCGGGGTACACCGTCGCCGGGAGCGGGTCGGGAAGGCTCCCCGGCCAGGGGTGGGAGCGGTCCTTCGCCGTGACCGCACGATCCCCCCACGGCACCAGCACCTGCCTCTCGGCCAGCCACCGGCCGCCGCCCACGACCGGGGTGACGACGGCGCGATGGCCGAGCATGGCCTGCACTCGGGAGAGGGCGTGATGCACCCTCTCGTCCGGACCGGCGCCGAAGAGTCCCTTGGCATGATGGGCGGCGTCGTCGACCGCCTCGGGCTCGATGGCCACACCGGCCACCCCGCTGCCGAAGATGCCGCGACCGTCTTCAGCGAGCTGCCACCGCACGCGATCGACCACTGCTCCGGCGTCGAAAGACCCGGGGTGCAGCCACACACGCTCACTGCGCTCACCGCGTTCACCCGAGAGCACCACGCGCAACTCGGTGCACACGAGGTTCTGCGCCCCCAGTCGAGCGATGAACTCCTCAGCGGCCACACGCATGCCGAACGCGATCTGATCGGCCAGCTCGAGCGGCGGCTCGAAGGCGACCTCACGACGGAGCTCCGGCGGTGGCGTGCGCGGCTGCACCGGTTGGGAGTCGCGCCCGGAGGCGAGGGCGTGGAGTCGCGCCCCGCGCTCGGCGAAGCGCTCGCGGACGCGCTCGACCGGCATCGCGGCGAACTCGCCCAGCGTGTGCACACCGAGGCGCGCCAGCAGGCTCGCCAGGTCGACGTCGTCGAGCGTCGTCACGGGGAGCGGGGCGAGGAACGCGGCGGCCTGCCCACCGGGCACCACCCGCACCGGCTCATCGGCGCGGGTGACGCGCGCGGCGCGCTCGGCGGTGAAGACGCCGTCGGCAACGCTCGCGCGCGCGTCGGTGTATCCCTCGGCCGTGAGGAGCCGCACGAGCGTACGCGCCGCTTCTTCTTCACCCCCGTAGTACCGCGCAGGCCCGCGTGCACGGAGGGCACACAACCCCGGACGCACGATCTGCACCCCCGGGGCGTGCTCTTCGACCAGAGCCACCACCGGAGCGAAGACGCGGGCGTCGCGGACGGGGTCGCCGGCGACGACGATGAGCGATGGACACAGCGCTTGAGCGTCACGTCGGCGCTGCCCCCGCCGCACGCCCTGGGAGCGCGCCGCGGCGGAGCAGGCCACGACGGTGTTGTTCTCGAACACCGCCAGGGGGGCGTCGGCTCGCGGGGGCCGCGCCGCCTCGCGACGATACGCCAGGACCGGCCAATCGGGGAGCCACAGCACGAGGGTGCGGGTGGGCTCGCGCGTCATCCCGCCACCCGCTGCCGGTACTCGCTCTCGCGCGGGACGAGCCTCTCGGTGGGTGCACCCAGGAGCTCGATCGACCCGTCTGCGGCGGGGAGCAGCATCCGGGCACGACGAGCCGTCGGCGTGCGCTTGCTGCTGACGGACACCGTGAGCTCACGACCGGCGAGATAGCCGTGCCCCTGCCCGAGGCCCGCCCACCGCGGATCGGCGACGTCGATCACGGCCTCCGCCTGCGGCCACGGCCCCTGCACCAGCAACACGGTGCCGCGATCGCGCAGTCGCGCCGCGAGCCGTGTGGCTTCGGCGCCCCCGCGCGCGGTGTTCGCTCCCGCCGGAGGGCGCACCGCGACGACCGGGAGGACCTCGGCGATCGTGGCCGTCACCGCCAGCCATCGGGGCCCGGGATCGGGGATGAAGACCAGCCGGTCCAGGTCGAGACCGTACTTCTCGGCGGCTTCGGCGCCCAGCTCGGGCATGCCGACGACCCCGCACCACGCCCCGTCCTGCGAGGGCCGGGCCATGAGCGCCAGCAGCAGTGACATCGAGCGGGCGATCGCGTACGCCGACCCCGAACGGAGACCGCCGCCGGGCAGCAGCGAGGTGAAGGCGGGATGCGTCGGCAGCACCGGGGCGTCCATCCGACGCCCCTGCATCCGCTCAAGCCGATCGCGGAGTGCGTGGACGTCGGGTACGGCTTGCGCCTGGTCTCGCACGATCGCCCTCACTCCCACAGGTTAGAACATGTGTTCTACACTCTCAATCCCTGTGATTCGAAGATACGATCCCCCTCCGACATCGCCGCGGGCGGCTCAGATCACGTCGGCGGTCAGCGCGATGCGGGCGAAGCCGCCCCGCTCGAGCACCAGAGCGGTCGTGGTCATCAGCTCGGAGGCCGTTCTCGTCACGGCCCCCACACCCGCGACCTCCGCAGACAGATCGAACGTGCGAGTGGCATCCAGTACGACCGTCACGTCGTAGCCGAGATTGCCCGCCATCCGTGCCGTGGTCTCCACGCACATGTTGGTCTGGATGCCGCAGATCACCACGTCCCGGATGCCACGTTCGCCCAACCACGCATGCAGGTCGGGGTCGCCGTAGAACGCCGAGTTGACGTTCTTGGTGACCAGGAGCGCGGGTTCGACCGCAGCGACCGCATCGACCAGTGCGTTTCCCGGCGACGCCGCGTGCAGCGGCGAGTCCACTGACCGGGAGTCGTGGCGCACGACGACGACGGGCTCTTCGTCCGCGCTCCACCGCTCCACGAGCGCGGCGACGTTCGCTTCGCAGTCGGGGTTGGCGGTCGGACCCCAGAACTCCAGGTCGTCGAATCCGCGCTGCATGTCGATCACGAGGAGAGCACGAGTCATGCCTCCATCACACCACCGACCGGGATGCCGGAGGCAGAGCGGAGCAGACCACCTCCGTCACGAAACCGTCACCGCGCCGCGCGTGCAAGGCATGAGCCGCCCGTGACGGCAGACCGCCGGCACAACCGCTGGAATCTGCACGACCTCAGTCGCACAAAGCCTTCCGAGACTGAGGTTGCGCAGATCACTGAGTCAGAGCAGCCCGGCGAGGTGAGAGCATCTCGGCGAGACCCCACAGAGCGGAACCACACCACCGACCGGGATGCCGCGCACCGCCGCGGACGGGGGCGCCGTCCTACGCCGCCAGCGCCAGATACGGCTCCCACCGGGGGTCGGACTTGTCCACCCCGCGCACCGTCCACGAGGATCCGCGCGGCGGGCCGGGGATCAGCCGCAGCTCCCACATCATCTCCTGGGGCGTGCGATCGCCCTTGACGTTGTTGCAGCGCAGGCAGCAGGCGACGAGGTTCTCCCACGTGTCCTTCCCGCCACGCGAGCGGGGCAGCACATGGTCGATGGTCGACGCCGCCTTGCCGCAGTAGGCACAGCGGTGCGCGTCGCGGCGCAGCACCCCGCGACGTGTCACCGGCACACGCCGCGCGCCGGGAACGCGCACGTAACGCGTGAGGATGATCACAGCGGGTCGGTCGTACGTCCCCGCCGCCGCCCAGACCGGATCACCGTCGACGCGTTCGACGACGGTGGCCTTCTCGTTCATCACGAGCACGAGGGCCCGTTTGAACGACACGACGGCGAGCGGCTCATAGCCCGCGTTCAGCACCAATGTGCGCATTCCGTTTCCTCTCGAATGGCCGAGACGGCTTCTCGGATGTTCGACTCGCGGCGGCGGGAGAGGCGCAGGGGCATGAAAAAAGGCGCTGTCTATGCAGACAGCGCCCCAGAAGCCGCGGTGAGGCCGCGGCATCCGCTCACGCGATGCCGAAGGACGAGCAGCCCGAGCGCATCCATGGTGCGGATGCGACGTATGGCGTTCATCAGCGTTCCCTTCGGTTCTCCCGACGTCGCGAACAGGCTAACCCACGGCGACACGCCCGGGGTCCGCTGCGGCGGGAAACGGCAGACGGCGTGTCGGAGAACGATCGTCTCCGGCACGCCGTCTGGCATCGTGGCGGTCAGCCCGCGTTCTGCTGCAACCAGGCGTACGGGTCGACCACGGAGCCGTTGATGTGCACCTCGAAGTGCAGGTGGTTGGCGGTCGAGCTACCGGTCGAACCGACCAGGCCGATGAGCTGACCGGCGGCGACGGTCTGGCCCGCCTGGACCTGCCGGCTGCCGTAAGTCATGTGCCCGTAGGTCGTGGAGACCCGCTGGCCGTTGATGACGTGCTCGATGACGATGCCGACGCCGTAGCCTCCGAAGCTCTCGGAGGACACCTTCACGACGCCGCCGGCAGCGGCGAAGATCGGCTGCCCGCCGGGGGCGAGAAGGTCGACGCCCTGGTGGTAGCCCGAGTCCCACAGGCCGCGACCGAGCGTGTAGCTGGTCAGCGGCCACCGCACCTCGCCGGATCCGGGGGCGGTCATGTTGAGGTCGACCGAGGAGACGGCGACGTTCGCGCTGGCGGCGAGCTGCCGGGCACGTTCGGCGGCGGCCGCCGCGGCCGCCTCCTGCTCCTTCTTCTTCTGGATCTCCTCGGCGGTGGTGGCCGAGTAGCTGCTGCGGTCGAGGGTCTCGGCGGTGGCGTCGGAGGCGACGACCAGCGACTGGTTGTCGGGGGCCGACATCTCCTGCAGGGTCATCGTCTCGGCCGCGGGCATCGACGCCGCGTACGCGGGGATGGCGACCGTCGCGACGAGTCCGGCGACCATCGACAGGATGACGGCGCTCCGCAACGGCTTGGCGCCGCGCCGGAACGACGAGGATGAGCGAGGGGCGGAAGCGGGGCGGCGCGTCGGCGACGCCACTGCGGGTGTCCGCTGGGGGCGCGTGGCGGGTCGGGCGACCGCGGCGCGCGCGCTCTTTCGAGTCTGACCCGTCGCGGGGACCTCGGGCAGGTCCGCAACGGGATCGGTGTGTTCAGCCAAATTTCCTCCGGCGCCTCTGCGTTCGCACGCTGGCTCGTCAGCACTCGATGGGGGCACGATGTGCGGGCTTCACCCTCTGCGGACGACGAGCCGATGAGGCAAACCGCGAGGGGTCCGACGGCGGGCTTCTCGCCTGTGGACCCTCAGAGGCTACCCGAAGATAACGAAACTGTCACGCCTGACGGCATTGCGCACTCGCGATGTCCGGGATACGACGACTCGACGCGGGCCGCAGCACGCCGACCGCGCCAGGACGGCGTCAGACCTCGTCGACGAGGAAGATGTGCGAGGCGACCTCTACCGGCAGTTCGAGTCCCTCGTCGACCCCCTCCATCTCGACGAGGACGTAGCCCTCGTTGAAGCGGTAGCTGCCGCGGGCTCCCGGGAGGACGCCGGCACCCTTCAGCTGCTGCAGGAGCTCGGGGTCGACCTGTGCCGGTTCGGCGAGACGCCGGACGGTGCCCGTGATGGGCGCGCCGGCGTCGGTGAGCTTGCGCACCAGGCCGACCACACCTTCTTCGAAGGTCGCGCTGGCCACGTCGCCCAACTGATCGAGACCGGGGATGGGGTTGCCGTAGGGCGACTCGGTCGGGTGACCGAGCAACTCGACGAGACGGCGCTCGACCTGCTCGCTCATGACGTGCTCCCAGCGGCAGGCCTCGTCGTGCACGTAGGCCCAGTCGAGACCGATGACGTCGCTCAGCAACCGCTCGGCGAGCCGGTGCTTGCGCATGACGTCGACCGCCTTCTGCCGACCGTCGTCGGTCAGCTCGAGACGACGGTCTTCCGACACGACGACGAGACCGTCGCGTTCCATGCGACCCACGGTCTGGGAGACGGTGGGACCGGAGTGGCCGAGGCGTTCGGAGATGCGCGCGCGCAGCGGGACGATGTTCTCTTCCTCGAGTTCGAGGATCGTGCGCAGGTACATCTCGGTGGTGTCGATGAGATCGGTCATTCAGCAGTCCTCGGGCCTCGTAGCGGTCTTCACAGCCTACCGACCCCCTCCGACACACGCGCGGGTGGCGACTGACCCCCGCCCTAGAATCGAGGCATGCCGCACGTGGACCTCCCCACCGACCTCCTGCCCGCCGACGGCCGCTTCGGGTGCGGCCCCTCCAAGGTGCGCGGTGCGCAGCTCGAAGCGCTCGTCACCCGCGGGGCCACCATCCTCGGAACCTCGCACCGTCAGGCACCGGTGAAGAACCTCGTCGCCAGTACGCGCGAGCGGCTCGCCGAGCTCTTCCGCCTCCCCGAGGGCTACGAGATCATCCTGGGCGACGGCGGCTCGACCGCGTTCTGGGATGCCGCCGCCTTCGGCCTCATCGAGAACCGCAGCCAGAACCTGGTCTCCGGGGAGTTCGGCGGCAAGTTCGCCGCGGCCGCCGCGGCGCCGTGGCTGCAGGCACCCGACGTCCGCCGTGCCGAGCCGGGGACGCGCGCCGCCTTCGAGGCCGTCGAGGGCGTCGACGTCTACGCCTGGCCCCACAACGAGACCTCGACGGGAGTGGCCTCCCCCGTGGCACGCGTGCACGCCGACACCGGCGCCCTCACGGTGATCGACGCCACCAGCGCCGCCGGCGGGATCGACTTCGACGTCGCCGAGGCCGACGTCTACTACTTCGCGCCGCAGAAGAACCTCGGCTCGGACGGCGGCCTCTGGTACGCCGCCGTTTCCCCGGCCGCGATCGAGCGGATCGAGCGGATCGCGGCATCCGGGCGCTACATCCCCGAGTTCCTGAGCTTGAAGAACGCCGTCGACAACTCCCGGCTGCAGCAGACGCTGAACACCCCGGCGCTGGCGACCCTCCTCCTCCTCGACGAGCAGCTGGGCTGGATCCTCGAGAACGGCGGCCTGTCCTGGGCCGGCGCGCGCACCGCGGAGTCCTCGTCCGCCCTGTACGAGTGGGCCGAAGCGAGCGATGTCGCGACCCCGTTCGTCACCGACCCGGCCGATCGATCCCCCGTGGTCGTCACGATCGACTTCGACGAGTCCGTCGACGCCGCCGCCGTGGCCAAGAGCCTGCGGGCCAACGGCATCGTCGACACCGAGCCCTACCGCAAGCTCGGTCGCAACCAGCTCCGCATCGCGACGTTCGTCTCGATCGAGCCCGAGGACGTGCGCCGACTCATCGGTGCGATCGACTACACCATCGAGCGTCTGCCGCGGGGCTGATCCTCGCGCCCGCCGGAAGCCGTCCCGCCCTGTGCGGGGCGGCTTCCCCCGTTCCGGCAGAGGCGCACGAGATGGACAGAGCGAGCGGGATGCCGCCAGAGTGAGGGCCGCGCGTCAGTAGCTGCGATCGCGCTCGTCGTCGTCGAAGTCGTCCGAGTCCTCGTCGTCCGAGTCCTCGTCGTCGGAATCCTCGTCTTCGTCGTCGTCCGAGTCCTCGTCGTCCTCGCCGGACTCATCCAGCTCGTCGATGTCGACGCCGTCGAGGTCGCCCGCGTGCAGTCGCGCCTGGGGCTCCTCGTCGTCCTCGTCATCCGACTCGTCGTCCTCGTCATCCGAGTCGTCGAGGTCGTCGTCGTCCAGATCGTCATCGTCGATGTCGTCCTGGTCCGCCCCCGCAGCGGCCGCCGCAGCCTGAGCCGCCTGGTACTCCGCGAGACGCTTGGCCCAGGGCACCCATTCCGGCGCGAGCAGTGCGCCCTCGCCGGGGAGGAGTTCGGCCTCGAGAACGGTGGGCTCGGCGTCGTCCACGACCGCGACGGTCACGGTCCAGTGCCAGCCCGGATAACCGGCGAGACGGGTGTGGAACCGCAGCGAGACGACGTCGTCGTCTTCCACGACGTGACCGGCCGCCGGTCCGATGGTGTCGGCCGGGGTGATCTCGTGCAGCGCTGCCAGCGCGAGATCGTGGGCGTGGAGCAGCCGCTCGTCGGCGACCGGCTCAGGCTTCGAAGTCATCGGCGACCTTGCGCAGGACCGCGGCGATCTTCTTGGCGTGAGCACCACTGGGGTAACGACCGCGACGCAGGTCGCCGCCGATGCCGTCGAGGAGCTTCACGAGGTCTTCGACGATGATCGCCATGTCGTCGGCGGGTTTGCGGGCGCGCTTGGCCATGCTCACGGGGGCCTCCAGCACGCGCACCGACAGAGCCTGCAGACCGCGCTTGCCGTCGGCGACGCCGAACTCCAGCCGCGTTCCGGCCTTGGGCGCGGGGGTCCCGGCGGGCAGGGCGGTGGCGTGCAGGAACACGTCCTGGCCGTCATCGGTGGTGATGAAGCCGAAGCCCTTCTCGTCGTCGTAGAACCTGACCTTGCCGGTGGGCATGGACACCTCGCTGAATGTGTGCGCGATCGCGCGGCGGAACACGGGACCCGATCGGATCCCGGCCTCCCAGCCTACGGCACGCCCGCCAGGCAGTAGGCTGACGACGATGAGCACGCGCACCCCCGACGGCGACGTCCCGATCCGTCGTATCGACCGGATCCTGGCTTTCATGTCGCTGGGCCTGCTGATCCTGTCGGTGGTCTGCTTCTTCGCGATCATCATCGGCTCGTCCGCCGGGGCCGACATGCGGACCGGCCTGTGGCCGACGATCGGCGTCCTGATCTACATCGCGCCCCCCGTGGCCTTCGCGTGCCTCGTGGCGGTGCTCATCATGAGCTTCGTGCGAAGGGCACGCGCGAACAAGGGACGCTGACGTGCCCGAGACCTCCGACCAACGCGCGCTGGCGGTCTCGCTGAGCGCCTTCCCGGACGAGGTCCTCGCGCGACTCCTCGCCGAGCGCCACGTACCGGCGTCCGCGACGTGGCGCGACATGTTCGATGCGGCCGACGCCCTTCTCGACGCCGCATCTGTGGCCCGCGCACTGCCACTGCTCGACCACGCCGAGGCCCATGCCCTCGTGGCGGCCGTCATCGACGGCGTCCGCGCAGGTGACGGCATCCGCGAGGCGCTCCACCATCGCGCGCTGGTCGGCGTCGATGGCCGCCCCTACGCGGCGGTCGTCTCGGCTGTGCGCGACCTCGCGCCGCACGGACTACCGGACACGCCGACGGCCTCGACGGTCGACACCTCGAACGACGCCGCTGCCGCCGAATCGGCGTTCACGAACGCGGCCGCTCTGGCGGACGTCCTCCTGCTGACGCTGGAGTCGCCGCTCGGCCGCATCGGCTCGGGCTCGCTCGGCGCCGGTGAGCGACGGCGCCTGGTGCATGCCGGGGCCGCCCCCTCCGCCGAGGAGGCCGACCTGCTCGTCGGCATGGCGGCACGCACGGGACTGCTCGGCTCCAACGGCCGCGCCTGGCTCGTGACCGCAGCCGGCCGGGCCTGGCTGCGCCTGCCCACCCTGGAGAGGTGGGCGACCACCGCTCGGGCTCTGCGCGACGCGCTCCCCCGGGCGTACCGCACGGCAGAAGGCGGATGGATGCCGCAGCCCACGTGGGCCGCAGCGACCCCCTTCGATCCCGCCGGGCCCGAGCGCGCCGCCCGCTGGACGCACCGCCTCCGGGCCTGGGGTCTTCTCGACGACAGCGGCGCCGTGCCGCCGTGGGGTGTCGGACTCGCCGCGGGCGGCGATGTGGATGTCTCGGCGCTCCGGGAGTTGCTGCCGCCCGAGGTGGACCGGGTGTATCTGCAGAACGACCTGACCGCGATCGCCCCGGGTCCGCTCGCCCCCCACCTGGACGTGCGCCTGCGCAGCATGGCGGCCCGTGAGTCGCGCGCCCAGGCGTCCAGCTACCGCTTCAGCGCCGCCACGATCGGCGCGGCCATCACGGCTGGCGAGACCGCCGACAGTCTGCGCGCGTTCCTCACCGAGATCTCCCTGACGGGCCTGCCGCAGCCGCTGGCCTACGTCATCGAGCGGACGTCCGCGGAGCACGGACGTGTCCGCGTCACCGCCGACGCGGCATCCGGCCTCACCACCGTGCGCACCGACGACGAGACGCTCCTGCGGGCGATGGAGGTCGACACTTCGCTGCGTTCGGTCGCGCTCAGCCGCTCGGGCGACGAACTCATCACCCACGTCGCTGCCGATGTCGTGTTCTGGGCCCTGAGCGATGCGCGCTATCCCGCCGTCGCGGTCGACGCGGACGGGCAGCCCCGCGCGGTGGAAAGAGCCAAGCTGGCCGCGACCGAGGCACCCGAGGACCCCGCCGACGTCTACGGCCCCCTCATCGAGCGTCTGCGCGCCGGTGGCGAGGATTCTGATGCGGCATGGCTGGAGCGCGAGCTCGATCAAGCGGTGCGCGCCCGCGCGGTGGTCGATGTCACGGTGCGCCTGCCCGACGGCTCGGCCCGGGTGTTCCGACTCGAGGCGACGGGGCTCGGCGGCGGTCGGTTGCGCGGCCGCGACCGCGCCGCCGACGTCGAGCGCACGCTGCCGCTGTCGCACATCGACTCGGTCAGCCCTGTCGCCTGAGCGACCACCGACGACGTGCGCCCGGCGCACCGGTAGAATCGAACGCTATGGCTGACGGCCCCCTCATCGTCCAGAGCGACCGCACCGTGCTCCTCGAGGTCGCGCATCCCGATGCGGAGACCGCGCGGCACGAGCTCGCGGTCTTCGCCGAGCTCGAGCGCGCTCCGGAGCACATCCACACCTACCGCATCACGCGGCTCGGGCTGTGGAACGCCCGCGCGGCCGGGCACGACGCCGACGCGATGCTGCAGACGCTCGACACCTGGTCGCGCTTCCCCGTCCCGGCATCGGTGAGCACCGACATCCGCGAGACCGTGGGCCGATACGGTCGGCTGGTCATCGAGCGCGATGACGAAGGCGCGCTGGTGCTGCGCTCGACCGATCCCGCCGTGCTGGGCGAGGTCTCGCGGAACAAGCGCATCTCGCCGCTGCTCATCGGTCATCCCACGCCCGACAGCTACACCGTGGACGCCTGGGCGCGCGGGCACATCAAGCAGGAGCTGCTGAAGATCGGCTGGCCCGCGGAAGACCTGGCCGGGTACACCCCCGGCACGCCCCACCCGATCGACCTCGATGAGGACGGCTGGAAACTGCGGCCCTACCAGCGCCAGGCGGTGGAGTCCTTCTCCGAGGGCGGGTCTGGTGTCGTCGTCCTCCCCTGCGGCGCGGGCAAGACGCTCGTCGGCGCCGGCGCGATGGCCGAGACCCGCACGACCACCCTCATCCTCGTCACCAACACCGTCAGCGCCCGCCAGTGGCGCGATGAGCTGTTGCGCCGCACCAGCCTGACGCCCGAGGAGATCGGGGAGTACTCCGGTCAGTCCAAGGAGATCAAGCCGGTCACGATCGCGACGTACCAGATCCTCACCGCCAAGCGCGGAGGCAAGTACGCCCACCTCGCCCTTCTCGACGCACTCGACTGGGGACTCGTGCTGTACGACGAGGTCCACCTGCTGCCGGCGCCGGTGTTCAAGCTCACCGCCGACCTGCAGGCGCGCCGCCGCCTCGGGCTGACGGCGACCCTCGTCCGCGAGGACGGCCGCGAGGGCGACGTGTTCAGCCTCATCGGCCCCAAGCGGTTCGACGCACCGTGGAAGGAGATCGAGGCCCAGGGCTTCATCTCCCCCGCTGCGTGCTACGAGGTGCGCATCGACCTGCCCGCCGACGAGCGGCTGGAGTACGCCGCCGCTGCGGACGAGGAGCGCTACCGGCTCGCGGCGACGGCACCGGCGAAGATCGACGTGGTCAAGCGCCTGGTGGACCGGCATCCCGGCGAGCGGGTGCTGGTGATCGGCCAGTACCTCGACCAGATCGACGAGCTCGCAGACGCCCTCCACGCCCCCAAGATCACCGGGTCGACGCCGGTCGCCGAGCGCGAGGAACTGTTCCAGGCGTTCCGCGAGGGGAAGATCTCGCTGTTGGTGGTGTCGAAGGTCGCGAACTTCTCAGTCGACCTGCCCGAGGCATCCGTCGCCGTCCAGGTGTCGGGGTCGTTCGGCTCGCGTCAGGAGGAAGCGCAGCGGCTCGGTCGTCTGCTCCGCCCCAAGCAGTCGGGTCACACGGCGAGTTTCTACACCCTCATCGCGCGCGACACCGTCGACCAGGACTTCGCGCAGAACCGCCAGCGTTTCCTCGCGGAGCAGGGCTACGCCTACACGATCCTGGATGCCGAGGGGATCGACGCCGCGGCGGCCTGAGCCATACCAGGGCGCGGCGATTCTTGCGATATCCAGCGCTTCCTTGAGCGAAGTCACGATAATGGGCGCATGACAGCACCGCGCATCCTCGTCGTGGACGACGAACCCAACATCCGCGACCTGCTCATCACGAGCCTGCGTTTCGCCGGATTCCAGGTCCGGGCCGTCGCCAACGGCGCGCAGACCATCTCCGCGGTCCTCGAAGAGGAACCCGACCTCATCGTGCTCGACGTGATGCTCCCCGACATGAACGGGTTCAGCGTCACCAAGCGCCTCCGCGGGGCCGGCTACACCGCCCCGATCCTGTTCCTCACCGCGAAGGACGAGACTGAGGACAAGATCACCGGCCTCAACGCCGGCGGCGACGACTACGTCACCAAACCGTTCAGCCTCGACGAGATCGTCGCCCGTATCCAGGCGATCCTCCGCCGCACGATGCAGGCCGATGAGGAGTCCGTGATCCGCACCGGCGAGCTCACGATGGACCAGGACACGCACGACGTGAGCGTCGGCGACGTGTCGATCGACCTGAGTCCCACCGAGTTCAAGCTGTTGCGCTACCTCATGCTGAACCCGAACCGCGTCCTGTCGAAGGCGCAGATCCTCGACCACGTCTGGGAGTACGACTTCAACGGCGATGCGGGAATCGTCGAGAGCTACATTTCGTACCTGCGCCGCAAGATCGATCCGCACTCCTCGGAGCCGCTCATCCAGACCAAGCGCGGCTTCGGCTACATGCTGAAGTCCGGCAAGACCGCCTGAGCGGAGAGGGATCCTGGAGAACTCCGACGATGCGCTGACGCACTGGTGGCGCCGGCTGAGCCTTCGCACGAAGGTCACCGGCGTGACCGTGACGCTGCTCGCCGTGGGCCTGGTCGCCGCCGGTGTCGGCACCCTGGTGTTCCTGCGCACGACGCTCATCAACAACCTCGACGAACAGCTGGGCCAGCAGGCGGCCGGCAACATCGCCAACAGCGTGTTCGTCACCGCGGACGTCGACGGCCAGCTGGCGTTCACGCAGGTCGACAATGCGCCGCAGATCGGGTCGATGGTCGTCGTGTACGGGCCGGACGGGCAACGGGTCGCCTTCTACAACGGGACCGCGATGAAGACGGTCCCCGATCTCCCCGAGACCTTCACGGTCGAGCAGACCTACAGCCAGGTCGACCGGCGCATCGAGCTGGACGAACCGGTCTCGGGGCAGCGGTTCCTCGCGCGCGTGGGCCTGCTCCAGGTGCCGGGCTACAACGGGATCTACACCCAGATGGTGATCCAGCCCCTCGCCCCCACCGATCGCATCGTCGCGGCATATGTCGGCATCTACGGCTTCGTCGCGCTGCTGATCCTCATCGCCAGCGCGCTGCTGACCCGCGCGCTGGTCACCCTCACCTTCCGCAGCCTCGGCCAGGTAGAGACGACGGCGATGGACATCGCCGCGGGCGACTTCAGCCAGCGTCTGACCGACATCGTCCCCGACACCGAGGTGGGCCGCCTTAAAGCCGCCATCAACGCCATGCTCGCACGCATCGACGGCGCACTTCACCAGCGGGATGCCACGGTGCGCCAGATGCGGCGGTTCATCGGGGACGCCAGTCACGAGCTGCGCACCCCGCTCGTGACGATGCGCGGCTACGCCGAGCTCTACCGGATGGGCGCGATCCGCTCCGACGAGGATGTCGCGCAAGCGATGGAGCGCATCGAGAAGGAAGCGATCCGCATGGGCGCGCTGGTCGAGGACCTCCTCGCCCTCGCGCGCCTCGACGAACGGCGCGACGTCGCGATCACGACGCTGGATCTCCGCCCGATCGCGCGGGATGCCGCCCTCGACCTGCGCGTGACGTCACCGCAGCGCGAGGTCACGGTCGACGACACGACGAGCCGTGCCGCGATCGTGCTGCCCGTGATGTCACTCGAAGCGGAGACGGACACGAACGACACCTCGGCGGCGACGGGCCGGCGCAGGAACGCCCCGACCACGTCGGCGATGGCGATCGCCGGCGCGACGCTCTCACGGTTCCGTCGACGCAGAGACGCCACCGGCGACATCGCGGCCGGAGAAGGAGAAGGACCGTCCAAGTCGTCGGAGATCACGACGGGTCCGCGTCGCGTTCCGAGCCTCGTGCCGATCGTCCTGGGCGACGAGAACCGCGTCCGTCAGGTCGTCGCCAACCTCCTCGGCAATGCACGGCGCTTCACCCCCGACGACTCCCCCATCGGCCTCCGCGTGGGTGTGGATGCCGAGAAGGACATGGGCTGGATCGAGGTCATCGATCACGGGGAGGGCGTGCCGGAGCAGATCCGCGAACAGATCTTCCAGCGCTTCTGGCGTGCCGACACGTCGCGGACCCGTGAGACGGGCGGCTCCGGACTCGGGCTGTCGATCGTGGCATCCATCGTCGATCTGCTCCACGGGACCGTCGAGGTCACCGACACCCCCGGCGGCGGCGCGACGTTCCGTGTGTCCCTGCCGCTCGCCGAGCGACGGGATGCCAGCGAGCACGCACTCATCGCCACGCAGCCACTCGAGCGTCTCCCCGACGAGCAGGACCCCGAAGCCGATCCCGCGTCCTGATCGCCCGGCTCTCCAGCGCCCGCATCCCTTCCGTTCCCCACGAACGGAGAACGCCCCCTCCCGGAGGAGGGGGCGTTCTGCGTTCTGCCTGGGCGTGGATCAGAAGTCCATGCCACCGGTCGGGTCGGCGGGCGCGGCCGCGGCCTTCTCGGGCTTGTCGGCGACGACGGCCTCGGTGGTGAGGAAGAGACCGGCGATCGAGGCGGCGTTCTGCAGCGCGGAACGCGTCACCTTGGCGGGGTCGATGATGCCCTGTGCGAACAGGTCACCGTACTCACCCGTCGCCGCGTTGAGGCCGTGACCGACCTCGAGCTCGGCGACCTTGTTGGCGACGACGCCCGGCTCGAGACCGGCGTTGAGGGCGATCTGCTTGAGCGGAGCCTCGATGGCGACCTTGACGATGTTCGCGCCGGTTGCCTCGTCACCCGTGAGCTCGAGGTTCGCGAACGCCGTCTTGCCGGCCTGGATGAGGGCGACACCACCACCGGCGACGACACCCTCTTCGACGGCCGCCTTGGCGTTGCGCACGGCATCCTCGATGCGGTGCTTGCGCTCCTTCAGCTCAACCTCGGTGGCCGCACCCGCCTTGATGACGGCGACGCCGCCGGCGAGCTTGGCGAGGCGCTCCTGGAGCTTCTCGCGGTCGTAGTCGCTGTCGGTGTTCTCGATCTCGCGGCGGATCTGGGTCACGCGACCCTCGATCTGAGCGGAGTCACCGGCACCCTCGACGATCGTCGTCTCGTCCTTGGTGATGATGACCTTGCGCGCACGGCCGAGCAGGTCGACGGTGGCGTTCTCGAGCTTGAGGCCGACCTCTTCGGTGATGACCTGGCCGCCGGTGAGGATCGCGATGTCCTGCAGCTGCGCCTTGCGACGGTCGCCGAAACCGGGCGCCTTGACGGCGGCCGACTTGAAGATGCCGCGGATCTTGTTGAGCACGAGCGTCGCGAGAGCCTCGCCCTCGACGTCCTCGGCGATGATGAGGAGCTCCTTGCCCTCCTGGATCACCTTGTCGACGATGGGCAGAAGGTCCTTGATGTTGGAGATCTTCTGGTTCGCGATGAGGATGTAGGGGTCTTCGAAGACCGCTTCCTGGCGCTCGGGGTCGGTGACGAAGTAGGGGTTGATGTAACCCTTGTCGAACCGCATACCCTCGGTGAGCTCGAGCTCGGTGCCGAAGGTGTTGGACTCCTCGACGGTGACCACACCCTCCTTGCCGACCTTGTCGATCGCCTCGGCGATGAGCTCGCCGATCGCGGGGTCGGCGGCCGAGATCGACGCGGTTGCGGCGATCTGCTCCTTCGACTCGACCTCTTTGGCCGAAGCCAGCAGCTCGTCGGTGACGGCCTTGACGGCCTTCTCGATGCCCTTCTTGAGCGAGATGGGGTCGGCGCCGGCCGCGACGTTGCGCAGGCCCTCGCGCACGAGCGCCTGAGCGAGGACGGTCGCGGTGGTCGTTCCGTCACCGGCGACGTCGTCGGTCTTCTTGGCGACCTCCTTGACCAGCTCGGCGCCGATCTTCTCGTACGGGTCGTCCAGCTCGATCTCCTTGGCGATCGAGACACCGTCGTTCGTGATCGTGGGAGCGCCCCACTTCTTCTCGAGCACGACGTTGCGACCGCGGGGGCCCAGGGTCACCTTGACGGCGTCGGCCAGGGTGTTGAGGCCGCGCTCGAGACCGCGCCGGGCCTCTTCGTCGAAAGCGATGATCTTTGCCATAAGTGTGTCGTCCCTCCCGGACGGGTGGCTACCAGTCTTTAGCACTCGACAAAAGCGAGTGCTAACTCATTCTGGCACTCGACCCTGGGGAGTGCAAGCCGCCGACGCGCTGCGGAAACGACGACGCCGGGAGTGAGAGGCGTCAGGCCATCAGGCGGACAGACTCGGCCTGGGGCCCCTTCTGACCGGAACCGACAGTGAACTCGACGGCCTGGCCTTCCTCGAGGACGCGGAAGCCCGACATCTCGATGTTCGAGTAATGGACGAAGACGTCCTGGCCGTCCGTCACGGTGATGAAGCCGTAACCTTTCTCGGCGTTGAACCATTTGACGGTGCCCTGCGTCATGCGAATCTCCTGTTGCTGAACGACGAGGTCATCGTAAGCACGCGGAACCGCGTCGTTCCGGCCCCTGTGGGCATTGTTGACACGGCGGCATCCAACTTTTTACGCCGCGGAAACACGCGGCCACCAGGGGGTCAGGGAGTGGGCTGAGCCGCGGCCCGATCGAGTCCGATGACCACGACGAGCCGCTTCTCCGCGCTCTCATCGTCGGAGGTGTTCGGGTCGTCGACCGGCTGCAAGAAACCGTCCTGCGCGATCTGCGCGCCCCCGATGGCATCGGCGAGCCCGCGTGCGGCCTGCTCGTCTTCGGGACCGCGGTAGTACACGGTCGTGGTGGCGAAATCGGTGGTGTCGGAGTCACCCGTCTGAACGCTGTCGCCGGACCAGCCGAGCTCGACGATCCGGTCGCGCAGGTTGCCGGCGAGCCCCGCATCGGCGGTGCCGTTGAGCACGACCACCGAGTAGGACGTGTCGATCGGCACCGCGGTGGTCTCGCTCACGGTCGGGGCCGGTTCCGGATCGGACCCAAACGAGATCCGGCCGGAGGCGACGAGCACACCGAAGATGCCGATGATGACCAGGAGAACGGTGGCCACCGCCGCCCACAGGAACACCACCCATCCGCGCGACCGGGGACGCTCGGCGCGATGGGCTCCGACGCGGCCCACATCGGCCGGCAGGTCGTCGAAGCGATCCCGAGGGAAGGTCGATCTGGCCATTGGACGATGCTATCGGTCGGCGCTCTCAGCCCCCATCAGCGCGTCGCCGTACGCCCCAGGCGGGCGCGGTGCTGCTGCGCGGCCTCATCGCGGCGCCGACGCAGACGCCGGACCAGCATCGGGTCGTGTGCGAGAGCGTCCGGATCTTCGAGCACGCGCCCCAGCAGTTGGTAGTAGCGTGCGGGGGCGAGATCGAACTCCGCGCGGATGGCCTCCTCCTTCGCCCCGCCGTGTCGACGCCACTCGCCCTCGAAGGCGAGGAAGGCGCGATCACGGTCCGAGAGAGCCACGACGCCACGCTACTGCGCGCGGTACGCCGATCCCGGATGCCACGCCACCCACGCGCCGAGCGGATCGACGCTGGCCAGGACCTCGCCGTCGAGCGCGAGAGCGAACCCGCCCGGACGCAGCTCCGGCGTGCCGTTCCACGCGTCGTGGAGGCCCGCGGCATCCACGGTCACCCACCGCCCGGCGGCACGAGCGGCGGCGATGACGCCATCACGATGCCGACGCGGAACGTGCGCCAGGACACCGGGGGTCGTGACCACGAGCGTCGCCTCCCGCGGCGCACGAGACGCCAGTGCGGGCAGGGCCTGGGCTCCGTCGCCGGCGAGG
Source organism: Microbacterium testaceum (assembly GCF_020781835.1). Classification (GTDB taxonomy): domain Bacteria; phylum Actinomycetota; class Actinomycetes; order Actinomycetales; family Microbacteriaceae; genus Microbacterium; species Microbacterium testaceum_H. Next base: position 216,295 of record NZ_JAJGNJ010000007.1, read on the forward strand.
AGCAGTGGAGGATCGGCCGCGGCGATGTCGAGGGCCGCGGTGATCCGCTCGCGGCGCCCCTCCTCCCCGGGCCACACCAGTCCCGTGAGCCACGCGCGGTCCTCAGGGTCGCGGGCGTCGAGCGGTTGCAGGTCGATTCCCGCGCGCCACACAATCTCAGGCAGGCGCAGCGGCGGTTCACCCGAGACGTCGGATTCCAGGACGACGGTGCTGCGCCCGCCCTCGGGATCGAGGCTGGTCGTCCGGCCATCCGGGGATCGGAACCGGTACGAGTACCGGTCCGCGTAGAGGCACAGCCCGGCGCTGGCCCCGATCTCGATCAGCGCGATGGGTCCGTCGATGAGTGCCAGGGCCGGGAGCAGCGCCGCGCACCGCAGCGGCTCGTTCGTCTGGATGCTCCGCCGCTCGCACTCGGCCACGAGCGTGTCGGCGTGGGAGACGATCCAGTCGGCCCACCGGTCCCCCGCCTCCATCGGCGCGCCGAGCAGGCGCGCGACGGCGAAGACCAGCGGCGGCTGGCGGTGCGTGGCGGGGATACGGGCGAGCACGGCCGCGACGGCGGGGTCGTCGACCACGCGGTCGGCCCACTCGCCGTAGAGCCGGGAGCGTCCCGGAGCCTCGTCGCGGGCGAAGCGCCCGTACCGGTCGACGACGGCGGTCACGGCATCCTGGTCCACCCGGCGATTATGCCGCCCCGCCCGGTGCAGTCCCTGGACACGCGAGAATGGAGGAGACGAAGGAGACCACTCATGACCTACGCCGTCGAAAAGTCCGACGACCAGTGGCGGGCCGAGCTCAGCCCCGAGCAGTATGCGGTCCTGCGCCAGGCCGGCACCGAGCGCGCGTGGACCGGCGAGCTGCTCGACGAGAGCCGCGCCGGCCTGTACACGTGTGCCGCCTGCGGTGCCGAGCTGTTCCAGAGCGGCACGAAGTTCGACTCGCACTGCGGGTGGCCGAGCTTCTACGAATCCGTTCGACCCGAGGCCGTCGAACTGCTCGAGGACAACAGTCACGGGATGCAGCGCACCGAGGTCCGCTGCGCCAACTGCGGCTCGCACCTCGGACACGTGTTCCCCGACGGGTTCGGAACACCCACCGGCGACCGCTACTGCATGAACTCGCTGTCGCTGAGCTTCACCCCCGCCGACGAGGCATGAGCGCGCTGGAGGCCATGCGCGATCGGCGGTCGTGGTCGAAGGTCACCGACCTGGCACCCACCGGCCCCGAGCTGGAGGCCTTCGTTGCGGCGGCCGGGCGTGTGGCCGACCACAAGTCGTTGAGACCCTGGCGTCTCATCGAGATCCGTGGCGCTGATCGCGACGTGCTCGCCCGCGCCTTGAACAAGGCCGACGGGAAGAAGGGCCTCTCGTCGAAGCCGCGTCGGGCGCCGCTCATCATCGCGGTCGTCGCCGACCTGAGCTCGAAGAAGATCCCCGCGTGGGAGCAGGAAGCCGTGGCATCCGGTGTCGCCCACATGTTGAGCCTGGCACTCGACGAGGCGGGGTTCGGCGTGTTCTGGCGCTCCGACGACAACACCCGCAGCAAGCTGCTCGCCAAGGCGCACGGTCTGGCCAAGGGCGAGGTGCTCCTCGGCTGGCTGTACGTCGGGGGCAAGCCGGTGCGATCGCGCCCCACCCGGCGGAAGACTGTGGATGCCGCGAAGCACATCTCACGGATGCCGGGCGGCAAGAAACGTCGGAAGGTCGACGAGGCGCGGCTCTGACGCCGTCCGAAGGGCCGACGCCGGGTGCCGCGGCGACGCGTCGTCGTCCGCGGCGGGGCTTCACCCCCGGCGGATCCGGCCGCGGCGCGGCCTCCGCCACGGCACCGCCGCCACCACGACCCCCGCGATCGCCACTGCGGCCGCGAGCACAGCGATGGGGAGGGGAGGCGCCGCCGGCGCGGGCCACACGGCGTCGAGCACGACCGACGTGGCGAGCAGACCGACCACGGACCCGAGTCCCATCAGCAGTACCCCCGTACGCTGCACGATGACCGACGACAGGAAGATGTAGACGACACCCACCGTTCCGCCCAGGTACAGCCAGGGGTCGCTGGGGAGGCCGCGCGGCGGTCCGACCACCGCGACGTGCGCGAGCACCGCGACGATGAGCACCGCTGTTCCTCCCGCGAAGTTGACCACGGTGGCGGCCAGGGGGCTCTGCACCCGCAGCCGCAGCCGCCCGTTCGTGCCCTGCTGCCACGCGACTCCCGCCCCGGCGATGACGGGGACGACGAGCATCCAGACCGGGATGCCGCCCACGCTGTCCCCCATCAGCGACACCGCGACGCCCGCGAGCGCCAGCAGCGCCCCCACCACCCGACGCACGGTGACCGGCACGACGCCGGCGGGACCGTAGCCGACACGGTCGAGGAGCAGTCCACCCGTGGTCTGGCCCGCAACGAACCCGACCGTGAACAGGGCGACGCCGACGGTGGCGACGGCCAGCCCCTGGCACGCGACGGTGAACGCTCCTGCCGCACCGCCCAGCAGCATCCACACGGGGATCGAGCGTTCCCTGATGGCCGCCGACAGTCGTCGCAGGCCCGCACGCCCGGAAGGGAGCACCGCGGCGATCGCGAGCACGACCACCAGGCCGGATCCGAACGAGATCCCACCGGCCAGCACGCCGTCGCCGGTCTCCGCGCCGAGGGAGCCGTTGATACGCGCCTGCAACGCCGTCAGCGAGCCGATCAAGACCGCTCCGAGGATGGCGATCGCCGGTGATCGTCGCTGAGACATGGATCCTCATTCCCTGCGCCCGCTCGCATCGCGGGCCGTCGTCGATCGTACGTGCCCGCTGACCGGGCACCCGTCCCGAGACAGCGGCCCGAGTCCGAGCAGCACTGCGGGGCGTGGATGACGTGATCCCGGCCAGCAGGCACACGGGCCCGGTGACATTCTCACCGTCATGCCCGATGGGGCGGTCATCGTGCCCTGGCGCGGACTGGTGGAGAGGAAGTGCCGGCTACAGGACTTGAACCTGCAACCCCCGTATTACAAGTACGGTGCGCTACCAATTGCGCCAAGCCGGCTGGACGGCCAGTCTATCGGCGCGCCGGGCGATGCTCCGAGTAGGTCAACCGGCCGGTGTCTCGACGGGCGACGGGGTCGGCGTGGCCGTGGAGTAGTAGGCGTTGCTGTCCACCGTGAGCACGAACTGGGCGAACTCCTTAGGGTCGTCCATACGGCCGACGTACGGGGTCCCGTTCACGAGCACCGTCGGCGTCGCGGTCAGGGCCTGCCCCTCGGTGTCGGGCAGCCCCTTGATCGCGCGGTCGGTGGCGGCCTTCGCCCAGCCGGTGAACGTCTCGTCCTCGATGCACGCGCGCACCGTGTCGGGGTCGGCCACCCCGGTGCCCTGCGCCATGTCGGCGAGCTTCTCGTCGCTGTAGCCGTCGGAGTCCACGGGCGGCTGGTTGATGAGCAGCTCGTGGTTGAAGGCGAAGAACCTCTCGGACGCGTGTGTCGCGACGCACGCGGCGGCACCGGCGGCACGGAGGCTGTACTTGGTGCCGTTCGACTTCGATGTGAGCATGGCCACCGGGTAGTACGTCAGCGACGCGGCATCCTCAGACACCCACTTCGAGAGCTGCTCGGCGTTGGCCAGCTGGAACTCACGCGCCTCGGTCGAGAGGTAGTCGACGTAGACGCGGATGTCGACCGGAGCGGCGGTCGTGGTCGGCTCGGGGGCGGGCGTCGGAGTCTCGGTGGGAGTGGCCTCGGCCGCCATCGCGGAGGCGTTGCCGTCGACGGTCTGGTCAGCCAGCGGGTCGGCGATCCCCGTCGCGGCGGTGACGACGAAGCCGTCGTCGGAGGCGGCATCCGGGAGCGCCTGGGACCGGCCGTCGCGGGACGACAGCGCATACGTGACGCCTGCCGCACCGACGGCGACCGCCGCGACGGCACCGACGGTCACCAGCGATCGGCGGACGATCCGTGCCCGCGTCTGCCGCGCCTTGACCTGCTGCGCCTTCTCGCGCACCGCCTCGCGACGAGCGTTCTCGGCGGGCAGATTCGACGTCTGGTCGTTGGACATGGGACCTCTCGGGCGCGGACGGGAGCCGCTGACGATGATGGGAACGCACGGGTAGGCGAACGAGCACCGATGGTAGTAAGCCTGGCTGAGAAATGCCCAGACACGTGCCATACTGACCCTGCGCTCAACGTCGTGCGCGCTCGGGGTCGCCCCCGTTCATTCCATTCACTACGGATCGTCCGGCACGTACCTGCCGGTGAAGGAGAAGAAGAAATGGCGTCCGTCACCTTTGACAACGCAACCCGTCTGTACCCCGGAGGCACCCGCCCCGCGGTCGACAAGCTCAACCTCGAGGTCGGCGACGGGGAGTTCCTCGTCCTGGTCGGCCCCTCGGGTTGCGGTAAGTCCACGTCCCTTCGCATGCTCGCCGGCCTCGAAGAGGTCAACTCCGGCCGCATCCTGATCGGTGACCGCGACGTCACCGACGTGCCGCCCAAGGACCGCGACATCGCGATGGTCTTCCAGAACTACGCGCTGTACCCGCACATGACGGTCGCCGAGAACATGGGCTTCGCCCTGAAGATCGCCGGCGTCGGCAAGGAAGAGCGGGCTGCTCGCGTGCTCGAGGCCGCGAAGCTGCTCGACCTCGAGCAGTACCTGACCCGCAAGCCGAAGGCTCTCTCGGGTGGTCAGCGTCAGCGCGTCGCCATGGGCCGCGCGATCGTGCGTCAGCCCCAGGTGTTCCTCATGGACGAGCCGCTGTCGAACCTCGACGCCAAGCTCCGCGTCCAGACCCGCACCCAGATCGCGTCGCTGCAGCGCCGCCTCGGTGTCACCACGGTCTACGTCACGCACGACCAGACCGAGGCCCTGACCATGGGCGACCGCATCGCCGTGCTCAAGGACGGCCTGCTCCAGCAGGTCGGCACCCCGCGCGACCTGTACGAGAAGCCGAAGAACGTCTTCGTCGCCGGCTTCATCGGTTCGCCCGCGATGAACCTGTTCCCGGTCGACCTGGCCGAGGGCGGCGTGCGCTTCGGCGACCTCATCGTCCCCGTCGAGGCGGACGTGATCGGCAAGGCGCACGGCAGCGAGGTCACCATCGGTGTCCGCCCGGAGGACATCCAGGTCGCCCCGGCCGACGGCCGCGGCCTGTCGGTGGTCGTCGACCTCGTCGAGGAGCTCGGTGCCGACGGCTACCTATACGGCCACACCGACATCAACGGCAAGCGCACCGACATCGTCGCGCGCGTCGACGGCCGTCGTCACCCGAACGCGGGCGAGACGGTCGTGCTGGCTCCGGTTCCCGGTCACGTGCACGTCTTCGACCTCGAGTCGGGCGACCGTCTCACGGACAAGGCCATCGCCTCGGCCTGATCCGACCCACCGTCGCGGGGGGGGGGGGGGGGGGGGGGGGGGCCCCCCCCCCCCCCCCCCGGCCCCCCGCCGGGCGGGGCGGGGGGCCCGCGCCAGCCCCCCCCCCCCCCCCCCCCGGCGGGGGGGGGCGGGCCGGCGGGGCGGGCCGGGGGCC
>NZ_JAJGNJ010000008.1 GCF_020781835.1 Microbacterium testaceum
CTAAGCCTCTCAGCGCCGATGGTACTGCAGGGGGGACCCTGTGGGAGAGTAGGACACCGCCGGACTTCTTCACACGAGATGGCCACCCAACGCTGGGTGGCCATTTCGCATATACGGACACATTTCCGGGGGAAGGATCGTCATGTCGAACGACGACGCCAACGAGCGCAACGTCAACGGAGGTCGCCCCGACGACCGGTCCCGACACCGTTCCGCCTCGGGGGGCGAGAGTCGCGCCGGGCGTTCCCGTCCCGCACGGGACTCCTCGGCCCGGTCTTTCCGCCGGGACGGTGACGGCCCCGTCCGCCCGCGCCGGGATCGAGACGACCGCACCGCACGGCGCGATGGAGAGAGCACCCCCCGGCCGCGACGGGACGGCGATGGACGTCCGCGTACCGGAAACGGAGACGCGCGCCCGAACCGCGACGGTGGTCAGCGTCGTTCTCCCGAGGGTGGATACGGTCGTCCTCGCCGCGAGGGTGACGCTCGGCCGTTCCGCCGTGACGGTGAGGCGCCCGGTCGTGCCCGCCGCGAGGGTGACCGCCGTCCGCGGCCGGACGGCGACGGCGCGCGGCGCCCGCGCAGGGATGGCGAGGCACGCCCCTTCAGCTCGGGCGGCGACCGTCGCCCCTCCGGCGACCGACGTCCGGGAGCCGGCGCTCCCCGGCGCTTCGACCGCTCCGAGGGTCGTGCCACGCGCCCACCGCAGGACCGGCGAGAGCGGGGACCGGTCATCCCGGAGGACGTCACCGCGCGCGATCTTCCCGGGGCCGCGCGCAATGAGCTGAAGACACTGAGCAAGGACAATGCCGAGAACGTCGCCCGTCACCTGGTGATGGCATCCCGTCTGATCGACGACGATCCCGACCTGGCGCACCAGCACGCCTTGGCGGCGTCGCGTAGTGCGGGTCGCGTGGCCATCGTCCGCGAGACGGTCGCCATCACCGCCTATGCGGTCGGTGACTTCGCGCTCGCCTTGCGCGAGCTGCGGACCCACCGCCGCATCTCGGGATCAGACGAACAGCTTCCGTTGATCGTCGACAGTGAGCGCGGAGTCGGACGTCCCGACCGTGCTCTCGAAGAAGGACGCTCGGTCGAGCGTTCCACGTTGCCGGCGGCGGTGCGGGCGCAGCTCGCCATCGCCATGTCGGGGGCCCGTCTCGATCTCGGGCAGGCCGATCGGGCGCTGCAGGAGCTCGAGATCCCCGAGGCCGACCCGGACCGCGCGTTCGAATGGAGCCCGGCGCTGTTCGCCGCCCGGGCCGCCGTGCTCGAAGAACTCGGTCGCACGGACGAGGCTGCGGAATGGTTCCGTCGCGCGGAGGTCGCTGCGGAGGCGCTGGATGCCGCCGCGGGCGTCGCCGATCGCGAGGTCATCGTCGTCGAGGAGATCGAACTCGTCGATGACGACGGCAGTGTGGACGTGGCATCCGGTGTCATCCCCGTGCAGGAGGACAGCGTCGGGGACGCCGGCGAAGGACAGGAAGACAGGGGATGATGTTCGGGCGCGGCAAGCCTGCTCCGACTCCGCTGGACGGCGTCGACGTCGTCCTCGCTGATCTCGACGGCGTGGTCTACGCCGGTCCGGGCGCCCTGCCGCACGCGGTCGAGAGCCTGAATCGCGCCGCCGACGAGGGGCGCCGACTGGGGTACATCACGAACAACGCGTCGCGGACGGATGCCTCCGTCGCCGAACACCTCACCTCGCTCGGACTGCGGGTCGCGCCAGAGGACGTCGTCACGAGTCCGCAAGCCGCCATGCGGCTGCTCGCCGACCTCGTGCCCGCCGGCTCCACCCTGCTGGTCGTCGGGGGAGAGGGCCTGGTCGTCGAGGTCGAGAAGGCAGGGTTCGTCGTCACGCGCAGCGCCGACGACGCTCCGGCAGCCGTCGTGCAGGGCTTCGCGCCCGAGGTCGGCTGGCAGCAGCTCGCGGAGGCCGCGTACGCACTGGCGACGCCGCCGGAAGAGGGGGGTATTCCGTGGGTGGCGACCAACACCGACTGGACCATCCCGCAGGCCCGGGGCATCGCGCCGGGCAACGGCACACTGGTCTCCGCCGTCCACACCGCCGTCGGACGCCTGGCCACGGTCGCCGGTAAGCCGGAACGCCCGATCTTCGACGTCGCCGTAGCCCGCACGGGCGCGCAGTCGCCGCTGTTCATCGGCGACCGGCTCGACACCGACGTGCAGGGCGCGCGGGCTGCGGGTATGAAGGCGGTGCACGTGCTCACAGGGATCGACCGGCCGAAGCAACTCCTCGCCGCCATCCCCAGTCAGCGACCGGACTTCATCGTCGCCGATCTGCGGCAGCTGTTCGAGCCCTACCCCGCCACGATCGTCAAGGGCACCCGCACGCGCGTGGGCGACGCGGTGGTCGAGGTCGACGGTGTCGACCTGCGCATCCTGTCGGCGGGGGACCGGCAGATCGACCTGCTGCGCGCCGGCGCGGCGGCGATCTGGGGCTCCGGTCGCGCCATCTTCGGGTTCCGCGTGCCGGAGCAGTTGTATGCGGATCCGTTCCGCGTGCGCTGACGCCGATACGATGGCATCCATGTCGGACCACCGCGAGACCGATGCCGACGCCGAACTGATCGGCCGCTTGCGCATCATCGAGGAGCAGCCCCTCGACACACGCGCGGACGCATACGCGGCACTGCACGACGAGCTCGCGCGCCGGCTCGAATCGGGGGCGGCGACGCCGGCCGACGGATGAGCGGGCGGCTGGACGCCGAGCTGGCCGCACGCGGTCTCGCGCGTTCGCGCACGCATGCTGCGCAACTCATCGCCGCGGGGCTCGTGACCGTCGACGGGCGCGGCGTCGTCAAGCCCTCTGTCCGCGTGGACGACGACGCGCGCATCGATGTGGCCGTCAGCGACCACTACGTCAGCCGGGGGGCGCACAAACTCATCGCGGCCCTCGACGCGTTCGCGGTCGACCCCGGTGGTCGCGTGGCCCTGGACCTCGGGGCGTCGACGGGCGGGTTCACCCAGGTGCTCCGCGAGCGCGGCGCGACGCCCGTGATGGCGGTCGACGTCGGCCACGGGCAGTTGTCCCCAGCCGTGGCCGCCGACATCGGGGTCGTGTCGGTCGAGGGGTATAACGTGCGCTTCATGACCGCCGACAGCCTCGCCGCCGCCACCGGAGTCCTCGAGCGGCCGAGTCTCGTCACGGGCGATCTGTCGTTCATCTCCCTGCATCACGTGCTTCCCGCCGTGGTCGGGACGGCGGCGCCGGCGGCCGACGTGCTGCTGCTGATCAAGCCCCAGTTCGAAGTCGGGCGCACGGCGGTGAAGGGTGGCCTCGTGACCGACCCCGCCCTGCGATCCGACGCCGTGCACGGCGTGCTCTGGGCGGCGTGGGACGTGGGGCTGCGCACGGCCGGGCTCATCGCGTCGCCGATCGCGGGCACGCACGGCAACCAGGAGTACGTGGCGTGGTTCTCGGACACCCGGGGCGCCGACCCCTCAGAATGGGAGAGCACCGTGACCCGACTGACCGGAAGCCGATGACCCCCAGCGAACGCCGAATCCTGCTCGTCGTCCATGCCCGCCGCGACGACACCGTCGAGGCGGCGCAGCGCGTGCTCTCGGCGGTGCGGGCCGCCGGTGCCGTGCCCGTGGTCTCCGCGGACGACCGTCCCGAACTCGCCGAACGGCTCTCGCTGGCGGGCGTCGAGACGCTCGGTGTCGAGGTGGGGGTCGAGGACCTCGAGCTCGCCATCGTGCTCGGCGGCGACGGCACGATCCTCCGCGCCGCCGAGACGGTGCGTGGAGGCACCGCGCCCATCCTGGGCATCAACATGGGCCACGTCGGCTTCCTCGCCGAGATCGAGCGCGACGACATGGACGACGCGGTGCGCCGCGTCATCGCGCGCGATTATCGCGTCGAGGAACGCCTCGCCCTCGCGGTGAAGGTGCTCGACGCCGACGATCGGGTGGTCTTCGAGACCTGGGCGCTGAATGAGGCGACCGTCGAGAAGGCGAGTCGCGAGCGCATGCTCGAGGTCGTGATGGAGGTCGACGGCAAGCCCCTGTCCTCCTTCGGGTGCGACGGGATCGTCGTGTCGACTCCCACGGGGTCGACGGCGTACAACTTCTCCGCCGGAGGCCCCGTCATCTGGCCCACGGTCGAGGCGATCGCGGTGGTGCCGCTGTCGGCGCACGCGCTGTTCGCACGGCCGCTCGTGGTCAGCCCCGAGGCCACGGTCGCGGTCGAGGTGCTCGAGCGCACGAGCGGGAGCGGCATCCTGTGGTGCGACGGACGTCGCTCGCACGAGCTCCCCCCGGGAGCCCGCGTCGTGGCGCGGCGCTCGTCACGGCCCGTGCGGCTTGCGCGTCTGCACCCGGCGGCGTTCACCGACCGGCTGGTGCGGAAGTTCCGGTTGCCCGTCACGGGATGGCGCGGCGCTCTGGGGGGCATGCCGTGATCGAGGAGATGCGCCTGCGCGATCTCGGCGTCATCGCCGACGCGACGCTGCCGATCGGCCCGGGGTTCACCGCCATCACCGGCGAGACCGGTGCGGGTAAGACGATGGTCGTCACGGGTCTCGGGCTGCTGCTCGGCCAGCGCGCGGACTCGGGCGCCGTGCGCTCGGGCGCGGCGCAGGCGGCGGTGGAGGGCGTGTGGGTCGTCCCCGAGGACGGACCCGTCGCCGCCCGCGTACGTGAGGCCGGGGGAGACATCGAGCCTCTCGGCGACGGCGCCGCTGAGCTGTATCTCGGGCGCACCGTGTCCAGTGAGGGCCGGGGACGGGCGACCGTGGGCGGACGGACGGCGCCCGCCGGCGTCCTGGCCGACCTCGCCGACGACCTCGTCGTGGTGCACGGGCAGTCCGATCAGCTTCGGTTGCGCTCGGCATCCGCTCAGCGCGACGCGCTCGACCGCTTCGGGGGAGACCCGGTCGCTGGCGCGCGAGCGGCCTATCGCGCGGCGTGGGACACCTGGCGGACCCTGGATGCCGAGTTGACGACGCTGACCGCGGACCGGGATGATCGTGCCCGCGAGGCGGAGGAGCTACGCGCGGCGATCGCCGAGATCGAGGCCGCCGCACCGGTTCCCGGCGAGGAGGAGGAGCTCGCGCGCCGCGCCGAGCGCTTGGCGAACGCGGAGGAGCTGCGCGTGGCTGCGTCGAGCGCCCACGCGGTCCTCTCCAGCGACGACGACACCCCCGACGTGGTGACGCTTCTTGCCGAGGCGCGCCGCGCGCTCGAGCGCGTGTCGGGCAGCGACGCGGCGCTCGCAGCGATCGGGGAGCAGGTCGCCGACCTGGGCTACCGCGCGACCGACGCCGCGGTCGCGCTGTCGGGCTACCTCGCCGACCTCGATGAGTCCGGACCGCACGAGCTCGCAGCGGTCGACGAACGGCGAGGCGTGCTGGCGGCGCTGGCGCGCGCGCACGGCTCGGTGGAGGCCGCCATCGCCCTGCTCGAGACCGGATCGGCACGGCTGGTCGAGCTCGACGACGACGGCGACCGGATCGAGCGGCTCGTCGCCCAGCGCGATGCCGCGGCGGCCGAGCTCGACTCCGCCGCCGAGGCGCTCACCGCGGCGCGACTCGAAGCCGCCGAGCGGCTCGGGACGGCCGTGACCGAGGAGCTCCACGCGCTCGCCCTCCCGGATGCGCGACTCACCGTCGAGGTGAGCCCGTCGACGACTCCCGGAGCCCATGGACGCGACGACGTCGCGATCCTGCTTGCCCCGCACCCCGGTGCCGATCCGCGGCCGGTGTCGCGCGGCGCCTCCGGCGGCGAGCTCAGCCGCGTGATGCTGGCGATCGAGGTCGTCATCGCCGGCGTCGATCCGGTGCCGACGTTCGTCTTCGACGAGGTGGATGCCGGGATCGGCGGGGCCGCGGCGATCGAGGTCGGGCGGCGACTGGCACGTCTCGCGGAGTCGTCCCAGGTCATCGCGGTCACGCACCTCGCGCAGGTCGCGGCCTTCGCCGGTAACCACCTCACGGTCGTCAAGGGCAGCGACGGTGCGGTGACGGCATCCAGTGTCCGTCGACTCGAGGGCGCCGAGCGCGAGGCCGAGATGGCGCGTCTGCTGTCGGGCCTGAGTGACTCGGACGCCGCTCTCACCCACGCGCGAGAGCTGCTGGAGACCGGCCGCGCCGTCCGGTGACCCCGCGCGGGCGACACGGGATCGTCATGTCCGGGTGACACGCGTGTCGGTGGCCGATGTCAGACTTCCCTCATCGCGCGGCGCGCTGCGCGCCGCCACCCTCCGAGACGACTGATAGGATCGAAGCCCGTGATGCAGACTTCGGACGCGGGACATTCAGACGACACCACGGCATCGACCTTCACCACGAAGCACATCTTCGTGACCGGAGGAGTGGTTTCCTCTCTCGGCAAGGGCCTGACGGCGGCCAGCCTCGGCAACCTTCTCACGGCGCGCGGTCTCCACGTCGTCATGCAGAAGCTCGACCCCTATCTCAACGTGGATCCGGGGACGATGAACCCGTTCCAGCACGGCGAGGTGTTCGTCACCGACGACGGGGCCGAGACAGACCTCGACATCGGTCATTACGAGCGCTTCCTCGACATCGAGCTGAGCCAGGCGGCCAATGTCACCACCGGTCAGATCTACTCGCAGGTGATCGCGCGCGAGCGCCGCGGCGAATACCTCGGCGACACCGTCCAGGTCATCCCGCACATCACCGACGAGATCAAGCGGCGCATGCGGCTGCAGGCCACCGAGTCGCCGCAGCCCGACGTCATCATCACCGAGATCGGCGGCACTGTCGGCGACATCGAGTCGCAGCCCTTCATCGAGTCGGCGCGGCAGATCCGCCACGAACTCGGCCGCAAGAACGTCTTCTTCGTGCACGTCTCGCTCGTGCCGTTCATGGGCGCGTCGGGTGAGCAGAAGACCAAGCCCACCCAGCACTCCGTCGCGGCGCTGCGGTCGATCGGCATCCAGCCCGACGCGCTCGTGCTGCGCAGCGACCGGCCCGTGACCGAGTCGAACAAGCGGAAGATCGCGCTCATGTGCGACGTCGACGAGGACGCCGTGGTGAACGCGGTCGACGTGCCGAGCATCTACGACATCCCGACGATGCTGCACGACCAGGGTCTGGACGCCTACATCGTCGACGCGCTCGGCATCGACAAGGCCGCGGACGTCGACTGGTCGCGGTGGCAGCGCGTGCTGCAGGCGGTGCACAACCCGAAGCACGAGGTCACGATCGGCCTCGTCGGAAAGTACATCGACCTTCCGGATGCCTACCTGTCGGTGACCGAGGCGATCAAGGCCGGCGGCTTCGCCCAGGAGACGCACGTGAAGATCACCTGGATCCCGTCCGACCTGTGCGAGACGCCCGAGGGAGCGGCCAAGGCCCTCTCGGCCGTGGACGGCATCATCGTTCCGGGCGGCTTCGGTATCCGCGGCATCGAGGGCAAGCTCGGAGCGCTGCGTTTCGCGCGCGAGCAGGGCATCCCGACCCTCGGCATCTGCCTGGGCCTGCAGTGCATGGTGATCGAATACGCACGCACCGTCGCCGGGCTCGAGGGCGCCTCGTCGAGCGAGTTCGACCCGGACACCGTTCACCCGGTCGTCGCCACGATGGCCGAGCAGATCGACATCCTCCAGAGCGGCGACCTCGGCGGAACCATGCGCCTGGGCCTGTACCCGGCCGACCTGGCCGAGGGGTCGCTCGCCGCCGAGGTGTACGGGGCGAACCGGGTGTCCGAGCGCCACCGCCACCGGTACGAGGTCAACAACGCCTACCGTCAGCAGCTCAGCGACGCGGGCCTGGTGTTCTCGGGTCTCAACCCCGATCTCGACCTGGTGGAATACGTCGAGCTCCCGCGCGATGTGCACCCGTACTACATCGCCACACAGGCTCACCCCGAGCTTCGGTCGCGGCCGACCCAGCCGCACCCGCTGTTCCGCGGTCTCGTCGGCGCGGCGCTCGAGCGTCACCGCTCGAGCGAGCTTTTCGACGTCGAGGAGGACTGACATGGAGTCGCTGCGCGACGAGCCCGTCGACCTGGAGGTCGTCGCCAGCGACCTCGTGTACCGGGGCGCCGTGTGGGACGTCCGTTCCGACACGGTGCGGTACGGAGCCGGCGAGATGACCCGCCAGTACGTCGAGCACCCGGGGGCCGCCGCGGTCGTCGCGCTCGACGACGACGGTCGTGTCGTGCTCATCCAGCAGTACCGGCAGCCCATCAAGGAGCGCGACTGGGAGATCCCGGCCGGGCTGCTCGACGTGGCCGGCGAGCCCCCCGTGGAGACGGCCCAGCGTGAGCTGGCCGAAGAGGTCGACCTCGCGGCCGAGCACTGGCAGCACCTCGTCTCGGTCCACACCACCCCCGGCGGCAACGACGAGGTCGTGCACATCTTCCTCGCCCGCGGGCTCTCGGACGTCGTGACCGACTACGAGCGGGAGCACGAGGAGTCCGACATGCGGGTCGAGCGCGTGCCGCTGGCCGATGTGATCGACGGGGTGCTCGCGGGGCGCCTGCGCAACGGCATCCTGGCCACCGGGGTCCTCGCCGCCGGCGAGGTGCTGCGCCGCGAGGCCGCGTCGGCCTGACGTGGAGCTCGAGCGCGCGGTCGAGACGTACCTGCGCCATGTCGCGCTCGAGCGCGGGCTGTCCGACCACACCGTCGCGGCGTATCGCCGCGACCTCGCGGTGTACAGGGCCTGGTTGGGGGAGCGCGGTGTCGACGACGCGGATGGCGTGACACCGGGGATGGTCGCCGACTTCGCCGCGGAGCGGGCGGCGGCCGAGCCACCGCCGGCCGCGTCGTCGCTCGCGCGCCTGCAGTCCTCGGTGCGGGGGCTGCACCGGTTCCTGGTGCGGGAGGGACGCTCCGCCGCCGATCCGAGCGGCCGGCTGCGTCCCCCGAAGGCCCCGCGCCGTCTGCCGAAGGCGCTGTCGATCGGTCAGGTCGAGCAGCTCCTGGATGCCGCGGGACCGGCGCCGGGATCGGCGGATGCGACCGCGGCGGACGCGTCGGCCGTCCGCGACCGGGCCTTGCTCGAACTGCTCTACGCCACGGGGGCCCGCGTGTCGGAGATCGTGCAGCTCGACGTCGACGACACCGCGCACGGAGATGTGCTTCGCGTACGGGGCAAGGGGGCGAAGGAGCGCATCGTGCCGGTCGGGTCGTACGCCCGCGCGGCGGTCGAGGCTTACCTGACGCGCGTGCGCCCCGGCTGGGCGGCGAAGGGGCGTGCGACGCCGCGGCTGTTCCTCGGCGTGCGGGGTGCGCCGCTGTCGCGTCAGAGCGCGTGGCTCATCATCCAGGCGGCCGCCGAGCGCGCGGGACTCACCGCGCACGTCTCGCCGCACACGCTGCGGCACTCCTTCGCGACCCACCTGCTGCAGGGCGGCGCCGACGTCCGCGTGGTGCAGGAGCTCCTCGGGCACGCCTCGGTCGCCACGACGCAGATCTACACTCACGTGTCGGTCGACGCGCTCCGCGACGTCTACGCCACCGCGCACCCGCGAGCGCGCTGAACCCGGCGACCGGCCCGGGCGGCGGCTGTTGTGCGGGTACGCCGCGGGTCTCCCGGCGTGCGGCGGGGCGGCGGGTAGACTCGGGACGGTTATGACGAAGGCGGGAGACTCGGTGTCGGCGAGCACGAAGGGGACGGCGAAGAGCGCGGACGAGGTCATCCTCGGACCCACCGGACGGCCGTACAACGGTTTCCCCACGCCGCCGAAGCTCGACAGCCACGGCCCCGCACGCATCATCGCCCTGTGCAATCAGAAGGGCGGCGTCGGCAAGACGACGACCACGATCAACCTCGCCGCGTCGCTGGCCGGTTACGGTCGCCGGGTGCTCGCGATCGATTTCGACCCGCAGGGTGCGCTGTCGGCGGGCCTCGGCATCCAGACCCACGATGTGCCCACGATCTACGATCTGCTGCTGGACACCAAACGCGACCCGCACGAGGCCATCGTCCACACCCGTGTCGAGGGTCTCGACCTCATCCCGGCGAACATCGACCTGTCGGCCGCCGAGGTGCACCTGGTCAACGAGGTCGCCCGCGAGACGATCCTGGCTCGCGTGCTCCGCAAGGTCGCCGCCGACTACGACGTCGTGCTCGTGGACTGCCAGCCCTCGCTCGGCCTCCTCACCGTCAACGCGCTCACCGCGGCCCACGGTGTGCTCATTCCGCTCGAGTGCGAGTTCTTCGCCCTGCGCGGTGTCGCCCTCCTCATCGAGACGATCGACAAGGTCCGCGACCGTCTCAACCCCGCGATCGAGCTGGACGGCGTGCTCGCGACGATGTACGACCCGCGCACGCTCCACTCGCGCGAAGTGCTGGAGCGCGTGGTCGAAGCGTTCGGCGACGACGTTCTCGAAACGGTCATCGGGCGCACGGTGAAGTTCCCGGATGCCTCGGTCTCGGGCATGCCGATCACCGAGTTCGCGCCCGAGCACGCCGCCGCACAGGCCTACATGCGGTTGGCGCGGGAGCTGGTCGCCCGTGGCGCCGTCGCCTGACGACAGCGTTCCCGCCACGGCGCCGGAGGGTGCCGACGCTGCGCAGGCGGCATCCGCTACCGACGAGGCCGCCGGGTTCCGCGTCTCGCTGCCCGTCTTCGACGGACCCTTCGATCTGCTGCTGAACCTCATCTCGGCGCACGAGCTCGACATCACCGAGGTCGCGCTCAGCCGTGTCACGGATGAGTTCATCGCGTATCTGCGGGCTCTCGGTCCCGCGGGTGACCTGGACGAGGCATCCGAGTTCCTCGTGGTGGCCGCGACGCTCCTTGACATGAAGATCGCCGGTCTCCTGCCCCAGGGCGAACTGGTGGATGCCGAGTCCGTGGCGCTGCTCGAGGCCCGCGACCTGCTGTTCGCGCGCCTGCTGCAGTACCGGGCCTTCAAAGAGGTCTCGGCGTGGTTCGCCCGCTGCCTGCAGCGCGAGGACCGCCGTCACACCCGCAACGTCCGTCTGGACGAGAAGTACCGCAGCGCCGTGCCGGAGTTGGTGTGGACCCTCAGCGCCGAGGACTTCGCCGCGCTCGCGGTGGTCGCCCTCGCGCCGAAGCAGCCGCCGACGGTAGGGCTCGACCACCTGCACGCGCCGCTGGTGAGCATCCGCGAGCAGGCCGCGATCGTCGTCACCCTGCTCCGCGGCGCGGGGACGCTGAACTTCCGCGACCTCGTCGCCGGAGTGGCGCAGACGGGCGTGGTCGTGGCGCGGTTCCTCGCCATCCTCGAGTTGTACCGTCACTCCGCGCTGTCGTTCGAGCAGCTGGAACCCCTGGGAGAGTTGACGCTGCGCTGGACCGCCGAGAGGTGGTCGGAAGAGAACCTCGCCGCCCTGGGAGCCGATTATGACCGATGACACCGCCACCGAGACGGACGCCGTCACGCCCGCGCGCCCGAGCGACACGGCATCCGTGGCTCGTCGCCTGGAGGCGATCCTGTTGATCCTCGACGAGCCGCAGAGCCTGGTGAGCCTCGCCGCCGCGGTCGCCGCGCCGGTACCGGCGGTGCGTCAGGCGATCGAGGGCCTCGTCGCCGACTACGACGGCGAGACCGGCGGACCCCGGCGCGGCTTCGAGCTGCGCGAGGTCGGCGGCGGCTGGCGGCTGTACGTCCGCGAGGAGTACGACGATGTCGTGGGGGAGTTCGTCAACACCCAGGCGCCGTCGCGGCTGTCGCAGGCGGCGCTGGAGACCCTGGCCGTCATCGCCTACAAACAGCCCGTGACGCGCGGGCAGGTGGCATCCATCCGCGCCGTGAACGTCGACTCGGTCGTCCGCACCCTGCTCGCGCGCGGACTGATCACCGAGGTCTTCACCGACCCGGACACGGGTGCGATCCACTACGGCACCACCGATCAGCTGCTGGTGAACCTGGGCATCAACTCGCTCGACGAGCTGCCCCACATCTCGCCGTTGCTCGACGACGGCGCGGACGGATTCGACGGAGAGGTGCTCAGATGAACGACGAAGGCGTACGCCTGCAGAAGGTGCTCGCGAACGCCGGCGTGGCCTCGCGCCGCGTGTCGGAGCAGATGATCGTCGAGGGACGCGTCCGGGTGAACGGACAGGTGGTCACCGAGCTCGGTTCGCGCATCGACCCGGAGAGCGACCTCGTCGACGTCGACGGCGTCGCGGTGCAGCTGGACGCCTCCAAGAGGTACGTGATCCTCAACAAGCCGACCGGGGTCGTCAGCTCGATGAGCGACGACCGGGGGCGGCCGGACCTGCGGCGCTTCACGAAGGAGTGGCCCGAGCGTCTGTACAACGTCGGGCGTCTGGATGCCGACACGAGCGGGCTGCTCGTGCTCACGAACGACGGCGACCTCGCCCACGTGCTCGCGCACCCCTCGTTCGGCGTGACGAAGGTCTACATCGCGAAGGTCGACGGACTCGTGACACCGCAGACGATCGCTCGGCTGACCAAGGGCGTCGAACTCGAGGACGGCCCCATCGCGGCCGACAAAGCACGGCTGTTGGATGCCTCGAAGGGCGCGAGCCTGGTGGAGCTGACGCTGCACTCCGGACGCAACCGCATCGTGCGACGCATGATGGCCGAGGTCGGGCACCCCGTCGTCGAGCTGGTCCGTCGGCAGTTCGGTCCGCTCCACCTGGGAACTCTCCCGGTGGGGAAGGCCCGCGAGTTGACTACAGTAGAACGCGGCGCACTGCTCACGCTGTCTCGTCGAGACGGCGACACTCCGGCCGCTCCGGCCGAGTGACCCTCGGGCGCCGCGCGGTGCGAGCGTCACCGCCTGGGCAGCAGGAGACCCGATGACCGAACCGTACGGAACGTCCGCGCGCGCGGAGGCGCCGTTGGCGACCCGCACCAGCGGCACGGTGCGCGTCGTGGGATCGGGCCTGCTGGGGGCGAGCGTCGGTCACGCCCTCACCGCCCTCGGCGTCGACGTCGTTCTCGCCGACACCTCCCCGTCGCAGCTGCGGCTCGCGATCGACTACGGCGCGGGACGTGCCGCGCGCGAGGACGATCGCCCGAACCTCATCGTGGTGGCCGTGCCGCCCGACGTGGTCGCCGATGTCGTGCAGCGCGAACTGGAGACCTACCCCGACGCCGTCGTCACCGACGTCGCGAGCATCAAACTCGAGCCGTTGCGGACGCTGCGTTCGCGCGGCGTCGATCTGACGCACTACATCGGTTCGCATCCCATGGCCGGGCGCGAGCGCGGGGGCGCGATCTCCGCGCGGGCCGACATCTTCGTCGGGCGCCCCTGGGTGGTCTGCCGCGACGGTGAGACCTCGGCGCACGACCTCTCGCTCGTCGAAGGGCTCGCCCTCGACCTCGGGGCGACGCTCATCGAGATGACGCCCGAAGAGCACGACGAGTCCGTCGCGCTCATGTCGCACGTCCCGCAGTTGGTGGCGAGCCTGCTCGCCGGGCGTTTCGTCTCGGCGCCGGACGGCTCGCTGCGCCTGGCGGGACAGGGAGTGCGCGACACCACGCGCATCGCGGCATCCGCCCCCGAGCTCTGGGTGCAGATCCTCGGCGCGAACGCGGCACCGGTGGTCGAGGTGCTCGACAAGCTCTCCGCCGATCTGAGCGAGGTCGCCGCGGCGCTGCGCGCCCCCGACGCCCCCGGCGCCCGCCGGACGGTGGCCGACACGATCCGCCGTGGCAACGAGGGCGTCGAGCGCCTTCCGGGCAAGCACGGCCAGAACCGTCGATTCGACACGTTCGTCGTCATGGTCGACGACACCGCCGGTCAGCTCGGTCGCCTCTTCGGCGAACTGGGCGACCTCGACGTCAACGTCGAAGACCTGCGTCTCGAGCACTCGCCCGGGGCGCCCTTCGGTCTGGCCGAGATCAGCGTCGTCCCCGACGCCGTCCGCCGAGCCGTCGACGGGCTCCAGCAGCGCGGATGGCGGATTGCGAGCACCACCCATGACTGAGCCCCTCACCAAGCCCTCCGCCGACGCGCCGGTCGCCGTCGTCGCGATCGATGGTCCGGCCGGCAGCGGCAAGTCCAGCGTCTCGAAGGCCGCGGCCACGCGTCTGGGTTTCGGCTTCCTCGACACCGGCGCCGCCTACCGGGCGCTCGCGTGGCACGCCTTGGAGCACGGCAGCGATACGTCGGATGCCACGGCGGTGCTCGAGGTGCTCGGCGACTTCGACTATGCCATCTCGCTCGACCCGGCCGACCGCTGGGTCCGCGTCGGCGGCACCGACGTCACCACCGCGATCCGCGATCCCCGTGTGACGGATGCCGTGAGCGGGGTCGCTCGGGTCCCCGCCGTGCGGCAGGCGGTGAACGATCTGTTCCGTCGGCTCGTGGCATCCTCGGGTCTGCGCGGTGTCGTGGTGGAGGGCCGCGACATCACCACGGTGGTGTACCCCGATGCGCCGGTGCGCATCCTGCTGACCGCGGCGCCCGAGGTGCGCGCCGCACGACGCAGCGCCGAGCTCACCTCTCACGACGCCGCAGCCGTCGCGGCGGCGCTGCACAAGCGGGATGCCGCTGATTCCACGGTCGTCGACTTCCTCACCGCCGCCCCCGGCGTGCGGGTGGTCGACTCGACCCACCTCGATTTCGAACAGACCGTCGACGCCGTGCTGGACGTCGTCGACTCCACGATGGGAGCCCGCGATGGGCGTTGACGACGAGTACGAAGGCGGGCCCGACCAGCTCGCCGAGAAGATGGCCGAGCTGGACGAGGTCTTGGCGGAGCAGCGCGCGCAGGCGCTGCGCGCCGGCCTGGAGGACTTCGACCTCGACGAGGAGGACGCACAGCTGCTCGCGGGCCTCGCCTCGGGCGAAGACGGCATCGAGTTCCTGCCCGCGCTGCCGGTCGTGGCGATCGTCGGCCGCCCGAACGTCGGGAAGTCGGCGCTGGTGAACCGCATCCTCGGGCGCCGCGAGGCGGTCGTCGAGGACACCCCGGGCGTGACCCGTGACCGCGTGACCTACAAGGCCGAGTGGCTCGACCGCCGGTTCTCGCTCGTCGACACCGGCGGATGGGAGCCCGACGCCCGCGGCATCGATCGCTCGGTGGCCGCACAGGCCGAGGTTGCGATCGACCTCGCCGACGTCGTGCTGTTCGTCGTGGATGCCACCGTGGGCGCGACCGCGACCGACGAGCACGTGGTCCGTTTGCTGCGCAAGACCAAGAAGCCCGTGTTCCTCGTGGCCAACAAGGTCGACGACGCCCGTCAGGAGCCCGAGGCAGCCGCTCTCTGGAACCTCGGACTCGGTGAGCCGCACCCCGTCTCGGCCATCCACGGTCGCGGGGTCGCCGACCTGCTGGACGAGCTCATGAAGGTGCTGCCGCAGGTCTCGGCCGTCGCCAAGTACGAGATCGGCGGCCCGCGCCGCGTCGCGATCCTCGGCCGCCCGAACGTGGGCAAGTCCTCGCTGCTGAACAAGGCCGCCGGCGAAGAGCGCGTCGTCGTCAACGAGCTCGCGGGCACCACCCGCGACCCCGTGGACGAGGTCGTCGAGCTCGGCGGCAAGCTCTGGACGCTCGTCGACACCGCCGGCATCCGTCGTCGTGTGCACCTGCAGCAGGGCGCCGACTTCTACGCGTCGCTGCGCACCTCGACAGCGCTGGAGAAGTCCGAGGTCGCCGTCGTCGTGCTCGACGTGTCGCAGCCGATCAGCGTGCAGGACCTCAACATCATCGACCTGGTCCTGGAGTCGGGCCGCGCGCTCGTGCTGGCGTT
This sequence comes from Microbacterium testaceum, assembly GCF_020781835.1. GTDB lineage: Bacteria > Actinomycetota > Actinomycetes > Actinomycetales > Microbacteriaceae > Microbacterium > Microbacterium testaceum_H. The sequence continues at coordinate 15,635 of NZ_JAJGNJ010000008.1, forward strand.
CAACAAGTGGGACCGCCTGAACGACGACGACATGGAGAACGCCGACCGCCGCCGCTACCTCGAGCGCGAGATCGAGCAGGATCTCGCCCACGTGACGTGGGCGCCGCGCGTGAACATCTCGGCGCGCACCGGCCGGCACCTCGACAAGCTCGTCCCGGCGCTCGAGACGGCGCTGGAGTCGTGGGATCAGCGCATCCCGACGGGCAAGTTCAACGCCTTCCTGGCCGAGCTCGTCGCCGAGCACCCGCACCCCCTGCGGGGCGGGAAGCAGCCCCGCATCCTGTTCGGCACGCAGGCGTCCACGCGTCCGCCGACATTCGTGCTGTTCACGACCGGGTTCCTCGACCCGGGCTACCGCCGGTTCATTCAGCGGCGTCTGCGCGAGATCTACGGGTTCGAGGGCACCCCGATCGTGCTGAACATGCGCATCCGCGAGAAGCGCCAGCGCTGAGGTTTCGCGCGAACGCCCCGTCCTTCGTCGAGAGGGCGGGGCGTTCGTCGGTGTGGCGGGTCGTTCCGTGGCATCCGGGTCGATGCCGTCGTGCGGGTCGGGGTGGGACCTGGTGTGGGTCGGGGTGCGGGCCGTCGTGCGGAGTCTGTGGGGGACACGCCGGTGAGGGATGCCGTGCATCGGCGTGTCGGGGATGAGCTCCGCGAGGCGGTCCACCCGCCGGCGGCCGCGGCCTCCGGCGCGTCCTCGCGTCATGTTCTGCTGTCGGACCTCGGCACTCGATAGAGTCCGGACCGGCGGGCCATTCCGGTTCGCCGGAGTGGCATCCCTTCGATGCCGTGATGGGGGATCATCGTGACCAATCCGCAGACCGCCCCGGCCCTGAACCAGCCGTACTACGGGGCGCCGATCGGGGCCGCCGTGCAGCGGTTCTTCAAGAAGTACGCCACCTTCAGCGGCCGCGCCAGCCGCAGCGAGTACTGGTGGTGGGTGCTCGTGATGGCTGTCGTCGGCATCGTGCTGTCGGTCCTCGCGCTGGCTACGAGCGGCCCGACCGTCAACGAGTTCGGCGAGCCGGTCGGCCCGTCCGGCCTCGGCCTGGTCTTCTACGTCATCTACGGTCTGTGGTCGCTGGCGACCATCGTGCCGTACCTCGCCCTCGTGGTCCGTCGCCTGCACGACACCAACCGCAGTGGCTTCTGGATCTTCATCGCCTTCGTCCCGTTCGTCGGCGGGATCATCCTCCTGGTGTTCATGCTCCTGGACTCCAACCCGCAGGGCGCCCGCTTCGACTGACGACATCACCGACGCGCCCCGATCCGTATCGGTTCGGGGCGCGTCGTCGTTCGTGCCCGGAGGCGAGTGGATGCCGAGACCGCCTCGCACCGACAAGCTCTACGCGGTGTGCAGGGGGTGTCGGCGCGATGAAGTCCCGCGGAGGACGTGGCGGCACGTGACGTGCGGCGCGTCCCGGCGCCCGCGGCTGTGCCAGGCTGGGGAGGATGACGATCCAGCCTCCCGCTCCCGGTGAACCGCGGCGTCCGCACGGACCCCGCGATCCCGGCGACGCGTGGGTGGTCGCGCCCACGGGCGAGAAGTACTGGGGACGATTCGGAGCCGCCGGGCTGCTCGCCGTCGACGCGGAACGCGGCGTGCTGCTGCAGCACAGGGTCTCGTGGAGTCACTTCGGCGACACGTGGGCGCTGCCCGGCGGCGCACGGCACGAGGGCGAGTCCGCGCGTGACGGAGCTCTGCGCGAGTCGGCCGAAGAGGCGGGTGTCCCCGTGGATGCCGTGCACCCCCGGTTCGAGAGCGTCCTCGACCTCGGCATCTGGACGTACACCACCCTCGTCGCCGACGTGACGGAACCGTTCGAGCCTGTCATCAGCGACCCCGAGAGCGTCGCGCTGGAGTGGGTTCCGATCGACGAGGTGGCATCCCGTCCGTTGCATCCGGGGTTCGCGGCCGCGTGGCCGATGCTCCGCGAGGCCCTTTCCATGCGTCCCGCGGTGATCGTCGACGTCGCCAACGTCATGGGGTCGGTGCCCGACGGCTGGTGGAACGACCGCGCCGGCGCGGCGGAGCGTCTTCTGACTCGGTTGTCGCGGCTCGCGATCGACGGAGTGGATGCCGAGCGCCTCGGTCTCGCGGCGACGCGGTGGTTCCCCTCCGTGTCGGCGGTGCTGGAAGGGGAGGCGCGCGCGGCGGATGTTCAGGGCGACGAGGTGATCATCTCCCGGGCCGAAGGGTCGGGGGATGACGAGATCGTCGCGTTCGCACAGAAGCTGGTGGCGTCGTGGGCGCCCGTCGTGGTGGTCACGAGCGACCGCGGGCTCGCGGCCCGCGTCGAGGAACTCGGCGCATCGGTGCGCGGTGCGCGGTGGTTGCGCGAGCAGCTGCCGTAGTCGCCGGTTAGAACGTGTCGCGGCCGCGGAGCTTTTCGATGTCGCGGCGGTCGCGCTTGGTGGGACGGCCGGCGCCGCGGTCGCGGACCGGGACGAACGGCATGCTTTCGCGCGGCGGTGGCGGGGGAGTGCGGTCGTCGACCGCCTCGGCGACAAGGGCCGCGCCGACACGCTTGGCGATCGTCTTCTTCACGACGAGGATGCGATCGAACCCCTGAATGCGGACGCGCAATTCGTCGCCGGGCCGGACGGGCTGAGCAGCCTTGGCCCGGTCGCCGTTGACGCGCACATGGCCCGCGCGGCAGGCCGTGGTCGCGGCCGACCGCGTCTTGTAGACGCGCACGGCCCATAGCCACGCGTCGACGCGTGCGGAGGTCGTGGCATCCGTCATCGAGGCTCCTTCGGGCGAACCTCCATCGTAGGTCCGACGGGTCAGTCGCGAAGCGTCAGGGACACGAGGGCGCGATCCGGCTTGGGGCGGTCGACGACGGTGAAGCCCGCGCCCTCGAAGACGGAGACGGTGCCGCGATACAGCTGGTTCGCCGAGCGTTTCGCGGCGGTGGGGTCGAGCGGATACCCCTCGACCACGCGCGCCCCGCCATCGCGGGCGGCTTCGACGGCGGCATCCAGAAGGCCGCTCATGAGGCCGGCGCCGCGGTGCTTCTCGCGCACGACGAAGCAGGTGATTGCCCAGACATCGTCGTCATCGAGCGGCTCTTTCGTGGAGCCGGTGACATCGCGCGTACGGGCGAGCCGCGCTTGGGCGATGCGCGGGCCGACACGCACCCACCCGGCCGGCTCGCCATCGACGTACGCGATCAGCCCCGGTGGACGATCTCCGGCGACCTCGGCGCGGAACATCGCGGTGAGGTCGGCGACCGAGGCTTCCTTCCACGGGCCGTTCGGCAGCAGCCACCACTGGCACTGGCACTCGGGGCCGTCGCCGCTGTCGAGCGCCGTCTCGGCGTCGTCGAAGCGTTCGTCGGTCGCGGGGAGGATCTCGATGGCCATGCCGCGACGCTAGCGAGGGGTTCGGACACGGGCAAGGGACGCGATGGGGGGTTGCGCTTCGCCTGGGCTCGCTGCTTTTCGGTGCACACGCCCGGGGCTCGGCCGGTTCGCGGGCAGTGCATGAAGCGGGTAAGATAATCGAGTTGCCCGCTCGCGGGTGACACGATGTGTCTCAGCCGGGTAGCGCACGTGACTCTGGTCAGGTGAGTGAAAGCGGCGGGACTGTCGAAAACTGAACAACGGGATGTGGCGCAGCTTGGTAGCGCACTTGACTGGGGGTCAAGGGGTCGCAGGTTCAAATCCTGTCATCCCGACGGAAAAGCCCTGATGAGAAGATATTTTCATCAGGGCTTCGTCGTGTCTGGCGACGGGTTTTCGTTGGTCCCCCACTGGTCCCCTCGCGATGGTATCGGCGCCAGCCCGTGGACGGCGGAGGGCGTCGCTGGCTCTCTAGAAGTCGTCGCCTGTGGATAAGGGGACCAAAAGGGGACCAGAGCATCTGATCGTGGCTTCTGGCTACCCGTCACAGTGACCTCGACGCCTCGCGCCGGCTCGGTCTGCTTGCCTTGGAGGATCGGGCCAGGAAGGCGTTGGCTTGCTCCGCTGCTGATGCGAGGTGCCGGTCGTCGGGGTGCACGTATGCGCGGGTGGTCTCGACGGAGGCGTGGCCGAGGATGTCCTGGAGGACGTGCAGCGGGATGCCGGCGTCGGCCATCCACGTGGCACCGGTGGGTCGTAGCCCGTTCGGACATAGCCAACTGGCCGACCCTCGCTCGTCGTCACGATCACGTCTTCCGCCCGCGCATGGGTGGGCGGCCCGAAGAACGCGCGGTCCTGTGCCTAGGGGTCGCCGGGGTCGTTGCTCCCGGCCCAGCACTCGAACGAGATCTCCGCGAGGGCTCGATCATCTCCGGGAGAACCCGGTGGGGCGCGGTCATCCAGCAATAGTAGGAGGCGCGTGACCGCAGACATCTTCAGATGCTCTTGCCGCCGAAGACGACCGCTTCCGGAAGTCTGGGGCGGAACGTTTGTGGCCGGTAGACTGTCGGGTATGGGAACGATGAACGCAGCGCCGATGACGGCGTTCGTCTATTCGATCCGCGACCGCCGCTCCTGACGGCGCGTCGCTGATCTTCGCGTGATCGCGCCGTCTTCCGGGATGTCCTCGCACCCCGGCAGCGCGTCCTTCTGCGTACCCGCTCGTCGGGGTGCTCCGAATCTTCCTTTGGAGCGCTCATGCGTACCCGTTCCGTCCACGGCGGCCGCCACGAACTCGGCCAGAACTTCCTCATCCACCAACCCACCATCGACCGCATCGTCGCACTCGTCGCCACCACCGAGGGGGCGATCCTCGAAATCGGCGCCGGCGGCGGAGCCCTCACGACAGGGCTCGCCGGTCTCGGCCGCGGCCTCACCGCGATCGATATCGACGAGCGCCGCATCGCGGCACTCCGCCGCGCTCACGCGGGGGTTCATGTCGAGCACGCGGACGCCCTGCGGCATCCGCTCGATGCGCCGGTCATCGCCGGCAACATCCCCTTCCACCTGACGACGCCGATCCTGCGTCGTCTGCTCCAACGGCCGGGCTGGCGTGACGCCGTGCTTCTGACCCAATGGGAGGTCGCTCGCAAGCGTGCAGGCGTTGGCGGCGGCACCTTGATGACCGCTCAGGCTGCCCCGTGGTTCGCGTTCACCCTGCACGGCCGAGTACCGTCGCACGCATTCCGGCCCGCCCCCAGCGTCGACGGCGGCATCCTGTCCATCACCAGGCGGGGGTCCCCGCTCGTGCCTCTCGCGCACAGGCGCGCCTACGAACGCTTTGTCGGCGAGGTGTTCACGGCGAAGGGTCGGGGCATGGGGTCGATTCTCGCGACGGTGCGCCGCTGCTCACGGCCAGCGGCGAAACGACACCTGACGCAAGCTGGTGTCGGCGCCGACGCGCTGCCGCGTGACCTCGGCCCGCAGCAGTGGGCCGACCTGTGGAAACACCTCATGGGCGGGCAAGACTGAGCCCACCCAACGGGTCGCGGCCACCTTGTGGCGTACCGGGGCGAGATCGCAGAGGAGTGAGGTCGATTGCGTGCAAGGCTGGTGTGATGTTCCGCGACTTCATCGATGAGACCGTCGTCGTCGGAGAGTGCGCTCTCCGGGTTCGCCGGGCGGGGCATGGCCCCGCTGTCCTGCTGCTGCACGGGCATCCGCGTACGGGGTCGACGTGGCATCGCGTCGCACCCGAGCTGGTGGACGCCGGCTTCTCCGTCGTCGTCCCCGATCTGCCTGGGTACGGGCGTTCCACGGCGCCCGCGCCGACGGACGACCATGCCGCGCATTCAAAACGTGCTGCCGCGGGTGTGCTTGCTGCGCTGATGAGCGCACTCGGTCATCACCGGTACGCGGTCGTCGGTCATGACCGCGGTAGCTATGTTGCGTTTCGGCTTGCGCTGGATAACTGGGAGCGCGTCGAGCGACTGGTGCTGATGGATTGCATCCCGATCAGCGAGCACCTGCGTCGGGCGGACGCGCGATTCGCGATGCGATGGTGGCACTGGTTCTTCTATGCGCAACCCGGGCTACCGGAACGCGTCATCAACGCCGACCCGGACGCCTGGTATTCGGGCGACCCCGCTGTGATGGGGGGCGAGAATCACGCTGAGTGGCGAGCAGCGATTCACGACCCTGGCGTGGTCCGCGCGATGCTCGAGGACTACCGCGCCGGATTGACCATCGACCGCAAGCACGAGGAGGCGGATCGACGAGCGGGCCGCCGCCTCACGATGCCGCTGCTGTGTCTGTGGTCGCTGCGAGACGACCTTGAAGACCTCTACGGCGACCCGCTCGTCATCTGGCGCGACTGGGCCGATGACCTACAGGGTGTCGGCATCGACTCCGGGCATCACATCGCGGAAGAGGAGCCCCGCGCGCTCGTCGCTGCCCTCACACCATTCCTTGCGCAAGACCCCTCAGAGGGCGAGTAATCGTTCCGCGACCTGGGGGAGGGTTGTGACACCCTCCTCGGTGAGGAAGTGTCCAGCGCCCGGGACGGTGATCGCCTCTGCGCGCAGGGCACGCCCGAGCGTTGCTGTGTGTGCAGCCGGGACATACGTGTCGTTGTCGGACAACAGGACCGATCGGTGGGCCGTGCGTGCGGCGGTGCGCTCGACATCCGGCCGGACCGCGGTGAAGGAATCGAGCTCCGGGAGCGTCGGCAGCGGTGAGACGAACCCTGCCACGGCGATGAACGCCCCCAAACGCCACTGCCCAGGGAGTCGATCCAGAGCGTGCAGGGCGGTTACGCCGCCGAGGCTGTGCGTGACGATTCCCGTGCTCTCGTCCGGAATGCCCATGGCCCGGCCGACTGCGGTGATCCATTCTTCGAGATCTGGTGCACCGGGGTTTGGTAGTGCTGGTATCCGAACCGCGACTCCTTCACTGTCCATCGCCTTGGCCAGCGATCCGAACCAGTGGTCCGCTGGGGTGGCGGAGTACCCGTGAACGATGACGACGCGCGAAAGGCTCATGATCACGGCAACAGGACGACGGTTCGTCCGATTCCTAGGCCGGGGTTCGCGTCTGCTCCCGCAATGCGGTCAGCGCGGCCGCGATCAGGAGGTGGTTGCGGGGATTGCGCCGTGTGTGGGCGACGATTCGGCGTTGGACGGCCGGGTGATGCAGCGGCCGGGCGATCACGGTCGCAGGGAGATCGAGGAGAGCGAGGCGTGGGAGGACGGTGATGCCCAGGCCCGCGGCGACGAGGCTGAGAGTGGCGTGGTGGTCGTCGAGGCGAGCCGAGTAGCGAGGCACGAATCCGGCGGCTTGACAGGCTGTGGCGATGATCTGCCCCGTCGGGCTGTCGTAGATGTCGTGGTCGATCCACGGTTCGTGCTGCAACTCGCCCAGCGCGATAGGAGACTCCGTGGCGAGCGGGTGGGAGAGGGGGAGGACCGCGAAGAAGTCGTCCACCGCGAGCTCATGCCGGTGGTATCCCTCGAGGAGTCGGGGCGGGGCGTCGACCTGCTCGTTCCGGATGTCGATGTCTGGCGTTCGACGACCGCGGCCGTCGTATGGCTCGTTGAGACGGTGCCGGCATCCTGACATCCCTGTCGAACCCGAAGACCGGACTGTTCTTCCTGGCCTTGTTCCCCGGCTACACCCCGCCCGGGGCGCACCCGTTGTTCGTCGTCGTGGTTCTCGGGGGCACGGTTGCCGCTGTCGTGTACGTGTATCTCGTGTGTCTCGTGCTGGCCGCCGACGCCGCCAACCGCTGGCTCGCGCGACCACGCGTGACCGGAACGATCGAGCGGGTGAGCGGTCTCGTCATGATCGGTCTGGGCATGTTAACGCCCGTGCCCGCGCTGCTCCCCGCCACCTGAGGAGGTGACGGCCTTCAGCCCGCACGGAGCGCGCCGTGGTTCGCGGTCAGTCGTCGTCGACGACGCGGAGCATCAAGAGGGCGATGCCGGCGCAGAAGACGAAGGCAGCGCCGCCGACCGCGACAGGCAGAGCGATGTGCACCACGGCGAGGACGCCGCCGAGCATCGAGCCGAGGGCGAGACCGAGCAGACCGGCGAGTCGGGTCGCGGCATTGACGCGACCGCGCAGTTCCTCCGGCACGAGGCGTTGGCGGAGTGACGTCGAGCAGATGCCCCAGACCACCGCGTGGAGGATATAGGCAGCCAGGAGCGCGGCGGCGACCACGGCGTCGCGCGTGACGGCGAGAGCGAACAGGGACGCCGCCCCGATGAGCAGGCTCAGCACGATCGTCCACCGATACCCGATGCGGCGGCGGATGCGCGGCGTCACAAAGGAGCCGACAAGACCACCCAGCGCTGAGACGGCGAGGATCACGCCGTATCCCGTGCCGTCGAGACCGAGCTGCTCCTGGGCGAACACGACGAGGATCGAGAACGGCAGCATGTAGCCGACGCTGGCGAGGCCACCGACGAGCGCGAGGCCTCCGACGACACGGTGACGGACGAGCCAGGACGCGCCCGAAGCAGCCTCCCTCGCCACCGATCGCCGCGGAGTCTCCGGCGCATCGGATGCCACGACGCGGCGGATCGGAAGGCCCAGGGCGACCAGGCCCGCCGCGGCCCACAGGCCACCCATCGCGAAGACCGGGACGGCCGCGGCCACCGTGAACAGCAGACCGCCGAGCGGCGGGCCGGCGAACTCGTCGGCGACGAGTTGCGCAGCCGACAGGCGTCCGTTCGCCCTGTCGAGATCGCGGGTCGCCACGATGCTCGGGACGAGGGACACCGCCGCGTTGTCGGCCGCGCTCTCGAGAGTCCCGATCACGGCGAACGCCGCGTAAAGGAGGACCAGTCCGCCGACGTCGAAGTGCACGCAGACCGCCAGACCGAGGACGGCCGCTCCCCGAAGCAGGTTGGCGACGATCAGAATGCGGCGTCGGTCGAGCCTGTCCACCCACACCCCGATGGGCAGCGCGCCGAGGAGCCGCACGAGGGCGTACAGCGTCGCGAGGCCGGCCACCCACCGAGGGTCGTCCGTCAGCGAGGTCGCCAGCAGAGGAATCGAGACGAAGGCGATGCCGTCGGCGAGATTGGACGTGGCATTCGCCGCCCAGAGCACGCGGAACGGCCGACCCCCTGGCATCCGGGCCATCGAGTTCTCATCCGAAGAGATGCTCACCGAAGACGGGCGCTTTCGTCATGCCGTGCTGAGCGACGTCGCCGACCCGACGACGGGGTGAGAACGACGCTCTTTTCCTTGTCTCCCACTGACGATCAGTTCCGAGTGATTGCCGAAACCGGGAACCGTCGACGCCGTGTCCGATCCGATCACCTCGGATCTCACCGATCTCCGACGGAGTGCGCGTTCGTCACGCGGCCGAGGAGAGGAATGTCCATCACCGATGACCTTATCTTTCCTTCCTCACCGCTCGTCCTCTCGACCAGGGCTTCGTCATGTCCGGCGACGGCTCTCGGTGGTCTTCGCTCGGTCCCCTCGTCGAGGTTCTGATGCTGCCTTTGAGGTACCCCTGACTGGTCAGGATCCCGAGTATCACGAGCGCTGCGCCGACAGGCTCGTTCCAGTGCAGCGTCTCGTGAAGGACCAGCACCCCGAGGGTGACTCCAACGACGGGCGTCACGTAGGTGACCGTGGAGGCGAGGGTGGCGCCCCAGGTCCGGATGATCCGGGTGTTCCAGATGTACGCGATGCCTGTGCCGATACCTCCGAGAACGACCATGCTGGCCACGACGGGGGGACTCAACTCGATCGGCGTGAACCCCAGGAACGGGACGAGCAGGGCCGCGATGACCGCGGCGATCGTGATCTGAGTGGCCGCGATCGTGGTCGCGTCGTGGTCGTGCCCGCGAAGAAAACGGCGGCTGTAGACGAAGCCCAGACCGTAGCAGGTCGTCGCGCCCAGGCATGCCAGTTGGGCGAGCAACGACGTCGCCGCGAACGCGTGCCCCGACACGGCCCACGGTGCGGCGACGAGGACCACCCCCGCGGCGGCAATGACCACGCCGACGATGCGTGTACGCGTCAACCTCTCGTCGGGGAGGGCGACGAAGGACACGAGGAGGGTGGTGATGGGGGTGGTCGCGTTGTAGATGCTCGACAGTCCCGAGTCGATGTGCTGTCCCGCCCAGGCGAACAGAAAGAACGGCACCACGCACAACAGGATGGCAACAACCGTCAGATGGCCCCAGACCCGCGGCTCGCGGGGCCAGCGACGCCGAGTGGATGCCATCACGATCGCCAATATGAGGGAGCCCAGAGCAAGCCGCCCGAACACCACCTGTATGGCGGACAGGCCTTCCAGCGCCACCTTCATGAACAGGAAGCTCGCTCCCCATACGAGCGCGAGCGCCGCGAACTGCATCGGCACCGTCAACCGGCTGGCCGGCCTCATCGGCAGATCCCCCTTCGTCATGGAAACCTCGGACACAGCGTCATCAGCGCCAGTCTCGACGGGTAACGCATAATGAATCAAACAGATGTCGTTCATCTGGATATGTAAAACATTCATGGGGGTCGACGTGGGTGCCACGCTGCAGCAGATGCGAGTCTTCGTCGCAGTCGTGGACGAGGGCGGCTTCGCCGCTGCCGGGGACGTGCTCGGGATGAGCCAGTCTTCGGTGTCGCACACGCTCGCGACCTTGGAGCGTCAGCTGGGAGCTGCGCTCGTGCGCCGGGGTCCTGTCGGTCTCACTTCGCACGGCTCGCGACTGCTGCCCCACGCTCGCGCGACTCTTGCTGCGGCGAACGCCTTCGACGCTGCCGTCGCTGCGCCGGCGCAGTTGGCTGGGTCGATCCGACTCGCCATCACCCCGACCGTCGGGCACGGGCTCGTCCCCTCGCTGCTCGCCCTCTGGCGCGCCCATGCGCCTCATGTCCGGGTCACGCTGCTCGAGGGCGACGACCTCGAAGTCGCCGACTGGCTCGAAAGCGGCGCCGTCGATTCGGCCATCCTCATCGACCCTGAGCCGTCGGCGGACCACGTCGTCGTTGCTCGCGACGAGTTTCGTGCGGTCGTCCGGGTCGATCATCCACTCTTCGGCCCAGAACCGCGTCTCCTCGCCGAGCTGCTGGACGACCCTCTCCTCGTCTCCACCGCAGGGTGCGAGCCCCAGATCAAAGAGCTCCACCGGGTCTCTTCCTTGCCCTATCACCCGACGCAGCGAGTGAGGGAGTTGACCACGTTGATGGCAATGGTCGAGGCGGGACTCGGCATCACTGTCATGCCGACCCTCGCGAAGACGATGCTGCCCGGCGCCTTGGGGATGGTGCCGTTGGCTCAGACCATCCGGCGAACGCTCGTTCTCGCCGGACCTCTTCGGCGCCCGTGCCATCCCGCGGTGGGATTGCTTCGAGATCTCACGAGAGAACACCTCCCGACCAGCGCGTCCCAGGACGCAGCGCTGAGCGGCTCCTCGCTATCGGTCGATCCCTGAGCTCGTCACCGACATCCCGAGAGATCGCGAGCGAGACACGACGGGTTCTGCCGTTCGTGCCTTTCTCAACCGGTTGCTCGCCGACGACCTTCGTGGCCGCCCCCCGATAGATTCGAGCCATGGCGCACGCAGTTCTGCAGTACACCTACGGCGACGACTACCTCGAGGCTCGTGAACGGTTCCGGTCGGCGCATCTCGTTCTCGCGTGGGCGGCTGCGGACCGCGGGGAGTTGGTGCTCGGCGGCGCGGTCGGTACCGGGCCATACGAAGGGCTCCTCGTCTTTCAGGGCGACGACGCGGTGGGACTGGCGAGCACGTTCGCATCAGCGGACCCGTACGTGACGTCGGGACTGGTCACGTCGTGGACCGTGCGGCCGTGGGCAACTGTGGTCGGTGTCAAAGCCGCGACGCCCGTTCGGCCCTGACGGCGGGTGGCAGTGGTCCGTGGGACACGTGAGCGAGGTGCTCGAGGCGCGACGCCGATACGCGGCCGCTGAGTGACAGCGAGGTCCATCACCGCGACGCGGGTGCGCTCCGAAGGGTCCTGAGTCCGGTGCGGATCTCCTCGACCAGGCTGATCGGCCGCTCGAGCGCAGCGAAGTGGCCACCGGCCGTGGCTTCGGAGAAGTGGATGAGGGTGCGGTACTTCTCCTCGACCCAGCTGCGGGCGAGCAGCGGGATGTCCTTCGGGTAGATCGACACGGCGACCGGCAGTGTCAGAGTCGGGCCGGCCATGGTCAGCGCCCGGTTCTCCCAGTAGATGCGCGCAGATGAGGCGGCCGTGTTCGTGAACCAGTACAGAGAGATCGTGTCGAGGATGCTCTCGAGCGGGATCGCGTCCTCGGCGAGGCCTTGGTTGTCGGTCTTCGACTGAAACTTGTCGTAGATCCACGCGGCCTGCCCCACCGGCGAATCGGCGAGGGCGAACCCCGGGGTCTGCGGTCGGGTGCCCTGCAGATGATTCGACCCGCCGAGGGGGCCCTGGTAGAGCGCGAGGGTGTCGACGGCGTGCTGCTCCTCGGGCGTCAGAGATGTCGGGATCTGCTCCGGGAACGCGTAGGGCGTGTTGAGATGGACGCCGAGCAGCCCCTCCGGTGCCGCGGCCGCGAGAGCCGACGTGACCACGGCACCCCAGTCGCCGCCGTGCGCTGTCCATCGGGTGTACCCGAGGCTCCGCATCAGTTCCGCCCACGCGCCCGCGATCCGGTCGACCGTCCAGCCGGTGCTCGTCGGCTTGCCGGAGAACCCGAAACCCGGCAGGGACGGGATGACGACGTCGAACGCGTCCTCGGGGCGACCGCCGTGAGCGACGGGATCGGTCAGGGGGCCGATCATCGGCAGGAAGTCGATGACCGAACCCGGCCAGCCGTGGGTCAGGATCAGCGGCAGCGCCCCGGCGTTCGGTGACCGGACATGGAGGAAGTGGACGTCGAGCCCGTCGATCTCGATCAGATACTGCGGGTACTGGTTGATCCGGTGCTCGAACCGCCGCCAATCGTGCCGCTGCCAATCGTCCACGAGGCTCCGGAGATGGTCCGAACGAACCCCTTGCGACCAGTCGTCAACGGTCTCAGGGTCTGGCCAGCGCGTGTTGCGGAGCCGTGTCCGGAGGTCGCGAACGTTTTCCTCCGGGACGGACACGGTGAATGGCCGGAACCTCGTGGAGGGGTGGGTCTGCATGGGGAGCCTCCTACGGATCCTGTGGAGCAGGTGTTCGTTGCACAGGTGTGTGCAACGGCTTCCGTCGGCACGGTACACCCATTGCACACACGTGTGCAATGATCGTCATCATGGCGGTCGACGAGGCGCGTGAGCGGGCGATGGAAGCGACGCGTGGTCGGATCCTGGACGTCGCGCGTGACCTCCTCGGACGCAAGCCGGACGCGAGCATGGCCGAGGTTGCCGCAGCAGCGGGCGTCGTCCGACGGACGGTCTACGGCTACTTCCCGGCCCGGGGCGACCTCATCCGGGCGCTCGCGACGGAAGCGGCGAACGAAATGGCGATCTTGCTGGACGGTGCGATCGGTGCTGCATCAGCTCCGGATGCAATCTGGGCGCGATTCGTCGGCGAGCTCTGGCCCCTTGCCCACCGCTATCGCGTGCTCCTGGAACTGAGGCGCGGGGATCACGGCGACGAGATCCACGCCGTCCTGCGCTCGGTCGACGGCGAGATCGCGAGTGTGATCCTCCAGGGGCAGAACGACGGTGTCTTCGGAACGCACCTCCCGTCCGAGACGCTTGCGCGTCTTGCCTCCGCGATCGTGTTCGCAATCGCCGACGAGAGTCGAGGCGATCGCGACCTCGATGCGCGGGCAGCGGCCACGACGAGCCTGCTCATGCTCGGGGTCAGCGAACAGCGCGTGTCCGACCTTGTCGGCTGACCGTCGATGTGGGCGAGTGACGGCCGCTTCCGTCCGATGCGCCGGACCGATTCCCCGTCTGCACTCGCGGCAGGGCATGCCGGTAGCCGCTCGGGGTGAAGCCGAGAGCCGTGCGGAAATCGTTCGTCAGATGCGCGTGATCGGCGTAGCCGTATTCGTGCGCGAGCCGGGTCAGGTCGAGGCCGGGGTCCTGTCGAATCCGCTCCGCGGCTTCCTGGAGCCGGCGACGGCGGATCAGGGCGGACGGTGGCACGCCGACGTAGGTCGCGGCGAGTCGCTGGAGGCTCCGAGTCGAGACGCGCAGGCGCGCGGCAAGGTCGCCGACGGTGCGCACCTCGCGATCGGTCTCGGCCGTCTCGAGCATTCGATTCGCCAGGAGCGCCTCGTCGGTCGGCGCATCCAAGCGGTGCAGAAGCCAGTCCGTGACGGCGGCGATCGCGGCGCGGCGGCGCTGGCTCGACGGGGCATCGGTGTTCATCGCGGAGCCGACGGCCGCCGCGAGGTCGGGGAGGTCGACCTCGTCGTAGCGGTCGCGAATCAGACCGACGTGCTCGACGATCGCGGGCGTCGCCGCCGGGCGCAGCAGGGCCCCCACGGCCCATCCCGTGCCCGTCAGGTCACGGACGGAAGAGCGCGTGGTCGGACCGGCGATGCCCACCGTGCCGTTCTCGATGACCAGGTTCACCGCCGGGAATCCGATCAGATGTTGCCGCGACGTGCGCCCCGGCTCGAGGTCCCACTCCGGAATCCAGAACCACCGCACGAACGTTGCCACGTCGCCCTCCGCGGGCTCGCGGTGGAAGGTCGGGAGGCGGGTCGGGTACAACACGCCACGTGAGGCCGCCGGGATGCCGTCCATCGACTCACGCTATCCGATCGGCATTGGCGCGAATCTGCAAGCGCGGGGCGAGGTGGCAGCCGTACCTTCGTGCGCATGACACACGCAGCGCACGGTGAACACACCGACCACGGCACCCCTCGAGGTGCCAGCAGCATCACCCCGTTTCTGGCGATCCCCGGCGCACGAGAGGCGATCGCGTTCTACCGAGACGTGTTCGGCGCCCGTGTCGTCGACGTCACGGAGCCGGGGGGCGTCGTGGTGCACGCGGTCCTCGACTTCGGGCATGGTCTGCTGCAGCTGGGAGAGCCGTCGCCCGACTACCATCTCGTCGCCCCGCCCGCCGGTGACGACGACTGCTACTCCTTGGGGCTGTACGTGCCCGACGTCGATGGCGTGGTCACTTCCGCGGAAGAGAGGGGCGCGACCGTGCGCGAGCCCACCGCGAACTTCGTGTCCGGCGACCGCTACGCCAGCATCCGAGACCCCTTCGGCATCCGCTGGTCGATCATGACTCGTGTCGAGGACATCTCCGAGGACGAGAGTGCTCGCCGCGTCGCCGAATGGGCCGCCGCGCAGAGCTGACGCGGGGCGCTTCGGCCACGCACCGTGCGCCGGGCGCTGCGTCGGCGGCACAGCACGGCACTGCTGGACGCCATCGGTCTCATACAGACCGTTCTCGTCCGGATGGGAACATCCGGGTCCGGATTGCCGGCACCGCGCGGAAACTCCGCCGTCCGCGCAGCCGTCAACGCACGTACGTGGCGAACTCGACGAGGTTCCCATCGGGGTCGCGCAGGTAGACGCTGGTCATGGGTCCCTGTGCGCCGTTGCGGCGGACGGGGCCGACCTCGATCGCGACGCCGGCGGAGTCGAGGTCGGCGACGATCGTCTCGATGGTGTCGTGCACGACGATGCAGAAGTCTCCGCTGCCCGGGGTGGGGCAGGCGGCGAACGGTGCGACCGGCCTCGCGGCGGGGTGCAGGTTGATCTTGTTCTGCGCGAAGTGCATCGAATGGCGCCCGTCCTGTTCGACGTACTCGAATCCCAGCCGGCTGTAGAAGGCCACGGATGCCTCGACGGACTCGACGGTGAGGACCAGGTGATCGAAATGGGCGAACTGCATGCGGTGTCTGTTCCGTTCTCCGGTGATGGTCGGCTGGGCGAGGAGGACCCGCTCGATCTGGTCGCCGACATCGACGCGGCCCTCGACGCCGTGACGGCATGACGCGCCGTGGGCCCGGGTGTTACGCCCCGCTACGACGCCCCGCGCCCGCGTTCGCGGCATCCCGTACCTTCGACTCATCGCAACCCCGAAGGCAGGTGAAGCCATGTCCCGCACGATCTCGTCGACAGTCCACCCGATCCAGCGCTGCATGGCTGCAGCCAACCCCTCCGCCTGGTGGGACGGGATCGTCACGGACGCCGACGGCGCCGAGGCGACGATCGCGCTACTGGACGGCAGCACCGTCCGCGTGCGCGTCGTCGGCCCGGCGGTCGACATCGCGGCGGGGGAGCCGGTCGGCTACCACCCGGTGGCAGAACTCCTCAGCGCGTCGGCCATCCTCACGACCGCGCGCCTCGCCTAGGTCGTCAGGCGGACATCGAGGCCATCATGGCCTCGCACTTCATGACCATGTCGTCGCACGCCATGGCGCAGTAGCGGCACATCTCGTCCATGTCGGCGTGCATGCGGCACTCCTCGGCGCACGCCTTGCCCATGGTCATGCAGGCCGTCATCATGGCCTTCATCACGTCCATGTCCATGCCGGCGGGGCGCATCATCATGTGCATCGTCGCCTGAGCCATCTCGACCATGTTCGAGCACAGGGCGCAGCACTTCGCCATCTCCGCGCCGTGCATCATGTCGCTGCCGGCGCACATCGCCGCCGCCATCGCGCACGCGTTCAGCGATTGCAGGCACTCCTGCATGGCATCCATGTCCATGGTCATCTCGCCCTTGGGCATGGACTTCATCATCATCATCGTGTCCATCGAGGTCTCCCGTGCTCTTGTCCTGACAGGGTGATCGGATGCCGCGCAGGGCTCCCGTGTACGCGCATGCTACGCCTCGGGTGCGTGTGCACGAGAGGGTTGCCGAACGTCTGATCCCTCGGATCAGGAAGGGGTGCGCGTGGGGTGGGGTCACCGGACGACGGCTGCATCGATCGGCTTCTCGTCGATCCGCACCCGCTGCAGGGGGAGGGCTTCGGGATGCGCGGTGCGCACCCACTCGGCGAGCTTCTCGCGCACGAGGCACCGCAGGTCCCACAGACGGCCCGAGTCGTCGGCGCTCACGAGGATGCGCACCTGCAGCAGTCCGCCGACGGCGTCCGTCACCTGGACGCCGTGGGCGGCGCGATCCCACAGCTCGGTCTCGCCGAGGATCCTTTCGAGCTCGCTGCGCATCTGATCGACGGGAATGCGCCAGTCCAGGTCGAAGAAGACGGTGCCCAGGAGGGCGCGCCCGAGCTTGGTCCAGTTCTCGAACGGGTTCGTGGTGAAGTACGTGCACGGAAGGACGAGGGTCCGCTGATCCCACAGCTCGAGAACGACGTAGCTGAGCGTGATCTCCTGGATGCGGCCGTACTCGCCCTCGACGACGACGACGTCGCCCACGCGGATCGCCTCGCTGAAGGCGAGTTGGACGCCCGCGAACAGGTTGCTCAGCACCGACTGCGCGGCCAAGCCCGCGACGATCGAGGCGATACCGGCCGAGGCCAGCACACTCGCGCCGACGGCGCGCACGGCATCGAAGGTCATGAGGATCCCGCCGGCCGCGACGACGACGATCACCACGATCACCAGGCGCCGCACGATCTCCAGCTGGGTACGGATCTTGCGCGCCGAGAACGTGTCGCTCTCGGCGAGCTTGTAGCGCTGGCTCCCGCTGTCGACGAAGAAGAGGAAGAGCTGGGCCAGCAACCACGCCCCCGCGATGATCACCAGGATGCCGAAGAGGTGCTGCAGCCCGCCGCGGAGATCGTCGCTGATCGGAAGTGCGGACATCGACACCGTGACGGCGAGGAGCAGCAAAGTGATGCGGAACGGCCAGCTCACCCGATCGCGCAGCCGCGCCGCCCACCTCTTCCTCCGGCCGATGAGGGCGAGCGACACGCTCACGACGATCATGATCGCGATCACCACACCCACGGCGACGCCGGCCACGATGGCGAATCCGGTCCAGCTCTGCCAGTTCTGCTCGATCTCTTCGGTCACGCGGGTCCTTCCGGGTCGGTTCGTCCACGGTAGAGGCGGGCCCCGGGGCAGGCGCAAACGGATAGGCCGCATATCGCGGCCCGCGAACGTACACGCCGGGGAGACGGCTCCCGCCCGAGCCTCTCGTCTTTTCTGTCACGCGTGTCCGCGGACACGTACGGGGCGAAGAGCGACACGTCGCCGGGGTGGATGGTCGGCCACGCGTCGTTGCCGTGCGCGAGGATCGACACGTCGTCGGTGCAGAATCTGTCCTCGCTGGCGGGACCGGCGTCCCCGGGCGCGAGGGTGTGGGACACCTACGTCCCCTCCCCGGCGCGGGTGACCGCGCCGCTGGCGAACTCCCGCGGCCCCATGTCGATCATCGTGTGCGCGCCCTCGATGGTGCGGTCCTCGTTCATGAAGGAGTTTGGACGACGACCCGCCGCGAAGCGCCACGCATGGGTGCGGGTGCGGGGCGGCGAGGTCGGGACCGTTCCTCCCCAGGCAGGGATCTCGGGAGTTGTCCCCATTTGGCCTCCCCGATGCGGGGCGATTTCGGAGGTCGTCGCTAGCATGCAGACATGCTCCCCGCGAACCCCGAATCAGCACCCCACGGTGGGCACGACGACCTGTCGTCGGTGCTGAGTGAGGTGCTCGCGGCCGACGCCGGGGTCGCCGCCGCCGAGGCGCGGCGGGTGCGGGCACTGGCTCGCGCCGGGCATCTCGCGTTCGACGCGATGGCTGCTCAGCGCGCGTCGTCGAAGGCGGCGGAGATGGCGTTGCGCGAGGTGGCATCCGAGATCGCCGCGGCCGAGCACCTCTCCGACCGATCGGTGCAGGCGCAGATCGGTCGTGCGGTGGAGCTCGTCGACCATTTCCCCGTGACGCTCGCCGCATGGCAGGCGGGGGCATTGTCGCGAGAACACGTGTGGGCGATCGTGGATGCCGGGCGCCCGGTGCCCGTGGAGCGGCGTGGCGAGTTCGATGTGCTCGCGGTCACCACCGCCGAGGGAATGAGCCCCGGGCGGCTGAGGACCCGTCTTGCGGCTCTCGCCGAACGGCTGCAGCCCACGACGATCGCCGAACGGCATCGGGCTGCGCGCACGACGCGGAACGTGAGAGTCGTGCCCGGCGAGAACGGGATGTCGGATCTCATCGCCTCCTTGCCGACCGTGCTCGCGGTGGGAATCTACGACCGGCTCACCCAGCAGGGTCGCGCGCTCATCGATGCCCGTCCCGCCGCGTCGTCCGAGCCCGGTGCGCCGCCCGTCGAGGCCGACGTCCGCACGGTCGATCAGGTGCGCGCCGACATCCTCGCCGACCTCCTGCTGACAGCGGCGCCCGACGCCGACCCGACTCGCGGCGACGACGGCCCCGGCACGCTCGGGGCGATTCGTGCGAAGGTGCAGGTCGTGGTCCCGGCCCTGACGATGCTGCAACCCGGCGAAGAGAACCTCGACCCGGCCGGGCTCGTCGGGCACGGCCCCGTCGACGCGGAAACGGCGCGAGCGATCGCCGAGGCGACGTCGTTGCCGTGGGACCGTGTGATCACCCACCCGATCACCGGGTCGGTGTTGCACGTCGACACCTATCAGCGCACCGCCGCAATCGACCGTTACCTCCGTGCCCGCGACCGGCACTGCCGGTGGCCGGGGTGCACCGCTCCCGCCGTGCGGTGCGAGGTCGACCACACGCATGACGCCGCGCTCGGTGGCAAGACCGAGGTGTGCAACCTCTGCCATCTCTGCCAGAGGCACCACACGCAGAAGCAGTTCACCCGCTGGCGGGTGAGACAGCTCGCCGGGGGTGTGCTCGAGTGGACATCTCCGACGGGGAAGGTGTACATCGATGAACCTTTTCCGTACTCCCCGGCAGTCCGGTTCGTCCCTGATCCGCCGCCCCCACCCACCGCAGAACTCGCCCCGTTCTGACGGGTCGGGCGCGCCTTGACGTGGGTCGGGCGCGCCGGTTGTGCGGTCTGGGTGTGCGTGTACATGTACGTGTCCGTGGCGTGGGTTCGCCCGTGGTGTGCGCCTGCCCGTGCGTGCGACGGCCCGAGCCTTCCCATGATTGGCCCGTACGCCGAACGGGATCTCGACTTCGTCTATGAGTCGTTCGCCACGACCGACATCGTCACCGAGCTGGCGCGCAACGCCGAGGCGGGTTCCGCCGCTCGCCGAGACGGGTTCCGCGCTCGCAGAGGCGTACGGCTTCCGCTGGGTCGCCGAAGACCGGGACGCGGGCGCCGCGATCGTCGTCAACGCCACGCCGCTCGGGATGAATGGGCGTACTCTCGTGCCTGACCCGCTCGCTCCGCTAGCGTCAGCGCCTACTCGATGCGGATACTCCCCGTCGCGGGGTGCTCGTGTGGCATCCGGTCGCGGTCGTACGTGATGTCGGTGTATCCGTGGGGCTTCGGCTTGCCGTCTTCGTCGACGCTCACGAAGACGAGTCGCTCGATCGTGAGGATTCGCTTGCGCGTGATCATGTTCCGCACGACGGCGCGCATCGTGAGCGACGTGCGCCCGAAGTGCGTCGCGGTCAGCCCCATCTCGATCAGGTCGCCTTGGAGGGCGGATGCCTCGAAGTTGATCTCCGAGATGAGCTTGGTCACCACGCGGTAGTTGCCGAGCTGGATGATCGCGTAGATCGCCGCCTCTTCGTCGATCCAGCGCAGCAGGCTGCCACCGAAGAGGGTGCCGTTGGCGTTGAGGTCCTCGGGTTTGACCCATTTGCGGGTGTGGAAGTTGATGCCGTCGTCGGAGGGATGCCACTGAGGGTGCGTCACGCGATCAACGGTACTCCCGCGCATCGACCCGTCGAGTAAACCTGTTGACATATCTTGAGTCAACTGGTTGACTCGTCCTCATGGCCGAACGTCTCACGGTGACCCTGCACGAACTGGTGGCGGCGATGGACGCCTATGCGGACGCCTACCTGCAGCGACACCACGGAGTCTCGTTCAATCTCTTCGAGTTCCTCGCCGCGTTGGTGGAGGAGAGCCCGGTGGACATCACCGGACTCGCGCGGTGCCTGCGGGTGAGCAAGGCCGCGGTGAGTAAGCGTGTGCCGTCGTTGGTCGCCGGCGGGTGGCTCATCACCGCTCACGGTCCGGGCCGTCGCGTCGATCTCACGCCGACCGCCGCCGCGATCGAGCTGGTGCGCAGCGCCGGAGGCGAACTCGAAGGAGAGTTCGCCGCGGTCTTCGCCGAGGACGCCGGGGGAGCGGCGGGGACGTCCGTCACCATCGCGGCCCTCAACGAGCGTCTGAGTGGTTTGACCCGCATCCTCGAACAGAAGGAGTTGCCGTGAGTGCCCCCGCCCGCATCCTCATCGTCATCGGAACGCCGCTTCCCGACTCCCTCGTGCACGCGCTGGCCGCGTCGTACGCGGAGGGGGCGTCATCGCGCGGAGCCGAGATCCGGACCATCGATCTGGCCCGTGATCCCATCCCCGCCCACCCGACCCTGCGCGCCGCCTTGCGTGCGCCGCGCGATGAGACGGATCTGCCGCTGGAGCCCGAGGTCGCGCGGTACCTCGATGACCTCCTGTGGGCCGACCACCTCGTCATCGTCCACCCCCAGTGGTGGGGCACCTACCCCGCGGCGTTGAAGGCGTTCATCGACCGCGTCTTCCTCTCCGGCGCGGCGTTCCGCGCGCACCCTGAGGGTCGCGGATGGGACCGTCTCCTGACCGGACGCACCGCGCGCATCATCATGACCATGGACTCGCCGAGATGGTGGAACCGTCTCCGGTATCGGAACGCCGCGGAGACGAGCCTGACCCGAGCGGTCCTCGGGTACTGCGGCATCCGAACGACCGGGGTCACGCGCCTGCCGGAGGTGCGCCTGAGCACCGAGCAGACACGTCACGAGTGGCTCGCGGACGTGCGTCGGGCGGGCGTGTCGGACGCGACGGCCGCGAGGGCATCCGAGCCCCGCGCCCGTGTCACCGTGTGACCGACGCAGAGTCACTCGCCGATTGTCCTCCGATCTCGCCGCGGCCGTAACCCCCTGAACCATCGGTGCCCTGCGCTCCCACCATGAGCGCTCATCGGCGGCATCGTCGACGGTCGCGAGGGAGACGAGCATGGGCGTGAAGGCAGCGGTAGCGGTGGGTGCGGTCGGAGTGGCCGCCGGGCTGGTGGCCAGGTCGATGGTGCGGGAGCGGCGGGATTCCGCGGGAGACGGGAGGCATCCGCAGGGGTGGAAGGCGGTGACCATCCTGGGCGACGCCGACGCCTTCGCCGAGGGCGGCTATCCGCCGCCCCTCGAGCGGCTCCGGGACGCGCTCGAGGTACGGATCGCCCCCGCCCCGGGTGACAGGGGCTTCGAGGTGCACGCTCGCCTCCGCGATGGCGCCGAGCTCTCGGACGACGATCCCGACCAGGCGCTGCGGACCGCGCTGCGCGACGCCAAGCAGCTGTTCGAGACCGGGGAGGTGTTGCGAGTGAAGCCTCGGCCGCACGGTCACCGTTCGGTGAGTCTCTTCGGCGCTCTCGTGGACAAGGCGGAAGACGACGCGAAGGGCGAGGGTGTGCTGTGAAGGCTCTGTGCTGGACCGGGGTGAACAAGCTCGAGGTAGAGACCGTCGACGACCCCGGGCTTCTGAACGACCAGGACATCATCGTGCGCGTCATCCTGACCACGACGTGCGGGTCGGATCTGCATCTCCTCGGCGGCTACGTACCGACGATGCGCGCCGGAGATGTGCTCGGGCACGAGTTCCTCGGTGAGGTGGTGGAGATCGGATCCGGGGTGACCCGACATCGCGTCGGCGACCGCGTCGTGGTGTGCTCGTTCATCAGTTGCGGGAAGTGTTGGTACTGCACGAACGAGCTGTACTCGTTGTGCGACAACGGCAACCCCAACGCCGGGATCCCGGAGATGCTGTGGGGGCAGGCGCCCGGCGGCTGCTACGGCTACTCGCACGCCTTGGGCGGGTGGGCGGGGAGCCATGCCGAGTACATCCGTGTCCCCTACGCCGATCAGGGGGCGTTCACCGTCCCCGAGAACGTGAGCGACGCGCGAGCGCTGTTCGCCTCGGATGCCGCGCCCACCGGCTGGATGGGCGCGGACCTCGGCGGGGTGAAGCCCGGCGACACCGTCGCGGTCTGGGGCGCGGGAGGTGTCGGACAGATGGCCGCGCGGGCGTCCCTCCTCCTGGGGGCGGAGCGCGTGATCGTGATCGACCGCTACCAGGAGCGACTGACGCACGCGGCGGACATCATCGGTGCCGAGACCATCAACTACGAGACGAGCGAAGTGCTCGCCGAGCTTCGGGAGCTCACGGGAGGACGCGGTCCGGACGTCTGCATCGAAGCGGTCGGGATGGAGGCGCATTCGAACCGCGTCGATTTCGCGTACGACCAGATCAAACAGCAGCTCCGACTGCAGACCGATCGTCCGACAGCCGTTCGCGAGGCGATCTTCGCCGCGCGCAAGGGGGGAAGCGTCTTCGTTCTCGGCGTCTTCGGGGGTGTCGTCGACAAGTTCCCGCTCGGCCCACTGATGAACAAGGGGCTCACCCTCCGTGGCGCGCAACAGCACGGGCATCGTTACATCCCGATGCTGCTCGAACGGATGTCGCGCGACGAACTCGTGACCGAACATCTCGCGACGCACATCATGCCGCTGGACGAGGCGCCCCAGGGGTACGAGATGTTCAAGGAGAAGACGGACGGCTGCGTGCGCGCGGTCTTCCAGCCGTAGCGGAACGACAGCTTCCCCGAGCGCGCGTCGCGGGCGTTCGGGGGGAGCCGGCCCACCGGCCCGATCGCCTCACCGTGGCATCCACCCCCTCACTGGAAGGCAAGACCATGAAAGCTGTCGTTTACGAAGGACCGCGCCAGGTGAGCGTGCTCGACGTGCCGGATGCACGCATCGAGCGGCCCACCGACGTGCTGGTCCGTATCACCACCACGAACATCTGCGGGTCCGACCTGCACATGTACGAAGGTCGAACCGATTTCGAGACCGGCCGATGGTTCGGACACGAGAACATGGGCCAGGTGATCGAGGTCGGCGACGGCGTCGACAAGGTCCGCGTCGGCGATTGGGTGGTGCTGCCGTTCAACGTCGCCTGCGGACACTGCAAGAACTGCGAGCGTGGCTTCACCAACTATTGCCTGACCGCTCAGCCGAACCCGAGCTGGGCGGGGGCTGCATACGGGTTCGCGGACATGGGGCCCTGGGCCGGCGGCCAGGCGGAACTGCTGCGTGTCCCGTGGGGCGACTTCAACTGCCTCCGACTGGGGGAGGATGCCGAACAGAAGCAGACGGACTACGTCATGCTGGCGGACATCTTCCCGACCGGGTACCACGCCACCGAACTGGCCAACGTCAAGCCCGGCGATCAGACGGTCATCTACGGCGCCGGACCGGTCGGGGCGATGGCCGCCTACTCCGCGATCCTCAAGGGCGCTGGACGGGTCATGGTCGTGGATCGGCACCCCGACCGCTTGCGCATGATCGAGGAGATCGGCGCAATACCCATCGACGACTCGAAAGTGGACCCCGTCGAAGCCGTCATGGACATGACCATGGGACTCGGGGCCGACAACGGGTGCGAATGCGTGGGTTATCAAGCCCACGACCCGGGCGGCGAGGAGGACCCGGCGCTCACACTGAACCGCCTGGTGAAGTCGGTCCGTTTCACCGGCGAGATCGGCGTGGTGGGGGTCTTCGTCCCACAGGACCCCGGCGCGTCGGACGACCTGGCCACGCAGGGCAAGGTCGCCTTCGACTTCGGCGAGTTCTGGTTCCGTGGTCAGAAACTCGGCAGCGGGCAGTGCCCGGTCAAGCGCTACAACCGCCCCTTGCGCGATCTCATCGCCGGAGGGAAGGCCACCCCGTCGTGGATCGTCAGTCACGAGTTGGGGTTCGACGACGCGCCCGGCGCCTACGAGCA
Source organism: Microbacterium testaceum (assembly GCF_020781835.1). Classification (GTDB taxonomy): domain Bacteria; phylum Actinomycetota; class Actinomycetes; order Actinomycetales; family Microbacteriaceae; genus Microbacterium; species Microbacterium testaceum_H. The sequence continues at coordinate 40,249 of NZ_JAJGNJ010000008.1, forward strand.
CTTCGACAAGCGTGACGACGGCTGGACCAAGGTGGTGCTGCACCCCGAATCCGTCGGACAGAACTCCTGAGAAGCGGAACACGGCGGCCCGCCCGCGTTCCCGGTGCCCGCGCACATCGACGGGCCGGCGGCGGGCGGGCCCACCCGTGCGCCGGCGTCGTTACGCTGGATCTCGGGAGGTCGACATGTCGCTGCTCGCCGTCGCCGAAATCGTGCGCGCCGCGCACAGGCGACGGTCCTCCCTGCTCGCCGCGCTTCTGATCGCGGCTGCCGTCACAGCGGGACTTCTGTCCATGCACGTTCTGAACACCCACGGCACCATCTCGGGGCACCACGGGACCGTCGCCGTCGCCGCCGACCACGGCGTGAGCGCGCACGGCACCGCGCCCGTCGACGCGGGGGCCGGGATCGGATCCGTCGACGTGACGGCCGACCCCGGATGCGCGGGGTGCCCGACGGATCACTCGGCGGTGTGGATGGCCTGTGTCCTCGGACTTCTGGTCGCCGTCGTCCTGATCGCCGCGATCGGCGCGCGTTCCCTTCGCCGCAGCCGCCTCGCGGGTGCCCGTGCGGTGCTCGCTCCGACGCACCATCTGCTCCGATCTCTGCCGCCGCCTTCTCTCACAGCTCTCTGCATCAGTCGTAGGTGAGTGCGTCTCTCGCCCGGACGAGAACGCACCACCCCTGCCCGAGAACGGGCACGACGACAGAAACGAGAGAGATGAAGACGCGATTCGCGGCCACGGCCGCACTTTCCCTGACAGCGATCCTCGCCCTGGCCGGCTGCTCCGGTGCCGGCGGCTCCGGATCCATGCCCGGCATGGACCACGGCTCGGGGACGACCGCGACGCAGAGCCCCGGGGCGGACGCCTCGGAGGCGGATGTGATGTTCCTGACGATGATGATCCCGCACCACCAGCAGGCCGTTGAGATGGCGGATGTGCTGCTGTCCAAGAGCGGCGTCGACGAGCGTGTCGTCGCCCTCGCGGAGCAGATCAAAGCCGCGCAGCAGCCGGAGATCGAGCAGATGGAAGGCTGGCTGCGCGACTGGGGCGTGTCCATGGACGGCATGGCCGGCATGGATCACGGTGGCGGCATGATGTCCGAATCCGACATGCAGGCCCTGGAGGCCGCCGAGGGGACCGAGGCCTCCCGTCTCTTCCTCCAGCAGATGATCGAGCACCATCGCGGCGCCGTCGACATGGCACAGGACGAGGTGGACGAAGGCCGCAACGGCGATGTCGTCGAGCTCGCCCGCACCATCGTCGATTCGCAGACGGCGGAGATCGCCACGATGGAGGAGCTCCTGGCCACCCTCTGACGGCATGGGGTCGGGCGGGCACGCCCGACCCCATGGCGCTTGCGCCCTAGCATCGAGGTCATGACCCCGCGCGAGAACGACGAGCCGCCCACCCGGGTGCTCGTCGTCGACGACGATGACGGCATCCGCGTCCTGCTCGCGTCGGTCCTCTCCGCTCCCGGACGCATCGTCAAGAGCGCAGCGACCGGCGTTGAGGCCCTGCGTCTGGCGCGCGGCGAGGAGTTCGACGCGATCCTCCTGGACAGACTGCTGCCCGACGTCGACGCCGTGCAGATCGTCACCGCCTTGCGCACGGCGGCTCCCTCCGCGGCCATCGTCATGCTCAGCGCGGTGGACGACGTCGAAGCGCGCGTCGCGGGCCTGCGGCTGGGGGCCGACGACTTCCTGACGAAGCCGTTCCACGTATCGGAGGTGCTCGCCCGCATCGACGCCGTGCGTCGCCGGGCGGTACCCGCCGACGAGCCCGACGTCCTGCGCTACGCCGACCTCGAGCTCGATCTCGCGGGCCATCGCGTGCGCCGCGGCGGGGACATCGTGGCGCTGACCCCGACCGAGCTCCGCCTGCTGCGGTTCCTGCTGGAGAACGCCGAGCGGGTGCTCTCGCGCGGTCAGCTGCTCGACCACGTGTGGCGCTACGACTTCGGCGGCAACGGCGAAGTGGTCGAGAAGGCCGTCTCGACGCTTCGGCGCAAGGTGGACGCCGGCCGCCGGCCGCTGATCCAGACCGTCCGCGGCTTCGGTTACTGTCTGCGCGAGGAGCCGTGAGCGAGTCCGCCCGTCCGTCGATGGTGCGCACGCTCCGACGTCGCATCCTGATCGTCGTGGCCGTCGCCGGTATCGTGCTCGCGATCGCCAGCGTGTGGGGCGTGGGGCTGATCACTCTGCGCACCGCCGAGACGCAGGTGCGGGTGACCGCGCAGACCGTCACGACCTGGCCGCAACTCCAACGGGGCGGGCTGATCATCGATGATGCGCAGCTGCGCGCCGCCAACGTCGGCTCGACGGTGGTCGCCCTCCTCGACGCCGACGGGCAGCTCGTCGCCGCCTCGGCCGACACCGCGATCCCGTTCGCCGACCTCGAGGACGTCGCCGGGGCCGTGCACGGCGACGAGACGGCTCGCGCGGAGATCGCCGGGCGCAGCGCGCTGTTCACGCGCGTCGACCTGCCGCCCGGCACGGTCTATGACGACGGCACCGCCACTCCCGTCTCCACAGCGCTCGTCGGCGTCGGGATGGAGGCCGCCGATCGGCTCGTGACGGCGCTCGCCCTGGCCGCCCTCGCCGTCCTGGCGGTCGTGCTCGCCCTCGCCGGAGTCGTCGTGACCCTCGTCGTCTCGCGGACGACGCGGTCGCTGACGGTGCTCGCGGACCGCGTCGAGCAGTCGCACCTGACTGACCTGGCGGCCTCACCGGCCGGCGAGTTCGGTGAGACGGAGAGCGTCGCCCGGGCGATCGAGCGTCTCGACGGACGGCGGGATGCCACGGAGCGTCGACTGCGGACGTTCGTCGCGGACGCATCGCACGAGCTTCGGACGCCCCTCACGAAGATCCAGGGCTGGACCCAGCTGCACTTCCAGCGTCCGGACGACGCGGAGACGACCGAGCGGGCGTTCGGCAGCGTCTCGGAGGAGTCGGAGCGGATGGGCGTCCTGGTCGACCGTCTCGCGCTGCTCGCCCGCAGTGAGGCGACCTCACCCGTGCGCGAACGTGTGGATCTGCGGGAGGTCTGCCGCGCCGCCGTCGAGGACGCGGCGCTCCTGGCTCCCGACGCCGCCGTCGCCGTGATCACCGACAGGCCCGTCGTCATCGACGGTGACCCCCACGCGATCGCGCAGCTCGTGCGCAACCTGGTCGGCAACGCCCTGAGGCACGCCGGTCCCCACGCCTCGATCACGATCGATGTGCGCGAGGAGGGCGAGACCGCGGTTCTCGTCGTCGCCGACGACGGCGTCGGGATGGCGCCCGACCTGCGCGACCGCGCTTTCGAGCGCTTCGTCAGCGGCGACCGGCGCGCGGGCAGTGGTCTCGGGCTCGCGATCGTCGAGGCGATCGCCGTCGCGCACGGCGGCGTGGTCGCGCTGGAATCGGAGCCGGGTGCGGGGACACGCGTCACGGTGCGACTGCCTTCCGCGGCATCCCGCTGATCCGTCAGCCGATCGTCAGGGCCCCGTCCGGTTCCCGGGAGGTGCGCCCGCTGGCATGGGGGCATGGTCTCCACACGTGCCCGCGCCCTCATCTGGACCGGTGCCGCCGGTGCACTGCTCGCGGCATCGGGCCTGGTCGTCGCCGAGACGGTCGCGCGCGGGGAGCTGGAGGCGCGAGCGGCCTCGCTGAGTGAGTCCATGCCGGGGATCTCCGTCGCGGTGGGAGACGGCTCGGCCCTGTGGCAGCTCTCCTCGGGGTCGATCGGGGTGCGCCTGACCGTCGCGGATGCGGCGCTCGATGCCCTCGTGGAGTGCCGGTCGGATCAGGACCTCACCGTCAGCGCGGTGGCGGGTGGGCTCGTCGTCGAGACGGAGCGCACGCTGGGCGGGGCGCCGGTGCCCGTGCAGGTTCTGCTCGTGGTCCAGCACGATGGCGCGGGGTGGCGCCTCGTCGCCGACTCGGTCAGCGCGGCCGGCATCTCGCTCCCGGCCGAGCGTGCACTCACGATGCTCTCCGGGCGCGACGGCGCAGGTGCCGGGCTCGCCGATCGGCTGCTCGACGGCATCCCCATCTCGCTGCCGGGAGTCCAGGTCGACGACGTCCAGCTCCGCGCCGGCGCGGCCGTGCTCTCGCTGGGCCTGCCCCTTACCCGCGACACCGGTGACGAGGGGACCGGTACCGGGTTCGCGGCCGTGCGCGAGTGCCTGGGCCCCTCGGCATCCACGCACCGCCCGGAGACCCCCGGCCCCACCCATAGTCCCGACTCCTCCGACCAGGAAGGCTGACATGAAGCACTTCGTCTCCTCTCTCGCGCGTATGTGCGCGCGTCATCGCTGGCTCACGATCGCCGCCTGGGTCGTCGCGGTCGGCGCGCTGTTCACCACCGCGTACATCGTCGGTCCGGCGTTGCAGGACGACCTCGAAGTCACCGGCAGCGACAGCCAGATCGCGGCGGACCTGCTCGAGGGGGATGGCGGGACGGACGAGGACACCGCCCCGACGAGCCGCATCGTCCTGGCGGGCGCCGATCTGCGGGCGCAGGCCGATGTCGTCGACGGCGTCGTCGAGGGTCTCGAGGCCGTGACGGGAGAGACGATCGGAAATCCGCTCGACGACCCTGCGGCCGCGACGCGCGCGGGCACTCTCGCCGAGGGCGGGGACGCACTCGTGCTGACGGTCTCCGGCGACCCGAAGGAGGAGGGACGCGCGTGGCAGGAGGACATCGACACGGCCCTGGATCCCGCCCGCGACGCGGGGCTGGAGGTCGCGATCAGTGCTCCGCTCGGTACGCAGCTCGACCGTGCCGGCGGCGTGAACAGCGAACTCGTCGGTGTCGTCGCGGCCCTGATCGTCCTGTTCTTCGCCCTTGGATCCGCGCTCGCCGCGCTCGCTCCGGTCGCCACCGGCATCATCGCCGTCGCGGGCGGGGTGGGATCGGTGTGGCTGCTGAGCCACGGTTTCACGATCTCGGAAAGCGCCGTGACCCTCGCGATCATGATCGGGCTCGGCGTCGGGATCGACTACACGCTCTTCCTGCTGTCCCGCTTCCGCTCGGCCCTGAGCGAGGGGGAGGATCCGGTCGAGGCCGCCGCCACCACCGGCCACACGGCGGGGGAGGCGGCGATGATGGCCGGCATCACCGTGGCGATCTGCGCGCTCGGCCTCGTCATCTCCGGCGTCGAGTTCGTCGCCTGGCTCGGCTACGCCACCGCCATGGTGGTGCTCGTGGCCGTCGCGGCGACCCTCACCCTCACGCCGGCCGTGCTGGCGGCGATCGGGCACCGCGCGCTGGCCCGGCGCGAACGACGGGGGACGCGCGCCGCGCGATCGACGGACGCGGAGGGCGCGGAGCCGAGTGCGACCCCGCAGGCGCGACGTGGCGCCTGGGAGCGCCTCGCGCCGCGACTGACGCGGCATCCGGTCATCGCGGGCCTGTCGGCGGTGATCGTGCTCGTCGTCCTTTCGCTGCCGACTCTCTCCCTGCAGTTCGGGCAGTCCAGCGCCGGCGACGCCCTTCCGGGGTCGAACCAGCGGGAATCGTTCGACCTCACGGCTCAGTATTGGGGCGCCGGTGAGAACGCACCCCTGCTCCTCGTGGCCGAGGGAGGAGAGGCACAGCTTCCGGACTGGCAGCGCCTGGCGGCAGACGTCGCGGCGCGCGAGGACGTCGCGGCCGTCTCGCCTCCCGTGCCGCGAGACGGCGTGGTGACGATGCAGGTGACGCCCACGACGGGACCGAGCGAAGAGGAGACGGCCGCCCTCGTCGCTGCACTGCGCACGGAGGTGATCCCCACGTCCGCGGTGGACGCGCACATCGGCGGTGCGGTGGCGACGCGCATCGACCTGAGCGATCGCATCTCGGAGCGTCTCCCGTGGCTCATCGGCATCGTGATCGCCGCGTCGATGGTCCTCGTCGCTTTCACCTTCCGCTCGATCCTTCTGCCGATCAAGGCGGCGCTGTGCAATCTGCTGTCCATCGCCGCCGCGTTCGGGGTGCTCGTATGGGTGTTCCAGGAGGGGCACGGGGTCGAGCTGTTGGGCCTGGACGGTCCTATGCCGATCGACCCCTACGTGCCCATGATGCTGTTCGCCGTGCTCTTCGGGTTGTCGATGGATTACGAGGTGTTCCTGCTGACGTCGATGCGACAGGCGTGGCTGCGCGACAGGGATGCGCGCGCCGCCACGACGCGCGGTCTCGCCGAGACGGGCGGGGTGATCTCGGCGGCGGCGATCATCATGATCGCGGTGTTCGTGAGCTTCACCTTCGACACCAACCCCGTCATCAAGGTGTTCGGTGTCGGGCTGGCCGCCGCGGTGCTCGTGGATGCCACCGTGATCCGGCTGCTGTTCGTCCCGGCCGTGATGACCCTGCTCGGGCGAGCGGCATGGTGGTGGCCGCGGGGGCGTCGGGTCCCGGGCGACGGATACCGTCGGCGGCTTCCTCGGCCGTGATCCCGGCGACGGGCCGGCCGTGCGCAGATCCGGCGGGCCCGGAGGAGCGGAAGCGGCCGCCCGGCCACCGGGGCCGGAAGGCGGGTCCGGACGGCGTCCTTCGCCGCCGGCATCCATCCGCTCCGCGAGGGCCTTTGGTCCTGCCTCCGGCGCACCCGCGACCGGTATCACTGTCGTGGTGCGGGCGAACACCTCCGCTTCGCACCCCGCGCACAGGAGGGAACGTCTGGCATGGCACCGCAACCGACCCGGTCCTCCCGCCGCGGCGGGATCGCCGTCTTCCTGTTCGTGGCCTTCGCCGTCACGTGGGCGATCTGGACGCCGATCCTCGTGCAGGCCCGGACCACGGGCATCGAGCGGATGCCGTGGACGTTCTTCCTCGCCTCGTCGGGTCCGTTGTGCGCCGCCGTGGCGGCAGCGTGGTGGGAGAGCGGTGCCACGGGGCTCGCCTCGTGGGCGCGCCGGACATTCTCGGTGCGGTTCGGCGGGGTGTGGTGGGTCGCGGGAATCGGGATGCCACTGGCCTACCTCGCGATCGCGTGGGTCGCGGTCCTGTTCGTCACGGGCGGCTGGCCGGATGCCGCCTCGTTCGGGCTGACCGAGAAACTTCCGGGTGTGGCGTGGCCGGCGGTGACCGTCGTGTGGGTGCTGACATTCGGTCTGGGTGAGGAGGCCGGTTGGCGGGGCTGGCTGCTGCCCGCGTTGTCGCGTCGGCTGTCGGTGTTCTGGTCGGCCCTGATCGTCGCCGCGGTGTGGATCGTGTGGCATGCGCCCGCGTTCTTCTTCAACCCCACGTACATGGCCATGGGCGCGGGGATCGTCGGATGGATGCTGGCGCTCGTGTGCGGCTCGTACCTGCTGGCCTGGATGACGGTCGGAGCGCGGTGGAGCATCGTCCCGGTGCTGCTCTGGCACGCCGGTTTCGATCTGCTCACCGCCGCCGACCAGTCCGCCGGGATCATCGCGTCGACCATCAGCGCCATCGTCATGGTGCAGGGCGTCGCGTGCGCGTGGCTTCTCTGCCGCCGCGCGCGCATCGAGCGGCGCCGAATCCCCGTCCCGGCGTGACGCTCGTTCTGGATACACCCCGCTGAACCATGTATACGTGGTATATCTGAGGGGGGTGACGCTGAAGCCGGGGGAGGGGCTGGATGCCGGAGAACGCGGGGGCAACAGGATCGCGGCTCGATGTCGTGCGGGTCGAGGTGAACGTGGCGATCGTCAGCGTTCTGCGCTACATGTCCGGCGACCTGTCGTTGACCGAGGCGGCCGTCCGAGCGGAGCTCCCTCGGAGCGTGGTGACGGAGTTGAGCAGTGAGTTCACGGGATTCCTGCTCCCACGCGCGCTGCGATCGATCCGACACGCCAAGGTTCACGCGCATTCTAACGACGGTGGGGAGCGCGCGATAACGGATCGTTAACGTGCCACACTGGCGGGGCGATGTGTACCTGGCTTTCCGACAGCCTTGTCTCGTGGTAGGCAACGGCTCGCCTGACCCGTGGGTGGAGTATTCACGGCTGCTCGGCATGAACCTGCAGCGCGCTCGGCTTCGCGCGGGGTTGACCCAGGAGCGCGTCGCGCATGCTGCGGGCCTGTCCACGTTCACGTATCAGAAGCTGGAGAAGGGCGAGTCCAACCCGGGCACTGCCGCGAATCCGCGCATGCAGACTCTGGTCTCGCTCGCCCTGGTCCTCGAGGTCGGCGTATGCGATCTGCTGCCGTTGCCGACGGTGGATCTCCTTCCTGGCGCTCAGTGATCCACGCCCGGGCGTCTCGCCGCCCCCGGCGGGTCACATCGCCACGTCTCCGAAGATCGTGGTCAGCATGCGGTGGAGGCGTTGCGCACTCTCCTTGCTGAGGATGATGCTGCGCCGGACGCTGTCCTCGGGGGTGATCCACACCCATGTGTCCCCCCAGCGTGACTCGATCCCGACGGTGAGGTCGGTGGAGGCGACGCGATCGAAGTCCCTCCCGTCGGGTCCCGCCCGTCGCTCGACCGCGGGGACGAGCCAGGGATCGCTCCGATGTGACATGTCGCACGGCTCGGACTGCTCGTGCTCGCCGTTGCACCACCTCGGGCAGCCTGTGTCGGCCGGCCACTGCTCTCCATGCATGTGACACCAATCTCGCGGGCGTTCCGCCGGGGGGCTCACGCCCTCGATTGCGTTTCACCCCCGCAAGCCCCCCGGCGCCCGTGGGGACAATACCACGCATACATGGTGACGACGCGGGCTCGGATGTCGGCGGCGGTTCACGAATGGACCTCCAGATGCCACCCTTCAGCGGCGAGGTGCCAGTGCGCATCGCGCCCGCTCGTCGATTCCAAGTGCAGTCGGGAGGCCCAGCGGGCGGCGATCGATCTTCTCCGCAGACGCCGGCGAGGGGGCGTGCCGACGAGGGTGACGTAGCCCTCCCAGTGCTCGATCGTCCACCTCAGGGGAGGGAGTCGGAATTTCCTTCCCCATTTGTTCAGTCGTCGTCCGATCGCCGTCCGCAGCGCGGCGTCGATCTCGCGCGCGACGAGCTGCGGGGAGATCTCTCTCGCGCGGGCGACCATGTATGCATGGTATTGGCTCGGGCGGATGCGTGCGCAACCCACGTGGCGCGGGAACCTGTGCCTCGCGGGCCGGAGACGAGTGAAGGCCCCGCGATCGCGGACCGCGGGGCCTTTCTGCGCGGGCTATTCGTACCGGAGAGACTCCACCGGGTCGGCGCGGGCCGCGCGAGCGGCGGGGAGGCTTCCGGCGAGGAACGCGATGCCCATGATCGCCAGCGACGTCACCACGATCGACGCGGCGTCGAACGCGATGAGCTGGAGACCGGGGAGATCGCTGAAGAGCGTCGCGGTCAGTTGCGCGCTGACCGCGGTTCCCACCCCGATGGCCACGGCCGCCCCGAAGACGCTGCCCAGCAGGCCGAGGACAACGGCCTCCAGGCTGAAGAGGGAGAAGATGCGTCCGCTCCCCATGCCCATCGCCTTCATCAGACCGATCTCGCGCGTCCGCTCTTGGACCGACATGAGCAATGTGTTGACGATGCCGAAGCTCGCCGCCAGCAGGGCGATGACCGCGAACGCGTTCAGCACCAGCACGATGCCGTCGATGACGGCCTGGAACGTGCCGAGCTGATCGGCGACGGTGCGACCGGTGTAACCGGCATCCGACAGGGAGTCTTTCACCGTGTCGATCTGCGCCGCGGTCGCCGTCGACGACAGCTGCACGCTCGCGGTGGCGTACCGGTCGAGTTGATCCTGCGGGACGCCGGTGTTCTGAGCGGTGTAGAGGGCGTCCTGCAGGGCGGTGTTGGTGGTCAGGCTCGTCGTGGTGGTGAACGCTCCCTCGGTGATCCCCGTGACCGTGGCTTCGACGAGGTGCTGCGTGCGCAGCGGGTCCGTGACGGCGATGGTGACCGTCCTTCCGATGGCGTCGGCGTCGTCCGCGAAGCCCAGGGGCGACACCAGCGCGGCGGGGAGGGCGACCTCCAGCTCGTCCGCCGAGTCGTCGGGCGCGACACCGTCCGACAGCTGCGGGGTCTGACCGCCGATGATGCCGCCGGCGGACGCGATGTATCGATCACCGCCGTCATACTGCACGTAATCGATCGACGCGGAGCGGACGGGGGTCACGCTCTCGACCCCGTCGATGTTCCCGATCGCGGTGATGTCGGCATCGGTCAGTGCCGACACGGTGTTCGAGGTCCCGGGCCGGCTCGCGTCCGTCTGCGCCGAGGCGATGGCATCCGGATCGTACTTCTGCGGGGCCGTGGAGGTCGGATCGTTGGTGGACGTCTTGGAGACGATCAGGACGTTCGACGCGCCGATCGAGGACACGGTGTCGTCGATGAAACGGTTGATGCCGGTGCCCAAGCCGTTCGTGATCGTCAGGGTGAAGGCCCCCACGAAGATCGCGAGCACCGTCAGAATCGTCCGCGTCTTCGACCGGAACGTGTTGGAGAAGGCTGTGGAGATCAGATCGGGGGTCTTCACGCTGCGCTCGTCTCCTCGGCGACGATGACGCCGTCGCGGATCTGGATACGGCGGTCGCATCGGGCCGCCAGGTCTTCGTCATGGGTCACGACGATGAGCGTGATCCCGTGCTCCCGGTTCAGGCGGAACAGGATGTCCTCCACGACGGCACCGGTCGTCGAGTCGAGGTTTCCCGTGGGCTCGTCGGCGAAGATGACCCGCGGGTCGTTGACGAGGGCGCGTGCGATGACGGCGCGCTGCTTCTGACCGCCCGAGAGGGCGGTCGCCTTGTTCTTCGCCTTGTCCTGCATGTCGAGCTCGGCGAGCGCGGCCATCCCGCGGCGTCTGCGCTCGGCCCGCCCGACCCCGGCGATCTTGAGCGGGAGGACGACGTTCTCCAGAACGGAGGCGTTGGGAGTGAGGAAGAACTGCTGGAACACGAAGCCGAAGGTCTTGTTGCGCGTCCGGTTCAGGCGTCGGCCGCGGAGGGTCGCGGCATCCGTCCCGTCCAAGGCGACCGTGCCGCTGGTGGGGGCGTCCATCAGGGCGAGCAGGTGCATGAGCGTGGACTTCCCGGAGCCGCTCTTGCCGACGATCGCGAGACTCTCACCGCGACGGATGTCGAGGGACACGCCACGCAGGGCGTCGAAGCGGGTGGAGCCGCGGCCGTACGACTTGTGCAGGTCGACGACCGAGAGGAGCGGGGGAGGGGTGTCGGGTGTCATGGTCCCCACCCTCGCCGTCGCCACCGCATCGCGCGTCGCTCCGGAGGGGTGCACGCCTACCCCCACCGGGGGATCTTCGTCTGCCCCCGCACGGCGATGGTCCCGCGCGCGGCGGACCGTCAGACTGGGAGGATGCGAGCAGCTCCGACCGCCGACCCGGTGCCGCGCCTCGTGCCGCCGGTCCCTCCGGGGGTTCGGGATGCCGTCATCGCGGTGTTCGTGATCGTGCCGGTGTTCGCCCCCGTTCCCTTCCCCGAGCTCCGCCCCTCGGGCCCGCTGGTGTATGCGCTCGCGCTCCTGCCCGCCGCGGTCCTGCTGCTGCGTCGCCGTTTCCCGCGTACCGTCCTGGCGGTCTGCGTCGCGCTGTATCTCGCGGCACTGGTTCTCGGCACACTCGCGCCGGGCGCCGCCGTCGCGATCGCGATCGCGTCGTACGGCGTGGCCGCGCGGCTGAACCGCCGCGCCGCAGCGCCGGTGGGGATCGCCGCCGTCGCCATCGTCGTGGCCGGGAGCATCGTGGTGACCCTGACGACGGACATGGACACCCGGTTCCTCCAAGTCGGACTCATCGCCGCGCTCGCCGGAGCCCTGGGGGATGCCGCGCGCTCGCGTCACGCGTACATGCGCGCGGTGATCGAGCGCGCCCGTCGGGCGGAGCAGACGCGCGAGGCGGAGGCTCGCCGTCGCGTGACCGAGGAGCGCCTGCGCATCGCGCGCGATCTCCACGATGCGGTGGCGCACCAGATCTCCGTGATCAGCCTCAACGCGGGGGTCGCCTCCTCGGCGCTCGAGACCCGCCCCGAGCGTGCGCGCGAGGCCCTCGCGACCATCCGGACGGCGTCGCGCGAGGTGCTCGGCGAGATCGGCTCGATGCTCACCGTCCTGCGGACCCCGGACGAGGTCGACGCCCGCGAGCAGCCCGGCCTGGCCCGGTTGGCCGACATCGTCGAGTCGGTGCGCGTGGCGGGCTGGGACGCGATCGTGCGCGATGACATCGGACTGCCCGCAGCGGCGGCCGAGCTCCCGCTGAGCGTCGACATCGTCGCGTACCGCGTGGTCCAGGAGGGGATGACCAACGCCCTCAAGCACGGCGCCGCGCGTCGTGTCCACGTTCTGCTGCGACGCGACGGCGACGACCTCGAGGTGGTCGTGACCAATCCCGTCGATCGGATCCCGGCGGCTGCCGAGCTCCCGCCGTCCGGCTTCGGCCTCGTCGGCCTGCGCGAGCGCGTCGACTCGGTCGGGGGCGTTCTCGAAGCGGGTCCCGCGCCGGGCGGGTTCCGTCTCGCCGCCCGCCTCCCGCTCGCGCAGCCGTCGACATCCCGGGGAGGTGACACGTGACCTCGGTGCTCGTCGTCGACGACCAGGCCCTCATCCGCGTCGCCGTGCGCGATCTTCTCGACTCGGCCCCGGGGGTGGATGTCGTGGGCGAGGCCGCCGATGGCGAGGCCGCGGTCGACCTGGCGCGTCGTCTTCGCCCGGACGTGGTGGTGTGCGACATCCGGATGCCACGGATGGACGGCATCGAAGCCACCGCCCGCATCTGCGGCGACCCCGACCTCGCGGAGACCCGCGTCCTCATCCTGACGACGTTCGAGGAGGACGATTACGTCGTGGCGGCTCTTCGCGCGGGGGCGAGCGGGTTCGTCGGAAAGGGCGCCGAGCCGGAGGACATCGTGCACGCGGTGCGCGCGGTGCACGACGGCGGCGCGCTGCTCTCGCCCAGTGCCACGCGGTCGCTGATCGAGAAGTACGTGCGGGGCGCGGCATCCGAGCCCGCGCGTCCCGCCCCCGCTCTCGACGCGCTCACCGAGCGCGAGCGTGAGGTGCTGCGCCTGATCGGGCGGGGTCGCTCCAACGACGAGATCGCTGCGGCGCTGTTCATCTCGCCCCATACGGCCAAGACGCACGTGAAGAACACGATGCTCAAGCTCGGTGCGCACGACCGGGCGCAGTTGGTGATCGCCGCGTACGAGAGCGGAGTGGTGCAGCCGGGGCAGTGAGGGGCCCCGCCATGCGCGGCACGGGGTGACGTCGGGCCACCTACCGCGCGCTCGTCGGCACGTCCGCTCAGGGAGACCGCGTCCCGCGCAGCAGCTCCTTCAGCTCGGCGATCTCGGCGCGCATCGCCTCGACCTGGGTCTCGGTCGCCACCGATGCCTGCTCCGCCTCGACGGACACCTGCTCCGCCTCGACCGACACGCGTTCGACGATCCACGACGCCAGGGTCGCCGTGACGACACCGATCAAGGCGATTCCGCCGATCATGAGGCCGACCGCCACGATGCGACCCGTGACCGTGACGGGGAAGTAGTCGCCGTAACCGACGGTGGTGATGGTCTCGAACGACCACCAGATCGCGTCGCCGAAGGAGTCGATCGGACCGCCCCCGCCCCGCTCGGCATCGAACACGGCGAGCGCGGCCACGAACACCGTCAGTGCCGTCGCGCCGATCATGTAGACGACCACGCGCCCGCGCAGCATCGCTTCGGTGTTGCGCTGGACGAGGGCGATGATCGTGAAGAACCGCATGAGGCGGAGCGGACGGAACACCGGCAGGGCGACGATCGCGAGGTCCAGGAGGTGCCGCCAGAACCAGCGCCATCGGTTCTCGGCGATGATGATGCGCACCACGTAGTCCAGGAGGAAGATCGCCCACGTCGCCCGGAGGAGGACCTCGGCGATGGTCTCCACGAGGCCCTGCGGCTGGGCGAGGATCTGCGCCGCGTATGCGGCCAGGAACACCAGGGCGGCGACGACCAGCGGCCACTGCGCCGCGCGCTCCCATCGGGCGAGACGTTGTCCGTACATGGGGGGATTATGGCGTAGCCGACGACCGTGCCAGGAGGGCCCGTGCGACCGGTGGCGTCGTCGCGCGACCGTCAGTCCGCGGCTTTGTCCATGCCGCGCGCCCGGATCTCTTCGATGTCGAGGTCGGCGAGGATCCGGCGTGCGACGAGGTCGTCGATCGTGCCCTCGCGGCGCAGCCGCAGCAGCACCTCGCGCTTACGGTCGAGGATCGCCAGACGCAGTCGTGTCGCTTCGCGGTGCCGGATCAGCGGCGAGCGCTGGGTCAGGTCGATGTCGTCGCTGACGGCGATCATCTCCAACCGCCCCGCGGGACGCCGGCCGTCGTCGTCCCCGTCCGGGCCGGGGGGTACGGGACCCATCCGGGAGGCGGCTTCGTCGTCGCCGACCATCATGTCGTCGTCGTCGCGGTCGCGCTCCTCCGCCGCGCGCAGGCGTGCCAGGGCGCGGGCGTTCGCCAGCTCGAGACGCTCGTAGCCCTCGCGTCGCGCGCGGTCCTTCACCACGTCGCTGATCCCGTGCTCGGCGGCGAGGTCGTCGAGGGCGGCGAGGGCCGCTCCGGAGATCGCCCGCTGGGCGAGCTCGAACTCCTCGATCGCGGCGTCGTCGGACGGCAGGTTCGCCCACCGGATCACCGCCGGCAGGAGCGGCCCCTGCACGAGCAGGGTCAGCACGATCACGCCCGCGGTGATGAACACGACGGCCTCTCGGCCCGGGACGGGTGAGCCGTCGGCCATGGTGAGCGGAACAGACAGGGCGATCGCGAGCGAGACGCCGCCGCGGAAGCCCGCGACCGTGCTCACCACGCGCGATCGGTGCCGCACCGACCGGGACGATCCCGTGGCGGGGCGGGAGAACGGAGAGAACAGCCACTGGAAGAGGTAGCGCACGACGGCGAGCACGATCCAGGCCGCCACGGTGATGAGCAGCAGGACCCCGATCTCCGACGGCGAGATCTCGTGCAGCACCAGCTGGATCTCGAGGCCGATGAGCACGAAGAGCGCGCCGTTGAGCAGGTAGACACCGAAGGGCCAGGTGGCATCCGCCGATCTCCGCGACATGGCGGTGGTGATCCGTGGAGAGATCCACGCGACGATGAGGCCGGCGAACACGACCGCGAGCACTCCCGAGGCGTGCGCGACCTCGGCGAGCAGGAACGCCACGAACGGAACGAGTGCGAGGGTCAGGTTGATCGTGAGCGTGGACTCCATGCGCCGCAGCGCCAGGAAGGCGAGTGCGGCGACGGCCACACCGGCGACCGCGCCGCCGAGGTAGGACACCAGCACCATCCCGGTGATCTCCCACGGGGTGATCTGGTCGCCGATGAGGAGCGACACCGCGATGGAGTAGAGCACCAGCGCGGTTCCGTCGTTGGTGAGGCTCTCGGCCTTGAGCTTCATGAAGGTGCGCTCGGGGAGGAGGCGTCCGAGGGCGGCGACGGCGGTGGCGTCGGGGGGAGCGACCGCCGCGCCCAGCACGAGCGCAGCCTCCCATGGCACGCCCATCCATGTCGCGACACCGGCGACGGCGAACGCGGATGCCACGACGAGGAGGGTGCTCATCGGCACGATGTATCGCAGCGAACGGCGCACGGAGCGCAGCGAGGTCGTCCATGCTTCCCGGAACAGCAGGACCGGGAGGAACAGCAGCAGCACGGTCTCCGGTGGCAGCTCGATCTGCCGGAGCTCCGGGACGAAGCCCAGAGCCAGCCCGATCACCAGCAGGACCAGCGGTGTCGCCACGCGCAGCCGCGGGGCCAGCACCGTGCCCAGGAGTATCGCCAGCCCGAGCAGCACCGTGACTTCGAGTCCCTGCATCCCAACCGCCTTCCACCGCGCCCTCAGCACACAGCGTAGGGACCGGGCGCGGAATTCCCGAGGGCTCGTTCGCTGTGGGCGTGCACGCGGCGGGCCGCGTGGAAGAGTCCGCCGGCGGAACCACGACGCTGTCCGTCGAGAACGCTCCTCTCGGCGGAGAGAACGGTCCACCGATGGTCGAGTGGAACCTTTCGATCCCCAAGGTGGATGCGTCACTGTGATCCAATGGAACCAATTGAGACACGTATGTGCCCGGAGTGGAGTCCAATCGATTCAAAGTGGACTCTTTCCGACCTCCTCGCCTGGCTGGGTGCCGACGACGCCCGCTGTCACGACGAGCGGTTGAGAGGACTGCTCGACACCGTCGAGCACGCCCTGGGCTCGGATGCCGCCGGAGCGCCCTCGACCGTCTTGCTCGTTCGGTCGATCGCCGCCCGAGTGGCGGCAGAGCCGGCTCTGGGCGATCTGCGCCTGGGCGAGCTGTACGGCACTGCGCCGACGCGGGCTCTCGCGGTCGGGCACGGCCGCGGCGTTCCGGCCGCGCCTCTCCTCACCGCATAGGAGGCGTCGCCGCTGCCGCAGAGATGCGCACAAGGTCAGCTCTCGCGCGGCGATCGCGGCTGAGGTTGTGCGCATCGCGGAGGATGCGCACCCGGGTCAGGCCGGCAGCGCCACCTTCGCCTTGGCCCACGAGCGCCCGCGGGTGTCCTTGAGGATGTCGTACTCGACATCGACGTGCGGCTCGATCGCGCTGTACTTGTCGTTGGGTGCACCGATCACGAGCTGGAACCCGAGGCCGCGCCAGGCGCCGATCGCGCGCTTGGTGAAGTGCGCATCGGCCTTGATGAGCGCCTCGTCGAGGAACACCGGGGCGTAGCGCGGACGTTCGGCGCCGGCATCCCCCAGCTGGTAGCGCAGAGCGGCTCCGACGATGAAGGCGATCAGTTCCTGCGACTCGCCGCCGGACTTCTCGCCGATGTGGTCGTAGAGCGCGACGTGCTCGCCCGTGTCGGCGCGGAAGCGCTCGGCGCTCACGCGCACGTGATTGCGTACGTCGACGAGGTCGGCGAAATCGGGCGCGGTGGGACGGATGCGGCCGATGAGGCGTGCCATCCGGCCGTAGACGGCCTCGCGTTCCTCGTCGCTGGAGGCGGCGTCGATGGCCGCGCGCACATCGCGCAGTTCCCGACGGAAGCGTCGCCGTACCTCGGACTGGCTCTCGCGCGGCACGATCTGCAGGCGGTGATCGTCGTCGTAGAACGGAAGGTCGCGCATGATGTCGTTGATGGGTGCGATGCGGTCGCGGATCTCGCGGAGCGCCCGCGTCAGCGCTGCGTCGAGGTTCGTGAGGTCGTTGCCGGACAGACGCAGCAGACTGTCACGCCACTCGGCCTCCAGCTCGTGCAGCCCGCTCGCCTCGAGGTCGGTGAGGATGCGCTCGAAGTCGCCGAGCGACTCGTCGGGGTCGGCGAGAAGATTCGGGCTCGGCCACCGGTCGATGAAGGCCGTGAGTGTGCGGCGCAGGCCTTCGCGCTGCTCGCCCCAGGTCTCCTGCGCGGCCCGCTGGTCTTCGAGCAGCCGCTTCGACGCCGATTCCAGCGCCGCGTCGAAGCGCGCGAGACGCTGCGAGGGAGACGCGGCGTCGCCGTCGGGTGCGACGAAGAGGGCGTCGAGGTAGGCGGCCTCGTCGTCGGTGAGGGTGAGACCGGCGTCCTCGGCCTCTTCGAGGCGCACGTGGGCGGCGTCGACCTCGTCGGTGATCTCGGCCCAGCGGGCGGCGAGCCGCTGCTGCTCCGTCTTCGCGCCGCCGATCTCCTCCCGCAGACGAGCGGCGCGGGCGCGCGTGCCCGAGATCTGCTCCTGGAGTTCGGCGATGCGCGGGTTCCCGGCGGTGATCTCGGTGATCGTCTCGGTCCAGCGCTCGATCTCGCGATCCACGGATGCCGTGTCGACCTGGTCCCAGGTGAGGTCGGCGATCTTCTCGAAGGCGCTGCGGCGATCGTCGAACGCGTCCAGCGCTGCGGCCGCCTCGTCGACGGCGGCCTTCGCGCGCTCGAGGTCCCGTCGGACGCCGGCGATCTCGTCGCCGAGCTCGGTGAGCCGCACGCGACTGGAGAACCCGAGGACGCTCTGCCGCGCCGAACCGCCGTGCGCTCCTCGCGCGCCCTGGCTGCTCTGTCCCGAGATGGTGAGGGCCATCCGGTGCTGCGACAGGTCGCGGGCGGCATCCACGCACACGAAGGCGAACTGCTGCTCCAAGCGGTCCTGCAGCCATCCGGTGAAGGGGGAGGGGCGGTAGTCCAGGCGGCCGGGGAGCGTCGCGGGATCGAGTCCCGTGCGCTCGGGGAGGCCCGTGGTCACGCCCTCGAACCGCAGACGCTCCGACAGGCGCACGCCGTCGATCGCCGCGCGGAAGGATGCCAGGTGCGCGGTGTCGACGAGCAGGGTCGTCGCGAAGCCGCCGAGTGCGAGTGTGAACGCCCCGCGCCACGGCTCGAACTCGGTGCGCACGTCCACGAGCTCGGCGACGAAGGGTAGTTCGGCCGCCGTGAGACCCGCCGCCTCGGCGAGCGCCTCGCGCGCCTCGTGCAACCGCGGCGGGATGTTGTCGTCCCGGGTCTGGGTGCGGCGGTGCTCGGCCTCGAGCGCGGCGAGCTGTTGTCTCAGGGCGGTGTGTCGGCTGCTGGCGGCGACGAACGCGTCCCGCACGTCGGTCTTGGCATCCGTGTCGCCGAGGGTGCGCCGTGCGTCGTCAGCGAGCGCGGCGAACTGCGTCGCGTTCGCGACCTCGACGCCCAGCGCGGCGATCGCGACCTCGAACCGGTCGCGGTCGCGCTGCATCTCCGAGCGACGGCGTTCCCACCCGCGCAGCTCCCGCTGGGCGGCGTCCAGCCGGTCGCCGCCGGCGGCACGCAGCACGTCGCCGAGCCCGTCTCGCTCCGCTTCCGCCGCGTCGGCGAGGGCCTGGCGTTCGCGCACGAGGGCGTCGGTGGCGTGGGTGCGCTCGCGCAGTTCGTCCTCGACGGCGCCGAGCAGGTCGATGCGCCGCTGCGCCCGCCACAGCGATGCGCGCGAAGCCGGGTCGTTGAACCGACCGAGCGCCTCGATGATGCGCACGCGTTCCGCGGCGTCGTCGATGCGGGCCGTGATCGTGCGGATCGGCTGCAGCGCGCGCACCTGCTGTCGCGCTTCGAGCATGCGGGTGCGGGTGCTCTCGAGCCCGTCGAAGTGGGCGACCACGGCTTCGGCGGTGGCGAGGGTCTCGGGCTCCTCGAGCACCATGCGCTTGTAGAGGTCGTCGACGGTGGTGATCTGCTGTCCCGCCTGGATGCGGGCGAGAAGGCTCATCGCCTTCGCCCCGGCCCCGGCGGCACCGATGCCGAGCACGGCGTGCAGCCGCGCCGAGAACTCGCGGTCGGTCGCGAGCGTGTCCAGACCGGTCGCGCGGACGGCGGCATCGGACAGATGCTGGCGTGCTGCCCCCTCGAGACCGCGCAGATCGAAGCCGCCGTGGATCGTGCCGCGCACCTTCACGGCGTCGTCGAGCACACGGGCGGACGCGGGGATGTACCACGCCCGTACCGCGGTGAAGCGGGCGCCGTCGTGGTCCGCCCAGGTCATCGCGATCGCCGTCCACGTGTCGGCGCCGTCGCCGCGCAGTACCCGGACCTTCGTGCCCTCGTCGGTGCGCGACTCGTCGAGCTTGCCGCGGCCGTAGGAGAGGATGTTGCGCTGCTCCTGCCCGCGCGGGCGCCCGACGACCGCGCCGTTGGAGGCGCCGTTGAACGGGGTCGTGTGCGGCATCATGAGCGCGACGTAGGCGTCCATGAGCGTGGACTTGCCCGATCCGGAACCTCCGCACAGCAGGGTCGCGGTCGGCGCGAAGCGCACGCGGTGCTCGCCGTCGTAGCCGCCCCAGTTGATCAGCTGGAGCTCTTCGGCGACCCACTGCTGTCCGCGCGAGGCGGCGGGGATGAGTCCGAACAGCGTCTCGAGCATCGTCATGCGGGCTCTCCCTCGAAGATGTCTGCGGTCCCGGATGCCACGGTCTCGGTCGTGCGGTCGCCGGGGGCGTTGGCATCCGCCGTCTGCGCGTCCAGCCAGCGCTGCAGATCGCGCAGCACCTCGGCGCTCAGGACGATCTCGATGAGCGGCCCGATCCGGTAGCGGCCCTCGGACTCCTCCTCGATGATGCCCTCGCGATCGAGCCGCGCGATCGCGGTCCGCACAGCGCGCTGCTGGCTGGCCCGGGTGCCGTCGGTCTCGGCGAAGTACGTCAGCACGGTCTGCTCGACCTCTTCGACGTCCACCCGCGCGGATGGCGCACCCGCGGTGGTCTCGCGCTGGAACACCGTGCGCAGGTACACCAGGACGAGCGTCTCGGCGCGCGAGTACGCCTCGTCCTTCAGCAGGATCGGCACGTCGACCTCGTCGCTGCGCACCTGTTCCTTGTAGGCCACACCGCGCTCATGGTCGACCACGAGCCGCACGAACAGGTCGTTCAGGCGGGACTCGATCATCTGCTGATGCTCGAGCAGCAGCCTCCACTCGGCGGGGGAGCTCTCAGCCATCAGGAACCGGCGCTGGAGGATGCGTACGAGCACCCGGCGTACGTCGGCGTCCAGGATGCCGCGATCCCCGGCGAACAGGGCATCGGGGTCGTTCTCCATCGCGACGGGGGCGATGAAGGCGGGGGTGTCGTCGCCGGGGGCGGGGACGGCCGCGGCGGACGTGTCGATGTCAGTCATCGGCATCCGTTTCTGTCGGACGGACGGCGGTGACCGCCGTGAAGGCGAAGCGGCGCGTGGTGCCGTCAGGGCGCACGGCCTCGACGACGGATACCTCGTCGCCCTCGGAGATCCCGCCGCGGTGGGCGATCTCGAGAAGGCCCACGAGGTCGACGGGGCGGCGCGTGCGCGCGTCGGCGCCGGCGAAGGCCTCGGCCAAGTCGAACCGGTCGCCGAGCGTCCCGACGTAGCGTTCGAGCTCGGCGTAGTGCGGGCCGCCCCAGGCGCGCGTGTCGGCATCGACGAACTCCACTTCGGCCTCGTCGGTCGACAACGGCTCGGGGGCACCGGGCGGGCGGATGTCGCTGAGCGAACGGCGGAGGTGACCGATGTCGGCGAGGGGCAGCGTGCGCACCGGCTCGACGCGGCCCGGGGCCCTCGTCTGACTCCAGCGGTGCAGACCCGCCATCACCGAGCGCAGCAGGTCGTCGACCTGCCGGTCGCGGATCGGATCGTGCGTCTTCACCTGGGCGGTGATGACGTGCGATGCGCGCCGCTGCGCGGTGAGCACCTCGAGGACGCCGGCTTCGACGCGCCGGGCGATGGCATCCAGTTCTCCGCGCTGCTCCGATGTCATCAGGCGTGCGAAGGGTTGCGTGAGCACGGCGTGCAACTGCTCGGTGAGATCGTCGATGTGCTCGGGGTCGCCGATGAGGCGCAGCGCGCCCTGGAACGCGCGTCCCTCGGGGGTGGCCTGCATGACGTGGCGACCGCGCTCGAGGTACTCCCGCAGCACGTCGCCCGTCGGACGGGCGTCGCGTCGGAGCTCGGCGACAACGTCGCGCTGCATCGCGGCGATCGATTCGGCCACACGCGAGAAGTCGGCGGGCAGCTCCCGGGCGAGGTGGATGACGTTCTCGGCCTCTTCCAGGAGGTGTTCGTCGTCGGGTGGTTCGATCACGCCCTCCTCGAGCGCGGCGATCTCCGCGTCCAGGGCCGCTCTCTCCGCGAGCAGCGCCTCCCGGCGCCGCGCGGGGTCGGTCTCGGCATCGCGGGCGAGGCGCTCGACCGCGTCGAGCAGGGTGCGCACGCGTGAGCGCGAGACGCGCGCGCGACCTCCGCCTGCGCGACCGGCGATCTCGAGGGCACCCACGGCGTGCGCGGACAGGCGGTAGACCTCCACGTCGTCCTCGATCTGCAGACTCAGCCAGCCCACGCGCACCCAGCCGCGACAGATGTCGCGGGCCGAGCCGGCCGGGATGCGCCGGTCGTCCTCGGTGTCGTAGCCGGCCGCGCGCAGTTCGTCGATCGCCTCGGCGACCTCGACGTGGGCATCGGCGACGGCCACGGCGGGACGGTCCGGCGAGAAGACGTTCGACAGAACGGCCACGACGAACGGCGCGAACCGCCCGTGCAGCAGGTCGAGCATCGGGTTCTTGAAAGCCGTGACCGAGCGCAGGTAGGCGGCTTCGGCGCGGGTCGTGCTCACTGGCTCGAGTCTACCGGCGGGGCGGGCGGGGCCCCGTCCGGTACCGGCGGAGCATGCCCGGAGGGCGCGACTCTCGCCCGGCGCCGGGACCGTCTCGGACCCTGACCGCCATCGGTCGGGCATCCCGGGGGTTCGGCCGGGATGGGCCGGACTCCGGAGAATGTCGCTGCCGGTGCCTCGTTGCCGCGGCGGCGGGCCGCATCGGGGGCGGATCTCCGGAGACCGGCGCGACGGACCGGCGGACACGGCAGACCCATGGCGGAACGTGGCGGCCGCGGCATCCCTCCGAAGAAGGATGCCGCGGCCTCAGCGGTGCGGCGTCAGATCTCCGAGCGCGGGCCCGGGACCGTCTTGTTGACGCCCGTGACCGGCTGGTTCTCGTCGAACGACGCGATGGGGCGCCGGAACCCGCGGGTGAGGATGACGAGGTAGACCACGCCGATGCCGGTCCAGATGAGACCGCCGATGAGGGCGTGTCCGTCCAGGTTCACCCAGAGCAGCCCCGTCAGCAGCATGCCGATCCCGGGCATCACGATGTACCGGAAGATGTCGCCCGGCGTCTTGCGCAGACCCTGGCGGACCGCGAACCACGCGATGACCGAGATGTTCACGAAGGTGAACGCGATCAGGGCGCCGTAGTTGATGTACGCCGCGATCTGCTCGAGCGTGAACGAGATCGCGAGCAGGCTCACCAGGCCCACGATGATGATCGAGATCGTCGGGGTGTGCGTCTTGGGGTTGATGAACCCGAAGATGCGGCGGGGCAGGACGTTGTTACGGCCCATCACCATGAGCATGCGCGACACCGAGGCGTGCGAGGCCAGCCACGACGCGAGCGTCGCCGCGAAGCCCGCGGCGGTGAGCACGGCCTGCAGCACGGGACCGCCCACCTGGACACCGATCTCGGGCAGCGTGCTGTCCTCGATGGCCTCCGGCGGGAAGGCGGCGGAGTCCGGGAAGCGCAACTGCGTCACGTACGAGGCGATGAGGAAGATCACGCCTCCGGCGACGAGCGTCAGCACGATCGCACGCGGCATGATCTTGGGCGTCTTCGCCTCCTCCGAGTACATCGACACCGCGTCGAACCCGATGAACGAGAAGCACACGATCGTGGCGCCCGCGAGCACCGCACCGAACTGGACCTCGCTGTGGACGAAGGGGGTGAGCGACACCGGCGTGCCGGCTCCGGCGCCGCCGACCAGCTGGACGACCACCATCACGACGAAGACCGCCATCACGAGGATCGAGAACACCAGCAGGATCATGTTGACGTTCGAGGTGCCCCGCATGGTCAGGTAGATGACGCCCGTGACGCCCGCGGTGAAGACGACCACCCAGATCCAGCCGGGGATGTCGGGGAAGAGCGCCTCCATGTAGCTGCGCAGGATCAGGGCGTTCACCATCGGCAGCAGCATGTAGTCGATCAGCGCGGTCCAGCCGACGACGAAACCGACGCCGGGATGGATCGACTCGCGAGCGTAGGTGTAGGCCGACCCGGCGCTCGGGATGGCGCGGACCATCTTGCCGTAGCTGACGGCGGTGAACACCAGCACGACGAGGGCCACCGCGTAGGCGGCGGGCACGACGTTGCTGGTCTCCTCGGCGACGAGGCCGAAGGTGTCGAAGACGACGGTCGGGGTCATGTAGCCGAGCCCCAGACCCACGATCGACCACAGGCCGAGGGTGCGGGCGAGCTTGGCTCCCGAACTGGACGGGGGCGCCACAGTGGCGCCGATGTTCTCGTTCGTGGCTTCTCCTGGAGGGTGCGGGTCGGGATCGGCGGATCCGACCGGATGAATGATGTCGGGTAGAGCGTCTGGTGCACCGCTCGGGATGGGAGCGGATGACGGGGGAGCGGATGCCACCGGGGTGGGGTGGCATCCGCTCGACCGTCAGAGGCGCGTCCAGGCCTCGGTGAGGACCGAGCGCAGGATCTGCTCGATCTCATCGAACTCGGACGGACCGATCGTCAGGGGCGGGGCGAGCTGGATGACCGGGTCGCCCCGGTCGTCGGCGCGGCAATAGAGACCGGCGTCGTACAGCGCCTTGGAGAGGAAGCCGCGCAGCAGACGCTCGGACTCGTCGTCGTCGAACGTCTCCTTCGTGACCTTGTCCTTGACCAGCTCGATCCCGAAGAAATAGCCGTCGCCGCGCACGTCGCCGACGATCGGCAGATCGAGCAGCTTCTCCAGCGTCGAACGGAACACGGGGGAGTTCGCGCGCACGTTCTGCAGCAGCCCCTCCTCTTCGAAGACGTCGAGGTTCTCCATCGCGACCGCCGCGGAGACGGGATGGCCGCCGAAGGTGTAGCCGTGGGGGAACGAGGCGTCGCCGTGCGCGAACGGCTCGTACACGCGATCGCTGACGATCGTGCCGCCCAGCGGCGAGTATCCGCTGGTCACCGCCTTGGCGAACGTGATCATGTCGGGCTGGTAGGAGTACGCCTCCGCGCCGAAGTAGTAGCCGAGACGGCCGAAGGCGCAGATGACCTCGTCGCTGACGAGGAGGACGTCGTACTTGTCGCAGATCTCGCGCACACGCTGGAAGTAGCCGGCCGGGGCGGGGAAGCATCCGCCGGCGTTCTGCACCGGCTCGAGGAAGACCGCCGCGACGGTCTCGGGGCCCTCGAACTGGATCATCTGCTCGATGCGGTCGGCCGCCCACAGACCGAACTCCTCGGGCGTCCCGCCGCCGAAACCGGACTCCTCGGCGCGGTAGAAGTTCGTGTTGGGCACGCGGAAACCGCCGGGGGTGACCGGTTCGAACATGTGCTTCATCACGGGGAGGCCCGTGATGGCCAGGGCGCCCTGCGTGGTGCCGTGGTAGGCGATCGCGCGGGAGATGACCTTGTGCTTGGTCGGCCGCCCTTGCGTCTTCCAGTACTGCTTGGCGAGCTTGAACGCCGTCTCGACGGCCTCGCCGCCGCCGGTGGAGAAGAACACGTGGTTGAGGTCGCCGGGGGCGAGGTGCGCGATGCGGTCGGCCAGTTCGATGGCGGCCGGGTGCGCGTAGGACCACAGCGGGAAGAACGCCAGCTCCTCGGCCTGCTTGGCGGCCGCCTGGGCGATGCGGCGGCGGCCGTGACCGGCGTTGACGACGAACAGGCCCGAGAGACCGTCGATGTATCGCTTGCCCTCGGCATCCCAGATGTGGTGTCCCTCGCCCTTGACGATGATGGGGACCCCGGGACCCTCGGTCATCACCGACTGGCGCGCGAAATGCATCCAGAGGTGGTCGCGGGCCTTGGCCTGGAGGTCGGTGTGCAGGTCGATTTCGTGAAGCGTCATCGCGTTCCCCAGTTGTAGAGCTGTCGGTGGAGTTTCAAGTACACGAACGTCTCGGTGGCCACGACGTCGGGCAGCGACCGGATGCGGTCGTTGAGCAGGTCGATGAGGTCGTCGTCGCTCTCGCACACCACCTCGACGAGAAGGTCGAACGAGCCGGCGGTGGAGACGACGTATGTCACACCGGGCAGTTCGGCCATCTCGGCCGCGACCACGCGGGTGTCTCCCGAGACCCGCACGCCGATCATCGCCTGGCGGGCGAAGCCGAGCTGCAGCGGATCGGTGACCGCGACGATCTGGAGGATGCCCGCGTCCTGCATCTTCTGCACGCGCTGGCGGGTGGCCGTCTCGCTCAGGCCGACGGCCTTGCCGACCTCGGCGTACGAGCGGCGGCCGTCCTCCTGGAGCTGTTCGACGATGGCCTTCGACACACTGTCGAGGACAGGGCGTCGATCGGCGGGAATGCTCATGATGGGCGACGGTATCAGTCGTTCATCCGCCGTTTCAATGATGGATTTGACTTTCACCAGGCCGTAACAACGCGGAAACCGTCGTTCATAGAACCGGGGATGCCTTCACGGACGCGGGTCGGGCCCCGGAGCGGTCGACGCGGGTGGCGGCGGGTGGCAAGCTGTGCCGGGCGACGGAAGGACGGACCGCGAATGAACGACGGCGACATCACGGCGGGTCTGCGCGCCGCCCTCGAACGCGCGGATGCCTCGGAACGGTTGCGCGCGGCCATGGACGCCGGCACGCGCCCGAACCACGCCTTCATCGATGTCCTGGTGGCCCGGTGCGCCGTCGAACCGGACTTCTTCGTCCGCGACATGCTCACGTGGGCTCTCACGCGGCACGACCCCTCCGCCGTGGTGGCCGCGATCCTGCCCGAACTCGGGTCGCCCTTCCCGCAGGCCCGGAGCCAGGGGTTGCACACGCTGTCGAAGATCGGCGACCCGGCGACCTGGTCTGCGATCACCCCCGCGCTGCTGCACGACGAGGAGTCGGCCGTGGCGCGCGCGGCATGGCGGGCTGCGGCCGGCCTCGTGCCGGACGGGGAGCGCGCCGCCCTCGCCGACGCGCTCGCGACGCACCTGGGCCGGGGCGACATCGAGACGCGGCGAAGCCTCAGCCGCGCGTTCGTCATGATCGGCGAGGAGGCGGGTGCGGCGGTCGACGTCGCGGCGGGGTCGGAGGACGAGGGCGTCCGCGTCCACGCCCTCGCGACGCGTGCGCTCATGGACGACCCGGATGCCGGCTTCGAGGGCGCCGTCGACCACGCGCGGCGCGTCGCGGCTCTCCGGGACGCGCCGGCGGCGGGCGATGCGACGGCGGCGGGCGATGCGACGGCGTCGGACGGCCCCGACGCGGCGGAGCCGCCCGACGCCTGAGAGGCGTCAGGCGAGGCTGGACATCACGTGCTTGATGCGCGTGTAGTCCTCGAAGCCGTACACCGAGAGGTCCTTGCCGTAGCCGGAGTGCTTGAACCCGCCGTGCGGCATGTCCGACACGAACGGGATGTGCGCGTTGATCCACACGCACCCGAAGTCCAGGTCACGGCTGAAGCGCATCGCCCTGCCGTGTTCGCGCGTCCACACCGATGCCGCCAGCGCATACGGCACGTCGTTGGCCATCGCCAGCGCCTCGGCATCGTCGTCGAACGACTGCACCGCGAGGACCGGGCCGAACACCTCCTGCTGCACGAGCTCGTCGTCCTGCCGCAGGCCCGTGACGATCGTGGGCGCGAAGAAGCAGCCGGTGTCGCCGACGCGGTGTCCGCCGGTGGCCACGCGCGCGTGCGCGGGCAGCCGGTCGACGAACCCCTGCACCCGCGCCAGCTGATCGGGGTTGTTCACCGGTCCGAAGAAGGCGGCGGGGTCGTCGGGAGCACCCGTGCGGACGTTCTCTGCGACGTAGGTCACGAGGCGCTCCACCAGGTCGTCGTGCAGCGACGCGTGGACGAGCACGCGCGTCGCCGCCGTGCAGTCCTGTCCGGCGTTGAAGAAGGCGGCCTGCGCGATCCCCGCGGTCGCGGCCTCCAGGTCGGCGTCGGGGAAGACGATCGCCGGGGCCTTCCCGCCGAGTTCCAGGTGCACGCGCTTGACCTGCCGCGCCGCGGACTCGGCGACCTGCATGCCCGCGCGCACCGAGCCGGTGATCGCCACGAGCTGCGGCGTGGGGTGCTCGACCAGCGCCCGGCCGGTCTCGCGGTCGCCGAGCACGACGTTGAGCACCCCCGGCGGGAGGATCTCGGATGCCAGTTCCGCCAGCCGGACGGTCGTCTGCGGCGTGGTCTCGCTGGGCTTGAGCACGACGGCGTTCCCCGCCGCGATCGCCGGCGCGATCTTCCAGATCGCCATGTTCAGCGGGTAGTTCCACGGCGTCACCTGCGCGACGACGCCGATCGGCTCGCGCCGCACGTACGAGGTGAACCCCTCGGCGTACTCCGCCGCGGCGCGCCCGTCGAGGTCACGCGCGGCTCCGGCGAAGAACCGCAGCTGGTCGACGGACTGATCGATCTCGTCGGCGACGAGCGTCGCGCGGGGCTTTCCGGTGTCCTCCGACTCCAGGTCGGCGAACTCCTCGGCGTGGTCGGCGAGCGCGTCGGCGAGACGGAAGAGCGCGAGCTGCCGCACGGCCGGCGTCGTCAGCCGCCACGACGCGAAGGCGCGGGATGCCGCCTGGAAAGCGGCATCGACCTCTTCCGCGGTCGCGCACGGCGCGTGCGCGTAGACCTCGCCCGTGACCGGGCTCACGAGGTCGAGGAGCCGGCCGGTCGACGGCGTCGACACGCCGTCGACGACGTTCTGCAGGATCCTCACGACGCGGCCGCCTCGTCGGCGATGGCGAGCGCCTCGTCGATGATGTCGAGGCCTCGGACGAGTTCGTCCTCCGTGATGACCAGCGGTGGGGCGACGTGCACGCGGTTGAAGTGCGTGAACGGCCAGAGGCCCGCCTTCTTGCACGCGGCGGCGAACGCCGTCATGGGTGCCGCGTCGGCGCCGGCCGCGTTGAACGGCACGAGCGGCTCGCGCGTCTCGCGGTCGCGGACGAGCTCGATCGCCCAGAACAGGCCGCGTCCACGCACCTCGCCGATCGACGGGTGCTTCTCGGCCATCTCGCGCAGGCGCGGGCCGACGACGCGCTCGCCGAGGTCGCGCACGCGCTCCAGGATCCCGTCGCGGCGGAACACCTCGAACGTCGCGATGCCGGGAGCGCACGCGAGCGGGTGGCCCGAGTACGTCAGGCCGCCGGGGAAGGTCACCGTGTCGAAGTGGCTCGCGATGGCATCCGAGATCACCACTCCGCCCAGCGGAACGTAGCCGGAGTTGATGCCCTTCGCGAAGGTGATGAGGTCGGGCGCCACGTCGAACGCGTCGACGGCGAACCACTCGCCGATGCGGCCGAAGCCGACCATGACCTCGTCGGCGATGTAGACGATGCCGTACTTGTCGCACAGCGCCCGCACGCCGGGGAGGTAGCCGGGCGGCGGCACGAGGACGCCGTTCGTGCCGACGACGGTCTCGAGGATGATCGCGCCGATCGTCGAGGCGCCCTCGAGGATGATCGTCTGCTCGAGGTGCTCGAGCGCACGGGCGGTCTCCTCCTCCTCGGATGCCGAGTGGAACGCCGACCGGTACGCGTACGGCCCGAAGAAGTGCACGACCGAGGCGTCGGCGGGCTCGTTCGCCCAGCGGCGCGGGTCGCCGGTCAGCGTGATGGCCGTGGAGGTGTTCCCGTGGTAGCTGCGGTACATCGCCAGCACCTTGCGTTTGCCGGTCACGAGGCGCGCCATGCGGACGGCGTTCTCGTTGGCATCCGCCCCGCCGTTGGTGAAGAACACCTTGGACATGCCCGCGGGAGCGACCTCCGAGATGAGCCGCGCCAGTTCGCCCCGCGTGCGGTTGGCCATGGCGGGCTGGATCGTGGCGAGGTCGCCCGCCTGGCGCTGGATGGCCTCGATCAGGTCGGGGTGCTGATGGCCGAGGTTGAGGTTCACCAGCTGCGACGAGAAGTCGAGGTAGCTGTTGCCGGCGTAGTCCCAGAACGTCGAGCCCTCCCCGCCGGCGATCGGGAGCGGATCGATGAGCGCCTGCGCGCTCCACGAGTGGAAGACGTGCGCACGGTCGTCGGCGCGGACCTGCGCGTCGGCGGCGAGGTCGGGGGAGGTGAGGGTCATCGTCATTCCTTTCCGGATGCCGCGTGTCAGTGGTTGCTCGGGAAGCCGAGGCTGATCTGGCTTTCGCTGGGGTCGGGCCACCGGGTGGTGACGACCTTGCTGCGCGTGTAGAAGTGGATCGATTCGGGGCCGTAGATGTGCGAGTCGCCGAAGAGCGAGTTGCGCCACCCGCCGAACGAGAACGCCCCCACCGGGACGGGGATCGGCACGTTGACGCCGACCATACCGACCTCGATGTCGAACTCGAACTGGCGCGCGGTGCCGCCGTCGCGCGTGAACACGGCGGTGCCGTTCGCGAACGGGCTGGTGTTGATCAGCTCGACGGCCTCGTCGTAGCTCGTCACGCGCACGACCGAGAGGACGGGCCCGAAGATCTCGTCGTCGTACACCTTCATGCCCGGGGCGACGCGGTCCACAAGCGAGACGCCGATGAAGAAGCCGTCGCCCTCGAACTCCTGCGTCGTACCGTCGACGACGACCTCGGCTCCCTCGTCCGCGGCTCCCGTGACGTACGAGGCCACCTTGTCGCGGTGCTCACGGGTGATGAGCGGGCCCATCTCGCTCGTCGCATCCGTGCCGGGGCCGATCTTCAGACCCTCGATGCGCGAGGCGACCTTCTCGATCAGGGCGTCGGCGACGTCGTCGCCCACCGCCACGAGAACCGACACGGCCATGCAGCGCTCGCCGGCCGAGCCGTACGCGGCCGAGACGGCGGCGTCGGCGGCCGAGTCGAGGTCGGCGTCGGGCATGACGACCATGTGGTTCTTCGCGCCGCCCAGGGCCTGCACGCGCTTGCCGTTGTCGGCGGCACGCGAGTAGATCGACTTCGCGATCGGGGTGGAGCCGACGAAGCTCACCGCGCGGACGGCGGGGGAGTCCAGCAGCGCGTCGACGGCGACCTTGTCGCCGTGCACGACATTGAGCACACCGGCGGGGAGACCCGCCTCCTCGTACAGCTTCGCGAGGAAGACGGCGGCCGAGGGGTCCTTCTCGCTGGGCTTGAGCACGACGGTGTTGCCGCAGGCGATCGCCGAGGCGGTCATCCACAGCGGCACCATCGCGGGGAAGTTGAACGGGGTGATCGCGGCCACCACACCGACCGGCTGCTTCACCGAGTGCACGTCGACGCCGCGGCTGACCTGCTCGGCGTGCTCGCCCTTGAGCAGGTGCACCAGGCCCGCGGCGAACTCGACGTTCTCGATGCCGCGGCTGATCTCGCCCTTGGCATCGGAGAGCACCTTGCCGTGCTCGGCCGTGATGATCGCGGCGAGCTCGTCGGTGCGCTCGACGAGGAGGTGGCGCAGCCGGAAGAACACGTCGGCGCGCTTGATGAGGCTCGTGGCCCGCCACGCGGGGAGGGCCGCCGCGGCGGCGGCGATGGCCTCGTCGACCTCCGCGGCGGAGGCGAACGCGACCTGCGCCTGCACGGCACCCGTGGCGGGGTCGAAGACGTCGCCCGTGCGCTCCGCGGCACCGCGGGCTTCGCCGTTGATGTGGTGGTGGATGACGGTCATGCGGATCCTCCTCGAGATCTCGGCCGGCCGGACAGATCGACCGGGGGCGCCGTAGGGTGTTCACTGCCGATTCTGCGGCAGAGAGACGGGGGAATGCGCGTGGCTGATCGTCGCAAAGACGGGCACTCTCGGACAGATCGTCCGGATGTCGCCGGATCACTCCCCGAGCGCGGTCTTCCCACGCTCGCCGAGGTGCTGGAGTCCTCGGCCCTGACCGCGGGCGCGCCCGAGGTGCTCGTGGGGGGGACGGCGCTCTCGGCGCCCGTGCGGTGGGTGCACGTGTCCGACAGCCCGGGAGTGGCGCGGCTGCTCGAGGGCGGCGAGCTGTTGCTCACGACGGCCTCGGCGTGGCCGGCCGAACCCGCGGATCTCCGTGCGCTCGTGGCCGAGTTCGTGCGGGCGGGCCTCGTCGGGATCGTGATCGAGCTCGGCGCCCACTACCGCTACGTGCCCGCCGTCGTGGTCGAGTCCGCGGCCGAGGCGGGATTGGCACTGATCGCCCTGCACCGCGAGATCAAGTTCGTGAGCGTGACCGAGGA
The DNA here is from genome assembly GCF_020781835.1 of Microbacterium testaceum. Lineage (GTDB taxonomy): Bacteria > Actinomycetota > Actinomycetes > Actinomycetales > Microbacteriaceae > Microbacterium > Microbacterium testaceum_H. The sequence goes on from NZ_JAJGNJ010000008.1 coordinate 71,712, forward strand.
GGTGCACCGACGCATCATCGACGACCAGACGGCGGCGTTGCGGGCGCGTGACGACGTGCGCACGCTGTTCACATCCCTCGCGCTCCGGGGCGCTCCCGCCGACTACATCGTGGAGCGCCTCGCGCACACGCTCGGGGCGCCCGTCGTCCTGGAGTCGCTCGCGCACGAGGTCATCGTGGCCGAGCTCGCGGATGCCGACCCCGCCGTGCTGCGCGACTGGCAGGAGAGGTCGCGTCGATTCGGCGCCGACGGCGACGACGGTCGCTCGATCGTGCCGGTGGAGGCGCGCGGCATCCGCTGGGCGACGCTGGTCGCGCTCGCGGGCCCGGGGCATCCGGCCGGACGTCGCGCCGTGCTGGAGCAGGGCGCGACGGCGCTGGCGTTGGGGCGCCTCGCGGATCCGGACGGCGAGGATTGGGCGCGCCTGGGCCGACGCCGTTTGATGGACGCGTTGCTGGGCGGCCGCTACGGATCCGCCGAGGAGGTCGTGGCGCTGCTCAGCGCCGCGCACATAGACCTGCCCGGTGCGGTGCTGTTCGGCCTGGCCGCCGACGGAGCCACCGCCGCCGACGTCGAGGCCGCCGCGGTCGATCTCGGCGGCCGCGCCCTGTGCGGCTCGCCGCGGGGTGCGAGCGAGCGAGCCGCGGGATGGATGCCGGTGCTTCTGGCCGTCCCCGCGACGACGACGTTCGCCGGGGCGGCGGCCGAACGTTTCCGCGCGCGGCTGCGAGGAGAGGGACCGTCCCCCCGGCTCTCGATCGGACCGCGCGTGGACGACGGCTTCGGCGAGGCGGCGGTCGCCCGCGCGCTGGACTCGCTCGCGCAGGCGCTGGACCTGGCCGAGGTGGGCGATCTCCCCGAGGGCGAGGTGCACTGGGTCGCGCGGCATCCGCTCGTCCGCTTCGTGTCGTCGCTGCGGGGCGATCACAGACTCCTCGAGCACGGTGAGGACCTCCTCGCGCCGGTGCTCACCGCCCCGCCCGCGCGCCGGCGAGATCTGCTCGCGGCGCTCTCCGCGATCGTCGCGCACCCCGGCAACCGCACGGCGGCCGCCGCCGCGGCCCACGTGTCCCGGTCGGTGTTCTACCAGCGCCTCGACCTCGCCGAGCGGATGCTGGGGGTCGACCTCGACGACGGCGAGGTCGTGGCCGCCCTGCACCTCGCCCTCGTCGTGCACCGGGCGCATCGCTCACCCGGATCGACCGACCCGCGGTGAGCGTCACCGGAGGGCCGTGACCGTTACGATGACCGGGACGAGGGGCGCGGAGATGGCTGAGCGGCAGACGTGGGTGCGGCGCGTGTGGACGCGGGCGGCCGCCGTCGCCTCGGTCGCCGTCCTTCTGCTCGTCGGGTCGCTCGCCGCTCCCGCGGCCTCCGCCGCCACGCTGCCGGGCTGGCTGTCCACGCGGGGCTCGACCATCGTCACCTCCAGCGGCACCCCGTACACGATCAAGGCCGTCGCCTGGTTCGGCATGGAGACGTCGAACTGCGCTCCCCACGGGCTGTGGACGATCTCGCTCGACGAGGGCCTGGCGAAGATCGCGGCGATGGGCTTCACCACCGTGCGGCTGCCCTTCTCGAACGAGTGCCTGGCGGCGACGCAGACCACCTCGATCAACGCCGACGCCAATCCCGGCCTGGTCGGCCTGACGCCCCTGCGCCTCCTGGACACCGTCATCGCCCGGGCCAGAGCGCACGGGTTGTCGGTGATCCTCGACCGCCACCGGCCCGACTCGGGTGCGCAGAGCGAGCTCTGGTACACCGCGCAGTACCCCGAGAAGCGGTGGATCGACGATTGGACGATGCTCGCCGCCCGGTACAAGAACAACTCCACGGTCATCGGTGTCGACCTGCACAATGAACCGCACGGTCCGGCCTGTTGGAACTGCGGCGACCCCGCGCGCGACTGGCGCGCCGCCGCCACGCGGGCAGCCAACGCGGTGCTGGCCGTGAACCCGCGCCTGTTGATCGTCGTCGAGGGGGTCGAGCGTCAGAACGACGGCTCGAACACGTGGTGGGGCGGCGGGCTGAAGGACGTCCGCAGCGCGCCGATGACGCTGTCGGTGAAGAACCGCGTCGTCTACTCGCCCCACGACTATCCCGCCACGGTGCACGGACAGGCGTGGTTCTCGGACCCGCGGTACCCGGCGAATCTTCCGGCGCTCTGGGATGCCAATTGGGGCTACCTCGCGAAGGAGAACATCGCTCCGGTTCTGCTCGGGGAGTTCGGTACGAAGTTCGAGACCGCGAGCGACAGGGCCTGGTTGACGGCCCTGGTCGACTACGTCGCCGAGCGCAAGATCAGCTACGCCTACTGGTCGTTCAACCCCAACAGCGGCGACACCGGCGGCCTGCTCGCCGACGACTGGCGCACCACGCAGACCGCGAAGCTCGACGCTCTGCGTCCCCTCCTCGCGCCCGCGCCGCAGTCGACCCCGGCGCCGCGGCCCACCGCGACCGCGACGCCGAAGCCGTCGGCGACGCCGAAGCCGTCCGCGACGCCGAAGCCGTCGGCGACGCCGAAGCCGTCCGCGACGCCGAAGCCGTCGGTGACTCCCAAACCGTCGCCGACCCCGACGCCGACCCCGCGCCCCACGGGGAGTTCCGCGCCGGCGTCCGTCGCCGTGGCCTGGATCCCGCAGAGCGCATGGGCGACCGGGTACGTGAGCGAGTTCACGGTCCAGGCAGCGGGGCCGGTCGCTTCGTGGACGGTGTCATGGGAATCGCCGGGGGCGACGGCGGTGACCACCGCCTGGGGGATGACGTGCGGCATCCGCTCGTCGACCGTCACCTGCCGCGGCGATGGCTGGGCGGGCTCGCTCGCGGCCGGACAGACGGTCCGGGTCGGTCTGCAGGTGGCCGCGCCCGCGGCTCCGAGCGCGCCGCGACTGAGCGTGGACGCCGACTGACCGGCCGCTTCGCGGCATCCATCGCCCACCCATAGGCCCCGCTGGGCGGTGTCTCGTGCTCGGCTGCCTACGATGCGCCGGTGACCGCCGTTCTGAGCCTGCCGCAGACCCCGATCTCCCGCCGTGTCCCGGCCACCCGCGCGCGCGGAGGCGCCTGGCCGTGGGGTCTGGCCGTCATCGCCCTGGTGTCCCTGGTCCTCACCGCCTGGCAGGTGTGGGACGGAACGCCGTCGGAGTACTACGCCGCGATCGCGGTGTCGATGAGCCAGTCGTGGTCGAACTTCTTCTTCGGGGCCATGGACCCGGCGGGAACCGTCACACTCGACAAGATCCCGGGATCGTTCTGGATCCCGGCGCTCCTGGTGAAAGCGTTCGGGTACTCGGCCTGGACGGTGATCCTCCCCAACGCCCTCGCGGCCGTGGGGGCGGCACTCGTCACCGCCGTGACGGCGCGACGACTCGGCGGAGTCCGGGCGGGTCTGCTGGCCGGCGCGATCGTGGCGGTGACGCCGATCCTCGTCGCGGTCTCGCGCTCCAACCAACCCGAGTCGTTCTTCGTGCTCGGCCTCGCGATCACCGCCTGGGCGGCCGTCCGAGCCGTGCACTCACGCAGCTTGGGCTGGCTCGTGATCGCGGGCGCATCGGTCGGGCTGTCGTTCCAGTTCTACATGCTCGAGGCGTGGGCGGTCTGGCCCGCGCTCGCCGCGGCCTACCTGTGCACGGCGCAGTCCTGGGGGCGTCGGGTCGGACACCTGCTCGTCGCGGGTGTCGTCAGCGCCGTGGCCTCGCTGTGGTGGGTGGCGATCGTGGCGCTCATCCCGACCGGGAGCCGCCCGTACATCGGCAGCACCATCGGCAACGATCCGTGGGAGATGGTGTTCGGATACAACGGTCTCGGGCGGTTCGCCGCCACATCCGACAGCTCGGCGTACGAGTCGTTCACTCCGCCGTTCTCGGGCGAGCCGGGTCTGCTGCGCCTGTTCAACGCGCAGCTGGCCGGCCAGATCGCCTGGCTGATCCCGGCGGCGATCGTCTCGCTCGTCGTGCTGTGGCTCCTCCGCTTCCCCCGGGCTCTCACCCTGCTGCTGACGGTCTGGACGCTGACCTTCGTCGCGATGTTCTCGGTGGTCGCCGGGATGCACCAGTTCTACACGGCAGCCCTCGCGGTGCCCCTCGCGCTCGTCGTCGCGACCGCACTGGCCTGGACTGCGCGGAAAGGCATCATCTGGCCCGCGGTGACGGTCGTCGCGGTCGCGGCGGCGACAGCGGTCGGTATCGGGATCTCCGTCGGCGGGTACAGCCTCCCTGTGGCCATCGCTCAGGCGGCGGCGGCGGTCGCCGCGATCGTGCTGCTGCTCGCGCGTCAGCGCGCTCGCCTCGTCACGGCCGCCGCCCTGGTCGTGGGCCTGCTGCTCACCCCGGCGGTGTGGTCGGCGGTCACCATCGCCCACCCCAGCGCCATCAACCCGGTCGCCGGCGGGGTGTCGGAGACGGCGTCCGGTTTCGGCGGTCCGGGAGCCTTCGGCGGGCGCTCCGGCGCAGCGACGGGCGGGCAGAACATGTCCGCCGACGCGGGCGGGTCGCGGGCGTTCCCCGGTCCCCGCGGCGGCGCCGCACCGGGGCGCGGAAACGGCGGGGGCGCGCCCGGCGGGGCCGGTGCCGCGGGCGGGGCGGGGGCAGCGGGCGGGACCGGTGACACCGCCGCCCTGCTGACGTGGCTCGAGGAGAACCGTGACGGAGCGACGTATCTCGCCGCGGCCTTCGGGGCGCAGAGCGCCGCGCAGCTCATCGTCGCCTCCGACGGCGAGGCGGTCCTGCCGATCGGTGGATTCAACGGGACCGATGCGGTGCCGACCCTCGACCGTTTCGTCTCGCTCGTCGACAGCGGCGAGCTGCGCTTCGTCGTCGGCGGCGACGACCGGATGGGCGGGACCGCGGGGGCGACGGCCGACGCGGGAACCGCCGGGACCGCCTCGGCGCAGATCCGCACCTGGGTGCAGCAGAACTGCGCAGAGGCGTCCGGCGCGCCGGCCACGGTGTACGTCTGCGGCTGAGGCTGAGGCGGGTCAGATCTCGCGCGACAGGAACGCGATACCCGCCTCGCGGAAGGCGCGTGCTCCGGGGGCGTTCACGTGGTGTCGCCCCGGGATGTCGACGAACTCCCCCTGCGGCAGGAGTCGCGCCAGACGCGCGGACTGATCGTGGATGGGGTCCTCGGTGCCGGTGGCGATGAGCACCGGTTGCCGCGGGGGAGCGGCCGGGTCCGGATCGGTCTCGCCGAGCCGCATCCCCTCGGCGATCGCGACGAGTGCCCGAAGGTCGTTGCCGGGGACGCGTTCGGCCAGAGCCATGTAGCGCTGGGTGGTGGCATCCTGGACCGCCTCGCCGCGGTCGAGGAACGCCCGGGCCTGCTCGACCTGCAGCCGCGCGAGGGGGCGGCCGTCGGGGATGCCGCCCAGGACCGCCCGTTCGACGTGCTCGGGCGCGTCGACGGCGAGCTGCCAGCCGACGCGACCGCCGAGGGAATAGCCGAGGTAGCGGACCTGGTCGACCAGGTAGGTGTCGAGCACAGCGACCAGATCGGAGACGAGCGCGGTCATACGGTAGCTGTTCGCGTCGTGGGGCTTGTCGCTCAGTCCGTGACCGCGCTGATCCACCGCCAGTACGCGGAATCCGGCGCGCAGCAGGTCTCGGATCCAGCCGGTGTTGACCCAGTTGTCGCGCGTGCTGGACCCGAAGCCGTGCACGCACAGCACGGTCTCGGCATCAGGATCGCCCCAGGAGTACGTCGCGAGGCGGATGTTGTCGCCGACGATGACGAACTGCGGCGACGGGATCTCGGTGAGCGCGGGCACGGCATCCATCCCGCCGATCCTCCCACAGCCCTCCGCCGCGCGCGGTGAAGTGGTCATAGTGGTGTCATGGGGTATTCGCGCGCCGAGCTGCAGTCGTTCCGGGATGCCACGATCCCCGATCTCACCGGCCCGGGGCTCCGACTGCTGTTCGTCGGCATCAACCCCGGGCTGTGGACGGCTGCGACCGGCACTGCCTTCGCCCGCCCGGGGAACCGGTTCTGGCCCGCGCTCGTGGAGGCCGGGATCCTGCCGCGCCTGCCGGCCTTCACGGGGCCGCTCGACGACGCGGACCGCCGCATGGTCTTCGCCGCGGGAGTCGGGGTGACCAACCTCGCCGCCCGCGCCACCGCGCGCGCGGACGAGTTGAGTCGGGACGAGCTGCGCGCGGGCGCTGCGTCGCTGGAGACGCGCGTGGCCGCTCTCGCGCCGCGGGTCGTCGCGGTCGTCGGACTCACGGCGTACCGGCAGGGATTCGACCGCCCCCGAGCCGTCGCCGGACGGCAGGCCGAGGGCATCGGCGGCGTCATGACGTGGGTACTGCCCAACCCCAGCGGCCTCAACGCGCACGACACGGTCGCCACGCTCGCGCGGGCGTACGCCGAACCCGCGCGGGCGGCCGGACTCCTGCCGCGGTGACGGCTCCTCCCCGGGGAGAACGCGGCCGGGGCGCTCACGACGCCGGGTAGGGTGACGCCGTCGGGAGGAGACAGCGTGATCGTGGAGTTCGAGGGAGAGGTCTTCCGGTGGGAGGCGAGACTCGACAGCGACTGGTACTTCGTCGCGCTGCCGCTCGATCTCAGCGACGCCATCCGTGAGACGCAGACGTATCGGCGCGGCTTCGGCGGTGTCCGCGTCGAAGCGACGATCGGCGCGTCGACGTGGCGGACATCGGTGTTCCCCCAGTCCGACGGTGCGTACGTCCTCCCCCTCAAGCGGGCAGTCCGAGAGCGCGAGGGCATCGCGCCCACGGCGATCGTCCTGGTCGAGCTGTCCGTGCTGGACGCATAGCGGACCCCGCCCGTGCTCGGCGCCGCTCTCGCCGTGTTCGCGCTGCTCAGCGTCGTGCTCGCCGTCATCGACGTCCGTCGGCAGCGGCTCCCGCACGCTGTCGTGCTGCCGGGTCTCGCGTTCGCCCTCATCGTGCTGACCGCCGCCGCGCTCTCGGGAGGAGAGGGCGAGCGCATCCCGGGCGTGTGGGGCGGGGCTGCATCCGCGTTCGTCGTCTGTCTCGTGCCGCACCTGGTCCGGCCCGCCGGCTTCGGCGGCGGAGACGTCACGCTCGCCGCGCTCGCGGGTGCGCATCTGGGCTGGTGGGGACCGGATGCCGTGGTCTCGGGGCTCCTCGCGGGGTTCGCCTGCGGCGCGGCCGCGGCCGCGGGCGTGCTGTTGGCCGGAGCCCGGCGCACGGCCTTCGCGTTCGGACCCCCGCTGCTGCTCGGGACGTGGTGGACGCTTCTGGGCACCCTGACCTGAGCGCCTCGCCCGAATTCGCCGTCCGGTCAACCCCGTCCGGACAGAACCGGCGCCCCCTAGCCTGGAGCAATGGCTGACCTCATCCGCCGCGTCACCGCGTGGGCGCTGCAGCGGCGTCTCGTGCGCGCGTACCTCGTCTATTCGGGGCGACGCGGACCCATGCTCGCCGACAGCGTGACCTATCGCACGCTCTTCAGCGTCTTCGCCGGGGTCCTCATCGGCTTCTCGTTCGCGGCACTCTGGCTCTCGGGCAACCCGGACGCGCTGTCGGCCCTCGTCCGCGCGGTCGACGGCGTCATCCCCGGCCTGGTCGGTCCCGACGGTCTGATCGACGTCACCGCGATCCAAGCACCCGCCGGCTTCACCGTCGCCGGCGTCGTGGGATCCATCGGTCTGATCGGCGCCGCGATCGGAGCGGTCGGCTCGCTCCGTTCGGCGTTGCGACAGATCGCGGACGTCACGACCGAGGACACGTTCATCGTGTGGGTGCTCCTGCGCAATCTCCTGATGGCGATCGGCATCGGCGTGGCGCTCGCCGCCGCGGCGGGCGTCACTTTCCTCGCCACGGCGGGGCTCACCGTCGTCCGCGACCTGCTCGGCATCTCGGCGGACTCGTGGGTCAGCGGCATCCTGACCTGGCTCATCTCCACGATCGTGGTGCTCGCCCTCGACACCGCCGTGATCGCCGCGGCGTTCGCGCTGCTGTCGGGCCTGCACGTGCGGCGGGCGACGCTGCTGCGCGGCGCCCTGCTCGGCGGGGTCGGGCTCGTCGCGCTGCAGCAGCTGTCGGGTCTGTTCGTCGGGGGAGCAGGCAGCAACCCGCTCCTGGCCACGTTCGCGGCCCTCATCGCCCTGCTGCTGTGGCTGAACCTCTCCAGCCAGGTCATTCTCCTTGCGGGCGCGTATATCACCGTGGGGCACGAGGAGGACGAGGACCGCGTTCGCGCGAAGTACGGGGCTGCCACCCTGATCCAGTTCCGGGTTCAGCGCGCCGAGAGACAGGTGCAGGCGGCGGCGAGCGAGTTGAACGCCGCCCGCGAGGCTGCGGTGCACGAACGCGAGACGCTCGAGAAGCAGCGGTCGCCGTCGTGATCCCGATCGGCCCCGGCGGGGGCGGACGCGTGCTGGCGTACACCGCCGACGCGATCCGCGCGGCGGAGGCCCCCCTCCTGGCCGCCGGGCGTCCGCTCATGCGCGAGGCCGCGCGTGCTCTGGCGCGTGTGGTGGAAGAGGAACTGGCTGTGCACCCCGGTCCCGTCCTGGTCCTCGCGGGTTCCGGCGACAACGGTGGGGACGCGCTGTACGCCGCCGCGGAGTTCGCCCGGGCGGCGCCTCGCGTCGACATCGTGCTCACTCGCGACCGGGTGCACCGCGAAGCGCTCGACAGTGCGCTGGCCACGGGCGCGCGCCTTCGCGACGCCTCGGACATCTGCGCCGCCGCCGCCGACCACGTCCTGGTGGTCGACGGCATCCTCGGCATCGGCGCCTCCGCCGATTCCCGGTTGCGGGGGACCGCCCGCGCCGTCGTCGAGGTGCTGCGCCCCGCGGTCGTCGATGGGCGCGTGCGGGTGATCGCCGTCGACGTCCCGAGCGGTCTGCACCCGGACACCGGGGAGACGGATGCCGCGGTGCTCCCCGCCGAGATCACGGTGACGTTCGGAGCCGTCAAGGCGGGACTTCTGCGCGGGGACGGCCCGGGGCTCGCCGGCCGGATCGTGCTCGTCGACCTCGGGCTGGAACCGCAGCTGCGCCGCGTGCGACCCGCGTTCACCGCGGCTGTGCCCGTCGTGCGGCGGACCCCGGCTCAGCGGGCGTAGCGCTCGACGAACGCGCGCAGGATGCGGCCGGTGGCCGTCACGGGTGCGCTCCGCACGGCGGCCAGGGTGAGATCGAGCTCGTCCGGCGCGAAGTATCCGTACGACGCGTACGCGTGGATGCGCGTGACGATGCCGTCGAGGTCGAGCTCGGGGTGGAACTGCGTGGCGTAGACGTTTTGGCCGACCCGGAACATCTGGACGGGGCACGTGGCCGAGGACGCCAGCAGAGTGGCGGTGTCCGGGAGCGCGGCAATGGCCTCCTTGTGCCCCACGAACGCCGGGAAGGTGTCGGGCATCCCGGCCAGGAGCGGATCGGCACGCCCCGCGTCCGACAGCGAGACCTCGACGACGCTGATCGGCTCGGCGTACGTGCCGTCGATCGGAGCACCCAGGTGTGTGCCGAGGGTGCCCACCCCGTAGCAGGCGCCGAGGAACGGTGCGTCGCGAGCGACCACCGCGTCGACGAGCGCCGCCATCTCGGCTTCGACGCGTCGCTGCACCGCGGATTTCTTCTCCCACGGATCGGAGGCGTTGAACGGGCTGCCTCCGACCACGATCCCGGCGACCTCGTCGAGGTCGATCTCGGGCATCGGCTCGCGCTCCAGCCGCACGCGCCGCAGACGCTCGGGCGGCAGACCCGTGAAGCGGAGGAAGAGCGCGTACTCCTCGTCGGCGGGGAGGTCCTGCGCCCGGGTCGCGAGGAGCAGGAACGGCTTGTCGCCGGGGAGGTCCGCGCTCGTCACCCGAGCGAGTCTAGGGGAGGGGTGTCAAGGCGCGGACCGCGCCGGAGTGGCCGGTCTACGCTGGGCCCATGGCTATCGCACGACTGACCGGAGGCCCGCTCGACGGGCAGGTGATCCCGCTCGAGAACGAGTCCGACGACACGCTGATCATGCCCTACAGCGAAGGACAGCTGGTCTACCGCCGCGACGGCGGGCTCGAGAACACCGGCGACTCCGACGGGCCGACCCAGGCGGTCTTCACCTACATCGAGGAGACCGAGGAGATCAATCGCGAAGCGAACGAGCGCGACGATTGAGCGCAGCATCCCCGGGGTCGTCGTCGGTCGAGATCGAGTCCACGTACGACGTCGACGTCGACACGCCCCTTCCTGACTGGTCGAACCTCCCCGGGGTCGTTCGCGTCGGCGACCCGGAGCCGCGTGACCTCGACGCCCGCTACGTCGACACGGCCGACACCCGCCTGGCCTGCGCGGGTGTCGCCGTACGGCGCAGGCAGGGCGGACCCGACGAGGGCTGGCACATCAAGGCCCCCGCCGCAGGCGGGCGGTCCGAGACCCACTGGCCGTTGGGTCGCGTCGACGACCCCGATGCCGATCCGGTGGTCCCCGACGAGATCCAGGATGCCGTCGTCGCCTGGGCGCGAGGTCCGTTCGTGCCGCTCGCGCGCGTGCGCAACCACCGCACCGCCTATGCTCTGCTCGACGCAGAGGGCGGCGTGGTCGCGGAGTTCGTCGACGACCGTGTCCGTGCGCGCGACGAGCGCCGCGGTGTGGAGTCCGAATGGCGCGAGTGGGAGGTCGAACTCGGTCCCGCCGGGCCGGCGGACGAGACGGGTCGTGCGGCGCTGTTCGCCGCCGTGGACGCCGCGGTGTTCGCCGCGGGCGGTCGGCCCGCGGCATCCGCGTCCAAGCTCGCCCGCACCCTCGGACACTGAGCCCGCCCTCCGACCTGAACGACCGACGGCCCCCGTCCCCGCTCCGGAGAGCGGGACGGGGGCCGTCGATCGTTGCGACCGGTCGGGTCAGAGGTTGATCATGTGGCCGACGAGACCGTGGAAGGCTTCCTGCAGGCCCTCCGACAGTGTCGGGTGGGTGTGCACGTTGCGCGCGGCCTCGAGAGCGGTGAGGTCCCACTTCTGGGCGAGGGTGAGTTCGGGGAGGAGTTCGGAGACGTCGGGGCCGATGAGGTGGCCGCCGATGAGCTCGAGCGTCTCGGCGTCGGCGACGAGCTTGACGAACCCGACGGGCTCGCCCAGGCCGTTGGCCTTGCCGTTGGCCGAGAAGGGGAACTTCGCGACCTTGATGTCGTGGCCGGCGTCGCGGGCCTGCTGCTCGGTGAGGCCGAAGGAGGCGACCTGCGGGTTGCAGAAGGTGGCGCGGGGCATGTTGCGGTAGTCGCCGAGGGTCTGCGTCTCGGCGTTCCCGATGGTTTCGGCGGCGACGACGCCCTGGGCTTCGGCGACGTGCGCGAGCTGCAGCTTGGCGGTGACGTCGCCGATGGCGTAGATGTGGGGGACGTTGGTGCGCATGTGGTCGTCGATGTCGATCGCACCACGCTCGGTGAGCTTCACACCGGTGTTCTCCAGGCCGAACCCGTCGACCTTGGGGGCGAAGCCGATGGACATCAGCACCCGGTCGGCGTCGATGGAGCCCTGCGCGCCGTCCTTGCCGGTGTAGGTGACCGTGACCTTGTCGCCGTGGTCGGTGATCGTCTCGACCTTGGTGGAGGTGAGGATGTCGACGCCGTAGCCCTTGTACTGCTTCTGGATCTCTTTGGAGACCTCGGCGTCTTCGTTGGGGAGGGCCCGGTCGAGGAACTCGATGATGGTGACCTTCACGCCGTAGTTGGTCATCACGTACGCGAACTCCATGCCGATCGCGCCGGCGCCGACGATGACGATCGAGGAGGGGAGCTCGCGGTTGAGGATCTGCTCCTCGTAGGTGACGACGTTCTCGCTCAGGGTGACCCCGGGGAGCAGTCGGACGGTGGAGCCGGTGGCGATGATGACGTTGTCGAAGGTGACCTGCTCGGTCGACCCGTCGGCCTTGGTGACCTTCAGGGTGTGGTCGTCGGTGAAGTGGCCGCGGCCTTCGTACTCGGTGACCTTGTTCTTCTTCATCAGGTAGTGGATGCCCTTGACGTGTCCGGCCGCGACCGTGCGGGACCGGTCGAACGCCTTCCCGAAGTCGAAGTGCACGTCGCCGGAGATGCCGAACAGGTCGGCCTTGGCGTGGAAGGTGTGGGCGAGGTCGGCGTTACGCAGCAGCGCCTTCGAGGGGATGCAGCCCACGTTCAGGCACACACCGCCCCAGTACTTCTCTTCGACGATCGCGACCGACAGCCCCAGCTGCGCGCCGCGCACGGCCGCGACGTACCCGCCGGGACCCGCACCAAGAATGACCAGATCGTAATGAGGCATGCGGAAAGCCTATCGCTCGACGCTGCCGGCTGAGCCGCGTCCGGTGGAGCCCCCGCGGGCCCGTGCGACGAGCAGCCAGACGAGGGCCCCGATGACCAGGACCAGGGCGACGGCGAGCAGGATCCACGGCAGAGGAGAGGCATCCGAGGTGTTCTCCGCCGGCGCCGGTGTCGCCGTGACCGTCACGGTCGGCTCCGGCGAGGGCGTCGTCGACGGGGAGGCCGTGGGGGTCGGGGTCGCCGTGGGCGTCGGGGCGCTCGGGACGGTGAAGGAGAACGTGCCGTCGATGGGGTGCCCGTCGCTGGAGACCACACGCCAGACGGCGGTGACGGCGCCGGACGCCGGGCCTGCCAGGGCCTGCGTGACGACGGTGCCCGCGACCTCCGGTGCGCCGTCGGTGAGGACGGTGCCTTCGGCATCCGTCACCTGGATGACGGTCGCTCCCTCCGCATCGAGGACATCTGCGCTGAACGTGAGGGTGATCTGGGCGGGCAGCGCGTCGAGGACCGCGTCGGCGGAAGGGTCGGACGACACCAGCTCGTCGTGCGCGGATGCAGGCGCGGCGGGGGCCAGAAGCGCCGCGAGCGCGACGGCGACGGTGGCCAGGACGGCGGGCAGGGCGCGCCGACGCGGCGCGGAGGTCGTGATCACGCCACCGACCCTAGCGAGCGCACTCGTACGGGGCCTGGGAACGAAGGCCCGGGGCGGGTGACACGCGCAGCGGCCCGGACTCGACAGGGCCGACCCCGGGTGGATAGGTTCGAGTGTCCCCCGTCGAACCGAGCCGCTGCCCGAAAGCGGTTCGGTCTCCGATGTCGGGAGAAGACGTACATCCCATGACCTGTGCGAGGGTCGATCGACCGCTCCAGCTCGGAGTCGGTCGGCTATGGTGGAGAAGAAGGAGAAGCCGTGGACGAGACCCGCAGATTCGAGCGCGATGACATTCGACGCGCCGCGGACGCCGCCGCGTCCGATCGGTCGCACGACACGACTCAGACGTTCGGCCACGATGCCGATCTTTCTTTCGTCCCGTTCGGTGCCGACCTCACCGAGGCCGAGCTCGAGGCGATCGACGCGCTGCCCTCGGGTGCGGCGCTGTTGATCGTGCGCTCCGGTCCGACGACCGGTGCCCGCTACCTGCTCGACACCGACGTCACGACCGTCGGCCGGCATCCCGAGGCCGACATCTTCTTCGACGACGTCACCGTGTCCCGCCGGCACGCCGAGATCACCCGCGCCGGCAGCGCCTTCGAGATCGTGGATCAGCGCTCGCTGAACGGCAGTTACGTCAACGGCGAGCGCGTCGACCGCTCCGCGCTGGTCAACGGTGCCGAGGTGCGTATCGGCAAGTTCCGGCTGAACTTCTTCGGCTCGCCCGTCGACCTCCCGTCGGCAGAGCACTGATGGCGGCAGCCCCCGCCCGCGGTCGTCCGGCGGCCTCGGGGCTGTTGAGCATCGGACAGGTCCTCGCGCGACTCACACCGGAGTTCCCCGCGCTGTCCTCCAGCAAGCTTCGCTTTCTCGAGGTGCAGGGCATCGTCTCGCCCACGCGGACGGAATCGGGCTACCGGAAGTTCTCGCCCGCCGACCTGGAACGTCTGCGTGTCGCGCTGACGCTGCAGCGCGACCACTACCTCCCCTTGGCGGTCATCCGCGACTACCTCGCCGACGTCGACGCGGGCCGCAACCCCGCCCCGCCCACGGCGATCGCGTCGATGACCAACGCCCCCCGGCGCTACCGTCGCGACGAGCTGTTGTCGGCGGCGGGCGCTGCCCCGCAGCTGCTCAACGACGCGATCAGCACCGGCGTGATCACGGGAGCCGAGACCTACTCCGAGCAGACCGTGGCCCTGCTGCGCACGCTCGTGGCGTTGGATCGCCACGGCATCGAACCGCGGCACGTGCGGTCGCTGCGGCAGAGCGCCGAGCGCGAGGCCGCCCTCGTCGAGTCGGCACTGGCGGCGCTGCTGCGTCGCCCCGACGCGGCCTCCCGCGCGCGGGCGAGCGAGCTCGCGCCCGAGCTGGCCGCGCGTCTGGACGAGGTGCGGACCCTGTTCGTGCGCGAGGCCATCGACCGGATGCTGTCCTGATCGCGACACGCCGACCCCCTCGGGCCGGATGTCGTTGCCGGGGGCCCCTCGCTGATCTAGCGTGGAAGCAACGAGCCGATGAGGAGGGACGCGAGCATGAACGCTGGCGACGCACTCGGTGAACCCCGCTTCGCCACCGATCTCCTCTTCACCGACGGACTGCCCGAGATGGACGACGACACGGGCTACCGTGGAGCGGTCGCGGCGCGGGCCGCCGGGATCACGTACCGCCAGCTCGACTACTGGGCCCGCACCGAACTCGTCGTCCCCACCGTGCGCGGAGCGAGCGGTTCCGGTTCGCAGCGGCTCTACGGCTTCCGCGACATCCTCGTGCTCAAGCTCGTCAAGCGCCTTCTGGACACCGGCATCTCGTTGCAGCAGATCCGCACGGCCGTCGATCAGCTCCGGGCCGCCGGGATCCGCGACCTGGCCGGCACCACCCTGATGAGCGACGGCGCGTCGGTCTACCTGTGCACCTCGAACGATGAGGTGATCGACCTCGTCAGTCGTGGCCAGGGCGTGTTCGGCATCGCCGTGGGCAAGGTCCTGCGCGAGGTCGAGTCGACGCTCGTGGACTTCGAGTCCGCGACCGAGGCCGTCGACGAGCTCGCCGCGCGTCGCGCCGCTCGCACCGCCTGACGCGACCCCGGAGACGTCGGAACCTCGGACGCCTCGGCATCCGGGGATCCTCTGACGAGCACGACGCGCACGTCGACCGGGCCCGTCGCCGTGCCACGGGGCGACCCGCCCGCTGCGACAGACGCGGCTAGGACTGCGGGGTGTCGCCGGCGACGGGGATGCGGCCGGTGCGGACGATGCGGTCGAGCAGCGCGTCGAAGTCGGCGGCCAGTTCCTGCGCGGAGTCTCCGGGCCACACGTGCAGCGGCTTCGCCGCGCCCTGCGCCTGCTGCAGCGACGTGCGCTCGGGCAGCTGGGGGTTCAGGACGAGGGGGCCGAACATGTCGCGCAGCTCCTTGATGCGGAACTGGTGCTCGATCGACTGCGGGCGGACGCGATTGACCACGACACCCAGCGGCTGCAGACGGGGGGAGAGGCCGCGCCGGATCTCTTCGATGGCGCGCAGAGCGCGGTCGGCGGCGGCGACGGAGAACAGGCCCGGCTCGGTGACCACGATGACGCGGTCGCTCGCCGCCCACGCGGTGCGCGTCAGCGCGTTCAACGACGGGGCGCAGTCGATCAGGACGAGGTCGTATTCGGACTCGATCGTGGCGAGGGCCTCCTCGAGCTTCCACACGTCGCGGACGCTCGGGTGGGGTCCGTCGAAATTGATCGCCGAGGGACTGCCGATGAGCACGTCGATCGTGCCGGGGTGGACCTTGGCCCAGCCGCTCGAGGTGATCGCCTGACGGACGACCTTCTCTTTCGGGTTGGCCAGGACGTCGGCGATGTTCAACCGGCCGGCGACCTGGATGTCCATGCCGGTGGACACATCGGACTGCGGGTCGAGGTCGACGACGAGGGTGCGAACGCCACGTGCGAAGGCGGCGGATGCCAGCCCGAGCGTCACGGTCGTCTTGCCGACCCCGCCTTTCAAAGAGCTGACGGAGAGTACGTGCACGAGCGTCTACGTTACCTTCCCCTAGGCTGTGAGCACATTCAGCTCCGCCTGCTTGACGTGAGGTGTGCATGTTCTCGAAGATCCTGGTCGCCAACCGCGGAGAGATCGCCATCCGGGCGTTCCGCGCCGCCTACGAGGTAGGAGCCCGCACCGTCGCGGTCTACCCTTACGAGGATCGTGCCTCCCTCCACCGGCTGAAGGCCGACGAGGCGTATCAGATCGGTGAACGCGGGCATCCGGTGCGCGCCTATCTCGACGTCGACGAGATCATCCGCGTCGCCCGCGAGTGCGGGGCGGATGCCATCTACCCCGGCTACGGCTTCCTGTCGGAGAACCCGGAGCTGGCCGAGAAGGCCGCCGCCCACGGCATCACCTTCATCGGTCCGCCGGCCGCGGTGCTGTCGATGGCGGGCAACAAGGTCACCGCCAAGGAGCACGCGATCGCCGCGGGCGTCCCCGTGCTGAGGTCGACGGCGGCCTCCGACGACGTCGACGCACTGGTCGCGCAGGCCGAGGGAATCGGGTTCCCGTTGTTCGCCAAGGCCGTCGCCGGCGGCGGCGGTCGGGGCATGCGCCGTGTCGAGTCGCCGGGCGAGCTCGCCCCGGCGCTGGCCGAGGCCATGCGCGAGGCGCAGAGCGCCTTCGGCGACCCGCGGATGTTCCTCGAACAGGCCGTGCAGCGCCCGCGTCACGTCGAGGTGCAGATCCTGGCGGATGCCACCGGCGAGAACGTCCACCTGTTCGAGCGCGACTGCTCGGTGCAGCGCCGCCACCAGAAGGTCATCGAGATCGCGCCGGCGCCGAACCTCGACGACGCCGTGCGGGAGGACCTCCACCGTTACGCCGTCGCGTTCGCACGCTCGATCGGCTACCAGAACGCCGGGACGGTGGAATTCCTGCTCGAAACGGCGGGCCCGCGGGCGGGCGAGGTCGTCTTCATCGAGATGAACCCCCGCATCCAGGTGGAGCACACCGTCACCGAGGAGGTCACGGACGTCGATCTCGTGCAGTCGCAGATGCGCATCGCGGCCGGGCAGACCCTCACCGACCTCGACCTGACCCAGGACCGCATCCGGTTGCGGGGCGCGGCGCTGCAGTGCCGCATCACGACCGAGGACCCCACGCAGGGCTTCCGTCCCGACACGGGCAAGATCACGACGTACCGGTCGCCGGGCGGAGCGGGGGTGCGCCTCGACGGCGGCACCACCGCCGCCGGTTCGCAGATCAGCCCCCACTTCGACTCGATGCTCGCCAAGCTCACGTGCCGCGGGCGCGATTTCGGGGCGGCGGTCGCGCGGGCACGCCGCGCCCTGGCGGAGTTCCGCATCCGCGGCGTCTCGACCAACATCCCGTTCCTGCAGGCCGTGCTCGACGACCCCGCGTTCGTCGCCGGCGACCTCAGCACCTCCTTCATCGACGAGCGTCCCGAGCTGCTGAAGGGCCGCGAGTCGAAGGACCGCGGCACCAAGATCCTGTCCTGGCTCGTGGACACCACGGTCAACCGCCCGAACGGCGAGAACCCGCTGTCGGTCGATCCGGGCAGCAAGCTCCCCGCGATCGATCTGGTCGCGCCGGCGCCGGCCGGTTCGCGACAGCGTCTGCAGGAGCTCGGGCCGGTCGGGTTCGCGCGCGCCCTGCGCGAGCAGACCGCCCTCGCCGTCACCGAGACGACCTTCCGCGACGCTCACCAGTCGCTGCTGGCCACGCGCGTGCGCACGCGCGACCTCGCCCGCGTCGCGCCCTACGTCGCGCGCCTGACGCCCGGGCTCCTCTCGGTCGAGGCGTGGGGCGGCGCGACGTACGACGTCGCCCTGCGTTTCCTCGGCGAAGACCCGTGGGAACGGCTCGACGCGCTGCGTCAGGCGCTGCCGAACGTCGCGATCCAGATGCTCCTGCGGGGGCGCAACACCGTCGGGTACACCCCGTACCCGACGGAGGTGACGGATGCCTTCGTCGCCGAGGCCGCGGCATCCGGGATCGACATCTTCCGGATCTTCGACGCGCTCAACGACGTCTCGCAGATGAGGCCCGCGATCGACGCGGTGCTGGCCACCGGGTCCGCCGTGGCCGAGGTCGCCGTCTGCTACACCGGGGACCTGCTCGACCCGCGCGAGGACCTGTACACGCTCGACTACTACCTGCGGCTCGCTGAGCAGATCGCGGCGGCGGGCGCCCACATCCTCGCGGTCAAGGACATGGCGGGACTCCTGCGCCCGGCCGCAGCGGCACGCCTGGTCGCGGCGCTGCGCGAACGGTTCGACCTCCCCGTGCACGTGCACACGCACGACACCGCAGGCGGTCAGCTCGCGACACTTCTCGCCGCTTCGGCGGCGGGGGCGGATGCCGTCGACGCCGCCGCGGCTCCCCTGTCGGGCACGACGAGCCAGCCGTCGCTGTCGGCCCTCGTCGCCGCGCTCGCCCACACCGAGCGCGACACCGGCCTCGACCTGGCTGCGGTCTCCGACCTCGAGCCGTACTGGGAGGCGGTGCGTCATCTGTACCGCCCCTTCGAGTCGGGCCTGCCCGGTCCCACGGGGCGGGTCTACCACCACGAGATCCCGGGCGGGCAGCTGTCGAACCTCCGCCAGCAGGCGATCGCCCTCGGCCTGGCGGACGACTTCGAGCTCATCGAGGACATGTACGCCGCGGCCGATGGCATCCTGGGGCGGGTTCCGAAGGTCACCCCGTCGTCGAAGGTCGTGGGCGATCTCGCCCTGCACCTCGCGGCGGTCAAGGCCGACCCGGACGATTTCGAACGCAGTCCCGAGAAATACGACATCCCGGATTCGGTCGTGTCGTTCATGGCGGGCGAGCTCGGCGACCTCCCGGGCGGGTGGCCGGAGCCGTTCCGGTCCAAGGTGCTCGCCGGTCGCGACGTGAAGGTGGGCGTCACGGCGCTCACCGATGAGGACACGGCGGCTCTCGCGGGCGATTCGGCGACGCGTCGGGCACGGCTGAACTCGCTGCTCTTCCCGGCGCCGACCCGGACGTTCCTCGAGACGCGAGCGACGTACGGCGACCTCAGCGTCCTCGACACCGCCGACTACCTCTACGGCCTTCGCGCCGGAGGCGAGCACACGGTCGAGATCGAGCGCGGCGTGCAGCTGTTCGTGGGCCTCGAGGCGATCGGTGATGCCGACGACAAGGGCATGCGCACTGTCATGACCACGCTCAACGGGCAGTTGCGCCCGGTGTTCGTGCGTGATCGCTCCATCGACGTCGAGGCGCGGCAGGCGGAGAAGGCCGACACGTCCAAGCCCGGCCAGGTGGCAGCGCCGTTCTCGGGTGTGGTGACTCTCAAGGCCGCGGTCGGAGACCGCGTCGCCGCGGGTCAGCCGGTGGCTTCGATCGAGGCGATGAAGATGGAGGCCGCGATCACGAGCCCGGTCGACGGCGTCGTCGAACGCCTCACCGTCGGGGCCACGCAGCAGGTGGAGGCCGGCGACCTTTTGCTCGTCGTCCGTCCGGCGCAGTAGCCTGAAAGGGGGCGCTCTTCGCGCCCCCTTTCCCTTTTGGAGACTGCAGTGACCCCCGACCGCACCGACGAGACCCCCGACGACGGCGCCGAACACGGTGTCCTCGACGACAGCGGATCGCTCGAAACGTCCAGCATCAGCATCCTGGGCGGACACATCGCACAGGTCAACGTCGACCTGCCCGTGTCCGACGAGGACGACGTCGACGACGACGTCGTCGAAGACGAGATGCCGATCATCGACCCCGAATCCCGCGGCTTCGAGGTCGTCGGCATCGTGCACGTGCCCGATGCCGGCGAGCCGCCGCTGCTCACGCACGTCCCCGAACCCGAGGTCGCCGCACCCACGCGCGACCCCGAACTCGAGGAACTGCACACCGGCGACATCATCCTCGAGCCGCACGACGCGGCCGAACCGGACGACGCCGGCGCCGAGGTCCACGACGCCGAGATCGTGCCCGACGAGGGCGCCGCTGAGCCGGCCGGCGGGGATGCCGCGGCCGACCCGAGCGAGGCGACGCCGGACGAGAACGCGGACGCGGCTGCCGCCTCGCCCGATCACGACGGCGCCGGCGAGCCGTCCGACGTCGACGACGCCGACGACCTCGACGCGGAGGACCGCCCGGCCGATCCCGTCGCCGACGAGCCCGAGCCCGTCGGCGAGGAGCCCGAGCCCGTCGCGGCCGAGCACACGGAGCCCGAGGGCGCCGACGCGGCGGATGGCGTCGGCACGGCCGATGGTGCCCACGCGGCCGATGACGCTGACGAGCCCGAGCACGCCGAACCGAGCGAGCCCGCCGACTCCATCGAGCCGCCCGCCGCCGCCGCGCCGGAGCCCGCCGACTCCATCGAGCCGCCCGCCGCCGCCGCGCCGGAGCCTGCCGACGACACCGCCGTGCGCGCCGACGACACCGCCGTTCCCGCCGCGGGGAAATTCGCCGCACCGGAGCCCGCCGCGGACGCCGCCGGCGACCTTGCGACGCCTGCCGCGGAGCAGGCGACCGCACCGGAGGGCACCGATACGCCCGAGCCTGCGGACGCGGTCGAGCCGGGATCCGCCGCGCGCCCTGCCGCTGCACCCGAGCCCGCCGCCGCATCGGCGCCGGAGTCCGCTCCCGCGACCGGCCCCGTGCCCCGCACCCGCGCCGAACGGGCCACCACCGGCGTGATCGGCACCGTTCCGCTGACGCGCCGCGAGGTGCACCAGGCCGACGAGGCGGCGCGCGCCAGCCGCGTCCACGCGACGGAGCGGGTTCGCACACCCGGCACCGATGTGACACTCACCTCCAAGCGCCTCGGCGAGATCGACGACAGCCGCGAGAGCCCCGATCTGCTCACCGCGGATCGCCTGCTCGATCCGCGGCAGATCTCCCGTCCCGAACCGGAGGGACTGTGGCAGCAGCTGGTGTACTCGGTCTCACGGCACCGCATCAACCTCGGCGACGGTCGCCGCGCGCGGGCGCGTAAAGACCTCGACCGCCGGATCGCGACGCCTCTGCCGGGTGACGCGCGTTTCGTTCCGGTGCTCTCGCGCAAGGGCGGGGTCGGCAAGACCACGGTGACCTCGCTCCTGGGCATGGCTCTCGCCGACGCGCGCGACGACCGTGTGATCGCGGTCGATGCCAACCCCGACCGAGGGACCCTCGCCGATCGCGTCGGCCGGCCCAACGGTCGGACCGTCCGCGATCTCGTGCGCGCGCACGACGAGATGGAGGGATACAGCGACGTGTCGTCGATCGTGGCTCGCGATACGACGCGCCTGGACGTCCTGGCATCCGACTCCGATCCCCGTGTGTCCGAGGCGTTCAGCGACGAGGACTATCGCCGAGTCGCCGATGTCGCCGCGCACTATTACTCCATCGTGCTCACCGATACCGGTACCGGCATCGTGCACTCCGTCATGGAGGCCACCCTCGAGCTCTCCGACTCGCTCGTGGTGGTGGCGGGGCTGTCGGTCGACGAGGCGCGGCTGGCATCCGAGACACTCACCTGGCTGGAGACCAACGGCTACGCCGACCGGGTCCGCAACGCCGTCGTCGTGCTCAACACCGCCCGTCCCGGCGCGCCCCTCGTGCGCGAGAGCGAACTCGAGGCGCACTTCCGCACCCGTGTGCGGGCCATCATCCGGATGCCGTACGACGCCCACGTCGCCGCCGGCAGTGCAATCGTGTTCCGCGACCTGCAGCCTGCGACACGGCAGGCCGCGCGCGAGCTCGCCGCGGCCGTGGTGGAGGGCCTGCGCACCCCGGCGGCCGTGGCATGACTGTCCGTCCCATCCGCCTCTTCGGTGACCCCGTCCTGCGCGCGCCCAGCGCGCCCATCGAGGTGATCGACGACGGCATCCGCGCCCTCGTCCGCGACCTCCTCGACACCGTCCAGCCCCCGGGTCGGGCGGGAGTCGCCGCACCGCAGATCGGCGTCGGCCTGCGCGCCTTCAGCTACAACATCGACGGTGACATCGGGTACGTGCTGAACCCCGTCCTGGTCGAGACGCGGGGCGAGCCCGAACCGGTGGGGGAGGGATGCCTCTCCGTGCCCGGGCTGTGGCATGAGGCGCTGCGTCACCCCTGGGCGAAGGTCGTCGGCACCGATCTCGACGGCAATGAGGTCGTGCTCGAGGGGGACGGTCTGCTGGCGCAGGCGCTGCAGCACGAGACCGACCACCTCGACGGAAAGCTGTACCTCTCACGTCTTCCGGCCGACAGCCGCCGCGAGGCCATGCGCCAGATCCGCGAGAGCGACTGGTTCTGACTCCGCGCATCCCGTCCTGAGAACAGGGGATGCCACGAGAACAGGCCGATCCGCGAAGGATCGGCCTGTCCTCGTATCCGGGCCTGTTCTCGCGGGCGGTCAGGGGAGCGAGACGTTGGTGGTGTTGATCGGCACCGCGTAGATGTCTTCGATGGCATCGGCGAAATCGCTGACGATCACGTTGCGCTTGATGCTCATTTTCGGCGTGAGGTGCCCGCTGGCCTCGGTCCACTCCGTGGGGAGGATCGTGAACTTCCGGATCGACTCGGCGCGTGAGACGCGAGTGTTCGCACGATCGATCGCGCCCTGCACCTCGGCGCGCACCGTCTCGTTCTTCGCCGCGTCGGCGAGCGACATGTCGGCGGGGAGGCCGTTGTTGGCCAGCCACGTGGGCAGCATCTCGGGGTCAAGCGTGATGAGGGCGGAGATGAACGGCTTGTGGTCCCCGACCACGACGACCTGACCGACGATCGGGTTGGCGCGGATCGGGTCCTCCAGGGCCGCGGGGGCGACGTTCTTGCCGCCGGCGGTGACGATGATCTCTTTCTTGCGCCCGGTGATCGACAGGAAGCCGTCGGAGTCGAACGCGCCGATGTCGCCCGTCTTGAACCACTCGCCGTCGAACGCCTCGGCCGTGGCCTCGGGATTGCGCCAGTACTCGGAAAAAACGTTGATGCCGCGCACCTGGATCTCGCCGTCGTCGGCGAGGCGGATACCGACGCCCGGGAGGACCGGTCCGACGGTGCCGATCTTGGACTTCGTCGCGAGGTTCACGGTCGCGGGTGCCGTCGTCTCGGTCAGGCCGTAGCCCTCGAGGATGACGACGCCGAGGCTGCGGAAGAAGTGCCCGAGGCGCGGGCCGAGCGGAGCGGATCCCGACACCGCGTAGACGACGCGCCCGCCCATGGCTTCCCGCAGCTTGGAATAGACGAGCCGATCGAAGAGGGCGAACTTGATCTTCAGCAGGAACGGGATGGGCTTGCCCTGCTGCTGACGCTCGGAGTGCTCGACGGCGGCCGCGGCCGCGGCGCGGAAGATCTTGCCCTTGCCCCCCGCCTCGGCTTTCTGCTCGGCGGAGTTGTACACCTTCTCGAACACGCGCGGGACCGCCAGGAGGAACGTGGGCTTGAAGGTCCCCAACGCCGGCAGCAGCTGCTTCGTGTCGGGCTGGTGTCCGGTCTTCACGCCGGCGTGGACGTTCAGCAACGAGATGAAACGCGCGAACACGTGCGCGGTCGTGATGAACAGCAGGGTCGAGGCTCCCGGGGTCTCGACGACCTCGTGCAGCGCCTTCGCCGAGTTGCGCGCGAGTTCGACGAAGTTCCCGTGCGTGAGGACGCAGCCCTTCGGGCGTCCGGTCGACCCCGAGGTGTAGATGAGCGTGGCGATGTCCGAGCTGTTCGCGATCGAGCGTCGCCGCGCGATCTCGGCGTCTTCGACGGACGTCCCGCGCGCCACGAGCGCGTCGAGGTCGCCGGCGTGCATCGCCCACACCTCGCGCACGAGCGGAAGGTCGCTGCGGACCTCGTCGAGGCGCTGACCGTGCTCGGTGGACTCCACGATGGCGGCGATCGCGCCCGAGTCGGACAGGATCCACGAGATCTGCGAGGGCGAGCTCGTCTCGTACACCGGCACCATGACGGCACCGGCGTAGAACAGAGCGAAGTCCACGAGCGTCCAGTCGTAGGTCGTCCGGGCGATGAAGGCGACCTTCTCGCCGGGCTGGATGCCGGCGGCGACGAATCCCTTGGCCAGGGCGATGACCTGCTGCTCGAAGTCGCGCGCGGACACGTCGCGCCACCCGGCTCCGTCGGGAACGGCGAACAAGGGCCGGTCGGGTGTGGCTGCCACCCGGTCGGCGAGCAGATCGGACGTGTTCGCGCTCGGGTCGGCGGGAACGACCGGGGGAAGGTCGAACTGGATCACGGCAACTCCTTTGTGTACCGGAAAGAAGGTCTATCGGTCCATCGAGTCTAGTCGCACACCGCCGCGGAATCAGCGGTCCCCGGCGGTGTCGGCGCGGGTGCGCCGCGATGGCTAGACTGCTGCGGGCCGAGCCGCGGGGCGGGCCGGAGGGGAGCGCGGGTGCGCAACATCGGTATCGACATCGGCGGCACGAAGATCGCCGGTGGCGTCGTCGAGGAAGACGGCACGATCGTCGAGAAACTCCGCGTGGACACCCCGATCGATCCGGCCGCTCTCGTGGATGCCGTGGTCGACATGGCCGATCACCTGCGCCGGGCGTACGAGATCCGCGCCATCGGAGTCGCGGCCGCGGGCTTCATCAGCCGCGACCGCAGCACCGTCATCTACGCCCCGAACATCGACTGGCGCAACGAGCCGCTGCGTGCGCGCCTGGAGGGCCGCCTCGGAGCGCCCGTGACGATCGAGAACGACGCCAACGCCGCCGGCTGGGGCGAGTACCGCTTCGGCGCGGGCCGCGGCGTGCGGGACATGGTCATGCTCACGATGGGCACGGGGGTCGGCGGTGCCGTCGTCACCAACGGTGAGCTCTTCCGCGGCGGTCACGGCATCGGCGGTGAGCTGGGGCACATGCGCTTCGTGCGTGGCGGCCTGCCGTGCGGGTGCGGCCAGAACGGATGCCTCGAGCAGTACGCCTCGGGGCGCGCGCTGCAGCGCGAGGCGAACGCCATCGCGGACGACGGCGGTATCGGCGCGGCTTTGGCCGCGGTGCGCGCGGAGAAGGGGGCCATCCCCGGGCCCGCGGTGTCGCGCCTCGTGCTGGCGGGCGATCCGGGTGCCGTCGAGGCGTTGCGCCGTGTCGCGACGGCTCTCGGCGAGGCCTGCGGGGGGTTCCAGGCCGTGCTCGACCCGGAGCTGTTCGTCATCGGCGGAGGAGTCGCCCAGCTCGGTGCCGACCTCCTCGTCCCGGTCCAGCTCGCGTACGAGACGTCGCTCCCGGGGTACGGTGAACGTCCGGTGGCGGAGTTCACGATCGCGCGACTGGGCAATGACGCCGGTCTCATCGGGGTCGCCGACCTCGCAGGGAAGGAACGCTGACGATGTTCTACTGGCTCATGAAGTACGTGGTCATCGGGCCGGTCATCAAGGCCGTGTTCCGTCCGTGGATCGTGGGCCGGCGCAACATCCCTCGGGAGGGTGCGGCGATCCTCGCCAGCAACCACCTGTCGTTCTCCGACTCGATCTTCCTGCCTCTCATGATCGACCGGCGCATGGCGTTCCTCG
This sequence comes from Microbacterium testaceum, assembly GCF_020781835.1. Lineage (GTDB taxonomy): Bacteria > Actinomycetota > Actinomycetes > Actinomycetales > Microbacteriaceae > Microbacterium > Microbacterium testaceum_H. Next base: position 97,030 of record NZ_JAJGNJ010000008.1, read on the forward strand.
CCAAGAGCGATTACTTCACGGGCAAGGGTCTCAAGGGCTGGGCCACCCGGCTCTTCTTCACGGCGACGGGCCAGCTGCCCATCGATCGCTCGGGAGGCAAGGCGTCCGAGGCGTCCCTCAATACGGGTCTGGGCGTCCTCGGCCGCGGGGAGCTGCTCGGCATCTACCCCGAGGGCACCCGGAGCCCCGACGGCACGCTGTACCGCGGCCGCACCGGTATCGCCCGCATGGCGCTCGAGGCGCGGGTCCCCGTCATTCCGGTCGTGATGGTGGACACCGGCGCGATCATGCCGATCGGCCAGCGCGTGCCGCGGGTCGGGCGCGTCGGCATCGTCATCGGGGAGCCGCTGGACTTCTCCCGGTTCGAGGGCATGGAGAGCGACCGCTACATCCTGCGCTCCGTGACGGACGAGATCATGGTGGCGCTGCAGCGTCTGGGCGAGCAGCGGTACGAGGACGTCTACGCCTCCACCGTGAAGGACCGTCTGGCCAGCGCTCAGGCGGCGAAGGCGCCGTCGGGCCGCCACTAGACTTCAGGGGTGAATCAGCAGCTCCACGACCTCGACCACTGGCGGACCCTGCCCATCAAGCAGCAGCCCCAGTGGTATGACGAGGCCGCGGTGGCCGCGGCATCCGCCGAACTGGCCACCCTCCCGCCGCTCGTCTTCGCCGGCGAGGTCGACATCCTCCGTGACCGACTGGCCCGGGCAGCCGCGGGCCAGGCGTTCCTCCTCCAGGGCGGCGACTGCGCCGAGACCTTCGCCGGCGCGACCGCCGAACAGATCCGCAACCGCATCAAGACCGTCCTTCAGATGGCCGTGGTGCTCACCTACGGCGCCTCGATGCCCGTGGTGAAGATGGGACGTATGGCGGGGCAGTTCGCCAAGCCCCGTTCGAGCGACACCGAGACGCGCGGCGACGTGACGCTGCCCGCTTACCGCGGCGACATCGTCAACGGTTACGACTTCACGGAGGAATCGCGCAAGGCCGACCCCGCGCGCCTGCTGAAGGGCTACCACACGGCTGCCTCGACCCTGAACCTCATCCGCGCCTTCACGCAGGGCGGTTTCGCCGATCTGCGTGAGGTGCACAGCTGGAACAAGGGCTTCGCGAGCAATCCCGCCAACCAGGCGTACGAGAGCATGGCGACCGAGATCGACCGTGCGATCAAGTTCATGGAGGCTGCGGGTGCGAACTTCGACGAGCTGACCCGCGTGGAGTTCTACACCGGCCACGAGGGTCTGCTCATGGACTACGAGCGCCCGATGACCCGCATCGACTCCCGTACCGGTCTGGCATACAACACCTCGTCGCACTTCCAGTGGATCGGCGAGCGCACGCGCGAACTCGACGGGGCGCACGTGGACTACTTCTCGAAGATCCGCAACCCCATCGGGGTGAAGCTCGGCCCGACGACCACGCCCGAGACCGCTCTCGCCCTCATCGACAAGCTCGACCCCGAGCGCGAGCCCGGCCGCCTCACGTTCATCACGCGCATGGGCGCGGGCAAGATCCGCGAGGCCCTGCCGCCGCTGCTCGAGGCGGTGCGCGCGTCCGGGGCGACGCCGCTGTGGGTCACCGACCCGATGCACGGCAACGGCATCACGACCCCGACCGGCTACAAGACGCGGCGTTTCGACGACGTCGTCGACGAGGTCCGCGGGTTCTTCGAGGCGCACCGCCAGGTGGGCACCCACCCGGGTGGCATCCACGTCGAGCTGACCGGAGACGACGTCACCGAATGCCTCGGCGGGTCGGAGATGATCGACGAGGCCACCCTCGCGACGCGGTACGAGAGCCTGTGCGACCCGCGTCTGAACCACCGCCAGAGCCTCGAACTGGCGTTCCTGGTGGCCGAGGAGCTCGAGAAGCGCTGATCCGCGGCTACGAGTCCAGGCAAGAGTGCCCCCGGGTTGTTGCGACCCGGGGGCATTCTGTCCGAATCGGCGGGATCAGCCTGTGCTGAACACCCTCACGGACGTGCCGGGACGGTGACTCGTTCCCGGCTCGGGATCGGTGCGGCTGACAGTGAAGATGCCCCATACCAGCTCGGGCAGGGCGGTGCCCGGCTCGAAGCCGGCTGATCGTAGTGCATCCATCGCTTCCGCGACCGTTCGGCCCGAAACGTCGGGGACGACGATCGGCCGCGGCCCCTCCGAGATCAACAGGGTGACGGTCTCACCGGGGCGCCAGTTGCCTTCCTCCGGCCGGTCCAGGATGCCGATGACCGCTCCTTCGTCGATCGAGTTGCTGTACTCGGTGGGACGTTCACCCGACACCTGGAGGCCCGCGGCCTCGAGCTCGCGGACTGCGCGGTCGACGCCGAGCCCGGCGACATCCGGCACTGGGCCGCTGGAGACGAGCATCGACGCGGAATCCCCCTCAAGAACGGTGCAGCCGTCCGTGCACGAGAACGGCTCGCCGCCGGCCCGGGGCGTCACGGTGACCGAGAGCACGGTGCCCACGTCAGCGTCGGCGAACTCGCGGGCGTCGTCGCCGACGGTCACCACCGCGTTGTTCAGCATGCCGCGGGCATCGTCTGCTGGTAGGCCGCCCAGTGCCTCAATCTGGTGGGATGCCGGCCCGATGGAGACGAACACCGTGACGACGGTGCCCTTGTCGAGCCGTGTGTTCACCTCGGGGTCGGAACCGACGGTCGTACCGGCCGGGATCTCGCGGTCGTTGACCTCCTGCGGTTGCGCGGCGAGCTGCTCCTGAGTCAGCAGCGCCTCAGCGTCGGCGTAGCTCATGCGCGAGACGTCCGGCACCGCCACGAGCGACCCCGGACCCGAGCCGAACCACCACCCGGCCGTGGCCGCGCCGGCGGCGAGCATCAGGACCAGGGCGAACAGCCAGATACCGCCCGTGGTGCGTCGACGGGTGCGCTGGCGCAGGCGGGTCGCGTTGTCGACGTTCTCGGCAGGTGTGGAGGGCGCCGCCGCGGTCTGGGGCAGGACCTTCGTCAGCTCGCGGGACTCGGCGTCGCTCGCCGCCACGGTGCCGACGGCGACGGCGCGGGCGACCTGCGGAGCCAGCCCGAGCTCCTTCTCGACCTCCCGCAGTCGTTCGAGCATCGCCCCCGCGTCGAGCGGGCGCTCGGCGGGCTCGCGCTCGGTCGCCCAGAGCACGAGCTCGTCCAGCTGCTCGGGGACGCCGGGGTTCTTCGCGCTCGGGCGAGGAACGGAATCCGTGGCGTGCTGATAAGCGATCTGCATCGGCTGCTCGCCCTTGTACGGCTGCTCGCCGACGAGCATCTCGTAGAGCATGATGCCGAGGGAGTAGATGTCGCTGCGGGCGTCGGCGGTTCCGCGGGTGACGAGCTCGGGCGCGAGATACGCGATCGTCCCCATCAATTGAGCGCCGCTGGCGGTGTTCGCCGTGGTCGCGCGCGCGAGACCGAAGTCGCCGATCTTGATGCGCCCGTCCTCGGCGAGCAGCACGTTCTCGGGCTTGACGTCACGGTGCACGATCCCGGCGCGGTGGGCGGCCGCCAGGCCCGAGAGGATGGCATCCATGATCGTCAGGGTCTGATCGACCGTGAGGCGGCGGTGCTCGCGGAGCAGCTCGCGCAGCGTGATGCCGGGCAGGTACTCCATGACCAGGTAGGCCATGTCGCCGTCCTGGCCCTGGTCGAAGACGTTGACCACGTGCGGGTCGGACAGTCGCGCCGCCGAGCGGGCCTCCTGGATGAACCGACTCTGGAAGACCGTGTCGTCGCTGAGGTGGCCGTGCATGACCTTCAGCGCGACCCGGCGCTCGAGACGCAGGTCGGTGGCGACGTACACCGTCGCCATGCCGCCGCGCGCGATGCGCGCGCGAACCCGGTACCGGCCGTCGACGAGACGGCCGATCAGCGGGTCGGCCTGCTGACTCGTGCTCACGGGTCGAGTCTACGGAGCGTGCCCTGGGAGCCCGGGGAACGGCTCACCTTCGCATCAGCCGAGAACGGCGAGCCACATCGTCGCCGGAGACTCCCACTGCGCATACCGGTCGGGGTAGGCCGAGATCTGCACGGCCTGCGCGGCGTCGGCGAAGGCCATGCTCTCCCAGCCGGGGATGTCGAGGAGACCGCGGGTGGCCGAACCGTTCGGGTCGGCGGCACCCGCGTAGAACACGCGGGTCGAGCGTTCGCGGTCGAGGATCTGCTCGGGGCTACCCCAGCCGCTGCTCGGGCGCTGCTGGAACAGCCCCAAGGAGTCGCGGTCGCCCCAGTCGAGGTTGCGCAGCCACGATTCCTGCATCGCGGTGCCGAGCGCGATGGCGATGCCGCGGTCGGATACGCCGAGCTCACGTCCGATGCGGATGATCAGACGGGCGTTGTCGGACTGCTCGGCGTCGAGTCCCGGCGCCGTCGCGGGACCCGCGGATGCCACGGAGCCCGCGGCGGCGCCCGAACCGGCCGCGGGGATCTGCAGGGTCTCGCCCGGGTAGATGATCGAGGAACGGGTCAGGCCGTTCGCGGCCAGGACCGCATCCGTCGAGACGCCGTTCGCGGAGGCGATCGCGGACACCGTGTCTCCGGGGCGCACCTCGTGCGTGCCCACCATGGGGGCGGGCGCGGGGGAGGCGGGTACGGGTGAGGCGGGTGCGGGCGAGGTGCCCGCCGCGGGCGGGGACGGGACGAGGCTCAGCACCTGCCCGGGCCGGATGATGGTGCGCCCGTCGAGGCCGTTCGCGCTGAGAACCGTGGCGGTGTCGAGTCCGTGCGCGCGGGCGATCGCCCACACGGTGTCGCCGGGCTGCACGGTGTACGACACCGGGGCGGGGACCGTGGCGAGCGCCGGGGCGCCGAGCGTGCGCGGCGAGGGCGGAACGGCGGACAGGGCGGACGCCGGCGGCGCGGCGTGTGCGGCGTTCTCGCCCGCGAGTGCGAGAGCGATGCTGCCGGCCACGGCAGCGGGCCAGACCGTTCGGGCGCGCGGGCGCGCGGGGAGGGCGGGGAGTCGTCGCATGGTGGGGGATCCGTTCTTCCGACTGCCCGCCACGGTCGCATGGCGCGGGACGGATGTCAACGCGTGAGGCGGATGTGACGAATGTGACCGAAGGGGAGATCGGCGTCGGACGCGCTCCGGGATGAGATAGTGGCAGGGTGACCGAGACGCCCCGCTACGCGACCGATTGGCTGACCCTTCCCGACCTGGTCGAGGTGCTCGGGGAGCCGCTCGGACGCGTCCGCCGCCTGCTCGATGAGAGCTACCTGATCGGCACGCGCCGCGACGGCGTGCTCCGCGTACCGGCGGTCTTCATCGTCGACGGCCGCCCGCTCCCGTCGCTGCGCGGCACGATCATCGTGCTGCACGACGCCGGGTTCGACGCCGACGAGACCATCGACTGGCTCCTGGAGCCGGAGGAGACGATCGGGGTGGCCCCGATCGAGGCTCTCCGGGCCGGACGCAAGAGCGAAGTGCGTCGCGTCGCGGCCACCCTCGCCTGACATCCGCGGCGACCCGCCGGTTCAGGACGTCCGCTGCGTCGCCGCCCGCGCCAGCGCCCGCAACTCCGCCACGGCACCATCGCCGAGGCGTGCCCCGTCGAGAGCGTTCTCGGCCTGTCGCTCGTACTGCGCGATGAGCTCCTCGGTGCGCGCCAGCGCCCCCGTCTCGACGATCGTCTGCTGCAGAGCCTGGATGCGCACGGCATCCAGACCCCTATCGCCGAGCATGCCGTCGAGATCGGCGCGCCGGTCGGCGGGCAGCGCGTGTCGCGCGTACGCGACCAGGACCGTGCGCTTGCCCTCGCGCAGGTCGTCGCCCGAGGGCTTGCCGGTCACGGCGCTGTCGCCGAAGACGCCGAGCACGTCGTCGCGGAGCTGGAACGCCATGCCGATGTCGTGCCCGAAGCGGCCGAGCGCTTCGATCTGAGCGTCGTCGGCGCCCGCGAGGGCCGCGCCGATCTGCAGCGGCTTCTGGATGCTGTAGCGCGCGGATTTGTACGAGGCCACGCGCAGGGCGCGGTCGGCGTGGCTGTCGTCGGCGTGGGCGACGTAGGCGGATTCCTCCGCGACGTCCAGGAACTGACCGATCGTGACATCGCGGCGCATCTGCGCGTAGTGGCGGCGGGTCGGACCCGCCGTGGGGACGCCGTCGAGGGACTCCTCGAGCAGATCGTCGCTCCAGGCCACGAGCAGATCACCCAGCAGGACGGCGCCGGAGCGTCCGAACGCCTCGGCGTCGCCCGCCCAGTCCGCCGCCTCGTGCACCGCCTGCAGCGCCCGATGGGCCGCCGGCTGGCCACGCCGGGTGTCGGAGTTGTCGATGAGGTCGTCGTGCACGAGGGCGGCTGCCTGGAAGACCTCGAGAGCTGCGGCGACCCCGATCGCGGCCGCATCGGACGCGACCGGCTCTGCGGGGGAGACCTCATCGACGGCGCGGCGAGCGGTGAGCAGGAATCGGGCCCGCAGGCGCTTCCCGCCCCGCAGCGAAGAGGCCCCCGCGAGGGCCATCTTCTCCGCTTCCGTCCCCAGACCGGAGGCGTACGATATCTGTTCAGACACGAACTTGTCGAGTCGCTGAGAAACAGCCTCGATCGGTTCCGGGGAGGTCGGCACGGGCCTAGCCTAGTGATCCACGCCCCGCGTAGAATCGAACGCACTGAGCAATAGAGGGGGATGCATGCCACTCTCCGAACAGGAGCAGCGTCTGCTGGACGAGATGGAGCGCCATCTCATGAGTAACGACGCCGACGTCGTCACCGCTCCCAGTCGCGCGCTCAGCTATCGCAACATCGTCCTCGGCTCGATCCTCGTGCTCGCCGGTCTCGGCGCCCTCATCGCGGGCGTCTCGATCGGTTTCAACACCGGGGTGCTGGGCATCGCGGTCGGTGTCGTCGGGTTCCTTCTCATGGTGGCCGGCGTGGTCTTCGCCGTCACCCCCACGCGCAACTCGTCGCGACTGTCGTCCGTCCGTGGCGCCTCCGGCCCCCGCGCCCCGCGTGCGTCGGGCGCATCGTTCATGGACCGTATGAACGACCGATGGGATCGACGCAACGAAGGTCGCTGACCCTCCCACCTCTTCACCGGACACCGGCTCCTCGGAGCCGGTGTTTTTTTGTGCCCCGGTGATGCGGTGGCCCTCCCTTTTCCTCCACCGGAGGGTCTTGTCGGCCCCGGCGCGGGTGTCGTCCCGCGCCATGGGGCGGATCGCGCGGGCGCTGATCGGTCGCGGTGCGGACCATACACGTCACCGCAGTCGCCCAGAAGTCCCACATTTCGATAGCGAAGTGGAGGGCTGTGGAGTAAAGTGGGGGAAACTTCGCAGGCCGGACGAAGGGGGTGGACGCCCGAATGCTGCTCGGCACGCACACCCCCAAGCTCGACGACAAAGGGCGCGTCATCCTGCCCGCGAAGTTCCGTGACGATCTCGGAGCCGGAGTGGTGATCACCCGGGGGCAGGACCGCTGCCTCTACGTGTTCAGCACCGAGGAGTTCGAGCGCGTCCACGAGCGGATCCGCGAGGCTCCGCTCAGCAACAAGCAGGCCCGCGACTTCCTGCGCATGTTCCTTTCGGGGGCGAGTGCCGAGAAGCCCGACGGGCAGAACCGCATCACCGTCCCCCCGGCGTTGCGCGCCTACGCCGGCCTGGACCGCGAGCTCGTCGTGACCGGTGTCGGCGCCCATGCCGAGATCTGGGACGCCGGTGCCTGGAACGCCTACGCCGAAAGCAACGAAGAGACCTACGCCGAGATGGAGCAGGAGGTGATCCCGGGACTGTTCTGATCGCCGGCTGTGATTCCCAGCCGCACGCCCTGACGCACTTCCCCGGCGCCAGGTCGAGCGGATGGGGATCAGAGCCCACGAATGGATCCCCGTCATCATGGACATCCGCGACATCCACACCCCGGTGATGCTCGAGCGCTGCGCCGAACTGCTCGCGCCCGCCCTGAGCCGCGACGGCGCCGTCTTCGTCGACGCCACGCTCGGCATGGGCGGCCACTCCGAGGCGTTCCTCGAGCGCTTCCCGACCGCGCGACTGATCGGGCTCGACCGCGACACCGACGCACTCCGCATCGCGGGTCAGCGCCTGGCGCGGTTCGAGGGGCGCACGACGTTCGTCCACACGGTCTACGACGGCATCGCCGCGGCAGTGGCCTCGGCCGGGGTCGAGAAGGTCGACGGCATCCTGTTCGACCTCGGTGTCTCGTCGCTGCAGCTCGACGAGGCCTCCCGCGGGTTCGCCTACGCGCAGGACGCCCCCCTCGACATGCGCATGGACCAGACCTCCGGGATCACCGCCGCCCACGTGCTCGCCACCTACGGCGAGGGAGACCTGCGCCGCATCTTCGAGCGCTACGGCGAGGAGAAGCTCGCAGCCCGCTACGCCCGCGCGATCATCGCCGCGCGCCAGCAGGCTCCGCTGGAGCGCACCGGTCAGCTCGTGGACATCCTCCAGGCGGCCACACCGGCCGCGGTGCTGCACGAGCGGCATCCCGCCAAGCGGGTCTTCCAGGCACTGCGCATCGAGGTCAACGCCGAGCTGTCGGTGCTCGAGCGCGCCATCCCGGCGGCGCTGAGTGTGCTGGGTGTCGGCGGGCGCATCGTCGTGCTGTCGTACCAGTCGCTCGAAGACCGCCTGGTCAAGCGCGTGTTCGCCGAGGCCTCGGCATCCACTGCTCCGCGCGGGCTACCCGTGGAGCTGCCCGAGCACGCCCCGAAGTTCCGGTTGCTCGTACGCGGCGCCGAACTCGCCGGTGACGACGAACGCGCGGTCAACCCGCGTGCCACCCCCGTGCGTCTGCGTGCGGCCGAGCGGATCCAGGAGGACGCATGAGCGCTCCCCAGACCATCGACGCGGCGTTCCTGCCGGAGTTCCCCATCCCGGTGCGAGAGCCCCGGCGCCTGCACGTCGTCGACGCGCCCGCGCGCCGTCGCGTCCCGCGCCGCGCCTTCGGCGTCATCGCCGTGCTCGGCGCGGTCACGATCGCCCTGGTGCAGATGGGTCTGTCGATCCTCACCACGCAGAGCTCGTTCGAGATCGCCTCGCTCACCCAGCAGCAGCGCGACCTGACCTACCAGAAGCAGATCCTGTACGACGAGGTGGCGGGTTTGAACTCGCCGCAGTATCTCGCCGCCAACGCCGCCGCCCTCGGCATGGTCATCGACGAGACGCCGACCTACCTGCGACTCAGCGACGGAGCGGTCATCGGCTCCGGCAAGCCCGCGGAGGGCGCCTCCTCGGTGGATGCCATGGGGCGGGGATCGGTGCGCAACGCCCTCATCTCGGGCGTCCCGCTCGTGACCGATCCGCAGAAGGCTGCCGAGCCCGACACCGCCGTACCGGCCGACGGCGCCGCCGCCGACCCGAGCGCTCCGGCCACGGGTTCGGCGACACCCCCTCCGATCAGCGACGGTCTGCCGACGCCCGCGACACGATAAACCCATGACGACGACCCTCTCGCGCTCCCCGCGGCGACGTACGGTGGTGGCCCTGTCCATCGTGCTCGTCGTGCTCGTCGCCTTCGTCGTCCGCCTGGTCGACATCCAGGTCGTGAACGCGCGCGAACACGTGGACGACTCCCTGGCGATGGGGCTGCAGAACTCCCGCGTCGAGTACGGCTCGCGCGGCGCCATCGTCGACGAGAACGGGGTGACGCTGGCCTCGAGCGTGCACCGCTACGACGTCCAGGTCGACCCGATGCTGGCCGTCCAGGGCGTGGCCGATCGCGGCGACGACGAGACGCAGGCGACGACGCGCACGTGGCCCGACATCGCCGCGCAGATCGCGCAGGTCACCGGGCAGGACGCGGCGGAGGTCGAGAAGGTCGTGACGGATGCCGTGGCAGCCGACCCCGGCTCGCGGTACGCGATCATCGCCGAGGACGTCTCGACCGAGCAGTACCGGGCCCTGGCCGAGCTGGGACTGCCGTTCCTGACCTTCCCGCCCAGGGCCGGCCGCGTGTACCCCGACGGCGCGGTGGGGGGCAACCTCCTCGGCTTCGTCGGCAGCGACGGACAGGCGCTGGCGGGGCTGGAACTCGCCGACAACGACTGCCTCGCCTCGCGGGACGGCGAGGTGGTGTTCCAGCAGGGACGCGACGGGGTCGTGCTGCCGGGCACCGAGGTGCAGACCGAGCCCGCCGTCGACGGCGGAACCCTGAAGCTGACCATCGACCGCGACCTGCAGTGGTACATGGGACAGCTCATCGCCGAGCAGGTCCAGAACACCGGCTCGGTGCGCGGTGCGATCACCGTGGTCGAGGCGAAGACCGGAAAGGTGCGCGCCCTGGCCGAGTACCCCACGGTCGACCCCAACAACCCCACGGCCACGCCGTCGGAGGAGCGGGGCAGCTGGGCGTTCACCGACCCCAACGAACCGGGCTCGACCTTCAAGGCGCTCACCGCCGCCATCGGTCTGGACAGCGGCTCCTTCACCATGGACACCACCGTCACGGCCTCGTCGAGGGAGACGCTCCGCGGAGGCGCTCGTGTCTCCGATTCCTTCGCGCACGGCGCGAACAACTACACCCTGACCGGCGTCCTCATCGACTCCTCGAACGTCGGCATCTCCAAGTTCGGCGAGATGATCCCGGCCCAGACCCGCTACGACTACATGAAGAAGTTCGGGTTGGGCACGCCGAGCGCCATCGACTTCCCGGGTGAGTCCGCCGGCATCCTGCACCCCGTCGACGAGTGGGGCGACCAGACCTTCTACAACACCACGTTCGGTCAGGGTCTGGCGGTGACGATCCCGCAGCTGGTGGGTGTGTACCAGACGATCGCGAACGGAGGCGTGCGAATGCCCCTCTCCCTCGTCGAAGGATGCACCGCCGCGGACGGCACCGTCACCGACGTCCCGTCCGCCGAGGGGGAGCGCGTGATCTCCGCCGACACCGCTTCGAAGGTGTCGCAGATGCTCGAGAACGTCGCCACGCAGGGGACACTGGCCTCACAGGTGGCCATCCCGGGCTACCGCGTGGCGATCAAGACCGGTACGGGTGAGAAGACCGACCCGAACACGGGCGCCTACAAGCCCGACGCGTACTTCACGACGATGATCGGTTTCGCCCCCGCCGACGACCCGCAATACATCGTCGCGGTCAACCTCGACGAACCGCGAACGGTAAAGTCGTCTGCGGCCAACGCCCCCGCCTTCCAGAAGGCGCTCACCCAGGTGCTCAAGAACTATCGGGTGATCCCGTCCGGTTCCACCACCCCCGAACTGCCCAAGTTCGGCTGAGACGCCGGATGCCGGCCTCTCCCCGAAACGGAAAGGGCGTCCGTACACAGCAATGATCCCCACCAGCCTCTCCCACATCGCCTCCGTGCTCGGCGGTCGCCTCGTGCTGCACGGCGACGACACCCCCGAAACCACCGTCTCCGGGCTCGTCGACACCGACTCTCGGCTCATCGAGCCCGGCGGCGTCTTCGTCGCCAAGCCCGGTGAGACCACCGACGGACACCTGTTCGTACCGGCCGCGATCGAACGCGGAGCGGCCCTCGCCCTGGTCGAGCGCGAACTCGACCAGCCGGTCAGCCAGGTCGTGGTCGCCGACGTCGTCACCGCCCTCGGCGAGCTGGCGCGGGACGTGGTCGCGCGCGTGCGCGCCGCGGGCGACCTGCGCATCGTCGGCATCACCGGCTCCAACGGCAAGACCACGACCAAGAACCTCCTCGCGCGCATCCTCGCGGACGAAGGTCTCACCGTCGCCCCGCGCGCCTCGTTCAACAACGAGGTCGGCGCGCCGCTGACGATGCTGCGGGTGACCGAGGACACCCGGTTCCTCGTGAGCGAGTTCGGTGCCAGCGCGCCCGGCGCCATCGCCCGTCTCGCCGGCCTGGTGACCCCCGACATCGGCGTCGTGCTGATGGTCGGCATGGCCCACGCGGGAGGCTTCGGCGGCATCGAGTCGACTTTCCACGCCAAGAGCGAGCTCGTGCGCGCCACCCGCGAGGGCGGTCTCGCGGTGCTCAACGCCGACGACCCGCGCGTGGCGGCCATGGAACCGATCGCCCGCGAACGGAACCAGCAGGTCCGCTGGTTCGGACGCGGTGAGCGCGCGGACGTGCGCGCCGTCGACGTCGAGGTGTCGGCATCCGGAACCCGAGCCCAGCTGGTCGTCGACGGCGAGGAGCACACGCTCGAGCTGCGAGTCCTCGGCGAGCACCATGTGATGAACGCCCTCGCCGCGATCGCGGCGGCCACGGCGCTGGGGGTGTCGGCGGCCGATGCCATCGCACGCCTGTCGACCGTCGAGCTGGCCGAGCGATGGCGCATGCAGCCCCTCGGATCGGAGCGGGTGCGGATCATCAACGACGCGTACAACGCCAGCCCCGACTCCATGGCCGCCGCCCTCCGCACGCTCGCGCAGATCACCGGCCCCGGGGAGCGCACGGTCGCGGTGCTCGGGGCGATGAGCGAGCTCGGCGAATACGCCGACGAGGAGCACGATCGCGTGGGCCTGCTCGCGGTGCGCCTGCGCATCCAGCGCATCGTGGTGATCGGCCAGGAGGCTCGCCGCATGTACCTCGAGGCCATCGCCCAGGGGTCGTGGGACGGCGAGGCCGTGTTCTTCCCGGATGCCGATTCGGCCTACGACTACCTCCTCGGCGAGCTGCGCGACGGCGATCGCGTGCTGGTGAAGTCGTCCAACTCCGCCGGGCTGCGGTTCCTCGGCGACCGTCTGGGAGAATCGTTCGCGTGAGATCACTTCTGACATCCGCGGGGATCTCTCTGGCCTTCACACTGTTCCTCACTCCGGTGTTCCTACGGGGCTTCCGGAAGTGGGGCTGGGGACAGGTCATCCGCACGCCCGAGAACGTGCACAACCCCTCGCACGGGGCCAAGCGCGGCACGCCCACGATGGGCGGCACGATCTTCATCCTCGGCACGATCATCGGGTACTTCATCGGGGCGTACGCGGGCAACAACCCGCCGACCGTGTCGGGACTGCTCGTGCTCTGGCTGATGCTGGGCTTCGGCGTGGTCGGCTTCATCGACGACTACATGAAGGTCCGGTTCCAGAACAGCCTGGGCCTGTCGGGGTGGCGCAAGATCGCCGGACAGGTGATCGTGACGGTGCCGTTCGCGATCGTCGCCCTGAACTTCCCCAACGCCGTCGACCAGACCCCGGCGTCGGAATACATCTCCGTCTTCCGCGACATCCAGGTGCTGTCGCTGTTCGCGCTGGGCCCGATCCTCGGCTGGCTGCTGTACCTCGCGTGGATCTCGCTCATCGGCACCGCGGCATCCAACTCGGTCAACGTCGCCGACGGTCTGGACGGCCTGGCCGCCGGATCGGGGATCTTCGTCGTCGGTGCTTACAGCCTCATGGCCTTCTGGCAGAACAAGCAGATGTGCGCCGATGTGCTCGACCCCTCGGTGCAGGCCGGGTGCTACGCCGTCCGCGACCCGTTCGACCTCGCGATCGTGTCGGCCTCGTTCGTCGGTGCGCTCGTCGGGTTCCTGTGGTGGAACGCGCCGAAGGCGAAGGTCTTCATGGGCGACTGCGGATCGATGGCGATCGGCGGGGTCATCGCGGCGATGGCGATCCTCACGCGCACCGAGCTGCTGCTCGTCCTCATCGCCGGCGTCTACGTCATCGCCTCGGGCTCGGTGATCCTTCAGCGCATCTACTTCAAGATCACCCGCGGGAAGCGTCTGTTCCTCATGAGCCCCCTGCATCACCACCTCGAGATGCGCGGGTGGCCCGAGGTGACGATCGTCGTGCGCATGTGGATCATCGCCGGCCTGCTCGCCGTCTCGGGCGTGGGCTTCTTCTACGTCGAATGGCTGGCGCGCGTATGAGCGCGGAACGGGTGGCATCCCTGAACAGCTGGTACGCCGACTGGAACGGTCTCAAGGTCGCGGTGCTTGGTCTGTCCATGACCGGGTTCTCGGTCGCGGACACCCTCGCCGAGCTCGGCGTCGAGGTCCTCGTGGTGACCGAGAAGGCCGACCCCGAGTATGCCCGTCTGCTTCCGGTGATCGGTGCCGAGCTTCACGTCGGTCCGCTCGACGCCGTGCCCGACGTGCTCGTGGACTTCGCTCCCGACGTCGTGATCGCCTCTCCCGGGTTCCCTCCCTCGCACCCGCTCATCACCTGGACGCAGCGCACCGGCATCCCGCTGTGGGGCGACGTCGAGCTGGCGTGGCGCGTGCGCGACAAGGTCGTACGCCCCGACGGACGGCCCGCCGATTGGGTCCTCATCACGGGGACCAACGGCAAGACCACGACCACGCGACTGACCGCCGAGATGCTCGTCGCCGGCGGACTGCGCGCGGTGCCGGTCGGCAACATCGGCACGCCGGTGCTGGACGCGGTGCGCGATCCGAGCGGCTTCGACGCCCTGGTCGTCGAGCTCTCCAGCCATCAGCTGTGGTACCTCAACCTGCAGACCGGCGACGATGCGCTGTCCCCGCACGCCGCCGTGTGTCTGAACCTCGCCGACGACCACCTCGAGTGGCACGGCAGCCCGGCCGCGTACCGCGACGCCAAGGCCGGCGTGTACACCCGGACGCGCGTCGCGTGTGTCTACAACAAGGCCGATGCCGTCACACGCGAGATGGTCGAGGAGGCCGAGGTCGTCGAGGGAGCCCGCGCCATCGGCTTCGACCTCGGCGTCCCCGGGCCGAGCGACCTCGGTGTCGTGGACGGCATCCTGGTGGACCGCGCATTCCTCGAGGAGCGCGCCACCTCGGCTCTCGAGCTCACCACGGTCGCCGATCTCGCCGAGCGCGGACTGGCGGCTCCCCACGTCGTGTCGAACATCCTCGCCGCGAGCGCCCTGGCGCGATCCCTCGGCGTGTCGCCGGCCGACATCCACGACGCCCTCGACCGGTTCCGTCTCGACCCGCATCGGATCCAGGTCGTCGCCGCGCACCGCGGCGTCACCTGGGTCGACGACTCCAAGGCCACGAACCCCCATGCCGCGGGATCGTCGCTGGCGGCCTATCCGGGCGCGGTGTGGGTGGTCGGCGGGCTCCTCAAGGGCGTCGACGTCAACGACCTCGTGCGCACGCGCGGCGCCGCGACCCGCGCGGCCATCGTCATCGGTACCGAGCGCGGCGAGATCGTCGCGGCGTTCGAGCGACACGCCCCGGCGGTTCCGCTCTTCGAGGTCGACCACACCGAGACTGAAGACGTCATGGCACGGGTCGTCGAACTGGCGGCCGACGTGGCCCGGGACGGAGACACCGTGCTCCTGGCGCCCGCGGCGGCGTCGTTCGATCAGTTCGCCTCCTACTCCGACCGCGGTGAGCGATTCGCCGACGCGGTGCGGGCGTGGATCGCCGGTCACGACGACGGAACGGCCCGACCGCACGATTAGGGGGAACACCGCGTGACCACCACCGCACCCCCGCCCCGACAGGCCCCCGAGGACGAACCCGCACGCTCGGGACTGGCCGCTCGCGTCTCGCTCGGTCGCGCCTTCCAGCCCGTGCCGAGCGAGTTCCTGCTCATCGCATCGGCGGCGCTGCTGCTCACCGGCTTCGGGCTCGTGATGGTGCTGTCAGCGACCTCGGCTCTCGACGGCGGACAGAACCCGTTCGATCACGTGCTCAAGCAGGGCATCTTCGCCGTCGTCGGCATCCCGCTGATGTTCGTCCTCAGCCGCGCGCCCATGCAGTTCTGGAAGGGCATCGCGTGGCCGGTGCTCGTCTTCGCGACCCTGTTCCAGCTGCTGGTCTACGTCCCGGGCCTCGGCATCGAGTCCTACGGAAACCGCAACTGGGTGCAGATCGCCGGGTTCCAGTTCCAGCCGGCCGAGTTCCTCAAGCTCGCACTGGCGCTGTGGATGGCGGCGGTGCTCTACCGCAAACGGCGCCTCCTGACGTCGTGGAAGCACGTGTTCATCCCCGTCGTCCCCGTCGCCGTACTCGTGATCGGCACGGTCCTCGGCGGACGCGACCTCGGAACGGTCATGATCCTCGTGCTCGTGGTGCTCGGGGCGCTGTTCTTCGCGGGGATCAAGCTGCGCATGTTCATCGTGCCCGCGGTGCTCTCGCTCGCGGTCGTGCTCGTCTCGGCTTTCGGCAGCGAGAACCGCATGGCCCGCATCGCGAGCCTGTTCGACCCCGACGACGCGTCGTGCTACTACACCTCCTGCTACCAGTCGCTGCACGGCGTGTGGGGGCTGGCCAGCGGGGGAGTGCTGGGCCTCGGGCTCGGCAACTCCAAGGAGAAGTACGACTGGCTCCCCGCCGCGGCCAACGACTACATCTTCGCCATCATCGGGGAGGAGCTGGGGCTCATCGGATGCCTCGTGGTGCTGGTCCTGTTCGCCCTGTTCGCCGTCGGCGCGTTCCACATCATCCGTCGCACCGACGATGCCTTCGTGCGCATCGTCGCCGGCGCGATCACGCTGTGGATCGTCGGCCAAGCCCTGGTGAACATCGGCGTCGTGCTGCGCATCTTCCCCGTCCTGGGCGTTCCGCTGCCGTTCATGTCGCAGGGCGGCACGTCGTTGCTGTCGGTGCTCATCGCGTGCGGGGTCCTGCTCTCGTGCGCACGGACGCTGCCCGATCGCCGAGCTGTGGCTGCGGCACCCGCCCGGACCCCCGCCCGTCGACTCCGCTGAGGTCCGCGTCCGCGCGCCGTCGCGGGTGGTGGTTTCGTCCCGTTCGCGTGATCCGGCGCTGCCTGTGCCGGCACGGTGGCATCCGGGGTTCCGTCGCTCTGGTTAGGGTCGAGGGGTGACGACCACGCTTCTGGCCGGCGGCGGGACCGCCGGACACGTGAACCCCCTGCTCGCCGTCGCTGACGGTCTCCGCGCGCGCAACGCCGACGACGAGGTGCTCGTGCTCGGCACGCGCGAGGGGCTGGAGTCCCGGCTCGTCCCGCTGCGCGGGTACGAGCTGCTCTTCGTCGACAAGGTGCCGTTCCCGCGGCGGCCCGACCGCGCGGCGGCGGCGTTCCCGTCTCGCTTCCGTCGCGCCATCGGTCAGGTGCGTCGGGTCATCCGCGAGCGCGGTGTGGACGCGGTGGTCGGCTTCGGCGGATACGCCTCGGCGCCGGCGTACGTCGCGGCGCGATGGGAACGTGTCCCGTTCGTCGTGCACGAGGCCAACGCCCGGCCGGGGCTCGCGAACGTTCTGGGTGCCCGTGCGGCCGCCGGGGTCGGCGTGGCGTTCGAGGGCACGCCG
The DNA here is from genome assembly GCF_020781835.1 of Microbacterium testaceum. GTDB lineage: Bacteria > Actinomycetota > Actinomycetes > Actinomycetales > Microbacteriaceae > Microbacterium > Microbacterium testaceum_H. The sequence continues at coordinate 114,108 of NZ_JAJGNJ010000008.1, forward strand.
CTGCGCGGTGCGCAGGTCGTGGGCATGCCGTTGCGCCGTGAGATCGTCGACCTCGACCGCGCGGCGCTGCGCTCCGAGGCGGCCGCGCACTTCGGACTGGATGCCACGACCCCCACGCTCCTCGTCTTCGGCGGTTCGCTCGGGGCGCAGCGCCTGAACGAAGCGTTCGGCGGCGCGTGGCAGGACGTCCTCGGGGCCGGTTGGCAGCTGCTCCACGTGACCGGCGAGAAGTCCGACCTCGCCGACCCCGGCGTGCCCGGGTACGCGTTGGTGAGGTACGTCGACCGCATGGACCTCGCCTTCGCGCTGGCCGACTTCATCGTGTCGCGCTCGGGCGCGGCGACGGTGAGCGAGATCAGTGCCCTCGGCATCCCCGCGGTGTACGTGCCCTATGCGGTCGGCAACGGCGAGCAGAGCCTCAACGCGGCCGCGGCCGTGCGGGCGGGGGCAGCGCGCCTCATCGCCGACGCGGAGTTCACCGCCGACCGCGTGCGGGCCGAGATCGTCCCTCTGCTGCGCGACGCCCAGGCGCGGGAGCTCATGCGCGCCGCCGCCGCGCGAACCGGCACGCGCGCCGGCACCGAGAACGTCATCGGCCTCCTCGACGCGGCGCTCGCGCGCTGAGCGGCCGACCGCTGCCGCGGCGCCTGGCGGCCCGTCCGGCGGACGTCTCCGGCGGCACGCCGTATCGCGGTGTCGTGACCCGGCGTGTCGCCGACCGGGTCCGCAGGACGGCACGGGCGCGTCCGCGCGGCGGACCGCACGGGCGCGCCGGGGGCGGGCTGTCGGCCGGGCGACGTAGGATCGCAAGGTCATGATCAGACCCGACCTGAGCCTCCCCATCCCCGAGACCATCACCTCCGCGCACTTCATCGGCGTGGGCGGCTCGGGCATGTCCGGACTCGCGCGCATGTTCCTCGACCGCGGCATCCGGGTGTCCGGCTCCGACCGTGCCGACAGCGCGGCGCTGCGCGACCTCGCTGCGCGCGGAGCCACGGTCCACGTGGGTCACGACGCGGCCCATCTCGGTGACGCCGACACGGTCGTCCACACCGGCGCCATCTGGCCGGAGAACCCGGAGTTCGTCACGGCCAAGGAGCGCGGCCTGCACGTGATCCACCGCTCGCAGGCGCTGCACTGGCTCATCGGCGGCCGGCGGCTCGTGTCCGTCGCGGGTGCACACGGCAAGACCACCTCGACCGGCATGATCGTGACCGCGCTGCGGGCCCTCGAGGCCGACCCGACCTTCGTCAACGGCGGTGTCATCGCCGACCTCGGCGCCTCCAGCGGCACGGGCTCGGACGATCTGTTCGTCATCGAGGCCGACGAGTCCGACGGCACGTTCCTGCTCTATGACACCTCGGTCGCCCTCATCACGAACGTCGACCCCGATCACCTCGACCACTACGGCTCGCGCGAGGCGTTCGACGCCGCCTTCGCTCGGTTCGCCGACGCGGCCCGCGAGGCCGTGGTGGTCTCGGCCGACGACCCCGGCGCCCGCGCCGTGACGGCGCGTCTGACGCACGCGAACGTCGTGACCTTCGGCGAGGATGCCGCCGCCGACGTGCGTCTGACCGATGTGCGCACCGACGGTCCGGTCGCTTTCACCCTGACCGCGGGGGGCGAGAGCGTCGATGTGCGGCTGCGCGTGCCCGGCGCCCACAATGCCGTGAACGCGGCGGGAGCGGTGGCTGTGCTGCGCGTCCTCGGGTTCGGGCTCGCCGAGGCGGCCCGCGCGGTCGAGGGGTTCGGCGGCACGGTGCGGCGCTTCGAGCTGCACGGCGTCGAGCGCGGAGTGAGCGTCTACGACGACTACGCCCACCATCCGACCGAGGTCGCCGCGGCGCTGTCGGCGGCGCGCACGGTCGTGGGCGAGGGGCGGATCATCGCGATCCAGCAGCCGCACACCTACTCCCGCACGCAGGAGATGTACCGCGAGTTCGCCGAGGTCCTCGAGGCCCTGGCCGACCACACGGTGATGCTCGACGTCTACGGCGCGCGGGAGGATCCGGTTCCCGGCGTCACGGGCGAGCTGGTGAGCAACGCCTTCGCCGACCAGTCCCATGTGCACTACGTGCCGGACTGGCAGAGCGCCGCCGATTACACCGCCCGCATCGCCCGGCCCGGCGACTACGTCATCACCCTCGGCTGCGGCAACGTGTATCAGATCATCCCGCAGGTGCTCGAGGCGCTCTCCCGCACCGAGGCCGCGGCGGTCTGAGCCGTGCGTCGGCCCTCGCCCCTGCCCCCGGCCCCGGGGTCGCCGTCCGGCGCGCCGCGGGGCGCTGACGAACGGGGCGAGGGATCCGGCTCCGCGCGCGTCCACGACGCCGAGGTCGTCCCCCTGCCGCTTCCCTCCGCCGCGGAGCCCGCCGCGACGGCGCCGGACGCCGATCTGGGGTTGCGCGACGTGTGGCGCGCGTCCCGGGCGCGCCGCCGCGCGCTGCGCGCCGAGGTGCGCCGCTTCACCGTCCGGCAGCGCCGGCGCCGCCGCATGTGGATCGGTGTCGGCATCGCCTTCGTGGTGATGGTGCTCGGTACGGCGGGCGCCGCCTACAGTCCGCTCTTCGCCGTGGAGCGCGTCGAGGTCGTGGGGACGACGCAGCTGGATGCCGCGGCGGTCGCGGATGCGCTGAGCGGTCAGGTGGGCACGCCGCTCGCGCTGGTCGACGACAGCGCGGTCAAGGCCGCGCTCGTGCGATTCCCGCTCGTCGAGTCGTACACGTTGGAAGCCCGCCCGCCCCACGATCTCGTCGTGCGGGTCGTCGAGCGCACACCGGTCGGGGTGATCGAGACGCCGGCCGGGTTCACCCTCGTGGACGCGGCCGGCGTCGTGCTGTCGACGACCCCCACCGCTCCGGGCGGGCAGCCGGTGATCGAGGTCGCCGACGGCACCGATTCCGACGCGTTCCGCGCGGTCGGTCGCGTCGTGCGCGCCTTGCCGGATGGCATCCGGGCCCAGGTCACGGGCGTCTCGGCGTCCACGCCGGACGATGTCACGCTGACGCTCGGCGCGACCGGGACCCGGGTGGTGTGGGGGAGTGCGGACCGGTCGGTCGAGAAGGCGCGCGTTCTGGACCTCCTGATGCAGAAGAGCCCGCCCGACCGCACCCGCGAGTACGACGTCACCTCGCCCGAGGCGGGCGTCATCCGCTGATCCGCGCCGCGATAATCCGACACGCCGCGTGTCGGGCCGGTGTCGTGGGTGGGTCCGCCTACCTTCGAGCTAAGGAATTGCATACCGGGCAATTCTTTAACCCTCAACATGAGGTTTAGAGTTTCAGGTTCGGGGATAACGGAGGCCGGCATGAGCCAGAACCAGAACTACCTCGCCGTCATCAAGGTCGTCGGTGTGGGCGGAGGCGGCGTCAACGCCGTCAACCGCATGATCGAGCTGGGCCTGCGCGGCGTGGAGTTCATCGCGATCAACACCGACGCCCAGGCGCTGCTGATGAGCGACGCCGACGTCAAGCTCGACGTCGGACGCGAGTTGACGCGCGGCCTCGGGGCCGGTGCGGATCCCGAGGTGGGCCGTCGTGCCGCCGAGGACCACGCCGAGGAGATCGAGGAGGCGCTGCGCGGCGCCGACATGGTCTTCGTCACCGCGGGTGAGGGTGGCGGAACGGGTACCGGCGGCGCACCCGTCGTGGCCAAGATCGCCAAGTCGATCGGCGCACTGACCATCGGTGTCGTCACCAAGCCGTTCTCATTCGAGGGTCGTCGCCGCCAGAGCCAGGCCGAGGGCGGCGTCTCGCGCCTGAAGGAAGAGGTCGACACCCTCATCGTGGTGCCGAACGACCGTCTGCTCGAGATCAGCGACCGTGGCATCTCGATGATCGAGGCCTTCGCCACGGCCGATCAGGTGCTGCTCGCCGGTGTGCAGGGCATCACCGACCTCATCACGACCCCGGGTCTGATCAACCTCGACTTCGCCGACGTCAAGTCGGTCATGCAGGGCGCGGGTTCCGCGCTCATGGGCATCGGATCGGCGCGCGGTGCCGATCGCGCGATCAAGGCCGCCGAACTGGCCGTCGAATCGCCGCTCCTCGAAGCCTCCATCGAGGGCGCCCACGGTGTCCTGCTGTCGATCCAGGGCGGGTCGAACCTCGGCATCTTCGAGATCAACGATGCGGCCCAGTTGGTGAAGGAAGCCGCGCACCCCGAGGCCAACATCATCTTCGGAACCGTCATCGACGACACCCTCGGCGACGAGGTGCGTGTCACGGTCATCGCGGCCGGTTTCGACGGGGGAGAGCCCTCGCTGCGGATCGACCCCGTCGGCGCCCAGCGCCCGGTGGCCGCCCCGGCGGTGCCGGCGATCCCCGCCGACGACGTCGCGCGCGACCTCGACGCCGCCGAGGAGCAGAAGGCGCAGACGTCGGAGCGGACGCCTGAGCAGGCGCCCGTCGCCGCGCGCGTCCCCGACACGTCCTACGACTCCGGCTTCGCCGACGACGACCTGGACGTGCCCGACTTCCTCAAGTGAGCACGAACGACTGACGCAGCGGGTCCGGGTCTCCACCGGGCCCGCTGCGTCGTCGAAGGAGAGAAGCATGGATGCCCCCCTCGCCGACCGCCTCGCCGCCGTCGACGCCCGCATCGCCGACGCCGCCCGCCGCGCGGGTCGCGATCCCGCCGATATCACCCGCATCGTGGTGACCAAGTTCCACCCGGTCTCGCTCATCACCGACCTCTATTCGCTCGGCGTGCGCGACGTCGGCGAGAACCGCCAGCAGGAGCTCACGGCCAAGCGCGCGGAGCTCGGCTCCCCGGAGGGGATGCGTTGGCACTTCATCGGCCAGGCGCAGACGAACAAGGCCCGGCCCGTGCGCGCGGCATCCGACGTCGTCCACTCCGTCGATCGACCGCGCATCGCCGACGCTCTGAACGCCGCCGGAGCGGGCGACGTGCTCGACGTGCTCCTCCAGGTGAATCTGACGGACGACCCCGGCCGCGGCGGTGTCTCGCCCGCCGACGTCGAAGCCCTGGCGACGCACGTGCACGGGCTCGACGCGCTGCGAGTGCGCGGGGTCATGGCTGTGGCCCCGCTCGACGAAGAGCCCGCGCGCGCCTTCGAACGCCTGCGCGGCTGCGCCGACGTGGCACGGCGCGTCGTGCCGGACGCGACCTGGATCTCCGCCGGGATGACAGGCGATTTCCCCGAGGCGATCGCCATGGGCGCGACACACCTGCGGATCGGCTCCGCAATCACGGGTCCGCGCCCCTCGCGCGACTAGCCTCGAAACAGACGAGCGAACGGAGGATGCGATGTCGAACCCGCTCAAGAAGACGATGGTGTACCTGGGCCTCGCCGACGAGGAGGAGACCTATGAGGAGACCGCCCCGCAGCCGGTCGCGCGCAAGCAGTCCGTGCAGCCTGCGCCGGTCGAGAAGGCCGCTCCGGTGACCCCGCTGCACCGTCCGGCCGTGGTGCGTCAGCCCGCCGCCGGTCCCGTGAGCGAGATCCTCACGGTGCACCCCAAGCAGTACCGCGACGCGCAGACGATCGCCGAGAATTTCCGCGAGGGGATCCCGGTCATCATCAACCTGTCGCAGATGAGCGACGCCGACGCGCGCCGCTTGATCGATTTCGCGAGCGGTCTGTCGCTCGGTCTCTACGGCCGCATCGAGCGGGTCACGAGCAAGGTCTTCCTGCTCTCGCCCGAGAACATCGCCGTCTCCGGCGACGGTGCGATCGCGCAGGCCGATCCCGAGGCCGCGCCCTTCGCAGCCCAGTAATCGATCGTGGCCGTCCTGAGCCTGGTCGGCTCCATCCTCAGCGCGCTTCTGTTCATCTACATCGTCCTGCTGTTGGCGCGGTTGGTCCTCGAGTACATCCCGATGTTCAACCGTGAATGGCGTCCGCGCGGCGCCATGCTGGTCGTGGCCGAGATCGTCTACACGGTCACGGATCCGCCGATCCGCCTCCTCCGGCGGGTGATTCCGCCCCTGCGGATCGGGGGGATCGCGATCGATTTCGCCTTCGCGATCACGATGTTCGCGTGCTTCCTGCTCCTCAGCGTCACGCGGTCGCTCGCGGCCCTGTGACCCTCGTCTCGCCGCCGCCCTTCGACACCGGAGAAGGGCGGCGGCTATGCTGTTCCGAAGCGGTGTGCCCCGGTGCGACACCCCCCAGTTCCCATTCAGAGCTCTCGAAAGAGGAAACACCATGGCACTGACCCCCGATGACGTCGTCACCAAGCAGTTCCAGCACGTGCGCTTCAAGGAGGGCTTCGACCCGGACGAGGTCGACGACTTCCTCGACGAGATCGTCGTCGAATGGCGCAAGACGATCGCCGAGAACGAAGAGCTGAAGGCCAAGCTCGCCGCCTACGAGTCCGGCGAGGCCCCTGCCGCCGAGACGTCCGAGACCTCCGAGGCCCCGGAGCCCGTCGTCGCCGAGGTGCCGGCCGCCGCTCCCGCCCCGGCCCCCGCCGAGACCGATGCGGCACCTGCGGCGCAGAGCGCCGGCATCATCGAGCTGGCTCAGCGCCTGCACGACGAGCACGTGGCCGAGGGCAAGGCCCAGCGCGACCAGCTCATCTCCGAGGCCCAGGCCCAGGCGGCGTCGATCGTCGCCGAGGCCGAAAAGCAGGGCCGCGAGGAGCGTGCCCGACTCGAGAAGGAGCGCACCACGCTCGAAGGCCGCATCACCGAGTTGCGCAACTTCGAGCGCGACTACCGCTCGCAGCTGCGTTCCTACATCGAGGGTCAGCTCCGCGACCTCGACACCGCCGGTTCGTCGTCGGGCTCGACGCCCGTCTCGGCGATCGGTCTGTAGGCCGACTCTTTGCGCAGTCGGTCTCCTCTGCGTTCGGCGGCGGCCGGCGCCCTCGTCGCGATCCTCGCGGCGATGGTGCTGGCCGCCGACCAGTTGGCCAAGACGATCGCCATCGACAGCCTCCCCCCGGAGCGCGTCGTGCCGGTGATCGGCGAGGCCCTGCAGTTCTATCTCGTCCGTAACCCGGGAGCGGCGTTCTCGCTCGGTGAGGGCGTCACCTGGATCTTCACCATCGCCCTCGCGGCCGTGGCCGGCATCATCGTGTACCTCGCGGTCACCCGCGTGCGCTCGCGCCTCTGGGCCGTCGTGCTCGGGCTGCTCCTGGGCGGCGTCCTCGGCAACCTCACCGACCGACTCCTCCGCGCGCCCGGATTCCCCGTGGGGCACGTCGTGGACTTCATCTCGACACCGTGGATGATGCCCGCGATCTACAACGTGGCGGACATCTTCATCGTGTCGATGATGATCTCCGTCGCCCTCCTCGTCCTCGTCGGCCTCCGGCTCGACGGGACGCGCGAGACGCGTGCCTCCCGCGCGGCCGCGACGTCGAACGACCCGGTCGAGACCTCCGGCGAGCCGGGTAGCCGCTGACATGGACTCCCGCAGTCTGCCCGTTCCCGACGGGCTCGAGGGCGCACGCGTCGATCAGGCCCTGGCCAAGATGCTCGGCTTCTCGCGTACCTTCGCCGCCGAGGTGGCCGATGCCGGGGGCGTGACCGTCGACGGTCGCACGGTCGGGCGTTCAGATCGTCTGCGCGCGGGGACGTGGCTCAGCGTCGAGTGGGAGCCCAAGCGCGACCCGGAGGTGGTTCCGGTCGCGGTGCCCGACCTCGGGATCGTGTGGGACGACGACGACATCGTCGTGGTCGACAAGCCGGCCGGTGTCGCCGCGCACCCGTCGGTGGGGTGGGAAGGTCCCACGGTGCTGGGCGCCCTCGCGGCCGCAGGCTTCCGCATCGCGACGAGCGGTGCGGCCGAGCGCCGGGGGATCGTGCATCGCCTCGACGTCGGCACGAGCGGGCTCATGGTCGTGGCCAAGACGGAGCGGGCGTACACCTTGCTCAAGGCGGCGTTCAAGGACCGCACGGTCGACAAGGTGTACCACGCCGTGGTCCAGGGGCACCCCGATCCGCTCGCCGGGACGATCGACGCGCCGATCGGGCGGCATCCCCACCACTCGTGGAAGTTCGCCGTCACTCCGGACGGCAAGGACTCGGTGACGCACTACGAGACCCTCGAGGCGTTCCCCCGGGCGTCGCTGCTGGAGATCCATCTCGAGACGGGCCGGACGCATCAGATCCGCGTCCACATGGCCGCGCACCGGCATCCGTGCGCGGGGGATCCGCTGTACGGCGCCGACCCCACGCTCTCCGCGCGTCTCGGGCTCACGCGCCAGTGGCTGCACGCCCACCGCCTCGCCTTCGCGCATCCGGCGACGGGGGAGTGGGCCAGCTTCGAGTCGCCCTACCCGCCCGACCTGCAGCACGCGCTCGACGTGCTGCGCGACGGCGTCTGACCCCCGCGCACGTCCTCTCAGCGGCCGCCTTCGAACCTCGTCGGTCCCTCGGTGAGGGCCGCGCGCACCCGCGCCGCCATATCGGCATCCAGGGTCTGATCGACCGCGGAGATCGGATGCCACCCGACCTCGGTCATCTCGCCGTCGACCGGCTCCGGGTCGCCGTCGACCCACGCGCACGCGAAGGTCAGATCGAGGTAGTCGCTCTGGTCGCCGTTGGCGTAGGTGACGCGGGGGATCTGATGCACCCACGCGAGGCGCTCGACGCGGATGCGCACCCCCGCCTCCTCCTCGGCCTCGCGGACGGCGGCATCCGCCGGTTCCTCGCCCGGGTCGACGATGCCCGTGATCGGGGTGAGGTGACCGTTGTCGCTCCGGCGCCCCAGGAGCAGGTCGTCGCCGCGGACGATGACGGCGGTCACCCCGACGAGGGGGAGCGGGCTGGTGCCGACGTGGCGGCGCAGTTCCAGGACGAAGTCGGGAGTCGGCACGCGCCCACGCTAACCCAGGTCGATGTCGGGGGAGGAACGTACACTCGACGGGTGGCAGCAGACTCCTTCGTTCACCTTCACGTGCACAGCGAGTACTCGATGCTCGACGGCGCCGCGCGCATCGGTCCGATGGTGCAGGAGGCGGTCAAACTGGGCATGCCGGCGATCGCGGTCACCGATCACGGCAACACCTTCGCCGCCTTCGAGTTCTACAAGACGGCGAAGGATGCCGGGATCAAACCGATCATCGGCATCGAGGCCTACGTCACGCCCGGGACCCATCGATCCGACAAGTCGCGCGTGCGCTGGGGCACTCCCGAGCAGAGCGATGACGACGTGTCAGGTGCCGGTGCCTACACCCACATGACCCTGCTCTCGCAGACCACGGAGGGCATGCACAACCTCTTCCGCCTGTCGTCCAAGGCGAGCATGGAGGGGTATTACTTCAAGCCCCGCATGGACCGCGAGTTGCTCGAGAAGTACGGCAAGGGGCTCATCGCCACGACGGGCTGCCCGTCCGGCGAGGTGCAGACCCGCCTCCGCCTCGGCCAGTACGACGCGGCCAAGGCCGCGGCGGCGGAGTTCCAGGACATCTTCGGCAAAGAGAACTACTTCGCCGAGATCATGGACCACGGTCTGTCGATCGAGCGACGGGTCATGACCGATCTGCTGCGGATCGCCAAAGAGCTCGACATCCCGCTGGTCGCGACCAACGACCTGCATTACACCCACCAACATGACGCGACCAGTCACGCCGCACTCCTGTGCGTCCAGTCCGGATCGACCCTCGACGACCCCAAGCGCTTCAAGTTCGACGGCGACGGCTACTACGTCAAGTCGGCCGCCGAGATGCGGCAGGTGTTCCGCGACCACCCCGAGGCGTGCGACAACACGCTGCTGATCGCCGAGCGGTGCGAGGTGGAGTTCAACACCTCCGCCAACTACATGCCGCGCTTCCCCGTCCCCCCGGGAGAGACCGAAGACAGCTGGCTGGTCAAGGAGGTCGAGAACGGTCTGCGCGATCGCTACCCCGACGGCATCCCCGACGCGGTCCGGAAGCAGGCCGAGTACGAGACCGGCGTGATCCTGCAGATGGGGTTCCCGGGCTACTTCCTGGTGGTCGCGGACTTCATCAACTGGGCCAAGGACCACGGCATCCGGGTCGGCCCCGGGCGCGGCTCCGGTGCGGGCTCGATGGTGGCTTACGCGATGAAGATCACCGACCTCGACCCCCTGCAGCACGGTCTGATCTTCGAGCGCTTCCTCAACCCCGACCGCGTCTCGATGCCCGACTTCGACGTCGACTTCGACGATCGTCGTCGCGGCGAGGTCATCCAGTACGTCACGGAGAAGTACGGCGATGAGCGCGTGGCGCAGATCGTCACGTACGGCACGATCAAGGCGAAGCAGGCCCTGAAGGACGCCGGCCGCGTCCTGGGTTTCCCCTTCAGCATGGGCGAGAAGCTCACCAAGGCCATGCCCCCCGCGGTCATGGGCAAGGACATGCCGCTGGACGGCATGTTCAACCCCGAGCACCCGCGGTACAAGGAGGCGAGCGAATTCCGCACGCTGATCGAGACCGACCCCGAGGCCAAGACGGTGTTCGACACCGCGCTCGGGCTCGAGAACCTCAAGCGCCAGTGGGGCGTGCACGCCGCCGGCGTCATCATGTCCAGCGAACCGCTGATCGACATCATCCCGATCATGCGGCGCGAGCAGGACGGCCAGATCGTCACGCAGTTCGACTACCCCGCCTGCGAGTCCCTCGGCTTGATCAAGATGGACTTCCTCGGGCTGCGCAACCTCACGATCATCAACGACGCCCTCGACAACATCGAGGCCAACCGCGGCCACCCGCTGGTCCTGGAAGACCTCGCGCTCGACGACGCGGCCTCGTACGAGCTGCTGTCCCGCGGAGACACCCTGGGCGTCTTCCAGCTCGACGGCGGACCGATGCGTTCGCTGCTGCGCCTCATGCGCCCCGACAACTTCGAGGACATCTCGGCGGTGCTCGCCCTCTACCGCCCCGGGCCGATGGGCGTGAACTCGCACATCAACTACGCCCTGCGCAAGAACAAGCAGCAGGAGATCGAGCCGATCCATCCCGAGCTCGAGGAGCCGCTGGCCGACATCCTCGACACCACGTACGGCCTGATCGTCTACCAGGAGCAGGTCATGGCCGTTGCCCAGCGCGTGGCCGGCTACACGCTCGGCCAGGCCGACCTGCTGCGTCGCGCCATGGGCAAGAAGAAGAAGTCCGAGCTCGACAAGCAGAAGGAGATCTTCTTCGGCGGTATGACAGAGCGCGGATTCTCCGACGAGGCCCAGCAGACGCTGTGGAAGGTCCTGGAGTCCTTCGCCGACTACGCGTTCAACAAGGCGCACACCGCCGCGTACGGGCTCGTCTCCTACTGGACGGCCTACCTGAAGGCCCACTATCCCGCCGAGTACATGGCGGCGCTGCTCACGAGCGTCGGCGACTCGAAAGACAAGATGGCGGTGTACCTCAACGAGTGCCGCCGGATGGGCATCCGGGTGCTGCCGCCCGACGTGAACGAGTCGATCCGGTTCTTCGCGGCCGTCGGCGAGGACATCCGCTTCGGTCTCGGGGCGGTCCGCAACGTCGGCACCAACGTCGTCGACGGGATCGTGGCCGCCCGTCAGGATGCCAAATACACCTCGTTCCACGACTTCCTCTCCAAGGTTCCGCTGCACGTCGCGAACAAGCGCACGGTCGAATCCCTGATCAAGGCCGGGGCCTTCGACTCCCTGGGCTCGACGCGGCGCGCCCTCGTGGAGATCCATGAGGACGCGTGCGAGGGCGCCGTCCTCGACAAGCGTCGCGAGGCCAACGGCGAGGTGGGGTTCGACTTCGACTCGCTGTGGGACGAGCCCCAGCAGGTGGCGAAGGTGCCCGAACGCCCCGAGTGGACGAAGAAGGACAAGCTCGCGTTCGAACGCGAGATGCTGGGCCTCTACGTCTCCGACCACCCGCTGGCGGGGCTCGAAGTGCCACTGGCCAAGCACGCGTCCACGTCGATCCACGACCTGCTCGCCTCCGACGACGTGCAGGACGGCGACCAGGTGACGGTGGCAGGGCTCCTCACCAGCGTGCAGCACCGGGTCGCCAAGCAGAGCGGAAACCCGTACGGCATGGTCACCGTCGAGGATTTCAACGGCGAGGTGACCGTGATGTTCATGGGCAAGACATACGCCGAGTTCGCGCCGGTGCTGCAGGCCGACTCCATCCTCGTCGTGCGCGGTCGCGTGTCGCGGCGAGACGACGGCCTCAACCTGCACGCCCAGTCCGCGTTCGCCCCCGACCTCGAGGGATTCGACGCGCTCAGCGGTCTGACGCTCGTCGTTCCGGAGCAGCGGGCGAACGAGACACTCGTAGGCGAGCTCGCCCAGATGCTCCGGCGTCATGCGGGCGACACGGAGGTGACTCTCAAGTTGCACAAAGGAGGGACCGCCAAGGTCTTCGAGGTGCCTATGCCTGTGCGGGTGACCGCTGATCTGTTCGGAGAGCTCAAGGGACTCCTCGGCCCCAACTGCCTGGGCTGAGCTCAGGGACGCGTTGTCAACCCGGGGCGCACCCCGAGGCGACGCGGCAGTCTCACAGTGATGACGGGCGCCGCGGCGCCCGAACGAAAGGACCATCGTGACCGATCGCTACGACGACCCGACCACGCGAAGCGCTGACCCGGCGGCGGGCGACGACTCCGCCCGGCGGACGGACGCGCCCGCGTCCGCGGACGACCGGGATGTCGCCACGGACCAGCACGGTGCGCGCTCGACCGCGGACAGCGGCGAACTCGACCGCGACGCAGACGACGCCGTCGCCTCGGGACAGCACATCGATGCCCGGTCCCACGTCAATGCGCGTCGATCGACGCACACCGAACTGCCCGAACTGCGCGACCGCGCCGCGGAGGACGCGTCGCCCCGCGACGTCGACGCCCCGCAGTACGGCGTCGGACCGTTCTCGGTTCGCGAGGTCGCGTTGCTCGGCATCTGGGCGGTGACCTTCCTGGTGTCCTTCTTCCCACTGAACAACCTGCCCGCCAACGTGCGCGTGCTCGGGGGCGGCACCAACGTCTGGCTCTCGGGGCTCTGGTGGATCCCGACCGTCGCCTTGCCCACCGTCGCTGTCGGTCTGCTCGCACTCCGCCGCCTGTCCCCGCAGGGTATCCGCCGGGTCGGATCGCTCGGCATCGACCAGTTCGCGTCGGTGGCGTTCTCCGTGTCCGCTCTGGTGTGGGTCTCGTGGGTGTGGGACACCGTGTCGGTGGCGGCAGAGACCGGGATCTGGACGCGGACGTGGGTCGTCTGGGTCGGAGCGTTGCTGGCGCTCGCGGACGTCGTCCTGACGGTGTTCGCGCCGATCATCCCGCCCTTCGAGCAGGACTTCCAGGGTCGGCCCGAGGCCCCCGCCCACCGCAATGCGCGGCCGGTGCGCGCCGTCGTCCCGCGTCCGGCACGTCCCCGTCCGGTGCGGACCGCGCCGGCTGCGGCGGCGGCGGCCCACGAGCACGAGAACGACCACGCTGCGACCGCGGAGCACGGCTCGGTCCCCGGCAGCTACACCGGTTCCACCGATCTGCCTCACTCCGCACACGCGGAGCCGGTCACCTCGGTCCTCCCGGCCCACGGCGACACGCACGACACCGACGTGATCGCCGCCGGCGGCGGCACGGCATTCGCGGACTCCACGGCGGAGCACGAGGCACCGCGTCACCCGCACCCCCAGGCCTTCTGGGCGCTCGCGCCCACCGAGCGCGATGTCGTCGATGACTACGGCACACCGATCTTCCGGATCGGACCGACCGCGTGGGCGCTCGTGATCGAGGACCGCGGCGAGACCTTCGTCATCCGACACGACGACGGCCGCATCGGCTACCTGCACGACATCGACGGAGTGACGCGCGGCTGAACGCCGCCCGTGAGCCGCCCGCCCCGCGGTGGGCGGCTCACCGCCGACCGGTAGCCTGGAGGAATGCTCCGCACCATCGATCTGCGCGGCCGCGTGCTCTCGCCGGCCGAATTCCTCGCTGTCGTGCCCCGGGCCGATGCGGCCCGCGACGAGGCGCTGGCCACCGCCGCACGCATCGTCGACGACGTCGCCCGGCGGGGCGAAGAGGCGCTGCGCGAGCAGGCGGCGACGTTCGACCGCGTGAGCGATCACGCCATCGCGGTCCCCGCCGCCCACCTCGACGAGGCTCTCGCCGACCTCGATCCCGGCATCCGCGCCGCGCTGGACGAGGCCATTCGACGCGTACGGATCGCTTCGGCCGCTCAGGTGCCCGCACCGGCGGTGACCGAGCTCGGTCCCGGTGCGCGAGTCACGCAGCGGTGGCAGCCGGTCCGCAGGGTCGGTCTGTACGTGCCGGGCGGCAAGGCCGTCTACCCCTCGAGCGTCGTGATGAACGTCGTCCCGGCGCAGGTCGCGGGGGTACGCGAGGTCGCGCTGGCCTCGCCTCCGCAGGCCGACTTCGGTGGACGTGTGCACCCCGTCATCCTCGCCGCCGCGAGGCTGCTGGGGGTGACCGAGGTGTACGCGATGGGCGGGGCCGGGGCCATCGGCGCCTTCGCGTCCGGTGTCCCCTCGCTCGGCCTCCACCCGGTCGACGTCGTCACCGGGCCGGGCAACAACTTCGTCGCGTCCGCCAAACGCGCGGTCGCCGGTCGCGTCGGCACCGACTCGGAAGCCGGGGCGACCGAGATCCTCGTCGTCGCCGACGCCACCGCCGACGCGGCGCTGGTCGCGGCCGACCTCGTCAGTCAGGCCGAGCACGACGAGCAGGCCTCAGCCGTCCTCGTCACCGATGCCCCCGATCTGGCCGACGCCGTCCGAGAAGCGCTCGAGCCGCGCGTCGCCGCGACGCGGCACTCGGAGCGCGTGCGTGCCGCGTTCGCCGGGCCGCAGTCCGCGATCGTGCTGGTCGACGACATCGGGCAGGCCACGGCGTTCAGCAACGCCTATGCGCCCGAGCACCTCGAGCTCCACCTCGCCGATCCCCGGCCGGAGGACTACGTCAACGCCGGAGCGGTGTTCGTCGGTCCGTACACGCCGGTCAGTCTCGGCGACTACCTCGCCGGCAGCAACCACGTCCTGCCCACCGGCGGGCAGGCGCGGTACTCCGCCGGACTGTCGGCCGCGACGTTCCTGCGCCCGCAGCAGGTCGTCGAGTACGACCGCGACGCTCTCGCCGCGGTGCACGCGTCCATCGTCACGCTCGCCGAGGCCGAGGCCCTGCCTGCCCACGGTGAGGCCGTCACGGCGCGCTTCGCCGACTGATCGGGGTCTTCCATGCATTGTCCGTTCTGCCGCAACCCCGACTCGCGCGTCATCGACTCCCGCACGAGCGATGACGGGCTCAGCATCCGGCGCCGCCGTCAGTGCCCGAAGTGCGGCGGACGGTTCTCGACCGTGGAGACGGCGAGCCTGAACGTCATCAAGCGTTCCGGTGTCGTCGAACCGTTCAGCCGCGAGAAGGTCATGTCGGGCGTGCGGAAGGCCTGTCAAGGGCGCCCGGTGACGGATGCCGATCTGGCGATGCTCGCGCAGCAGGTCGAGGAGACGATCCGGCAGACGGGCTCGTCGCAGATCGAGGCCAACGAGATCGGCCTGTCGATCCTGGGGCCGTTGCGCGAGCTCGACGAGGTGGCGTACCTGAGATTCGCGAGCGTCTACCAGGCCTTCGAGTCGCTCGATGACTTCGACGCGGCGATCGCGCAACTGCGCGCCGACCACGCCGCGCGGGAGGCGGCCGCGCCCGTCGGGATCGACGACGTCCAGTAGCCTGGCCGAGATGTATCCCCTTCTCTTCCGCTCGGTCCTGAGTCGCCTCGATCCCGAGTTCGCTCATCATCTGGGCGCCCTCGTCATCCGTGTCGCGGGCGTGGGTCCGGTGGCATCCGTGGTCCGGGCGGCGACCGCGCCGGCCCCGTCGTCGAGGGTGCAGGCGCTCGGCCTGACCTTCGACTCACCGTTCGGCGTCGCCGCGGGATTCGACAAGAACGTCACGATGGTGCGGGGCCTCGGGGCCCTCGGCTTCGGGCATGTCGAGGTGGGGACGGTCACGGCGCTGCCGCAGCCGGGCAATCCGAAGCCGCGGCTGTTCCGCCTGGTGGCCGACCGTGCGGTGATCAATCGGATGGGGTTCAACAACAACGGTGCCGAGGTCGCCGCGCGCCGGCTCCGTGCGCTGCGCCGCTCCCGCCGTCGTCCTGTCGTGGGAGTCAACATCGGCAAGAGCCGGGCGGTGGCCGTCGAGGACGCGACGACCGATTATGTCCGCAGTGCGCGGCTGCTGGCCCCCCTGGCCGACTATCTCGTCGTGAACGTATCGTCGCCGAACACGCCGGGTCTCCGAGGCCTACAAGCCGTGGAGACTCTGCGTCCGCTCCTCACCGCCGTGCGCGAGGCCGCGGGGACGACACCGCTGCTGGTGAAGATCGCGCCCGATCTCGCCGACGACGAGGTGGGGGACATCGCCCGACTCGCCGTCGACGTCGGACTCGCGGGCATCATCGCCACCAACACCACGATCGCACGCGAGGGATTGC
This sequence comes from Microbacterium testaceum, assembly GCF_020781835.1. Lineage (GTDB taxonomy): Bacteria > Actinomycetota > Actinomycetes > Actinomycetales > Microbacteriaceae > Microbacterium > Microbacterium testaceum_H. The sequence goes on from NZ_JAJGNJ010000008.1 coordinate 130,465, forward strand.
GCACGTCGACCGCAACCGTCGAGGCCGCGGGTGCCGGCGGTCTCTCTGGTGCGCCGCTGAAGCGGCGTGCGCTCCAGGTGCTCGACCTCGTGCGTGCCGCCGTCCCTGCGGACTTCGCCGTCATCTCGGCCGGGGGAGTGGAGACCGCCGACGACGTGCGCGAGCGGCTCGCGCACGGCGCCACGCTCGTGCAGGGCTACACCGCCTTCCTGTACCGCGGGCCGCTGTGGGCGCGGCAGATCAATCGCTGTCTCGCTGCGCGTTCCTGATACGGTCTCCGCCGACAAAGCGACGGCGGCGCGTCCCGAAGGACACGCCGCCGTCGGAGCGGGAGCGGATCACGCGGGGTGTTGACCGCGCTTGACCTGTGGCTTGGGCAGGCGCATGAACCGCATCTGCACGGTACGCATCGCGGCGTACCAGCCGAGGCCCTTCTCGACCTTGCCGTCGCCGAACTTCGCCTTCGCGGCGCGCTTGACGCGGATCGAGGTGATGATCATGTCGCCGATGACGAAGAGGATGAAGATCCACAGCGCCACGAACGACCAGTACTGGAAGAAGCCGTTCGGTACGAGGGTCATGACGATCACGAGGATCATGAAAGGCATGACGCCCTCACCGAGATGCCATCCCGCGTCGACGAAGTCGCGCGCGAACCGGCGCTGCGGACCTTTGTCTCGTACCGGGAGATAGCGCTCATCTCCGGCGGCCATGCCGACGCGCGCCTTCTCGCGCTGCGCCGCGAGCTCGGCGCGCGCGCGGGCCTTGGCCTCCTTCGTGTCGGGCACGAGGGGTCGCTTGCGCGCTGCCTCCTGCTCGGCCCGGGACGGCGTCGCCCGGCCCTTGCCCGCAGCGGTGACATCCGGCGCGACGGGGGTGTCGTTGGGGACGGGGGCAGGGGACTTGGCCACGGGTAACCTCGAGAGCTCGCTGGATCGGAGACTTAAGATTACCCGCATGACCCCTGACCTGTCTCGGCAGGATGCCGTGCGCGCCACCGCGTCCGACGGCATCCCCGCAGCCCTCGCCGACCTCGGTGCGCTCGTGCGCATCCCCTCCATCGCCTGGCCCGCGTTCGACCAGTCCGGAGTGGCGCGCAGCGCCGACGCCGTCGCGGATCTGCTGCGCGGCACGGGCGTCTTCGAGCGCGTCGAGGTGGCGCGTGCCGCGATCCCCGGTACCGACGAGTGGGGACAGCCCGCGGTGCTGGCGTCCCGCCCCGCCCGCAACGGGCGACCGACCGTGCTGCTGTATGCGCACCACGACGTGCAGCCGCCCGGCGACGAGGCGCTGTGGGACTCCCCGCCGTTCGAACCCACGGTTCGTGACGGCCGCCTGTACGGGCGTGGGGCCGCCGACGACAAGGCCGGCATCATGGTGCACGTCGGAGCGATCCGCGCCCTCGCGGACGCCCTCGGCGACGACCTCGACCTGGGCATCGCGGTGTTCATCGAGGGCGAGGAGGAGTACGGCTCGCGTTCGTTCGCGCAGTTTCTCGTCGACCACGCCGATGTGCTGCGCTCCGACGTGATCGTCGTGGCCGATTCGGGCAACTGGGACGAGAAGACCCCCGGGCTGACCGTCTCGTTGCGCGGCAACGCGCGCTTCACCTTGACCGTCCGCACTCTCGCCCACGCCTCGCACTCGGGGATGATGGGCGGCGCGGTCCCGGATGCCATGCTCGCGACGGTGAAGCTCCTGGCGACGCTGTGGGACGACGAGGGAGCCGTCGCGGTCGAGGGGCTCGCGATGCGCGACGCCGAGACCCCGCCCTACGACGAGGAGACCCTCCGCGCCGAGTCGGGCCTGCTCGAGGGCGTGTCGCCGATCGGGCGCGACAGCATCCTCAGCCGGCTGTGGAACAAGCCGTCGGTGACCATCACCGGCTGGGATGCCACGCCGGTCGAGTCGGCATCCAACACCCTGGCCCCGCAGACCCGCGTCGTCATCAGCGCGCGCGTCGCGCCCGGGCAGTCGGCCGAGGAGGCGTTCGCAGCGATCGAGGCGCACCTGCGCGCGCACGCTCCCTTCGGTGCGCACCTCGAGTTCAGCGACATCGACTGCGGCGACGCCTTCCTCGTGGACACCGGGGGATGGGCGGTCGAGGACGCGCGCGCGGCCTTCGCCGACGGCTACGGCGTGGATGCGGTCGACGTCGGCGTGGGCGGGTCGATCCCGTTCATCGCCGATCTGGTGCGCGAGTTCCCCGGCGCGCAGATCCTGGTCACCGGCGTGGAGGATCCGCACGCTCGCGCTCACAGCCCGAACGAGTCGCTGCACCTGGAGACCTTCCGCAACGCGCTCGTCTCGGAGGCGCTGCTCCTGGAACGTCTGAACCGCCGCACCATCTGATCGAGGCCACGGGGGCGAGGCGGGCGTAGAATCGTCTCGTCCCCGCGACCAACGACCCGAAGGGCCACGCCATGACCGACACGACACTGTCGCCCGACGCCGTCACCCGCGAGCACGGAGTCGCCCTGACCGACGCCGCCGCCGAGAAGGTGAAGAGCCTGCTGTCCCAGGAGGGCCGCGACGACCTGCGTCTGCGCGTCGCCGTGCAGCCGGGCGGATGCTCGGGCCTGATCTACCAGCTCTACTTCGATGAGCGTTACCTCGACGGCGACAAGGTCGCCGACTTCGATGGTGTGGAGGTCATCGTCGACGACATGAGCGTGCCGTACCTCGACGGTGCGAGCATCGATTTCAAGGACACGATCTCGGAGCAGGGCTTCACGATCGACAACCCCAACGCGCAGGGCTCCTGCGCCTGCGGCGACAGCTTCCACTGACGCCGCCACGACGCTTCGGCGCCGAATCCGACGACCCCCGGCACACGCGGATCACACCGCGGAAACCGGGGGTTTTCGATGCTTCGGTGCTGGACGAATGGCCAGAGAACCGTAAGAGGTTGCTCTAGACTGTCGAGAGCAACATCCACGACCCGGAAAGGTGCACTGTGCCCTCCAAACGTCGCCTTCGTTGGGCAGCCGTCCCCGTCGGGATCGCTTCCGTCGCACTTCTCTCCGGCTGCACCACGTCGCAGCTGCACGGATTCCTTCCCGGATTCGTCGACGACGGAACGCCCGCGACGAACCACACCGACATGGTCGCCGGTCTGTGGGTCAACTCGTGGATCGTGCTCCTCGCCGTCGGCGTCATCACGTGGGGCCTCATGCTGTGGGCCGTCATCGCCTATCGCCGTCGCAAGGGCCAGTCGGGGCTGCCGGTGCAGCTGCGCTACAACATGCCGGTCGAGATCTTCTACACGGTCGTGCCGCTGATCCTCGTGGTGGGCTTCTTCGCCTTCACCGCCCGCGACCAGAACACCCTCGAGACGCAGTACGAGAACCCCGACGTCTCGATCACGGCCTACGGCAAGCAGTGGGCGTGGGACTTCCAGTACAACGGTGAGCGCGAGGACAACTCCGACGCGGTCTACTCGATGGGCGTCCAGGCCACGGCCACCGACGACGGCTACGACCTCGAGGACGTTCCGACGCTGTACCTTCCCGTCAACAAGACCGTGCAGATCGAGCTCCGCTCCCGCGACGTGATCCACTCTTTCTGGATCATCGACTTCCTGTACAAGAAAGACATGTACCTCGGACGCGAGAACTACTGGTCGTTCACTCCGACCCGTGAGGGTACGTACGAGGGCAAGTGCGCCGAGCTGTGCGGTGAGTACCACTCCGCCATGCTGTTCAACGTCAAGGTCGTGAGCGAGGCCGAGTACGAGGACTACCTCGACTCGCTGCGCGCGGCGGGTGACGTCGGCGACATCAGTGATCTGTCCCGCCTGCAGAACCTCAGCACGGCCGGCACCGAAGGGAACGAGTGATCATGGCCACGACGCTTCCGCTCCAGGGAACGGGCCCCTCGCGCCCGACGACCCTGCCGCCCCGCCAGGCCGCTCTGCTGAGCAGCACGCGTGTCGAGCAGAAGGGCAACCTGGTCGTCAAGTGGATCACCTCCACCGACCACAAGACCATCGGGTACATGTACCTGATCTCGTCCGTGCTGTTCTTCATGCTCGGCGGCGTGATGGCGCTCATCATCCGCGCCGAACTGTTCGAGCCCGGGATGCAGATCATCCCGACGAAAGAGCAGTACAACCAGCTGTTCACGATGCACGGCACGATCATGCTGCTCATGTTCGCGACGCCGCTGTTCGCGGGCTTCGCCAACGCGCTGCTGCCGCTGCAGATCGGGGCGCCCGACGTGGCGTTCCCGCGTCTGAACGCCTTCGCCTTCTGGCTGTTCCTCTTCGGCTCGACCATCGCCGTCTCGGGCTTCCTCACCCCGCAGGGTGCCGCCGGATTCGGATGGTTCGCCTACCAGCCGCTCGCCAACGCCAGCTTCTCGCCCGGCGTGGGTGGCAACCTCTGGATGCTCGGTCTCGGCATCAGCGGTTTCGGCACGATCCTGGGTGCCGTCAACTTCATCACGACGGTGCTGACGATGCGCGCCCCCGGCATGACGATGTGGCGGATGCCGATCTTCTCGTGGAACACCCTCATCACGAGCATCCTGATCCTGCTGGCCTTCCCTGTGCTCGCTGCGGCGATCTTCGCCGCTGCCGCCGACCGCGTCCTGGGTGCACAGATCTACAACCCCGAGAACGGCGGTGTGCTGCTGTGGCAGCACCTGTTCTGGTTCTTCGGGCACCCCGAGGTGTACATCATCGCGCTGCCGTTCTTCGGCATCGTGTCCGAGATCTTCCCGGTCTTCAGCCGCAAGCCGATCTTCGGGTACAAGACGCTCGTCTACGCCACGATCGCGATCGCCGCCCTGTCGGTGGCGGTGTGGGCCCACCACATGTACGTCACGGGCGGTGTGCTCCTGCCGTTCTTCGCGCTCATGACGATGCTGATCGCGGTGCCCACGGGTGTGAAGATCTTCAACTGGATCGGCACGCTCTGGCGCGGTTCCGTGACCTTCGAGACGCCGATGGTGTTCGCCTTGGGCTTCCTCGTGTCGTTCGTGTTCGGTGGCCTGACCGGAGTGATCCTCGCGTCGCCCCCGCTCGACTTCCACCTGTCCGACTCCTACTTCGTGGTGGCGCACTTCCACTACGTGGTGTTCGGGACGGTGGTGTTCGCGATGTTCGCCGGGTTCTACTTCTGGTGGCCGAAGTGGACCGGGAAGATGCTGAACGAGCGTCTGGGCATGGTGCACTTCTGGATGCTGTTCGTCGGCTTCCACATGACCTTCCTCATCCAGCACTGGCTGGGCGTCGACGGCATGGTTCGTCGTTACGCGGACTACGCCGCCGCGGATGGCTTCACGTGGGGCAACCAGGTCTCCACCGTCGGATCGATGATCCTCGGGGCCTCGATGATCCCGTTCCTCCTGAATGTCTGGATCACGGCCCGGAAAGCGCCGCGCGTGACGGTCGACGACCCGTGGGGCTACGGCGCGTCGCTGGAGTGGGCGACGTCGTGCCCGCCGCCCCGCCACAATTTCACGTCGATCCCGCGCATCCGTAGCGAGCGCCCCGCGTTCGACCTGAACCACCCCGAGGCCGGTCTTCCGGTCGGAGTGGGACCGGCGAAGGACGCTCCGGACGCTCCCGTCGTCGACGCGGCCGCTGGAGAGGTGAAGTAACTCATGCGTACCAATGTCGGACTCTGGTGGCTCCTCGCGGGCTTCGGCTTCTTCATCGCCGCGGTGTACACCGTCTGGAGCCTCATCCAGCACGGCGGCGTCGAGTGGGTCGGAACGGTGGCTCTGGTCTTCCTTGGCCTGATGTCGGCGATGATCGCCTTCTACATCTCGCGCGTGCTCAAAGCGCAGCGCGGTGAGCTTCCCGAGGACTCGCTGACGGCCGACATCGACGACGGCGACCCCGAGATGGGTGAGTTCAGCCCCTGGTCGTGGTGGCCCATCGTCCTGGCTGGGTCGGCGGCGATCGCCGCGATCGGTCTGGCCGTCGGCAGCTGGCTCGTCCCCGTTGCCTTCGGCATCTTCGTGATCGCCATCGTCGGCTGGGTCTACGAGTACTACCGCGGGTACTTCGCGCGCTGATCTCGTGCCGCTACGGTTGAATACGGCCGCCGTCTCGGACGCCGGCGCCCACCGTCCCACCAACCAGGACGCCGCTTTCGCGGCGTCCTGGGGTGCGGCGGTGGCTGACGGTGTCGGGGGAGGACCGTCGGGAGATCTGGCCTCTGCAGCGCTCGTCCACCGTCTCGTCGCAACCCGGGGGACCGGGCTGGATGCGGACGGATTGCTCGTGCGGGTACGAGAAGCCAACTGGGACATTCGAGCCCACGTCGAGCGCGACCCCGCTCTCGAGGGGATGGCGACGACCTTCACGGGTGTTTTCCTCGGTACGGAGTCCGAGTTGTTGCTCGCACATACGGGTGACTCGCGTGCCTATCTGCTCCGCGACGGCGAGTTCTCTCGGCAGACGCGCGACGACTCGTACGTACAGGCACTGGTGGATCACGGCATCATCTCGCCGGAAGCGGCAGCCGCGCACCCGCGTCGCAACATCATCACCGCCTCGCTCGCGGGATCCGAGGGCGATGTCGTCTCGGTGGCCACCCATGCGGCGCAGCCGGGGGACCGGTGGGTCCTGTGCAGCGATGGACTCACCGACTACGTTCCCGAGTCCGACGTCGCTCGCCTCGTCGCGCGGGCCGACGACCCTCGATCTGCCGCCGCAGAGGCCGTCGGACTGGCCCTGCAAGCGGGGACGCGCGACAACGTCACTGTTGTCGTGTGCGATGTCGTCGACGACGATGCTCCGTCGTCCCCGCCCATCTTCTTCGGCTCGGCGGCCCGCTGGTTCACTGAGGACGTCGAGACCGCCTGACGGATCGGGCTCTCGTCTCAGCTGGCTTGCGCGCCACGGGCGAACCCGTCGATCGCCTCCGTGGCGAGATGGGCGCTGGTGGGCCCGCCATGGCCGTCTTCTTCGACGACTTCGAGTCGGCTTCCCGGCCACGCTCGTTGGAGCTGCCACGCGGTGACGACCGGTCCACTGATGTCACGCCGTCCATGCACGAGCACCCCGGGGATGCCTGCCAGTTCGTGTGCCCGGGACAAGACCGCGTGCTCTCCCGGCAGGAAGCAGTCTCGAGCCCAGTAGTGGGTCACGAGGGTGGCGAAGTTCAGCCGATGGTGTGGATCCGCGTGCAGAGGCCCGGGGGTGGCCAGCGGACCCAGGGACACATGCGTCGCCTCCCACGCGTCCCACCGCTCCGCGGCATCCCGTCGCACGTCGGCGTCGGCGTCACGGAGCAGGCGGGCGTACCCCTCGATCGTTCGCTCATCGGATCGCAGCGGGGCGCGGAGGCGTTCATGGGCTTCCGGGAACACCGGTCGCATCCCGTCCGTGATCCAGTCGATCTCCCACCGCCCGCCTGTCGTCACGGCGAGATTCACGATCTCGGTCACGCGCGTGGGATGCTCCAGAGCGTAGGCGAGCGCGAGCGTCGACCCCCAGGACACTCCGTGCAGAAGCCACGCTTGGATACCCAGGTGTGCGCGCAGCGCCTCCAGATCATCGATGAGATGACCCATCGTCTGCGCGGCAAGGCTGTCGAGGTCCTCGCACGCCCAGGGCGTGCTGCGGCCACAGCCGCGCTGATCGAGTCCGACGATGAGGTGCAGGTCGGGATCGAAGTGCCGTCGATAGCCGCCGCGACCGAGCCCCCCGCCTGGCCCGCCGTGTAAGTACAGCGCGGGACGACCGCGGGGGTTGCCCGACATCTCCCAGTACAGGCGTGCTCCGTCGGGACGATCGAGGAAGCCGGACGAGAACGGCTCGAGGGGAGGGTGCACCACCGAGGCAGTTTACGTCAGCGCTCGCGCGCCGGCCGGTGTCAGTGACGGACGACCATCACCGTCGGGTCGAACACGCGCTCGCACGGCCCTTCGTCGTTCTCGTAGGGTTGCCCCTCGCGTACCCAGTACTCGTACCCGCCGATCATCTCGCGCACCGAGAACCCGAGCCGGGCGAACTCGAGAGCTCCTTTCTGGCCGGCGTTGCATCCGGGGCTCCAGCAGTAGACGACGACGGGAACCTGGGCGTCCAGCTCGCGCGGCGCCCGCTCAGCGATCTGCCGGTAGGGCATGTGGATCGCTCCGGTGATGCGGCCCTGAGCCCAGGCCTCGTCCCCGCGCACGTCCACGAGGACGAAACGGTCGCCCGCCTTCTGCGCGGCATACACGTCGGAGGGGTCGGTCTCGAAGGCGAGCCGGCGGGAGAAGTACTCTGCGGGGTCGGTCATGGCTTCACCATAGACGCGACGATCGTCGCGGGGCGCCACGAAGAGTGCCACCGCTCGCCGGCATCCTGCCAATCCGTCCGACGCGCGTCCGGGCTCCGCTCCGAAAACGAGGGAACCCCGGCGCCGAAGCACCGGGGTTCCCTCGAGTGGCGGAACTACTCGCCTTTGTCCGTGCGGCCGTCGGTCTGCTCGCCCAGGCCCTTGGGGGCGGGGAACTCGACCTCGGCGCGTTCTCCGACGGCCATGTGCGGGCGCCCCTCGGCGTCGGCGCGGGCGTTGGCTCCCGCGATCTCGTCGGCCTCTTCGTGGTCGACGTGATCGAGCTCGTGGTGCTGGTGGGCCACCGCGGCGTCGAGCTCGGCCTGCGTGAGCGGCGTGAGGCGGTCTTCGAAGAACCACCGCGAGATCGATGCGCGGAAGTTCTGGTGCCACGGGATCTGGCCCTTGGCGTTCGGACGGACCACGAGGGGCTCGTAGGTCTCGTTGTCGACCAGCTTCCAGCGCTCGTACTCGTCCACCGGCTGGTGGACTTCGATGTACTCGCCGCCGGGGAGGCGGACGATACGGCCCGACTCGTAGCCGTGCAGCGCGATCTCGCGGTCCTTCTTCTGCAAGGCGATGCAGATGCGCTTGGTGACGAAGTAGGCGATGATCGGCCCGAGGATGAGCAGCGCCTGCAGGGCGTGGATGACGCCCTCCATCGTGAGGTGGAAGTGCGTGGCCATGATGTCCGACGATGCGGCAGCCCACATGACCGCGTAGAACGTCACACCGGCGGCGCCGATCGCCGTGCGGGTGGCGGCGTTGCGCGGACGCTGTGCGATGTGGTGCTCGCGCTTGTCGCCGGTGATCCACGCCTCGATGAAGGGGTAGATCATGACGATGACGATGAACAGGCCCAGGACGCCGACGGGGATGATGATGTTCCACGACCACGTGTGGCCCCAGAGCACGAATTCGAGGTGCGGCGGGATCAGACGCAGCATGCCGTCGGCGAAGCCGATGTACCAGTCGGGCTGCGTTCCGGCGGACACCGGGGAGGGGTCGTACGGACCGTAGTTCCAGATCGGGTTGATCGTCACGAGCGCGGCGATCAGCACGATCACGCCGAAGGTGATGAAGAAGAAGCCGCCCATCTTGGACGCGTACACCGGGAGCATGGGATAGCCCACGACGTTGCTGTTCGTACGGGCCGGCCCCGCGAACTGCGTGTGCTTGTTGATGATCATCAACATGAGGTGCACCGCGAGCAGCGCCACGAGGATCGCGGGCAGCAGCAGGATGTGCAGCGTGTAAAGGCGTCCGACGATCGCGGTACCGGGGAACTCGCCGCCGAAGAGGAGGAACGAGGTCCACGTGCCGATCACGGGGAGACCCTTGATCATGCCGTCGATGATGCGCAGGCCGTTGCCCGAGAGCAGGTCGTCGGGGAGCGAGTAGCCCGTGAAGCCCTCTGCCATCGCGAGGATGAAGAGGATGAAGCCGACGACCCAGTTCAGCTCGCGCGGCTTGCGGAAGGCGCCGGTGAAGAAGACGCGGAGCATGTGCACACCGATGCCGGCCACGAAGACGAGGGCGGCCCAGTGATGGATCTGGCGGACCAGCAGGCCGCCGCGCAGGTCGAACGAGATGTGCAGCGCGGACTCCATGGCCGCCGACATCGCGATGCCGCGCATGGGCTCGTAGGCGCCGTTGTAGTGCGTCTCGACCATGGACGCCTGGAAGAAGAACGTCAGGAACGTGCCCGAAAGGAGCACGACGACGAAGCTCCACAGCGCGATCTCGCCGAGCATGAACGACCAGTGGTCCGGGAAGATCTTGCGACCGAGCTCCTTGACGATGCCCGAGATGCTCGTGCGCTCATCCAGGTAGTTCGCTGCGGCACCGACGAACCGGCCACCCAGGGGCTTGCCGTTGAGGTCGGCCTTGGGCGGGCCCGAGTAGACCGCCGGTTCGGTGGTCACGTTCTCCGTGGGGTGGGTGGCGGTGCTCATGAGCGCTCCCAGAAGCTGGGGCCGACGGGCTCCTGGAAGTCACTCTGCGCGACGAGGTAGCCCTCGGCGTCGACGGTGATCGGGAGCTGCGGCAGGGGACGGGCAGCCGGGCCGAAGATGACGGCCGCTCCGTTGGCGACGTCGAACTGCGACTGGTGGCAGGGGCACAGGAGGTGGTGGGTCTGCTGTTCGTACAGAGCCACGGGGCAGCCCACGTGGGTGCAGACCTTGGAGTACGCGACGATGCCGTCGTACGTCCAGTCCATGCGGTTGGTCTCGGGGTTCAGCTGCTCGGGCTGCAGGCGCATGAGCAGGACGATCGCCTTCGCCTTCTCTTCGAGGTAGCCCTCGTCGTGACCGACGCCCGCGAGCTCCTCCGGGATCACGTGGAAGGCGGATCCGAGCGTGACATCGGCCGCGCGGATCGGTCGACCCGAGGGGTCGTGCGCGAGGCGCATGCCGCCCTCCCACATCGTGTGGCTGAGCAGCGTCACCGGGTCCTGATCCTGCGGAGCGAGACCGCGGAAGAGCGTGATCCCGGGGATCACGGAGGCGAGGAGCGCCGCGAAGAGCGAGTTGCGGATGACCTCGCGCCGACCGAAGCCGGAGTCCTTGTCGGCCTCGACGAAGACGTTGACCGCGCCCTCACGCGTGGTGTCACGACCGCGCGTGGCGTGGCGATCCTCGATGTGCTCCTTGTCGGCCATGACCGACTTCGACCAGTGGATCGCGCCGATGCCGATCGCCAGCAGGGCGAAGGCGATGCCCAGCCCGATGAACAGGTTGTTGTAGCGGATGTCGATCAGCGCGCCCGACTCGATCGGGAAGATCATGTAGGCGATGCTCGCCCAGATGCTCGCCGCGACCGAGAAGTAGAACAGGGTGTAGACCGTGCGGACCGCACGCTTCATCGCCTGGGGGTCCTGGTCGGTCATGCGCTGGCGGTGCCCCGGGAGACCGGGGTTCTGCACGGGGTCGGGAACCGCGACGGCGAGCCCGGAGCCGGGCTTCCATGAAGCCCTCTCGTGCTCGAGTGCGTCTTCCTCGTGTGCCATGGTGCTCCTCGTACGTTACGTAATGTCGATGACGACGATCAGTTGGACTTCGCCGTGATCCACACGGTGAGCGCGATGAGCGCTCCGATGCCGAAGATCCAGATGAACAGACCCTCCGAGACCGGACCGAGCGATCCGAGCGCGAAGCCGCCGGGGGACTCGGACTTCTGAAGGAACATCAGGTACGAGATGACGTCGCGCTTGTCTTCGGGCGTGAGGTTGAGGTCGTTGAAGACCGGCATGTTCTGCGGGCCCGTGACCATCGCCGCGTACATGTTGACCGGGGTCACCTCGTGGAGACCGGGGGCCCACTTGCCCTCGGTGAGGGCTCCGCCGGCACCGGCCACGTTGTGGCACATGGCGCAGTTGATGCGGAAGAGCTCGGCACCGTGCGAGAGGTCGCCCTCTCCGTCGACGACATCCGCCGCCGGGTACGTGGGTCCGGGAGCCGCGGACTGCACGTACGCGGCGATCGCGTTGATCTGCTCATCCGTGAACTGCACGGGCTTCTGCGGAGCCTGGGGGCCCTGGGCCTGGAGCGGCATGCGCCCGGTCGACACCTGGAAGTGGACCGAGAGCTCGCCGACGCCGAACAGCGACGGCCCCTGCTGGCTGCCCTGCAGGTCGAGACCGTGGCAGGTGGCGCAGTTGGCCTGGAAGAGCTTCTCTCCCTCTTCGACCGAGCTGGCCGAGTTGGAGGCGCTCGTGGGGGTGTCGGTGGCGGCCATCGCGGCCGACGCGCCCGCGTAGATGCCGCCCGTGAGCAGCAGACCGATACCGATCAGCGCAGCGGCGGCCAGGGGACTGCGGCGTCCGTGGGAGCGACGCGGCTTCTTCTCTCGTGCCATGTGGAGTGCAGCTCTCTTACTTCAGGAAGTAGATGACGAAGAACAGCGCGATCCAGACGACGTCGACGAAGTGCCAGTAGTAGGACACGACGATCGAGGTGGTCATCTCTTTGCGACCAAAGTTCTTCACGGCGTATGCGCGGCCGATGACGAGCAGGAAGGCGATGAGGCCACCCGTCACGTGCAGGGCGTGGAAGCCGGTGGTCAGGTAGAAGGCCGAAGCGTAGGGGTTGGCGCTGATGGGCAAGCCTTCGGCCACCAGGGTCGCGTACTCCCACACCTGACCCGACACGAAGATCGCGCCGAGGATGAAGGTGAGGTAGAACCACTCCACCATTCCCCACTTGGCCAGTCCGGTGCGCTTGCCCGTGCGGTACGGCTGGTACCGCTCGGCGGCGAACACGCCCATCTGGCACGTGACCGACGACAGCACGAGGATGATCGTGTTGACGGTCGCGAAGGGGACGTTGAGCAGCTGCGTCTCTTCGGCCCAGAGGGGCGCGGACGTGCTGCGCAAGGTGAAGTAGATCGCGAACAGGCCGGCGAAGAACATGACTTCGCTGCCCAGCCACACGATGGTGCCGACAGCGACCGGGTCGGGCCGCTTCACGGCACGCACGGCCTGGGAATACGTCGCAGGGGTCGTCACCATCCCATTATGCGCGATCCGACGGCGCGATATTCCCATCTCCGGCTGGAGATATTCCATCGTCGAGACTTAGGGAAGCCTAAGAATCTGCGAGGAATCCCCGGTGCGGAACGGGTTCCCGAGCCGGCGCCGGGACGTGGCGCGACACCTCGTGTGTGGAAGGATCGTGGCATGGCGGAACGCTTCACCTGGCCCGATCTGCTCACCTCGCTGCTCCAGGGCCGCGACCTCAGCGTGTCGGAGTCGACATGGGCGATGCGCTGCATCATGTCGGGCGAGGCGACGCCCTCCCAGCTGGCGGGGTTCCTCGTCGCGCTGCGGGCCAAGGGCGAGACGGTCGAGGAGATCGTGGGCTTCCGCGACGCCATCCTCGAGGCCGCTGTCCCGCTGCCCGTCCGGGCCGAGGTGCTCGACATCGTCGGCACCGGCGGAGACCGCTACGGCACGGTGAACGTCTCGACGATGGCGGCGGTCGTCGCTGCGGCATCCGGTGTCCCCGTCGTCAAGCACGGCAACCGTGCCGCCAGCTCGGCGTCGGGGTCGTCGGACGTGCTGTCATCGCTCGGGATCGCGCTCACGCTCGACCCGCAGGCCGTCGCCGACACGCTCGAGCGCACCGGCATCACGTTCGCGTTCGCCGCCGCTTTTCACCCGGGATTCCGCCATGCGGCGGCCACGCGCTCCGAGCTGGGCGTGCCGACGGTCTTCAACTTCCTCGGGCCGCTCTGCAACCCCGCCCGTGCCGAGGCCAACGCCGTGGGCGTCGCCCACCTCGACCGCGTCCCGCTCATCACGGGCGTGTTCCGTACGCGCGGCGCGACGGCGCTGGTGTTCCGCGGCGACGACGGCCTCGACGAGCTGACCACGACCGGGCACAGCCGCCTCTGGGAGATCAGCCGCGGCGACGTCCACGAGCACGATCTGGATCCTCGGGATCTCGGCATCCCGCTGGCCGACATCGACGATCTGCTCGGCGGCACACCCGCTCACAACGCCGAGGTGGTGCGGCGGACGCTGGCGGGCGAGACGGGAGCGGTGCGGGACATCGTGCTCCTGAACGCCGCGGCGGGCCTGGTGTCGTACCGGTTGTTCCAGGATGCCGCGGAGGTGCAGCGGCCGATCCTGGAGCGTCTGGCCGAGGCGATGTCCGACGCGGCCTCGGCCGTCGACGACGGTCGCGCGCTCGCCAAGCTCGACGACTGGGTGGCGACCACTCGCGAGCTGGCGGGCTGAGCATGCACCCGCTCGACGCACTCACCGAGATCGCGTACCTGCTCGAGCGGGAGAGATCGTCGCGCTACAAGTCGAAGGCGTTCCGGACGGCGGCGGCCGCGATCGAGGGCCTGAGCGATGCGGAACTGCGTGATCCCGGGCTGCGTCGGCGGGCCGGAATCGGCGACTCGACGTACGCCGTGATCCGGCAGGCCCTGGCGGGCGACGTACCCGAGCGCCTCGTCGCACTGCGCGCCGCGGCGGGCGTCGACGGAGGGGGAGAGCTCCGCGCCGCCCTCCGAGGCGACCTGCACAGCCACAGCGATTGGTCCGACGGTCTCACCCCCATCGAGTCGATGGTCGAGGCCGCGCGCCGGCTCGGTCACGAATACCTCGCCCTGACGGATCACTCACCGCGGCTCACCGTGGCGAACGGCCTGTCGCCCGAACGTCTGCGTGCGCAGATCGATGTCGTCCACGGGTTCTCCGACGGCGCTTTCACGCTGCTCACCGGAATCGAGGTGGACATCCTCGACGACGGTGGCCTGGACCAGGAGGATGCGCTCCTGAACGAGCTCGACGTGGTCGTGGCATCCGTCCATTCGAAGCTGCGCATGGAGTCGACCGCCATGACGCGCCGCCTGGTCGCTGCGGCCGCGAACCCCCGTGTCGACGTGCTCGGGCATGTCACGGGGCGCCTCGTCGAGGGGTCGCGCGGGACCCGTCCGCCGTCGGAATTCGATGCCCGAGCGGTCTTCGCGGCGTGCGCCGCGTCCGGCGTCGCCGTCGAGATCAACTCGCGGCCCGAGCGTCAGGACCCGCCGGACGACCTGCTGGCCCTCGCGGTGGCGGAGGGCTGCCTGTTCTCGATCGATTCCGACGCGCACGCCCCAGGGCAGCTGTCGCTGCTGGATCACGGAGCCGCGCGCGCGGAGGCGGCCGGAGTGCCGCCGGAGCGCATCGTGACCACGTGGCCGCTCCCGCGCTTGCGCGAGTGGCTCGCGCGCGAGCGCTGACGCACGATCAGCGTCGCAGAGCGGCGAGCGCCCGCGACATCGACGAGCCCAGGTTCCAGCGCTCGGCCAGGGCCGTCGACGCGTCCGCACGGTCCTCGTCGACGAGGATGCGGTCGTCGATCGCGGCGAGGTCGAGATCGCGAACGACGCGGACCACGGACGGCGCGACGTCCAGATAGCCGCCGGCGGCGATGATCTTGGAGCGCTGCGCAGGCGTGCCGGCGCTGACATCGGCGGCCGCCGACCGGATGCCGTCGAGGTCGCCGCAGGCGGCCAGGAGCGCCGCCGCAGACTTCTCGCCGATGCCGGCGACCCCGGGGAGCCCGTCGGAGGGATCGCCGCGGAGCGCGGCGAAATCGGCGTACTGATCCGCTCGGATGCCGTAGCGGGCCTGGACGGCCGCGTCGTCGATGATCTCGAGGTTGCTCATTCCGCGGGCGGTATAGATGACGCGGATGCCTCGGGCGTCGTCGACGAGCTGGAAGAGATCGCGGTCCCCGGTGACGATGTCGACAGGCACGTCCGCCCGTTCCGCCAGCGTGCCGATGACGTCGTCGGCTTCGTGCTCGGCGGCGCCGACGACGGCGAGGCCGAGCGCGCCGAGGGCTTCGCGGACGAGCGGGATCTGTGCGGTGAGGGCGGCCGGCACCTCCTCGACATCGGGTGCCCCGTCGACGAGTTCCACGACTCGGTGGGCCTTGTAGGTCGGGATCAGAGCCACCCGCCACGCGGGCCGCCAGTCGTCGTCCCAGCACGCCACGAGCCGCGTCGGTTCGTAGGACGTCACGAGCTTGGCGATGATGTCGAGAAGACCCCGGACGGCGTTGACGGAGGTGCCGTCGTCGGCTCTGACCTTGTCGGGCACACCGTAGAACGCACGGAAGTACAGCGATGCGGTGTCCAGGAGCATGAGACGGTCGGACATGCCATGCCTTTCCGGCGACGGGCAGGGGCCGCCTCGCCCCATCGTACGAAGCGGCGGACCGGGCGAGAACCTAGAGTGTCGGGGTGTCCTTCGGTGCCTCGTCCCTTAGACCGGCCGGTTCCGCGACGTGCCCGTGCGGGCGCGCGGCGTTCCGCGAGTGCTGCGGTCCGCTCCTCGATGGCGCCCCCGCACCCTCGGCCGAACGCCTCATGCGCTCGCGGTACACCGCGTTCGCGGTGCACGACGCCGACCACCTCGCTCGCACGTGGCATCCGCGCACCCGCCCCGCGGAGCTGGAGTTCGACGACACCGTCTGGGAAGGGCTGGTCGTCGAGGACGCGGACGAGCACGGGGATGCCGCGACGGTGTCCTTCCGTGCGACCTGGCGCCGCGGCGACGAGCGCGGTGCGGTCGCCGAGCGCAGCAGGTTCCTCCGCCGCGCCGGCCGGTGGGTGTACGTCGACGGCGACTCGACCTGAGAGGTCAACCCCCGGTCGACGCGTCGGGACCGCCGCGTAGGCTCGCGACCAGTCACCGACGAGAGGACCCGCATGATCCCCGATGCGCTTCGCGACCTGCTCGAGAACCCGAACTACGGCGCGCTCGGCACCGTCCGTCCCGACGGGACGGTGCAGGTCAACCCGATGTGGTTCGAGTTCGACGGCGAGCACGTGCTGTTCACTCACACGACGACGCGACAGAAGTACCGCAACCTGCGGGCGAACCCGTCGATGAGCCTCATGGTGTTCGACCCCGACATGCCGTATCGCTACATCGAAGTGCGCGGGCGCCTCGTCGAGGAGGTCGCCGATCCCGAAGGGGCGTTCTACGTCCGGCTCGGGCAGCGCTACGGCAACGCCGGACAGGAGGCGCCCCCGGACCGCGCGGACCGGGTGATCCTGAAGATGTCGGTCGAGAAGGTCGGAGGACAGTGACATGGAACGCATCGTGATCATCGGCGGGCACGGCAAGGTTGCGCTCCACCTCGCGGGACTCCTGGCCGAGCGCGGCGACGAGGCGGTGTCGGTGATCCGCAACCCCGCTCACTCCGCCGACGTGGAGCGCGCGGGGGGACACCCCGCCGTCCTCGACGTCGAGAAGGCCGATGTGCCCGCGATGGCCGAAGCCTTCGCCGACGCCGACGCGGTCGTGTGGTCGGCCGGGGCGGGCGGAGGGGATGCCGCGCGTACGTACGCCGTCGACCGCGACGCTGCCCAGCGTGCCATCGATGCCGCCGCCGAGGCCGGTGTCCGTCGCTTCGTCATGGTGTCGTGGATCGGTTCGACTCCGGACCACGGCATCCCGGAGGACGACCCCTTCTTCGCGTACGCCGATGCCAAACTGGCCGCGGACGACCACCTCCGCGCGAGCGATCTGGACTGGACGATCCTCGGTCCCGGCACCCTGACGCTCGATCCGCCCACCGGACGCATCACGACGGCGCCGCAGGGCAACGGCGAGGTCGGGCGCGCCGACGTCGCTGCGGTGATCGCCGCGGCGCTCGTGCAGCCTGCGACGATCGGCCGCTTCATCCGTTTCGGTGCGGGCGACACGCTGATCGCCGAGGCCCTCGTCGCGGAGGCGGGATCCTCGGCCGTCCAGGCGTGAGCGGCGGCGACCGTCAGACGTCGTCCGGGTCGATGTCGGGATCGTCCGTGACGACGATCACGCCGTCCGGGACGGGATCGCCGAGCAGCGGTTCGGCCGCCAGCGTCAGATCGATCGTCGCCCGCAGAAGTCCGCCGACGGTCGGGGAGCGCAGCAGCTCCATCTGGTCGAGTTCGCCCAGCGGGGCGATCGCGGCGACCTGCCACGCGCGCTCCAGCGGTTGTTCGGAGAGCTCCACCTCGGGGTCCCACCGCGCGACGCCGTACTCGCGTGCGCGTCCGAGAACCCGCCGCACGATGCGTTCGGTCTCCTCCAGGAGCGGAGCGAGCGCCTCGTTCCACTCGAGGTCGGGGAGGGGGCGCACCTCCGCCCGCGGGTACGGGGCGTCCTCGAGCCACTGCACGATCTCGAAGCGTTCTGCTCCGCGCGCGACGATCGACATCTGTCCTGCCTGCGGGACGACGTGGCTGAGCCGTGCCATCGTCCCGAGGGTGAAGCGCTGGTCGCCGCCTCCGGTCTCGGTGCCGCGTTCGATCAGGACGACGCCGAACTCCGGGTCGGCTTCGTCGAGCAGCATGCCGAGCATCACGAGGTAGCGCTCCTCGAAGATCCGCAACGCGAGGGGCGTGTGGGGGAAGAGAACGGCTCCCAACGGGAACATCGCGGTACCCATGCGCCCAGTCAACCAGGGCTCTCCGGTGCGGGGGCCGTGAGCAGCCGCTCAGGCCTGCTCCTCGCGCAGACTCTCGTGGATCCTGTGCAGGTCCATCAACAGCGATCCGACGAGTACCCAGTGCTCCGTCGAGGGCGTGCGGATCTGCAGCGGCCGCGTCAGAGCGGGCTCCTCGGCGAGGGGCTCGTGGGCCGACGGCGGGTCGAGGGAGAAATCCCGTCGAACGTCGTGGGCGGCGCGGTGCAACTGCTCGGCGATCGCGCGCACCGAAGGGTCGTCCGCGATCGATGAGGTGTAGCCGTCGTAGACGGCGCGCGTCATCCCCACCGTCTGGGTCACGACGGGCGTGAACCGGTCCAGGCGGGCCTGCATATCGGCGAGATCGGCGCGGTGCCGGGAACTGCGGGGATTGAGCGACAGGGAGTCCGCGCCGTCGCGGATGGCGTCGGCGGCGGCGTCACGCACCGGGCGGAGCAGGCGCGCTTCCAGCAGCAGGCCCTCGAGCGACTCACGGGTCTGCGGGGTCTCCAGCGCGTCGGCGAGGCGCTCGAGCGCCGCCGCCAGTTCGCGGCCGAGGACGTCGAGCTTCTCGCGGGCGGGCGGCACGAGGACCGGCGGGACCAGCGCGGTGTTCACCACGATGCCGATGATCGCCCCGATGACCGTCTCGATGACGCGATCGAGTGCGTAGTTCGGGGTCGCCGTACCGAGGGCCAGGACCAGCAGCGCGCTGATGGCGACCTGGTTGGTCGCGCCGGGCGACATGCGCAGCGCCCAGGCGATGACGAGCGAGACGGCGCCGGCCAGGAGGATCACCCAGGTCGGCGAGCCGAGGACGATGCCCAGGAGCGAGGCGATGACGACGCCGACGATCACCCCCACGCTGCGCTCGACCGCCCGGATGAACGACTGGTTGATGCTGGGCTGCACGACCAGCACCGCGGCGATCGCGGCGAAGATCGGCGGCGGCCCGGGCACCAGGAGATCGGCGATGATCCAGGCGGCGATCAGCGCCACCGCGGACTTGGCGACCTGCAGGAACGGTCCGCGTCGCGGGGAGCGGAAGCTCAGGCTTTCGCTCGGGAGTCGCAACGGGAGGCGCATGGAACGAGCGTAGAACGCGGTGGCGCTCAGTCCTGCCGATCCAGCATCTCCGCCGCGTTGTCGGCGACCCACTCCATGAGCGGCAGGACGCGCCGCATGAGGTCGTGTCCGAGGTCGGTGAGCGCGTACTCGACACGCGGCGGCACCTCGGGGTAGGCGGTGCGTCGCACGAGGCCGTCGGCCTCCAACGTTTTGAGGGTGCTCGCAAGCATCTTCTCGCTGATGCCCGTGATGTTGCGGCGCAGCTCGCCCCAGCGTTGCGTCCCGTCCGAGAGCGCGACGAGGACGAGCACACCCCATTTGCCCATCACGTGGTCCAGGACCGTGCGGGTGGGGCACCCCTCGGTGAAAACGTCCGGCCGTTCCGCCCGGATCTCCGCGAGACTCACCATCATGTGAGTACCTAACCCGAAAGTGGGTACCGTCATTCCGGAATGCGGCGGTTCGGGACGCGTTGGGCTCCGGCGTACCGATCGAAAGGACACCCCATGACCCTCCTCGTCTCCGCCGCCACCGGCCACCTCGGACGCCACGTCGTCGACGCCCTCCTCGAGCGCGGCGTCCCGGCGACCGACATCGTCGCCGGCGTCCGCACCCCCGCGAAGGCCGACGACATCGCCGCGCGCGGCATCCGCGTCGTGGAGTTCGACTACTCCCGTCCGGAGACCCTCGCCACGGGGCTCGAGGGCGTCACGCGCGTCCTGCTCATCTCCGGCACGGACCCCGATCGCGCGACGGGCCACCGCAACGTCGTCGACGCGGCCCGGGCGGCCGGCGTCGAACGTCTCGTCTACACCAGCGCACCGCGCGTCGACGAGATCGAGTACGCCCTGGGCGCCGACCACCTCGCCACCGAGCGCGCGATCGCGGCGTCGGGACTGGAAGCCACGATCCTCCGCAACAACTGGTACAACGAGAACTACCTCGACGCCGTCTCGCGCGCGGCGGACTCCGGCGTCATCGTCGCCGCGGTCGGCGCCGGGCGTGTGGCGAGTGCGAACCGCCGTGACTACGCCGAAGCGGCCGCGGTGGCCCTCACGACCGACGACCTCGCCGGCCAGACACTCGAGCTCGGCGGCGACGTGACGTGGACGTATGACGAGCTCGCGGCCGCGGCGGCCGAGGTCCTGGGCCGCGACGTCGCGTACCAGCCGGTGTCGGTCGAGCAGCTCGCCGCCGGTCTTCAGGAGGCCGGTCTGGATGCCGGGACCGCGGCGTTCGTCGCCGGCATCGACGACGCGATCGCCCGGGGCGTGCTGTCGCAGACCGACGGCACCCTCGCCCGTGTGATCGGACACCCGACGACGCCGCTCGTCGAGGGGCTGCGCGCCGGCCTCGGCCGCTGAACCCCGTCCGGCCCGGGTTCACGCGTTCGCGCGGGCCCGGGCCGTCAGCTTCCGTTCCCGCATCGCCAGGAACAGCGGGAAGGTGAAAGCGAAGGCCGTCAGCGCCGACAGCACGACGTAGAGCCACGCGTGCCGCAGGCCGAGGCGTCGCCCCTCGACGAGGATGAAGACGCTGCCGGCCGCCGCGACCATGAGCAGATCGACGCTGATCGATGACACGGCGGGACCGCTGGACACCAGGTCGCCGAAGAAATCGACCGTCTGCACGACCGCGAGGACGTTGAAGGTCCACGTTCCGACGAGCCCGAGGAGTGACAGCACGAGGAACGCGACGGACAACGGGGTCCAGTGCTTGGTGAGGTCGGCCATCCCCCGATCGTGTCGGTCCGGTCGCCCGGAATCCAGTCCCGCCCCCGTGTCGGTGGGCGGCAGTAGCGTCGTGGGATGGATGCCACCCGAGCCACCGCGCTCCTCGACGCGCTCGACGACGCCGTCGAGCGGCGTCTGCGGCACTTGACCGCCGACGCGGACAGCCTGCGGCGCGATCGCGCGGATGCCACGGCCGACGACGAGCACGACCCCGAGGGGTCGACGCTCTCGGGGGAGTGGGCGCACGTCGACGCCCTGGCTCGCGAGGCGCGTGCGGAGCGCGAGGAGATTCGCGCGGCGCGCGAGCGCGTGGCATCCGGGGTCTTCGGCGTGTGCGAGGTGTGCGGCCGGCCCATCGCCGACGGGCGCCTCGAGGTGCGGCCGACGGCGCGGCGGTGCATCGTCTGCGCGACCTGACGCGCACCCACGTAGGCTCGCAGCGTGGAACCGCTGCTCATCGTCCTGCTCTTCGCCAACGCCGTCTTCAACGCCGTCGTGTGGCCCCGGTTCTACCCGCGGATCGCGAAGGACCCCCGCGCCCGGGATGCCGCCGGGAAGCCGACGCCGTTCCTCATCGTGCACACCGTGCTGATCGCGATCGCCCTCGTCCTGGCCCTCGCGTCGGTGGTCGCCGCCGTCGTGGCGCTCGTTTCCTGAGCCCTCCCGCGGACGGGCTCTGTAGAATAACGGTGCGGGTTCGCCCGCCGCACCTCGTGCATCTACCTACCGGACCGGCAAGGCGGCACCGCCCCCTGTCCCGGAGATCCCCATGCACCACCCCGTTCCATCCGTCGCGTCCCGCTCGCTGATCCACCACACGGGGTTCTGGTTCTTCCCGGTCGCGTTCGTCGCCCGGCTGCCGTTCGCGATGATGACGGTCGGCGTCCTCGCGCTCGTGGTCGCCGTCCGCGGCTCCGTCGCGCTCGGTGGGCTCACGTCGGCCGCCGTCGGTATCGGGGTCGTGGTCGCGGGTCCGATCCTCGGTGACCTGGTTGACCGGTACGGACAGTCGCGCGTTCTCGTTCCCACGGGCCTGGCCAACGGCATCCTGCTCGCGCTCTTCCCGCTGGTCGTCGACTCGCCGCTCGGCGACGGATTCGTCCTCGCGGCCGCCGTCGCGATCGGCCTCACCGGTCCGCAGACGGCGGCGATGTCGCGCAGCCGCGTCATGGCGCTGATCGGCGACCGGATCGCGCCCGACCGCCGCGAGCGCACGTTCTCGCGCGCGATGGCGTACGAATCCGCCGCCGACGAGACCGCATTCGTCATCGGACCGTTCGTCGTCGGGGTCCTCGCGGCCGTCCTCGCGCCGTGGGCGCCGATCGTCGCCGCGGCCGTCCTCAGCTTCGTCTTCGTCACGGCGTTCGCGCTGCACCCCACCGGACGGGTGGTGCCGGTCGCATCGGAGCGCGGCGCGATGGCTCCCGCGCGCGAGCTGCTCCGGCCGCGCCTCCTGGTGCTGGTCGTCGCGGTCGTGGGCGTCGGCGCGTTCTTCGGTTCGACCCTGACCTCGCTCACGGCGTTCATGGAGGCGCGCGGCGCCGCCGAGGCGGGGGCCCTGCTCTACGGCGTGATGGGCGTCGGGTCGGCGGTGCTCGCGTTGGCGGTGGCGGTGCTCCCCACGCGGTTCTCGCTGCGGTGGCGGCTCGTGACGTTCGCGAGCCTGCTGTTCGCCTCGGCCGGAGCGTACTCGGTCGGCGGTTCCGTGGTCACCGTGACGGCAGTGCTGTGCCTCATGGGCGTCGGCATCGGGCCGTCGCTCGTGACGCTGTTCAGCCTCGCGGGGCACCGTGCGCCGGTCGGGCGCACCGCCACCACGATGACGGTGCTCGCCTCGGCGCTGACGCTCGCGCAGGCGCTGTCGTCGGCGGTGACCGGCGCGATCGCCGAGCGCGTCTCGGTCGAGACGGCGATGCTGTTCCCCGCCGGGGCCGCGCTCATCGTGCTGGCCATGGCCGCGGTGAACCTCGCTCAGGCCCCCCGGCGGGACGCCGCCCGCCCGTCGTCGATCGGGTAGAACCGCCGCAGGATCAGGCGTTGGGCGAAGGTCCACACCGTCGTGACAGCGAGATACAGGCCCGCGGCGAGGGGGACGAACAGCGCGACCACCGCGGTGGTGAACGGCAGTATCGCGGTCATCACGACCACGGACCGCGGCGTGGCCGGGTCGAACGGCGGACGGAGGAAGCGCCGCGTGAGTTCGCCGGCGCCGGCGATCACGGCGACGATGATCCCGACGAGCGCGAGGGTCATGGCATCCGCCGTCCCGCCCCCGACGGCGGTGAGGAGGCTCGTTCCGAGCGGTACTCCCGCGAGCTGCTGCGTGAGCAGTGCGTTGGCGTGGCCCGCCACCGTCGAGTGGAGGAACACGGCGTACAGCAGGCCGACGACGGGCGCCTGCGCGAGCACCGGGAGGCACCCCGCGAAGGGGGAGACTCCCGCGTCGCGGTAGAGCTGCATCGTCTCGCGCTGCAGGCGTTCGGGGTTCTTCCCCCAGCGTTCGCGCACCGCGCGCAGACGCGGGGCGAGGCGTGCGCGGTCGCGCTCCGCCCGTGCCTGCGACACCCCGACGGGGATGAGCGCGGCCCGGACGACCAGCGTGATGAGGACGACCGCCAGGGCGGCGGCGGCTCCCCCGGCGACGGGGGAGAGGAGGGCGGTGAGGGTCAGCAGACCCTGGGTGGTCAGGTCGAGCAGGGCCGCGAGCGGCGGCAGGGCGAAGAGGTCCAAGGAGGTATCCGTTCGTGGAAGCGATCAGGGCGCGATCGGCCACGAGGGGATGCCACACGGGCGCCGTCGACGGCGCCGGGGCGTTCTACGCGGCCGGGGCTGCGCGTCCGGGAGCTCGCGGGCGCGGGTGGCCGGCGGCGTCGGGATCGCTCTGCGCGAGCGGAGCGGAGGGATCGATGGGGCGCGTCGGCCGCACGGGAGGGGCGCCGGCCAGGAGCCGGAACACCACGACGGCGACGGCGACGGTGAGCACGACCGCGGCGGCGAGCGCCAGGGCGAGGAGGGGTGCTGGAGAGGTGCCGCCGTCCGGGACGAGCGCGACGTCCGCGGCGACGAGCAGGAGGTTCAGGGCGGCGAGGAACGACGCGATCATCCCGTGCCCCCTCTCTCCGGTCCAGGCCTCACGCTACCAGGGCCCGGTGACTACGCTTTCGAGCATGACGACTCTCGTGATCACCGTGGTGGGCGACGACCGGGCGGGGCTCGTGGCCTCCCTCGCGGACATCGTCGAGGCGCACGGCGGCAACTGGGAGACGAGCGAGCTCGCCGAACTCGCCGGCGCCTTCGCCGGGATCGTGGAGGTGTCGGTGGCATCCGACCGGGCCGACGACCTGCGGACCGCGCTGGAGGCGGCGGCGGGTACCCTCCGGGTCACGGTGCACGGGCCGGCCCCGGTGTCGGCGACGACGGCACGCACCGTCGCGCTCACGGTGGTGGGGAACGATCGCCCGGGTATCGTGCGCGAGATCACGGGCGCGCTGAGCACTCGCGGCGCCAGCATCGAGCGGATGTCGACCCAGACCATGGATGCCGCGATGTCGGGCGGCCGCCTGTTCGAGGCGTCGGTCAACGCGACGCTCGCCGAGGGGGGCGGGCTCGACGAGATCGTGGAGGATCTTCAGGACCTCGCGGCCGAGATCCAGGTCGACGTCACGCTGATCGACTGACGCGGCGGCGGGCGAGGAGGGCGGCGATCCCGCGCCAGCCGACGAGGAAGAGCAGCAACGTGATTCCCGCCACCACGATGAACGCCGCCGCGACGCCCTGACCGCTCAGCGCGCGCAGCAGCATCCCGACCACGAGCGTCACGGCCCACACCGGGAGTCCGGTCCGCGCCGGCGCCGCGGGACGTCGCCACGCCAGGCTCACAACCCACCCGAGCAGCAGCCCCGCGAGGAACGGCCACGCCGTCGTGGCGAGACCCGACCCGCCCGGGCCCAGGACGTCGCCGTCGTGCGTTGCCCGCCCGATCCCGGCGAAGACGACGACGAACACGACGTCGACGAGGAGGGCGAGGAGGGCGCGGCGGCGGATCGTCACCGCCCCATCCTCTCAAGTCAGCCGGTAGCGTGAGCCCGATGACGACGCGCCTGCTCCTGATCGCGGACACGCACGTCCCGAAGCGGGCGCGGAGCCTTCCGGATGCCGTGCGTCGAGCGGCCTCCGGAGTCGATCTCGTCGTGCACGCCGGGGATTGGGTCACGGCGTCGGTGCTCGACGACCTCGGGGCCCTGGCCACGGTGCTGGGCGTGTGGGGGAACAACGACGGCGCGGACCTGCGGACGCGGCTACCGGAGGTCGCGCGGGCCGAGGTCGAGGGCGTGCGCCTCGCGGTGGTTCACGAGACCGGTGCCGCCGCCGGCCGGGAGCGGAGGATGGATGCCGCCTTCCCCGAGACCGACGTGCTCGTCTTCGGTCACAGCCACATCCCGTGGGACACGGTCACCCCGGGCGGCCTCCGGCTGCTGAACCCGGGTTCGCCGACCGACCGTCGCCGCCAGCCGCATTGCACGATGATGGCGCTCGCTCTCGCTGACGGCGCCGTGCGCGACCTCGAGCTCCACGAGGTCCCGCGGGGCTGAACGACCGATCGCCGTCCCGCGGAAGCGGAACGGCGATCGGGGAGGCGGCGCGGGGTCAGACCCGGCGCGCCGCCGAAGTCATCGGGCACTCGAACGGGTCGCGGGCAGCCAACCCCACACGGTTCAAGTACGCGATGACGATGCCATACGACTGCAGGAGCGTCGTCTCGACGTACGGTACCTGCAGCGTGTCGCAGTGCTCGCGCACGATCTCCCGCGCACGGCTGAGATGCGGCCGCGGCATGTTCGGGAACAGGTGGTGCTCGATCTGGTAGTTGAGCCCACCCATGAGCCAGGTCGCCCACCACCCGCCGGAGATGTTGCGGGAGGTGCGCACCTGCTTGCTGAAGAAGTCGAGCTTCGCACCGGGGGCGATGACGGCCATGCCCTTGTGGTTGGGGGCGAAGGAGGCGCCCATGTACACGCCGAAGACGGCCAGCTGTACGCCGACGAATGCGAAGGCCATCCCGAGGGGGAGGAACACGAAGACCGGGGCCACGAAGAGGGCGAAGCGGAGGGCGAGCAGTCCGAGCTCGGTCCAGCGACCCTTCACCTCGCCTCGGGAGACGAGGTGGCGTACGGCGAGGGCATGGAGGTTCAGGCCCTCGAGGGTGAGCAGGGGGAAGAACAGCCAGCCCTGACGCAGCGTGATCCAGCGGCGCAGGCCACGGGCGGTCGCGGCATCCTCGTCGAGGAAGGAGATCGTGTCGATCTCGATGTCAGGATCCTTGCCGACACGGTTGGGGTTGGCGTGGTGACGGGTGTGCTTCGTCGCCCACCAGGACTGGCTCATGCCGACGATGCCGTTGCCGATCCACAGCGCCAGGCGGTCGTTCGCCTTTCCCGAGGCGAAGATCTGACGGTGGTTGGCCTCGTGGGCGAGGAAGGCGACCTGCGTGAACAGGATGCCGAGGGCCGCCGCGATCAGGAGCTGGAACCAGCTGTCGCCCAAAAGGACGAAGCCGGTGATCGCGCCGCCGAAGCCGAGCGCGACCGCGCCGGCGACGAGCGCGTAGAAGACGGGGGTGCGGGCCAGGAGCCCGCTTTCGCGAACGACCTGTGAGAGCTCGGTGTAGGCCTTGGCGATCGGGGGGAATTCGGCGGTGCCGGAATACGTCTGTCGGACGGGACCGAGTCGGGACTCGGCGATGGTGGAGGCGATGAAGATGCTCCTCGCGGTGATGACCGAAGTCGGGAACCGGAGCGATTGCCCGGGCTGTGGCCCACACTACGTCGCCGCGTATGGGGCCGCCGGTATACGCCGGCACGCACGGCAGACTCACCGGAACCGGTCACCCCACGGACATCACGAGGACGGCCCGTCATGGCCCCGTGAACGCGGCGAAGGCCGGGGCGCCGCCGCAGCGGCGCTCCCGGCCTTCGCTGAGGAGCGTGAGCTCAGAGGGGGCGGATGTTCGCCGCCTGCATGCCCTTGGGGCCCTGCTCGGCGTCGAATTCGACCTTCTGTGCTTCCTGCAGCTCCTTGAAGCCATTGCCCTGGATCGCGCTGAAGTGCGCGAACAGGTCGGCCGAGCCGTCGTCGGGTGCGATGAACCCGTAGCCCTTCTCGGAGTTGAACCATTTCACGGTGCCAGTGGCCATCGTGTTCTTCCTTTTTCTTTTCGGGCCGCAACTGCGACCGTGGGCGCCGCTCCGACGCATGCGGAGCGGACGGGGACGTCGCGCGACCGGAACGGTCGTGCGGACGCGGTGGGCGTCGACGGCGGCACGGGCCTCGTCGGCGGACTCATGGATGCCGAGGTCTTCGCCGCGCGGACCCTGGGCTTCGAAGCCCTCGGGAACGGCGCCGACGAAACCGGCATAGGACGACTCGGCCGTCGCGACGAAGACATCGCGATCGGCCTGTCGCCAGGACAGGGGCGGGGGGAGCAGGACAGACACGCGAACTTTCCGCGGCCCGACGACGACCGGGAGGTCGGTCCGAGCGGACCGCGCGGAGATGAGGAGGGAATCGCATCGATGAAGGCTCGGTGCCGCGCGCCCGGCATCTCAACGATGAGGCGGACGTCGATGAAGCAAGTCCCAGAACGAATACTCCACGGTAGCACGGATGCGTCGTCAGGCCTAAGGGCTCTTTCCTGGCTGCAGGGCGGGGGTACGCGGGACGGATACGGGTTCGGGGCGCGCGGTTCGCGGTGGGGTGAGGAAGAGGTGGCGGCGCGGCTCGCGCGGGCTCGCGACGCCCGGAGATCGAGGCCGTGACGGCGAAGGTCGGCGCGGCGCGCCCGCCGGCACACGCGAAGACCGACCCGCGCGAGTGCCCGGGCCGGTCGTGCGGCGTCAGCCGCCGGAGGGGTTGTCCACGGGGGCATCGTCGTCGTCGGTCCCGTCGGGGATGTCGGGAAGATCGGCCGTCTCGAGCTCGTCGGGCTGATCGGCGGTGTCGGGGGTGCTGTCCGGTGTGGAGGTCATGGCATCCACCCGATCAGTGTCCTCCGATGCACGCACACCCCTTGCGCAAGCGCGTTCCGTGTGCGCGGCGCAAGCCCCCGATCCGCGGTGGGAGGCACTGGCACGATGACCACATGGCACGACCCGCACCCCGCACCAAACCGTGCGCCCACTGCGGCAGACCCTTCTCGGACCGCAAACGCTGGAGCGGGCGCGACCAGTGGGACGAGGTCCTCTACTGTTCCCGCGGATGCCGTGCCGACGCGGCGAAGCAACGGCGGCGCGCGTGAAGGCGGCCCTGATCCTCGCGACGCAGCAGTTCGCGGCGCATCCGGCGCTCGCCGACGACGACGTGGAGGAGTTCTTCTTCATCGAGTCGGCCCCGCGGTTCGCGAAGCTGCCGTATCACCGGCACAAGATCGTGCTCCTGGTGTCGGCGATGCGCCACACCGCGAGGCGCCTCGAGGAGCAGGGGCGGACCGTGCGGCGGATCACGCTGGCGGACGACCTCACGTTCCGAGCGGGCCTGGAGCGGCTCATCCGGAAGCATCGAGTCACCGAGCTGGTGTGGATGAGTGACCCGAACCGCCCCGTCGACGAGCGCATCGCGGCGATCTGCGCGGCGCACGGGGTCGAGACCGACATCCTGCCGGACGGTCTCTTCCTCACACCCGAGGAGGAGGTCGACGAGTGGTTCGCCGAGCACCCCGCGCCGCTCATGGAGGACTTCTACCACTGGCAGCGTCGGCGCACCGGCATCCTGATGGACGGCGGAAGACCGGTCGGGCGCCGCTGGAACTTCGACGCCGACAATCGCAAGCCACTGCCGAGGAAGGGCGTCGAGATCCCACCGCTGCCGGTGCGGGAGTACGACGTGATCACCTCGGCGGTCATCGCCGAGGTCGACGAGCGCTTCCCCGATCATCCCGGTTCCGCGACGCAGTTCTGGCTCCCCGTCACCCCCGAGGCTGCCCGCGCCTGGCTCGAGGTGTTCGTCGCCGAGCGCCTCGCCGACTTCGGTCGGTACGAGGACGCGATGAAGGCCGACGAGCCCTTCCTGTTCCATGCGGTCATCTCGCCCATGCT
The DNA here is from genome assembly GCF_020781835.1 of Microbacterium testaceum. Classification (GTDB taxonomy): domain Bacteria; phylum Actinomycetota; class Actinomycetes; order Actinomycetales; family Microbacteriaceae; genus Microbacterium; species Microbacterium testaceum_H. The sequence continues at coordinate 159,591 of NZ_JAJGNJ010000008.1, forward strand.
CAACATCGGTCTGCTCACCGTCGACGAGGTGATCGCCGCGGTCACCCGGACCGATGCACCGCTGGCATCCGTCGAGGGATTCGTGCGGCAAGTGATCGGCTGGCGGGAGTACATGCGCGGCATGTACCGGGCGCACCCGGAACTCGAACGGGTCAATGCGCTGCATCTGGAGAGCCGCCTGGAGAAGTACTGGTACTCGGGGCGGCGGCTGCCCTCCGACCTCCCCGTGCCGGTGCGCACGGTGCTCGAGCGCGTCCATCGGCGGGGCTACGCGCACCACATCGAGCGGCTGATGGTGCTCGGCAATTGGTTCCTGCTGCAGGGATACGCTCCCCGCGAGGTCAACGCGTGGTTCCTGGCGCTGTTCGTCGACGCCTACGACTGGGTCATGGTGCCCAACGTCATGGGGATGAGCCAATTCGCCGACGGCGGCCTCGTCGCCACGAAACCCTACGTCTCGGGCGGGGCGTACCTGCAGAAGATGGGGTCGTGGTGGCCGTCGGCTCAGGACGCCAAGGACTCGGTGTTCACCGACGCCTACTGGGAGTTCCTGGAAAGACACGAGGACGTCCTCGCGGGGAACCACCGGCTGTCTCTCGCGCTCGCGCAGATGCGCAAGCGGAGGGAGGGGGCGGGGTGATCGGACAGGCCCAGCGGAAGGCGGGGCGGGGCTCCGGATATATCGGCGGAAACGCAGTGTGGTCATGCCGCACCATGCGCCCTGTCACCGCAGGTCCGGAGCCCGGGACGCGCTAGCTCTTGAGCTTGTTCAGCGCGGAGCCCTTGTGGGCGGCGGTCGAGCCCGACTTCTCCGACTTCACGATGTAGGCCGGCTCGTCGTCGGATGCCGTGAACTTCTGGCCGTCGTGCTGGAAGTCCTTCGTCTTCTTCTCCACGACCTCGCCCTCCGTGCGTCCCTGGGGCGTGTCCCAGCTGACGCGGTCGCCCTTCGACAGATCCTTCGACATGTCCTGTTCCTTCCGTCCGGTCCCGCCATGCTCGCGAGGCGCACACCGCGAAAGCCGGGGATTGACAGCCGCGGGACGGTACGCGCTCCGGACGGCGAACGCAATGGCTCGTCCGCCGGCGGACGCCTGCGTAGCGTCGAGAGCGTCCCCCGGATCTCACGTGAGGAGCGCCATGTCCGAGCCCACCACCGCCAACAACGGAGCACCCGTCGCCAGCGACGAGCACTCGCAGAGCGTCGGAGCCGACGGCTCCATCGCCCTGACCGACCACTATCTGATCGAGAAGCTCGCGCAGTTCAACCGTGAGCGCGTGCCTGAGCGTGTCGTTCACGCCAAGGGCGGCGGGGCGTTCGGGACGTTCCGTACGACAGGCGACGTCTCCGCCTACACGCGAGCAGCGCTCTTCCAACCCGGTGTTGAGACCGAGATGCTCGCGCGCTTCTCGTCTGTCGCGGGGGAGCAGGGCAGCCCCGACACCTGGCGCGACCCGCGCGGCTTCGCGCTGAAGTTCTACACGACCGAGGGAAATTACGACCTCGTCGGCAACAACACCCCGGTGTTCTTCGTCAAGGACGGCATCAAGTTCCCGGACTTCATCCGCTCGCAGAAGCGCCTCCCCGGCAGCCACCTTCGCGACAACACCATGCAGTGGGACTTCTGGACGCTCTCGCCCGAGAGCGCCCATCAGGTCACGTGGCTCATGGGGGACCGCGGCATCCCGGCTTCCTGGCGGCACATGAACGGGTACGGGTCGCACACCTACCAGTGGATCAACGCCGCCGGTGAGCGGTTCTGGGTGAAGTATCACTTCCACACCGACCAGGGACACCGGACTCTCACGCAGGACGACGCCGATCAGATCGCCGGACAAGACGCCGACTTCCACATCCGGGACCTGTATGCGGCGATCGAGCGTGGCGAGTTCCCGACCTGGACGTTGAAGGTCCAGATCATGCCGTATGAGGATGCCAAGACCTATCGCTTCAACCCGTTCGACCTCACGAAGGTGTGGCCGCACAGCGACTATCCCGAGATCGAGGTCGGGACGATGGAGCTGAACCGCAACCCGGGCAACTACTTCGCCGAGATCGAGCAGGCTGCGTTCGAGCCGTCGAACTTCGTGCCGGGCATCGACGGCAGCCCCGACAAGATGCTGCAGGCGCGGATTTTCAGCTACGCCGACGCGCACCGCTACCGCGTGGGCACCAACTACCAGCAGCTGCCGGTCAACCGTCCGCACACGGAAGTGCACTCGTACTCCAAGGAGGGCGCGATGCGCTACGAGTACAACCCGCCCGAGGTACCGGTCTACGCCCCCAACTCGGCCGGTGGTCCCGCCGCCGACCCGCGACGCGCCGGTGATGGCGGGTGGCAGAGCGATGGCGAACTCGTGCGATCGGCGGCGACCCTCCACCCCGACGATGACGACTTCGGGCAGGCGGGCACGCTCGTGCGCGAGGTCATGTCGGCCGACGCCCGCGACCGTCTGGTGGAGACGATCACCGGGCATGTCGGCGGAGTCACCCGGGCCGACGTGCGCGACCGGGCGGTGCAGTACTGGAAGAACGTGGATGCCGAGATCGGGGCGCGCGTGGAGGCGGGGCTTCCGCCCCTGGAGGGATCGACCGCCCCGGGCGAGCAGCTCAGCGAGCCGAACCCTGATGGCGACCTCGTCGGCCGGGATGTCGCCGGGCGCATCTGACGTGCGGACGGGGCGATCGCGCGGTCAGACGGCCGCGCGATCGCCTCGCGTCAGGGGGAGGCGGGAGGCCAGGATGCCGGCGACCAGCGCCCCGATCCCGCCCGCGACCATGTCCCCGATCGTGTCGTCGTAGGTGACGAAGATGCTGTCCGTGATGAAGCGGTAGCCGAACCACTCCACCATCTCCCACACGGCGCTCAGGGCCAGTCCCGCGCCCGTGGCCACCACGATCGGTGTGCGGCGTCGGCCGGTTCGCGCGATGACGCCGGTGTCGTCGAGAAGCACGAGCGCGACGGCGGCCAACACTCCGGTGCACACGGCGTGCACGACGAGGTCCCACCCTGTCCACGCGCGGTAGAGATCGATCACGTTGCTGCCCGCGGCCACGATCACGGTCAGGCAGGTGGCGAGGTCGAAACCTGCGCGGAGGCCCAGCATTCGCGCGAGCATGACCGCCGGCAGCGTCATCGACAGGACCGCTGCGTCCGTCGCGGGAAGGGTGACGGCCGCGACCACGAAGCCCACGATCGCGGCGGCCCGGACGGCATCCGCCGCCCACTCCGACGGGGTGCGCGGGGGCCGCCGGAGATTGGCGTAGAGCGCGGCGATCATCGCGTCGCCGGGATCCGCACCACGGCCTGGACGGAGAGGTGGTCAGAGGGCCAGCTCGTGCCCGTCGGGCGGGGATCGATCCCCACCGCCCGCACGCCGACGTCGGGGGTGGCGAGGATGGCGTCGATCCTGCGTGCGCCGGCTCTCGGCCGGCGATAGTTGTTGAAGGTGCCCCACTCCACGGTGCGTCGCGCGGGGGCGTACGACCACGTGTCCACGAGACCGCCGCCCTCGAACATCGCCGCGAGCTCGCGCGAGCGCACCGGTGCGTTGACATCCGCGGTGAAGATCAGGGGCAGGTTTTCGTCCGAGGCGAGGTCCGCGAGCCACCGTGCCGAGCGTCGGCGGGCGCGCCGCGAGAACGCGTCGAAGTGGCTGTTGACGAACACGAAGGGGGCGGAGGTCGCGGCGTCGCGGAAGCGGGCGATCACCGCGATCCGCGGGATCGTGTTGCCCCAGCCCGTCGAACCGTCCAGCGCCGGCGTATCGGACAGGGCGACCTGGGTCCAGTCCAGGAGCTCGACGCGGTCGCGGTCGTAGAAGATCGGCGTGCCCTCGCCGTCGCGGTTCTTCCCGCGACCGCGGCCGATCCGGCCGTAGGAGCTGCCGAGCGAGTCCTGCACCCACCGCGCCTGATCCGGCAGCGCCTCCTGCGATCCGAGGACGTGGGGTTTGTTCGCACCCAGGAACACCCGCAGCCGCTGCTTGCGCAGGCCCCAGCGGTCCTCGGGCGGCCAGGTGATCCGCTCGAACCGTCGACGGATGTTGAAGCTCATCACGTGAAGGTCGGGCGCCTCGACGTTCGGGAACAGCACGGCCGTCATCAGCGGCGCCAGCCGAGCCGCCGGGCCCACCGCAGCGGCGGGATCTCGTGCGGCCAGTGCGCGAACACCGTGCCCATGCCGCGCGAGAAGCTTTTCGCGAACCGTCGCGGCCGCACCGTGCGTGACGAGACGCGCATCTGCTGACGTCCCCGGATGATCCGGATGCGGTGGTGCTCGCCGAGGTGGAAGGCCAGATCGAGGTCGTCGTGCAGGTTCGGATCCAGGTGTACACGGTCGCGAACGCTCTGCCATGCGCGACGGCGGAAGGCCATGTTCGATCCCCACAGCGGCGCATGCCCCAGCGCCGGGAAGGCGAAGGCGGTGTAGGTGCCCAGGAACGCCCATGCCATCGTCCGGCGCTGCCGCTCGGGACCGTCGTGGAACACGGCGCCGGCGGTGACGGCATCCACGGCCGGGTCGGACAGCGCGGCGGTCATGTGCGCGATCCATCCGGGGGCGGGAAGGCTGTCGGCGTCGAGCCGCAGGATGAGCTCGCCGCGCGCGGCGTCGTACCCGGCGGCCGCGGCGGCAGGGATGCCCCGCTCGCTGCAGTACACCACGCGTGCTCCGGCCGCCCGGGCGATGGCCCCGCTGCGGTCGGTCGAGGCGTTGTCGACCACGATGATCTCGTCCGCGGGTCGCTGCTGCGCGGCGAGCGCCTCGAGGCACGCCGCGAGGGGGACGGCGTCGTCGCGGACGGGGATGACGACCGACACGGCGGGGCTTTCGGGCACGGGACCTCCAGGAAGCGGTCCTGTCACGGTACCGAGGTCGACGGTGCACGCGGGGGCGCCTTGCGCTCTGCGTACCCTGGATGCCATGGCATCCGTCCTCAACGTCTCGGCGTATCTGTTCACGCGCATCGACGATCCCGCGGCGTTGCGGCCCGTGCTCCGCGAGCGCGCCGCCGACGCGGGGCTGCGCGGGACGATCCTGCTCGCCGAGGAGGGCATCAACCTCTTCCTCGCGGGGGAGGCCGACCCCGTTCGCGGGTTCGTCGACGAGCTGCACTCCGACGCGCGTTTCGCCGCGCTGCAGACGAAGGAGAGCTGGTCGGATGCCGTGCCCTTCGGGCGACTGCTCGTGAAGGTCAAGCGCGAGATCATCCGGATGGATCGGCCGGAGGTGCGCCCGCAGGACGGCCGCGCCCCGGCGGTGTCGCCCGCCACGCTGCGCCGCTGGCTCGATCGCGGCACCGACGACGAGGGGCGCGAGGTCGTGCTCGTCGACACGCGCAACGCGTTCGAGGTCGACTACGGCACGTTCGCCGGCGCACGGGACTGGCGCATCGAGCGGTTCACGCAGTTCCCGGATGCCGCGACCGCCCATCGCGCGGACCTCGACGGCAAGACCGTGGTGAGCTTCTGTACGGGCGGCATCCGGTGCGAGAAGGCGGCGCTGTACCTGCGCGACCAGGGACTCGACGCGTACCAGCTCGACGGCGGCATCCTCGGCTGGTTCGCCGCCGAGGGTGACGCGCACTGGAAGGGCGACTGCTTCGTCTTCGACGAGCGCGAGGCCCTCGACCCGGCGTTGTCCGCCCGCGCGGGCGTCGCCTGATGCTGTGGGACCAGCACGCGTGCGCCGAGCTCGTCGAGACCGCTGACCTGAGCGAGCTCCACCGCTACCGACCGGCGGGTGGCGGACTCGTCTCGCTCAACGTCGGCTACGCCCCGCACGGCCCCGAGGTCACGGCATCCCTCCTCCGCGCCTTCCGCGCGCAGATCGACGGCATCGACGGGCTGGAGCTCGCCGCGTCGGTCGCCGACGTCGACCGCATCGCCGCGGCCGGTGACACCGCCGTCGTGTTCGACCTCGAGGACGCGGCGCCCCTCGGGGGCGACCTCGACGCCGTCGCAACCCTCGTCGCGCGGGGCGTGCGCACCCTCGGTCCGGTCTACAACTATGCCAACGCCGCCGGCGGCGGGTGCTTGGACACCGTCGACCCCGGCCTGTCCCGATGGGGCCGCGATCTCATCGCCGAGATGAACCGCCACGGAATGGTGCCGGACGGTTCGCACGTCGGCGCGCGGACGACGTTCGACATGTGCGCGGCGTCCACGCGCCCGGTCGTCTTCAGCCACTCGTGCATGCGGGCCGTGTGGGACCACCCCCGCAACATCACCGACGACCAGGCGCGCGCGGCCGCCGACACCGGGGGAGTCGTCGGCGTCACCGGCGTCGGCATCTTCCTCGGTCCCAACACCCCCACGCTCGAGGCGATGGTGCGCCACATCGAACACGCCGTGGAGGTCATCGGCATCCGGCACGGCGGGGTGAGCACTGACTTCTCGTTCGACTGGGAGACCTTCCGGGATGCGCTCGCCGACAGCCCCGGGTTGTACGACGCGAGCTATACCGCCTGGGGACCGGTCGAATGGATGCCGCCCGAGACCTTCGTCGGCCTGGGCGCGGCGCTGCGCGACCGCGGGTGGGACGACACCGATATCCAGGCGGTCCTCGGCGGGAACTTCCGCCGCGTCGCCCTTGAGAGCTGGGAGCCTCAGCCATGACAGAACTCACCGACGGCGCCGTGCTGCGCCGCGCCCGCCCCGGCGACGAGGCGGGCATCCTCGCGTGCATCCAGGCCCTCGCCGACTATGAGCGCGAACCGGATGCCGTCGACAACACCGTCGAGATGCTCACGACCACGTTGTTCGGCGACGACCCCCGCGCGTTCGCGTTCGTCGTGGACGGTGGGGACGGCGAGATCCGCGCGATCGCGATCTGGTTCCTCACGTACTCCACGTGGACCGGGAAGCACGGGATCTGGCTCGAAGACCTCTACGTCCACGAGCAGTACCGCTCGAACGGGTACGGCGTGGCGCTGCTGTCGGCGCTCGCCGCGGAGTGTCTCGCGGAGGGGTACCCGCGCCTGGAGTGGACGGTGCTGGACTGGAACGAGCCCGCGATCGGGTTCTACCGTGCGCTCGGCGCCGAGGCGATGGAGGAGTGGACGACGCGGCGTGTGACCGGCGCGGCGCTGGAGGCGCTCGCTCAGCGCTGACCGAGGTCGTCGAGTACGGCCTCGGCGGCCCGTTGCCCCGAGACGAGCGCGCCCTGGATCGACGCGGTGTCGCGGTGGTCGCCGGCGACGTACCGTCCGTCGCCGAGGCGGACCGGGCGCCGCAGCTGCAGCGGCGGGTGCTGCGCCGGGAGCGCGGCGGCGATGTCGTCGCGTCGCAGCAGTCGCCACGGCCGGGTGTCGGTTCCCCACAGCTCGGCGAGCTGGCCGCGGACGTCCGATTCCGTCGCCGTGGTGGGCAGCACGGTCGTCGCCTCGACGAGGTGCTGACCGCGCGGCGCGTACGTCGGCGCGGTGTTGGTCACGATCGCGGTGTGCACGATCGGTCCGCGACGCAGCCCGTCCACGCGCAGGGCCGCGTCGTCGTTGTGGCGTTCGTCGGTGGCGAACCACCACGTCTGGAGCCCGCGAGGGCGGGGGAGGGGGACGTCCAGACCAGGGGCGAGCCCGGTGGCGAGCACCACGGCACGGGCGTCGACGGCATCCATCCCCTCGATATCCACACGCCATCCCCGACCGTTCGGCCGGGTGGCGCTCACTCGATGAGAGAGGCGGATGCCGGCTCCCGCCCGCCGCGCGGTGTCGGCGAGCTGCGTGGGGAGAGCGCCGATCCCCGCGGCGGGCACGCCCGGGGCGCCGAGCGCGAAGCTGCGCACGAGAAGACGCACGAAGACGTCGGACGTCTCCTGTCGATCGTCGGCGAGGACGCCCGCGAGGAAGGGCTCGAGCACGCTCTCGCGCAGCGGTCCGCGCAGGCCCGCGCGATCCCACGCCTCGGCGAGTCGACAATCCGGTCCGTGCTTCCCCGCGCGCGGACTCAGCAGGACGGGAAGCGTCCACCGCGCGAGGGGCAGCAGGTCGGCGGGGCGAACGAGCCCGCTCCCGAGCGACGCCGGGATCGTCGCCGGCTGGCGAAGGGGATGGGCGATCCTCGCCACACCGTCTTCGAGCCGCACGCCGAGAGCGACCGGGAATCTCCGCAGCGCCAGTGCGCCGACGTCGACCCACCGTCGGACCGCCGGATACGCCGGGTTGAGCACATGGAATCCCCGATCGAGGCGGAATCCGTCGACGATGTCGGTGCGTTCGCGCCCTCCGACCGCGTCCTCCGCTTCGAGGACGACGACATCCCGCCCCGCTTCCGCGAGGCGTGTGGCGCACCGCAGCCCGGCGAGCCCCGCTCCGATGACCACGACGTCGTATCCGCTCACGTATCGAGCGTAGGCATCCGTGTCAGGGCGGGGACGGGGGTTGCGACTCGTCAGGTCAGGGCCTCGACAGCGTCAGCGAGGTCGCTCACCGCTCGGCGTCCGTCGAACTCCACCGTCGCCATCCGGCGAAGCGCCGGCTCCACGTCTCGCACGTATCCCCGGATCTCCTCCTGTTGTGCGCGAGTCCTCCCGTAGGGGTTGTCTGTCCTTGCGCGAACCCGGTCGATCAGCACGTCCAGGGGAGCGCTGAGGAGCACCACGTGATCGAACCACGCGCGAAATCGACCCTGATTCTCCGCCGTTCCGCAGATGACCACGTCTCGATGACTCTCGAGCAGACCTGTCATCCGGTCCTCGTTCCACGGGCCACCGTTCCCGTCGGTCCATCCCTCGAGGTCGGTCTCGACCGTGTGATGACCACGCCGCGCGAGCTCTGCGAGCAACGTCGACTTGCCCGCGCCCGACATGCCGGTGAGCAGGATCCGCGCCATATCCTCACGCTATCCGCCGTAGGGTGGCGGCATGCGTACGCGACCCCGGGGGCGGGGGCCCCTCGTCATTGCCGGCATGCTTCTCGTCGGTGTCCTCGCGGGATGTGCCACGCCGGCGGAGAGTGCGGACCCGTCGCCGACACGCACGGGTCCGCCGCCCGCGTCGCAGGAGTCACCCCATTCATCCGCGTCTGCGACCCCCACGGCCGACGCCGGCGCGGTCGCACGCGCCCAGACCTGGCTCGACTCCGCCTCGGTGCCCGAGGGAGCCGTTCGCGTCGAGGCGGGGGACGTCCCGGCGTTCCATTCCCACCAAGCCTGGCCGTGCACCCCCGTCGCCACTCTCACCGGGTACTGGCGGATCCCGGATGCCGACGCCGTCGACACCGTGAACTGGATGGCCGCGAACCCGACTCCCGGCCTGACGATTCCCTTCATGCCGCACTACCCGGCCGGGAACACGGGCGAGATGAACGTGGGGGAACTCCCCACTCCCGACAGCCAGGAGGGCATCGTGTTCAGCGTCATGCGCATCGACGACGGATCGGTCGTCATCCGCGCGCAGGTCGCCGCGCTCGCCGCCGACGCGACGTGCGCGGACCCCGGCCCCGGTGCGCGCTGGGGCGCGCCCGGCCAGGGCTGAGTCAGCGCTCGTTCCCCAGCGCGGCCCGCGCAAGATCCAGCGCGTCCGACGCGTCGACGCCCAAATCGCGCATCGCGCGGGCGAACGCGGCCGCGGCGTCCGCGGCGCGGGCGCGCGTGGCATCCGTCCCGGCTGAGACGAACGTCCCGGCCCGGCCGCGGGTCTCGACGAAGCCCGCCTCTTCGAGCTCTTTGTAGACGCGCGCCACGGTGTTGGCCGCGAGGCCGAGGTCGGTCGCGAGCGTGCGCACGGGAGGGAGTCGGGTCCCGGTCGGCAGCTCGCCGCCGTCGATCAGCGCGATGATCTGCGCGCGCACCTGCGCAAAAGGCGGCGTCGACGACGCGGTGTCCAACCGGATGTCCATGGTGCCGCCACCGTACCAACCGCCGGCGTGCCGGAAACGCCAGAGGGCCCGGATGCCATGGCATCCGGGCCCTCGCTCGTGACTTACGCGGTGGCACTCTCGCGCTTGGGCAGCACCCAACCGGGGCGCACGAAGTGGCACGTGTAGCCGTTCGGGATGCGGACCAGGTAGTCCTGGTGCTCGGGCTCGGCCTCCCAGAAGGGAGCCTCGGGCTCGATGGTCGTGACGACCTTCGCGGGCCAGATGCCGGACGCGTCGACGTCGGCGATGGTGTCGCGCGCGACCTGCTCCTGCTCGGGGGAGAGCGGGAAGATCGCCGAGCGGTAGCTCGTGCCGATGTCGTTGCCCTGACGGTTCAGGCTCGACGGGTCGTGGATCTGGAAGAAGAACGCGAGGATGTCGCGGTACGACGTCTTCGTGGGGTCGAAGACGATCTCGACGGCCTCGGCGTGACCGGGGTGGTTGCGGTAGGTCGCGTGATCGTTGGTGCCGCCGGTGTAGCCGACGCGGGTGTCGAGCACGCCGGGCTGGCGGCGGATGAGATCCTCGACGCCCCAGAAGCAGCCGCCCGCGAGGACGGCGGTCTCGGTGCCGGGGCGGCGGGTGATCTCGCCGGTGTCGGTGGGTCCGCTGGTCATGGTGTCGCTCCTTTTGCGATCGCGGTGGGAGAAGAGGGAGAAGGGGGTCACGAGGCGCGGCTCTCGCGGAAGAGCGCCAGGTACGCACCGTAGCCCTGGGCCTCGAGCTCGTCGACGGGGACGAAGCGCAGAGCGGCCGAGTTCATGCAGTATCTCAGTCCGCCGGCCTGGCGGGGGCCGTCGTCGAAGACATGACCGAGGTGGCTGTCGGCTCCGCTCGAGCGCACCTCGGTGCGCGTCATCCACAGCGTCCGGTCGGTCTTCTGCACGACGGCATCGGCGTCGATCGGTCTGGTGAAGCTCGGCCAGCCCGATCCGCTGTCGAACTTGTCCGTGGAGGAGAACAGCGGCTGCCCCGACACGACGTCGACGTAGATCCCCTGCTCGTGGTTGTCCCAGTACTCGTTGCGGAACGGCGGCTCCGTCGCGTCGTCCTGCGTGACGGCGAACTGGCGGTCGGTGAGGCGTCCCAGCGCCTCCGACGTCTTGCGGTACTCCGTGGTCACGGTGTGGTCCTTTCGCCTGCGATGCCGGTTCGGGCATCACTGAGGAGAACGCGGGCCCCTGTCGTTTTGGTCCCGCGGGGCTGGGAGCGGGCTGTGAGTTCGGGGGAGTTCCGGATGCCGCGGGGCAACCCCTCAGGTTCTGCTCGGTGGGCTCGCTAGCGTGGCCGGTCCACACCCCCTGGAGGACCCATGCCCCGCACGATCGTGATCACCGGAGCCAGCGACGGAATCGGCGCGGCCGCCGCCCGCCAGTTCCACGACATCGGCGAGGAGGTCGTGGTCGTGGGCCGCAATCCCGACAAGACGCGCCGGGTCGCCGACGCGCTCGGCGTGCGCTCGTTCACCGCCGACTTCTCCGACCTCGCACAGGTGGGTGCGCTCGCCGACGCCCTGCGCGCGGAGTTCCCCCGCATCGACGTGCTCGCCAACAACGCGGGCGGCATCTTCGGTGACCGGAAGCTCACGGGCGACGGGTTCGAGGTCACGCTCCAGGTGAATCACCTCGCGCCGTTCCTCCTCACGAACCTGCTGCGCGAGACGCTGCTGGAGTCGCGGGCCTCCGTCATCCAGACCTCGAGCGCGGCGGCGCGCCTGTTCTCTCGCTTCGACATCGACGACCTGCAGGGGGAGCGCCGCTACTCGGCATCCCGCGCGTACGGCAACGCCAAGCTCGCGAACGTGCTCTTCACGAAGGAGTTGCATCGGCGTTTCGGCGATGCGGGGATGGCGGCGGTCGCGTTCCATCCCGGCGTGATCGCCTCCAGCTTCGGGTCGACGTCGAGCGGTTCGTGGAAGTTCCTGTACGGCGGGCCTCTCGCAGAACGCTTCATGACCTCGACCGACGTCGGCGGTGCCCGCCTGACGTGGCTCGCGCTCGGCAAGCCCGGCGTCGATTGGCAGCCGGGGGGCTTCTACGCCAACAACAAGCCCGCCACGACCCATCGGCGTGCTGACGACCCCGCTCTCGCGCGCTCGCTCTGGGATCGCAGCGCCGAACTCGTGGGCCTCGCCCCGTAGGGAGCTATCCGTTCCCTATGCGATGACCCAGGATGCCGGATTCTTGGCGTCGTCTGGGAGGGGTGCCGCCATCCTGACGGCATGACCGCCACCACCACCGTTCCCGTCCCCGCGGGTCTCGTCGCCACGCGCCGCGAGCGCTCTCGGGTGGGACGTCCGCATGCCCGGCTCGTCTGGCACCTCGCCGCCACCGCGATCATCTGGCTCACGAGCCTCGTCGTGGTGGCGCTCTGGGTCGCGGGAGGTGGTCTCCAGGCTCTTATCGCCCTGGATGCGGAGACCCTGAACACGTTCGGTCGCCTGAGCGGCCTCGTGTCGGCGAACCTCCTGCTCTACCAGGTGCTGCTCATGGCCCGGGTGCCCGTGTTCGAGCGGGGATTCGGGCGCGACGGGATCGCGCGGATGCACCGCTTCGTCGGCTTCTGGTCGTTCTGGTTGTTCTCCGCGCACATCGTGCTGCAGACCCTCGGATACGCCGCGACGGCGGGGATCAACCCGTTCGTGCAGCTGTGGGAGTTCGTCTGGGACTACCCCGGGATGCTGCTCGCCACCGCGGGGACGCTCCTGCTGCTCCTGGTCGTGGCCACGTCGATCCGTCGGGCTCGGCGCCGGCTGCGCTACGAGTCCTGGCATCTGCTGCACCTGTACGGCTACCTCGGCGTCGGGCTCGCCGTCCCGCACATGCTGTGGACGGGCGCCGACTTCACCGCCCACCCCCTCGCCTCGGTGTACTGGTGGGCGCTCTGGGGCGCGACGGCGGTGGCGGTGCTCGTCTTCCGCGTCGGTCTGCCCCTCGCACGCTCACTGCGGCACGACCTCCGCGTATCGACCGTCGCCCGCGACGGCGACCGCGGCGTCGCCGTCACGATGGCGGGACGGGGCCTTCACCGGATGCCGGTGCGCGCGGGCCAGTTCTTCGTGTGGCGGTTCCTCGACGGCCCGGGCTGGACCCGCGGCCACCCGTTCTCGCTCGCGGCCGCCCCGGACGGTCGCTCTCTGACCGTCGCGGCGCGGCTCGTGGGGGACGGCACCCACCGGCTGGCATCCCTCCGTCCGGGCACCCGGGTGCTGATCGAAGGACCCTACGGCGAGATGACCGCGGACGTCCGCATCGGCCGCAAGCTTCTCCTCATCGGCGCCGGTGCCGGAGTCGCGCCGCTGATCGCGCTGGCCGAGGAGGCGGCGTGGGCGCCGGGAGAGGCGACGCTGCTCGTGCGCGACCACGCCGAGGGCGATGCGCTTCGCCGCGGAGAGATCGCGCGCCTCGAACGCGATCGGGGCCTCCGGTACGCCGCTCTCGTCGGGCCGCGCGCGCCCGGGGTGTCCCCGTGGCTGCCTGCCGGACATGCAGGGTGGAAGGGCGCCGATCTCCTGCGCTACGTCGCGCCCGACCTCGACCAGTACGACGTGTTCCTGTGCGGACCCGGTCCGTGGATGGATGCCGTCCGCGCCGACCTGCGCCGCGCCGGGGTCGCATCCACCCGCATCCACGCCGAATCATTCACCGTCTGAGCGCGAGGGAACCCGACATGAAGAAGATCTTCTACGCCCTGATGGCTACGCTGACGGGGCTCGTGCTGCTGTTCAGCTACCGGACCTCTCTCGGCGCGACGGCGTCCGCGGAAGCGCTGCCCGACACGACGCCGGCGCCCGCGTCGGCGCAGCGCGCGACTCCGTCCCCCTCGGCGTCGGCCTCGGAGTCTCCGTCGGCGTCGGCCTCGCCGTCTCCCTCGGCGTCGGCATCCGGTTCGTCGGAATCGTCGGGTTCGTCCTCCGCCGCGGCGGCTCCGGCGACGTCGGGCTTGGCCGACGGCACCTACCTCGGTTCTGCCGCGGACACGCGGTTCGGCCCCGTCCAGGTCCAGATCACGGTGTCCGGCGGTACGGTGACCGACGTCCAGGTGCCGGTCTATCCGGCCGCGAACGGGCGGGATCAGCAGATCAACTCCCGGGCGGTCCCGATCCTCGTGGAGGAGACCCTCGCCGCGCAGTCGGCCGACATCGACATGGTCTCGGGCGCCACCTACACCAGCCGCGGGTACATCACGTCGCTGCAGTCCGCGTTGGACGAGGCGCGGGCGTGAGCTCGCGTCTTCCGTCGGTCACGGTGGTGGAGCCCGTGATGGGCACCGTTGTGACCGTTCAGGTGCGAGGGCGCGCGACGGCCGACGTCGACGTGCGCGCACAGGTGGACGCCGCCGTCGCCGCGGTGATCGCGCGGATGCGGGACGACGAACGCGTCTTCTCGACCTACCGCCCCGACTCCGACGTGAGTCTGCTGCGCGACGGACTCCGTGCCCTCGACGACGTCGACCCGCGCGTGCGCGAGGTCGAGACGCTGTGCCGACGGCTGCGGGACGACACCGGCGGCGTCTTCGACGCATGGTGGCGCGGCTGGTTCGACCCGACCGGGGTCGTGAAGGGCTGGTCGGTGGATGCCGCGGCGACGGCGCTCACCGGGGTTCTGAGCCTCCCGGGCGTCGAGGCCGCCGCGATCAACGCGGGCGGCGACATGCGTCTGCTGCGCGCGCCGGGCAGCGCTCACGTCTGGAACGTCGGCGTCGCCGACCCCGAGGACTCCTCCGCCGTGCTCGCCACGATCGCGGTCGGCGAGGGCGCGGTCGCGACCTCGGGGACGGCCGAACGCGGGGCGCACCTGGTCGACCCGCGGTCCGAGCGACCGATCCCGGGCCTCGTGTCCGCGACGGTCGTCGCCGACACGGTCGCCGTCGCGGACGTCTGGGCCACCGTGGCCGCTGTCACCGGGATCGACGACCTCGATCCGGTGCGCGCCGCGCCCGTGGCATCCGGGATCGTGTGGAGCGACGGCCGCGTCCGCCGCTGGGCGGGTGGCGTCGAGATCGACCGGTTCCGCGACCCGGTCGACGGGTCACTGCGCCCGGGGGAGCCGCAGGAGGAACACCGTTCCGCGCGATGACGTGCTCTCCACGGCGATCGTCCCGCCGTGACGGGTCGCGGCTTCTCGAACGAGAGCGAGCCCCAGGCCGAACCCGCGGCGGCGCCCCGACTCCGCGCCTCGGGCGAAGCGCTCGAAGATGCGGTCGCGGTCCTCGACCGGGATGCCGCTTCCCGCGTCGGCGACGCGAACCTCGATCGTGTCGTCGTCGACGCGTGCCGTCACGGTGACGGTGCTGCCGCTCGGGGCGTGGCTCACGGCGTTGTCGATGAGCGCCGTGCACACGCGAGTGAGGGTGACCGGCGGCAGCGCGGCCCGCAGCCCGGCCGGGCCCGCATCGGCCTCGATCGTCACCCCCGCCTCGGCGGCGAGCGGGGCGATGACCGCGACCGCGCTCCGGATCCCCTCCGCGACCTCCGTCGCACCGTCCGCGGATGCGGCTCCCTCCGCCGCGAGCAGCATGTCGGTGAGGATGTCGTCCATCAGGTCCGTGTCGCGGCGGAGGCGATCGAGCGTGTCGTCGAGCGGTTCGCCGCGGGCGAGGCGCCGCTGCGCGATCTGCACGCGGCTGCTCAGCGCCGTGAGGGGAGTGCGCAACTCGTGACTGGCATCCGAGACGAAGGCGCGCTGACGCCGGAGAGCCTCGTCGAGGGGGCGGACCGACCATCGGGATGCCGCCCATCCGACCACGCCGATCACGGCGACGCCCACGAGTCCGAGGCCGAGCACCCAGGGCAGCACATCGTCGAAGTCGACCACGATGCGGTCGCCCGGGAGGCTGCCGGGCCGACCGTGTCGGTCGCCTTCGCGCCGCGCGCCCGCCAGCAGCATCGCGACGAGGATCCCGACGCCGATGGTCAGCGCGATCGCCGAGGCGCCGCCGACGAGCAGACCGACGCGCGTAGCCGCGCGCCGGACGACCCGCCGGTCCTCCGCGCCGCTCATCGCGCACCGCCCGCGCGGTAGCCGCGTCCGCGCACCGTCTCGACGAGGTCGGGAGCGCACTTGCGTCGCAGGTAGTGGACGTAGGTGTCGACGGAGGTGACCGCGTCGACCGACGAGAAGACGTCGTGCGCGATCTCCTCGCGCGAGAACACGTGGTCGGGACTCGAGGTCAGCAGTTCCAGAAGCGCGTTCTCGGTCGCCGTCAGGGTGACACGCGTGCCATCGGGGGAGTACACGGTCGCGGCATCCGGAACGTACGTCCAGCCGGCGACCGTGCGGCGGCGCCCTTCGGCGCGGAAGCCGCGATGCAGCGCGCGCAGCCGCGCGAGCAGCTCGTCGTAGTCGAACGGCTTCACGAGGTAGTCGTTGGCGCCGGCATCCAGTCCGTCGACGCGGTCGGCGATCGAACCGAGCGCGGTGAGAAGGAGGACGGGCGTGGTGATCCGTGCCGTGCGCAGCGCCGCCACGACGTGCTCGCCGTCGAGCCCGGGCAGCCGGCGGTCGAGCACGATGAGGTCGAACCGTTCGCGCAGCGCACGGTCGCGCGCGGCGAGACCGTCGCTCTCGTGCGCGACGTCGTACACCTCGCCGAGCACCTCGATGGTCATGGCGGAGATCTCCCCGTCGTCCTCCACGTACAGCAGGCTCGGCCGCCGCGCGTCGCCGATGCTCATCGCCGTCCCGACCCGGTCACCGCACGCCGGCCCGCGGCGGCTCGACGGTCCAGCCCAGCCGCTCCAGCGCGGTGTGCAGGCGACGCGCCTGCGCCCACGCGACCTCGCCGGAGACGTCGGAGTACACGTCGATCGCGAACGGCGGGGGGTCGGCGAACTTCGGGATCTCGACCTCGGCCCAGGCATGGGGAGCGAGCCACACCCGCGGATGCGACGTGCCGGCGTCGTCGACCCCGCCGTCGGCCGCGAACGCGATGACGTCGAGGGCGTCGATCTTGGTGATGGGCATGTCGACGACGAGGGTCACGGCGTGGAGTTCTTCGGTCATCGGGCACCTCCCGCGATCATCCTCACACGTGCGCCCCTGCCCGGGCGGGGAACGCGTCCCAGGACTACCCTCGACCGCATGCGTTCCCCCCGCGACGACCTCCGGACCCTCGTCGACGGCAGCACGGGCGAGATGTTCGCGGAGCTCCGCGCGCTGCCCGTCGACGGCGGCGCCCGCGACGCCGCGGTGCTCATCCTCTTCGGAACCCTGGATGCCGTGCCCAGCGTCCACACCGCACGCGCGGTCCCGTCCGACCTCGACGTGCTCCTGCTCTCCCGCGCCGACACCCTGCGCGCACATCCCGGACAGGTGGCGTTCCCCGGCGGACGCGTCGACCCGGACGACGCCGGACCCGTCGATGCCGCGCTCCGCGAGGCGCAGGAGGAGACGGGCCTCGATCCCGCGGGCGTCGGCGTGATCGGGACGCTGCCGCGTGTGCCGCTGGCCTACTCGCGCCACGTCGTCACCCCGGTCGTCGCGTGGTGGGAGCGACCGACCCCCGTGCGCGCGGTGGATGCCGCGGAGTCCGCCGCCGTATTCCGCGCCCCCGTCGCCGACCTCGTCGATCCGGCCCGGCGCGGAGTCACCACGATCCGCCGCGACGGCCGGGAGTGGCGCGGCCCCGCGTTCGTCGTGCCGCACGCGGCCGGGATCCACGTGGTGTGGGGCTTCACCGCGATGCTGCTGAACGGCATGTTCGACCGTCTGGGGTGGACGGAGCCGTGGGATCGGACGCGCGAGATCGCCCTGCCCGTGGTGAGCGCCCCTCCTCCCCGGGCATCCGACCTCTAGCCTTTTCCTTTCCGTTCGTCATCCCGCACTCCCGCGCCCCCGGAGGTCGCTAGCGTGGGGATCGTGACTGCTCCCGTTGATCCCACCACCACGTCCGCCTGGACCCGCCTCACGGCCCTGCGCGAGAGCTTCGACCCCGATCTGCGCGCATGGTTCGCCGCCGACCCCGGTCGCGTCGACCGCTTCACGCGCACGGTCGGCGACCTGCACGTCGACCTCTCGAAGAACCTCGTCACGCCAGAGATCCTCGAGGCCCTCGTGGCGCTCGCCGACGAGACGGGCGTGCGCGAGCGGTTCGCCGAGATGCTCCGCGGCGTCCACCTCAACACGTCCGAGGATCGCGCGGTCCTGCACACCGCGCTGCGTCGTCCCGCGGACGCCACGCCCGCGCTGCACGTCGACGGTCAGGACGTCGATCACGACGTGCAGGCCGTCCTGTCCGCGATGTCGGAGTTCGCCGATCGCGTGCGCAGCGGCGAATGGCGGGGTGTCACCGGCAAGAAGGTCACGCACGTCGTCAACATCGGCATCGGCGGATCCGATCTCGGTCCCGTGATGGTCTACGAGGCGCTGAAGCCGTCGGCGGATGCCGGCATCCAGGCCCGGTTCGTCAGCAACATCGACCCGACCGACATCGCCGAGAAGACGGCCGACCTCGACCCCGAGACGACGCTCTTCATCGTCGCGTCGAAGACCTTCACGACGCTCGAGACCCTCACCAACGCGCGGCTCGCGCGCGACTGGCTGTGGGCGGGGCTCGCCGGGGCGGGCGCGATCGACGACAGCGACGCGGCCCGGGTCGACGCGGTCGCCCACCACTTCGTCGCCGTGTCCACGGCGCTCGACAAGGTCGAAGCCTTCGGCATCGACCCCACCAACGCGTTCGGCTTCTGGGACTGGGTCGGCGGTCGGTACTCCGTCGACTCGGCGATCGGGCTCTCCCTCATGATTGCCTTCGGCCCCGCGGCGTTCCGCGAACTGCTGAGCGGCTTCCACGCCGTCGACCTGCACGTCGCGACCACCCCCGTCGAGCAGAACGTCCCCGTCCTCATGGGCCTGCTGAACGTCTGGTACACGAACTTCCTCGGCGCGCAGTCGCACGCGGTGCTGCCGTACGCGCAGCAGCTGAGCCGCTTCGCCGCGTACCTCCAGCAGCTCACGATGGAGTCGAACGGCAAGTCCGTGCGCTGGGACGGTTCGCCGGTCACGACCGACACGGGCGAGATCTTCTGGGGCGAGCCCGGGACGAACGGCCAGCACGCCTTCTACCAGCTCATCCACCAGGGGACGCGCCTCATCCCCGCGGACTTCATCGCTTTCGTGAACCCCGCCTACCCGCTCGCCGATGGCGGCCGTGACGTGCACGGCTTGTTCCTCGCGAACTTCCTCGCCCAGACCAAGGCCCTGGCCTTCGGCAAGACGGCCGAAGAAGTGGAGGCTGAGGGGACCACGGGTGCGCTCGTGGCCGCTCGCACCTTCCCCGGCAACCGGCCGACGACCTCGATCTTCGCCCCGGCGCTGACCCCGGCGGTGCTGGGCCAGTTGATCGCGCTGTACGAGCACATCACTTTCACGCAGGGCACGATCTGGGGCATCAACTCCTTCGACCAGTGGGGCGTCGAACTCGGCAAGCAGCTCGCGCTGCAGATCGCGCCCGCGATCGAGGGCGATGATGACGCTCTCGCGTCTCAGGATGCCTCCACCGCGGCGCTGCTGAGCTACTACCGCGCGCACCGGGCATGACGGTCTCGCCGCGCGCGGGCCGCGATCACCGCCTCTGAACGCACACGAGCGGGCCGATGAGCGAGATTTTTCTCGCCTGTCGGCCCGTTCGTCGTTCGCGCGGCGGAGACGACTCTCAGCGACGGGGGGTCGTCGCGGTCCCGTATATCCGGACATTCGTTAATTCCTGATCAGGGCGGCTATTTGCGACGCGCCCTTCGACGTGCCACATGGTCGGCGGTCCGTCGTGCGGGGGTCGCTCCGAGTCCGCGGTCGCGTCAGCGGCACTCACGGGGCTTTCAGGTAACGAAGAGATAACGCTCAGAACGGAGCCACACACTCGGGGACTCGTGTCGACCCGACGGCACGGCTTCCGCGCTCGTACCCGACGAGACGCGCCCCCGACGAAAGACTCACCCGTTTTGCTGCGTTCCGATCTCAAGCTCCGCCACGTCCACCACGCCCGCCGTTCCCTCGCCGCCGCCGCCACATGCGCCGGCGTCGCGCTGGGCATCGTAGCCACGACCGGACTGGCCGCGGCCGCACCAGTCTCGCTCCCGGATGCTGCGGCATCCTCGTTCTCGGCACCCGCGTTCCGCACGGTCCCGGTCACCGGTGCGGCGACGCTGGAAGGCGTGGTCGGAGACGCCGATTCCGCACGGTCACGCGCGCAGGCGACGCTGACGGAGGCCGCGACCATCGAGTCCGACATCGCGCAGGCCGGACTCCCGCTGGCGGTCGGCGACACCACGGTCGACACCTCCGCGCTGGAGGCCGCGGCCGACCGGCTGTCGGCATCCGATCTCCTTCCGGTCGTGTTGGTTCCCGCCCTCAGTCAGAACGTGGCGACCGAGACGGAGCGCGTCGCCGACCGCGTCGTCGAGTTGCGCGACAGTCTCAACGACGCGGTGGCCGCCAAGGCGGAGGCCGACGCCGCCGCCGAGGCGAAGCGCCAGGCCGAGGCCGCGGCCGCGGCTGAGGCCCAGCGTCAGAAGGAGGCGGCCGAGGCGCTCGCGCGAGTCAACACTCCGGAGGGGGCGAAGGAGTTCGCCGCGGCCTTCGCGGCCGAGCAGTACGGCTGGGGCGCGGACCAGTTCTCCTGCCTGGAATCGCTGTGGACCAAGGAGTCGGGGTGGAACTACCAGGCCTACAACCCCAGCGGTGCCACGGGCATCCCGCAATCGCTTCCCGGGAGCAAGATGGCCACGTTCGGCGACGACTGGCAGAACAACGCCGCGACACAGATCAAGTGGGGACTGGACTACATCTCACGCGGCTACGGAACCCCCTGCTCGGCGTGGGGTCACTCGCAGGCGAACAACTGGTATTGATCCCGAATTCCCAGCCCGCGCCCCGCTCCAGCGATATATCGTTGTATATCGCTGGACCCATCCGGGGTCCGCTTTTCGGGAGGTCATCATGAGTGGTTCGTTCCTGGGAGATGCTTTCGGCGCTCGTGGCGGCGCCGGCGGTCAGGGTTGGCCGATGTCGAACATCCTCGACGCGATGGAGCAGCTGCGCGCGCAGTTCGAGCAGAAGACATCGGGTGGTTCGCGCATGAACAAGGGGGACGTGCGCTCCGCCGTTCTCTCGCTGCTGCTGGAGCAGCCCATGCACGGGTATCAGATCATCCGCGAGATCGAGGAGCGCAGCGGCGGCACGTGGAAGCCGAGTCCCGGTTCGGTGTACCCCACGCTGCAGTTGCTCACCGACGAGGGCCTTGTCCGCGCGGAGGAGTCCGGCGGTCGCAAGACGTACTCGCTCACCGAAGAGGGACGAGCCGCCGCCGGCGACGAGACCACCGAGCGCACCGCGCCCTGGGAGTCGGCGACGACCCGCGACAGCGGCCGCATGACGGCACTGCCGAAGGCCGGCGTCGAGCTCGCGCAGGCGGCGGCACAGGTGGCTCGGACGGGCAACAAGGAGCAGATCGCGGAGGCCGTGGAGATCCTCGACGACGCCCGCCGTAAGCTCTACGCCATCCTCGCCCAGAGCTGAGGGTGCCCGAGCCCGACGGCAGTCGCCGGGGCATCGGCATCCCGGAGATCCGATGACCGACGACGCCCTCATGCGCGCCCGCTACCGGCGCATCACGCGCTTCGCCGCGCGTTACCTCGTCCAGGCCTGGTGGTACGAGCTGTTCCTTCCCAGGTTCGGCCTCGAGCGCATCTCCGCCCGAGGCCGAACCCGCCGACTGCAGCTGATCGCCCGTCGCTTCCACGCGCTGGCGATCGACCTCGGCGGTCTGATGATCAAGGTCGGGCAGTTCATGTCCTCCCGGCTCGACGTGCTCCCGCCGGTCATCACGAAGGAGCTCGAGGGCCTGCAGGACGAGGTGCCGTCGGTGCCGTTCGCGCAGATGCGGGCGCGAGCGGAGGAGGAGCTCGGGATGCCGTTGGAGCGCGCGTTCGCGAGCGTCGACGAGCGACCGCTCGCGGCCGCCTCGCTCGGGCAGGCGCACCGCGCCATCCTCACCGACGCGCTCGCGGAGGACACGGGTCTGCGCGAGGTCGTCGTCAAGATCCAGCGCCCCGGCATCGACAGGATCGTCGACGTCGATCTTCGTGCCCTGCGCAAGGTCGGCGGATGGCTCAGTCGCGTCGCACTCGTGCGCGATCGCGTCGACATGCCCGCGCTGGTGGAGGAGTTCGCCGCGACGAGCCTGGAGGAGATCGACTATCTCCACGAGGCCGCGAACTCCGAGCGGTTCGCCCAGGAGTTCGGCGGCGATGCGGGAGTCGCGGTGCCGGGCGTCGTGTGGGAGCGCACGACCCGCCGACTGCTCACGCTGCAGGATGTCACCGCGATCAAGATCAACGACGTCGAAGCCCTGCGCGCGGCGGGAATCGACCCGACCGAGGTGGCGACGCGCTTCGCGGGCGTGATGTTCGATCAGCTCTTCGACGACGGGTTCTTCCACGCCGACCCGCACCCGGGGAACGTCTTCGTGACGCCGATTTCCGGATCGACGGATGCCGGCTCCCCGGCCTGGCGGTTCACCTTCATCGATTTCGGGATGATGGGCGAGGTGCCGCCCACTCTCCGCCGCGGTCTTCGCCGGGTTCTCATCGCCGCCGCTTCACGCGACGGGAAGGGCCTCGTCGAGGGCATTCGCGACGTGGGTGTGCTTCTGCCGTCCGCCGACACGGTTCAACTCGAACGCGCGATGACGCAACTGTTCTCGCGCTTCGGCGGTATGGGGTTCGCCGAACTGCAGGAAGTCGATCCGCGCGAGTTCCGAGCCTTCGCCGTCGAGTTCGGCGACGTGGTGCGCGCCCTTCCGTTCCAACTGCCCGAGAACTTCCTCCTCATCGTGCGCGCCATGTCGCTGACCAGCGGGATGTGCAGCGCGCTGGATCCGGCCTTCAACATCTGGGACGCCGTCGAGCCCTATGCCCAGCGCCTCATCCGCGAGGAGAGCGGCAACACCGTTCACGCGCTGGCCAGAGAGGCCGCGTCCGTCGCCGCGCTGACCGCCCGCCTGCCACGACGGCTCGATGCCCTCATCGACCGGGTCGAGGAGGGGGGCGTCTCCGCCCAGGTGCCACGGGTCGAGCGCCGTCTGCGCGACCTGGAGCGCATGATGCGTCGGGTCGTCTCGGCGGTGCTGTTCACGGGACTTCTCCTCGGCGGCATCCTGCTGCAGGCGGAGCAGGCGTTCCTCGGCACGCTCCTGATGGTCGTGTCGATCGGGCCCTTGGCTCACGCGCTCCTCGCGGGGCTGATCGCGCGGCGCAGCGGTCGGTGACCATCGGCCGCCGCCGCCCGCGAGGCGACGCGCGGTCCGCGGATGACGAGCCAGGACGCCGGATGCCGATGATCACCCCGGTGACACCGGCCCGGACACGGGGGAGAACCTCCCGCACCGGTGCGGCCTGAACCGTCCGGCAGCCCGGCCACGACGTCCGGGCCGCCACGGACGTTCTCCGCACGCGTGCGCCGTCCACCCGAAGGAACACCGAAGCGCCGTACCGGGGGTCCCGGCACGGCGCTTCGGTGTTCCTTCGGGGTCAGTACCACCCGACGGACTGCGAGTGCCCCCACGCCCCGCACGGACTGCCGTAGCGACCCGAGATGTACCCGAGTCCCCACGAGATCTGCGTCGCTGCGTTGGTCTCCCAGTCGGCACCCGCGGACGACATCTTGCTGCCGGGCAGGGCCTGGGGGATGCCGTACGCACCGCTCCCGGAGTTGTAGGCGCGGTAGTTCCAGCCCGACTCCTTGTTCCAGAGCGACACGAGGCACGAGAACTGATCGTCGCCCCAGCCGAAGCCGGCGAGCATCCCGCGCGCCGTGGCCTGGGCGCCCCCGGGGCTGTTGTCCCCGGAGCCACCGCCGCCCGTCGGGGCGGCGGGCCGTGCGACGGGTGCGGACGATGATCCACCCGTCGAGGATGTCGCCCGCGCGGAGGCGGCTTCCTCCTCGGCCTTCGCGCGGGCGGCGGCCTCGGCCTCCTGACGCGCCTTCTCGGCGGCTTCCTCAGCCTGCTTCTTGGCCACGGCGGCGTCGAGGCTGCCGCGCAGTTCGGCGACCCGCTGGTCCACGGCGGACGCGGCCTCCGTCACCTCAGCGGTGAACTCGGGCAGGAACGTGGCGGGGAGCGACTGCGCGTCCGTGAGGCGCTGAGTCGCTGCGGCGAGCGCGGTGGTGTCCACCGTGGCGGGCTGTCCGATATCGAGACCGGACGCCGAGATGTCGTTCTGCACCGAGGCCGCGGCTTGTGCGGTGGTGTCGGCTCCCGACACGGCGGCGCGGGCGGCGATGGCCTCCGGAGCGGCGGTCGTCGCCGGCGCGCTGTACGCGGCAAGACGGAACGAGGCCGACGAGAGGTCGGTGGGGGAGGCGGCGGATGCCAGGGGTGCGGTGCCCGTGAGGGCGGCTGTCGCGAGCACGCCGACGACGAGGACGCCGGCGGTCAGTGCGGGCCGACGACGTGCCCGGCGGGAAGCCAGACGGCGGTCGCGGCGGTTGGAAGGGGGCGTCGAATCAGAGCGCATATAACCGGTTTCGTGTCAGGGGGACGGCGCGGGTTTCGCACGTCCGACCCGCGAAAAGCGGGCACGAAACGGGGAGCCTGGCACGCGAGTCTGGACGGAACCTGGGCGGACTGCGTTTTGGGTGGGAGGGAAAAGGGCTGATCCGTGGCTCATTGGCGGTGGGGTCGGGGCGGCCTCGCGGCGGCCTCGACCCCACCGGCTCATCCGACGACGACGGCCTCGCTCGCCTCATCGGGCGTCATCGCCGTGGCCTGCGGGGTGCGGGATCGACGACGGAACAGGACGGCCGACAGGAGCGCGCCGACCGCGAAGAACGCGGCACCCCACCAGAACGCGGTCGTGTAACCGGCGACCGCCGCGGGTCCGAGGGCTGCGGACCCGTCGGCGAGATGCTCGCTCACGTAGGCGGTGGTGGCGGTGGCCGCGATGGTGTTCAGCAGGGCGGTGCCGATGGACCCGCCGACCTGCTGGCTCGTGTTGACCATCGCGGACGCCACACCCGCGAAGTGTCGGTCGACCCCGAGTGTCGCGGTCTGCATCGACGCGGGCATGATCGAGCCCATGGCCAGACCGAGGAGCATCAGCCCGGGCAGCACGTCGGTCACATAGATGCTGTCGACGGTCAGACGTGTCAGCAGCAGCATGCCGGTCGCCCCCAGGATCATGCCCACCGGAACCATGATTTTCGCGCCGAGGCGGGGGAACAGAAGGTTCGTGGACAGCTGCGCCGCGAGGACCAGCATCGCAACCATCGGCAGGAAGGCCAGCCCCGTCTGGATGGGACTGAACCGCAGCGTCGCCTGGAGGAAGTACGTGACGAAGAGGAAGATGCCGAACATGCTCGCCCCGGCGATGAGGATCGACAGGTAAGCCGCGGAACGGTTGCGTTCGGTCACGATCGTCAGGGGCAGGAGCGGGTGTCGGGCCCGGCGCTGCCACAGCACGAACGCGGCGAGAAGCACGACGGCTACTGCGAGCGGCACCCAGCTGAACGGGGAGTCCCAACCCTCGGTTTCGGCGCTGGCGAACCCGTAGACGACGCCGAACAGTCCCGCGGACACCAGGAGCGTGCCGGGGAGGTCGAGGCGGGGCCGCGGTCCGTCGCTCTCGACGCGGCCGACGAAAAGGATCGTGCCGAGGATCGCGGCGATCGCGAACGCCACGTTGATGTAGAGGTTCCAGCGCCAGTCGAGAGCTTCGGTGAGGAATCCTCCCAGGAGGAGCCCCACGGCTCCGCCGGCTCCGGCGATGGCGCCGAAGACGCCGAACGCGCGGGCCCGTTCCCGGGGAATGGTGAAGGTGGTGGTCAGCACCGCCAGCGCGGTCGGTGCCAGGAGGGCTCCGAACACGCCCTGGAGCGCGCGGGCGGCGACGAGGACGCCGAAGTCGGGCGCCGCTCCGCCGAGCGCGGAGGCGGCGGCGAAGCCGATCAGGCCCGTGATGAAGGTGCGCTTGCGGCCGAAGAGGTCGGAGAGTCGCCCGCCCAGGAGGAGAAGCGAACCGAAGGCGAGGGAGTAGGCGGTCACGACCCACTGGCGGTCGCCGTCGGAGAAGCCGAGATCGGCCTGAGCGGACGGGAGGGCGATGTTCACGACGGTCGCGTCCAGGACGACCATCAGCTGGGCGATGCCGACGATGGCGAGGGTCAGCCAACGCCGGCGGGACGGGATCGAGGAGGCCGGCGCGGCGGATGGCGCGGCGGGGAAGGAGGTCATGGGCACAACATATACGGAACTGTTGAGTTTCGGAAATGAAATGTTTCTGAAACACTGTGTTCCGCAATGGCGTAGGCTCGGACCAACCCGACGGAAGGACGTTCGATGACGACGGCCCCCGAGCGCACCGTGAACGAGGCGCCCCGCCTCGGTCGTAAGCGCGACCTGAGTCGCGATCCCGAGATCCTCGAGGCGGCACTGGACGTTCTCGCCGAGACCGGGTTCGAGCGGATGACGATCGACGAGGTCGCCACGCGGGCACGTGCCGGCAAGGCGACGCTGTACCGGCGGTGGGCGTCCAAGGCGGACCTGGTCATCGACGCGGTGGCCTGCATGAAGAAGGGTGCGTACGACGTCTCGGCGCTTCCTGACACGGGTACGCTGCGCGGCGACCTCGTCGCCATGATCAAGGAGCCCTCGATCGCCGACGCGCAGCGGAAGATGCGGGTGATGGCGGGCATCGTGTCGATGCTGTCCACGTCCCCCGAACTCGCCGAGGTTGCGGAGGAGGCCCTGGTGGCGCCGCGGCGGGCGGCCAATCGCGTGCTCATCGAGCGGGCCATCGCCCGCGGAGAGATTTCCGGAGACGTGGATGTCGACTTGATCTCGTCGATCGGCTCGGCCATGGTCGCGCAACGCCTGCTGATGGAGCGCAAGCCGGTGACGCGATCGTTCCTCGTCTCGATCGTCGACAGGATCGTGCTTCCCGCCCTTGGGTTGCCCGCCCACGGCTGAGCCCGGCGGATCGTCGCCTTCGCCCGGCGAATCGGACCCGGACTCTGGTAGCCTTGAGTGTCACTCGTGTGGCTCGTTCCGCACGCCCGGGCCTCGGCCCGTGTGGCATCGCATGAAAACACTCCGCTTCGCTTCGGCTCGTGGCATCCGCTCGCCCTCAGGCAGCAGACGCTCCGGCCGGCGTGATCCGCCCCGGATCGCGGCGCAAGAGTCGAAGCCCGACACCAAACCCAACTAGGACAACCCACTACATGACTACCGCAACGACCGCCCCGGCCATCAAGCAGGTCGCGATCAACGACATCGGCTCTGCTGAAGACTTCCTGGCCGCGGTCGAGAAGACCCTGAAGTTCTTCAACGACGGCGACCTCATCGAGGGCACCGTGGTGAAGATCGACCGCGACGAGGTCCTCCTCGACGTCGGTTACAAGACCGAGGGTGTCATCCCCTCGCGCGAGCTTTCGATCAAGCACGACGTCGACCCCAACGAGGTCGTCAACGTCGGCGATCACGTCGAGGCCCTCGTTCTCCAGAAGGAGGACAAGGAAGGCCGTCTCATCCTGTCCAAGAAGCGCGCCCAGTACGAGCGCGCCTGGGGCGACGTCGAGAAGATCAAGGAGAACGACGGTGTGGTCACCGGCTCCGTGATCGAGGTCGTCAAGGGTGGTCTCATCGTCGACATCGGCCTCCGCGGCTTCCTGCCGGCCTCGCTCATCGAGCTGCGCCGGGTCCGCGACCTCACTCCGTACCTCGGTCAGGAGATCGAGGCCAAGATCCTCGAGCTCGACAAGAACCGCAACAACGTCGTGCTTTCGCGCCGCGCCCTGCTCGAGCAGACGCAGTCCGAGTCGCGCACCACGTTCCTGAACAACCTCCACAAGGGTCAGGTCCGCAAGGGCACCGTGTCGTCGATCGTCAACTTCGGTGCGTTCGTCGACCTGGGCGGCGTCGACGGTCTCGTCCACGTCTCCGAGCTTTCGTGGAAGCACATCGAGCACGCCTCCGAGGTCGTCGAGGTGGGCCAGGAGGTCACCGTCGAGATCCTCGAGGTCGACCTCGACCGCGAGCGCGTGTCGCTCTCGCTCAAGGCGACCCAGGAAGACCCGTGGCAGGTGTTCGCCCGCACGCACGCGATCGGCCAGATCGCGCCGGGCAAGGTCACCAAGCTCGTTCCGTTCGGTGCGTTCGTCCGCGTGGCTGACGGCATCGAGGGCCTCGTGCACATCTCCGAGCTGTCCGGCAAGCATGTCGAGCTCGCTGAGCAGGTCGTGTCGGTCGGCGAAGAGGTCTTCGTCAAGATCATCGACATCGACCTGGAGCGTCGTCGTATCTCGCTGTCGCTCAAGCAGGCGAACGAGTCGGTCGACCCCAACGGCACCGAGTTCGACCCGGCGCTGTACGGCATGGTCACCGAGTACGACGAGCGCGGAGAGTACAAGTACCCCGAGGGCTTCGACCCCGAGTCGGGTGCCTGGCTCGAGGGCTTCGACGCCCAGCGCGAGCAGTGGGAGCAGGAGTACGCCGCGGCCCAGGGTCGCTGGGAGGCTCACAAGGCCGCCGTCGCCAAGGCCCTCGAGGCCGAGGCCGCCAACCCGATCGACTCGGGTTCGTTCGGTGGTTCGTTCTCGTCGGAGTCGCCCGCCCAGGGCACCCTCGCCGACGACGAGTCCCTCGCCGCTCTGCGGGAGAAGCTCAGCGGCCGCTGATCTCCACCCTCAACCGAAGGCCGGTACCTCCACGGAGGTATCGGCCTTCGGCCGTTCTCGCGCAAGCCCCCGTTGCCCTTCCCACCTGTTCGGAACAATGGACGCATGGCATCTCGACTTCCCCTGCTCCTGGCGATCGCCGGCTCGGCCGTGCTCTTCCTCGCGATCGCTTTCGTCTACGTGCTCGTGATCGGGGCGATGTTCTTCGGCGGAATCGAGTTCACCGGGGGATCGGTGGATGCCGCGTCCGCCCTGTCATCGATCCCGTCGCTGATCTGACCCCGCGAGGCGCCACCGCGCCACCTGCCGCCCGATCGTTGTCATTCCGCGGTTTTTCAGGGTGTGTGGGGGTGCGACACGCCCGGGGTGTGGTGTGGATTGGACGGGTGGGTGGGTTGGG
>NZ_JAJGNJ010000009.1 GCF_020781835.1 Microbacterium testaceum
CACCGCCTGAACCGCAGGGCCGCTCGGCCCTGCCGCCCCGGCTCATCCGAGCCCGGGCAGATTCATGCGACAGCCTCGCCTGTGCAAACGACATCACACGCTGAAGACCGAGACGCCATGGGTCGCTCACCAACTCCCCGACGGCAGCATCGAATGGACGAGTCCGCTCGGACGCCGCACGACCAACGGGCCGGGACGATACGTGGCGTTCGTCCCCGAACCCGATCCCCCGCCGTTCTGACGCACGTCCGCCCTCCGCGAACCCCCTCGTGGCGCAGCCACGACGGTGATTGGCTGACCCCATGCGTCGCGTCCTCATCCTCGGCGGCACCGCATGGCTCGGCCGCGCCGTGGCGGCTGCCGCACTCGCCGCCGGCGCCGACGTCACGTGCCTCGCGCGTGGCGAGGCCGGAACCGTGGCTGCCGGCGCCCGCCTCGTCCGCGCCGACCGCAACTCCCCCGACGCCTACGACGGCGTCATCGGGGATTGGGATGACGTCATCGAGCTGTCGTGGAATCCGCCCTTCGTCGCCTCCGGCCTGGAGGCCCTGGCCGATCGCGCCGCGCACTGGACGCTGGTGTCGAGCGTGTCGGTCTACGCCGACTCCGCCACCCCCTTCGCAGACGAGACTGCACCGCTCGTGGAGCCCGTCGACCTCGATCGCTACGCGGATGCCAAAGTGCATGCCGAGCGGCTCACCTGGGCGCGGGGAGAAGACCGAGTTCTGCTCGCGAGAGCCGGTCTCATCGTGGGTCCGGGCGATCCGACCGACAGATTCGGGTACTGGCCCGCGCGGTTCGCGCGCGGGGGGCGAACCCTCATCCCCACGACGACCGGGCGCCACGTCCAGGGCATCGATGTGGACGACCTCGCCGCATGGATCGAACGCGCCGGCCGCACGGCGGTGACCGGCGCGGTCAACGCGGTCGGCCAGGAGCTCCCGCTCGCCGAGGTCCTCACGACGGCGCAGGCCGCTGCGGGCACGGCCACCGAGACGGTCGCTCTCGACGACGACACGCTGCTGCGGCGGGGAGTGCAGCACTGGGCGGGTCCGCGGTCTCTCCCCCTGTGGCTGCCCGCCGAGGCGCGCGGCTTCGCGCGGCGCAGCGACGCCGCGTTCCTGGCATCCGGGGGCCGGCGAAGACCGCTCGCCGACACGATGCGACGCACGCTCGACGACGAACGGGCGCGAGGTGTGGGCCGCCCCCGTCGCGCCGGGCTCACCCCCGCCGAAGAAGCCGAGGTGTTGGCCGGCTAGCGTCCGTTCCGGTCCGCCGCCGAGCGCGGAGGTGCCGACGTGACGTCGAGTCGCTCCAGGCCCCGTAGCGAGGTCCAGATCAGCTCCTCGCCTTTCGCGGCATGCTGCGACGCGCGCACGGCGCGCTCGTCGGCCCACGAGTTCAGCACGTGACCGCTGTGACCGCGCACGTGCTCGAGCACCACGTCCGGGAGGCCCGCGGCGCGACGCGCGTCCCGCGCCGCGATGAGCGCCTCCAGGATGCCGCGATTGGCGACGGGCTTCTTGGCCGAGGTGACCCATCCCCGCCGGCGGTGACCGTCCATCCACGACGAGTACGTGTCGATGGCGTACTTGGAGTCCGCCTGCACGACGAGCTCACGCACGTCGGTGTGGTCGGTGATCGCGTGCAGCAGTCCGAGGAGCTCACCGATGTTGTTCGTGCCCTCCGGGATGGACCCCGCCGCCCACTGGCCGTCCTCACCGACCCACGCCCACCCCGCGGGACCGGGGTTCCCCTTGCACGCACCGTCAGTGGCGACGACGTATCGGTCGGAGGACGCGGGAGAGGAGGCACTGCTCATCCCCCTAGTCTCCCGGACGTCGGTCGGATGAACCGCCGGATGGAGTCACCGGCGTCGGGTCGCGTGATTGCGATGACGCCGTCGGGGCGTCCTCGTCACGCGTGCGACAGTCCCTCCATGACCGAGCCCCGACCCCGTCTGTCCCCCGCCGCGCGGGCCGCCCTCGTCGTGGCCACCGTGATCATCCTCGGCGCCATCGGCTTCGTGGTCTGGTTCGTGAACACCCCTCGCGACCCGAACCAAGAGGCCACGCAGAGATTGCAGCAGTGGCAGCAGGTCTTCGAGCGATACCGCGAGAAGAACGGCGCACTGCCCGAGCTTCCCGCCGGGGGCTACTGCCTCGGTAGGGGGTTCCCGACAGGGAGCGGAGGCACCGCCAACTGCCGCGACTACGCCGCGAGCAGCTACTACACCGAGGCGGACAGCACGCCGCTGATGGAGGCGCTCGCCTCCGTCGCCACCCT
Organism: Microbacterium testaceum; assembly: GCF_020781835.1. GTDB lineage: Bacteria > Actinomycetota > Actinomycetes > Actinomycetales > Microbacteriaceae > Microbacterium > Microbacterium testaceum_H. The sequence goes on from NZ_JAJGNJ010000009.1 coordinate 2,287, forward strand.
CCCCACGGGCGTCTCGGCCGCGGTCCAGGGCACGATCGGGCCGTACGCGGAGTACCGCGACGGCAAGGTCTTCCTCCTGACCGCCGAAGAGGGCGGCTGCGTCGCCCCGGCCACCGAGGTCTGGAACGACGGCACCACCCTCTTCGTGTGCGGCATCACGCTGACGCGCTGAGTCAGCCGTTGCTGTCGGCCTTCTTGGAGCCGGCCTCGAGGACATCGCCCGCGGGAAGCTCCTGGTGCCCACCGAACTGCAAGCGCATCGCCGACAGCACCTGGTTGGCGAAGTGATCCTCGCCGCGCGAGGCGAACCGCTCGAACAGGGACGAGGCGAGCACGGGCACCGGTACACCGGTGTCGACCGCGGCCTTCACGGTCCAACGCCCCTCACCCGAGTCCGAGACGCGACCGGCGAGCCCGTCGAGGGTGGGGTTCTGCGCGAGAGCCGCGGCGGTGAGGTCGAGCAGCCACGAGGAGATGACCGATCCGCGGCGCCACAGCTCGGCGACTTTCGCGGTGTCGATGTCGAACTGGTAGAACTCCGGCTCCTCCAGCGGCGCGACCTCGGCGGAGTGCTCGCCCTGACGCATCCCGGCGTCGGCGTTGTTGAGCACGTTCAGGCCCTCGGCGAGGGCCGCCATGATGCCGTATTCGATGCCGTTGTGCACCATCTTCACGAAGTGCCCGGCACCCGAGGGACCGCAGTGCAGGTAACCGCGCTCCTCCGGCGTGTAGTCGCCGCTGCGGCCGGGCGTGCGCTCGACCTCGCCCGGGCCGGGAGCGATCGTGCGCAGGACGGGTTCGAGGTGCGCGACGGCCTCGTCGTGCCCGCCGACCATCAGGCAGTACCCGCGCTCCAGGCCGAACACGCCGCCGCTGGTGCCGATGTCGACGTAGTGGATGCCGGTGTCCTGGAGCTTCGCTGCCCGCCGCACGTCGTCGCGGTAGTTGGAGTTGCCGCCGTCGATGATGATGTCGCCGGCCTCGAGAACCTCGGCGACCTGGTCGACGACGCTGCCGGTGAGCCCCGCGGGGATCATGAGCCAGACGGCGCGCGGCTTCTCCAGCTTCGCGGCGAGGTCGGCGATGCTCGAGGCGCCCGTGGCGCCCTCCGCCGTCAGTGCCGCCACGGCCTCCTGGTTCACGTCGTAGACCACGCAGTCGTGGCCGTCCTTCATGAGTCTGCGGACGATGTTGGCGCCCATCCGTCCGAGTCCGACCATGGCGAGTTGCATTCGTACCCCGTTCGTCGTGAATCCCGCCGCGATGGGCGGCTCTTCGAGTCTAGGAGCGCGCAGGACCGGCGCGGCCGGGTCAGCCCTGGAAGTCGTCGGGGTCGACACCGTCGAGGAATCTCCGGAACTCCTCCACACGGTCGTCGTCCCCGCGCGTGTCGAACTCCACCGCACCTTCGGGAACGCCCGCTTCCGCCAGCACCGCCTCGGCCACCGCGATGGGCGCGTCCACGCGTGCCGCGAGAGCGATGGCATCCGAGGGGCGGGCGTCGATCACGAACGGACCCCGCGGTGTGCGCAGGTGGATCTCGGCGTAGAACGTGCCCTCGGCCAGCCGGGTCACGAGAACTCGCTCGACCGATGCCGACAGCTCCCGCAGCATCACGACCATGAGGTCGTGCGTCAACGGTCGCGGGGTGGCGGCGCTCTCGATGGCGACGAGGATGGACATCGCCTCCTGCGGGCCGATCCACACGGGCAGGACGACCCCGTCCTCCACGCCCGGACCGGGCAGCGGGGCGAGCAGGATCACGTGCTGCTGGGCCGAATCCAGGGCCACGCCGAGCACGCGAACCGGGACCATGACCCCCATCGTACGGGGCGACCGACGTCCGCCGGGTGGGCGCGGCACGCTCAGCGGCCGCGCAGCCGAGACCGCGGCACGGCCGCTCGTCCGGGTCACCAGCCGTAGGCGTTGAACCAGTCGCGACGCCGATCGGCCTCCGCGCGCGTCGGATCACCCCGCCAGGTGTCGTGGGCGCTCAGCCCACCACCGGCACCGATCGGGACGAACGCCCAGCACACCGGGCACAGAGCGCGCCCGCCCGGAAAACCGTCGTCGAGCGTGGGAGCCGGCTCGGCGATCGTCCCCGCACCGGGGCACTCCGGCGGGTCGGCCTGGAGGTCGTTCCACAGCAGGGAGCCGCCACGGCGGTGATGGAGGCCGCGGTGGCCCTTCTCACGCGTGCAGATCTCTTCCCTGCGGCGGCTCAGGCACAGTCTGCGCGCCGCGCCGGGCAGTGCGGCCAGCGTTCGCGTCATCCTCCGATTCTCGTCGCTGAGATCGCACGGGGGGCAGATGGGCGATACGAACGGGGCGATGGGGTCCGGTGGGGAAGGGATCGGCGGTCATCGTCGACCACCACCGGCGAGTCGGGGAAACATGTCGACCTCCTGGGCTTTCGACCCTGCGGCAGCACGGCGACCTCGCCGAGGGGGTTGACTCAGCCGCGAAGGGTGCTAATGGCCGCGCGTCAGCGGCCGGCGCGCCGCAGGACGGTGTCGACGGCGGCGTGGAACGTCAGGTGCTGCGCGATCTCGACGGCGCGGTCGTACCGCGTCCCGCCCAGCGCCACGAAGACGGAACCGACGACCTCGACGTAGCCCACGATGAGCCCGTCCCGCGCAACCTCGTACAGATCGAGGTCGATGCGGGTCCAGGGGATCTCCGTCGTGGTGTCCACGTGACCCGGACGACTGACGGGGATGTCCATGACCATGAGAGCACTCCTTTGTATCCGGGGTACTCACAGGGTGCGCTGAAAACGGGCGTGTCGTTCCGGGGTTGACGGATCGCCGCCGCCGGGATAGGCGCCTCAGCGGGAGGCGCGGACGGGCCGACCGCGGCGGGGACGCTCGGCCGAGAGGCCGAACGGCACCGCGTCCTCGGCCAGGCGCTCGACGTCATCGAGAAAGCGCAGATCCGCCTCGAGCCGTGCCCGACGCGCGGACGCCACGACCGCGCGGGCGACGGCATCCATGTTCTCGTCCGTCGGTTCGACGGAGCCGAGCGCCTCTTCAACCGCTGCCCGTTGTGCCGCGATCATCCGATGAACGTCGGCACCGGGCAGGGTGAGTGCCAGCGCGATGCGGAGCGCGACCTCGTCGCGACGCTCTGTCAGCGACGCATCGCCGAGCCAGGATCGGGCCTCCGCGCGCCCCGCGGGCGTGGACCCCCAGAGCACGCGGCCCTCGTCGTCCACGCCCCGGTGCTCCACGAGGCCGTCGCGCTCCAGCCGCTCCAGCGTCGTGTAGACCTGACCGACGTTGACGGCGACGCCGGTGCGCCGCAGGTACTCCGAGCGCAGCTGCGAGCCGTAGCAGTCGCCGCGATCAAGGATCGCTAGCAGGCTCTGGCGCACAGTCATAGGGACCTCCGACCCACCGGGAAATGGCTTTCCGAGTATATGGTTCGATGCCGAGGGAACGTCCTTCTCGGCGTCATGACGCGGGCGTACCCTGTGGTCTGACCACATAAGAGGTCGTCGATCGGAGGCATCCCGTGGAGTGGCTCGACCCCCTCATCCTCGCTCGGTGGCAGTTCGGACTGACCACCCTGTACCACTTCCTCTTCGTGCCCCTGACGCTCGGGATGTCGCTCGTCGTGGCGATCTTCCAAACCGTCTGGTACCGCACCGGCGACGTGAAGTGGCTGCACCTGACCCGCTTCTTCGGCAAGATCTTCCTGATCAACTTCGCCATGGGCGTCGTGACGGGAATCGTCCAGGAGTTCCAGTTCGGGATGAACTGGTCGGCCTACTCACGCTTCGTCGGCGACGTGTTCGGTGCCCCGCTGGCGTTCGAGGGACTGCTCGCCTTCTTCCTCGAGGCGACGTTCATCGGCCTGTGGATCTTCGGGTGGGACAAGCTCCCCCGCCTCGCGCATCTGGCGAGCATCTGGATGGCGACACTCGGAGCGACCTTCTCGGCGTACTTCATCATCGCCGCCAACGCGTTCATGCAGAACCCGGTCGGGTATCAGATGGCCGCCGACGGTGGCCGCGCCGAACTCGTGGACTTCTGGGCGATGCTCACCAACCCCGTCGCCCTCGCCGCGTTCCCGCACACCATCTTCTCCGGCTGGATGTTCGCCGCGATGATCATCGTCGCCGTGTCCGCCTGGCACCTGGCCAGGGACCGCAACGTCGAGATGATGCGGACCCCTCTGCGGTTCGGACTCTGGTCGACCCTGGTGTCCTTCGCCCTCGTCGCGATCGCCGGCGACCAGTTGAGCCTGGTGATGGTGGCCACCCAGCCGATGAAGATGGCCGCAGCCGAGGCCACGTTCAACACCGTCTGCGGCGCGGATGCCTCGTTCTCGATCTTCACGCTCGGAACGCCCGATGGAACGAGCGAGCTGTTCTCCATCCGGGTGCCGTTCCTGCTCAGCATCCTGTCGACGCACTCCCTCGACGGCTGCGTCGAGGGCATCAACGACCTCAACACGATGTACACGCAGGAGATGTTCCCGCAGTTCGCCGACCAGGTGGACGGCAACTTCGCCCCCGTGCTGTGGGTCACCTACTGGGCCTTCCGCTGGATGATCGCGCTCGGCGGTCTCGCCGCCCTCATCAGCGTCGTCGGTCTGTGGGTCACCCGCAAGAACGCCCCGCGCCCGGTCGCACCGTGGATGTGGCGGGTCGCGATCTGGGCCGCCCCGCTACCACTGCTGGGCAGCCTCGTCGGCTGGGTCTTCACGGAGATGGGCCGTCAGCCCTGGATCGTGTTCGGGCTCATGCTCACCGAGGACGGCGTCTCGCCCAGCGTCCCCGGCTGGAGCGTTCTGATCTCCCTCGTGGCCTTCACCGCGATCTACGCCACGCTCGCCGTGGTCGAGTTCGGGCTGATCAAGAAGTACGCGCAGAAGGGGCCGGACCCGCTGCCGGACCCGGACGCACCGCGCGAGCCCGACACCATCGAGAACACCCCGACGACCGTCTACTAGGAGCACAGTCATGGACCTCGCATACCTCTGGTTCTGGATCGTCGGATTCCTCTTCATCGGCTACTTCGTCCTCGACGGGTTCGACTTCGGCGTCGGCATGTCGCTGCCGTTCCTCGGCAAGGACGACATCGCCCGTCGCCAGATCATCAACACGATCGGGCCCGTGTGGGACCTCAACGAGACGTGGGTCATCGTCGCCGGCGCCGCACTGTTCGCCTCGTTCCCCGAGTGGTACGCGACCCTCTTCAGCGGGTTCTACCTGCCGCTGCTGCTGATCCTGCTCGCGCTCATCGCCCGCGGCGTGTCGTTCGAGTACCGGCACCAGCGGGAATCGCCGAGATGGAAGCGCGGCTTCGACCGCATGATCGTGATCGGGTCGGCCGTCCCCGCCCTGCTCTGGGGCGTCGCCTTCGCCAACATCGTGCAGGGCGTGCCCCTGGATGCCGACCACGAGTACGTCGGCAGCCTGTTCACGCTCCTCAATCCGTACGGCCTCCTCGGCGGCGTCGTCACACTGCTGCTGTTCTTCACGCACGGCGTGTACTTCGTCGCCCTCAAGACCGACGGGCAGGTGCGCACCGACGCGCGCGCGCTGGCGAAGAGGTCGGGGCTGCTGACGATCGTGGCTGCCGCCCTGTTCCTGGTCTGGACCATCATCCAGGCCGCGAACAACCAGGCTCCGCTCCTGCTCGGCGTGGTGGCCTTCTCCGGCGTCGCGGCGCTCACACTCATCGGCTCGTGGGTGGCCAACCTCCGAGACCGCGAGGGAACCGCGTTCACGCTCGGGGCGATCACGATCGTCACCGCCGTCGCGGCGCTGTTCTTCGCCCTCTTCCCCAATGTGATGCCCTCCACCCTCGAAGCCGGTTCGAGCCTCACGATCGAGAACGCCTCCAGCACCGACTACACCCTGACGATCATGAGCTGGGCGGCGCTGGTCTTCCTGCCCGTCGTCCTGGCCTACCAGGGTTGGACCTACTGGGTGTTCCGCAAGCGCGTCACCCGCGCCCGGATCGAGAAGGCCGCGCTGGTGGCGCATTGACCGACACGACCCGGGTGCGCCCCGTCGACCCCCGACTGGTGCGGTACGCCTCCGCCTCCCGCGGCTTCTTCGCGGTGAGCGCGGCGATCGTCCTCGCCCAGACGGGGGTCGTCGTCGGGTTCGCCTGGGCCCTCACCTCGGCCCTGATCGGCGCGATCGACGGGCGTGCGCTGCCGGAGCTGTGGGGCTACGTCGGGGCAGCGGCATCCCTGGTCGTGGTGCGAGGACTGCTCATCGTCGCCTCCGAACGCGTCGCCGCCCGCGGTGCCGCCGCCGCCTCACTGCAGCTTCGCGAACGCCTGGTCGCCGCGGTGGCCGCCCTCGGGCCCGGGTGGCTCGCTCAGCGCAACGCCGCGTCACTGTCGGTGACGGCGGGACGCGGCCTGGACGCGCTCGACCCCTATTTCGGGCGGTACCTCCCGCAGCTGGTCGCCACCGCGATCACGACCCCCCTCCTCCTCGGCGCGATCACCCTCGCCGATCCGCTCTCCGGCCTCATCGTCGTACTGACGCTCCCCCTCATCCCGCTGTTCATGGTGCTCATCGGTCTCGCCACCCGCACCGTGCAGAAGAAGCAGTACGCCACGCTCGGGCGCCTCGCCGCCCGGTTCGCCGACACCGTCGAGGGTCTCGGCACGCTCAAGGCCTTCGGGCGCGAGCACCGCGCCGCCGACACGATCGAGCGGGTCACCCGCGACTACAAGCGCGAGACGATGACGGTCCTGCGCGTGTCGTTCCTCTCGGGCTTCGCGCTGGAGTTCCTGGCATCCATCTCGGTCGCGATCATCGCCGTGACGATCGGGTTCCGCCTGCTCGCCGGAGACCTCAGCCTGCTCGTCGGGCTCTTCGTGCTGCTGCTCGCACCCGAGGCGTACCTGCCCCTGCGGCAGGTGGGCGTGCAGTTCCATTCCGCGGCCGAGGGCGTCGCCGCAACCGAGGAGATCTTCGACGCCCTCGATGCCGCACGTGCCGCCCAGCGGCCGGATGCCACCGAGCCCGACACCGGCGCGACGGTCGAACTGCGCGATGTGCGGGTGCACCGGGGAACGCACCGGATGCCGACGGTGTCGCTGTCGGTCGGACCCGGCGAGGTCGTGCTGCTCAGCGGTCCGAGCGGTGTCGGCAAGTCCAGTCTCGTCGCAGCGCTCCTCGGGTACGCCGACCACGACGGCGAGGTGCGGGTCGACGGCCGGGCCGTCCCGCACGCGCGGCCCGCTGTCGCCTGGGCGGGACAGCGGCCGGGACTGGTGTCGGGCACGGTGGCCGAGAACGTCTCGCTCGGGTCCGAGGCCGACCCCGCGGCGATCGCCCGCGCGCTCGCCGACGCCGGAGCCGCCGATCTCGACCCGGCGACCCCGCTCGGCGCGGGTGGCGCAGGACTCTCCGGCGGACAGGCCCAGCGCGTCGCGGTCGCCCGCGCCCTGTACCGCGAACGCGTCGCGGGAGCGCGGATCCTCGTCCTCGACGAACCGTCGAGCGCCCTGGATGCCGAGACCGAGGCGCACGTGTGGCGGACGCTGCGCGCCGAAGCCGACGCGGGCGCCGGGGTCCTGCTGGTATCGCACCGCACGTCGGCGCGCGGGATCGCCGACCGCGTCGTGGAAGTGGGGGCACCCTCGTGAACCCCCGGGTGCGCGGCATCCTGGCCTCCGCCATGCCCACACGGCGACGCTTCGCCCCCGCCGTCCTGTCGGGCTTCGGCACCGCCGGGAGCGCGGTGGCGCTGCTGGCCGCGAGCGCCTGGCTCATCGCGCGCGCGGCGGAGCAGCCGCTCGTGATGTACCTGTCGGCGGCGGTCGTGGGTGTGCGAGCGTTCGCGCTGTCGCGCGGCGTGTTCCGGTACCTCGAGCGGCTCACGGGGCACGACGCAGCGCTCGAGCGGCTGGCCGGTGTGCGCGCCGACCTCGTGCGCGAACTCGTCCCGCTCGCCCCGGACGGCCTGGCCCGCGCCCGGCGCGGCGGCCTGCTCTCGAGCGTCGTCGACGACGTCGAGGAGTTGCAGAACCTCCCGCTGCGGGTCGTGCTGCCCCTGTCCGTCGCGGCGCTCACCTCGCTCGCGGCCGTCGTGTTCGCGGCGTTCGTCTCGCCCCCGGCCGCACTGGCACTTCTGGCATGCCTCATCGCGGCCTTCGCCGTCGCGGTCGTGGCGGGGTGGGCCGCCGGCGCCCGCGCGGAGCGGGCGATCGCACCGTTGCGGGCCGACGTCGCCGACGCCGTCCACGACCTCCTGACGAACATCGAGGTGCTGACGGCGTACGGAGCCCTCGACGCCGCCCGGACGCGCGTGCTCGACGCCGACCGGGCGCTGCGTCGCGCGATCGTTCGACGCGGCGGAGCCCAGGGGCTGACCTCGGGGACGGTGTCGGTGCTCGCCGGCCTGGCGTCGCTGCTCGCGCTCGCCGTGGCCGCTCCCGCCGTCACCGGCGGCACGCTCTCCGGACCGGGCCTGGCGGTCGTCGTCCTGCTGCCGATGGCGGTGTTCGAGGTGTTCGGACCGGTCCCCCTCGCTCTGGCGTCGTGGCGGCAGGTGCGCGCCGCGGCCGAGCGCATCGCGGATGCCGTCCCCGCCGAGATCCCCGACGGACTCCCCCGCCACGAACCGGCCGCCACCGGTACCGCACCCGCCCTGGACACGGGCCTCGAGCTGCGTGGCGTGTGCGCCCACTGGCCCGCGCGCTCCGACGCCGGCTTCGACGACACCGGCCGCATCGAGGACGTGTCGCTGAGCGTCGGCGCGGGCGAGCGCGTGCTGGTCACGGGTCCGAGCGGCGCCGGCAAGACCACCCTGGCCCACGTGCTCGCCCGGTTCCTCGACTACGACGGATCGTTCACGATCGGTGGCGTCCAGGCGCGGACGCTCGCCGGCGACGACCTGCGCCGCACGATCGGGCTCGTCGAGCAGTCGCCGTACCTGTTCGACGAATCGGTCCGCCAGAACCTTCTCTTCGCCCGCGACGACGCCACCGACGACGATCTGCGCGCCGCCCTCGTCCGCGTCGGATTGGCGGAGTGGGTGCAGGAGCGGGGCGGTCTCGACGCATCCGTCGGCGACCGCGGCGCCCTCGTCTCGGGCGGGCAGGCGCAACGCCTCGCCCTCGCCCGAGCGCTGCTGCGCGGGTTCCCCGTGCTCGTGCTCGACGAGCCGACCGCGGGTGTCGACCCCGCGGCATCCGATGCCCTCCTGCGCGATCTGCTCGGCGCCGTGGGCCCCGGCCACGCGGTCGTGCTCGTCTCGCACGTCGAGGTGCCCGACGACCTCGTCGACCGGACCGTGCGCCTCGAGAGCGGACGACTCGTCGCGGTGTGAGACGGGTCAGGATGCCGCGATGAACCGCACGCGGTCGGGAGGGATCGACAGCGTCACGACGTCTCCGACTCGAAGCCCCGAGGCCTCGACGGGCGAGACCTCTGCCGCTGCGATCGCGGTGACGATCCGCACCCCCGCGGGGGTGGGCTCGAGCCGGAGCACCGGTGCGCGCCACGGATGGGCGACGGTTTCCTCCAGCCGAACGTCCGTCGCGCGGAACACGGCGGCCAGCGCTCGGCCGTCCTCTCCGGCGAGCGCGCGGGACGCGGCATCCGCCGACTCCAGGCGTGCCGTCCCGTCCGTCCACGCGCCGGCGGATGCCACGCCGACCGCCCGTTCGAGTCCGGCGATGCGGGCCGCGACCTCCGTCGCCGGTGCCGCGAGCACCTCGCGCACCGGTCCCTGCTGAGTCCCGCGCCCCTCTTCGACGATGAGCAGCCGGTCCGCGAGGGCCGCGGCATCGACGGCGTCGTGGGTGACGGCGACGGCGGTCACTCCCTCCAACGCCTCGCGGAGCATCGCGCGGATCTCGGCGGCGGTGACGGGATCCAGAGCCACCAGCGGCTCGTCGAGAAGTACCGCGCGAGGCTCGGCGGCGAGCGCGCGCGCCACCGCCACGCGCTGCTGCTCACCGCCGGAGAGCTCCGCGGGGCGACGGTCGCCGACCCCCGGCAGTCCGACGCGCGCGAGCCATTCCTCGGCGCGGGCGCGCGCCGACCCGCGGCCCGCGCCGGCGGCGCGCGGACCGAACGCGACGTTCTCACGCGCCGAGAGGTGCGGGAACAGCCGCGCATCCTGACCGAGCAGCACGATGCCGCGGTCCATGGGGGCGGTCCGCACCCGGGGGTGGGCGACCCGGTCGATCACGCGGCCGTCGAGGGAGATCTCTCCGCCGTCGAGGGGTTGGAGTCCGGCGAGGGCGTGCAGCAGCGTGGTCTTGCCCGCTCCGCTGCGGCCCATGATCGCCAGGGTCTCACCGGCGGCGACGTCGATGCCGATGTCCACGACGAACGCCCGCCGCCGCACGACGACGTGCGCGCTCACTCTCGCGCTCATGCCACGCCCCCCGACGGCCGCCACCCGCGCACCAGAAGCAGGACGCCGATCGCCGTCACGAGCAGCAGCAGCGCCAGCGCGACCGCGCTCCCCTGGGCCACGCCGCCGCCGTTGAACGCCGTGTAGATCGCGAGAGGCATCGTCTGGGTGACGCCGGGACGGTTGCCGGCGAATAGCGCGGTCGCGCCGAACTCGCCGATCGCGCGTGCGAAGCACAGCACCACCCCGGCGACGATCCCGGGGGCGGCCAGCGGCAGGGTCACGCGGCGCAGGATCGTCGCCCGCGAGGCGCCGAGGGAGGCGGCGGTGCGCTCGACCTCGACCCCGGTGCTGCGCAGCGCCCCCTCGACGGCGAGAACGAGGAACGGCAGCGCCACGAACACCTGCGCCAGCACGACGGCGGCCGTGGTGAAGGGCAGACCGAGCCCGCCGAGCCACCCGTTCCGACCGAAGAGGTACAGCAGCGCGACGCCGCCCACCATCGGCGGGAGCACGAGGGGGACGGTCACGAGCGCGCGCAGCGCGGCCGCCGTCCGCGCCGAGCTGCGCGCGATGAGCAGGGCGAGCGGTATGCCGATGGCCGCGCAGACGAGGGTCGCCAGGGCACCGGTGGTCACCGACAGCAGGAGCGCCGAACGCGCGGCTTCCGAGGCGACATCGGCCCAGAGGGTGTCCCACTGGACGCGCGTCACGAGCGCGGTCAGGGGGACCAGGAGGAACAGCAGACCGGCCGTCGCGGGAACCACGAGCCAGCGCGGAACGTAGCCTCCCCCGCTCACGGCGCCCGGAACCTGGCGTCGGCGAGGATCCGCTGCCCCGCGGGCGAAAGGACGAAATCGGTGAACGCGCCGGCCGCCGCGGGGTTGCCCGCGTCGCGGACCGTCGTGATCGGATACCGGTTGACCACCGCGTCGGCACCCTCCGGAACGACCGCCTCGACGTCGTCGCGACCGGCGATGTCGGTGGCGTAGACGAGGCCGGCCCTCGCGTCGCCGGCCTCGACCTTGGCGAGAACGGCCGTGACGTTCTGCTCCTGACTGACCGGTGTCACCGACACCCCGGCCCTCGCCAGCAGCGTCGCCGACGCCGATCCGCACGGTACCTCGGCCGCGCACAGCACGGTCGGGACGCGGGCGAGATCGGCCAGCCCCGCCACCTCCCCCGGGTTCCCCGACGGCACCGCGATCACGAGGGTGTTGGCGGCGAACACCAGGGGTTCGGCGGCCAGGTCGCCGATCCTCTCCATGTTCTTCTCGTCCGCGGAGGCGAAGACGTCGGCGGGAGCCCCCTGCGCGATCTGCGTCGCGAGCGTGCTCGACCCGTCGTACACGGTGACGACATCGACCGCGGGGTGGGCCGCCTCGAACGCGGCGGAGATCTCGTCGAACGCGCGCTGCAGGGACGCCGCGGCGTACACCTGCACGGTGCCGCTCAGCGCGTCGCCGGAATGTTCGTCGGCGGGCGGCTCGGCCGACGCGCACGCGGTGAGCGACAGGACGACGCCGAGAGCGAGAGCGAAACGGAGGCGACGCATGCAGGACCCTTCCCGCGCGCTCGGAGCACGCGGGATCTATTCTCCCGCATTCGCGGATGATTCAGGTCCTCAACTCCGCTCATGCGGCTTCTCGACGGTCACGACGGTGGCCTTGACCGATGCCACGGCGAGCACGCCGGGCTCGAGAGCGAGTTCCTCGGCGGCCTCCGCCGACATCAGCGACACCACGCGATGCGGGCCGCACTGGAGGTCGACCTGTGCCATGACCCCGTCGATCCGCACCCGCGTGACGATGCCGACGAAGCGGTTGCGCGCGCTCGAGGAGATCCCGGTGGGGTCGTCGGGCTCGTCGGCGAGGGCGACGGCGCGCGCGGCGAGCGCCTCACCGGGGATCTCCGCGGGCGTCGTGCCCGTCGTCGGCAGGAGCCCCTGATCGATCCAGCGCCGGACGGTGTCGTCGCTGACCCCGAGCAGGCGCGCGGCCGGCGCGATGCGGAAGGTGTTGGGCATGGCACGACGGTAGCGCCGCGGGCGCGGGCGCGGCGAACGCGGGCACGGCGACCCCGGCCCGGCGCTGCTCGCCTAGGCTCGACCCATGGATGCCGTGCGCGAGACCGGAGCACCCCGCGAGGGCGGACTGCTCGACCGGTTCGGACGCGTCGCACGCGACCTGCGCGTGTCCGTCATCGACAAGTGCAACCTCCGCTGCACGTACTGCATGCCCGCGGAGGGCCTGCCCTGGATGCCGCAGCAGCAACTCATGACCGGCGACGAGATCGCGCGGATCGTCCGCGTGGCGGTGCGCGCGCTCGGTGCCGAGGAACTGCGCCTCACCGGCGGCGAGCCGCTCGTGCGCAAGGACCTCGAGGACGTCATCGCCCGCATCCGCGCCGACCACCCCGACCTGCCGATCGCCATGACCACCAACGCCGTCGGTCTCGACCGGCGGGCACGGGCGCTGAAGGATGCGGGTCTCACGCGCCTGAACGTCTCGCTGGACACCCTGCACCCCGAGACGTTCGCCGAGCTCACCCGCCGCCCGCACCTCGACAAGGTCCTGGCGGGGCTCGAGGCGGCGACCGCCGCCGGTCTCGGGCCGATCAAGATCAACGCGGTTCTGCTGCGCGGCATCAACGACACCGAGGTCGTGCCGTTGGTGGACTGGGCGGTCACGCACGGTTACGAGATGCGGTTCATCGAGGACATGCCCCTGGACGGCGACCGGTCCTGGACCGAGACCCAGGTCGTCCCCGCCCGCGAGATCCGCGCCGCGCTCGAGGGGGCCTTCGACCTGGCCCCCGACCCCCGCGGCCGCGGAGCGGCCCCCGCCGAGCGCTTCGAGGTGCGGCGGGCCGGCGACGGCACCCTGGCCGGCCACGTCGGCATCATCTCGTCGGTCACCGAGCCGTTCTGCGCCGCCTGCACGCGCACACGCGTCACCGCGGACGGCCGCATCCGCTCCTGCCTGTTCTCGCACGAGGAGACCGACCTGCTCACCGCCCTCCGCGACGGCGCGAGCGACGCCGACCTCGCGCAGATCTGGCGCGAGGCGATGTGGCGCAAGCCCCGCGCCCACGGCTCCGACCGCGTCGGACTCGCCCGCGCGGACTTCATCCAGCCGGAGCGCACGATGAGCGCGATCGGCGGATGAGGCCGCTCGTCGACCCGGTGGCCTCCCTCGCCCCCGAAGAACTGATCCGCACCGCCCGCCACGCCGTCCTGACCGGAATCGGCGAAGAAGGACAGCGGCGTCTGGCCGCCGCCCGCATCGCCGTCGTGGGGGCCGGGGGGCTGGGCTCGCCGGTCCTGCTCGCCCTCGCCGCCGCCGGGGTGGGCGAGCTCGTCGTGATCGACGACGACATCGTCGAGCGCACGAACCTGCAGCGCCAGCTCATGCACCGGGTCGACGACATCGGGACCCTGAAGACCGCGTCGGCGGCGCGCGCCATCCGCGACCTCTCGCCGCTCACGCGCGTGCGCGAGGAGACCGTGCGCCTCACCCCGGACAACGCGCGGGCCCTTCTCGGTGACGCGCACGTCGTCATCGACGGCAGCGACACGTTCGACACCCGCAGCGCCGTGGCATCCGCGACCGACGAGCTCGGGATGCCCCTGGTGTGGGGGGCCGTGCAGGAGTGGTCCGCGCAGGCGACGGTGTTCTGGTCGCGCCCGCCCGAGGGTCGCTCCCCCGTGCGCCTCAGCGACGTCTTCCCCCCCGATTCGGTGGGCGAACCGCCCACCTGCGCCCAGGTCGGCGTGCTGGGTGCGCTGTGCGTGCAGGTCGGCGGCCTGCTCGCAACGGAGGCGATCAAGCTCGTCACCGGCGCGGGCGAACCGCTCCTCGGACGCATGGCGATCATCGACGCGCTGCGCGCCCGCCACGACATCGTCCCGCTCGCTCCCCGGAGGACACCGTGACTGATCTGCTGACCGTCGAGGAACACCGCGCCCGCGTCCTCGCCGCCGTGACCGCTGTGCCGGCAGAGACCGTCGCCCTCGCCGACGCCGCCGGACGCGCTCTGGCCGCCGACGTCGTCGCCCGACACGACCTCCCCGGCTTCGACAACTCCTCGATGGACGGGTTCGCCGTCCGCAGCCTCGACGTCGCCGGAGCGGATGCCACGAACCCGGTGCGCCTGCGCGTCGTCGCCGATCTGCCGGCCGGGACCTCCGACGACCCGGCGTTCGGTCCGGGCGAGGCGGTGCGCATCATGACGGGCGCACCGCTGCCGTCGTCGGCGGACGCGGTCGTGCCCTTCGAGGACACCGCCGGTGGACTCGCCGACTCCCTGGGCGAGATCACCGTGCTGCGAGCGCCGGGTGCCGGGGCGTTCGTGCGCCGGCGCGGCGGAGACGTGTCCAGCGGCGACACCGTCCTCCACGCGGGGGAGCACCTCGGCCCGTTCGCGCTCGCGGCGGCCGCGGCGGCCGGGGTCGCCGAGGTGGCGGTGCGGCGGCGACCACGGGTCGCCGTGGTCTCCACCGGCAGTGAGCTCGTCGCCCCGGGGACGACACCCGGGCGTGGGCAGACGCCCGACTCCAACGCGACGCTGCTGGCCGCCCTCATCGCCGAAGCGGACGCGGACGTTCTTCTCGTCGAGCGCGTGCCCGACGACGCCGGCGCCATCGGCGAGGTCCTCGGGCGAGCGATCGGGGCCGACGTCGTCGTCTTCACCGGCGGCGTCAGCGCCGGCGCCTACGAGCCCGTACGCCAAGCCCTCGCCGCGCGCATCGCCTTCGCGCGCGTCGCGATGCAACCCGGCAAACCGCAGGCGTTCGGTCGGCTCGACGACGGGCGGCTGGTGTTCGGTCTCCCGGGCAACCCGGTGAGCGTCGCGGTGTCGTTCGAGGTGTTCGTGCGTCCCGCTCTGCGCGCCCTCCAGGGTCACGCGGTGCTCGACCGTCCCCGCGCCCGGCTCACGGCGGCCGAGGCGTGGACCACACCCCCCGGTCGTCGCCAATACCTGCCGGCGGCGGTCGACCTCGTCGCCGGTACCGTCCGCCCGGCCACGGCGGGAGGCTCCGGATCGCACCTCGCGGCGTCGCTGGCGCGGGCTTCGGCGTTCGCGATCGTGCCCGCCGACGTGGCGGCCGTCGCCGTGGGCGACCCGGTCGATGTCATGCTGATTCCATGACCTTCACCCATCTGGATGCCGCGGGCCACGCCCGCATGGTCGATGTCACCGCCAAGCAGCCGACCGTCCGCACGGCGACGGCGCGCGGATTCGTCCGCTGCGGTCCCGAGGTCATCGCGGCGCTGCGCGACGGCACGGCACCGAAGGGCGACGTCCTGGCCGTGGCGCGGATCTCCGGCATCCAGGCGGCGAAGTCCACGCCGGCGCTCCTCCCCCTGGCACACGTCATCGGCGTGCATCGGGCGTCGGTGGACCTCGCGATCGTCGACGACGGCGTCGAGATCGAAGCCACCGTCGGCACCGCGGACCGCACCGGCGTCGAGATGGAGGCCCTGACCAGCGTGTCCGTCGCGGCCCTCGCGATCGTCGACATGGTGAAGGGCCTCGACAAGGGCACCAGCATCGAGAACGTCCGCATCGTCTCCAAGACCGGGGGCAAGTCCGGCGACTGGCAGCGTCCCGGGGAGCCCGCGTGAGCGTGCGGGTGCGCTACTTCGCCGCCGCGGCCGAAGCGGCCGGGACGGATGCCGAGGACCGCCCCGAGACCACGCTCCTCGCGCTGCGCGTCGCCGTCGTCGCCGCACACCCCGCGCTCGGCGGCATCCTGGACCGGTGCGCTGTGCTCGTGGACGGCGAACGCCGTGACGACGACGCACCGCTCGAAGGCGCGACGCACGTCGACGTCCTGCCGCCGTTCGCGGGCGGCTGACCCCGGGCACCGCACGCATAAACGCTCTGTGCGCGCGGAAACACGTGCACAGCGCGTTTTTGCGCGCGGAAGGCGTTTATGCCGGTTGAGGCGGCCGCGGTGGCGAGCTCACCGCGCTCGTGCGCACAGCTACCCCCCGAGCCCCTTCCACGCGGTGGTGCCATCGGCCTCGACCTGTCGCTTCCACACGGGCAGGTCGGTCTTGATCGTCTCGATGACCGCGCGGCACACCTCGAAAGCCGCGGCCCGGTGTCCCGAAGCCACGGCGATGACCACGGCCGCCTCGCCCACGCTCAGGCGGCCGACGCGATGGCTGACCGCCACGATCGCGTCGGTGCCGGCTGCGGCCTCCGCCGCGATGCGATGCAGCGTCTGCTCGGCATCGGGGTGAGCGCTGTACTCCAGGGCAACGACGGCGTCGGTCGCGTCGGGGTCGGTGTTGCGGACGCGCCCGACGAAGGTCGTCACGGCGCCCGAGGAGTCGTCCTCGACGGCACGCAGGTGCGCGTCGAGGTCGAGCGGCTGCCCGGAGAGGCGGGCGATACGGACGGCGTTCATGCGTGGTCCCCTCCGGCGAGCTGGTCGAGCACGTGGGGGGCGAGCTCGGCGAGGACGGCGATCCCGGATGCCACGGCGCGCGACGATCCCGGGAGGTTCACGACCAAGGTGCCCGGGTCGGCGATCCCGGCGAGGCCGCGCGAGATCACCGACAGCGGGGTGTCGGCGAGCCCGCGGCGGCGGAGTTCCTCGGCGATGCCGGGGAGCTCGCGCTCGAGCACGCGTACCGTGCCCTCGGGGGTGCGATCGGTGGGCGCGATGCCGGTGCCGCCGGTCGTGACGACGAGTCCGGCGCCGGTGGCGATCGCCTCCCGGAGGGCGGCCTCGACGCTGTCGGCACCGTCGGGCACGACGACGGCGTCGGGGCAGTCGAACCCCGCCTCGCGCAGGAGCGACACGGCCAGCGGACCGCCCCGGTCTTCGCGGAGGCCGGCGGCGGAGCGGTCGGAAACGGTGATCACGCGGGCGGTGGGCGGCACCGTCCCAGCCTAGGCGTGCGCGTCGGACGCGGCGGGGATCGTCTCGACCTCGGGCACCTCCGGGGCGACGCGCCCCGCCTCCGCCTCGGGTTCGAGGTCGTCACGCTGCACCGACTCGGCCGCCGCCGTGATGCGGCGCGCCATACCGCTGAAGATCAAGCCGTGGAACGGCAGAACGGCGAGCCAGTACAGGCGTCCGGCGAGGCCCGTCGGGAAGAACAACGCCCGCTGATCGAACCGCGCCCCCTCCCCCTCAGGGCTGGCGCGCAACTCCAGCCACGCTCCGCCGGGCACCTTCATCTCGGCGCGCAGCCTCAGCAGGCGCCCCGGCTCGATCGCTTCCACCCGCCAGAAGTCCAGCGCGTCGCCGACCGTGACGACGCTGCGGCTGCGACGCCCGCGGGCAAGCCCCACACCGCCGACCAGGCGATCCATCCACCCGCGGATCGCCCACAGCACAGGAGACGAATACCAGCCGTTCTCGCCGCCGATGCCCTCGATGACCGACCACAGTTGCGCGGGACTCGCCGTGGTGCGCATCGTCCGCTCGTCGGTGTACACCAGCCGACCGGCCCAGTCGGGGTCGCTCGGCAGCGGGTCGCTCGGGGCACCGGAGACCTCGGCATCCTGCCAGCTCGTCTCGATCGCGTCGTCGTTGACCCGGCCCAGGGCCCGGCGCACGGCCTCGCGGTAGGGCAGTAGCCCGCCCTCGGGGCGCGGGACGAGATCGTCGATCGCGCGGTCCTTGACGACGCAGTCGTTCTGCAGCGATTCCACGAGCGGACGCGCGATGGACTTCGGGATCGGCGTGACGAGGTTGACCCAGTGCGAGGCCAGTCGCGGCGTGAGCACCGGCAGCGAGGCGATCGCGCGCTGGTGCAGACCCGCCTCGAGGGCGTACCCGTTCATCATCTGCCCGTACCGCAGCACGTCGGGCCCGCCGATGTCGGCCGCGCGGTTGACGTTCGGTGCCACCCGCGCCGCTCCCAGCAGATAGTGCAGCACATCGCGCACGGCGATCGGCTGGATGCGATTGCGCACCCACTTCGGCGCCGGCATGTAGGGCAGCACGTCGGTCAGGTGCCGGATCATCTCGAAGGACGCCGACCCCGATCCGATCACGACGCCGGCCTGCAGCACCAGGGTGGGCACGCCGCTGGCCAGCAGGATCTGCCCCACCTCGACGCGCGAGCGCAAGTGGGGGGACAGGGGCGCGTCGTCGGGGTGCAACCCACCGAGATAGACGATGCGCGCGACGGATGCGGCGGCCGCGGCGTCGGCGACGGTCTGGGCGGCGCGGCGATCGGTGCTCTCGAAATCGCGTCCGCCTCCCATCGAGTGGACCAGGTAGTACAGCACGTCGACGGCATCGACGGCCCGGGCCACCGCCTCGGGGTCGGTCGCGTCGCCCTCGATCGTCTCGACCTCGTCGCCCCAAGGGAACGCCCCGACACGACGCGCGTCCCGGGCCAGGACACGCACCCGGTAGCCGGCGGACAGCAGCCGCGGGACCAGGCGCCCGCCGAGGTAGCCGGTCGCACCGAACACCAGAGCGCGCGGCGCCGACCCGTCGGGACGGGGCTGCGCGACGAGCGCGGGTTCACGGCCGGTGGGGGCGGACAGCTCGTTCATGCCGCGAGAGTACGCCCGGCCGACGACACGGACGGGGGCTTGACGGCGCTAGGGTGAGGCGCGTGGAGACCGCGTGGGTGCGACGCGTGCTCGTCGTCGAGGACCAGCCGGCGATGCGCGTCCTGCTGTGCGACATGCTCACGCACCGGGGGTTCCAGGTCACCGCGGCCGGCGACGCGGCGGAGGCGACGCGGCTGTTCGCCGACACCGACCCGGATGTGCTGCTCACCGACATCGATCTCGGATCGCGCCCGACCGGGATCGAGCTCGCGACCATCCTGACGGGCCTGGCGCCGCACATGGCGGTCGTCTTCCTCAGCAGCTTCCCCGGCGCCGTGGCCGCATCCGGCCGACCGGGACCCGAGGGGGCGGTGTTCGTATCGAAGCTCGACGTCACCTCGCCGGAGGTGGTGCTCGACGCCGTCGAGGCGGCGCTGAGGTCGACCATCCCGCCGGCGCCGTCGTCGGTGCGCGCCTCCCCGCTGGACGGCCTCACCCGCCGCCAGATCGAGGTGCTCGGCCTGGTCGCCCGCGGCTGGTCGAACGAGCAGATCGCCCGGGAGCGCGGAACGACGACCCGCGCCGTCGAACGCACGGTGAGCCGCATCTTCACTCGACTCGGGCTCGGACCGGCATCGGGGACGAACTCCCGGGTGCGCGCGAGCGCGCTGTACCTCGCCGAGTTCGGTCCCGTGGCGTGAGGACGCTGCTGCGCGCGGCCGGACGCGCGGTGTCGGGAGGCCGTTTCGTCACACGGTGGACCTTCGTGACGGTGTTCGCCGTCTCCCTCACCGTCCTCGCACCGCTCCCCGCTGCGATGAGCGTCGGCGAGCGCGCGATCGTGGCGTCGGTGACCGCCCTGGTGTTCTCGGGGGCGTGGATCGCGGTCGCGCTTCTGGAGCGAGCGATCGCGCACCCGCGCGGGCGGGCCTCCCTCGTGGCGGGGACGCTCGTCGTCGCCGCGGTCCTCCGACCGTCACTGCAGGATGCCGTCTCCCTCGCGGGCGGGATGCCGGTGCCCCCGGCGGGCGACATCCCCCTCCGGGCGGCGACGAACCTCGCCGTCTGGGCCGTCGCTCTGATCGGTACCGCGGCGCTCGTCGACATCGCCCGCGCGATCCGGGAGACCAACTCGCTCCTCACCCGGGTGCTCGCCCAATGGGACGGCAGCGCCGAGCGGGTGCGCCGTTACGTCGCCGACGCCCGGGCGGACGTCAGAGCGGTCGCCGAAAGCCTCCGTACGGCGCCGATGGAGACCGTGGCGGACGTACGCTCCCTCGCCGCGGATCTCCGCGCCCACGCGCACGTCCTGGCTGACCGTGCGGCTGGACCGCCCGCGCCGGAGGATGCCGTGGTGGTGCCCCTCGCGTCGGTGTCCGCGCGCAGGCCGCCGCTGCGACTTCCTCCGGTCGGGGCGACCGCGGTGCTCTACGGGCTCTCCGTCCTCCCGTATGCGCTGCGCAGCGTCGGACCGATCGAGATCGTCGAGGGTCTGCTCACCGTCGTCCTCGTCGGCGCAGGCGCCGATCTGATCGCCCGGTCGTCCGCACTCCGCCGGAGTCCCCGGGCGAGAGCGGTGGTCTTCGCCGCGGCCACGGTACTCGCGGGGGCCGTGCTGGCGACGGTGGCGTGGGCGCAGGCGGTGCCGTTCCCGCTCTGCGTCGTGCCGCTCGCGGCGTATCCCGTGCTCGCTCTGGCGCTGGCCGCCGGACGCGGCGCGCTGCACGCGTTGCGGGTGGAACGTCGGCGGCTGTCGACGGCGATCGCGGACCGTGGCCGCGCGGACGACCTGGGCACGCGCCGCACGCGCGCGGGCCTGCAGCGCGCGGCCGACCTCGTTCACGGCGACGCCCAGGGGGCGACGGTGCTGTTCGCCCTCCGGCATCCGGATGCCACTCCCGCCCAGCTCACGGAGCTTCGCACGGAGCTGGCCGCGGTCGCGGACGAGATCCAGCGCGTCCTCGACGCCCCGGTCCCCGCGTCGGACAGCCCGACGTTGGCGCCGCTCCTGCGGGCATGGGGCAGCGCGATGCCGGTCGAGGCCCACGTCACCGCCGCGGCGTCCGCGGTGCTGCGGAACGATCGGGCCTTGGCCGGGGACGTCTCGGAGATCGTCTCCGAGGGGCTCCTGAACGCCGCGAAGCACGCACGGGTGCGGGCTGCACGCGTGGAGGTGCGTCGCGTCGCGACCGCGGCCGGTCCGCGCCTGCGCGTGCGTGTCGCCTCGACGGGCGTGCCCGCCGCACGAGCCCGCCTGCGACCGGGTTCCCGGGCAGAACGCCTGGGTGCGCGGTTGCTCACGGCCGGCGACGACACCGTCCTCGAGGCCCTCTTCGCGATCGCCGGAACGGACCGACCGTCCCGTGCTGTCGTGTCGACCGAACATTCCGGTGGGGCTCTGCACGGCCGCGCGTAGCGTCTGCGGCGATGTCCGAACTGACCTCGCTTCTGCCCCTGGCCGTCGGCATGGCGATCTCGCCCCTGCCGATCGTCGCCGTCGTCGCGATCCTGCTCTCTCCCCGTGGCCGGACCGCGGCACCGGTGTACACGGCCGCGTTCGTGTTCGTGACGCTCGTGGCCATCGGCGTGGGAGCGGCCACTTCCGCCGGCGCGTCGGCGGCGGCGCCCGGCACCGGGGCGAAGATCGTCGTCCTCGTCCTGACGGCGCTGCTCACGGCGGGATTCGCCGTGTTCGCGATCCTGAGCTGGCGCGGCCGTCCGCGACCGGGCGACGAGCCCGCGGCACCGGGCTGGCTCGCAGCGGTGGATGCCATCACCCCGTCGCGCGCCGCAGGTCTCGGCGTCCTCATGGCGGCGACGAACAGCAAGAACCTCCCGCTGGAGCTCAAGGGCGGGGCGCTCCTGGGAGCGGCTCATCTCCCGATCGCCGTGACGGCTCTGCTGTGCATCGCGCTCGCCTTCGCCGGGTCGCTGAGCATCGTGGTCCCCGCCGTCCTCGGCGCAACGGGCCGGCCCGCCGTCGTCTCCGCGTTGCGCAGACTCAAAGACGAGATGATCGCCCACAATGCCGTCATCATGACGGTGCTGTTCGCCATCCTCGCCGCCACGGAGGCGGCCCACCTGATCCGCCAGCTCACTGCGTGAGGACCCCTATGGACACCCCTTCCCTCATCGCCACCGCCCCGGCCGGGACCTTCCGCGGCCTGGTGAACCGCGGGGTGCGCTCGTGGCGCGGCATCCGATTCGCGCTTCCTCCCCGGGGCGACCGCCGTTGGCGGGCCCCCGTCGCCGCTCCCGACGCGGACACGGAGACGGAGACGGACGCCACGGTCTTCGGTCCCGTGTGTCCCCAGCCCGAGAACCCCGCGATCCCCCTCGGCGAGGGGGCCGTGCAGGACGAGGACTGTCTCTCGCTGAACGTCTGGGCGCCCGCGGCCGACGCGGACACCGCGCGCCCGGTGATGGTGTGGCTCCACGGCGGTGCGTACACCTTCGGGTCCTCGAGTCAGCCGTTGTACGATGCGACATCGATGGTGGCCTCGGGCGACGTCGTCGTCGTGACCGTGAACTACCGTCTCGGCGCGCTCGGCTTCCTCGACCTGACCGCCGCGCTCCCCCACGGCGGTTTCGACAGCAACCTCGCGCTGAGAGACGTTCTGCTGGCGCTGCAGTGGGTGCAGCGCAACATCTCCGCGTTCGGCGGCGACCCGGACCGGGTGACGGTGTTCGGCGAATCCGCCGGCGGCGGGCTCGTCACGACGCTCCTGGCCACGCCGGCGGCACAGGGGCTCTTCCATCGCGCGATCGCGCAATCCTCTCCCGCGTCGAGCGTCTACGGCCGCGAGCGCGCGACGCGCGTCGCCGACCGCTTCCTCTCGGCCCTCGGGGTGGATGCCGCCGACGCCGGGGCAGCGCAGGCGCTGCGCGCCGCGCCGGTGACGGCCGTGGTCGCGGCCGGGGCGACGGTCTACAGCGACATCCCCACGACCGATCCCGGCACCCTCGCCTTCGCGCCGGTCGTCGACGGCGACCTGTTGCCCGAAGCGCCGATCACGGTCCTGCGCGAGGGACGTGGCATCCCGGTCCCTCTCATGATCGGCACCAACAAGGACGAGGCGTCGCTGTTCTCGTTCATGAAGTCGCCGCTCATCCCGATCACGGGCGAGCGCATCGATCGGATGTTCGCCGACATGGCGACCGAGAATCCGGGCGTGGAGCTCCCCACTCGCGCGCAGGTCCTCACCGCGTACGAGCATGTGCGCCACCGCGCGATCGGGCTCGGAGTGGCGCGCGACATCGGTTTCCGCCTGCCCACCCTGTGGGTCGCGGAGGGACACTCGTCCGCCGCGCCGGTGTGGCTGTACCGATTCGATCACGCCTCACCGTTCCTGCACCTGATCGGCCTCGGCGCCACGCACGCCACCGAGCTGCCCTACCTGTGGGGCAATCTCGTGAGCGGACCGAAGGACCTCACGTTCCGCCTCGGCGGGCGCCGCATCGCCGAGGTGATCTCGGCGCGGATGCAGGCACGCTGGACGGCCTTCGCACACGGGAACGCGCCCGATGCGGAGAACGCGCCCGCGTGGCCGTCGTTCACCGTCGATGGTGCACACCCCCGCGCGACGCTCGTCATCGATCGCCACGATCTCGTCGTGGACGACCTCGACGGCGAACTGCGGCGGGCGTGGGGCGACGCGACCCTGTCCTTCTCCTGACGCGGAACAGGTCGCTAACACATCCGGCCCGCGCATCCGATCGACTGGAAAACGCACCCGGATCGGGGTAGGGGTGGAGTATGAGCCAGCATTCCCCCGCGGCATCCGAACACCCCCGACTCCAGGTCGACGACGTCATCGTCGTCGACAAGAAGCGCGTCCGCACCGCCATCGGTGGCACCGTCGTCGGCAACTTCATGGAGTGGTTCGACTTCGGCATCTACGGCTATCTCGCCGTCACCCTGGCCGTCGTCTTCACCTCCGACCTGCCCGAACCGTGGGGCCTGCTCGTGACCCTCCTGGGGTTCGCCATCTCGTTCCTGGTGCGCCCCTTCGGGGGGTTCGTCCTGGGCCCGCTCGGTGACCGCATCGGACGGCAGAAGGTCCTGTTCCTGACCATGGCGATGATGGCCACCGCCACCGCCCTCATCGGTCTGCTGCCCACCTCGTCCGCGATCGGCCTCTGGGCCATCGTGCCGCTGTACCTGCTGAAGATGGTGCAGGGATTCTCCACCGGCGGCGAGTACGCCGGCGCGACGACGTACGTGTCGGAGTTCTCCCCCGACCGCAGCCGCGGGTTCTGGTCGTCCTGGCTGGACGTCGGCTCGTACGTCGGGTTCGCCGCCGGAGCCTCGGCCGTGGCGATCACCACGGCCATCACCACCTCGATCTCGGGCGAGAACGCGATGGTGGAGTACGGCTGGCGCATCCCCTTCCTTCTGGCGATCCCCCTCGGCATCGTCGCGATCTACTTCCGTCTGCGCATCCCCGAGACCCCGTCGTTCGAGCAGACCCACGCCGTCGAGGCCGCACAGGAGATCGGCTCCGACGACCCGATGGCACGGCAGGGGCTCGCGGGCATCGTCCGTCACCACTGGCGTGCACTGCTGATCGGCATCGCCCTGGTGGCGGCGACCAATACGGCCGGCTATGCGTTGACCAGCTACATGCCGACCTACCTCGAGACCGAGGTCGGCATCTCCAACCTCGGTGCGGCCGTTGCCACCGTCCCGGTCCTCCTGGTGATGTCGGCGACGCTGCCCCTGATCGGCAAGCTCAGCGACCGGATCGGACGCAAGCCCGTCTACGCCATCGCGGCGGGTTCTGCGATCGTGCTCCTCGTCCCGGCCTTCCTCATCATGCAGATCGGCGAGTTGTGGGCGGTCATGATCGCCCTGTTCCTCGCGGCGGTTCCGGTGGCGTTCTACGTCGCGATCTCGGCATCCGCTCTGCCCGCCCTCTTCCCGACCGCGTCGCGGTTCGGGGCGATGGCCGTGGCGTACAACATCGCCGTGTCGCTGTTCGGCGGAACGACGCCGCTGTTCAGCCAGGCGCTCATCGAGTGGACCGGCAACACCCTGATGCCGGCGTTCTACATCATGTTCTTCGCGGCGCTCGGACTCGTGGCCCTGCTGGCGATGCGAGAGACGGCGCGGCGGCCGCTGCTCGGATCGGTGCCCGCGGTCGAGACGCCCGCAGAGGCGCAGGCCGTCGTCGCCCGCCAGGACGAGGATCCCCTCATCGACACCTCGACGATGCCCCTGGAGATCCGCCGCGTCTGAGGCTCCTCAGCGGCGGCGTCCCGTGCCGAACAGGCCCCGGATGACGCCGCTGAGGATCGTCTTCGTCGACCCCCGCCCCAGCAGGTCATCCAGCGGCGGCGAGGGCGTGCTCGATCGGCGTCTCGGCGCGGCGGTGCTCTTGAGCAGTCGGTCGTACTCGCGTTGCGCCCTCTTCTGCGCCTGGGCGTGGGCCTTGTCGATCGCGGCCTTCTGCCGGGCGTACTCGGCCTCGTCGGCGGCGGTCTGCTTCGCCCGTTCGGCGGCCTCGCGCGCCTGTGTCGCCGCCTGCATCCGCGCGGCGAGGATCTCGCGCGCCGATTCGCGGTCGAACGCGGAGCCGTACCGTGCGATCAGAGGGGATGCCGCGACGGCCGCGGTGAGGTCGGCGGAGGGGATCGGCGACATCGAGGCGCGCGGGGCGAACAGCCGGGTCCAGGCGACGGGGGTGGGCGTGCCGCGCTCATCCATGACGGTGACGATCGCCTCGCCGGTGCCCAGCTCCTGCAGCACGCGCTCCAGGTCGTACCCCGAGGTGGGGTAGGTGCGCACCGACGCGCGCAGCGCCTTCACGTCGTCGGGGGTGAAGGCGCGCAGGGCGTGCTGGACGCGGGAGCCGAGCTGCGCGAGCACATCGGCCGGAACGTCCTTGGGCGTCTGCGTGACGAAGAACACGCCGACGCCCTTGGAGCGGATGAGCCGCACCGTCTGGGTGATGGCCGCCAGGAACGCCTTCGAGGCATCGCGGAACAGCAGGTGGGCCTCGTCGAAGAAGAACACCAGCTTCGGCTTGTCGAGGTCGCCGACCTCCGGCAGCGCCTCGTACAGCTCGGCCAGCAGGTACATGAGGAACGTCGAGTACAGCTCCGGCCGCGCGGCGACGTTCGGCACCTCGAGGAGGCTGATGATTCCTTCGCCGTCATCGCTCGTCCGCAGGAACGTCGTCACGTCCAGCTCGGGCTCGCCGAAGAACGTGTCCGCTCCCGCGGCCGAGAACGCCACGAGCTCGCGCAGGATGACACCGGCGGTCGCCCCGGACAGTCCGCCCAGTTCCTTCAGTGCGCTCCTGCCCTCGTCTCCGGTGAGGAATGTCAGCACGGCGCGCAGGTCGGAGAGGTCGACGAGCGCGAGACCGTTCTCGTCGGCGTAGTGGAACACGAGACCCAGGCTCGACTCCTGCGTGGCGTTGAGGCCGAGCACGCGGCTGAGCAGGAGCGGACCGAACCCCGAGACCGTCGCCCGCACCGGGACACCCAACGCGGCGTCGTCGCCGAGCGAGTAGAACTCCGTGGGGTATGCGCGCGGCGACCAGTCCTGCCCGAGCGCGCTCGTGCGAGCCCGCAGCTTCTCGCTCGCGGCGCCCGGCGCGGCGATGCCGGACAGATCACCCTTGATGTCGGCCGCGAAGACGGGCACGCCGTTCGCCGACAGCTGTTCGGCCAGCAGCTGCAGCGTGCGGGTCTTTCCGGTGCCGGTTGCCCCGGCGACGAGTCCGTGGCGGTTCGTCATCGCCACGGGGATCCGCACGGGAACGGATGCCACGGGCTCGCCGTTGACGAGCACTCCGAGGTCGAGGGTCGCCGCGGATCCGGCGTACCCGGCGGCGACCGCGGCCACCTGGGCTGCGGTGAGCGGCGCCTCGGGTGCGGGCGCAGCGGCCGGCGCGGCCTCGGGTGCGGAAGCGGAGGCGGGCGCGGCCTCGGGCGCGGAAGCGGAGGCGGGCGCGGCCTCGGGTGCGGAAGCAGGCGCATCCGGCGGGGCCTGTTCGCGCGCACGGGCCGCGGCGGCCTCCGCAGCCGCGAGATCGGCGCGCGCCCGCGCCACGCGCAACTCGGCCTCCGCCGCCGCGGCCTCGGCCCGCAGCCGCACGATCTCAGGATCGTCGGCGGGACCGGGACCGGGGGCGTCGGCGGCGCTGTCGCTCATGGCGGTCAGCCTAGGGCGCGCTCGGACGAGCGGCATCCGGGGCTCGACGGGCCTGCCGAAGCGCGGCACGATCCTCGTCCCGCGCCCGCAGATGCGAGAACACCGCACCCAGCACGAGCGCCGCGCCCGCGCCCACGAGGGCTCCCCCGATGGTGTCGGACAGCCAGTGCGCGTGCAGGTACGTGCGGCTGAACGCCATCAGCACGATCCACGCGCCGCCGGCCAGCCGCACCCAGATCGAGGGGAAGACGATCCCGGCCACGATCGCGATGGTCGCGGCGTTGGCCGTGTGGCCCGAGGGGAACGAACCGTAGTCGGACAGGACGAGGATGTCCTCGGGCCGCGCACGACCGAACGTGTGTTTGAGCACTTGCACGAGCACGGCGCTCGCGATGGACGCCGTCAGGAAATACAGGGCCGACCAGCGTCTGCCGAGCAGGAACAGGGCCAGAGCGCCGCCCACGGGGACGATGAGGATCGCCGTGACGTACCCGCCGAGCTCATTCATCACCAGGGCGAACGAGAGCAGGGGCTCGAGGGGCGCCGCGGCGAACAGCTGGTTCCACCACACGTCGATCGCGAACGGACTCGGCCCCCGGAAGTACACCCACGCGCCCAGGCCGCACGCGAGGGCGATCAGCACGAGGCCGACGATCCCCCACGCGCGCTCGGAACGGACCGTCAGCGGGGGAACGGGGTCGGAGTCGGCGTCCATCGGCTAATGATGCCCCTCGTCAGGGCGCCGCGGGGCATCGGCACGCCCTCTGCTACTGTTCGCCGCCGTGCGGCGACCGTCACGGCGCGAGACGCTCGACGGTGCGCGGCCGGACGAGCAGCCACAGCGCCAGCACGCCGATGATCGCGCAACCGACCATCACGACGGCCATCGTCGTGGCGGTGATGCCCGAGCCGGTCGCGAGCAGGCCCACGACCGGCGAGATGACGCCGGCGACGCCGAAGTTCGACGCGCCGATGATCGACTGCGCCGTCCCCGCGGCTTTGCCGTGGCGGTCGAGGGCGAGCACCTGCGCGCACGGGAACGTGAAGCCGCATGACGTCATGAACAGGAAGAGGGGGATGACGGTGCCCCACAGTCCGAGACCGAGCTGATCGAAGACGACGATCACCGTCGCCCACACCACGAGCGAGGCGGTCGAGAAGGCGAGGACCCACTGCGGACCGAATCGCGCGGCCAGGCGCGAGGCCACCTGCACGCCGATCACCAGCCCGACGGAGTTCGCGGCGAACAGCAGACCGTACTGCTGCGCGTCGAAACCGTAGCTCTGCTGGAACAGGAACGACGACGCCGACAGGTACGAGAACAGACCGCTGAAGGTCATCGCCCCGATGACGAGGACGCCGATGAACACGCGGTCGCGGAAGACGCTGGCGTACCGCTGCCAGACGGTCGTGGCACCCTTGCCCCCGCGCCGGGCCGCGGGGAGCGTCTCGGGGACGAAGACGATCGCCGAGACCAGCATGACCATGCCGTAGGCGGCGAGGACCCAGAAGATGCCGCGCCACGGCATCACGGAGAGCAGGACGGATCCGGCCAGGGGCGCGAGCACCGGCGCGACGCCGGAGACGAGCGCCAACCGCGAAAGCATGACGACGAGGCGACGACCGCCGAAGAGGTCGCGCACGATCGCCGCGGCCACGACGCCGCCCGCCGCGGCACCCGCCCCCATGAGGACGCGCGCGATCGAGAGCGTGCCGAGGGTCGGCGCGAGCGCGGCGAAGACGCTCGCCGCGACGTGCAGAGCGGTGACCGACAGGAGGGGGATGCGTCGGCCGACCTTGTCGCTGAGCGGCCCGACGATGAGCTGCCCGAGCGCGAATCCGATCATGGTGCCCGTCAGGGTCAACTGGATCGCGGCCGCCGACGTCTGGAAGTCCGCCTCCAGAACCGGGAACGCCGGCAGGTAGAGATCGATCGTGAACGGACCGAGGGCGGTGAGCGCACCGAGCAGCACGATGTACAGGACACGGCGGCGCGCGGAGATGCTGTCGCCCGGGTGCAGCACGACCGGCGCGGTCGCCGGGTTGCTGCCGAGCGCACGGATGGCGCCGGTCGACGAGGGCTCGGTGCGGGCCGTCGGGGGGATCACGGGCTGGGAGGCGGTATCGAGCACGTCAGTCAGTTCGTTTCGCAACACGGATGGCCCGGTCAGTACCGGGCGGGAATGTGGGGGATCATCGAACCTCGAATCGATTCGACATCGTCATACTATCGCGCGGCCCGGGTGCGCCACCATCCCCCTCGCGGGTTCCTCCCAGGCCGTCACCGCATTCATCCGCATAGGCTGGGCGCATCGGCCCGCGCCGAGCCTCCCGCCCCAGAGAGAGACAGCACAGACCGCATGAGCCCCTCCCCCGACAAGCGCAAGAGCGGCAACCCCGCCACGCAGGCCGACATCGACCTCACCGTCAAGCAACAACGCGAGCAGAAGCGGCAGCAGAAGCTCGCCGAATACCAGAAGCAGATCGCGCGTCGCAAGCGCAGCAAGCTGGTGTGGTGGGTGGTCGGCTCGACCGCCGCCCTCGCCGTGGTCGCCGTGGTGGTGGCATCCTTCGTCTTCGCTCCCGCCCCCGCGCCGACCTATCAGGCCGGGAACAGCACCGGACGCGAGATCGAGGGCGTGCAGACGTTCGAGAACCGTTCCGACCACGTCCAGGGCGCCGTCACGTACGATCAGACGCCGCCCGCCGGCGGACCGCACAACCCGTACTGGCTCAACTGCGGCGTCTATACCGAGCCGCAGCAGAACGAGAACGCGGTGCACTCGCTCGAGCACGGCGCGATCTGGATCACCTACGACCCCGAGCGCGTGGATGAGGCCGGCGTCGAGGCTCTCGAGTCGGTCATGCCCTCCAGCTACGCCATCCTCTCGCCCTACCCCGGCATGGACAGCCCCGTCGCGGTGAGCGGCTGGAACCACCAGCTCAAGGTCGACGACCCGACCGACCCGCGCATCGCGGAGTTCTTCACCGAGTACTGGCGCAGCCAGAACGTCCCCGAGCCCAACGCCACGTGCTCGGGCGCGATCGACGGACCCGGCAGGGCCTGACGTGAACGACGACGCCCCGGTCGCCCGGCCGGCGGCACGGCGGATCGTCGTCGCGGTCGCCGTCGTCGCGCTCCTCGCGGTCGCGTTCGCGATCGGACGCTTCACCGCGTTCGGGGCGACGGCCGCTCCTGCGACCCCGTCGACCACCTCCGCCGACGCGGGCTTCGCGCGTGACATGCAGGTGCATCACACGCAGGCGGTGCAGATGGCGATGGAGATCTACCGGAAGACCTCCGACCCGGAGCTTCGCACCCTCTCGTACGACATCGCGACGACCCAGTCCGGTCAGCGCGGCGAGATGTTCGGCTGGCTGGTGGAGTGGGGTCTGCCGCAGGCGTCGTCTCAGCCGCTGATGCAGTGGATGGCCTCCTCCGACGCGCACAGCCACGGCGACACCTCGGCCCTGTCCCAGGACGAGCTGCTCGCGCAGATGGGGATGGCCTCGGAGGCCGAACTTGAACAGCTCCGCACGCTCGAGGGACAGCCCGCGGACTGCCTCTTCCTCGGCCTGATGATCCGTCACCACCAGGGAGCGATTCCCATGGCCGAGGCCGTCATCGAGCTGGGGAGCGACCCGCGCGTGAAGGACGTGGCGCAGACCATCGTCGACGGGCAGTCCGCCGAGATCGACGCGATGCGTGACATCCAGTCGCGTCTGACCTGCTCGGGCTGACCCGCCACGAACGCCGAAGGGCGTGGCATCCGGACTTCGGATGCCACGCCCTTCTCTCGTGTGAGCCTCAGCCCTTCGTCGCGCCCGCGAGCAGGCCCCGGACGAAGAACCGCTGCAGCAGGAAGAACACGATCAGCGGGACGAGGATCGAGATGAACGTTCCCGCCGACTGGAGGAACCACTGGTCGCCCCACGTTCCCGACAACGAGTTCAGCGACTGCGTCAGCGGCAGCGACGACGATGGCGCGAAGATCGTCGCCACCAGCAGGTCGTTCCACACCCAGATGAACTCCAGCACCGCGAAGGATGCCAGCGCAGGGGCCGCGAGCGGGAGGATCAGCCGGAAGAACACCTGGCCGTGCCCCGCCCCGTCGACGCGGGCCGCTTCGATCACCTCGTGCGGGATCTCCGCGATGAAGTTGTGCAGCAGGAAGATCGCCAACGGCATCGCGAAGATGACGTGCGCGATCCACACGGTCGCGAAGCTGTGCTCGATGCCCCGCAGGTCGAAGCCGGGGAAGATCGTCACGTCGTTGATCGTGAGTCCGCGCGAGAACAGGCTGAGCAGCGGCACCAGGGCCATCTGCAGCGGAACGATCTGCAACGCGAAGATGAAGATGAAGAAGAAGTTCCGGCCCTTGAAGTCGATCCACGCGAACGCGTACGCGATGAGCGAGGCGATCGCCAGCGCGAAGACCACCACGGGGATGGTGATGGCCAGCGAGTTCAGGAACGACGCCGCCAGGGTCAGCGCCGTGCCGCCCGAGGTGAAGGCGAGCCGGTAGTTCTCCAGGGTGAACGAGGGGTCGGTGAACACCGTCCACCATCCGGTCGACTGGGTGTCGGACCCGGGGCGGAACGAGGTGACGAACAGACCGAAGGTCGGGATCGTCCAGAAGAACGCGATCGCGATCGCCGCGATCGTCGCCCCCTTCGATGTGAGGCGCTTGCGCGCCTCGGCCTCGTGACGGCGCGTGTCTCGTGCGACCTGACGGGCCGAGCGGGTGTCTGACGTGGGCTCGAGCACCACGGTGGAGGTGGTCATCGCAGTTCCCTCTGCTTCCGGATCTGACGCACGTTGAAGATGATCAGCGGCAGGACGAACAGGAACAGCACGACGGCCAGCGCTGCGGAGTGCCCGTAGCTCTGGAACCGCTGCTGCTGGTTGACCATCTCGAAGGCCAGGACCGTGGAGTCGTTACGCCCACCGGTCATGACCGCGACGATGTCGTAGATCTTCAGCGCACCGATGGCGATCGTGGTGAGCACGACGATCAGGGACGAGCGGATGCCGGGGACGGTGACGTTGATGAATCGTTCCCAGGCGTTGGCGCCGTCGAGCTCGGCGGCCTCCATCTGCTCCGGCGGCACGGCTTTGATCGCCGCGGAGAGGATGACCATGGCCAAGCCCGTCTGGCTCCAGATGAACACCACGACGAGCAGGAGGGTGTTGATCAGCGGGGTCGCCGCGAGCCACGACACCGGCTGTCCCCCGAACGCAGTCACGATCGCGTTGAGGATGCCGATCTGATCGCCCTGGCGGAAGTCGTACACGAACTTCCAGATGATGCCGGCGCCCACGAACGAGATCGCGAAGGGCATGAAGATGAGGACCTTGAGGAACCGCTCCCCCGCGGCGCGATCGATGAAGACGGCGTAGGCGAGACCGATCGCCGTCGCGAAGGTCGGTGCGAGCAACACCCAGATCAGGGTGTTGATGACCGACCAGAAGCCTTCCGGGTTGGTGAAGGTCCAGATGTAGTTCTCGAAGCCGACGAAGTTCTCACCGGTCTTGTCCATGAAGGACTGCACGAGGGTGGACAGGGCCGGGTAGACCAGACCCATCAACAGCAGGATCGCGGCGGGAGCGGCGAACAGCACGAGCTGGAACAGGTAGCCGGCACCCTGCCGGGAGCGGTAGTCGGCGTAGAAGAGGACGCCGCCGAGGATGACGGCGATGCCGAGGACGTAGACGACGGCGTTCTGGTACGGCCGCAGGAGCATGAACGCCAGGACCGGGATGCCGAAACACGCCACCAGTCGCAGCCAGAAGTACCCCTTGCCCGAGCGCGGCGCGTACTCGATGAGCAGGAGCAGAAGACCCACCACAGCGCCGAAGGCGACGAGGACGAGCGGGATCTGCACCAGCGGGTTCATCTCGCCGAGGGTCTTGAAGAAGCTGTTGAGCGAGAAACCGATGGTCGTGGGCTTGGTCTCGGCCGGCGCCCGCGTGACCATGAACAGGAAGAGTGCCACCGCGGCGATGAGCGCGATGACGACGACCAGGACGGTCGTCCGGTGCCTGCGTGCGAAATCGTGCGGGCTCGATCCCGCCTCCGAACGCCCGCGTCGGGGAGATGCCGCCGGGGGCCTCTCCGCCTGCCTGATCTGGGTCATGACTTCCCTCCCGAACACGCCCTCGTGCTCATCGATGGACGGGCCGGCTCACCGGCTCCGTGATGGGGGTACGGTACCGGTGGGCCGCCCGCCGAAGCGGACGGCCCACCGGCTCTGCGGGTCGGCTCAGTTGTCGTAGCCGGCCTGGATGTTGCTGAGCACCTCGTCGGTGGGCGTGCCATCGATCCAGCTGACCATGCCCTTCCAGAACGAACCGGCACCGACGGTCGCCGGCATCAGGTCGGACGCGTCGAAGCGGAGCGTGGTGCTGGGGTCCTGCACGACCTTCATGGCCTCCTGCAGGAACTCGCTCGAAGCCAGCGACGGGTCAGCACCCTTGTTGGCGGAGATCACGCCGCCGAGCTTCACTCGGGCGTCGGCGAACTCCGGCGTGGACATGAACTCCACGACCTTCTGCACGGCCTCGTCGTCGGAGAACGCCGCGACGAACTCGCCACCGCCCTCAACCGACTGCTCGCCTTCGGTCACCCCGGGGAGGAGGAACGCGTAGACATCCCCGTCGGGCGCGACCGTGACGTCGCCGCCGTCGGCGTTCTTGACCGTCAGGAAGTTCGACGACAGGAACGAGGCCTGGTGCGTCATCGGGCAGCTGCCGTCGGCGACCTTGGCCGCGACGTCGGCGAAGGCGACCGAGTTGATGCTCTTGACGTCACCGAAGCCGGCGTTGACGTACGAGGGGTTGAGCAGGATCTCGCCGACCGCGTCGAAGGCCTCCTTGATCTGGGGGTCGGTGAACTTCACCTCGTTGGCGACCCACTGGTCGTAGACCTCGGGACCGGACTGACGGAGGACGAGGTCCTCGATCCAGTCGGTGCCGGGCCACCCCGAGGCGTCTCCGGAAGCGAAGCCGGCGCACCACGGCGCGGCACCCGTCTTCTGCTGGATGGTCTGCGTCAGGGTGAGCAGCTCGTCGTAGGTCTTGGGGATCTCGACACCCCACTCCTGGAACTTCGACGGCGAGTACCAGACGTAGCCCTTGACGTTGGCGAGCATCGGCGCGGCGTAGAACGTGTCGTCGGCCGTGCCGTAGGACTTCCAGTCGGCGCCCCAGTACTCGTCGACGTTGGCGGAGACGGCCTCGGATGCCGGCTGGACCTCGCCCGTCTCAACGAGCGTCTTCAGCAGACCGGGCTGCGGGATGATCGCGATGTCCGGGGCGTCGCCACCGGTCACCTTCGTGACGATGTTTCCCTCGAAGCTCTTGTCGCCCGTGTACTCGACCGTGATGCCGGTGTCCTGGGTGAACTGCTCGAACGACTGGTTCAGCAGGTCGGCCTCGCTACCGGTGATGCCGCCGGAGATCCGGACGGTCGCACCCTCGGTGCCACCGCTCGAGCCGCCCGAGTCACCCTCGGCACAGCCCGCGAGCGCGATGGCGCCGACCGCCAGCAGCCCGACGGGAGCCAGCAGGCGATACCGCTGTGACATGCCCATGTGATTTCTCCTCTTTGAGTTCTGTGCTGCACCGGAACCCTTCGGGAACCGATTCCAGATCACCGTAAGGGACAACGACCCGCGACGCAACAAACTTTGATCACGACTCCGTAACTCGCGGAATCACGCGTCAATTCCAGGGCAAATAGGCAAGGAACCGGTTCCAGATTGTGCGATTGTCGGATACTCTTCATGACGTCGACACGGACGTCGCACACCCTCGAGGAAGACGGCTCATGAGCGGAATCGCCGATGTGGCACGCCTGGCAGGCGTGTCCAAGTCGACGGCGAGTCGTGCGCTGACCGGCGGCGGCTACGTCTCGGACGACACCCGCCGGCGCGTGACCGATGCCGCGGCATCCCTGGGCTACGTCCCCTCCACGAGCGCGGTGAGCCTGGCGACCGGACGGACGCGCACCGTCGCCCTGATCGTGCCCAAGGTCAACCGCTGGTACTTCGGCGCGATCATCGAGGGCGTCGAGAGATCCCTCATCTCGCAGGGCTACGACGTCACGCTCTACGTCGCCGAACCCGGGTCGCGCGACCGCGAGAGCCTGTACTCGACGTACCTCGCCCGCAAGAGGTTCGACGGCATCATCGCCGTCGCCCTCGAACCGGGCGACACCGACCTCGAGCGGCTCCTCGCCATCGACAAGCCCACCGTGTGTATCGGGAACCCCCTCCAGGGCATCCCGACGCTCGGTCTCGACAACGTCGGCATCACCCGCATCACGACGCAGCACCTCATCGCCCTCGGCCATACCGACATCGCCTTCGTCGGCAGCACTCCCCCCACCGACGCCCCGGCGCGCGACGTCGACGAGCGCTCCATCGGGTATCGCAACGCCATGAACGACAGCGGTCTCGCGGTGCGGATCCGCAGTGTCCCCTCGACGCTGACCATCACCGACGCGTACGCCGCCGCGGCATCCTTCCTCGCCGACGCCGCCTCGCGACCCACCGGTGTCGTCGCGGCCTGCGACGAGGTGGCGGTGGGCGTCATCATCGCGGCGCGCCGCATGGGGATCGCGGTCCCGACCGAGCTGAGCGTCGTGGGGATCGACGGTCACGACTACGCCGAGATGTTCGCGCTCACGACCGTCGAGCAGTACCCCGAGGCGCAGGGCATCGCCGCCACACGCCTCTTGCTGTCCATGCTCGAGGGCGAGCAGCCGCCGCCGCGCACCCTCGCCGAGACGCGCTTGGTCGTGCGCGCCTCCACCGCCCCTCCGCGCACCGCCTGACACGAACGGGACCCCGGATGTCACGCATCCGGGGTCCCGTCTCGTTCTGGCTCAGTCGGTCTGGCGCACCGATCGGCGGCGCAGGGCCACCCCCAGCCCGAGGAGCGCGAGGGCGGTGAGCACGCCGGCGCCCATCCATCCGCCTTCGGCACCGGTCACGGCCAGGTTTCCACCGGCCTGCCCGGCGTTGCCCCGGCCCGGACCGTCCTGGCCGGTGCCGCTCGTACCGGTTCCGCCGGTGCCGGGGTCGGTCGATCCCGCCGCGACGACCCGCAGCGGGACCGTCACCGTGGTGCCGGTCGGCTGGGCCGTCAGCTGAAGCTCCAGCGCATCGGCGCCGTCGGCGGGGACGGTCACCGTGATGCCGG
This sequence comes from Microbacterium testaceum, assembly GCF_020781835.1. Classification (GTDB taxonomy): domain Bacteria; phylum Actinomycetota; class Actinomycetes; order Actinomycetales; family Microbacteriaceae; genus Microbacterium; species Microbacterium testaceum_H. The sequence goes on from NZ_JAJGNJ010000009.1 coordinate 38,522, forward strand.
CCGCGCCGCCCGAGACCGGGACCTCGACGGCAGGTCCCGCACCGAACACCGCCGCGAGCGAGGTGTGCGCGGGGGCACCGAGGGAGGTGAGGTCGAGGTCCGACACCGTGAACGTCAACTCCGCGCCACGCTCGACTTCCGCGGGGACACCCGAGACCTGCACCGCCCGAGCGGTGAAGTCGGGCGTGAGACCCGGGTTCGCGCTCAGGTAGTCGATCCACGCGTCGCGGTCGATGAGTCCGGAATCCCGCGTGTCGGAACCGTCGCGGAAGACCGAGAAGCTGTCGCCGCCGCCGAGGAGGAAGTTGAACGAGCCCACGCGATAATCGGCCGCCGGGTCCACGGCGACGCCGTCGATCCAGATGCCCACGATGCGCTGGCCCGTCGGGCGGGACGCGTCATAGGTGTAACGCACGTTCTCGGACACACCGAGCGCAAGGTTCGCCTCGCGGCCCGCGGCATCGCCCCACTGCTGCTCCAGCATCACCCGCAGCTGGTCGCCGGTAAGGGTCGTCGTCCAGAGGTTGTTGATGAAGGGCAGGACGGCGTTGGCCTCCGCACGGGTGATGACCCCGTCGGCGTCGTACAGCAGCTCGGCCCGCAGACCGCCCGGGTTGACCACCGCGAGGTCCGCGCCGCCGCGAGCGGGGTCGGCGAGCGTCGACAGCAGCGCGTCGGCGACGAGGCCGCCCAGAGCGGAGGGCTTGGACCTGTCGTCACGCTTGCCGCCGGTGTAGACGCCGTCGACGTACGCTCCGCCGCTGAAGGCCGTGGTGATGTCGGCGGTGACCGACCCGACCGGTACGCGACCGACGACGTCGGCCTCGGCGCGCGCGGCGGTGACGATGTCGTTCACGGTCTTCACCCGGGGATAGGTCGCGATGAGTCGTGCGTCGAGCTCGTCGCCCGTCTCGGGCTCGACCGCGGCCAGGCGCGGCACGTTGCGCGCGGTGTAGTCCACGACATCGCCCTCACCGTCGACGTCGAGCACGATCTGGCCGATGTTCTCGCCGTAGCTCCCGGTCTGCAGGATCGGGCGCGTGCCCTCTCCTCCGGGGATCGGCGCGTCCCAGACGTATTCGGCGTGCGTGTGCCCGGTGAAGATGGCGTCCACGGCCGGGTCGGTCTCGTTCACGATCTTCGCGAACGCGCCTCCCTCCGCCAGCGCCTGGTCGAGCGTGGCATCCGCCCCTCCGAGCTCGGTGCCCTCGTGGTACTGGGCGACGATGACGTCCACCCGGTCGTCGATCTCCGCAACGACCCGGTTCACCTCGGCGACCGGTTCGCGGAATTCGATCCCCCGGATGCCGCTCTCGGTCACGAGCGTGGGAGTCGTCTGGGTCACGGCGCCGATGACGCCGACGCGGACGCCGTCCACCTCCACGATCTCGTAGCCAGGCAGGAGGGGGCGCCCGTCCTGGTAGACATTGGCCGCGAGGTAGGGGAAGTCCGCCAGGTCGGACACACGTCCGCTGAGGTCGGCGGCACCCTTGTCGAACTCGTGGTTGCCCACGGCGGAGGCGGCCAGCTCCAGCGCGTTGAGCACGTCGATCGTCGGTTTGTCACCGAACTCCGACGAGGCGAACACCGACGCGCCGATGTTGTCACCGTTCGAGACGAACAGCGAGTTGTCGTCGCCATAGTCGGCGCGCAGCTGCTCGATCGTGCCGGCGAACTTCACCGTGTCGGCGTCGATGCGGCCGTGGAAGTCGTTGATGCCGAGCAGGTTGATCTCGGTCGTCGACGACAGGTCCAGGCCCACGATCACCGGATCGTGGTCACTCGAGCGGTACGGCGTGGTGTCGTAGAAGTTCAGCGCGTTGTAGTTGTAGCGGCTGTACTCGAGAGCCAGCGCCTCCACCGCGTTGATGTTCCAGATGTCGGTGCCCGTGACGAGCTCGCGCGCCGAGGGCGAGGCCAGCACATGGTCGAGCGATCCCGATTGACCGCTGAAGGAGTAGGAGTACTTGCCCGTTCCCGCCTCGAGCGGCTCGAACCCGAAGGAACGCAGCTTCTGGATCGGGTCCTCCTGCGTGTACGCGTTGAAGTCGCCGAGGAGGAACACGTCGTCGGTACCGATCGCGGCGGAGCGCTCGGCAGCGAAGTTCCCGAGCGCCTCGGCCTGACGTACGCGGTCGCCGTTGAAGGCGCCCTGGATGCCGTTGGCGTTGTCGCCGGTCGCCTTGGGGTCGCTGTCGCCCTTCGACTTGAAGTGATTCACGATCGCCAGGATCTTGGCATCCGGGTCTCCGACGGGCGCGAATGCCTGCGCGAGCGGTTGGCGCGCGTTGGCGAACGCGGGATCGTCGAGGATGACGCTGTCACCGACCGGGGCGACGGCGGCCTTCTTGTAGATGAAGGCGGTGCGGATGACATCCTCCGACGCCGGCAGGTCCGCCGGCGAGGGAACGAAGACCCACTGCTGCGAACCGAGGGCCGCGTTCAGGGCGTCGACGAGGGTCGACAGGGCCGCGTCGCGGTCCTTCCCGAACTGGGCCGAGTTCTCGATCTCCTCGAGCGAGACGACATCGGCGCCGAGGCCGTTGATCGCCGCGACGATCTTGGCCTGCTGGCGCTGGAGGTTCTCATCGTTCGCGGCACCGCGCGGACCGTTGTCCGGGCACCGGTTCGCCGTGATGGGGTTGCCCTCGCGGTCGTCGTAGGTCGAGGTGCAGCCGACGCTCTCGGCGGTCGTGGTGAAGTAGTTGAGCACGTTGAAGCTCGAGATCTTCACGTTGCCGCCGACGGGCGCGGGCGCGCTGGTGCGGGTGTTCTCGAAGGTCGCCGGCTGCACGGCATCCGCGTTGTCCACCGTCAACTGCTCGGTGGGCTGGAACTTCCAGACGTTGTTGCGGAAGTCCAGGATGACGGGCGTTTCGAACGTCGCCCGTGCGCCCACGCGCACCGGATCGGTGAGCGATACGTACGGCAGGGGGACGTTCTGCGCGCTGCGGAGGAAGTTCAGCGAGGCCCCGTCGTCCAGCACGATCGCGCGAGCGTTGTTGTCGGCGACGGCCGCGACGTACTCCGGAGTGTCGGGACGGGCCACATCCGTCGGGGTGCGCAGCGGCGTGGTGCCGGCGGCGAGGCCCACCTCGGCGTACTGGTTCGTCGTGTAGGTGTTCGTGACCGTGAAGTCGCCCTGCGGGGCGAGCAGCATTCCTTCGAACCGCTCGCGCTCCTCGTCGGTCTTGGGCCACACGATCTTCGCCGGCTCGACCGCGGCGGCCGCGTCCTCGAGCACGCGCACGCCGTCGGCGGCAGCGGTGATCTGGGTCTGGCCGTAGTACTCGCTCGCGGTGCCGGTGACCTGGACGTGGGCGCCGACCTGCACCTTCGCGGTGGCCGCGGGGCCGTAGACGAAGATCGCATCCGACGCGGCGTGCCCGGCGAGGTCCATGTCGCCGCCGGTCCCCGGCGTCTGGATGTAGAAGCCGTTGTAGCCGCCGGTCGGGTACGCCGCGGTGACGACGCCCCGCGTGGTCACCGTGGTTCCCGCGAGCGGCGTGGTCGCACCGGTCCCCTGGATGTCGCGGATCGCGACGGTCTCTCCCGGCATGGGGGTCGGGGTCGGACTCGCGGTCGGTGTTGCGGTGGGCTCGACGGTCGGGGTCACCGTCGGCTCGGGAGAGGGCGTCGAGACGGAAGCCTGCGGCGTGACCGTCGTGGCGTTGGTGAAGTCCGCGGAGTTGTCGTCGGTGTCTACGAAGCCCGTGCGCACGAGCGAGTTCGGCGTGGTGGTCGATCCGTCGACCACGGCCGGAGCCGTTTCGAAGGCCACGCCGGCGCCGTAGCCGAGGAAGTCCACCACGCGGGAGTCGTCCACGTTCCCCGCCGGCAGGGCGAGCGATTCGGCGACGTTCGCGAGGAAGAGCTGGCCGGTCGTGCCCGACGGGTTCAGTCCGGTGCTCGTGAGGTCGGGGGTCGGCAGATCGGCACCGTTCGTCCCGTTACCGGGGAGCCCGATGAGGTAGTACCCGCCGGGAGCGATCGATCCACTCAGCGGCTGCGTGTTCGCGCCGTTCGGGGCTGCGACGTTCGCTGCCGCGCGATACTGCAGCGACCATCCGGTCAGGTCCAGGGCGGTGTCGCCGGCGTTGTAGAGCTCGACGAACTTCGCGTTGTACGGAGCGTTGGCGCTGCCGCCCTTCAGATAGGCCTCGTTGATCACCACCCGCGGGCCGTCGGCCGCGAACGCGGGGGCCGGGACGAGGGCGGACCCGAGCAGCGCGGCGCCGAGGACGGCGCTCAGGGTCGTGGTGAATCGGCGCGCGGGCGCGCGGGAGGCTGCGTGATGCATGGGTCTCCAAAGAACGACGCGCGACGGAGCGACGCCGGTGGGGGGATCGACGGGGGGTCACCTCGACCGTAGACGAGGCGCATACCGTTTTCCCAGACTTCAATGTTTCGAAACGGTGAACATCGGTGTCGCGTTCCGTGAAACCGGATTCCATGCGGCGCGAACGAACGAAGGCCCGGATGCCAGTGGCATCCGGGCCTTCGTGTACGCGAAGTGCGCTGAATTACTTCAGGGTCACCGTGGCGCCGGCCTCCTCGAGGGCAGCCTTCGCCTTGTCGGCGGTCTCCTTGTTCGCGCCCTCGAGCACGGCCTTGGGGGCACCGTCGACGACGGCCTTGGCCTCGCCGAGGCCGAGCGAGGTGAGCTCGCGGACGACCTTGATGACCTGGATCTTCTTGTCGCCGGCGGCCTCGAGGACGACGTCGAACGAGTCCTTCTCCTCGGCCTCTTCGGCGGGGGCACCACCGGCGGGGGCGCCGGCAGCGGCCACGGCCACGGGGGCGGCGGCGGTGACGTCGAAGGTCTCCTCGAACGCCTTGACGAACTCGGAGAGCTCGATGAGGGTGAGCTCCTTGAACGCGTCGAGCAGCTCTTCGGTGCTGAGCTTAGCCATTGTGTTTCTCCTTGATCGGGATTGTCATCCGGGCCGGGTCAGGCCGCGGTGTCCTGCTTCTCGCGCAGCGCGTCGACCGTGCGAACGGCCTTCGACGGAAGCGCCTGGAAGACGTATGCCGCCTTGGTCATCGTCGCCTTCATCGCACCGGCGAGCTTCGCCAGCAGGACTTCACGGCTCTCGAGATCGGCGAGCTTGTTGACCTCATCCGCGGTCAGAGCGGCGCCATCGAAGTAGCCGCCCTTCACCACGAGCTGAGGGTTAGCCTTGGCGAAGGCACGCAGGCCCTTCGCGACGGCGACAGGGTCGCCGTGCACGAACGCGATGGCAGACGGGCCCTTGAGCTCGTCGTCCAGTCCCGTGACCCCCGCGTTGGCAGCGGCGATCTTGGTCAGCGTGTTCTTCACCACGGCGTACTCCGCGTCCTGACGGATGTCGTTGCGCAGCTGCTTGAGCTGGGCAACCGTCAGACCGCGGTACTCGGTCAGCAGAACGGCAGTCGAGTTCTCGAAGTGCTTCGTGAGCTCGGCGACCGATGCGTCCTTCTGCGCCATGGCCACTCCTTGTGTGTACGAGGCGCACCGCGGAGGCGGGGCGCCGGCCAAGACACCGGGCGACGGCAAAAAGAAGAGCTCCGGCGCAGGCGCACGGAGCTCGGATTCCCGATCGGGAGGAGTTCATGTCACCTGCGCAGGTCCTCTGCCTTTCGGCAGACGCTTCGATCCTCGTGCGAGCACGACGATGACCGGCGGTCTTTGGCTTAGTCCCCACTGTACCCGGCATCCCCCGCCCGCACCAAATCCCGCCCCCGCCCTGTCCGCGCCCGCGCCCGCGCCCGCGCCCGCGCCTGCGCCCGCGACCGCGCCCGCGCTTGGCGAAAGCACACGTTCGGGCCGAACGCACATGTTCTGGCCGACCCGAACGTGTGCGCTCGGCCGGATCGTGTGCGCTCGGCCGGAACGTGTGCGCTCGCGACCGGCACGCTCACGACGGCGGGGTCACGCCGAAGGCAGCCAGGCGGGCGGCCAGCGTCTCGGGGCTCGTGATGTCGCGGAACCCGCCGCGACACAGCCGCCACTGCGTCGTGCCGCGGATCCAATCCTCGCGACGCTTCTCGGCGAGCAGGACCTCCTCGAGGGTCGCGTCGGCGCGCAGCGCGGGGTCACGATACTTCGCCTCTCCGTCGAACTCCCAGAACGTGCGACGGTCTCGCAGCGCGATGTCGACGAAGTAGTCGCGGCCGGTCGGCCCCGCGATCGGCACCTGCAGGTCCATGTCACGGAATCCGAGACGGAACAGCTGCAGCCGGCTCACGCTCTCGCCGGGCAGTTCCGCCCGCCCGTCGGCGAATTCGATCACCCATCGTGCTCCCGTCACGCCGCGGCGGCCCGCGGCTCGGGCCGCACGCTCCCGCATCCGCTCGCGCCAGGCGTCCTGGGCTGCGGGGTCGACCCCATGCCCGCGCCCCGCTTCGCGCCGCAGGGCGGCATCGGCGCACGCGACGGCGACCTCCGCACCGCAGGTCCGGGCGACGTCGAAGACGGTGCGCTCCAGGGAGGTGCAGCGGATGCCCTCGACCTCGACGACGTCCGTCGCATCCAGCTCGTCCTGGTGACGACGAACGCGACCTCGACTCGGCGCCCGGGACCCCGCAGGCACGGTGAGTTCCACGGGCGTGCGACCGAACCGGTATTGCGGGAGGCCGTGGACGACCGCGGCGGACAGATGGGAGAGCACGGCAGCCCCGCCCCTCATCCGGGCGACGACCGCGAGGGCTTCGAGCCGGTGGAGGGAGGCCGGGCGGAGGTCATCCACCGCGTCCCGCGTCACGTACATGCCGCGGTGCAGCCGCGTCCACTCTCCCCCACCGTCCCGTCGGAGCCGCCGCGGCCGGACGTCGCGATCGAGAAGCTCACCGCGGGAATGCAACAGGTCCCGCGCTTGACAGAGGGTGATGTCGCGTGCCATCCGGTCAGCGTGCCTCGACGGGCGCGTCCCGCGCCCGCGTCACCCCCGCCCCTGTGCATCCCCGCCGCATCATGCCCCCTGTGCAGCACCCGCGACCCCGGCGCCCAAAGCACACGATCCGCCCGAACGCACACGTTCCGGTCGACCCGAACGTGTGCGTTCGGGCGGATCGTGTGCACTCGGGCGACGACAGCGGCGACGGCGACCGCGCGGGCGACGGCGGGCGCGCGGGCGGGCGCGGGCGGGCGCGTGGCCGGCGCGCGGCTGGACGCGGCGGCGCGTACGGCACGCCGAGACGGCGGGGCAGACTTCGCGTCGCGTCGGGTTAGGGTCGAACGTATGTCCCCCGAGCTCGTCGCCTCCCGAAGCGCCGACCTCGAGTCGCGGATCGTCGCCGACTCGCGCGACCGGGTCGCCTGGATCCGGGCGCGTTCGCGCGGCATCACAGCCACCGACGTCGCCGCCCTCACCAGCGCCAATGCGATCGCACGGGCGGCGGATGCCAAGCTGCTCGGCTCGAGCTTCTCGGGTAACGCGTACACCGCGCACGGGCGTCGACGCGAGCCCGAGATCGCAGCGTGGGTCGCCGCCACGCACGGCATCCAGCCCTCATCGGCGCTGTACCACGCCGTCATCGAGAAGCGTCACCTCGCCACCCCCGACGGGGTCGTGGTCGACGCCGAGGGGCGCATCGTGCTGGCCGAGATCAAGACGACGAACAAGGCGTGGCGCTCGATCCCCCGCACGTATCTGCGGCAGGTGTGGTGGCAGCAGCATGTGCTCGGCGCCGAGCGCACGCTCGTCGCGTGGGAGCAGCACGACGGCTTCGTCCCGGTCGACGACGAGCCCCGCTGCCAGTGGGTCGACCGCGACGAGAAGGAGATCGCCTCGCTCGTACGCCTGGCGACCTCCCTCATCGATGAGCTCTACCGACGCACCACCGCGGGGCGCGCGCCAGCCCCGCGCCGGGAGCCGACCGAGAGGTACCGCGCGCTCGCGCTCCTCGACGGATAGTTGACTCAAATCAAACATTCGGCGTACAGTTGATCTTCGTCAACTAACGCGCCGATGTCGTCGCGGCATCCTTTCCTCCCCGGAGATTCCGCATGAGCTCATCCGTCCCCGAGATCGCCGCACCCCGGCGTGTTCTCCCCGCCCTCATCGGGCTGTTGCTCGGCATGTTCGTGTCGATGCTCGCCTCGACCGTCGTCTCGACGTCCTTGCCGGTGATCGTCCACGACCTGTCCGGCGACCAGAACGCCTACACGTGGGTCGTCACCGCGACGCTGCTGACCACCGCGATATCGACGCCCATCTGGGGCAAACTCGCCGATCTGTTCAACCGGAAGGTGCTGATCCAGATCGCGATCGGCATCTTCGTCCTCGCCACCGCCGCCGCCGGTTTCTCGCAGAGCACCGACATGCTCATCGCCTTCCGCGCGGTGCAGGGTCTGGGCGCGGGAGGACTCGCCGCACTCAGCCAGGTCATCATGGCCGACATCATCAGCCCCCGCGAACGCGGGCGCTACATGGGCCTGTTCGGCGCCGTGATGGCCGTCGCCACCGTCGGCGGCCCGCTGCTCGGGGGCGTCATCACGGATGCCTTCGGCTGGCGGTTCAACTTCTTCGTCGCCCTGCCCTTCGCCGTGGCCGCTCTCGTCATCCAGCAGCGCACGCTGCATCTGCCCGCCCGGGCCAAGCGCAAGGTCAAGATCGACTACCTCGGCATCGTGCTGCTCTCGACCGCCGTCTCCCTGCTGCTCATCTGGATCACCAACGCCGGGCGCTCGTTCGACTGGGCCAGCACCGAGACTCTTCTCATGGTCGGCGGCGCCGCGCTCGCCGCGATCCTCTTCGTCATCGTCGAACTCCGCTCGTCGGAGCCGCTCGTGCCGCTGACGCTCTTCCGGGACGCCACCTTCACCCTCGCCACGATCGCCTCCATCGCGACCGGCCTGGCGATGTTCGGCACCTCGGTGTTCCTCAGTCAGTACATGCAGATGGCCCGTGGCGCCACGCCCACAGAGGCCGGCGTCATGACGATCCCGATGATCGCGGGCCTGCTCCTGGCATCCGTCGTCGTCGGCGCGCTCATCACCCGGTTCGGCCACTGGAAGCCGTTCCTCATCGCCGGCGGCGTTCTGCTGATCGCGGGAACGTACCTCCTGTCGACGATCCACTACGACACCAACTTCGCCCTGGTCTCGCTGTTCATGTTCCTGCTCGGCGCGGGCGTCGGGATGACGATGCAGAACCTCGTCCTCATCGTCCAGAACACCGCCGACCCGGCGCGGATGGGCGCCGCCAGCTCCGGCGTGACGTTCTTCCGCAGCCTCGGCGGCACGATCGGCGTCTCGGTGATGGGTGCGGTACTGGCCGACACGGCGACAAGGCTCTTCACCGATCGCGCCGCTGATCTGCAGAGCGCCATCGTCGGCCTCGGCGCAGCCGGCGCGCCCGTGGCTCAGGCCCTGCAGTCGGACACGATCCCGCAGGTCTCCACCCTTCCCGACGTGGTCCGCGTGATCGTGGAGGACATCTACGCCCAGTCGATCGCCCACGCGTTCCTGATCGCCGTCCCCGTCGCGATCGTCAGCCTCATCGCGATCGTGTTCCTGCCCAACCGACCGCTGACCCGCATGACGACGGCCGAGCGCGTCGCCGCGAGCGAGGCCGACCTGGCCACCGTCTCGGTGCCGGCCGGCATGGCGAGCCTGTCCACCACCGGCACGGTTGCCACGGTGGATGCCGTCAGCCCCCGGCGCGCGCGCTCGGACGCCCCGATGGGGGAGGATGGGTGACGTGACCCGCGAACCCGACGCCGAGCGGCAGGCCGCCGTGCACGCGCTCGAGTCGTCATTCTCGGAGTTGATGACCGTGTTCCGCCGCTTCGTCGCCGAGGCGGCGGAACGGGTCAGCCCCGGAATGCTCCCGGCGACGTTCAAGACCCTGTCGGTCGTGAGCCGTTTCGGTCCGATGACCCTCTCCGCCCTGGCCGAGCGGCTCGCGGCGGACAAGGGCTTCCTCAGCCGTGCGATCAGCGACCTCGAGGGCATGGGGCTGGTCACGCGCACGCCCGACCCGAACGACCGCCGCTCGCGCCTGATCGCCGTGACCGATCTCGGCCGCCATCGCCTCAGCGAGGCACGCGCCCCCCACGAGAGCCGCCTGTACGAGGCGCTCACGGACTGGTCGGTCGATGAGATCGAGCACCTGTCGACGATGCTGCACGCTCTGGCCGTCGGCGAGGTCCCCGGTCGACACTGACGCCGCGCCGGTCCTCCCCGAGGCGACGCGACACGGTGACCGAGGTGTAACACCACCGAGACAATCGGGCGCTTGACTGAGGGGGTCGAGGCGGAGCCGCCGTCGACCTGACCCCCGAGGAGGAGCGCCCGATGAGTTTCCGATCGACGCGTCCCGAGGCCAGCGTCGCGGCGCACGGTCCCACACTTCCCGAGACCATGCGCGCCACGGTCCTGGACTCCCCCGGTGACGCCGGCGCCCTGCGCAGTGCGGTGATGCCGGTCCCGACGCCCATCCTCAGCGAGGTGCTCGTGCGGATCGTCGCGGCGGGCATCAATCCCATCGACGCGAAGACCCGAGCCGGCCGCGGCGCCGCGGGGGCGATCACGGCGTGGCCGGCGACCCTCGGCTACGACTTCAGCGGGGTCGTCGTGTCGACGCCGTACGAATCGCACCCCTTCCCGGCCGGAACCGAGGTGTTCGGCATGACGCCGACGCCGCGCACACCGGGCACCTACGCCGAGTACGCGGTCGTCCCCTCCCTCTCGCTCGCGCGGAAGCCCGCGTCGCTGTCGCACGTGGAGGCCGCGGGCGTGCCGCTGGCCGCCCTGACGGCGTGGGGTGTCGTCGTCGAGACGGCGCTGGCGCACGCGAACCAGCGCATCCTCATCCACGCGGGAAGCGGTGGGGTCGGCCATTTCGCCGTGCAGTTCGCCGCCTACTTCGGCGCTCACGTCATCGCCACCGGGTCGCCGCGCAATCTCGACTGGTTGCGCGAACTGGGCGCGGCCGAGGTCATCGATCACACCGCGGAGCGATTCGAGGATGCCGTCGCCGACGTCGACGTCGTCGTCGACCTCATCGGCAACGTCCTCGACGACACCGGGACGCGTTCCCTCGAGGTCCTGCGTCCCGGCGGGCTGCTCATCGAGGTACCCACGGGCGGGTGGCCGGGCTTCCGCGAGGCGGCTTCGGCGCGCGGCATCCGTTCGACCGGGTACAAGGTGGTTCCGGACGGCAGCGCTCTCGCGACCATCGCACGCCTGCTGGACTCGGGGGCCGTCCGTGTCTTCGTCGACCGCGTCTTCGACCTCGAGGACGCCGCCGCGGCGCACCGCGAACTGGAGAAGGGACACACGCGAGGGAAGATCGTCCTCCGCGTCAGCGACGACTGAGCGCGCCCGGCGACAGCACCCGACGCCCCTCCCCCACGATCTCATCGGCGACCTCGTCGAGCAGCGCCGAGGTCAGGTTCCACTGCTGCCAGAACAGCGGGACGTCGACGGGTTCTCCGCCGAGGCGCACGAGAGTTCCGGCGGCCAGGCCGTCCGCGGATTGGAATCCCGGCAGCAGCCCCCACCCCAGTCCCAGGGACACCGCCGACGCGAAGTCCTGCGACGCCGGCACCCGGTGGCGCGGCGGCTCTCCCACGGGCACACCGCGCTGGGCGAGCCATCGCGTCTGCAGGTCGTCGCGGCGGTCGAAGTCCACGACCGGCGCTGACGCCAGGCTGGCGTTGTCGACGCCGGCGGCGAACCAGCGCGCGACGAACCCGGCCGAGGCGACCGCTTCGTAGCGCAGCACCCCGAGGCTTCGCACGCGGCAGCCCGCGACCGGGGCCTCGCGCGACGTGACCGCCGCCATGACCACCCCCGACTCCAGGAGCCCCGCGGTGAAGTCCTGATCGTCGCGGTGCAGATCGAACACGACCCGGCGCCGCTCCGCGACACGGTGGAGCGGTGGCAGGAACCATGTCGCGAGCGAGTCGGCGTTCACCGCGAGCGGGACGGATGCCACAGTGCCCCCGTCCGCTCCGATCGCCGCGAGGGCGTCGTGCTCGAGGAGCGCGAGCTGACGCGCGAGTCGGACCACCGCGTCACCGGCGGGCGTGGTGCGCACCGGTTTCGACCGGACGAGCACCACCCGCCCGAGCTGTTCTTCGAGCGCACGCAGGCGCTGGCTGACGGCCGACGGCGTGACATGGAGGCGGCGGGCGGCGGCATCCAGGGTCCCCTCGTCCACGACGGCCGCGAGCGTTCGGGCCAGGTCCAACGGAATCGACATGAAGCGATGCTAATGGTCCGTCAGAATCCTGAACTGTACTTGACGTGGATGCCCCTCTAACGTCGGAGCGTGCTCTCCTCCCTCACCGCCGGCTTCGGTCTCGGCCTATCGCTCATCGTCGCCATCGGGGCGCAGAACCTCTTCGTGCTGCGCCAAGGCGTGCGGCGCGAACATGTGCTGGCGGTCGTGGCGGTGTGCGCCGTATCCGACGCCGTGCTGATCGCGCTGGGGATCTCGGGGATCGGCGCGATCGTCACCGCGGTGCCGTGACTGCTGGATGTCGTGCGCTGGACGGGCGCGGCGTTCTTGACCGGTTACGGCGTCGTCGCGGCCCGGCGCGCGCTGCGCCCCTCGGGCGCCGCTCTCCGCGTCGAGGACGAGGGGGGAGTCGCTACGACGACAACCATGACGGCGACCACCACGCGGACCGCGGCCGTCCTGACGTGCCTCGCGTTGACGTGGCTGAACCCCCATGTCTACCTCGACACGGTGTTCCTGTTGGGATCCGTCGCGGCCACCCACGGCGACGCGCGGGCGGTCTTCGGAGCGGGTGCCGCCACCGCGAGCGTCGTGTGGTTCGTCGCCCTCGGCTTCGGCGCGCGATTCCTCGGCAGATGGCTCGATTCCCCCCGCGCGTGGGCCGTGCTGGACGGGGCGATCGCGCTGGTGATGTGGGGGCTGGCGTTCTCGCTCGTGCTCCCCGTGTTCACCGGCTGAGGTGACAATGGAGTCATGCGAACCGTCGAGATCACCGTCCGCGGACACGTGCAGGGCGTCGGCTTCCGCTGGGCGATGCGCGCCGAAGCCGAAAGGCTCGGCGTCTCCGGGTGGGTCCGCAACCGCCGCGACGGCGCGGTCGAGGCTCGGGTGACGGGTGAGGCCTCCGCGGTCGACGACCTCGTCGCCTGGGTGCGTCAGGGCCCCGCCGCTGGCCCGCGTCGAGCGGGTCGACGTGGCCGATCTCCCGGATGCCGACGGCGGCGAGGCGTTCGAGATTCGCGGATCCGCCTAGTCACGATCGGCCGAGCCCGGCGCGGCTCGTCGCGCACGTCCGTCGCATCGCCGAAACGGCCGAGCCGCACCATCAGCCCCGGCCACGACGAAAGCGGCTCGCCCTCGCCCGCAGCCTCGGCCCGGAACGGTCGGTCCAGCGCCCGCAGAGCGGTCAGTCCAGCGGCCGCAGGAGCCGGTCGAGGAACCGGCGGGTGCGCTCCTTCTCGGGGCGCGTGAACAGCTGAGCCGGAGCACCGCGCTCGACGATCACGCCCTCGTCGAAGAACAGCACCTCATCGGCGACTTCCCGCGCGAAGGCGAGCTCGTGCGTGACGATGATCATCGTCCAGCCCTCGTCGGCGAGACCGCGCAGGACTTTGAGCACCTCGCCCACCAGCTCCGGATCGAGGGCGCTCGTGGGCTCGTCGAAGAGCAGCAGGTCGGGCCGCAGGGCGAGGGCCCGCACGATGCCCACGCGCTGCTGCTGGCCGCCGGACAGCTCGAACGGATAGGCGTCGCGCTTGTCGGCGAGCCCCACGCGCTCGAGCAGCGCCTCGGCGCGCGCCGCGGCGTCGGCCTTGGACACCCCGTGCGCCTGCACCGGACCCTCCACGACGTTCTGCAGCACCGTGAGGTGCGGGAACAGGTTGTGGTGCTGGAAGACCATCGCCGACCGGTCCCGCATCGCCGCGCGATCGGCCGTGGAGACCTTTCCGCCGAAGTCGAGCGTCGGGCCGCCGTCGAACTCGACGACGCCCGCATCGGGGGTCTCGAGGCCGTTGAGACAGCGCAGCACCGTCGTCTTGCCCGATCCGGACGGGCCGATGAGCACGAGCACCTCCCCACGGCGCACCTCGAGGTCGACACCGTCGAGCACGCGGTTGGCGCCGAAGCTCTTGTGCAGGCCGCGGACGTGCAGCAGCGTCGCGGCGGCCGCGTCCGCGGGCGGAGTCAGGGCGTCGTCATCGTGCGACATGGCGATCGAGTCTCCTTTCGAGAACGCCCTGCCCCGCCGACAGCACGAGGCAGAACAGCCAGTAGATGAGGGCCGCTTCGAGGTAGATCGCCATGAACTCGTACGAGAACGCGGCGATGTTCTGCGCCTGCCGGAACAACTCGGAGACCAGGATGAGGGATGCCAGCGAGCTGTCCTTCACGAGCGAGATGAACGTGTTGGACAGCGGCGGCACCGATACGCGCGCCGCCTGCGGGAGGATGATGCGCGTCAGGGTCTTGCGCGGCGACAGGCCCACCATGTGCGCCGCCTCCCACTGCCCGCGGGGAACGGAGAGGATCGCGGCGCGGATGACCTCGGCGGCGTACCCGCCGACGTTGAGCGAGAAGGCGATCACGGCGGCGGGGAACGGGTCGATGACGACGCCGATCGCCGGCAGCCCGTAGAAGATCACGAACAGTTGCACCAGCAGCGGAGTCCCGCGGATGACGGAGATGTAGAACCGCGCGAAGCCCCGCAGCACGACGTTGCGCGAGAGCCGCAGCAGAGCCATACCGAGGGCGACGACGAGCCCGATGGCGAACGACGCCAGCGAGAGCGGGATCGTTCCCCGCAGGCCCGCGAGCACCATGGGCCAGAACGAATCGAGCAGCAGGGTCCAGATGTCGTTCACGAGCCCTCCTTCCTGTCGCGAACACGGCACGCCCGCGCCCCCACGCTAGGCGGGAGGCGCGGGCGTAGGGCGGGGGGTTTTACTTCGTGACGTCGGCGCCGAAGTACTTCTGGCTGATCTCGGCGAGGGTCCCGTCGGTCCGGAGCTCGTCGAGCGCGCCGTCGATGGCATCCGTGAGAGCCTGCTTGTCCTTCGTCGTGGCGAAGGCGCTCTCCGAGGAGTCCTCGGTCTCGGCGGCGATCCTCAGGCCGGTCGGGCTGTTCGTCTTCTCGTAGTCGAGGTAGGTGAGCTGATCGTTGACCGTGGCATCCACGCGGCCCTGCTGCAGCAGTGCGACCGCCTGGGCCCACCCCTCGACGGCCTCGACCTGAGCGCCGCTCTCGGTCGCCAGCTCGTACCAGTTGCTCGTCAGCGACTGCGCCGTGGTCTTGCCGGACAGGTCGGCGAAGCTCGAGATGGACGAGTCGTCCTCAGTGGTCACCACGACGCCGCGCGACACGGTGTACGGCGAGCTGAAGATGTACTTCTCCTCGCGCTCAGGGGTGATCGAGACCTGGTTCGCGATGACGTCGAACCGACCGGCGTCGAGGCCTGCGAAGATGGCATCCCACTGGGTCTCCTGGAAGCGGACCTCCAGCCCGAGCTTCTCGGCGACGGCCTCGGCGATCTCGACGTCGAAACCGGTCAGCTCCCCCGACTCGTCGTGGAACGAGAAGGGCCGGTAGGTGCCCTCGGTGGCGACGGTGAGCGTGCCGCCGGAGACCAGACCGAGGTCGTCTCCCTGCTCGGCCGAGCCGGACGTGGAGCCGCCGCTGCACGCGGTCAGCGCGAGCGCGAGGGCGCCGAGGGCGGCGGCGAGGGCGGGAAGACGACGACGGGGCATAGGTGTTCCTTGCGTGTGATGCGGATGATTCCGGGGGGGGGGCGGGCGCGAGACGCGTCTCCCAGCACAACACGGATGGATGCGGCATCCTTCCTGGATGACGCGGTGTTGCACGTCCGTGCAGCGGGCCGGGGCCGCGGCCGCACGCGAAAGCCCCGCCGGCACGGGGCGCGACGGGGCTTTCGGCGGGGTGCGTCAGACGATGGCGTTGACGTCCAGCGGGATGCCGGGACCGAAAGTGGTCGAGACGGCGCCCTTCTGGATGTAACGGCCCTTCGAGCTGGACGGCTTGAGGCGGACGATCTCCTCGAGCGCAGCCTTCAGGTTCTCGTCGAGCTGCTCGGCCGAGAACGAGGCCTTGCCGACGACGAAGTGCACGTTGGCGTGCTTGTCGACGCGGAACTCGATCTTTCCGCCCTTGATCTCCTCGACGGCCTTGGCCGGGTTGGGGGTCACGGTGCCGGTCTTGGGGTTCGGCATGAGGCCGCGGGGGCCCAGGACCTTACCCAGACGACCGACCTGGCCCATGAGCTCGGGCGTGGCGACGGCCGCGTCGAACGCGGTGTAGCCGCCGGCGACCTTCTCGATCAGCTCGGTGCCACCGACCTCGTCGGCGCCGGCGGCGAGAGCCGCCTCGGCCGCGGGGCCGTTGGCGAAGACGATGACGCGGGCGGTCTTACCCGTGCCGTGGGGCAGGATGACCGTTCCGCGGACCATCTGGTCGGCCTTGCGGGGGTCGACCGAGAGCTTCAGCGCGACCTCGACGGTCGAGTCGAACTTCTTCGAACCGGTCTCCTTCGCCAGGGCGACGGCCTCGGCGGGGGTGTAGAACGTGTCGGGCGCGACCTTCTCAGCGGCGGCGCGGTATGCCTTGGACTTGGTAGCCATTGTTATCTCCCTCAGTCCTCGACCGTGATGCCCATGGAACGGGCGGTGCCGGCGATGATCTTGGCCGCGGCCTCGATGTCGTTCGCGTTCAGGTCGGGCTGCTTGGTCTCGGCGATCTGACGCACCTGCTCCTTGGTGAGCTTGCCCACCTTGGTGGTGTGCGGCGTCGCGGAGCCCTTCTGCAGGCCGGCGGCCTTCTTGATGAGCTCGGCGGCCGGGGGCGTCTTCAGGATGAACGTGAAGCTGCGGTCCTCGTACACCGTGATCTCGACGGGGATCACGTTGCCGCGCTGCGACTCGGTCGCGGCGTTGTAGGCCTTGCAGAACTCCATGATGTTGACGCCGTGCTGACCGAGCGCGGGGCCGATCGGCGGCGCCGGGTTGGCAGCGCCGGCGTTGATCTGGAGCTTGATCAGGCCGGTCACCTTCTTCTTGGGTGCCATATCCTCTTCCTCTCATCGAGCGGGTGCCCTGCGGCTCCCTCTCTCCCGCACGCCCGGCCGTTCCAGGCAGCGGTCGCGCTCGCGCAGACGCACGAGCAACCTCTCCATCATACGCGACGTTCCGGCATCCCGTGTTCGTCCCTCTCCCGCCCGGCACCCGCGTCCGCGGCCGTGCGGCCGTGCGGCCGTGCGGCCGTGCGGCCGTGCGGCCGTGCGGCCGTGTCCGCGGTCGTGCGGCCGTGCGGCCGTGCGCACGCGCCCGCGGTCGTGCGGCCGTGCACGCGTCCCCGGCCCGGCCCACCCACGCATAAACGCGATCGACGCGCAGAAACGCGATGACAGCGTGTTTATGGGAGCGAAAGGCGTTTATGCGGCGGACGGTCGACCGTTCTCCACAGCCCCCGCACGCAGCGACGGCCGACCTGACAGTCTCACCGGATGGATGTCGTCCCTCGATCGCTCCGCGCCTCACCCGCTGCCCTGCTCCTCGCGTCGGACGCACCGCGGTCGGGCCCTCCGCTGTGGCGTGACACCTCGCTGCTGCGAGTCCGGGCCGGCATCTATACGGTCCGCACCGCGTGGGAAGCACTCGCTCCGTGGGAACGCTACCTGGTTCGCGTCCACGCCTTCGCGCTGGCGCGACCGGATGCCGTGTTCTCGCACGAGTCCGCCGCAGCGCTTCTCGGGCTCCCGACCTTCGGACACCCCCGCATGGTGCACATCTTCGACGCGCGTCGCTCGCGTTCGGTCACGTACGGCGATGTCACCGTGCACACGAGCGCCGACAGGCGATCGATACGCGAGCTCGTCGGCATCCGCATGACCGCCGTCGAAGATGTGGTCATCGACCTCGCCCGCGTCCTGCCGCCTGCGTTGGGACTCGCAGTGGCGGACGCCGCGTTACGCATGTTCCACCTCGACGGCGAGCAGTTGCTCGATCGCTCCCTCGCGCAGCGCAACGGCTTCGCTGTGCGCCGACTGCGGTGGACGCTGACGCACGCGACACCGCTCGCCGAGTCACCCGGCGAGTCCATCAGCCGCGCCGTCATCGAGTGGTGCGGGTTCCCCTCCCCCGCGCTGCAGGTGGAACATCGGGTCGACGGGCGCATCTTCCGATCCGATTTCTGCTGGCCGGAGGAGAAGGTCATCGGGGAGTCCGACGGGTGGCTCAAGTACAGCGGCGACGATGCTGCCGCAGCGGCCGAAACGGTGCGGGCCGAGAAGCGGCGCGAGGACGCGCTTCGGCGGGCAGGCTGGCGTATCGCTCGGTGGGACTACGCGGGGGCGCTCGGCGTGGATCTCCTGCGCCATGCACTCGTGTCCGCGGGCCTGCGACCGGTGCGGCGTCCTGAGACGGCCGCACTCACCTCCGCCGGAAGGAACGCCCGCTCAACGTGACACACATAAACGCGATCGGCTCGCATAAACGCGGTGACAGCCCGTTTATGCGCGCGAAGAGCGTTTATGCATGGGGATGCCAACGCGACCGCGGGGATGCCGACGGTGGTGCGCCGGGATGCCAACGCGACGGCGGGGATGTCGACGGTGGTGCGCCGGAATGCCGACGCGACCGCCGGGATGCCAACGCGACCGCGGGACGCGACCGCGGGGCGCGACGCGTCGCCCGCGCCGCAGGACCACCGAAACGGCGAACGCCCCGCCGGACGGAGCCGGGCGGGGCGTTCGCGAGGACGCGACGTGCGTCAGATCATCTTGGTGACCTGGTCGAACGACAGCTCGACCGGAGTCTCGCGCTCGAAGAGCGACACCAGCACCGTGAGCTTGCCGCTCTCGGGCTTGATCTCGCTGATCGTGCCGGGGAGGCCCGCGAACGAGCCTTCCTTGATCGTGATGGTCTCGCCGGCCTCGAAGTCGACCTCGGCCGGGATGACGCGCTGGGCGACGGGAGCACCCTTGGCTGCACCGCCCTTGGCGGGTGCGGACTCCTTGACCTCGACGAGACTCTTGAGCATGTTGAACGCCTCGTCGAAGCGCAGCGGCGTGGGGTTGTGGGCGTTGCCCACGAAGCCGGTCACACCCGGAGTGTGACGCACGACCGACCAGGTGTCTTCGTTGAGGTCCATGCGCACGAGGACGTAGCCCGGGATGCGCACGCGGGTGACCATCTTGCGCTGGCCGTTCTTGATCTCGACGACGTCCTCCATCGGGACCTCGACCTGGTAGATGTCGTCCTCGACCTCGAGCGTGGACTTGCGCTGCTCGATGTTCGCCTTCACCTTGCGCTCGAACCCGGCGTAAGAGTGGATGACGTACCACTTGCCCGGCAGGGACCGCAGCTCGGCGCGGAACGCCTCGTAGGGGTCGAGGTCTTCGGCGTCGGCGGAGTCCTCGTCGACCGGGGCCTCGGCGGCATCGGCCGGGGAGACGGATGCCTCGGCCTCGTCGACGACGCCCGCGGCACCGGCGACCTCGTCGACGAAGTCCTCGTCGAGCACGGGCGCGTCCGGCTCGCCGTTGATGTCGGGGCCGTCGTAGGGGGTGACCTCGTCGGCGGCTTCGGCCGCCTCGTCGGCCGCTTCCTCGGCGAGGGAGTCGTTGAGCACCTCGGCGGCGGCCTCAGCCTCGCCGGCCTCGTCGATCTCGAGCGCGTCGTTCACGATGGCGTCCGCCTCCGGGTCGGTGATGTCGATGTCGCCGAGGTCGTCGGCGTCGTCGTCGTTCTCGTCGTCGACGATGTGGATGGCGCTGTGCTCGGCCGCGTCGGAGGCACGCTCCTGCGACGACAGGACGTTGCCCTCCTGCGCCTCGTCGTCCTCGCTGGACTGCTCGGCCGTGGGCGCCCAATCGGCGTCGTCGACATATCTTTCAGACACTGGTGATCTCTTCCGTTCTGGGGCGGCCACTCGTGGGGCCGCGCGTCCGCCGAAGCGCCGGTCAGGCGCCGGCGGCGCCCGGGATGCCGAACACGGCGCTGGTCAGCCACACGAACAGCACGTCGAGGCCGTAGACGAGAGCCATCATCACGACGACGAACCCGAGCACCACGGCCGTGAACTTGACCAGTTCCTGCCGCGTGGGCGTGACGACCTTGCGCAGTTCCGCGAAGACCTGACGGATGAAAAGAGCGATCCGCGCGAAGAAGTTGGGCTTCTTCTCGCGGGGCGCGCCGCGATCTGCGACGATCTCGCCCTTCGCCTCGTCCTGCGTCATCGAACCACCTAGGTCGCTTCTCGTTGCCAGCGTGCGCTGTGCGCAGGGCGGACAGGAATCGAACCTGCAACCTGCGGTTTTGGAGACCGCTGCTCTGCCAATTGAGCTACCGCCCTAAGATCCCCGAGGGATCCGGGATGCGAAACCGACACGCCTTCGCCAGGAATCTCTCGGGGAGGGATGCCGCCTGTGCCCGGGGCACGGCGAAAGAATGCAGATTTCGACTGCACGCCCCAGTCTATGCCATGTCCCCCGGCGTGGCGAACCACGCCGGGGGACGGACGTGACTCAGGCCGTGCGGATGAGCTTCTTGTTGACGAACTCGTCGGCCGCGAGAAGCCCCAGCTCGCGCGACGTGCCGCTGCGCTTGACACCGCCGAACGGCAGCTCGGGCGAGTCGGCGAGCACGAGGTTGACGTACACCATGCCGGCCTCGAGCCGCTCCGCGACGCGCTCGGCCTGAGCGGCATCCGTGGTGAACACGTACGACCCGAGACCGAAGCCGGTGTCGTTCGCGATCGCGACCGCCTCGTCCTCGCCGGAGACGCGGTAGACGGCCGCGACCGGGCCGAAGAACTCCTCGCGGTACGCGTCCATGTCGCTCGTGACGCCGGTGAGGACGGTGCCCGGATAGAAGGCGCCGTCGCGTGTGCCGCCGACCTCCAGCACGGCGCCCTGCGCCACGGCGCGCTGCACCTGCTCGTCGAGGCGCTCGGCCGCCGCGAGCGAGGAGAGCGGGCCGAGCACGGTGTCCTCGGCGAACGGATCGCCGACCTTCGCCTCACCGAGCGCCGCGCTGAACTTCGCCAGGAACGCGTCGTACAGGTCGTCGACGACCAGGAAGCGTTTGGCCCCGTTGCAGGACTGTCCGTTGTTGTCCAGTCGCGCGTCCACTGCGGCCTGCACGGCGGCGTCCAGGTCATCGGTGGAGAGCAGGATGAACGGATCGGAGCCGCCGAGCTCGAGCGCGACCTTCTTCAGGTTGCGGCCGGCGATCTCGGCGACGGCGGCGCCGGCACGCTCGGACCCGGTCACCGAGACCCCCTGCACGCGGGGGTCGGCGATGATGGTGGCCGCCTGGTCGTTCGTGACACGGATGTTGACGTAGGCGCCCTCCGGGAGCCCCGCGTCGCGGTAGATCAACTGCAGCGCTTCGGCGGACTCCGGGCACTGCGGGGCGTGCTTGAGCAGGATGCTGTTGCCGACCGCGAGATTCGGGGCGGCGAAGCGGGCGACCTGGTAGTACGGGAAGTTCCAGGGCATGATGCCCAGCAGCGGCCCCAGCGCCGAGCGCCGGACGACCGCGGTCCCCTCCCCGAGGATGTCGATCGGGGTGTCGCCGGTGATCTTGTCGATGTTGTCGGCGTAGTACTCGGTGATGTCCGCGGCGAAGTCGACCTCGCCGAGCGCGGCCTCCAGGGGCTTGCCCATCTCGCGCACGATGATCGCGGCGAGCTCGTCGCGGCGCTCGCGATGCAACTGGGCGACGCGGCGCAGGGCGTCGGCGCGCTGCGCCGGAGCCGTGCGCGACCACACCCGGTACCCGTCGTGCGCGGCGGTCAGCGCTGCCTCCACGCCGGCGTCGGACAGGGTGTCGTATTCGGCGAGGGTCTCCCCCGTGGCGGGGTTGACGACGGCGTAGTCACTCATGTGGGCTCCCGTTCTCATGTCGTGGTCGATGGTCACTGGGCCACGCGGCGCGCGCGGCGGGCACTGGGCGGGGCGTCCGTGGCGAGCGTCTCGCCGCGGAAGAAGGCCGGTCGGCGGAAGTACTGCACCACCATGATGACCGCCCCGAGCACGATGATGGTCACGCCCAGGACGAACACCAGGCCCACGCCGCCGATCTCGGACCCGCTGCCGTATTCGGGGTTCATGCTGTCGATCAGGGTCGTGACGAAGATGACGGCGAGGATGACGCCGCCCACGAGCGGGAAGAGGAACGTGAAGAACACGTTCCGCACCGAGTCGAACCACTGCCTGCGGAAGTACCAGACGCACGCGAACGCGGTGAGGCCGTAATAGAAGCAGATCATGATGCCGAGGGTGAGGATCGTGTCCGACAGCACGTTGACGCTCACGACGCGCATGACGGCGTAGAAGCCCGCGGCCACGACGGCCGAGACGATCGTTGCGAAACCCGGTGTGAAAAAGCGCGGGCTGACGGCGGCGAATCTCGGCGGCAGCGCGCCGTAGTGCCCCATCGCCAGGAGCGTCCGGGCGGGACCGACGAAGGTCGACTGCAGCGAGGATGCCGAACTGGTCAGCACCGCGAGCGAGACGAACGCCGCGAACGGACCGAGGATGGGACCGGCGAGCGCGAAGAACGCGTTGTCCTGGATGTCGGGGTTTCCGAGTCCGAACGGCCCATCCCCGATGCCGGCGAACATGATCAGGGACACCGCCAGCAGCAGGTACAGCGAGACGATCGTGAGAACCGTGATCGTCGCCGCACGGCCGGGCGTGCGCTCGGGGTCCTTGGTCTCCTCGTTCATCGTGAGGGTGACGTCCCATCCCCAGAAGATGAAGATCGACAGCGACACGCCGGCGGCGAAGGCGCTGAAGGAGGACACCGCGAACGGGTTGAACCACGTCCAGTCGAACGCCGTCGGGTCGTAGGCATCCCCCCGCAGGACATGCCCGATCGCGACGACGGCGAAGACGACGAGCACGACGACCTGGAAACCGACCAAAACGTACTGCAGCTTCTGCGTCGTCTGCATGTCGCGGTACGACACCACGGTCGCCCCGAGCACGAACAGCAGGCACACCGCGATGTTGATCGGCAGATTGGATGCCAGGTCGGCGACGCCGGGCTGCCCGGTGAGCTGCGAGATGAGCAGGAACAGGAAATCGACGGCGATGCCGGCGAGGTTCGACAGCACGATGACCGTGGCGGCGATGAGTCCCCAGCCGGCCATCCACCCGATCCACGGCCCGAACGCGCGAGCGGCCCACGTGAACGAGGTACCCGAATCGGGCATGCGGGTGTTCAACTCCCGGTAGCCGAAGGCCACGAGGAGCATCGGGATGAACCCGACGAGGATGATCGCCGGCACCTGCACTCCGACCGCGCCGACGGTCGGTCCGATCGCGGCGGTGAACGTGTACGCCGGGGCGATGCAGGAGATCCCGATGACGACGGCGCCGAGGAGGCCGATCGTGCCGGCGCTCAGCCCCTTCTTCGACAGACCGCCGGCGTCGCTGCCGGTGGCGGGTGCGGGTGCGGTCATGGCCGCGTTCCTTCCGGGGACGAGACGTCGGCACGACTGCGTGGCACGACGACGAGGGGGACGGGCAGTTCGTGCAGCATCTTCGCGGCGGTCGAACCGAGGAACAGGCGGCGCGGCTGCGCGAGTCTGCTGCTGCCGACCATCACGAGCTCGGCGGGATCCCACGACAGGTCGCGCACGGCCTCTTCGATGCTGTCGCCGTCGGCGACGACGACCTCGGCCGCGGCATCGGTGGGCAGGTCGGCACGGGCCTGCGAGAGCACTTCTTCGGCGTGGCGGGCTCCGGCGATGCGGATGGCCCCGGTCTCCAGCCCCGGTGGCAGGTCGACGGTGACCAGGGACAGCAGTCGAAGGGGGACGGATGCCGCAGCCGCCAACGCGACGCTCTCCTCGCGCAGCACGTCGGCGCCGGGACGGCTGCCCACCGCGGCGGTGACGCGGCTGATGCCGACGGTGGGGTCGACGCGCCGCGAGCCTTCGGGAGCGAGGACGACGGGGACGTCGGAGGAGTGCAGCAGCTCGGAGGCGACCGTCCCGAGCCGGTGACGCCCGCGCAGGCCGCCGTTCGCGGCGCCCACGACGATGTACCCGGCATCGACCTCGTCGGCGAAGGCCACGAGGCCCTCGGCGAACGAATCGGCGTGACGCACGTGCTCGCGGTGCGGCACGGCATCCCCGATCGTCTCGGCCGCGTCGCGGAGCCATCGTTCGGCCTGTTCGGCCACGAGCCGGGCATACGCGGCATCCGGTGGCGTGATGACGCTTCGCGCCTCGTCCGGCAGGACGAGAGCCACCTCGAGCGGAGCGCCGATCGCCCGGGCCAGACGGATGCCGAGCGCCAACGCGTCGGCGCCGGTGTCGGTCGCGGTGTACCCCACGACCACCGGGGCGGTCATCCGCGTGCCCGTTCCAGGATCTCGTCGGCGGCCCGGTGGCCCTGACGGATCGCGCCGTCCACGTGCTGGTAACCCGCTCCCGCCATGTCGCTGCACGCGAGGTGGATCGGACCGACGGGCGCGCGCAGGTCGGCGCCGTAGCGCTGCAGTCCGCCCAGGTCGAAGCTGGCGGCGTAGGCGCCGCGGGTCCACTCCTCCGTACCCCAGTCGCTCTCGTAGTAGACGATCGGGTTCTTCGCCTCGGGCCCGTAATAGTGCGAGAGGGATTCGAGGATGCGCTCCTTGCGCTCCTCCGCGGTGAGACGGAAGAGGTCGTCGGCGTTCTGGTCGGAGACGAATCCGACGAGGGTGCCGCGGTCGTCGCCGTGATTGGTGTTGTCGTAGGCCTCGTGCGACAGCTCGTAGGGACTGAACGCCGTGCCCGACAGGCCCTGCTCTCGCCAGAAGGGCCGGTCATAGACCGCGTGCACCTTGATGACGAAGCCCATCGAGATGTGCTGGTGCATCTGGTGCTGCAGACGCGGCAACGGCGGGTCGAAGGAGATGCGCGGGTAGAGCACCGGCGCGAGCGCGAGGATCGCGAACCGGGCGCGGACGGTGACGCCGTCGGCCACCGCGGTGACGCCGTCCTCGCCCCAGCGGAGGGTGCGGACCGGCTGATTCAGCAGGACGTCGTCGCCCAGCCGCTCCGCCAGCAACTCCGGCACCTGCTGGAGGCCGCCGACGACGCGCTTGTCGAGGATGAAGTCCGCATCGACGAGGTGCGAGTACGACCCCGCGGATGCCGCCATGAGCAGCGACTGCAGCAGAGAGAACGTGTGCGTCGGCT
The DNA here is from genome assembly GCF_020781835.1 of Microbacterium testaceum. Classification (GTDB taxonomy): domain Bacteria; phylum Actinomycetota; class Actinomycetes; order Actinomycetales; family Microbacteriaceae; genus Microbacterium; species Microbacterium testaceum_H. The sequence continues at coordinate 63,677 of NZ_JAJGNJ010000009.1, forward strand.
TGGTCAGCATCGCGGACCCGGTGGCGAAGGCGAGGTTGCGGACGGCTTCGTCGTCGTCGGTCTGCTGGCGGAGCCACGCGTCCCACGAGACCTTGTCCCACTCGGCGGCGTTCGGGTGCTCCCAGGGCCTGTCCGGGTCGATCTCGGCGACCATGGCATCCAGACGCGCGGTGATCTCGTCGATGACGCGCTCGGTCTCGGGCGCGACCGGGAACATCTCGCCGGTGAAGCGCTGGGCGACACCGTCCGGACCGATGTAGACGCTGTCTCCCTCGCGGTAGCGACTGAAGGTCGACAGGCCGAGGTCGGCCACGGTGTCGATGAGCGCCTCCTGGTCCGGCGAGACCCACTGGCCGCCGATCTCGAGCATCGCGCCGTCGATGACGTCGGTCCACAGGCGCCCGCCGACGCGGTCTCGCGCCTCGAGCACGACGACCGACAGGCCGGCCTTGCGCAGGTCGTTCGCGGCGGTCAGGCCCGCCGCTCCCGCCCCGATGACGACGACGTCCCGCGTGATCTCGTCCATGAAATCTTCTCTCTCTGCGTCGGTGACCCGGTGGAAGGACGAGGGGGCGGCTCCTTCGGGTCGTCCGCCGCCCCCTCGGGTCTGTCGCTCAGTGGCGCGCGAGCGCGGCGGCCACGACGTCCAGGCCCTCGTTCAGGAGGTCGTCGCCGATCGACAGCGGCGGGAGGAACCGGATGACGTTGCCGTAGGTGCCGCAGGTGAGGACGACCACGCCCTCGGAGATGGCCGCCTTGGCCACGGCCGAGGTGAGCGCGGCATCCGGTGCACCGGTGGCGGGGTCGACGAACTCGGCCGCGATCATGGCGCCGTGACCGCGCACGTCACCGACCCGAGGGTCGCTCTGCTGCAACGTCGTGAGGCGGGAAAGGAGGATCTCGCCGATCTCGCGGGCCCGCTCGACGAGACCGTCGTTCTCGAAGGCGTCGATCGCGGCGAGCGCGGCGGCGCATGCGATGGGATTGCCGCCGTACGTACCGCCGAGGCCGCCCGCGTGGGTGGCATCCATCATCTCGGCGCGACCAGTCACGGCCGCCAGTGGGAGGCCACCGGCGATGCCCTTCGCGGTGGTGACGAGGTCGGGGACGATACCGAAGATCTCGGAGGCGAACATCGCGCCGGTGCGGGCGAAGCCGGACTGCACTTCGTCGGCGATGAAGACGACGCCGTGGGCACGGCACCAGTCGACGAGAGCGGGCAGGAAGCCGTCGGCGGGGACGATGAAGCCGCCCTCGCCCTGGATGGGCTCGATGATGACGGCGGCGAGGTTCTCGGCACCGACCTGCTTCTCGATGAGCGTGATCGCCCGGGCTGCGGCCTCCGGGCCGGACAGCCCGTCGCGGAAGGGGTACGACAGCGGGGCGCGGTAGACCTCCGCGGCGAACGGGCCGAAACCGCTCTTGTACGGCATGCTCTTCGCCGTCAGCGCCATCGTGAGATTCGTGCGTCCGTGGTAGGCGTGGTCGAAGGCGACGACGGCTTGGCGGCCGGTGTGCTTGCGGGCGATCTTGATCGCGTTCTCGACCGCCTCGGCACCGGAATTGAACAGTGCGCTCTTCTTCGGGTGGTCGCCGGGGGTGAGGCGGTTGAGGGCCTCGGCCACCGAGACGTACGAGTCGTACGGCGAGACCATGAAGCACGTGTGGGTGAACGCGGCGACCTGCTCCTGGACGGCGGCGACGACGGCCGGGTGGGCGTTGCCGACCGAGGTCACGGCGATACCCGAACCCAGGTCGATGAGCGAGTTGCCATCGGCGTCGACGATGACTCCCCCACCGGCCGCGACGGCGTGGATGGGAGCGGTGTGCCCCACACCGGCGGAGACCGCGGCGGCCTTGCGGTCGAGGAGCTCCTGCGAGCGGGGTCCGGGGATGCTCGTGACCAGGCGGCGCTCCTGCGGGAGCGAGGGGCCGCCGACGGGGGGCGCGGTGACGGTGTGCGGTGCGGTCATGCTCGGGAGCGTAGGGAACGCCGCCCGGGCACGGCACCTTCCGTGCTGTACATTTTGGATACCCGGCTGTACGAAACGTACAGCACCGTTCTCCGGAGGCCGCCATGGATGCCACCGACACCCCCACCCTCGGCGCGCTGTTGCGTCGCCGTGACCTGCACCTGCGCCTCGAGAACGGCGAGTCCGAGGCTTTGGAACGTCAGGTGCGGTGGGTGCACAGCAGCGACCTCGCCGACCCGACGCCCTTCTTGTCGGACGGGCAGGTCCTTCTCACGACGGGGACACAGTTCCAGGGCCCCGGTGCCACGTCGGCCGTCGACTACGTGCAGCGCCTCACGGCCCGGGGCGTCGCGGGACTCGGCTTCGGCACGGAGGTCGTGCGGGACGGCATCCCTGCCGAGCTCGTCGCCGCCTGCCGCGAGGCCCGGCTGCCGCTGTTCGAGGTGCCCTACCGCACGCCGTTCATCGCGGTCGCGCGCGCCAACGCCGAGGCGATCGCCGCCGAGGCCTTCGCACGCCGGACGTGGGCGCTCTCCGCGCAGCGCGCGATCTCGCTGGCGGCGCTGCGCCCCGACGGTCTGGGGGCGACCCTGGCGGAGCTCGCCCGGCAGCTGGGCACGTGGGTGGGACTGTACGACGCGGCCGGAGAACTCACGCGCGAGCACCCGGGCGGAGACCTGGATGCCGGCACCTCGCGCGCCCTGAGCGACGAGGTGGCCGCGGTACTCCGGCGCGGCGCGCGCGCCGCATCGGCGCTGCGTATCGCGGGGCGCCCGTTCACTCTGCAGACCCTGGGACGGGGCGGGCACCTCCGCGGCGTCATCGCGATCGCCGCGGGAGAGCTCGACCAGGAGGGTCGCGGCGTCGTGACGGCGGTGATCGCCATGGCGGGCCTCGCCTTCGAGCAGCACCAGGGACTGAGCCGGGCACGGGGCGCGCTGCGCGCGGGGCTCGTGCAGTCGCTCCTGACGGATGATCCGACCCTGGCGCGCCGTATCGCGCGTGACGCGTGGGGGCCTCTGCCGGGCGCTCCGATCGCCGTCGCCCTCACCGACGCCGTCAGCGCCCGCAGCGACGGACTCGCAGAGTTGCTCGAACTCCGCGCCGAGGAGCGGCGGGGAGCGGTGTTCTTCGGGCGCGGCGACGACGGTGTCGTCATCGTCGTGCCCGCCGGCGAACGTCACGCGATCGACGAGGCGGCCGAGCGATTCGGCGCGCGGATCGGCGTGTCCGAGCCGACCGGCTACGACCGGTTCACCGCCGCCGTCGAGCAGGCCCGCGTCGCACGGGATCGCGGCCGCGAGGCGGTGACCACGTTCGGCGAGGTCGCCGCATCGGGCGTGCTCTCCGCCCTCGGGCCGGATGCACCCACGCTCGCCGCCGCCGAACTGGCGCCTCTCACCGCGCACGACGACGCCGAGGGCTCCCGTCTGGTCGAGACGCTGCGCGCCTGGCTGGACCACGACTGCTCGCACGAAGCGACCGCCCAGGCGCTCGGCGTGCACCGACACACCGTGCGCACGCGCCTGGCCTCTGTTGAGCGCCTCCTCGAACGCGACCTCGGCTCGTTCGCCACCCGCGCCGAGCTGTGGGCGGCGCTCCGGGTCCAGCCCACCTGACGCCGCGGCATCCACCCCCGCCCCTCAGCCCGCGCGCTGCGTGCCGCGAAAGCACACGTTCGGGCCGAGCGCGTACGTTTCGGGCGTCCCGTCCGTGTGCGCTCGACCCGATCGTGTGCGCTCGGCGCCATGACGCCGCGCGCCGGGTCAGCCGCGGCAGCCGCAGCTTCGCCGCACGACCAGCCGCGGCTCGAACACCACGTCGAACGGACGGTCGGCGGGACCCGCGGCTCCGGCGAGGATGCGCGCCGCGGCGCGCCCCATCGCCTCCATCGGCTGACGAACGGTGGTCAGCGACGGGGAGCTCAACCGCGCGGCGAGGGTGCCGTCGAATCCGGTGACCACGACATCATCCGGTGCCCGCAGGCCCTCCGCTGCGAGCGCGTCCAGCACCGCGAACGCGTGCTGATCGGTCGCGCACACCAGGGCCTGCGGCAGGCGCCCGTCGGCGATGAGCCCACGCAGCTGCGGCACGAGATCGTCCTCTCCGCGGACCGTGGCATCCACCACCTCGTCGCGCAGGAAGACACCGAGGTCGGCGAGTCCGGCGGCGAGTCCCGCGTGGCGCTCGACGGTGTCAGAGGCCTCCATCCGCCCGACGAAGGCGACATCGCGGATGCCGTGCGCCCGCACGAGATGGTCGGCGAGAGCGTGCATCCCCCCGACGTTGTCGACGCGGACGCGGTGGTGCCGGTCGTCGGCGGGCGCCGCGCTGAAGAGCACGATCGGGATCGTCGGCGCGTAACGTGCGAGGGCGGGAGCGGTCTGCGGCGACGGGAAGATCGCCAGTCCGTCGACGCGACCGGCGGTGTCGGCCACCGACACGTCGGTGCCGGCGCCGCTGCTGAGCATCACGGGACGCCCCAGCGCCCAGCACTCCAGTTCGAAGCCGCGCTGCACCTCGTCGACGTAGAGCGGGAACGCGCGAGGATCGGACAGCACGTCGTCGTCGGTCTGGTTCCAGGGGATGACGCCGCCGGCGTCCAATCGGGGCCGGGACAGCCCCGTGAGGGGGTTCGCCTCCGCGATCGGGTCGGCGCGCTCGAGAAGCAGGTCGAAGGCGTGCAGGCCGAGGGTCCCGGTGCGCCCGTGGGCGAGTCCCCGCGCCGCGGCACTGGGGGCATACCCCAGGCGCCGCGCGGCCTCGAGGACGCGCTCGCGAGTGGCGTCGCTGAGCTTGTCGGGTCGGCGGAACGCGAACGACACCGAGGCGATCGAGACCTTGGCCTCCTGCGCCACGTCGTAGACGGTCGGTCGTCGCGTCGCGTCCGCTTCGCTCATCGGTGCGCGTACCCCCTCATCGGCTCCGGCGCCTCCTCCACACCCGTCAGGTCCAGTCCGAAGTGCACGGGGAAGACGGGGTCGCCGGTGTCCGACGGTACATCCTCGCGGGAGGCACGGACGGCATCCATGGACCGGGGGATCTCGATCGGCAGGCGCCCGCGCGGGGCCACCCGGCCGGTGAGCGCATCGAGCACGGCGCGGGCCGAGCTGCCGTAGTCGGCGACGATCGCCGCGGCGTGACCGACGAACGGCGTGAGGATCGCGGGTCGGTCGAGGTTGACGACGAGGACGAGCGGGCAGGATGCCGCGATCTGCTGCAGCCGGTACACCAGACCGGGCGCGAACTCGAGCGAGCCCTGGTGGAACCACGCCTCGAGGAAGAGGTCGTCGCGCGGATCGAACGGTGCGCCGATGCGCACGAGGGCGATGGCGGCGTCAGCCGGATCGTCGACGACGGTTCCGAGCTCGGCCACCTCCTCGGAACGCAGCCCCTCGACGTACACGGCGCCCGCCGGGCGCAACGGCAGCACCGGCGCCCCGTCCCGTTCCTCGTTGACCAGCACCGTGAGCGAACGCGCCTGCGCCGCCTCACCGAGCGCGCGGAACTCCGCGTTGCCGACGATGCGCTCGGCCTCCTCCACGTCCACGTACGGATCGTCGAAGAGCCCCAGGGCGAACTTCACCCGCAGCAGGCGGCGCGCCGACGCGTCGATGCGCTGCTCCGGAATGCGACCCGAGCGCACGAGGTCCACGAGCATCTCGACGCACTCCTCGCCGCCGAACTGGTCGGCGCCGGCATCCAGGATCTTCTCCATGCGCTCGACCGCGCTCAGGTGCTCGACGCCCCAGGCGCGGGCGGGGAGCACCTGGTCGCCCACGTGGTTGTCGTTGACGAGCTCCCAGTCGGTGACCACGACGCCGTCGTACCCGAGCGTCTCGCGCAGCAGACCCGTGACGATCTGCCTGTTGTAGCCGAAGCCCACCGGCTCGATCGGCTGTCCGTCGAGCTCGAGGCCGACCGGCATGCCGTAGTACGGCATCATCCCGGCCGTGCCGCAGCGGATCGCCTCCCGGAAAGGTTCCAGGTGATAGTCGAACATGCCGCCGGGGTAGACCTGCTCGCGACCGTAGGGGAAGTGCGCGTCCTCGCCGCCCTGCTGCGGTCCCCCACCGGGGAAGTGCTTCGTCGTGCACGCGACGCTGTCGGGACCGAGCTCCTCGCCCTGGAATCCGCGCAGGTACGCCGCCGTGAACTCCGCGACGCGCGCGGCATCCTGACCGAGCGTCTGCGCCTGCCGACCCCAGCGCGGCTCGGTGGCCAGGTCGATCTGCGGGTGAAGGGCCGCCCGGATGCCGACGGCGCGGTACTCGCGTCGGGCGACCTCGGCGAACGCGCGCACCGTCTCGACATCGTCGAGGGCGGCGAGGCCCAGCCCCTCCGGCCACTGCGAGAACGGTCCCGCCGAGAACGCCACACCCGTGTTCTCCACGAAGGCGTGGCGCGGATCGGTGCTGATGGTCACCGGGATGCCATGGGGCGTCGTCTCGGCCAAGGCCTGCAGACGGTTGTTCCACTCGGCGGCCTGGCGGGCCGTGCGGATCGCGTGCACGTTGAAGTGCGTCATGTTCTTGCCCACGACGACGGTCGTGGTCGGCGACTTCGAGATCCTCCCCGGCGCCTCGAGCAGCTCGCCGTCGTCACCCACCTCGATCACCGTCTGGAACATCAGCCCGCACTTCTCCTCGAGGCTGAGTCGCTCCAGCAGGTCTTCTGTGCGCTCGTCGACGCTGCGGCGGGGGTCCTCGTACGGGTCCATCACACCGTTGCCGTTGAGATCACGGAACCGTGTGCCGTCGGAAGCGGTGCGGAAGCGGGAGGAGGTCATGGCATCCTTTCGGATCGGTCGCGGGTCACTCGACCCCGGGGTCGGCGTCGCGGAGGGTGTCTCGCGGGTCACTTCAGGCCGGTGGAGGCGATCCCCTGGATGAAGTACCGCTGGAGGAAGACGAACAGCAGGATGATCGGCGCGATCACCAGCACCGAGCCCGCCAGCAGCAGGCCGTAGTCGGTGGCGTTCTGCCCGGTCGAATACAGCGACAGCGCGACCGGGAGGGTGTACTTGTCCTGGGTCTGCGCGGCCACGAGCGGCCACAGGAAGTTGTTCCACGACGCCAGGAAGGTGAGGATGCCGAGGGTCGCCAGCGGCGGTCCGCACAGGGGCATGACGATGCGGGCGAAGATGCGCAGCTCCCCCGCGCCGTCGATGCGGGCGGCTTCCAGCAGCGGATCCGGGATGCCGAGCATGAACTGGCGCATCAGGAACACCCCGAGCGGTGTCGTCACGAACGGCAGGATGAGCGCCGCGTACGTGTCGACCAGGCCGAGCGAAGAGACCATGACGAACAGCGGCACGAACGTCACGACACCCGGGACCATGAGCGTGACCATCACGACGACGAACAGGGCCTTCTTCCCGGGGAAGTCCATCTTCGCCAGGGCGTAGCCGACCATCGAGCAGAACACGAGGTTGCCGGCGACGGTGACGGCGGCGACCAGCAGGCTGTTGCCGAAGAACTGCCCGAAGTTCAACTGCCCGAACCAGGCGGCGAAGTTGTCCCACGTGAATTCCTGCGGCCACCAGGTCGGTGGGCGCTGCAGGATCTCGCGCTGCGTCTTCACCGAGCCCAGCAGCATCCAGGCGAACGGCAGCATCCACGCCAGGAGACCGACGACGAGCACGCCGAGGGTGAGGGCGCGGCCCGGGGTGAGACGGTTCTCGGAGCGCCGACGACGGCGCGGCGGTTCCTCGGTCTCGGCGACGACGGCCGGAGCCGCGGGTGACGTGAGTGTCATGGCATCCTCCCTCAATCCTTCGAGCGCAGCAGCCGGAACTGCAGCAGGCTGAGCAGCGCGATGGCCAGGAACAGCAGGTAGCTCGCCGCGGAGGCGGTGCCGTACTGCCCGAAGCCGAACTGCTTGAACGTGTAGAAGGCCACCGAGAGGGTGGAGTTCAGCGGGCCGCCCTGGGTCATCACGAACGCCTCCTCGAAGAACTGGAGGAAGCCGACGGAGATGAGCACCGCTCCTAGCAGCAGCGTCGGTCGCAGCAGCGGCAGGGTGATCGACGTCAACCGCCGCCATGACGAGGCACCGTCCATGAGAGCCGCCTCCTTCACGTCGGTGGGGATGGCCTGCAACCCCGCGAGGAAGATCACCATGAGCGTTCCGACGTTGCGCCAGACCGCCATCGCGATCAGCGACGGGAGGGCGGTCGAGGTGTCGTTGAGCCAGTCGGGGCCCTGGATGCCGATGACCGCGAGCGCCGAGTTCAGCAGGCCCTCGGGCTGCAGGATGTAGCGCCAGACCACCGCGACCGCCACGATGCTCGTGACGACGGGGGCGTAGAACCCGACGCGGAGGATCGACACGATCCGGCCCCGGCTGGCGTTCAGGGCGAGAGCGAGGGCCAGGGCGAGAGCCATCGTCACGGGGATGCCGACGACGACGAACGTCGCGGTCACCCCGAGGGAGGTCAGGAACACGGGGTCGCCCAGCACCGCGGCGTACTGCTCGAGCCCGATGAAGTTCACCGAGAACGGCGACCGGATGTCGGCCGCACGGAAGTCGGTGAACGACATCGCGAAGGATCCCACGATCGGGACCACCATGAACACCGCGAAGACGGCGACGAACGGCAGAGCGAAGCCCCACGCGATCCATCCCTGGCGCCGGCGACGGCTCCCCGCCCCGCCGCCGCCGGTCCGGGTGCGACCGGGGACGGCGCGCGCCCCGGTCGCACCCACGACTGCCTGCGTCATGGCCTCAGCCCAGTCCCAGCTGGTCGGCGGTGGCCTGGAGTTCCTTGAGGCCATCGGCCGGACTCTGCTGACCCAGGCGGATCTTCTCGAGCATCGCGTCGCCGGCCGCCGCGACCTGCACCCACGTCGTGGTGGCGGGAACGGGCTTGGCGGTCTCCAGCTGGGTGCCGAAGGCGGCGAGCGTCGGCGACGCCACGAGGGCGTCATCGTTCCAGGCCTCCTGCACGGCGGGCAGGTCACCGGTCGCCTCGTACCACGCGACCTGGGTCTCGGGCTCGGTCAGCCACTGCACGAGCTTCCATGCGCTGGCGGCGTTGTCGGAGTTGTCGAAGACGGCGAGGTTCGCGCCGCCGCTGAAGGAGATCGACGATTCCTTCGTGGGCAGGACGGCCGTGGCGAACTTGTCGCTGAAGCCTTCACCACCGAGTTCCTCCAGCTGCCCGATGAGGAACGGCCCGTCGATCAGCATCGGGGTGGCGCCCGAGACAAAGTCCGCCTCCTGAGCGCCGGCCGAGCGGTCCGCGGCCGGGTTGGCCACGCCGTCGGTGTAGATGCTCTGGTAGTACTCGAACGCCTCCACCGCTTCGGGGGTGTCGAGGGTCCACTCCGAACCGTTCTCGAGTTCGACACCGTTGGACCACGGCATCCACAGGTTCCCCTGGAACGAGTCGTTACCGGCCGGAAGGCGCATGCCGTACTCGGCGCCGCCCTTGGCCTGCATGTCCGCGGCCATCTGCTTCAACTCGTCCCAGGTGGTCGGGGCGCTGGTCCAGCCGGCCTGGGCGGCGATGTCGGTGCGGTAGTACAGCACGCGGGTGTCGACGTACCAGGGCACGGCGGCCGCGCGGTCGTCGATCATCGTGGACTCGATGGCTCCGGGGAAGATGCCGTCCGTCGACAGATCTGTGGGCACGGTCTGCAGCGCGCCACCGAAGTCGGCCATCCAGGTGGAGCCGACCATCGCGAGGTCGGGGGTGTTGCCGCCGGCGATCGCGGTCTGGAACTTGCTGTACGCGGCATCCCACGGCACGGGTGTCACTTCGACCGTCACGCCGGGGTTGGCCTCCTCGAACGTCTTCACGAACTCGGGCAGCGCCTCACCCTCGGCGCCCATCGCCCACATCGTGAGGGTGCCCTCGGCCTGAGCATCGCCGATCGTGGATGCCTCGGCGGCCCCGCCGCCGGAATCGGAGGTGCGTCCGCACCCGGTCAGCGCAATCGCGGCCGCCGCGACGACGGCAACGGCACCCCATCGGGTCTTTCTCATCGTGTTCCTCCTCGAACGGGCACCCTTCGTCGGGCGCGGTGATGTCGATCAGTTTAAGCGCATAACTTCCCCACTGCAACCACCGTCGCGTCGCGAGAGCACACGATCCGGCCGAGCGCACACGACAGGGCCGCCCAGAACGTATGCGTTCGACCCGATCGTGTGCGCTCGACGCCAGCGGCCGACGGATGCCGGGACGGCGACGGATGCCGGGACCCGCGACCCGGATGCCGGGACCCGCGAGCCGGATGCCGGGGCGTCAGGGCCGTGGCTCGAGATACCCCCGCACGAACTCGGCGAAGTGAGCCGTCATGTCGACCGAGTCGTCGAGGAGCCACTGCTGCTGCAATCCGTCCATCACGGCGCTGAGCAGCCGCGCCGCGCGCTCGGGGTCGATGTCGGCGCGCACCTCCCCCGCCGCTTGACCCGCGCGCAGCAGCTCCGTCGCGCGCACCGCCCCGTCGCGATAGCGGGCGGCGAAGGAACCGTGCGCGGGGTGCTCGGGGTCGCTCGCCTCGGCCACGACGACCGTGTAGAGCGACGTCAAGCCGCGCGTCGTGGCGTTGTACGCCACCACCTTGCTCATCTGCTCGACGAGCGTGTGCTCACGGGGGTCACCGGCGGCCGCGCGCACGCGTTCGTCGCGCTGGCGCAGCACCTCGGCGAACAGCTCCTCCTTCGTGGCGAAGTGGTGCAGCAGGCCCGCCGGGGTCAGCCCGACCCTCTTGGCGACCTCCCGCAGCGAGCCGCTCGTGACCCCGGACCGCCCGAAGACGAGCACGGCCTCGTCGACGATGCGCTGACGCCGCTGCTGACCCTTCGGGTAGCTTCCGCGCGCGGCGCGCGGCATCCCTTCGTCCGCCATTCGATCCCCTTCGCACGCACCGATGCCCGGTCCCGCGAGGGTACCGGGCATCGGGCCCACGGAGGGTCAGGGGCGGCGCTCACCCCACGACGATCCGAACACCTGCTGTTCCATCGCCGGGCGCAGGCGCTGTTCCATCTCGTCGTCGACGAAGTAGTCCTTGAGCGTGTCGCCGGTCAGGGCGTTGCCGATCGCGGCCATGATCATCGACTGATCGAGCGAGAGGTAGCGCTTCGCGATCGTGTCGCTCTTCACCGCGACGGCGTCGTAGAAGCCTCCCGGACCGTAGGCTCCGAGCTTCTTCTCGATGCCGCGGAGGTTCTTCAGCACCCCGGGCCGGTCGTAGGGCAGGGCGAGGAAGGCCGCGTGCGGCGTGACCACGCCGTCCCCGAACGCCGGGTCGGGGTTGGTCCCCGTCGCGCATCCCGGACGGTCGACATCGACGTCGGTCTTCTCGGCATCCGAGGTGTAGCCGTCGGAGCGGATGCCGGCGATGTCGACGCCGTACTCGGAGTAGCCGCCGAATGGGTTGCTCGCCGGAGAGAAGCCCCAGTAGCCGTATCCCGCCTCACGCAGGCCGTGACGCTTTTGCACCTCGACCGTGATCGGGTGGTTCTTGGCCCAGGAATCCGGCCCCCACTCCGCCTCCGGGACGAGCAGGTCCGGCATGAGCGACTCGAACATGCTGCCGCCCCAACTCGGCACGAACGACATGCCGTCGTAGGAATACACCCCTTCGTAGACCTCGACACCGTCGTAGGTCCGGCTCTGCCCGGTGGGCAACTGCTCCTGCCACGCCCAGTCACAGCCGGCGGGCATCGTCCGGTGGGTTCCGTACAGGGCCGTGGCCGGGATGCCGCCTTGCGCGATGCCGAGATAGGTGGCGATCCGGCTCTCGCTCACGGTGGTGTCGTAGTGGTGGCACGTGTAGAACGCGGTCTCGCCGCTGCCGTTGTACATGGGAGCCTCGACCGCGCAGCCGTCACCGGGAGGGGCCTCCCAGAAGCCGCCGCGGTTCGTTCCGGCGGTCAGGCCCGGCGCCCCGGCCGTGTCGAAGAAGGCCGAGAAGTCCATCGAACGGTAGAGGGCGTCGGCGCGGTCCGCGAGCGCCGGTTCGGCCTCGCGCACGATTCGCAGCGCCGCGGCGAGCCAGCCGTTGTCGACAGTGCTGAGGAACGGGTGGATGACCTCCCCCGACGTCGGGAAGACCTCGAGCTTGGCGCCGGTCTCGGGCGCGTACCAGTTGTAGTACATGCCGCTGCCGTCGTTGCGCTCCATCCGTTCGAGGGTCGACACGGTCGCGGTGAGCCGTTCGCGTGCTTCGTCGACGTCGATGATGCCGAGGTCGCGTGCGGTCACGGTCGACCACAGGTAGCCGCCGATGTTGGTCGGCGAGGTGTAGCCGGATGCCGTGGCGGCATCCAGGTCTCCGCCGATGTTGTCGTCGGGGAGTCCGGTGTTCGCGTGGGCCATCGCGGCCATCGAGGTCCAGGTGTCCTGGGCATAACGGAGCAGTTCGCGGGCGCCGGGACCGGCATGCGACGGCGGACCGGCGTGCGACGGCGGACCGGGCGGGACGGCGACGGCGGGCGACGCGACGGCGAGACCGCCCACGACGAGGCCGGCGATCGCGGTGGATGCCAAGCGGATGTGCTTCATGACGGGCTCTCCTCATCGAAAGCGCTCCGGGGGACGGAGCTCGGTGCCCAAAACCTTACACGCGTGAGGTTTTTACGCAACCCCTCGCCCCCATGCCGCTCCCTCTGTGCGCCCACGACGCGCCAGGTCACGGCATCCGGTCCCCCTCGCCCCACCCCCGCGCATGCCGCGAGCGCGCACGTTCGGGTCCAGCGCACACGTTCCGGGCGTTCCGTTCGTGTGCGCTCGACCCGAACGTGTGCGCTGGGCGCCACGTCGGCGACAGCGACAGCGACGGCGACGGCGACGGGCACGCCTCACCGCGGCGCGTGGGCCTCCAGGAACTCGTACACCTCAGTCGTATCCACGCCGGGGAAGGCCCCGGTGGGCAGAGTCGCCAGAAGCGTCCGGGGCGTCCGGACGTTCGGCCAGGCGTTGTCGCGCCACGACGCTTCGAGCTCCGCGGGCGGGCGGCGGCAGCACACCTCGACCGCGTGCCGCGACACCCCCCGATTCGGCGTGTCGCGCCCCCGGAACCACTTGGTGTCGTCGAAGCGCACGCCGACGCTCACCGAGTGCGCACCCTCGCTCGACTGCTCGACGCGCGCGGTGCACCAGTAGGTTCCGTTGCCGGTGTCGGTGTACTGGTAGTACGGGTTGAAGCGGTCGTCCTCGTCGAAGACGACGCGGCTCGTCCACCGCCGGCAGCACATCTGCCCCTCGATCGAACCGAGCCGATCCGTCGGGAAGTTGACGTCGTCGTTCTCGTACGCCTTCGTGATCGTCCCCGACTCGTGCACCTTCAGGAAGTGCACCGGGATGCCGAGATGCACCGTCGCGAGGTTGGTGAACCGGTGCGCGGCGGTCTCGTACGACACGGAGTAGGCGTCGCGCAGATCCTCGATGCTGAGTGCGCGCCGGGCCTTGGCATCCGTCAGCGCGGCGACGACGTGAGCCTCGGGCATGAGGAGGGCGCCGGTGAGGTAGTTCGTCTCGACGCGCTGACGCAGGAACTCGCCGTAGCTCGTCGGCTCGGTGTGCCCGAGCATGCGACTCGACAGCGCCTGCAGCACAGAGGCCCGCGGATCTCCCTTCGCCACGCGCGTGGACAGGTACAGCCGCCCGTTCTTCACGTCGGCGATGCTGCGCGTGGTCTGCGGCAGGTCGGGCACGTAGTGCAGCGAGAACCCGAGGTAGGCGGCGATATCGCTCGCCGCCCGCTGGGTGAGCGGCCCACCGGGGTGGTCGACGGCGGACAGGATCTCGGATGCCGTGCGCTCCAGCTCCGGGAAGTGGTTGTCCTGCGTGCGCATGAGGCGCCGCAGCGCCACGTTCGCCCGGCGCGCCTCCTCCGGGGTCGCGGAGCGTTCGTCGCGGAGCCGCTCGATCTCGGCCTGCAGCGCGAGCATCGCTGAGAGCGCCTCATCGGGGACGGTCTTGCCGACGCGGAACGGGGTGATGCCGAGCGCCTGGAACGTGGGTCCCCGCATCGCGCGCTCGACCGCGACCTCCAGCGCCGCGCGTTCGTCCAGCGGCTCGGCATCCAGAAGCGCGTCCAGGCCCGTTCCCAGAGCGCGCGCGATCGCCTGCAGCAGGGTGAGCTTCGCCTCGCGCCGCCCGTTCTCGATCATCGACATCTGACTCGGCGCGCGGCCGACCGCCGCGGCGAGCTCGTCGAGAGTCAGCCCGCGGGCCGTGCGCAGTTGCCGGATGCGCTTGCCGATCGTGAGCGTGTCCACGCCCTCATCGTCGGATGCCGCGGAAGGCGCTGTCAGGGAGACACCGGTGTCCATGTCGTGATGATCTCACCAGAACGGAAGATTGGCAAAACTTCACACCGAGATTCTCCGGGCAGGGGGTGATTCTTCGCCGAAAGTGGTCTCCACGGGCACCGAAGCCCCGCACTCGAAGGAGGACGACATGACGATCCAGGCCACCCCCGCCCAGCAGCCCCTGCGCCCCGGCGACCAGACCGAGACCGCCGATGAGATCCGCGCCTCGTGGGAGAACGACCCCCGCTGGGACGGCATCGAGCGCACGTACTCGGCCGAGGACGTCGTCCGCCTCCGTGGGAGCGTTCGCGAGGAGTCCACGCTCGCCCGTCGCGGAGCCGAGAACCTGTGGAACCTCCTCCACACGGAGGAGTACGTCCGCGCACTCGGCGCCTACACCGGCGGCCAGGCCGTGCAGCAGGTGCGCGCAGGTCTGAAGGCCATCTACCTCTCCGGCTGGCAGGTCGCCGCCGACGGCAACCTCGCCGGCCAGACCTACCCCGACCAGAGCCTGTACCCCGCCAACTCGGTGCCCGCCGTCGTCCGACGCATCAACAACGCGCTGCTGCGACAGGACCAGATCGAGCGCGCCGAGGGCGAGATCACCCAGGACTGGCTGGCCCCGATCGTCGCCGACGCCGAGGCCGGGTTCGGCGGACCCCTCAACGCCTACGAGCTGGCGCAGTCGCTCATCCAGGCGGGCGCCGCCGGCATCCACTGGGAGGACCAGCTCGCCAGCGAGAAGAAGTGCGGCCACCTCGGAGGCAAGGTTCTCGTGCCCACGCAGCAGCACATCCGCACGCTCAACGCCGCGCGACTCGCGGCCGACGTCGCGGGCGTGCCGACGGTGATCATCGCGCGCACCGACGCGCTGGCCGCCGACCTGCTGACCAGCGACGTCGACGAGCGCGACCGCGAGTTCCTCACCGGCGAGCGCACGAGCGAGGGCTTCTACCGGGTGCGCCCCGGTCTGGACGCCGTCATCGCCCGCGGCCTCGCCTTCGCCCCCTACGCCGACCTCATCTGGGTCGAGACCGGCGAGCCCGACATCGAGCTCGCCCGCCGCTTCGCCGAGGCGATCCACGCCCGCTACCCGGGCAAGCTCCTCGCGTACAACTGCTCGCCGAGCTTCAACTGGAAGCGTCACCTCGACGACGCGCAGATCGCGACGTTCCAGGCCGACCTGGCCGCCATGGGCTACGCGTTCCAGTTCATCACCCTCGCGGGCTTCCACGCCGTGAACCACTCGATGTTCGACCTCGCCCGCGGCTACGCCGAGCGCGCCATGAGCGCGTACGTCGAGCTGCAGGAGGCCGAGTTCGCCGCCGAGGCCGTCGGATACACCGCCACCAAGCACCAGCGCGAGGCGGGCACCGGCTACTTCGACGTCGTCTCGACCGCGCTCAACCCCGACAGCGCCACGCTCGCCCTCGCCGGCTCCACCGAGACGGCACAGTTCCACTGACCCCTCGCTTTGCGACCCTCGTCCCACTCTTCGCGGAGGATGTCCCACTCGTGGTCACTTCAGCCCCGCTCGAGTGACCACTTCTGGGACATCCCCCGGCGGACGGGTCGCGACCCAGACAGAAAGAAACGATCATGACCCTCATCGAACCCCCACCCACCACCGACCGACGGGACGCTCAGCCCTCGGCATCCACTCCCGCCCCGCACCTGCGTATCGAGCGCCCGCTCGAGGGACGCGACGGCGAGATCCTCACCCCCGCCGCACTCGCCTTCCTCACCGAGCTCCACGACCGCTTCGGCCGTCGCCGCCACGACCGCCTCGCCGCGCGCCTGCGCGGACGCTTCGAGATCGGCAACGGCGAAGACCCCCACTTCCGCGACGAGACGGCGCACATCCGCGAAGACCCGTCGTGGCGCGTGGCCGGTGCCGGCCCGGGCCTGGAGGACCGCCGCGTCGAGATCACCGGGCCGACGGACCCCAAGATGACGATCAACGCCCTGAACTCCGGCGCCCGCGTGTGGCTGGCCGACCAGGAGGATGCCACCTCCCCCACGTGGCGCAACGTCATCGGCGGTCAGCTCTCGCTGTTCGACGCGATCCGCGGGCAGCTGAGCTTCACGAGCCCCGAGGGCAAGCAGTACCGCGTCACCGCCGAGCGCACGCCCACGATCGTGATGCGCCCGCGCGGGTGGCACCTGCCCGAGAAGCACATCACCGTCATCGACCGCGCGGGACGGGAGCTGCCGGCATCCGGGTCGCTCGTCGACTACGGGCTGTACGTCTTCCACAACGCGCACGCGCTGATCGCGGCGGGCCGCGGGCCGTACTTCTACCTGCCCAAGATCGAGTCCGCCGACGAAGCTCGGCTGTGGGACGACGTGTTCTCGTTCACCGAGGAGCGTCTGGGACTCCCCCACGGCACGATCCGCGCGACCGTGCTCATCGAGACGCTGCCCGCGGCGTTCGAGATGGAGGAGATCCTGTTCGCGCTGCGCGACCACTGCGCGGGGCTGAACGCCGGCCGGTGGGACTACATCTTCTCGATCATCAAGACCTACCGCGGCCGCGGTGCCCGGTTCGTCCTGCCCGACCGGAGCGAAGTGACGATGACGGTGCCGTTCATGCGGGCCTACACCGAGCTTCTCGTGCGCACGTGCCACAAGCGCGGCGCCTACGCGATCGGCGGCATGAGCGCCTTCATCCCCAACCGCCGCAAGCCCGAGGTGACCGAGGCCGCGTTCGAGAAGGTCGCCGCCGACAAGCGGCGCGAGGCCGGCGACGGTTTCGACGGCACGTGGGTGGCGCACCCCGACCTCATCCCGGTGGCGCGCGCGGAGTTCGACGCCGTGCTCGGCGACCGCGAGAACCAGCTCGACCGCCTGCGCGAAGACGTCGAGGTGCGGCCCGAGCAGCTGCTCGACCTGCGGATCGGTCTGCCGATCACGGCGGGCGGGGTGCGGGGCAACGTCTCGGTGGCGATCCGCTACATCGAGGCGTGGCTGCGCGGGCTCGGCGCCGTCGCGATCGACGACCTCATGGAGGACGCCGCGACCGCGGAGATCTCGCGTTCGCAGATCTGGCAGTGGATCCACCAGGACCGCTCCACCGACGACGGCACGCTGATCACGCGCGAGTACGTCGATGGGCTGCTGCGCGACGTGCTCGCCGAGGTCACGCGCTTCGAGGGCGACCGATTCGACGACGCGGCCGAGGTGTTCCGCGAGGTGGCGTTGCGCGACGAGTTCCCCTCGTTCCTGACGCTGCCGGCGTACGCGAAGTACCTCGACTGACCGGATGCCACGAAGGGCCGGGGCCGTGCGCCCCGGCCCTTCGTGCTGTCGGGCTCGAACAGGACTACGCCCCCGGCGACGAGCTGGACTCCGTGCGCGTGAGCCGCGAGGCCTTCGCGCGCTACGACAACATCGCGTGGTGAGTGCGCCCGGCGGCGAGCGTGTCCCCTTCGGGCACGAACGCCCCGGCCGCCGCGCCGTGAGGGCGGTCCGCCGACGTTGAGGCAACGCGGCAAGCGATCCGGCCCGGCGCTACCGTGACCGCATGGCCTCTGTCTCCCCCGCCGGTCGCCGCGCGACCGACGCCCTCGGCATCGTCGCGATCATCCTGGCGGCGTTCATCCTGCTGCCGGCGCTGATGATCTTCCTCATCGGCCTCACGCCGGGCATGAACGCCATCTGGTGGCTCGGGATCGTGCTCCTGCCGATCATGGGCTTCCTCGGCCTCGTCGCCGTGGCCGTGGGCGCGATCGGCATCGTCGTGCGGGTTCGCGCGCACCGCAGCCCCATCCTGTCGATCATCGGTGCGGCGCTCGGGATGCTCCTCGTTCTTCCGAGCCTGTGGGTGCTGTTCTCTCCGACCGTCTGACACCGAGTCGTCCGCGCCGCGCGCCCGCGGCATCCCGGGCGTGCCGAGTAGGCTCTGTGGCGTGACCGACCGCGCACCACTTTCCCGCAAGCTCTCCGCCATCGCCGAATCCGCAACCCTGAAGGTCGACGCCAAGGCCAAGGCCCTGAAGGCCGCCGGCCGTCCCGTCATCTCCTACGCGGCCGGCGAGCCCGACTTCGCCACCCCTTCGTTCATCGTGGATGCCGCCGCCGAGGCGCTGCGGAACCCCGCGAACTTCCGTTACACCCCCGCGGCGGGTCTTCCGGTGCTGCGCGAGGCCATCGTGGCCAAGACGCGGCGTGACTCGGGCCTCGAGGTCGCGCCCGCACAGGTCATCGTCACCAACGGCGGCAAGCAGGCCGTCTACCAGGCCTTCCAGACCGTGGTGAACCCCGGCGACGAGGTGCTCCTCCCTGCGCCCTACTGGACGACCTACCCCGAGGCGATCGCCCTCGCCGACGGCGTGCCCGTCGAGGTGTTCGCCGGAGCCGACCAGGACTACAAGGTCACCGTCGCCCAGCTCGAGGCGGCGCGCACCGAAAAGACCACCGTCCTGGTGTTCGTGTCGCCCTCGAACCCCACGGGCTCGGTCTACACGCCCGAAGAGACCGCCGAGATCGGCCGGTGGGCCCTCGAGCACGGCATCTGGGTGATCACCGACGAGATCTACCAGAACCTCACCTACGAAGGCGCCCGCGCGGTCTCGATCGTCGAGGCTGTGCCCGAGCTCGCCGGTCAGACGATCCTCGTCAACGGCGTCGCCAAGACCTACGCGATGACCGGCTGGCGCGTGGGCTGGATGGTGGGACCCGCGGATGCCATGAAGCTCGCCGGCAACCTCCAGTCGCACCTGTCGAGCAACGTCAACAACATCGCGCAGATCGCCGCCGCTGCCGCGTTGAACGGCCCGCAGGACGAGTCCGAGCAGTTCCGCGAGGCCTTCGACCGACGTCGCCGACTCATCGTGTCCGAGCTGGCGAAGATCGACGGGGTCGAGGTCCCCAACCCGCTCGGCGCGTTCTACGCCTACCCCGACGTCCGCGGCCTGCTGTACCGGGAATGGGACGGCGTCACCCCGACGACCTCGCTCGAGCTCGCCGACCTCATCCTCGAGAAGGCCGAGGTCGCGGTGGTGCCGGGTGAGGCGTTCGGCCCGAGCGGCTACCTCCGCCTGTCGTACGCGCTCGGCGACGCGGAACTCCTGGAGGGCATCCAGCGCCTTCAGCGTCTCTTCTCCTGACGCCCGCCCCACCACGACTCCCCCGCCCCACCGCTCGGCCGCGCCGTCGCGCGGACTTCTCCCCCGACACGCCGGCCCCGACACCACCGGGGCCGGCGTGTCGGCACTCACCTCCGCACGACGGCACCGCACGACGACACACCGGGCACCGGCACACCGGATGCCGCGGCGCACCGGAGGGATGCCGGGGCTCCGGGGGCTAGAGCTCGACGTTCACCAGCACCGGCTCGGGCTGCAGCAGCAGGCCGAACTCGGCCTGCACGCGCTGCTGCACGAACCTCGCGAGCTCGGCGATCTCGGCGGCGGTCGCCCCGCCGCGGTTCGTCAGTGCCAGGGTGTGCTTGGTGGACAGGCCGGCGCGGGAGCGCGGGAACCGGAAACCGCGGGACAGCCCCGCGTGCTCGATGAGCCAGGCGGCGCTCACCTTCACCTCGCGGCGCTCCTCGACCGGGGGCGGCACGACTCCGTCGAAGGCGGCGAGCGGGATGACGGTCACCGGATCGATCGCGGGCGAGAGGGGCCATTGGGGACACGCGTCGGGCAGGGTACGGGCGAAGGCCTCGGAGACGATCGCGTTCTGGAAGAACGACCCGGCGCTCCACGTGTCGGGATCCTCGTCGTCGAGCACCATGCCCTTGCGCGCGCGCGTTGCGAGAACATGCTCGCGGATCCACCGCAGCGACACCGCCGCATCGGCATCCAGTCCGAGGGCTCCTCGCAGCTGCGAGCCCGCGATCGGCCGTTCCCCGTCGCCCACACGCTCGAGTTCGAGCGTCACCGAGACGATCACGGCCGGACGCTCGGCGACCGAGCCGTAGTGCTGCTTGAGCACGGACGTGCGGAACCCCAGACCGAGATCGGATGCCGGGACGGTGGACACCTCACCGGTCGACTCGTCCAGCAGCTCCACCTCGACCAGGGTCTGCACGACCTCCTGACCGTACGCACCGATGTTCTGCACGGGCGCGGCGCCGACCGTTCCGGGGATGCCCGACATCGCCTCGATGCCGGCGAGGCCCCGGGCGACCGTCTCTGCCACGAGGGCGTCCCAGTCGTGTCCCGCCTGCACGCGTAGCCGCGTGGTCCCGGGACGCGAGCCCGAGAGCTCCTCGATGCCGGCGGTGCGCACGAGCACCACGGTGCCCTCGAAGGGTTCGTCACCGACGAACAGGTTCGAGCCTCCGCCCACCACGAGCCACGGCTCGCCCGTCGCCCACAGGTCGCCGAGCACGGCCACGAGTTCGTCGGCTGATCGCGCCTCGATCGTCCGCGCGGGAAGCCCTCCCGTGCGCAACGTCGTCAGGCCGGACAGCGGGACCGGGGTGACCTCGGGCATCAGGACAGCCGCACGCGCACCTGCGCCTTGCCGAGGACCGTCGTCCCCGCGTGCGTCACGGTGAGGTCGATGCGGGTGGACTCGTCGTCGACGGCACCCACTTTCGCGCTGACGTGCAGGTCGGCCCCCTCCTCGGGGTCGACGACGACGGGGCGGGTGAAGCGCACACCGTACTCGAGGATGCGACCCGTGTCGCCGATCGCATCGGCGAGGGTTCCCACCGCGATCCCCATCGTGAGCATGCCGTGGGCGAGCACCCCCGGCAGCCCGACGGCCTCGGCGATGTCGTCGCGGTAGTGGATGGGGTTGAAGTCGCCGGAGGCACCGGCGTACCGCACGAGCGACTCGCGCGTCAGGTGGACGGAACGTTCGGCGACGACGTCTCCGACGGTGAACCCGCTCATGCCTCCGCCTCCCCGGCGAGGAGGACGCTCGTGGTGGTCACGACGTGGCCGCCGTCGGCATCCACGATCTCCGCCTCGCTCGTGATCATCGCGTTCGCCCCGAGCGTGCGGATGCCGGTCACCGCCAACGTCGCGGTCAGTTCGTCGCCCGCGACGATCGGCCGCGAGTAGCGGAACCGCTGCTCGGCGTGCACGAGACGCGCGAGCTCGATGCCCGAATCCGGGTCGCCCAGAAGCTGCTGGAGCGTCAGGTCCTGCACGACCATCGCGAAGGTCGGCGGGGCCACGACGTCGGCATAGCCGAGCGCGCGAGCCGCCTCGGGGTCGGAGTGCTGAGGAGCATCGGCGAAGACGGCGCGGGCGAACTCGCGCACCTTCTCACGGCCGACGAGATACGGCGCGGTCGGAGGGAAGGCACGACCGACCAGTTCGGGGTTCACGGGCACCGGTTCAGTCTACCGACCGCTCCCCCCGGCATCCTCAGCGCTGGTGACGTCCGCGCACGGCCTTCACCGCCATCTGGCTGGCGATGAAGACGAGGAAGATCGAGAACAGGACGTTGCCGACGAACGGGTCGATGAGCTTGGCGAGCGATGCCCCGAGCGCGGTCGTCGTGCACGCCGCGATGCCGATACAGGCCGCCGCGCGGAGGTCGACGTTCGAGCGACGGAGGTTGCCGGCCGTGCCCGAGATGGCGGTCGGGATCATCATGAGCAGGGACGTACCGCGCGCGATGAGATCGCTCGTGCCGAAGAACAGCAGCAGCGCGGGGACGACGATGATGCCCCCGCCCACCCCGAGGAGCCCGGCCAGGACGCCGGTGATGACGCCGAGCAGGGCCAGGCCCGGGCCGGTGATCCAGGTCAGTTCCAGTTCGGCGTCGCGGGAGGGGATCACGAAGTACAGGCTGACGATGACGGCGGCGAGGAATGCCACGAACGCCCACCGCAGCGCCGTCTGGGACAGCTTCGGCAGCAGCCACGTGCCGATCTGTGCGCCTCCCACCGCGCCGGCGGCAAGGATGAGCGCCGGGATCCACGCGACGTGGCCGTCGATCGCGTACGTGATGACGCCGACCGACGCCGTCGGCACGATCGCCGCGAGCGACGTGCCCGCGGCGAAGCGCTGATCGAAGCCGAGCAGCAGCACGAGCAGCGGGACGATGACCGTGCCACCCCCGACACCGAACAGGCCGGACAGGAGGCCGGCGAGGAGGCCGACTCCGATGCACACGGCGTAGAAACGGGCGGAGCGGGGCGGGCGGGTCTGTTCGATCACTGGGCTGGGGTCCTCGCGATGGGGTGAAGACGGGCCGTCGCCCGCCGACGCACCAGTCTTCCACCTTCCCGGGGACCCGCCCGACGGCACCGGGCCGAGGAAGAAAGCGGCCCCCGGTGGTCCGAAGCCGCGTCCACCGGGGGCCGTCGCCCTCACAGGTCAAGCGGAACGGTGACCCGAACACCGGTCTGCGACCACGATCGCGAGGGTGCGACAGAGGAAAAGTACCGCGCGCAGCCGCGAGGATCTCGACCTTGACAGCAATATCTCAGGATGCTAACTAATTAGGCGCGCATGCACATCTGCGATCGGGAATGCCCTCGGCGACCCGACCGTTCCGTCCGGGTATGACGACCGTAGGAATCATCGGAGCAGGAAACATCGGACGGGCGCTCGCGCGGGGTCTCGTCGACCGCGGATACGACGTGGTCATCGCGAACTCCCGCGGGCCCGAGACGCTCGCCGATCTGGCGGAGGCGCTGGGTGACAAGGCCCGCGCAGCGACGGCGCAGGAGGCCGCGGAGGCCGGTGAGTTCGTCATCGTGACCGTGCCGCTCAAGGCGTATCGCGAGATCCCCGTGGCGCCGCTGCGCGGCAAGACGGTGCTCGACACGAACAACTACTACTGGGAGCGCGACGGCCACATCGCCGAGCTCGACCAGAAGCGCACCACGACCTCGCAGATGCTGCAGGAGCACCTGCCCGAGAGCACGGTGGTGAAGGCGTTCAACCACATCATGGCCGCCGACATCCTCACCGACGGCTCACCCGCCGGAACCCCGGGCCGGCGTGCGCTGGCGACCTCGAGCGACTCCGCGGACGGCGTCGCGCTGATCACCCGCATCTACGACGAGTTCGGCTACGACACCGTGAACGTCGGTCCCCTGTCCGAGAGCTGGCGCGTCGAGCGGGACATGCCGGCGTACGTCGTGCGCCAGAACCGCGAGGAGCTCGAGCAGAATCTCGCCCGCGCGGAGCGCTGACGACCCACCGATAAACGGCATCTGCGCCGGGAAACGCGCTCAGCACGCGTTTCCCGGCGCAGATCATGTTTATGGATGCCGCGGTGCTCCTAGAGCGCGGCGAGCGCCTGGTCGACGTCGGCCACGAGATCCTCGGCCGACTCGATGCCCACCGACAGGCGCACGATCGTTTCGGGAACGGCGAGCTCGGTGCCGCGCACGGACGCGTGGGTCATGGCATCCGGGTAGTTCACGAGCGACTCCACGCCGCCGAGGGACTCGGCGAGGGTGAACAGGCGTGTCGACTCCGCGAAGCGGCGCGCGGCCGCCCCGTCGGCGAGTTCGAGCGACACGATGCCGCCGAAGCCGCTCATCTGAGATGCCGCGAGCGCGTGACCCGGGTGCACCGGCAGGCCCGGGTAGTACACCTTCGCCACGCGCGGGTGCGTGACGAGGTGTTCGGCGACGGCCTGGGCGTTGAAGCTGTGGCGCTGCATCCGGATGCCGAGGGTCTTGATGCCCCGGATGGTCAGGTAGGCATCGAGCGGCCCGGACACCGCCCCGGCGGCGAACTGGAGGAACTGCGTCCTCTCGGCCAGCTCGGCGTCCGCGAACGCGAGTGCGCCGCCGACGACGTCGGAGTGGCCGCCGAGGTACTTGGTCGCCGAGTGCACGACGACGTCGGCGCCGAGGGAGAGCGGGCGCTGCAGCGCCGGCGAGGCGAAGGTGTTGTCCACGACGACGATCGCGCCGGCATCGTGGCCGAGGCGGGCGAGCCCGCCGATGTCGGTGATCCGCAGCATGGGGTTGCTGGGCGTCTCGACCCACACCATGCGGGGCGCGCGTTCCTCGATCGCCGCGGCCACGGCATCCAGGTCGCTCATGTCGACCACGCGCAGTCTCACGCCCCACGGTCCGAGCACGCGGGACAGCAGGCGATACGTGCCGCCGTAGACGTCGTTGCCCAGGAGCACCTCGTCGCCGGGGACCAGGGCCGCGCGCAGGAGGGCGTCTTCGGCAGCGAGGCCGGACGCGAACGACAGCGCGCGCACCCCGCCCTCGAGTGCGGCGATCTGCGTCTCGAGCGCGGTGCGCGTGGGGTTGCCGCTGCGACCGTACTCGTATCCGTCCCGGAGCCCGCCGATGCCGTCCTGGGCGTACGTCGTGGACAGGTGCACGGGCGGGATCACCGCGCCGGTCGTGGGGTCGAAGGCCTGCCCGGCGTGGACGGCGAGGCTGTCGAAGCCGCGGGCGGCGTCGTGGGTGCTCATGCGGAGTGCTCCTCGGAAGCGGGGGTGGGAAGGACGGATGCCACGGGCTCGACCTCGTAGCCGCGCGCGGTCATCCACGTGTCGTCGAAGATCTTGCTGAGGTAGCCGCGACCGTGGTCGGGCAGGAGGACGACGACGACGGCGTCGGCGGGGAGATCGCGCGCCACACGCAGGGCGCCGACGACGGCCATGCCGCTGGACCCGCCGACGAGGAGCCCCTCCTCGCGGGCGAGGCGGCGCGTCATCGCGAAGGACTCGGCGTCCGAGACGCGCTCGTACGCGTCGACGACGGTGGGGTCGAAGGCGGGCGGCCAGAAGTCCTCGCCCACGCCCTCGACGTCGTACCCGTGGATGTCGTCGCCCGAGTAGATCGAGCCGACCGGGTCGACGCCGATGATGCGCACCGCGGAGCCGGCGACCTCGCGGAGGTAGCGCCCGGTGCCGCTGATCGTCCCGCCGGTGCCGACGCCGGTGACGAAGTGCGTCAGCGCGCCATCGGTGTCGCGCCAGATCTCGGGGCCGGTGGTCTCGTAGTGGCTGCGCGGTCCGTTCGGGTTGGCGTACTGGTTGGGCTTGAACGCGCCCGGGATCTCGCGCACCAGCCGATCGGAGACGCTGTAGTACGAATTCGGGTCGTCCGGTTCGACGTTCGTGGGCGTGACCACGACCTCGGCGCCGTAGGCGCGCAGGACCGCCCGCTTGTCCTCGGCGACCTTGTCGGGCACGACGAAGACGCATCGGTACCCGCGCTGCTGCGCGACGAGCGCGAGTCCCACACCGGTGTTGCCGCTCGTGGGCTCGACGATGGTGCCGCCGGGACGCAGCAGGCCCTCGCGTTCGGCCGCGTCGACGATGTTCGTCGCGATGCGGTCCTTCGCGGAGCCGCCGGGGTTGAAGTACTCGATCTTGGCGAGGACCGTGGCGGCGATGCCGTCGGTCACGCTGTTCAGACGGACGAGGGGGGTGTTGCCGACGAGGTCGGCGACGCTCTGGGCGTAACGCACGGTGGAGTCCTGGGGGTCGGTGCGCCGGAAGGCGCGGCTGACGGGGTCGTCGAAGAAGAACGCGAGGCGTTCAGCGACAACAGCGACAGGTCAGCACGCGGTCAGCATACCCGACGAACGTCGCGGTCGTGACATGACGCCGGCCTGGGCGGCGTGACCGCTCAGGCCACCGCCCCGAGGAACTCGTCGAAGGTCTGCGCGGGGCGGCCCGTGACCGCCTCGACGTCGCCCGAGACACGGGCCAGGTCGCCGCTGGCGATCGCAGTGTAGGTGCTGACCCACGCGTCGACCTGCCACCGCGGAGCCCCGTACACCGCGCGCGAGGCGTACGCCTCGTCCAGCGACTCGTCCAGGTAGCGCACCGGATGACCGCGCACCGCCGAGATCTTCTCCGCCACCTCGTGGAGGGACAGGGCTTCCGGACCCGTGAGATCGTATGCCGCGTCGGCGTGGGCGGAGGGGTCGAGAAGCACGGCCACGGCCGTCGCCGCCACATCTGCGCGCGAGACGAGCGAACAGCGCCCGTCGCCGGCGGGGCCGCGGATGACACCGTCGTCACCGGCGAAGAGCTCCATCATGTCCATGTAGAAGTTGTCGCGCAGGAACGTCCACGACATTCCCGAGGCGCGAATGATCTCCTCGCTGGCCGCGTGGTCGCGCCCGAGGGTGAACACCGCATCGGGAGCGGCGGCGAGGAACGACGTGTAGACGATCGAACGCACTCCCGCCCGCGCGGCGGCGTCCACGAACTGGCGGTGGTGCTCCACCCGGTCGGCGGACTCGGACGCCGAGACCATGAAGAGCGTCTCCACGCCGGCCAGCGCCGCGGCCGCGGCATCCGTGTCGGAGTACCCCGCGACGTGGACCTCCGCGCCCGCGAGCTCCGGAGCCCGCGACGCGTCGCGCACGAGCAGCCTCTGCGGGATGCCACGGGCCGCGAGGTCGCGTGCCACGCGTCCTCCCACGGCTCCGGTCGAACCGGTCACGGCGATGACGGGCTGCGCGGGCATGCGTCCTCCGAGGGGGCGAGAGTGGATGCTCTCAGCGTATTGCGCTCCCCGCCGCCACGGCCGCGAGTTCGCTCAGGATCGCGGAGCGACCAAGCGCGCGACGCGGACGCGCACAGTGTCCGATGGGCGATCGGCCCCCGCGCTGCGCACGGCCGCGGCGACCGCGGACGCCACCGCCGCGCTGTCGTCCTGTGCGGACACGCCGATGCACACCGTGATCGACCGCGCGCCGGCCTTGTCGTCCACGGCGGCCAGCGAACCTTCGACCTCGGCCATCCGCTCGTACGCGCGCGCCACGACCGGGCGCGCGGAGTACGACTCCCGCACGCCGGCCACCGCGGTCACGGCCAGATCGATGCGAGGTGCCAGTTCGGCAGCCGTGTCCGTCATCCCTCGTCCTCCTCGTCCATGTGCACGTCGCCCACGGTGACATCCACGCGCCCCACCTTCAGGTCGCCGTGGCGCTCGATCGCGACGCGGATGCCGTCGCGCATGCGGTCCACGGTGTCCCGCATCGGCCGACCGAACAGCACGCTCACCGTCACCCTCACGTCCAGCGGCGCCGCAGGCTCCGCCTGGTCGATGCGCACGCGACCCACGAGAACGCCCGGAACCCCATCGCCGACCGTTCGGATGAGTTCGTAGAGGGCGCCCTCGGTGACCACGAGCTGCGTGCCGTTCTCGCTCCGGGCGAGCGGGATGTCACGCCCGGCACGGAACTCGCGCATGACCTCGCGCATGATCCCGTCGTACCAGGAGTCCGCCAGCGGCTCGGCGGCCTGTTCGTCGACGATCTCGCGCGAAAGCCGACCCATCCGTTCCATGGATGCCAGGAGCGCCTGGCATTCGGCGTTGCGCTCGATCGCCGGGATGCGCGGGCTGCGCCCCCGGTCGAGATACGCGGAGAGATCCTCGAGCGAGTAGCCCGAGCCGCCCACGTCGTCCACGCCCTCACTCACACGATCACCTCCACTCCTGCATGCGGTCCAGAACGGCCTTGCGCGCCCGCGCCAGGCGGCCGCGCACCGTCGCGGCCGTCTCACCGACCTCGGTCGCGATCTCGTCGTAGCTGTGCCCCCCGATCTCGCGCAGAACCCAGACGACACGCAGGTCTTCGGGGAGATCGGCGAGGACCTTCTTCAAGGCGTCCATCTGCGACGATGCCACAACCGTGCGCTCGGGGTCATCCCCCAGCGCGACCATCCCCTCGTCGATCTGCTCCGAGAACCTCCGGGCGCGCATCCGATCGGTGACCTTGCGCGAGACGATCGTGGTGAGCCAGCTGCGCACCTTCTCGGGATCGGCGAGGTCGGGCAGTCGCCGCCAAGCGGTGATGAGGGCCTCCTGGACGCAGTCGTCCGCGTCGGCCCTCGACCCCGTGAGCTTCGTGGCGAAGGCCACCAGGAACGGGGCGTGACGGCGCACGAGCACCGCGAAGGCGATCTGGTCGCCGTCCGCCGCGCGCGACGCCAGGAACGCGTCGGTCGCGGAGGACAGAGGGGGCATCGCACATCCTGTCAGCACAATCCAGGCCGGTGATCGTGACGGTTCGCGAACCCGGCTCGTCCCCATAGCGAAACACCCCGCTGCACGCGCATGCGGGAGGTTGACGAAACGACGAACTCGTGGCATCCACCGTTCCCGCGCCGCGGCCACCGTCGGAGCGCGCGGAGCGGCCCCGCACGTTCGGCCCCGCCCACCGCGCGCGCCGGTAACGTCGTGGACACACCCCGATCGAAGGACGCCCATGCGCATCGCCCTCACCGGCTCATCCGGAAAACTCGGCACCGTTGTCGCGCGCGAGCTGCGCGCGGCCGGCCACGAGGTCATCGGGCTCGACGTCCGCGGCGACCGCGGACCCGGGTTCGTCCAGGTCGAGCTCACCGACTACGGGCAGGTGATCGACGCTCTTGCCGGCGTCAACGATCAGCACGACGGCATCGACGCGCTCGTCCACCTCGGGGCGATCCCTGCGCCCGGCATCCGGTCGGATGTCGCGACGTTCCACAACAACATGACGAGCACGTTCAATGTGTTCTGGGCGGCCGTGCGATTGGGCATCGACCGTATCGTCTACGCCTCGAGCGAGACCGTGCTGGGGCTGCCCTTCGACGTCGATCCGCCCTACATCCCGGTCGACGAGGAGTACGCGCCGCGTCCCGAGTCGGTGTACTCGCTCGTGAAGGTGCTGGAGGAGCACCTGGCGGCAGAGCTGGTGCGGTGGCATCCGGAACTCTCGATCACGGCGTTGCGCTTCTCGAACGTCATGGTGCCCGAGGATTACGCCGAGTTCCCCTTCGACGCCGACGCCCGCACCCGCAAATGGAACCTGTGGGGCTACATCGATGCGCGCGACGGCGCTCACGCGGTGCAACGCGCGTTGGAGCACGCCCCCGCCGGTTTCGACCGGTTCATCATCGCGGCCGCCGACACCGTGATGACGCGTCCGAACGCGGAGCTCGTGGCCGAGGTCTTCCCCGACGTCGAGACACGGATCGATCTGGGCGGCACCGATACGCTCCTGTCGATCGAGAAGGCGCGACGTCTGCTGGGATACGAACCGCGGCACTCCTGGCGCGACCACCGCTGACAGCCGCGGGTGCTTCGGCGGCACCGTCGCGCCGGAGCCGACGACGGCCCGGCCTGTGGCCGCGCCCCGTCACGGTGTGCTCTGCACCGGGCGGGTCATCCCCAGGGGCGCTCGGAGCGTCGACGCCAGTACAGATCGGGGTCGACCGCCAGCCGCCGTCGCGTGGCGTCGTCGACCCGCACCGCGGGGGCATCGACGCCACGACGCAGCTGCGCCCGGGTCGCGGCCCCGCTGAGGACGATGTCGACGCCGGCCCGCGCCCGCGCCGCGCCGATGGCGAAGGAGTCGGGGGATAGCCCTGCCGCGGCCGCCGCCACCCGCACACCGTCGGAATCGCCGGCCGCGAGCTCGCCGTTGGCGAGCGCCTCTTTGACCACGACGATCCAGCCGTCGTCGTGGGCACGGGCGAGGGCCGGGCCCACGGAACCCTCGCGGAGGTTCCACGTCGCCTGCACCACCGAGAAGGGCGTCGCCTCGAGGGTTCGCGCCGCATCGAGCACCGCCGCCTGACGCGGCCCGCTTGTCGACAGGCCCACCCGCACGCCGGTGCCGGCGAGGCGACGGAGGTCCTCGAGCAGGTCCGCGTCGCTCAGGGCCGGGCTGTCGGCGGTGACGGAGTGGACCAGATAGATGTCGGGGGTCCTGCCCAGGGCCGCGAGCGTCTCCGGCCACTGCCGTCGGAACATCGCCACCGAGTGCTCTTTGCGCTCGTGGACCTCGGCATCCATCCGCCAGTCACCGACGTACGCGTACCCCCACTTCGACCCGATCGTCAGGTCAGCGGCCCGTTCGGGGTGGCGACGCAGCCAGGCCCCGAGGAACTCCTCGGCGTAGCCGTACGACCGGGCGACGTCCACGTAGCGGATGCCGAGGTCCCACGCGGCGTCGAGCAGGTCGTGGCTGCGCGCACGCATCGCCTCGATCGTCCGTTCGGCGGGATCGCCGAGGTCGCCGTCGCGACCGGCCGTGATGTACGCGGGCCGTCCCACCGCGGCGAGGCCGAGGCCGAGGCTCGCCGGGGAAACGGGCGCGTCGCTCATGTCACGACGCTACCTGCTGCCGCCGACGCTCCGGCCGCGAGCCGCGCCCGGAGGTCAGCCGCGGCGGCGCGGCGGAGTGCCCATTCGTGCCCGACGCGAGTTCGTCCAGTAGAAGATCGGCGTGAGCACGAGCGTGATCGACGCCATCGCGATCACGATCGTCAGCACCTGGTGCTGGCTCATCAGCGCGACGATGAGGTATCCGCAGCTGGCGGCGAGAGCCATGATGAAGCTGTTGAACCAGAGGCGGCCCTTGCTGACGGCGGGGGTCGGTGCGGACATGGGAGCTCCTGTCGTTCGGGGTGATCAGCGCGGCGTGAATGCCGCGAGCAGACGTTCGGGATTCCGGTCGAGGACGGTGCCGCTCACCCGGGTCGACACGACGGCCGCGGCGGCCGCGAGCACGAGCGCCACGCCGAGCACCGCCTCGATCGGCACGACCGCCGTGATCGCGGTGTTCACCCATCCGACGCCGTAGACCGCCGCGAAGGCGACGGCGAAGCCGGCGAGCATGCGCACGGACAGGGTGCTGCGATCGCCCTGGGGCGCCTCCTGGTCGTAGGGGTTCCACGCGCTGCACGCCGCTCCGACCGCGAACGACAACAGCAGCGCCGCGAGCGCCGAAACCAGCGCGAGCGGGATCTGGTCGGCCTGTCCCGTCGCGATCCCCAGACCGATCGTGAGCAGGGCCACGCCGGGGACGAGGAACAGCGACACCGCGAGGAGCTTGCCCCGCAGCACGCTCGCGAGCGATCCGCCGGTCTGCACGGTGAGCTCGACGCCCCGCCCGTCGAACCCGAACAGGTTGAGCAGAGCGCTGGCCCCCATCGCCACCGCGCCGACGGCCGCCGCGAACGCCAGCCCTGTCGTGTGGACCTGGGCGCCGGCGAACATGACGCCGATGACGGGACCGAGCACCACGAACTGCGCCGCTCGCGGTGCACGGAAGAAGTAGTAGCGCAGATGCTGGCTGGCCGCCGCGACGACGGGGCCGGCGCGCAGACCGCGCAGCACGAGAGGAACGAGGGCCAACTCAGCCGTGGAGCGGCGGTGCCCGGACGCCACGGCTCGTGCCGTTCGTCCCCTCACGTGCAGGTGCAGCGCGAGACCCCACAGCAGCAGCGCGAGAACGATCGAGACGATCACGACGATCAGCCGCGCGAGCGCCCCGACCGGATCGCCGCTGTCGAGGACGTAGCCGAGCGCACCGGCGGCACCGGGCGGCGTCCACGTCAGGATCGTGACCAGGATCGCCCCGGCATCCTCCGCCGCGCCCAACAGCGGCCGCAGCAGGTGCGGCAGGACGTAGAGGGCCACGATGACCAGCGTCGACAGGGCCACGGCGACGTCTCGACCGCGACGGGCGGAGAGCGCTTCGGCGAACAACGCCCGAACCGCCGATGACGTCGAGACGCAGAGGACGCTGAACAGCAGCGCGGCAATGACCGCCACGATCCTGTCCACGAGTGCGACGTTCGTGGCGGCGACTCCACCCGCGGCGGTGAGGAAGGTCGCTGCGGCCGCGGGGGAGACCAGACCGCCCAGCAGCAGTCCCGTCACCTGCTGCACCCGGCTCAGCGGGTACTGCTCGAGCACCGCCGGATCGACGATGTTCGAGGTCGGCACGGGCGTCGCGATCGGCAGGACCACCCATCCACCGAAGACGGCGACGAACAGCAGCAGGACGAGCAGATCACCGAACGGCGATCCCCCGGAGTCGAGGAACGCGACGAGGAATCCTCCCGCGAGCCCGCCCAGGATGCCGAGCGCCCAGGCGAGCACGAACACGACGATGCCGAGACTCGACGCGCGCGCGCCACCGATCTGGAGCGCGAGCTTCAGGCGGGCGAGGACGAGAGCCACGACAGGTCCCCTTCGGCGAGCTCGCGCCCACCGACGATGTCGACGAACGCGTCCTGGAGCGATCCTCCGTGCGAAAGCTCGGCGACCGTGCCCTCTGCGACGAGGGCACCGCCGGCGATGATCGCAACGCGGTCACACAGCTTCTGCACCACGTCGAGAACGTGGCTCGAGAACACCACGGTGCCTCCGCCTTGGCGGAAACGTTGCAGCATCTGCTCCATCACCTGGGTGTTGACCGGGTCGAGTGCCCCGAACGGCTCGTCCAGGATGAGGACGCGCGGCGCATGCAGCATCGCGACGGCGAGACCCACACGTTTGGTCATCCCGAGGGAGAAGTCGGCGATCGGTCGACCGGCGTCGGCTTCCAGGTCGAGCACTCGCAGGAGGTCGTCGCCTCGGGTGCGGATGTCGTCGGTCGCCATCCCCCGCAGCATGCCCGCATAGTCGAGCATCTCCCGGGCAGTCAGCCGACCGAACAGCGGCGGGTTGTCGGCGACGTACCCGAGCACCGCCTTCGCGCGGCGGGGATGGGGCCACACCGAGATCCCGGCGACCTCGATCGAACCGGCATCCGGCTCGAGCAGTCCGGTGATCATGCGGATCGAGGTCGTCTTGCCCGCCCCGTTGGGTCCGGCGATGCCGTAGAACGAGCCTTCGGGAATCGTGAGATTCAGACCGCCGACGCTGGTCACGTCACCGGACTTCTTGACCACGCCCGTGGCCCGGATAGCCTCCCCCATGACGCTGAGATTAGGGGTAACCGCGCAGCGTCCGCCGCCGATTTCGCGATGCGGCTCGTTCCTGCGTGTCGCGACCATACGCGGCGGGGCCACCGGCGACCCGGTGGCCGTTTGTCGGAGGCCGGACGTACCGTGGTCTCCCTCGGCCGGAGAAAGGCACCGGCACGCCGTGACGCAGTGGCATCCGATCCTCGCCGCCATCGAGGGCCCCACCGGCACCTGGCGCATGGTCGACCCTCACGGGCACGAGTACGGACGTGTCGAGATCCGCCGCGTCGCCCCCGACCGGGTCATGTACAAGGCCATGCACGACGGCGCGATCATCGGGTGGGCGAGCACCCTGCGCCTGGCGTGCTTCAAGGTGCACATGGCGTTCCTCTCGTCGCTCCGCCCCGGCGGCGGGCCCGCAGCCGACTGGGGAGAACTCACCGGAAATGGCCGTCGATGAAAG
The DNA here is from genome assembly GCF_020781835.1 of Microbacterium testaceum. Classification (GTDB taxonomy): domain Bacteria; phylum Actinomycetota; class Actinomycetes; order Actinomycetales; family Microbacteriaceae; genus Microbacterium; species Microbacterium testaceum_H. The sequence goes on from NZ_JAJGNJ010000009.1 coordinate 96,971, forward strand.
GACAGGTCTACGAAGGCCCGCGTTCACGTCGACGCAACCTTCGCGTGTCGGAAAAGAGTTCTCCGGGTGCCACGATGAGCCGGGAGAGGAGAAGGATGCCACGCGTTCGGACCATCACGCACGGGTACCGCCTCGCCACCGGGTGGGAGAGGGTCCGGCGTCGCCCTCTGACGCCCGAGAACGCGCAGGAACTGCGCTCGCAGGGGTACACGATGGTCATGGCCAAGCGCGGGCCGTTCGACTCGCGCGAGGTCTCTCTGAACCAGATCCTCCCGCCACGATAGGCGCGAATCCGGCCGCTTCCCGGCGGGTGACGCGACCACGTCGCCCCGCACGGACCATCTTGGGTCATCTGTTCAGGGAGGACGGATGTGGTAGCGGGAGCGGGGCTTGAACCCGCGACCTCACGATTATGAGTCGTGCGCTCTCACCAACTGAGCTACCCCGCCGCGCGGCATCCCCGGCGAGGGAGATGCTGTGAGCCCCGAGTCAGGATTGAACTGACGACCCCTTCCTTACCATGGAAGTGCTCTGCCACTGAGCTATCGGGGCGTACCCGGATCTTTCCGGGCAACTAGAAGAGGATATCAGAGCCGAGCCGTCATCCTCGAATCGGGTCAACCTCCGGTGTGCTGGCGCAGCCACGGCAGCGGGTCGATGGCGGTCGTCCCGTTCTGCAGCAGCTCGAAGTGCGTGTGCGCGCCGAAGGAGCGACCCGTATTGCCCGTGCGTCCGAGGAACGTGCCGACCTTGACCTTCTGGCCGGGCGTCACCTGCAGCGAGCCGTACTGCATGTGCGCGTAGCGGCTCGAGATCAGCTGACCGTCGATCTCGTGATCGATGAGCACGGTGACGCCGAAGGCGCCGCCGCTCTCGGTCGCGATGCGGACGGTTCCGTCGGCGATCGCCTGGATGGGCGACCCGTCGCCGGGGACGAAGTCGACGCCTTCGTGCATCCGACCGTCGCGCATGCCGAAGCCATATGTGATGGGCACGCCCACCGCGAACGGCCACTGGATGGGCGCGGTCGGGTCGTTGACGAAGAAGTTCGAGAAGTTCTTGATGCCCGAGTCGGCGGCCATCTGCGCATAGGTTGCGGCGCTGTACCCGTCGGCGCGGTCGACCACGCCGGCCTGCGTCTCGGCAGGAGCGACGTAGGCCTGGATGGCGCCATCGGAGACGTCGCCGCCCGTGACGGCGAGATTCTGAGTGGTCGCCTCGACGCTTGCGACGTTGGCGGTGCCGCTGGCCGAAGCGAGCGCGCTCACCGGCATGGTCATACCGACGGTCATCAGGCCGACCAGGCCCATGACGCCGATCGAGAAGGACGCGGCCGCGGTGCGGCGACCGTTGCGCCGACGGGGTGCGGCATCCAGAGGCAGGCCCTGCGTCACCGGGCGCGTCGACTCGGCGACCGGATCGACGACCGGCTGCGGCACAGCCGTCTCCCCCCTGAAGGCGAACAGCCGCGCAGCGGCTTCGAACTCGTCGGCGATGTCGTCCCCGGCAGGGGCGTCGGCTGCGGCGACGCGGGGAGGCTGCGCCGCGTCAGGGCGCTGGTCATCGATCCGAGCCTCGGTCGACTCCGGGGCCTGGACGGTGGCGGGACGACGGCGGCTGCGGCGCGTCGCCGGGAGGGTGATCGGCGAGGTCGGCAGCGTGACCGGTGTGGTCGCCTCGGTCGCATCGGCGCTCTGCAGGATCACCGCGACGTCGTCGTCGGAGCCGCGCTCGTCGACGACCGTCACCTCGAGAGCGTCGGACGACGCGACTCCGGATGCCTCGTCCTCGGTCGTCATCCCCGTTGGCGCGTCCGCCTCCGCCGGGGCGGCGGGCGCGGCGACAGCACGGGAGGACCGGCGACGAGGGGCGGGAAGAGTGGGTTCGATCGTCGCAGCGATCACCGTCTCGACGACCGCCGCGGCGACCTGTTCGACGATCTCGGGCTGCGATGCCGCAGCGGCGTCGACCGGCGCCGTGTCGAACGCGACCGGCGGGGCGGCCGAAGCCGCCTCCGGGACGACCGCGATCGACGCAGCGTGACGACGCCTTTCGGCGCGCGTCGACTCGGTCGTGACGGGCGCAGCGGAGGGTCGACTGGATCGCCGGGTGCGGGCGGGTTCAGTCTCGGGGGCTTCTGACGGCAACGCGCGGGGCTCTCGTGTCGTGTCGCGAGCGCGACGGCTTCGGGCTTTTCGGGCTTCTGCCATTTCCGCGGGTTCGGGTCGCGAAAATAACGATCAGGTAAACACCCTACCCCGAGCTGACTGGGAATGCCATCAACGCCCGCGACTCACAGCTCCGGTTCGAGGAGCTTCGCGAGCCGGCCGTAGAAGCCGGGGCCGGCGGCGATCACCATCTCCTTGCCAGGACGCCCGCCCGGCGCGCCACCGACCGTGCCGCCGGCTTCCTCCACCAGCAGCACCCCCGCGGCGTGATCCCACGGATGGGTGCCCTTCTCGTAATAGGCATCCATCCGTCCGGCGGCGACGGAGGCGAGATCGAGCGATGCGGCACCGATACGGCGGATGTCGCGGGCGATGGGCATGACCCGAGCCAGCCGCTCGAGCGTCGGAGCATGGGTGGCGGGGTCGTAGCCGAACCCGGTGGCGATGAGTCCCCCGGCGGGCCCGACCTCGGAAGTGACCGACAGACGCTCGTCGCCGAGCCACGCGCCGCCACCGCGCGAGGCACGGAACATCTCGCCCGAGACGGGGTTGTAGACGACCCCCGCCACGGCGCTCCACGTCGCCGGGTCGGCGGATCCTTCCACCGCGGCGATGCTCACCGCCCACGCCGGGATCCCATAGGCGTAGTTCACGGTGCCGTCGATCGGATCGACGACCCAGGTGATGCCGCTGCGGCTCTCCTGTGCGGTGGACTCCTCGCCGAAGAACCCGTCCTCCGGGCGCTCGCGCTCCAGCTCGGCACGGACGAACGCCTCGACCTCGCGATCCGCCGCCGTGACGATATCGGCCGCGACCGACTTCGTGGCGATCTCCAGCCCCTCGCGTCGGCGCCGGGCCGCCAGATCACCGGCTTGCCGGGCGATACGGGCGGCGATGTCGAGCAGATCTGCGGCGAGAGTCATGGCATCCACGCTACTGGGACGCCAGCCCTGGGCGGCCCCGATCCGGATCGCTAGCGTGGGGGCATGAATGCCCCGGAGACCACTCGATACGACGTCGTCATCGTCGGCGGCGGCCACAACGCGCTCGTGGCGGCCGCCTACCTCGCCCGCGCCGGACGGTCGGTGGTGGTCCTGGAGCGACAGGATGCCGTCGGTGGCGCGGCCGTCTCGGAGCGGCCGTGGCGGGGCGTCGATGCTCGGCTCTCGCGGTACTCGTACCTGGTGAGCCTGCTGCCGCGGAAGATCATCGACGACCTGGGGCTGCGCATCGAACTGCGGCGCCGCCGCTACTCCTCCTACACACCCGATCCGTCCGACCCCACCCGGGGCATCCTCATCGACACCCAGGATGCCGAGGCCACCGCCGCCTCGTTCGCGCGCACGCTCGGCGATACCGCGGAGGCGCGGCGTTTCGCGGCCTTCGGCGAGCGGCTGGCGCCGCTGGGTCGTGCGGTGTTCCCGACTCTGACCGAGCCGCTGCCCACCGCCGAGGAGCTGCGTCGACGCATCGACGACGACGACCTGTGGAAAGCACTGACGGAGCGCCCCCTCGGCGACCTGTTGCGCGCGTCGCTCGAGAGCGACCTGGCTCGCGGCATCGCACTGACAGATGGACTCATCGGTACGTTCACGTCGTCGGACGATCCCTCACTCGCGCAGAACCGATGCTTCCTCTACCACGTCATCGGGGGCGAGACCGGCCACTGGGACGTTCCCGTCGGCGGGATGGGTGCCGTCACGGCGGAATTGGAGCGCGCCGCACGCGAAGCCGGAGTCGAGATCCGAACGGGTGTCGAGGTCATCTCGGTCTCACCGTCGGGCGAAGTCCACGGCGTGACCGACCGGTCGGAGGCCTACGTCGGCGACGTGGTGCTCAGCGGCGTCGGCCGGGCCGTCCTCGCGCGATTGCTCACCGCCGGCGGCGCGCCCAGCGAGGCGCCCGAGCCCGAAGGTGCGCAGATCAAGGTCAACATGCTGCTGTCCCGTCTGCCGCGACTGAAGGACACTTCGGTCGCCCCCGAGGCCGCGTTCGCCGGGACGTTCCACGTGAACGAGACGATGACCCAGTTGGATGCCGCCTACGTCACGGCATCCGCGGGCCTCGTGCCCGAGCCGCTGCCGGCCGAGATCTACTGCCACTCGCTCACGGATCCATCGATCCTCGGCGAGGAGCTGCGGGCCAGCGGAGCGCAGACCCTCACGCTCTTCGGCCTTCAGGTACCGCACCGACTCATCGACGGTGAGGATCCGGTCGCCGCGGGAGCCCGGCTGCTCGCCGCGGCGCAGCAGTCGCTGGACTCCGTGCTCGCCGAGCCGCTGCGGGACTGCATCGTCGAGGCCCCCGACGGACGCCTGTGCATCGAGGCCCGCACCACGACCGACCTCGAGCGCTCGCTGGGGATGATCGGAGGCGACATCTTCCACGGTGGACTCTCGTGGCCGTGGCTCGACGGAGCCGACGCCGCACGGGATCCCGCCGAGCTCGGCCCCGCCGAGCGGTGGGGCGTGGAGACCGAGCACGGCCGCGTGCTCGTGTGCGGCTCCTCCGCCCGCCGGGGCGGAGCCGTGAGCGGTATCGGTGGGCACAACGCGGCGATGGCCGCGCTGGAGATCCTCGGGCGAGGGTAGGGCTGGGTGGTCCCTGGATCGCCGCCCGGGCGGACGCGGGAGGGGCCGGCGGGTCGGGGCTGAAGGACCCTGGATCGCCGCCCGGGCGGACGCGGGACGGGCCGGTGGGTCGGGGCTGGAGGACCCTGGATCGCCGCCTGGGCGGACGCGGCAGGGGCCGGCGGGTCGGCCGGGGAGGGCCGATGCCTGGGCCGGAGAAAGGGCGGTTCGATGCGTCGCCGAAGCCGCCGTCTGCGGCCGCGACGCTCGCTCCGAGCAGGTGATCGACCGGGCAGGGCGGGTGAAAACACCCCAATGGTTCGAAGATATGTTCTAGCCTCGAACCATGCCCCCGATCCCCTCGCACGACTCGTTCTGGGCGGCCGATGCCCCCGACCACGAGCGACTGCGCTCCCTCGTCGAGGCGATCCGCCACGAGTCGATGAGGGCGGCCCGCGTCCATGCCTCGCTCGTGAAGCTTCGGAGCGAGGCGCTGCAGATCGCGCTCGACCAGGTCGCTCGCGCGCGATCGAGGAACAGCCGTGAGAGGGAGATGCCGATCCGATCCCTGGCGCTCGAAGTCGCTGTCGCGACACGCAGCCACGACCTGACGGTGCAGAGAGAACTGTCCGACGCGCACACCCTCACCGAGAAGTTCGCGGCCACCGTGGAAGCCCTTGCGGAGGGGCGCATCGGCGTGCGGCATGCGCAGGCCATCCTCGATACGGGCGTCGTGCTCGACGATGACGAGACGCGTGCGGGGTGGGAGCAGGTCGTCCTCGCGCGGGCGGAGCGCGATTCCCCCGGGCGCGTGCGCGCCTTCGGGCGCGAGCTCGCCGAGAGCGTGCACCCGGTGGGCATGACCGAACGGCACGCACGCGCGGCCGTCACCCGCGGTGTGAGCGTGCGCGATCTGGCCGACGGCATGGCCGAGCTGAGTGTGATCCTGCCGGTGACGGTCGCCTACGGCATCCGTGATCGTCTCCGCCGCCAAGCCGCGGCCATCCGCGCGGCGATGGACGACGGGGCAGACGCGGCCGAGACTGCGGACTCTTCGACCGACGGCGACCCGACAGACACACGCACACTCGCGCAGATCGGCGCCGACCTCTGCGCCGACCTGCTGCTCACCGCGACGCCGACCGTCGACCCGACCGCCGACGCCTCGTCTCCCGGGGGGTTGGGCGCGATCCGCGGACACGTGCAGATCACCGTGCCCGTGCTGACCCTCTTAGGGCGCTCCGACGTGGGAGCCAGCATCGACGGTCTGACGCCCATCGATCCCACCACCGCGCGACAGCTCGCCGCCCATGCGCCCGGGTGGGATCGCGTCCTGTGCGATCCCGTGACGGGCACCGTGCTCGAAGTCGACCGGTACACACCCACGACATCGCAACGTCGGTTCCTGGCAGCCCGCGACCGGCACTGCCGAGCTCCCGGATGCCGCACTCCGATCGCGCGCTGCCAGATCGATCACAACCATGAGGCTCACGACGGCGGTGCGACGCATCTCGGCAATCTGAGCCACCTCTGCGTACGACATCACACGCTCAAGACCGAGACCGAGTGGACCGTCACACAAGACCCCGATGGGACGCTGCGGTTCCACAGTCCTCTCGGACAAGAGCGGCGCGAGAAGCTGCCGCCCCGGGTGGTCTTCGTGCCCGATGCCGATCCCCCGCCGTTCTGACCACACCCTGCTGGGCGCGGATCCAACGGTCGTTGAACCCGATTCGACGTCCGCAGATCGGTCGCGCCATTGCACGCATGGCGCGTCCGGTCATCGAGACCACGATCACCCGACGAGGCGGTTACCTCTGCCCAGGGCGCCGCGCGCGCAGAACATCCGCCACGACGGCGAGCGCTTCCACGAGGTGCGGCGTCGTCGGCTCGGCGTACCCCAGAACGACGCCGGCGGGCAGGTCCGCCGGGGCGCCGGGGACGGCGTAGCCCGACAGCCCGGAGACGAGGACTCCCCGCTCCGCGATCGCGGCAACCACGGCGTCCTCCTCCCCCACCGCCGCCGCGGCGGACAACGTCGACCCACCACGCCCGTCATCCGCCGCCGATCCACCGAGGAGGACCACGGCATGCAGTCCACCGTTCACCGCCGCGAGCTCGACACCCGTGACCGGCTGCAGGGCCTCCAGGACGAGCCGCCGACGGTGGCGGTAGTCGCGACGCCGACGAGCGGTGTGCCGCGCGAGCGAGCCGTTCGCCAGGTACGACGCGATCGCGTGCTGCAAGACCCCCGAGACGGGCAGGTCGAGGTCTGCCCGTGCCGCCGCGAGGCGGCCGTGCGCCGCCCCCGAAGCGATCATCCACCCGCAGCGCAGGGCGGGGCTCAGCAGCTTCGACACGCTGCCGATGAGTACGACCCCCTGCGGGTCGAGGAACCGCAGGGGTGGCAGCGGTGCCCGCCCGTGGGGGAACTCGCTGTCATAGTCGTCCTCGATGACCACCGTGCCGGTGTCACGCGCCCAGGCGGTCAGGCGCGCACGCGCCGTGGCATCCATCCGGCTGCCGAGCGGGTAGTGATGGTGCGGCGTGACGACGACGGCGTCCAGGTCCCGATGCTGCTCGACGGCATCCAGGTCGAGGCCTCCGTCGAGGGTCACCGGCAAGGGAACGGCCTCGACACCGGCCCGCGCCAGGACCGTGCGCACGCGTGGATACCCCGGGTTCTCGACCCCGAACCGGCCGGGCCCGCGCATCGGGAGCGCCAGCGCCGCCAAGAGCAGGGCGTCGCTCGTCCCCGCGGTGACGATCACCTCGCTCGGATCGACGGAGAGCCCCCGGGTGCGTGCGAGATGTCTCGCGATCTCCTCGCGCAGAGCGGGCAGCCCCATCTCGTCGTCGACGTCGGGCGCCGGATCGAAGGCGCTCGCCCGCCTCCAGGCCGACCGCCACGCCGCGTCGGAGAGTCCCCGGGTACCGGGCCGTCCCGGTCGCAGATCGATCACAGGGGCGCGGGGGGAAACCTGGGGGCTCGACGCGTCCACGGTCGCGGTCGGGTGCGACGGGATGACGGCGACCGTCGTCCGCGCGCCGGGCCGCGCCACGAGGTACCCCTCACCGGTGAGGGTCTCGAAGGCAGCGACCACGGTGCCGCGCGCGACGCCCAGGTCTTCGGCGAGCGATCGCGACGAGGGGAGGGTCTCCCCCGCGGCGAGCCGCCCCTCGACGATCGCGGCACGCAGCCCCTGCGTGAGCTGTACGTGCAGGGGAACGGGCGACGAACGATCCAGGATGCCGGATGAGATCACGGCCGCCAGTCTCGCACTGGTCCAGTCGAATCACCGAGAATCGGCCTAGGGAACGGTCCGCTGGAACGACGCCAATCGAGGCATGGCCGACTTGTCCCGCACCTTGCCCCTCACCCCGCTCACCACCGTCCGCCGCCTGCCCCACCACCAGGTCACCGATCGCGCCGCGCTCTACGACATCATCGACGGCGCGCTCGCGGGAACCCTCGCGATCGTGCGCGACGGCCGACCGGTCGCCCTACCCGTCGGGATCGGTCGCGACGGCGACGACGTCCTCGTCCACGGCTCCACCGGCAGTGACTTCTTCCGGCGGATCGCCGCCGGCGCGCCGGTCTGCCTCACCGTCACGCACCTGCTCGGGCTGAAGTACGCCCGTTCGCTGTTCGACAGTTCCATGCGCTACCGCTGCGCGGTCGTGCACGCAGTGGCATCCGTGGTCCCTCCCGAGGAGAAGGAACGTGCGCTCCTGAATCTGTCGGAGCGCCTCATGCCGGGCCGCGGGGCCGAAGTACGCCCCATGACGACGCGGGAGCTCGCCGCGACCCTCGTGCTTCGTCTGCCGTTGACCGAGGCCAGCGTGAAGGACAACGCCACCTCGCTCGTCGAGGAGGACGACGACGGCGAGGACCGCGCCGTATGGGCCGGCACGCTCCCCCTCCGGGTCGTCGCCGGCGATCCGGTCACCTCCGCACAGACCATGCCGGGGACGGCGATCCCCCCGTCGGTCCGTCGCGCCGCCGAGCGGGTCGCGGTCGGCGGCACGACCTAGGCCGAGGTCAGGGCGTGACGAGCGGCGGCACGGCGTACCGTCGCGGCGTGCCGAAACGGTGCGCGGTGATGGACACCGCCTGCTCGCGCAGGAACGGCAGCAGCTCCACCTCGCCGGCGCGCGTCGGCGCGTCCGCGTAGAGAGCGACGGCGGGTGACCCCGAAGTGTCCTCGGCGAACCGTTGCGGCGAGCCCCCGAGCAGACGCACCCGACCGCCGGTGCGCGCCAGCCGCGCCGCCCGTCGCGCCCACGCCGGCGCGTCCTCGATCTCGTACGGAACCCCCGAGCCCTCGAGCCACGCCCGCACCGCGGGCGTCAACGCCCGGCCGCTGCTCACGGTGAGCGTCGACCCGACGCGCACTCCGGCGGCGACAACGCGCACGAGGTCCGCGTCGCGCGCGTCCTCCAGGCGCACCGTCACCGGCACGGGTGCGTACCGCAGCACGTTCTGCTCCGACTCCAGCCCCGTGACATCGCGGGCCTGGGCGAACTGCGCCCCCCACGCGGCGGCATCGGATGCCAGAGCGGACGCCACCCACTCGCGATCCGCGGCGGGGACCGCTGCCGTCGCGGGTCCGGCGAGCGCGTCCGTTCCCCGGGGCGCCGACGGCTCGGCATCCGTCCACGAGCCGAACCCGAAGAGGTAGTGCGGTCCGCCGGCCTTGGTTCCCGCGCCCACGGCGGACTTCTTCCATCCGCCGAACGGCTGTCGCTGCACGATGGCGCCGGTCGTGCCGCGATTGACGTAGACGTTGCCGGCCTCGATGCGCGCCAGCCACCGTTGGATCTCGGCGTCGTCGAGCGCGTGGAGACCCGACGTGAGGCCATACTCGATCGCGTTCACGGCCTCGATCGCCTCGTCGAGGGTGTCGGCCGTCATGATGCCGAGAACGGGACCGAAGTATTCGGTGCGGTGGAACTCGCTGCCCGGTTGCACGCCCTCACGGATGCCGGGACGCCACAGTCGTCCGTCATCGTCCAGACGGCGCGGCTCGACGACCCAGCGCTGACCCGGCTCGAGCGTCGTCAGCGCGCGCAGCAGCTTCCCCTGCGCGGGCTCGATGAGCGGTCCGACGCGCGCCGCATCGTCCCACGGCATCCCGACCTCCAGCGAGGTGACCGCGTCGACGAGCTGGTCGCGGAAGCGGCGCGAGGTCGCGACCGACCCCACGAGCACGACGAGCGAGGCCGCCGAGCACTTCTGGCCGGCGTGCCCGAACGCCGACAGCGCGACGTCCTTCGCGGCGAGGTCCAGGTCGGCGCTCGGGGTCACGATGACGGCGTTCTTGCCGCTCGTCTCGGCCAGCAGCGGCAAGTCGGGGCGGAACGAGCGGAACAGCTCCGCCGTCTCATACGCTCCGGTGAGCACGACCCGCTCCACGTCCGGGTGGGTGAGCAGCTGCCGGCCCAGGTCCTTCTCCGAGACCTGCACGAGTGTCAGCACGTCCCGAGGGACACCCGCCTCCCACAGGGCTTCGACCATGACCGCGCCGGAGCGCTCGGCGAGTGCGGCCGGTTTGATGACCACGGCAGAGCCGGCGGCGAGGGCGGCGAGGGTCGAGCCGGCCGGGATCGCCACGGGGAAGTTCCACGGCGGGGTCACCACGGTGAGCCCCACGGGAGTGAAACGGGCGCCGTCGACGCGGTCGAGGCGGCGCGCCTGCTCGGCGTAATAGTGCGCGAAGTCGATGGCCTCCGACACCTCGGGGTCGCTCTGCTCGACGACCTTGCCGCACTCGGAGCCCATGACCTCGATGAGGTCGGCACGGCGGGCCTCCAGCACGTCGCCGGCCCGGTGCAGGATCTCGGCACGCGCGTCGGCGCCGAGATCGCGCCACGCGGCGGCGGCACCCGCGGCATCCCGGATGCGTTCGTCGAGCACCGCCTCGTCCGCGACGGTGTGCGCGGCGATCGTGTCGGCACCGAGGCGCGAGGACGACATGCGTGACACGATCCCCGCGGCCCACTCCCGGTTCGCCGCGATGGCGGGGTCGGAGTCCGGGGTGTTGCGGAAGCCCGTGCGGGGCGCCTGCGCGGGCGCCGAGGTGCGATCCTGCACGCGGTGCGACGTGGGGACGCCGGTCGGCATGTCGGCGAGCGAGGCGAGGAAGCGGTCGCACTCCCGGGCGAACAGCGCCTCGTGGGTGCCGAGGTCGAACACGGCCGACATGAAGTTCTCGCTCGAGGCACCCTCCTCGAGACGACGGATGAGATAGGCGATCGCGACGTCGAACTCCTGCGGGTGCACCACCGGCGTGTACAGCAGGATCGAGCCCACCGTGCGCCGCACGACGGCCTGCTGCGCGGTGGCCATGCCCAGCAGCATCTCCACGTCGATGCCGCCGGTCACCCCGCGGCGCTCCGCGAGGAGCCACGCCAGCGCCACGTCGAAGAGGTTGTGACCGGCGACGCCGATGCGCACGTGCGCGGTGCGCTCGGGACGGAGGGCGTAGTCGAGCACCGCCTTGTACGAGGCATCCGTCGCCTGCTTCGACGGCCACGTCGCGAGAGGCCAGTCGTGCACGTCGGCATCCACGCGTTCCATCGGCAGGTTCGCACCCTTGACGACCCGCACCTTGATCGGAGCACCACCGGATGCCACCCGCGCGGCGGCCCACTCCTGCAGGCGGATCATGGCGGCCAGGGCGTCCGGAAGGTACGCCTGCAGGACGATTCCGGCCTCCACGTCGTGGAACTCCGACTCGCCGAGGAGCGTCTCGAAGACCGCGAGGGTCAGGTCGAGGTCCTTGAACTCCTCCATGTCGAGGTTGAGGAAGGTCCCGGTCTCCTTCGCCACACGGTAGAGCGGACGCAGGGCCGAGACGGCGTCGGCGACCGCGGCTTCGAAGGCCCACGGGGTGTGCGGCGCGACGGTCGAGGACACCTTGATCGAGACGTAGTCGACGTCGTCGCGGGCGAGAAGTCGCCGGGTGCCCTCGAGTCGCCTCGCGGCCTCCTTCTTGCCGAGGATCGCCTCGCCGAGCAGATTGACGTTGAGCCGGATGCCGTCTCCGCGACCGCGGATCGCGGCGATGGCGTCGCCGAGACGGCGGTCGCTCGCATCGACGATGAGGTGACGCACCATCGAGCGCAGCGCCGTGCGCGCGGCGGGCACCACGACTCGCGGCAGGACCGGCGCCGTCAGCGCTCCGAGCCGGATCGCGGCCTTCAGGTGAAGGGGCAGGAAGTCGGGGACCAGCGGGGCGAGTCGGGCGAGGTTGGCCGCGGCGACCCGCAGGTCTTCGGGCCGAACGACGCCGTCGACGAACCCCACCGTGAAAGCGAGCCCGTTCGGATCCCGCAGCACACCGGCGAGCCGGGTGGCGGCCGCGTCGACGGGCTCGGAACGGCTGTCGGCGAGCCAGCGGCGAACCAGGGCCACGGCGTCGGCTGCCAGGTCGGCCGGAGCGATCTCCGTGGGCGTGACTTCGGTGAGCGACATGGGGATCCTTCCTCGGATGCCCTCAGTGTGCGGCCGACGTACGATCGAGAAAAGCGATGATTTGCGAACAGTATTGTTCGGTGATGTCGAAGGGAAGATCATGTTCGACCTGCGCCGTCTCCGGCTGCTGCACGAACTGTCGATGCGCGGCACCCTGGCGTCGGTCGCCGACGCGCTCTCCTTCAGCCCTTCGACGATCTCGCAGCAGCTCGCGCAGCTCGAACGCGAGGCCGGTGTCGCGCTCCTCGAGCCCGACGGACGGCGCGTCCGCCTCACCGCGCAGGGCGAGGCCCTGGCCGCCCACGCGGCGCGCATGCTCGCCGCCGACGAGGCCGCGCGGGCCGAGATCGAGTCGCTACAGCCGTCGCTGGCACCCGTGCGCCTGGCCGTGATGCAGTCCGCAGCGCACGGGCTCGTGCCTCGCGCGCTCGACGTGCTCGCCGCGACCGAGCCGGGGCTCCGCGTCGAGATCGCCGAGCTGGCTCCGGAGGAAAGCTTGTTCGAGGTCGCCGCCCGCGGCTTCGACCTGGCTGTGGCCGAGCAGTACCCCGGGCACACGCGCGAGCAGCGAGCACTGCTGGAGCGACGGACACTGGGGCGGGATGCCATCCGCCTCGCCGTGGCGCACGGCGACCCCGCCGCGTCGCTGGCCGACCTGCGCGATCGCGCGTGGGTGATGGAGCCGGAGGGGACCGCCGCGCGCCACTGGGCGACGCAGCAGTGCCGCGCCGCCGGGTTCGAGCCCGACGTTCGGTTCGAGCTGGCCGACCTGACCGCGCACGTGCGCCTCGTGGCCTCCGGTCACGCCGTCGGGATGATCCCCGCGCTCGTCTTCGGGGGCGACGAACCCGCCACCCGGGCGATCGACCTCCCCGAACGGCCTCGCCGCGAGATCTTCACCGCGGTGCGCCGGGGCACGGCGGACCGGCCGGGCATCCGCGCGGTGCGGGCGGCCCTGCACGCGGCGTTCGACCGCGTGCCGGGGATCAGCGCGGAGTCAGCGTCGCGCGGATGATGCGCTGGAGCGCGTCGGCGAAGCCATCCGTGGTCGCCGCGGTCTCTGCGTCGACCGCACGATCGACGTCGCGGGCGAAGCGGTCCAGTTCCGACCACGGCACCGCCTCGAGGTCGATCTCGAGGTAGATGTGGTTCGCCCGGCGGTCCTCGGTGTCGAGTTCGCGACGCAGCAGATCCCGCTCGACGAGCCGATCCACGAGCGTGGTCACTCCGGCCGACGTCACGCCGAGGTGTTCTCGCAACTCCGAGGGGCGGATGCCGGGCCGGTCGCGGATACGCCGCAGGGCGCGCACCTCGGTCTCGTTGAGCCGCAGCTCGGCGCGCGCGGCCGCCTCCGCGGAGCGCCGAGCCTCGACGAAGGCGTCGAGCGCCAGGGAGAGGGCGGGGCGCGGGGACATGGCTCCACCCTAGCGACCGCTGGTTAATGCCGTAAATATCTCACAGCACTATTTAACTGAATTAGATAGTGCTACCTTCGGGCCCATGGCCCTGCTCTATTACGGCACCGATGTCGCTCCGGTCACCTTCCCCGACCGGCTGTTGGCCTACGTCAAGGTGATCACCGCCACGAAGCTCCGGCGCGGCGAGTCTTTCACCCTCACCTGGGTCGGAGACCCCGACACGAGCGGACGTTCTGCCATCTGGCTGCACCCCTCGATCCCGCTGCGCTTCGTGTTCGACGCGACCGAGGCCGATCAGCTCGCGAGCGAGTATCTGCGAGTCCTCGCCGAGCAGGCGAGCGCCTCAGCGGGCCTCGTGGTCGACCTGCGCAGCTGGGAGGACGACGAGCGCGCCGTCTCGTCCCCTGCCGCCCCGCGCACCCCTTCGGTGGGGCCGGCTGGGTCGGCGCGCGCCGCATAGCCTGTCCGGCGGGCGACGCAGAGCATGCCCCACCTCGCCGGGTAACCGCACGGGCACGGCGCTCGAGACGACGTCACGGGCGCTGCGGAGGACCGATGCGGCGGGGGAGCCCCGAGGGATCGAGGCTCCCCCGCCGTGTAGTCCGGGGATCAGCGGGTCAGCGCGATCTCGTTGGGCGTGACCTCCAGTTCCGCGCTCGTCAGCACGCGCCCGCTGGTGAGATCGACCGCGTGCACCGCGTTCTTCGCGGGCTCGGTCACGTAGGCGATATCGCCGCTGACCTTGATCGCGGGGTGGGGGTCCTGCCACTCGACTGGCCCCTCCCAGGGGTCGATCACGGGGAAGGCATCCGTGAAGGCCCCGGCCTCGGGGTCGAAGACGTGGATCGCCCCGTCGGAGGCGAGGATGTAGCCGAGGTCACCGGGGCCGCGCGCGAGGTCGCGGAAGGTGTACTCGGCGCCGTCGGGCATGTCGACGACGGTCTGCGTCTTGGCCGCGGTGTCGATGAGCGCCACGCGGTTCAGCAGGTATCCCTCGGCATCCCGGTCGTCCTTGTAGTCGCCGATCACCAGGGGGCTCGTCTCGCTGACGAACAGGTTTCCGGTGCGGCCGTAGGGCTGATCGGGGGCGTCGAGCTTGGTGATCTCGCCGTCGTCGAAGATCAGCGCGCCGTTCTCGCACCCGAAGACCACGACCTCGTCCTGAGCGGTGCCCTCACCGTGGACGCCGGGGCAGTCGGCGCTCTCGGCGATGGTCGCGCCCGACGGATCCTTCACGACGATGCCCGTGCGTCCGTCGGCGTTGCCCACGGTCGTGACGAAGGAGCCGTCCTCGAGCACGATCGAGACGCCGTGGTGCGCCTCGACGCCGGGGATCGTCTCCGTCGGGGGGAGCTCGTCCGCGGATGCCAGCAGGGCGTCGGTGTCGAACACGGTGGTGTCGCTCGTGCCGTCGGCGTACAGCACGGTCTTGCCGCCGTGCACCACGACGTGTCCCGCCTTCTCGGCCGGGAAGACCAGATCGGTGAGGACGGGGGCGTCCTCGGCGGTACCGGCATCCAGCACCTGGAAGCCGGCGCTGGTGGTCACCATGACGTGCCGGCCGTCGCCGGCGGGGTTCAACCGCGTGAACTCCTCGGAGTCGACGTCGCCGACGACCTCGAGGGTCTCGCCGTCGAGCACGATGATGCCGCCGGCGTACGACAGCGCCACACGTGTGCCGGTCTCACCTGCCGTAGCCGACGAGCCGGGGACGGGGACGGCCGATCCACCGCCCGCGCCACCGGAGCAGGCGGTGAGTCCGACGACGGCACCGACCGCGAGCGCGAGCACGCCCGCGTGACGGAGGGAAAGGGTGCGCATGTGATTCCTCTTTCTTCTTCTGGTGCGGCCGGAAGCTCAGGGCGACAGGCCGGTGGCGATGCGCTCCGTGTTGACGCGCATCATGGTCAGGTAGTCGGGGGCTCCCCCGGCAACATCCGTCAACGACTCCGTGAAGAGCTCGGTCACCGTGACCTCGACATCCGCCTCCTCGGCGAGCGCCTTCATCAGGCGGTCCGGTTGCGACGACTCGGCGAAGATCGTGCGCACGCCCGCCTCGTCGATCGCGGACACCAGGTCGGCGAGGTCGCTCGCGCTCGGGGCGGCAAGGGTCGTCCCGCCCGGGATGACGGCACCCACGACGCGGAATCCGAACCGGTCGGCCAGATAGCCGAACACGTGGTGGTTCGTGACCAGGGCGCGCTGCGCCTCCGGGATGGCCGCGAAGGCGGTCGTCATGTCGGCGTCCAGGACCTCGAGCGCCTCGCGGTAGTCGGCCGCGCGGGTGGCGACTGCGGCGGCATCCACTCCCGCCATCCCCTCGAGGACGGGGACGAGCGCGTCGACGACGGCGATGGTCTGCGCGGGGTCCGTCCAGAAGTGGGGGTCGTCCGCGCCACCGGCGTCGGTCGAGGTGTAGGGCAGCACATCGACCGCGTCGCCGGCGACGAAGGTCGCCACACCGGCGTCGGCCGCGGCGTCGAGGTGCTGCTGGAGCCCCTCCTCGAGCCCGAGACCGTTCGACACGACGAGGTCGGCCGCACGCAGGCGGGCCGCTTCGGACGCCGAGATCTCGAACGAGTGCGGATCGGCGCCCGGGCGCATGAGGGTGATCACCTCGATGTCGTCGCCGACGAGATTCGAGACGACGTCACCGAGGATGTTCGTCGACACCACGACGAGCGGACGCTCGCTCGCACCCGGGGCGCACGCCGTCAGCAGTCCCCCGGTGAGCAGCAGGGCGGCGGCGAGACGGAGAACCTTCATGTCAGCGCCCCGTCTCGGCGAAGAACAGCGGCGCGGAGGCGGTTTCGAAGTCGCGAGCGACGCGCGCGTCGTCGGCGAAGTCGATCTCCCACAGCCGTCGCTCCGCCGGACCGTTGAGGTAGGCGCGCTGCTGGTCCGCCACGAGGGTCACGGTGTGGCCGGCGGCGAGACTGGCCTCCACAAGGGGGACGGATGCCGCCCGCTGGGCGCCCGTCTCGCCGTCGAGCACCAGCACGCGACCGTCGGGGGTGAGGGCGAGCACGGTCGCGTCGGCATCGTCGACGGCGGTCACCTGCACGACGGGCTCGGGCACGGGCAGGAGGGTCCAGGAGCGGGCCCGGGTGTCGAGCATCCAGATGCCGGCGTCGCCGGCGAGGGCGGCGACGCGAGGACGTCCCTCACGGTTGGCGAAGGCCGTCGCCCGCGGCGCGGTCACGCCGTCCGGATAAGGGATGCGTTCGACGATGGGCTGCTCGTCCTCGACGCGGATCAGGAGCGCGCCGTCCTGGCATCCGATGATCGCCCCGACGCGGGTGGTGAGGGTCCCAGCGGCGGCCTCGCACGCGACCGGCTCACCCGTGGTGGCGCCGTCCGCCGTGTGCAGCGTCACTTCGTCGCCCGCGGCGACCGCTGCGAACGATCCGGCGGGCACGACCATGCCGGGTCCGGGTTCGCGTGAAAGACGGAAGGACTCCACGACCCGGCCCTTCGAGAGTGCCTCGGTGTCCAGCAGCACGGCGTCCCCGGACTCGGGGAAGAACACGCCCGTTCCGCCGGTGGTCGACGAGTTCGAGGTCGCGACGACCGCTGCGCCTGCGCCGTCCACGTCGCCGAGGACGCGCGCCTCGGCGCGGTAGTAGTGGAAGTGGTCGACGTGATCCCACGTCCACACCCCGCTGTCGACGACCGAGACGCCGATCTCGTCGATCGCGAAGAGGTAGCGACCGTCGCTGTGGACGGCGAGAGGAGCGCGGACCGTCCCGAGGTCGACCGTCGTCTCGTCGAGGAGGTCGAGGTGCGACACCCGGCCGTCGGCGTCGATCGAGGTGAGGCCGAGCGCCGGTTCGGCGAGCTCGGCGGCCCCGTCGATCGCGCCGTGGGTGTCGGGGGACGGCGGGGGCGCCGAACCGGTCGCGGCGCACCCGGTGAGCGCGACGGCGACCACGACGGAGAGGGCGAACAGACGGGGGGAGGAACGGTGGAGCATGAGGTCTTTCTGCGTCAGACGGGAACGGGATCGGGGGCGACCGCGCGTCGCCGGGCGGCGTCGACGGACGCGCGGAGTGCCCAGGACACGCCGGCGGCGGCGATCGCGGTGGCGGCGATGGTGGCGCCCGCCGCGGTGGCGGCATGCCACGAGACGAGGAGTCCCGCCCACACGGCAGCGGCACCGATGACGGCGGCGAGCGCCATGGTGGTGGGGATCCGCGCGGTCCACTGCCGTGCGGCGACGGCGGGAGCCACGAGCAGACCGACCACGAGCAGAGACCCCACGGCCTGGTACGACGCCACGACCGCGAGGGTGACCAGCCCCACCAGCACGATCTGCGCGACCCGCGGGGCGAGCCGCAGGACGCGGGCGATGCGCTCATCCACGGCGAGAGCCACGAGCGATCGGTGGAACACCACCGCCGCGACGACGCCGACCCCCGCGGCGACGAGGAGCACGACGAGGTCGTCGCCGCCGATCGCCAGGATGTCGCCGAACAGGATCGCCGTGGCATCCGTCGCGAAGCTGCCGGCGTGCGAGATCACGATGACCCCGAGCGCCAGCATCCCGACGAACAGCATCCCGATGCTCGTGTCGTACGACAGCCGCGCGCGCCGCTGTAGGACGCCGATGCCCAGGCTCATCACGACCGCGCTCGCGGCGGCGCCGAGAAGCACGGGCAGCCCCAGCAACGTGGCCAGTGCCACACCGGGGAGCATCCCGTGGGCGAGGGCTTCGCCGAGGAAGGCCATCCCCCGCACGATCACCCAGGTGCCGGCGACCGCGCACAGCAGGGCCACCAGAACCCCACCCGCCAGCGCACGCTGCACGAACTCGAGCGAGAAGGGATCGGTGAACCAGGACACGAGGCACGACGGTATCCATATTGAGAATGGTTCTCAAATTCATAGAATGGACGCCATGCCCCCGACCACCCCCTCCTCCCCCGTCGCCGCGCTCCGCGGCATCCGCGTGGACATCGGCGACGCACGCGCCGTCGACGGAGTGGACCTCGACGTCACCCGGAACGCCCTGACGGTGCTGGTGGGAGCGAACGGCTCCGGGAAGTCGACGCTGATCGAGGTGCTCGCGGGGGCGCGCACGCCCACCGCGGGCTCGATTCGCGTCGACGCGCGAGCGCGCGCCTTCGTGCCGCAGCGCGCCGCGGTCACGGAGCGCCTTCCGCTCACCGTGCGCGATGTCGTGACGGTCGGGGCATGGGGACGCGTCGGAGCGGTGCGCCGCCTCGATCGCGCGGCCCGAGCCGCCGTCGACGAGGCTCTCCGCCGCATCGGCATGGCGGCCCTGCATCGCCGACCGTTCGCCGCGCTCTCGGGCGGCCAGCGTCAGCGCGCGCTGCTCGCGCAGGGTCTCGCACGCGGTGCCGACCTGCTGCTGCTCGACGAACCGACGACGGCCCTGGATGCCATGAGCGCCGAGCTCATCCGCCGGGCGATCGCCGACGAGACGGCGCGCGGCACCGCCGTGGTCTGCGTGAGCCACGACGACCGGCTCATCGCGGAGGCCGACGTCGTCGTCCGGATGGATGCCGGACGGATCATCGGGCGGGAACGTGGCGGAGAACGCAGCAGGGAAAGCGAAAAGCCCCGGTCTCCCGAGGCTTTCGCTGGTGTTCGTGGTGGCGAGTGAGGGATTCGAACCCCCGAATGCAATGCAGTCTGATTTACAGTCAGATCCCTTTGGCCGCTTGGGTAACTCGCCAGGTGCGCACCCGCCCGGCTTTCACAGTCGACCGGAGGCGCGATCACCTACCTTACCCTCCCCGAGGGCATGCTTCCAACACGGGGCGGGGTCACTCCGGGATGCGCAGGAGCGCTCCCTCGCTGCGGCATGTCGCGGCGGCCACTTCCATCGCGCGGTCCAGGACGAAGCCCCAGGATGCCTCGTCTTCGGGCAGGCCGCCGCGCACGAGCGCGACGGTGGTCGAGAGCATCGCGTCGCCGCCGCCCATCGTGTCCACGATGGGGCCCGGCAGGTCTGCGATCCCGCGCGAGAGCGTCATCCCGCCCGCGTCGATCGCAGCTCCCCCGGCACCGTAGGTCGCGAGCACGGCATCCACGCCCAGGCCCGTCAGCTTCTCGCGCAGATCCTCGAGCGGGCCGCCGTACAGCAGCTGCGCGTCATCCTCGCCGACCTTCACCAGCTGCGCCCGAGCGGCTGCCTTCTCGAAGCCGCGGACGAACTCGTCACGGTCGTGCAGCATGCCCGCGCGGGGGTTCGGGTCGATCGCGAGTGACGCCGACGCCGAGGCCACGGCATCCACGAGAGCGTCGGTCTGCTCCGCGTCGTCGAAGGGGAAGCAGCTCACCACGACCATGGCGGCATCGGCCAGCGCCGCCCGCTCCGCGTCGCCGTAGTGGACGCGCCGGTTCTGCGCGGCGTCGTTGAAGACGTACTCCGGCTCGCCGCCGGCGGAGCGCGTGCTGACCGCGCGCGAGGATCCATGCTCGGAGGGACTCGCGAACAGCTCGACGTCGTACTCGGCGAGATAGGCGCGGATCTGCTCCCCCGCGGCGTCGTCACCGACCATCGCGATGAGGGAAGCGGGCACGCCCAAGCGCGAGAGGCCGACGGCGACGTTCAGGGCCGCGCCGCCGACGAACTCGCGCACGCCGGCGTCGTCGCGCAGCTCATCGATCAGGGCGTCGCCGATGACGACGACGCGGCCGCTCACCGTTCGACCCCGGCCGTCTCGAGCACGCGCTCGACGAACGCCTCGGTGCGGCGCTTGGTGCCGTCGATCTTCATGTCCACACTCCCGCGGATCTCGCTCGGCGCCAGCGGCATCGCCAGGCGCACGTTCTCGTGGCACGACAGGTCGGCGCACATGTACGTGCCGACCGTATCGCCGTGCTCCCCCGCGGCCCCCGCTTTGCGCGCCGTGAACAGCGCCACCTGATCGCCCGGCTGCATCGTGTGGCACAGGTTGCACATCGCCGACCGCGCCCGCGACTGCCCGTCGGCGACCCGCAGCACCACCCCGGTCGGTTCTCCGTCGCGCTCGGTCACGAGGTATCCACGTCCGCGGGTGCGAGGGTCGCGCCACGCGAAGAAGTCGAGGTGATCCCAGTCGGTCAGCAGGAAGTCGTGCGGCAGAGCCACGACCCGCAGCTCGTCCGGTGCGGCGTTGACGAACGCGTCGCGCACCTCGTTCTCGGTGAGTGCTCGCATGGCATCCGAGTCTACGAGCGCGCACCCCGCACCGGGCCGGAGTCGGCGACGGTCGGTAGAATCGCCGAATGGCCGACAGCTCATTCGACATCGTCTCCAAGATCGACCGCCAGGAAGCCGACAACGCTCTCAACCAGGCGCGCAAAGAGGTCGAGCAGCGCTACGACTTCAAAGGCGCCGACGCCTCCATCGAGTGGAGCGGCGAGGCGATCCTCATCAAGGCCAACTCCGAGGAGCGCGCGAAGGCCGTCCTCGACGTGTTCCAGACGAAGCTGATCAAGCGCGGCATCTCTTTGAAGAGCCTCGAGTCCGGCGAGGCGACCGCCAGCGGCAAGGAATACCGCATCACCTCGACGCTGAAGGAAGGCATCTCGCAGGAGAACGCCAAGAAGATCGGCAAGATCATCCGCGACGAAGGCCCCAAGAGCGTGAAGTCCCAGATCCAGGGCGACGAGCTGCGCGTGCAGTCGAAGTCGCGCGACGACCTGCAGGAGGTGCAGCGCCTGCTCAAGGCCGCCGACCTCGACGTCGACCTGCAGTTCGTGAACTACCGGTAACCACCTTCGAGGGAATGCCATGGCCGTTCGCGTCGATTTGAACATCTCGCTGGACGGCGTCGCCGCCCCGGCCGACCCCTCCCCGCAGAACCCGATGGGTGCCGACTGGGGACTGCTCGTCGAGGATTACATGGCGACGCGGACGTTCCGCGAGCGCGTGTTCGGCGATTTCTCCGGCTCCGGCACCACCGGTGTCGACGACCGCTACGCCGCGGCGTACTTCGACGGGATCGGCGCGGAGGTGATGGGGGCCGGGATGTTCGGCATCCACGCGTTCCCCGACGATCCCGACTGGCGCGGGTGGTGGGGAGACGACCCGCCGTTCCGCGTGCCCGTCCTCGTGCTGACGCACAGCGAACGCGCGCCGATCGCCTTCGCCAACGGCACCCGGTTCGAGTTCGTCTCGACGGGCATCGAGGATGCCGTGCGTCGGGCGGGCGAGCTGTCCGGCGGCGCCGACGTCCGCGTCGGCGGGGGCGTCGCGACCGTGCGATCCGCCCTCGCGGCCGGTCTCGTCGACCGGTTGCATGTCGCCGTCCGGCCGGTGATCCTGGGGCGCGGTACCCGGCTCTGGGATGACCTCACCCACCTCCACGCCCACTACCGCGTCACGTCGGAGGTCGCCGAGAGCGGCGTCGTCCACGTGACCTTCGAGCGGTGACGACGCCCGACGCTCTGCCACGGTGCCCGACGTGCGGCGATCCGCTGCGGTTCGAGGTGCTCGACGACGAACGCTTCCTCGTGGCGTGGTCCTGCGTGAGCTGTGGACTGATCCGGACGACCGAGCCCGGCTAGAGGCGCGGTGGGGCCGTCGAGGCCCGCGGGATGAGCGTCGGCATCGTGCGCTCGATGCGCGCCGCCGCGTCGGCATCCCACAGCATGTCCAGCGCGACCTCGGCGATCCGATCGAAGTGCGTGCGCACCGAGGTCAGGGGCACCGGAAGACGCGAGACGAGCGGGATGTCGTTGTATCCGACGATCGACAGGTCGGGACCGGCATCCAGGCCCATCGACTGCGCCACCGTCGACACCCCGACCGCGAGGTTGTCGTTGGCGGCGAAGACGGCGGTGGGGCGGTCGGGCCCGCCCAAGAGCTTCCGCGCCGCCTCGATGCCGTGATCGAGGCCGTAGCCGACGGCGAGGATCCGCCCGTCGCGCAGGGCGACGCCGGCTTCCCGCAGCGCGCGTTCGGCCCCCGCTCGGCGGTCGCGCCCGCTCGAGGTGAACCACGGGCCGGTGATGACGCCGATGTCGCGGTGACCGAGGTCGAGCAGGTGGCGCACGGCGAGGTATCCGCCGGTCTCGTCATCGCCCAGTGACGACGGACTCACCCCATCCGATCGCAGCGCGAGCACGTGCGCGATCCCGCGCTCGCGCAGAGAGGCGGGCAGGGCGTCGTCGAGACGCGCCGTCGCGAGGACCAGGCCGTCGACGCCGCGACCGAGGAGCGTCTCGGTGGCGCGGCGCTCCTCGTCGGCGTCGTCACCGCACGTCGCGACCACGGCGAAGTACCCGCGTCGGTGCGCCGCACGCTCGATCGCCTCGAACATCAGCGCCATCACGGCATCCGTCAGACGGGGCACGAGGACACCGATGGTGCCGGTGGCCCCCCGGCGCAGGCTCGAGGCCGACACGTTGCGCCGGTAGCCCAACTCGTCGGCGACCGCGCGCACGCGTTCGGCGGTCGCGGATCGCGAGCGCGGGGTCCGATCGTCGAGCACGCGGCTGACGGTGGAGATGCTGACCCCGGATGCCACAGCGACGTCCTTGAGCGTGACCACGTGCCGCGCCGCGGAATCGATGTCGACCATGGGCCCTCCCCCCGTCACGATACCCGTCCGATGCAATCCTTCCCGGGAACGATCCGAGAAAAGTCTTGACATGCGCCGCCGATCGACCGCACACTTGCGATCGTTCCCGCAAACGTTCCCATCCGGAGAACGCTCGACGAAGAGACGAAGGAGACGACGATGGTCCTCGACCTCCGCGGCCTGAACCCCGCCCCCGTTACCCCGTTCACCCCCGACGGCGATGTCGACTACGCCGCCATCCAGCGCCTCGGCTCGTGGCTGGGATCGATCGACGGGGTCAAGAGCCTCGTCGTCCTCGGACACGCCGGAGAAGGCACCTTCCTGACGGAGAAGGAGCAGCTCGACGTGATCCGCGCGTTCCGCGACTCGGTCGACGACCGGCTGCCGATCATCGCCGGCATCACCAAGGAGGGCAACCTCACCGCCGCGCTCGAGGCGAAGGATGCCGCCGCCGCGGGCGCGAAAGGCGCGCTCGTGTACCCCTCGCACGGATGGCTGCGCTTCGGCTTCCAGCCCGGCGCCCCGCAGACCCGCTACCGCGCGATCTGGGAGGAGTCCGGCCTGGAGGAGATCCTCTTCCAGTACCCCGACAACACCAAGGCCTCGTACGACCTCGACACCCAGCTCGAGATCGCTGGCCAAGAGGGTGTGAACCACACGAAGAACGGCGTGCGCAACATGCGCCGCTGGTACACCGAGATCCCCGCTCTGCGTGCCGCCTACCCCGAGCTCCAGGTGCTGTCGTGCCACGACGAGTACCTGCTCCCGACGATGTTCGACGTCGACGGTCTCCTCGTCGGCTACGGCAACATCGCCCCCGAACTCCTCGTGGAACTCATCGCCGCCGGCAAGGCACGCGACTACGCCGGCGCCCACGCGATCCACGAGCGCCTGCTCCCGGTGACGAAGGCCGTGTATCACCGCGGCTCCCACATGGAGGGCACGGTGGCCCTCAAGTGGGGCCTGGTGAATCGTGGCATCCTGGATCACGCCACCGTGCGCGAGCCCCTCCTGCCCCTGCCCGCCGGAGCCGACGCTGAGATCGCCGCCGCGTTCGCCTCCGCCGACCTGGGCAGCGTGGTCGTCCCGGCCTGACCCCCTCGGGGGCGGCCCCCGGGACGGCCGCCCCTCATGACCCATCTCGTCAATGACGACGGAAGGACCCACCCATGAGCGATCGCACCACCGCACGACCCCCCGCGACCCCCGGCACCGGTCACGGCCGCATCTCGACCGAGACCATCCGCAACCTCGTCGGCTCGCACGGCACACGCCGGACGTTCTGGCGCCGCCTCGCCCTCATCGGTCCCGCCTTCGTCGCGGGCGCCTGGCAGTTCGGCCCCGGCAACCTCACCACCGCGATGAACGCCGGAGCCCTCTACGGCTACACCCTGATCTGGGTGATCATCGTCTCGACGATTCTGATGATCTTCCTCACCGACATGAGCGTCCGATTGGGGATCCGCACGCCGGTGTCCCTGATCTCCTCGATCAAAGACACCTACGGCACCTGGGTCGGCGTCGCGGCCGGCATCGGGGTGTTCCTGATCACCCTGTGCTTCTCGGTCGGCAACGCCGTCGGTTCCGGTGTGGGGCTGTCGATGCTGATCCCCGGCACCTCGCCCGTGATGTGGACGCTCATCTGCACCGTCCTGGTGGGCACGATCCTGCTGCTGAAGAAGATCTACGGCGTCGTCGAGAAGATCCTCATCGCCATCGTCGCGCTCATGGCGTTCTGCTTCATCGCCTCCGCCTTCGCGTCGAACCCCGACTGGGCCGCCGCCGGAGCCGGGCTCATCCCCATCGTCCCCGGCGGAGCATGGCTGCTCATCATCGGTCTCGTCGGGACGAACTTCTCGATCAATGCCGCGTTCTTCACCTCGTACGGCACGAAAGCCCGCGATCGCGACGCGGGCGAGTACCGCGACATCACCGTCGTCGACACCATCCCGGGCATCGTCGCGCCCGGCATCATGACGGCCCTCGTGATCGTCGTCTCGGCGTCCGTGCTGGGCCAGACCGGAGCCGACACCCCGGCGGCCTTCACCGGCCTGGCGCGCATCTTCGAACCCGTCGCGGGTCCCGTGGGGGCGTGGATCTTCGCGCTCGGGTTCTTCGGGGCGGCGTTCTCGTCCATGATCCCGAACTGCATCGCCGGCGGCACCATGCTCTCCGACGCCCTCGGCCGGGGCCCCTCCTCCGAGACGTTGGCGGCGCGGCTGGGCAGCGCCTTCATCCTGGCGTTCGGTCTCGGAGTCACGATCGCCTTCTCCGGAGCCTCACCGGTGCAGCTCATCGTCCTCGCCCAGGCGCTGACGGTGCTGTTCGCCCCGATCCTGGCGGCGCTCATCATCGTGATGGCGAACAACCGCGATCTCATGGGCCCGCTGCGCAACCGCTGGTGGCAGAACGTGTTCGGCGTCATCGGCCTCGTCGCCGTCCTTGCCCTGTCCGTCCGGTTGATGGTGACCCTGATCGCGGGGTGAACATCACCCCGCCGTGAGCGGCCCCCGTCTGTGCGGACCGGGGCCGCTCTGCGTGGTCACTCGATGCCACCGATCATCTGGTCGATCTCGCGCTCGGTCTCACGCCCCATCGGGCGGTCCTCCTCGGGCGAGGGCATGTCGCTTTCGTCGTCGACCGTGGGGTTCTCGAACGGCTGCTTCTTCTCGTTGTCCATGATCCGATCGTCACACGCGCAGCCGATGCGGACGAGGGGCTTGCCTCACCCGCGGAGGCTGTCGTCGCGCCACTCCACGACGACCACCTCGCCGCGCGCGGCGCGTTCCTCGCGATCGCGGAGCTCGACCCGGCGGATCTTGCCCGAGATCGTCTTCGGGAGCTCCGCGAACTCGATGCGGCGCAGACGCTGGAAGGGAGCCAGATGCTCGCGGGCGAAGCGCAGGATCTCCAACGCGACCTCCTCGCCGGGTTCGTGTCCGGATGCCAGCACGACGTACGCCTTGGGCACCGACAACCGCAGATCGTCGGGGGCGGGCACGACCGCCGCCTCGACGACGGCCGGGTGCCCGATCAGCACGCTCTCCAGCTCGAACGGGCTGATCTTGTAGTCCGAGGACTTGAAGACGTCGTCCGTGCGGCCGATGTAGGTGATGCTGCCGGTGTCGTCGCGTCGCGCGACGTCGCCGGTGTGGAAGAGCCCGTCGGCGAAGGCATCCGCGTTCCGCTCCGGGTCGCCGACATACCCCGTCATGAGGTTCACGGGACGCGTCGTCAGGTCGAGACAGATCTCACCCTCGTCGGCCCGCTCGCCGGTGAGGGGATCGACGATCACCACGGGGCAGCCCGGGAGCGGCCGGCCCATCGAGCCGGGGACGAGCGGCGCGCCCGGCGTGTTCGCTACGATCGCGGTCATCTCGGTCTGGCCGTATCCGTCGCGGATGTCGAGCCCCCACGCGCGCTGCACGTGCGCGATGACCTCGGGGTTCAAGGGCTCACCGGCCGAGACCACTTCGCGCAGCGCGCCGCGCCGACCCGACAGCTCGGTCTGGATGAGCATGCGCCACACCGTGGGCGGCGCGCAGAAGGTCGTCACGCGATCGCGCTCGAGTTCGGCCAGCAGCCGCTCGGCCGAGAACCGCGAGTAGTTCAGCGCGAGCACGGTCGCCTCCGCGATCCACGGCGCGAAGAAGCAGCTCCACGCGTGCTTCGCCCAGCCCGGCGAGCTGATCGCCAGATGCACGTCGCCGGGCTCCAGCCCGAGCCAGTACATGGTGCTGAGGTGCCCGACCGGGTACGACACGTGCGTGTGCTCGACGAGCTTCGGCTTCGAGGTGGTGCCCGAGGTGAAATACAGCAGCAGGCGGTCGTCGGCGGTCGTCCCCGGATGCCGTGCCGGCGGCGCCTCCGCGCGGAACGCGTCGTCGTAGCGCGCCCACCCCGGCCGCGGCTCACCGACGATGATCCGACCGAGGTCGGTGGGCGTACCGTCGAACTTGGCGGCATCCGCTGCTCCCACGATGACGTGCCGGATCTCGGCGCGCTCGATCCGGTCGGCGAGGTCTCCCGGTCCGAGCGCCGTCGTGGTCGGCGCGATCACACCGCCGAGCTTCATGATCGCAAGCATCGACTCCCACAGTTCGACCTGGTTGCCGAGCATCAGGAGCACCGCGTGCCCCTTTCGGACGCCCCGGGATGCCAGCCACGCCGCGAGCTGATCCGAACGCCGGGCGAGCTCGTCGAACGTCCGCTCGTGGTGCGTCTCATCGTCGTCGACCACGATCAGCGCGGGTCGATCGTTGCCGCGCGCCATCGGGTCGAACCAGTCGATGGCCCAGTTGAAGGGTCCCTCGATGCGCGGCCACACGAACGACGCCGCACGCTCGGGATCGGTTCGGGCCGCGAGCAGTCGGTCGCGCGCCGCGCGGTACTGCTCGGTGGGGGTGGTCGAGGTCATGGGGCTCCTTCGCTCGCCTTCTACGCTAGCCACCCCAGCCACCGGTCGAGCGTCGCGTAGGCGGCATCCCTCGCCGTCGGCTGCGACAGGAACACGTCGTGGAGCGCCCCGTCGATGCGGGCGATCGTCACCTCGCGGGCGATGCGGGTGGCGGCGCGGGCGATGTCGTCGACGACGAGCACCGAATCCGACGAGAGCATCGCGTCGCTCCATGACAGCGCCGAGGTCGACCGCGCCGACAGCAGAACGAGCGCCGGGCAGCCGACCTCGACCCCGGATGCCACCCGCGCGTGGCCCGCGACCACGGCGGCGAGCCATCCCGGATGCGTCGGGAAGCCGCGCGGGGGACGCCACCCCTTCGGGCTGTCGGGGAGTGTGCCGACCTCGCGCTGCGCGCGGGTGTAGAACCCGAGGTCGACCGCGGGATGGGCGCCGAGCGGGTCGATGCGGGCACGGGCGTTGAGGATCGGCGCGAGCGCCTGCCGTCCGAGGGGCCCGAGCTGGAGTTCGAGCCAGGGACTGTTCAGAACGACGGCGTGCGCGCGGCCCGGGTGTCGCGCCGCCCACAGCGTCAGGGTCAAGCCGCCGGTGCTGTGGCCGAGCAGCACGAGACGCCGCCCGTGGGCCTCGGCGCCCATGGCATCCAGGGCCGCCTCGATGTCGGCGTCGTACACGTCGAGGGCGGCGACGTACCCGCGCGTCTGCCCCGCGCGGATGCTGCGGCCGTACTTGCGCAGGTCGAGCGCGTGGAACCGCGCCCCGCGCTCGGTGAAGAACCGCGCGAGACCGGCCTGGAAGAAGTAGTCCGACCAGCCGTGCACGTACAGGACGTCGACCTCGCGCCACGCCCCGAACAGCCGCGCACCGGGGTGGGGCATGGCCCGCACGAGCGTCGCGACGACCTCGCCCTCGTCGTCCGCGCCGAGCGGCAGGGTCCGCTGCTCGAACCCGTCGCCGAGGATGTCCGGATGCCACTCCCCCATGGCGCCAGCCTAGGGCGACGGCATCCATCCGAGGAGAACAGGCACCCTCGGCCCCGGCGCCGCCTGTGCCGGGCTCCGGCGCCGCCCGTGCCGGGCTCCGGACAGATTGCGGTGGAACTGCCTCAACGGTTCCCGTTCGGCCCCGTTGCCGCCCGTTGCTCCGGAGTCCGGCACGGCGTCAGCGCGTCGCGCCGGCGTCCTCGCGCGCCGCGCGCTCCTTGGCCCGCTCCAGCGCGCGCGTGCGCGCGGCGCGGGCGTCTTCCTCGAGCTTCTCGGCTCTCGCCTCGTCGCGCGTGAGATTGACGCCGGTCTCGGGGTCGAACAAATGCAGCGAATCGGGCGAGAACCACAGGCGCGCGGCATCCCCGGCACGGATGGCGCTCATGGCATCCAGCGCGACGACGAGCTCGGTACGCAGGCTCTCGCCGTCCAAGTCGCGGTCGAGCTCCGAGAGCTTCTCCTTCACCGTCGCGTCGGTCTCGTAGGGGACGTAGGCGTAGAGCACCTCGCCCAGCCACTCGGTCATCTCGATGTCGAGTTCGGCCGTCACCCCGCCCGTGAGGTCGCGTTCGGTGGCGTTTGCGTCCTCGAACGCGTCGGGGCGCACGCCGACGATGACCAGGTCGCGGCCCTCGACAGCGGCACGCAGCCGATCGTCGAGGGGCACGTCGGCGAACGGCAGGCGCAGCACGTCGCCGTCGACCGTGCCGCTGAGGAAGTTCATCGGCGGCGAACCGATGAACCCGGCGACGAAGAGGTTCACCGGCTGGTCGTACAGTCCGCGCGGGCTCGCGACCTGCTGCAGCTCGCCGCGACGGAGCACCGCGACGCGGTCGCCGAGGGTCATCGCCTCGGTCTGGTCGTGGGTGACGTACACGGTGGTGATGCCGAGCGAGCGCTGCAGCCGCGCGATCTCGGTGCGCATCTGCCCGCGCAGCTTCGCGTCGAGGTTGGACAGCGGCTCGTCGAAGAGGAACGCACTGGCGTTGCGGACGATCGCGCGTCCCATGGCCACGCGCTGACGCTGGCCGCCCGAGAGGTTCGCGGGCTTGCGCTCCAGGTGCTCGTCGAGCTCGAGCAGCTTCGAGGCGCGGCGCACGCGGGCGTCGATCTCCTTCTCGTCGACGTCGCTGGACTTCAGTCGCATGGGGAAGGCGATGTTCTCGTACACGGTCAGGTGCGGGTAGAGCGCATAGTTCTGGAACACCATGGCGAGGTTGCGGTCCTTCGGCGCCTTGTCATTGACCACCTCGTCGTCGATCCGCAGCTCGCCGTCGGAGATGTCCTCGAGACCGACGATCATCCGCAGCAGCGTCGACTTGCCGCACCCCGAGGGGCCGACGAGGATGACGAACTCGCCGTCGGCGATGTCGAGATCGACGCCCTTGACCGCGGTGAAGCCGTCGTCGTACGTCTTGACGATGCGGTTGAGAGTGATGGATGCCATGGAATCTCTCCTCTAGCCCTTGACGGCGCCCTGCGTGAGACCGGACACGATCCGGCGCTGGAAGATCACGACGACGATGACGATGGGGATGGTGACGACGATCGCCGCGGCGGAGATCGCGCCCGTGGGCTCCTCGAACTGCGAGGCCCCGGTGAAGAACGACAGCGCCGCCGGCACCGGGCGCGCGGCATCCGTCGATGTCAGCGAGATGCCGTAGACGAAGTCGTTCCACGCGATGAAGAACGCGATGATGGCGGTGGTGAAGACGCCCGGCGCCGCCAACGGGACGACGGTCTTGCGGAACGCCTCGAACGGAGTCGCCCCATCGACCTGCGCCGCCTGCTCCAGCTCCCAGGGGATCTGACGGAAGAACGCCGCGAGCGTCCAGATAGAGATCGGCAGCGTCAGCGACAGGTACGGGATGATCAGCCCGAGCCACGTGTCGTAGAGGCCGATCGCGCGCCACAGGTTGAACAGCGGCGTCACGATCGACACGATCGGGAACACCGAGACCGCGAGCGCCGTCGTCAAGATCACACGCTTGCCCGGGAAGTCCAGCCGCGCGATCGCATAGGCGCACAGCGTCGCCAGCACCACGGCGATGAACGTGGCGATGAGCGAGATGCCGATCGAGTTGCGCAGCGCCGGAAGGAAGAGATCCTGTGCGCTGCCGCCCGGGGCGAGGATCGTGGCGTAGTTGTCGAGCGTCCACTCCTCGGGCAGGAGCGTCCCCGAGAACAGTCCCGCCGGCGTCTTGAACGATGTCATCGCGATCGAGAAGACCGGGAACAGCGACCACACCAGGACGACGGCGATGATCACGATCCAGGCGATCCGCTGGGGCCAGGTCATCGCGCGCATCAGGAGTTCCTTCCCGCGGACAGGTCGACTTTGAAGCCCTTGATGAAGATTCCGGCGATGATCAGGACGCTGAGGAACAGCAGCACGGAGATGGCTGACCCGAGGCCGATCTCCAGGCGCCCGATCGAGGTGTTGTACGCCAGCAGCGACAGCGCCTCGGTGTCGTTGGCGCCGGCGGTCATGATGAAGATGTTGTCGAAGATGCGGAACGCCTCGAGCGTGCGGAACAGCACCGCGACCATGATCGCGGCCTTCATGTTCGGCAGGATCACGCGGCGCAGGACCTCCCACGCGGTTGCGCCATCGACTTTCGCGGCCTCCTCCAGATCGCCGGGGACCTGAGCGAGACCGGAAAGGAGCAGGAGCGAGATGAACGGCGTGGTCTTCCACACCTCGCTGAGGATGATCACGGTCAGCGACGTGCCCTGGGAGGCGAACCAGTTGAGGTTCTCATCGAACCCCGGGATCCACGACAGCCAGTTGTTGACGTAGCCGCCGGAGTTGATGTCGAAGGCGTAGAAGAAGGCGAACGCCGAGACGACGGTGATGATGCCGTAGGGCACGAGGATCGCGGTGCGCGCGAAACCCCGCAGCTTCTTGATCGCGCGGTGCATGACCAGCGCGAACCCGAAACCGATGACGAGCTCCAGCAGCACCGTGACGACGGTGATGAAGAGCGTGACGCCCATCGACTGCCAGAACGCCGGGTCACCGAGGATCACCGCATAGTTGCGGAACCAGATGAACTCGCGGTCGTCCGGGGCCGTCAGGCGCAGGCTGAACAGCGAGTCCCACAGTGCCTGCACGATCGGGTACAGCGTGACCAGCAGCATGATGCCGAACGCCGGGCCCGCGAGCATCCACCCGAGGCGGGCTTCGGCGCGCGCACGGTCGGATCGGCGCTTCTTGTGCTTCGGCGCGGAACCAGCGGGGTCTTCGTCGGCCCGGACTTTGCCGGCCGCGGCGATGTCAGCGGTCACAGCAGCCTCTCCCCTCTGAGCACCGCGAGGATGAAGTCGGTGGACGTCTGCGGCGTCGTGTCGGGGTTCACGGCGTTCGGCGGATGCCACGTGCGCTGCAGCCCGATCGAGATCTCGTTGTAGTACGGCGTCTGGGGCCGCGGCGCGCCGAGGTCGAGCGACTCGCGGATCGTGTCGGCCATCGGGAACTTCTCCTGCACCTCGGGGTCGTCGTAGGCCGCGGTGTTCGAGGGCGGGTTGCCGTTGGTGACGAAGTACTGCGCCTGGTTCTCGGGGCTGACGATGCACGCCACCGCCTGCCAGGCGAGGTCGGTGTGCTCGCTGTACGCGCCGACACCGAGGTTGATCCCCCCGACGGGCGGGGCGGCGGGCGTCTCGGCATCCACCCGCGGGTAGACGGCCCACCCGAGATCCTCGACGACCTCGGGGGCGGCGCCCTGCATCGCGGGGTAGACGAAGGGCCAGTTGACCATGAACGAGCCGTTCTCGCCCTGGAAGAGGTTCATGCTGGCGTTCTCGTCGGCCGTGGGAAGTCCCGATCCACCGAGACCGGACGAACCGATCCGGCCGATGATGTCGGCCGCCGCGCGACCGGCGTCGGTGTCCAGCCCGAGGCGCATCTCGTCGGGCCGGGCATCCGGATCCTCGAGGATCTCGCCGCCCGCTGACGCGACGAGCGCGTTGATCCACACCGTCATCGACTCCGCGAGCGCGCCCTGCACGCCGAGTTGCTTGTCCTGGTCCTCAGCCACCTGGATGATCTGGTCCCAGGTGACCGGCTGGGTCATGTCGAGCCCCGCGGCCTCGGCGACGGACGTGCGGTACCACAGCAGCTGCGTGTTGGCCCAGAACGGCACCGTGACCAGCTCCCCGTCCCAGCTCGCCGACTCCACTGCGCCCTGCACCACGCCCTCGGTGTTCTGCAGGTCGTCCGGGACGGGAGCGAGGAACCCCGGTTCGGCAAGCTCGGGGATGAACGGCGGGTCCAGGCTCATGATGTCGAGCGAGCGGTCGCTGGCCGCCAGGCGTCGTGCCAGTTGCTCGCGCTGCGACGCCGCGTCTCGCGGCAGGAGCGAGGTCTCAATCTGATAGGCCCCGTCGGCGGCTTCGGTGCAGGATGCCGCGATCTCGGCCTGACCGCCGTCGTCGGGGTTGATGTACCACGTGAGGACCGGAACATCGTCGCTCGCGGAGCATGCGCCGAGGGTGCCCGCCAGGACGACGGCACCGGCCCCGGCCACGATCCGTCTCACCCTTGGCATCCGGCCCCCTCGCCTCGGTGCACGGGCGCTCGTTGCCCGGCGTCGTCCACCCCATCCTGCCGAGGGGGCTCGGATGCGGTCGGGAGGGTTGCCTCCGGCGGAGGTCGGGTGTAATCGCGCGCGGGGTGGGACGCGGGTTACTCGCCGCGCGAGACCCGGATCATCTCGTCGCGCGGGACGACCTTGATACGAGCCCGCTCGTGCGGAGCACCGAGAGCGATCTCGTGCGCGTCGAGGCGATGCCAGCCCTCGAGGTCGGTCCAGCGCACACCGCGCTCGGCCAGGAGCGCCGGGATGGCCTCCTCCTCCGGGTGGGCCGGCCGCCACCACTCGCTCTGGTCGTTGATGACGTGGCGCACCGTCTCCATGGCATCCGACTTGGTGTGGCCGATGAGTCCGACGGGGCCGCGCTTGATCCAGCCGGTGGCGTAGACGCCAGGGACACGCTCGTTCGTGTCGTGGTGGAGCACCTGGCCCTCGTGGTTGGGGATGACCCCGTGGCGCTCGTCGAAGGGGACGTCCTTCAGCGGCGACCCGAAGTACCCCACCGCGCGGTAGATCGCCTGGACCGGCACCTCGCGGATCTCGCCGGTACCGACGACACCGCCCTCGGCGTCGGGCTTCGTGCGCTCGTACCGGAACGCGGCGACGCGACCGTCGGCATCCTTCACGACCTCGAGCGGCTTGGCCCAGAAGTGCAGGTGCAGGCGGCGAGAGGCTTCTCCGCCCGCGTTGTTCACGCCGGGGCGCGTCCGCCACTCCTGCAGCACCCGGTCGATGACCTTGACCTGCTTGTTGGTCTGGATGGCGGTGAGCGAGGCCTCGTCGTAGTCGAAGTCCTCGTCGTACACGACCATGTCGACGTCGCGCAGCTCGCCGAGTTCGCGCAGCTCCAGCGGGGTGAACTTCACCTGCGCGGGGCCACGGCGGCCGAACACGTGCACGTCCGTGACGGGCGAGGCCTTCAGCCCCTCGTAGACGTTCGCGGGGATCTCGGTGGGGAGCAGGTCGTCGGCGTGCTTGGCCAGGATGCGCGTGATGTCGAGGGCGACGTTGCCGTTGCCGATGACCGCGACCGACTCCGCCTCGAGCGGCCACTCGCGCGGCACGTCGGGGTGACCGTCGAACCAGCTGACGAAGTCCGCGGCGCCGTAGGATCCGACGGCGTCGATGCCCGGGATGTCGAGATCGGCGTCGCGGATCGCGCCCGTGGAGAAGATCACGGCGTTGTAGTGCTGTTTGAGGTCGTCGAGGGTGATGTCCTCGCCGAAGCGCACGTTGCCGAAGATGCGGATGTCGCCGCGGTCGAGGACTTCGCGCAGAGCCGTGATGACGCCCTTGATGCGTGGGTGGTCCGGGGCGACGCCGTAGCGCACGAGACCGTAGGGAGCGGGGAGCTGCTCGAAGAGGTCGATCGACACGTCGAACTGCCGCTCGGCCTTCAGCAGGATGTCGGCGGCGTAGATGCCGGCGGGGCCGGCGCCGACGATGGCAAGGCGCAGCTTCATGGGAATCCTCTCGATCGCGATCGGGGGGTGGGGGAACGGTCAGGCGGAGCGGTCGGCCACGGCGCGGGCGAACCTCGTCAGGGCCTCGCGGACGGCGCCGTCCGGCAACGGGGCGAGCGCATCGATCGCTTCCTGCGACCACCGGTGGGCCAGGTCCAGCGTCTCCCGCGTCGTCTCGTGCTCGCGCAGCTCGGTGAGGGCGTCGTCGAGGATGGCGGGGTCGGCACCCCCGGCGATGCGGTCCTGACCCTCGTCGATGCGCGCGCGCAGATCCGCCGATGCCTGATCGGTGCGGTGACCCAGCAGGAGGTACGGCATGGTCGGTACGCCCGCGCGCAGGTCGGTGCCGGGCACCTTGCCCGTCTCGGACGGGTCGGGAGACAGGTCGATGACGTCGTCGAGCAGTTGGAAGGCGACACCGGCCTTCTCGCCGAACACGACCATGGGAGCCTCGAACTCCTCGGGGGCACCCGAGTAGATGACCCCTGACTGCGCGGCCGCAGCGATCAGGGAGCCCGTCTTGTCGGCGAGCACCCGGAGGTAGAACTCCACCGGCTCGTCGCCCTCCTGCGGGCCGACGGTCTCGTGCATCTGTCCCAGCACGAGCCGCTCGAACGTGTCGGCCTGAAGCTGGATCGCCCGCTCGCCGCGGCGGGCCATGAGCTGACTGGCGCGCGAGAACAGCAGATCCCCGGTGAGGATCGCGATGTTGTTGCCCCACACCGTCTGAGCGCTGGGCACGCCGCGGCGCTTGTCCGCGCCGTCCATGACGTCGTCGTGGTACAGCGACCCCAGGTGCGTCAGCTCGAGGGCCGTGGCGACCTCGACGACCTCGGTCGTGGTGCCCTGACCGAGCTGGGCGGTGAGGATCGCGAGCATCGGCCGCACGCGTTTGCCCCCCGCCTCGTACAGGTAGCGGGCGGTGACGTCGGCGAGCTTGTCGGCGCTGCGCACCTCGCGTTCGAGGGTGCCCTCGACGAGGTCGAGGCCGGCCTCGACGGTGGACAGCAGGGTGCGCGCGCGCAGCCCGCCGAAGATGCGGTCACTCAGGCCCAGCTTGCCCGACAGGCGGGAGCCGGCCGCGGGCGGTCTCGGGGTCACGATTTCCAGCCTATCCTGGCGCGGTGGAGGGCCGCCGACGGTATCTCGACGGTTGCGCGGCCGCTACTGCGCGGGATTGATCCCGCGATGAAGGGCGACGATACCGAACGTGAGGTTGCGGTACGCCACGTCACCCCAGCCGGCGTCGCGCATCCATGCCGCCAGTGTCGGTTGATCCGGCCAGTCCCGGATGGACTCGTTCAGGTAGTCGTACGCCTCGGCGTTCGAGCTCACCGCCTTCGCGACCACCGGCAGGACACGGTCGTTGTAGAAGCGATAGAGGCCGGCGAAGGCACGGGACGGCGGGTGCGAGAACTCGCACACGACGATGCGCCCCCCGGCGCGCGTCACGCGACGCAGTTCGCGAAGGGCGCGACGCGGATCGTTGACGTTGCGCAGGCCGAACGACATCGTCACCGCGTCGAACTCCCCGTCTGCGAACGGCAGGTCGGTGGCATCCGCCTGGACGAACTCGAGGTTCGGAACGTTCCCGTGCCGACGGCGCCCCTCGGCGATCATGCCGCGGGAGAAGTCGGCCGCCACCACGTGGGCGCCGCTGGGGACGAACGCCATCGACGAGGTCCCCGTCCCGGCGGCGAGATCGAGGATCCGCTCGCCGCGCCGCGGAGCGACGGCCTTCAGGGTGGCCACGCGCCAGAACCGGTCGTTGCCCAGGCTCAGCACCGTGTTGGTGCGGTCGTAGGCCGCGGCCACCTGATCGAACATGCCGCTGACGCGATGGGGATCCTTGCCGAGGTCGGCGCGGTTGGGGTCGCTGCTCACCCGTCGAGTCTAGGCGCGGGCCGCATCCTCGTCCTCGGGTTGCGCGAGGTCCGCGAGCCGCTGCAGCCACGGACCGGTCACGTCGTCCGAGAAGGGCGCCTCCCCCGCACGCACGCGCCGTTCGAGGTCCGCCGCGACGGACTCGAGGTGCGCGACGACGTCGGCGGGGTAGCCGTAGCGCACGCGGTGGTCGTCCCACTCGTCGCGGTCGTCGATCCAGGTGCCGCGCCCGTCGGTGCGGCGCACGACGTCGAGGTCCATGTCGATGCCGACGGGGGTGCCCTCGTCATCCCACCCGGCCTCCCACGCGAGGTCGATGTAGACCGCGACCGGATGCGGTGCGGCGTTGTGGGTGAAGGCCCAGTCGCCGCTGGCGGGGACCAGCGTCACGTTGGGCTCACGGCACACGAACTCGCGGCCGGGACGCACGCTGCGCCAGCCGACCCGCTGCCCGAACCAGTCCCCCCAGCTGTCCGACCCGAGGTAGACGCAGTCCTGTTCCCAGTGCGCGGACCCGTCCCACTTGCGCCAGCGGAACACGAGTCGGGTGCCGGGTGCAGGTCGGGACGTCATGCCGCGAGTCTAAGTCGCGGTCTAGTGTGGGAAGGTGCAGCGACCGGCGGACGACATCGTGCCGCGTCTGCGCGTCGTGACCCGGGAACTCGCTCCCATGGACGACGTGCTGGACTACACGACCGGCTACGACCCCCTGTTCTGGAGCCGTCGCGGGGAGTCCCTCGCCGGCTTCGGCGACCTTCTGACGATCCGCTACACCGGCGCGCAGCCCGGCGACGCGACGATCGCGGACCGCTGGCGACGCATCGCCGCCGCGGCCGAGATCGACGATCCGATCGGCGTTCCCGGCACGGGGCTCGTCGCGTTCGGCTCGTTCGTGTTCGACCCGCGCTCCGAGCGCGAGAGCGTCCTGCGCGTGCCCGGCACCATCGTGGGCCGCCACGGCGGTCGCGCCTGGGTCACGCGGATCGCGTTCGCCGACACCCCCGACGAACCGGAACCGGATCTGCCGCCGCGCTCCCCCTTCGGCCCGCACTGGTCGGCCACGCTCGGGCCCGGGCGGCAGACCGCCGAGGGGTACCAGGAGGCCGTGCACCGAGCGGTCGAGGCGATCCGCGTCGGCGAGGTCCGCAAGGTCGTCCTCGCGCGCGACATCGTCGGCACGATCCCCTCCGGCTCGGACCGGCGGCGCCTCGTCCGCTCGCTCCTCGAGGGCTACCCCGACTGCTGGGTCTTCGCCATCGACGGTCTCATCGGCGCGAGCCCGGAAACGCTGGTCACGGTCTCGCACGGCACGGTGACCGCCCGGGTGCTGGCCGGCACCACGGCCCGCGGCGGCGACGCCGACAGCGACGTGGCGGCCGCGCTCGCCCTCGCCGAGAGCCCGAAGGACCAGGAAGAGCACCGCTTCGCCGTGCAGAGCGTGCTGACCGCCCTCCGTCCGCACACGTCGGCCCTGGCCGCGGGCGAGCAGCCCTTCACGCTCAAGCTCCCCAACGTCTGGCACCTGGCCACCGACATCGAGGGCGAGCTCTCCGAAGCCGCATCCTCACTCGACCTCGTCGCCGTGCTGCACCCCACCGCGGCCGTCGCCGGAACCCCCACCGCGGTCGCGATGGATGTCATCCGGCGCCTCGAACCGTTCGACCGCGGCCGCTACGCCGGGGCCGTCGGCTGGATCGGAGCGTCGGGCGACGGCGAGTGGGCCATCGCCCTGCGCTGCGCGCAGATCGACCCCGCCGCTCCCGCCTCACCGACCGCCCCGATCACCGCCTACGCCGGGGCGGGGATCGTCGCCGACAGCGTGCCCGAGTCGGAGTTGCTGGAGACCCGCGTGAAGTTCCGGCCGATCGTCGAGGCGCTCGCTTAGGACGCCGCCAGACGCTGCTTCTCCGTGGCGACGTCGTAGTCGGCCGCGGGCCACTGCGGGTCGATGTCGGCCAGCGCGTCGATGAGGAGCTGCTGCACCGCCAGCCGTGCGTACCACTTCCGGTCGGCCGGGACGACATGCCACGGGGACAGCGGCGTCGAGGTGCGCTCGAGCGCCACCTGGTAGGCATCCATGTAGTCGTCCCATCGCGCGCGTTCGTCCACGTCGGACGGGTTGTACTTCCAGTGCTTGTCGGGGCGCTCGAGGCGCTCGGCCAGGCGCGCGCGCTGCTCCTCCTTCGAGATGTGCAGCATCACCTTCACGACCCGGATGCCGAGCTCCGCCGCCTCCGCCTCGAAGGCCACGATCGCCCCGTAGCGGCGTTCGATCTCGTCGGCCGCGGCGAGCTCGCGCACGCGGGCGATGAGCACGTCCTCGTAGTGCGACCGGTCGAAGACACCGAGGCGCCCGGCATCCGGAAGCCGCTTGCGGATGCGCCACAGGAAGTCGTGGGAGAGCTCTTCGGCGGTGGGCTTCTTGAACGAGGCCAGGTCGACCCCCTGCGGGTCGACGGCACCCACGACGTGCTTGACGATGCCGCCCTTGCCCGCGGTGTCCATCGCCTGCAGCACGAGCAGCACAGACCCGGTCGCGGTACCGGCGACACTCTGCGCGAACAGCCGCTCCTGCAGGTCGGCCAACGGGGCCACGCCCGCGTCGAGATCCGCCTTGCCCTGCTCCTTGTCCGCGTCGTACCCGGGCGTGGCACGGGTGTCGACGTCGGCGAGTCGGAACCCCGGAGCGACGCTCAGGACATCGGCGGCGGGCGTGGACCAGCGGCTGTGCGAACTCATCGTCACAGCGTGACGGGCGACGGACATCGGCGCCAGAGGTTGACGGACCGCGCTCAGCGGTCCAGTGGCACCTCGATGAGCTGGCGTCCTCCGCTGGGCGCGGTGAGCGCCTGGTCGAGCGCGACCCGCGTCGACACGCGGCGGTACTCCCAGCCGTAGGCCAGGGCGAGGTGCTCGAGCCGGACGTTCTGCGGCGTGAACTGCACCCGCTCCATCGCGGCGGCGCCCGCGACCGAGGCCACCTCGAGACCATCGAAGATCGTGCCGCCGCCGTCGTTGCCGACGACCACCTGGAGCCGGGGCTCCCGCTCGCCCGGCGGCAGCAGCAGCGCTCCGACGTCATGCAGGAGGGTGAGGTCGCCCAGCAGCACGCGCGTGACACCGGGCCGCTCGTCGTCCTGGCTGGCGAGGGCGACCCCGGTGGCGGTGGCGATCGTCCCGTCGATGCCGGCGAGTCCGCGGTTGGAATGCACGGCCACCTTCTTGCCGCCGAGCAGGTCGTCCGCGACGCGGACCAGGCGCGAGGAGCCGAAGACGAGCCGGTCGTGGGGCCAGGTCGCCCGCCACAACGCGTCGACGAGCGCCGCCCGGTCGACCGGGGCGCGCATCACCTCGACCTCGGCGTTGATCGCGCCCAGGCGCTCCTGCGGCACGGCCGAGGACAGTCCCTCGGCGTCGGGAGCGGGCGGGCTGAGGTCCACCGCGGCGGCGCGCGACGCGCGCATCCAGTCGCCCAGCCACGCGCGGTCGGTGTCGCCGTCGACGCGTACGGCATCCACCGTCCGCGTCGCTCGGTTGAGGTTGACCGGCTCCCCGGGTCCGCGCACCGCGATCACCTCGACGTCGTCGCGGCCGAGCAGTCGCGCGACCTCGCGGCTGAGCGTCGGATGTCCGAACACGACGACACGTTGCACACGGCCCCCGAGGTCGGGCTCGCGGAGGAGGGCGCGGTACGAGTGCACGACGTGTCGTCCGAACCGGGCGCCGCTGACGATCTCGGCCACCAGGGGGAAGCCGCCGCGGTGCGCGAGATCCTCGGCCGCGGGACCGGCATCGGCTCCGGCGACCACGATCGTGCGCGGCCCCGGTTCGAGTACCAGAGCCGCCTGTTCGGGCGCGACGCCGACGACCCCGATCCCGCCGCCGCCCTGGTACAGGGCACCGGATGCCTCGGAATCGGTGACGTCGTCGGCCGGGGCGGCGCGCGTGGCGCGCTCGACCAGCCACGCCGGGACGGCACCGGCCAGGGGCTCGCGCAGCGGCACGTTCAGGTGCACGGGTCCGGCCGCGAGCGCCCCCTCGCCCAGAGCCGCGGCCAGCGCCGTGGCCGCCACGGCGTCGAAGGTGTCGGTCTGGGGGGCGGTGGCATCCGGATCCACCGCCTCGGGGACGGGAAGGTCGGCGTCGAACCGCGTCGCCGGGTGGAAGAGTCCCGGCTGGCGCGTCGTCTGATTCGCCCCGACCCCGCGCAGCTCGGGCGGACGGTCAGCGGTGAGAAGCAGCAGCGGGACGCCCGAGTGGTGCGCCTCGAGCGCGGCGGGGAGGAGGTTGGCCACCGCGGTCCCCGACGTGCAGATCACCGCCGCGGGCATGCCCGTCTCGCGCGCGATGCCGAGCGCCGTGAACCCCGCGACGCGTTCGTCGATGCGGACGTGCAGGCGGACGAGCCCGGCGTGCTCGAGGGCGGCGGCGACCAGCGCGAGCGCCTGCGACCGCGATCCGGGACTCACGACGAGGTGCCGGACACCCCGCGAGACCAGCCCCGCCAGGAGCGCGGACGCCGCGTCGGTCGCCGGGGCCTGCACGCCCCGTTTCCCCGGTGCCACGATCAGCCGACGGCGCCGCGCTGGCCGCGGGTGTCGTCGTCGCCCTTGCCCGGCTCGCCGCCGGGAGTATCGCCGTCCGGCTTCGGGGCCGGCCGGCCGTCACGCGGGTCGT
This sequence comes from Microbacterium testaceum, assembly GCF_020781835.1. Classification (GTDB taxonomy): domain Bacteria; phylum Actinomycetota; class Actinomycetes; order Actinomycetales; family Microbacteriaceae; genus Microbacterium; species Microbacterium testaceum_H. The sequence continues at coordinate 138,159 of NZ_JAJGNJ010000009.1, forward strand.
CGGCCTCGGAGTCGAGCTGCGCGAGCTCCTCCTCCAGACGGCGGATCCGCTCGTCCTGGTCGGCGCGTGCGCGGGCGGAGAGTCCGCCGAGGAACTCGGGGTCGTCGTCGGGAGCCCGCCGGACGACCTCGCGATCGGCTCGGCCTCGACCGATGAGGAACCACAGGACGCCACCCAGCACGGGCAGCAGGATCACGATCACCATCCACGCGGGCTTGCTGACCCCGCGATGGCGGGCGGCCGGTTGTACGGCGCAATCGACGATCGTGTAGACCCAGAACGCGGTCGCCACGAGCGCCAGGATCAGCAGCAGGCGTGCCATGCGCCGATTCTACCGGCGCTGCCTGGGCGGCGGCCGGGCACCGGGACGCCGAGCGACGGTCGTAGAGTGGGTGTATGCGTGCCCGTTCTGCCCTGGTCTACACGGTGCTGCGCCTGCTCGCGTTCCTGGTGCCGCTGGGCATCCTGCTGCTGTTCCCGATCTTCCGCGAGCTCCCGTGGCTGGCCGCCGTCTTCGCCGCGCTCATCGGGCTGAGCCTGTCGTTGCTGTTCCTTCGGCGCCCCCTCGACCAGGTGACCGGCGATCTCGCCGCCCGTCGCGCCGAGCGCCGTGCCGCGAACCGCCGCACCGCAGCGGAGCGCGACGCCGACGTCGAGGATGCCGTCGTCGACTCGGCGCGCGACGAGCGGCCCGACGCCCAGCGCTGAGCGCTCAGGCCACGAAGGCCCAGAACAGCACGGCTCCATAGGCGACCGAGGTGAGACTGGTCACCTGCAGCGCCACGATGAGTTCGCGGGGTGCGCGGTAGGTCCAGACGATGAGGATCGCCGACAGGGCGCCCAGCACTGCGATCAGCGTCAGCCACGCGACGGGGTACACCAGCGCGAGGAACACCGCGATACCGAACGGCGCGAGGACGAACAGCGTGAACAGCACCTGCGTGGCTCGACGTCCGATGAGGACCGACAGCGTGCGCTTGCCCGCGAGACGGTCCTGGTCGATGTCGCGGAGGTTGTTGGCCAGCAGCACCGCGCACGCGAGGAGCCCCGCCGCCACGGCGCCGAACCACGCCTCCTGCGGCAGCGAGCGCACCTGCAGCCACGTGGTGCCGAGAGTGGCCACGAGACCGAAGAAGACGAAGACGAACACCTCGCCGAGGGCGTTGTATCCGTAGGGCCTTTTCCCGCCGGTGTAGAACCACGCGGCCACGATGCACGCCGCGCCGACGGCGATGAGCCACCACTGGCCGGTGCGCACGACCAGCGCGAGACCGACCACCGCGGCGAGCGCGAAGAACGCCAGCGCGACGAGGAGCACGGTGCGCGGCCTCGCCTTCTTCCCCCCGGTCAGGCGCCCGGGTCCGACGCGGACGTCATCGGTGCCCCGGATGCCGTCGCTGTAGTCGTTGGCGTAGTTGACGCCGATCTGCAGCGCGACGGCGACCGCGAGGCACGCCAGTGCGATCACCCAATGGAGCCCGTCGTCGACGAGCGTCGCGGCACCCGTGCCGATGAGGACCGGGGTGATGGCGAGCGGCAGGGTGCGCAGGCGGGCGGCGCCGACCCAGTCGCGCGCCGTCGCCGGCTTCGCCGCGCGCGGAGCGGGGCGGTTCGCCTTCTGGGGGTTGCCGCCGGGACGCCGTTTCGGGGCCGGACGCGAGCGCTTGCGAGACTGTGCTGCCACGGAGGGAAAGCCTAATTCTTCTTCGCGCCGCCGAATCGTCGCCGAAGGGCGGCGCGGTCGGGTTTACCGGATGCCAGGAGCGGCAGGGCCTCGACCAGGACGAGCCGCGCCGGGCGGGCGACGGGTCCGACCGCCCCGGCGACGACGGCGCGCACGAGGTCGAGCGTCCGCACCTCGTCGAGACCCGTGGCGGCGGCCGCGACGACGGCGGACCCCTGTCCCCAGCGTTCGTCGTCGATGGGCACGACGACGGCGGACTCCAGACCGGCGATCCCGCGCACCGCGGCCTCGACGCGGTCGAGCGAGACGTTGACGCCGCCCGAGACGATGACGTTGTCGAGCCGCCCGGTGACCCGCAGGACGCCGTCTGCGCGCTCGCCGCCGTCCCCCGTGCGGTACCACCGGGTGCCGGCGGCATCCGTCGGGAACAGCTCGGCGGTGCGATGCGGGTCGCCGACGTACCCGTCGGCGAGGGTGGGACCGGAGACGCGCACCTCGCCGTCGACGATCGCGACGTCCACACCGTCGAGCGGGATCCCGTCGTAGACGCACCCTCCGCTGGTCTCGGTCGAGCCGTACGTGCGCACGATCCGGGCCCCGACGGCCTCCGCGCGTTCCCGCACGGCGGGCGCGAGCGCCTGACCGCCGATGAGGATGCGCTCGAACGACCGCAGCGCCCGGGCGACCTCGCCGTCGCTCTCGGCGGCGTCGAGCAGCCGCTGCAGCTGCGCCGGCACGAGCGAGCTGTACGTCGGCACCCTCGTGCCGTTCTCGTGCGAGGCCATCCCCAGGGCCGCAGCGGCGAAGGGCCCCGGGCGGAACGCACCGGCGAGCACCGCCGGCTCGCGACCGTTCACGAGAGCCCGGACGAGCACCTGCACTCCAGCGACATACGTCGCCGGGACCGCGAGCAGCCACGCGCCCTCGCCGATCCGCGCAGCCGTCGCGAACGCGCTCGCGATGAGGGCGTTGCGGCCGATCGCGACGGACTTGGGCACACCCGTCGACCCCGACGTCGTGATGACCGCCGCCGTCCCGGCCCCGACCTCGGCGGGCAGGTGCTCGCCGGCCCCGAGCGCGACGGCCGGTCCGGCGCCCAGGACCGCGTGACGCAGCGCCCGCAGCACGTCGCGGGGATCGTCGGATGCCACCCGCTCCAGCTTCACGGCCGCACCGGGCCGTGGCATCCGGGGGTCAGTAGTGCCACGGGACGCCCGACCAGTCGGGATCGCGCTTCTGCAGGAAGGAGTCACGCCCCTCGGCCGCCTCGTCCGTGCCGTACGCCAGGCGCGTGGCCTCGCCCGCGAACAGCTGCTGACCGACCAGTCCGTCGTCGACCGCGTTGAAGGCGAACTTCAGCATGCGGATGGCCGTCGGGGACTTCGTGAGGATCGTGCGCGCCATCGCCAGGGCCTCGCGCTCGAGGTCGGCGTGCGGTACCACGCGGTTGACCGCGCCCATCTCGTACGCGCGCTGGGCGGAGTACTCCTCGGCGAGGAAGAAGATCTCCCGGGCGAACTTCTGACCGATCTGACGCGCGAAGTACGCCGAGCCGTAGCCGGCGTCGAACGACCCCACGTCGGCATCCGTCTGCTTGAAGCGTGCGTGCTCGGCGCTCGCGATCGACAGGTCGCACACCACGTTGAGCGAGTGGCCGCCGCCGGCGGCCCACCCCGGGACGACGGCGATGACGACCTTCGGCATGAACCGGATGAGTCGCTGGACCTCGAGGATGTGCAGGCGTCCCGCACGACCGTGGTCGGCGACGACGTCGTCATGCTCGGAGTACTTGTAGCCGTCGCGCCCGCGGATGCGCTGGTCACCGCCGGAGCAGAACGCCCACCCGCCGTCCTTCGGGCTCGGCCCGTTGCCGGTGAGGAGCACGACGCCGATGCGATGGTCCTGCCGCGCGATGTCGAGGGCCCGGTACAACTCGTCCACCGTGTGGGGGCGGAAGGCGTTGCGCACCTCCGGACGGTCGAACGCGATCCGGGCGACACGGCCGTCGTGCGTCACGTGCGCCGTGATATCGGTGTAGTCCTCGGCACCGGGCGCCAGGGTCCACTCGGCGGGGTCGAAGATGTCGGAGACGCTCACGGGACTCAGGCGTTCTTGGAGTCCCGCCAGGCCAGCCACCGCTCGATGATCGAGTAGTCCCAGTCGGGACCGGAGAACCCGAGGGTGAACAGGCGCGTCCCGGCATCGAAGAGGGCATCGGCCACCTCTTCGTCGCGGTCCTTGAGCTCGTTCGAGACGACGAGGCCCGACAGATCGCGGCCCTCCGTCTCGGCCCAGCGCTCGATGACCTCGAACTTGCGGGGCAGCTCGTCGGGCGTGACGAAGCTGTGCCAGATGTCGGCGTGACGGGCGACGATGCGCAGGGTCTTCTGCTCGCCCTTGCCGCCGATCATCACGGGGATGTTCCGGGTCGGGGCCGGGTTGAGCTTGCCCCAGCGGTCGACGATCCGGTCGAGGTCGCTCGCGAGGGCGTTCAGGCGTGATCCGGCCGTACCGAACTCGTAGCCGTACTCGTCGTAGTCGCGCTGGAACCAGCCCGAACCCGTGCCGAAGATGAAGCGCCCCGTGTCGCCGCCCTTCTTGCTGATGTGGTCGACGGTGCGCGCCATATCGGCCTGCAGGTCGGCACCGCGGTAGCTGTTGCAGTTGACGAGGGCGCCGAACTCCACGCGCTCGGTCTGCTCGGCCCACGCGGCCAGCATCGTCCATGCCTCGAAGTGCTCGCCGTCGGGGTCGCCGTACAGCGGGAAGAAGTGGTCCCAGTTGAACAGGATGTCGACGCCCATCTCCTCCAACCGGAGGACGGCGTCGCGGATGTCGGAGTACTGCACGTGCTGCGGCTGGATCTGGACGCCGAGCCGGACCGGGGTGTCGAAAAGCATGTCGTCAGCCTATTCCCGGCTGTCCGGGGCGGGGGCCAGGATGGGACGATGAGCACCGCCGCCCTCCCTCCGCTCGCCGACGTCCTCGCCACCGCCCGTGTGGTGGCACTCCCCCTGGCGACCCGCTTCCGCGGGGTGCGGACACGCGAGGCCGTCGTGTTCGAAGGACCCGAGGGGTGGACGGAGTTCTCGCCGTTCGTGGAGTACGACGACGCCGAAGCCGCCTCGTGGCTGGCGGCGGCGCTGGATTTCGGATGGCACCCCAGCCCTCTCCCAGTCCGGACGAGCGTGCCCGTCAACGCCACCGTCCCCGCCGTCGCCGCGTCCGACGTCGACGCGGTCCTCAGCCGGTTCGATGGATGCCGGACCGCCAAGGTGAAGGTCGCGGAGGCCGGGCAGGTGCTCGCGGACGACGTGGCACGCGTGCGGGCCGTGCGCGCGGCGATGGGGCCCGAGGGGCGGATCCGCATCGACGCCAACGGTGGCTGGAACCTCGACGAGGCCGAGCGCGCCGTCCATGCCCTGGCCGAGTTCGACCTCGAATACGTCGAGCAGCCGTGCACCGACGTCGACGAGCTCGCCCGACTGCGCGAGCGGATCGGCTACCTCGACATCCCGATCGCCGCCGACGAGAGCGTCCGCAAAGCCGCCGATCCCCTGCGCGTCGCACGCGCGGGCGCGGCCGATCTGCTCGTCGTCAAGGCGCAGCCGCTCGGCGGGGTCCGCGCGGCGCTCGCCATCGTGGCGGAGGCGGGCCTGCCGGCGGTGGTCTCGAGCGCGCTGGACACCTCGGTGGGACTGTCGATGGGGCTGGCCCTGGCCGCGGCTCTGCCGGAGCTGGAGTACGACTGCGGACTCGGCACCGCGTCGCTGTTCACCGCCGACGTCGTCGCGGAGCCGCTCCGTCCGCGCGGCGGCAGCCTCGAGCTCTCGCGTCCGTTCCCCACGACGGCCGAGCTCGACCGCGTGGCAGCCCCCCTCGATCGTCGCGACTGGTGGCTGCAGCGCCTGACGCGGTGCTACCGGCTGCGGGAGGCGTCCGTCACTCCAGGATGAGCGCCACGAGGTGGGACAGCCGCTCGGCCAGGTCGCGGCGCGCCCCCTCGGGGTCCCGACGCGTGATGAGCGCGTGCTCCGACACCGCCACCCACGTCGTCAGGAGCAGTTCGGTCGCCTCAGCCAGCGGCATCCGCAGAGACAGTCCCCGAGCCCGCGCGACGTCGTGGACGAGTTGCGCGACGTTCTCGGAGAGTCCTCGGTCCAGGGCCAGGTAGGCCTCCGCGAAGTCGGCGCTGCGCAGTGCCTGGACACGGATCTCCGCCCCCAGCAGGACGTCGAGTCGGTCGTGACCGGCCACCTCGAGCACCTCCTGCACGATCTTGCGCACTTCGGTGTCGGCGTCCAGTCCGCTCACCTCGAGCGAGGCGACCCGGTCGCGCACCGCCGTGAGCGTCGCCTCGGCGGATCGTCCGCACAGGGCCAGGAACAGCTCCTCCTTCGAATCGAAGTTGGAGTAGAAGGCGCCGCGCGTGAAGCCGGCGCGTTCGCAGATGGCCTCGACCGACGAGGCGTCGATGCCTTCCTCGGCGAACATCCGGGCCGCGGCATCCATCAAACGCGTACGGGTGTTCTCGCGGCGTCGCGACGGCGCCGGTGCCGTGTCGGTCATGCCTCGCTCCCCTTCGTTCACGGGCGAGACTCAGGTTGAAAACCAGCCCGCATCACTACGATACATTGTTGTATCCGATACGGTGCTGTATCGACCGCCCGCCGACCTCAGGAGCAGCCACCGTGTCCACTTTCCTGTACACCCTGGGCCGCTGGTCGTTCCGTCACCCGTGGCGCGTCCTGTCGGCCTGGCTGCTGATCCTCGCTCTCGCCGGCGGCGGGGTCGCCCTGTTCGCCAAGGGCACCGACAACACCTTCGCGATCCCCGGCACCGAGTCGCAGGCCGGGCTCGAGATGCTCTCTCGCACGTTCCCGCAGGTCAGCGGCGCCGGAGCGGACATCGTCGTCGTCTCGGCCGAGGGGTCCAGCGTCCGGGACCCGGAGTATCAGGATGCCATCGGCACGACGATCTCCGACATCGAACAGCTCGACTTCGTCGAGGCGGTGACCGACCCGTTCGACGAGCGCATCTCCGGCGGCGTGTCCGACGACGGCCGCGCCGCGATCGTCCGCATCCAGTTCTCGGGCGAGGCCACCGAGGTGCCGACCTCGACCGAGGACGCTCTGCGGGAAGACACGACGGCCCTGGCCGGCGCCCTCCCCGCCGGCTCGCAGGCCGTTCTCGGAGGTCAGCTCTTCGCCACCGAGATCCCCGGTGCCAGCATCACCGAAGCCCTCGGCGTGGTGATCGCCGCCATCGTGCTCATGCTGACGTTCCGGTCGTTCCTCGTGGCCGGGATGCCCCTGGCCACCGCGATCCTCGGCGTCGCCCTCTCCGTCGCGCTGATCTTCATCGCCACCGGCTTCGCCACGGTGTCCTCGACGACGCCGCTGCTGGCGGTCATGCTGGGCCTGGCCGTCGGCATCGACTACGCGCTGTTCATCGTCTCCCGACATCAGGATCAGGTCCGAAGCGGCATGGACCCCGAGGAGTCCGCCGCTCGCGCCACGGGCACGGCCGGGTCCGCGGTCGTGTTCGCCGGTATCACGGTGCTCATCGCCCTCATCGGCCTCGGATTCGCCGGCATCCCGTTCCTGACGACCATGGGCGTCGCCGCGTCGGTCGCGGTGGCCATCGCCGTGTGCATCGGGCTCACCCTCACGCCCGCCCTCCTCGGGTTCGCCAAGGGGCGCGTCGTGGGGTGGCGCCGCAAGAAGACCCCCACGGCGCAGACGCGGGCACACGGCCCCGCCGCACGGTGGGTGGGCCTGGTGACGCGGCATCCCGTGGTCACGTCGGTGTCGATCGTCGCGGTCCTGGGAGTCGCCGCGATCCCGGCCGGGAGCCTGGCGCTGACGCTGCCCACGGCCGGACAGCTGCCCCCCGGCAACGAGGCGCGCACGGCGTACGAGCTCACCGAGGAGTACTTCGGGCCCGGCGCCAACGGTCCGCTCATCATGACCGGGACGATCGTGACGTCCAACGATCCGCTGACGCTCATGACCGACATCGGCGACGAGGTCGCCAAGATCCCCGGCGTCGCCGAGGTGGCCCTCGCCACCCCGAACGAGACGGCCGACACCGGCATCGTGCAGATCGTGCCCGAGACCGGACCCGAGGATCCGCGCACCGCCGACCTCGTACGCGAGCTCCGCGCCTCCGAAGACCGCCTGTACGACGAGTTCGGTGTGCGCCTGCTCGTCACGGGGTACACCGCGGTGACGATCGACATCTCCGATCAGCTGGGCGCCGCGCTGCTCCCCTTCGGCATCTTCGTCGTCGGCCTGTCGCTCATCCTGCTGATGATCGTGTTCCGGTCGATCTGGGTGCCGCTGACCGCCGCCGGAGGGTACCTGCTGTCGGTCGCCTCGTCCTTCGGGGTCGTGGCCGCCGTGTTCGAGTGGGGCTGGTTCGCCGACGCGCTGCACGTGGCCAAAGTCGGCCCGATCATCAGCTTCATGCCCATCGTCGTCATGGGGGTGCTGTTCGGGCTCGCGATGGACTACCAGGTCTTCCTCGTCTCGCGCATGCGCGAGGACTACGTGCACGCCGACCGCGAAGGACGCACGCCGCGCGAGGTGGCCCTGGGGGCCGTCCGCAGCGGCTTCATGGGGTCGGCCCGTGTGGTCGTGGCGGCCGCCGTGATCATGTTCTCGGTGTTCGTCGCATTCGTCCCCGAGGGAGACTCGAGCCTGAAGCCCATCGCGCTCGGCCTCGCGGTCGGGGTCGCCGTCGACGCGTTCCTCGTCCGCATGACCCTGGTTCCCGCGATCCTCGCACTCCTGGGGGCGAAGGCGTGGTGGATGCCGCGCTGGCTCGACCGGCTCCTGCCCAAGCTCGACGTCGAGGGTGAGGCCGTCGAGCGCGAGATCGGCCTGGCCGACTGGCCGACCGAACCCGGCATGGCGATCGCGGCCGACGACCTGCGCGCCGCGACAGCCTCCGATGACGAACAGCCCGCCTTCGCCGACGTGCACGTGCGCATCGGACACGGCGGCACACTCCTGGTGACCGGCGAGACCCGGGTCACCCGGCCGCTGCTCCTCGCCCTCGCGGGCCGCCTGTCGGCGATCGAGGGACGCCTGCGCGTCGACGGGATGCTGCTGCCCGAGCGGGCGGGGGCGGTGCGCTCCCGGGTCGGAATGGCGCTCCTGGACGATCCCGATGCCGCCCTCGGCGAGGTGCGTCGCGCGGTGGCCGGTCGCACCCGCTTCGCCGTCCTGTGCGACGTCGACAGGCTGGATGCCGACACCCGATCCGACATCGCGGAAGTGCTGCGGCGCGCCGCTGCCGAGGCACGCGATCGCTCCGATGACGCCTCCTCGGCGTTCACGCTGGTCGTCTCCGCACGCGACGAGCGCCGCGCCCTCGCGCTGCTCGCCGACGCCCACCGCCCCGACGTGACCTCGCTCGCCCTGCCCGCGCCCCATCGTCACCGTCCGGCCCCCGAGTCCTCCGCCGATCTCTCCGAGGTGTTCGCATGACCGTCCCCGTCGAGCGCTCCCGCTCGCGCCGTCCCGTGACCTGGCTCACCCTCATCGGGGTGCTGCTGCTGCCCGCCGTGATCGGCGGCATCCTGGTCGGCGCGCTCTACGACCCGACCGACCGCCTCGACAACATCACCGCCGCGGTCGTCAACGACGACAAGGCGGTCGAGCTCGACGGGCAGCTCGTGCCGCTCGGTCGACAGCTCACCGGCGGCCTGGTGAAGGGCGCGGACGACCAGCCGAGCAACATCGACTGGGTCATCTCGAACGACGAAGACGCCGCGGCGGGCCTGAAGGACGGCACGTACACCGCCGTCGTGACGATCCCCGACAACTTCAGTGCCGCAGCCCTCTCCACCCGCCCGGGGGAAACCCCCGAGCGCGCCACCATCGGCGTCGAGACGGCACCGAACGCGCGCGTCGTCGACGGTGCCATCACCGCGCAGCTGGCATCCACCGCCTCCGCCGTGTTCGGCAGCGAGCTGTCGTCGCAGTACCTCACGAACGTGTTCCTGGGCTTCACCACCCTCGGCCAGCAGCTGGGTTCCGCCGCCGGCGGCGCCCACCAGCTCGCCGACGGCGCGGGGCAGGCGGCGGACGGCGCAAGCTCGCTGCAGGACGGCCTGGGGCAGCTGTCGGACGGCGCCTCACAGCTCGCATCGGGTGCGCAGCAGCTCGCCGCGGGCGCGGGCCCGCTCGCGGACGGCGCGTCGCAGGTCGCGGGCGGAGCGACGGCGCTGGCCGGCGGGACACGCGAAGCCGCGGCCGGGGTCGGCGACCTCGCCGGCGGCGCGAACGGCATCGCCGAGGGGAACCAGCAGCTCGCCAACGAGATCAACGGCATCGCCGACCAGATCCCGCCGGAGTTCGCCCAGGTCGCCACAGACCTCTCTGAGGCCGCACCGCAGGTCAACGACGCGCTCGTCGCCGCGGCGGCGGCGCTGCAGAAGGCCGCGGACGAGTGCACCGGCACTCCCTCACAGTGCGAGGCGCTGCGCCAGGCCGCGGCGGACGCGAACGCCGCGCTCCCCCAGGCCACCGCGACCGTCACGAAGATCGGCCAGCTCGCCGGTGACGCCGCCGAGCTTCCCGCCGGGATCCGCACCATCGCGGCGGCCAACCAACAGCTCGCCGACGGCGCCCGCGGTCTCGCCGGCGGCGCGACGAAAGCGGCGGACGGCCTCAACGTCATCGCCGGGGGGATCGACGGCGTGGCCGACGGCGCGAACCAGGTCGCCTCGGGGGTCCGACAGTTCGGCACGGGCGCGGCGGGCCTCAGCTCCGGCGCCGCTCAGGTGGCATCCGGAGCATCCGGAGCCGAGGAGGGCGCGGGCCAGCTCGCCGACGGGGTGGAGCAGGTCGCGACGGGCACCTCATCGCTCGCCGATGGACTCGATACCGCGGTTGCTCAGCTGCCGACGTACAGCGACGCGCAGGCGCAGAACCTCGCCGACGTCGTCGCCGACCCCGTCTCCGCAACCGGCGTCAGCGACTCGCTGTTCGGTATCGCAGCGGTGCCGCTGCTGGCGATGGCCGTGCTGTGGTTCGGCGGCGTCGCGTCGTTCGTGGCGTTCCAGGCGGTGTCCGCACGGGCGCTGACCAGCCGTCGCGCCTCGGGCCTGGTCGCCCTGCGCGGCTTCGCCCCCGCGGCGATCATCGGCGCCGCGCAGGGCCTGCTGGTGGCGGGCGTCGTGCAGGTGGCATCCCGGTACGACTGGGGCGACTGGGCCCTGTTCGCCCTGGTCTGCATCGCGGCGGGAGTGGCGTTCGCGGCCGTGAACCAGGCTCTGGTCGCCGTGTTCGGCGGGGCGGGACGGTGGATCGCCGCGATCGTGGGGGCGCTGGCGGTGGGCGCCAACATCGTCTCGACGGTGCCGCCGCTCCTTGCGGGCGTGGCGTCGCTGCTGCCGACGTCGCCGGCGTACGCGTCGATGCTCGGAGCCCTCGCCTCGTCGGGCGGGGTCGGCGCGGGGATCGTCGGACTCGCCGTCTGGGCCGTGCTCGCGCTGATCGTGACGACCCTCGTCGTGGTCCGCCGCCGCACCGCCTCGCTCCGCACCGCCGCCCACCCCGCCTGACCCCGCCCCCGTCCCCCGTCCCCCCGTCCCCCCGTCCCCCCGTCGAGTGTCCAAGACACGCCGCATGAGACCACCCCGATGCGGCGTGTCTTGGACACTGGGCGGAACGTGCGTCGTGCCACGGCTCCTCCACACGGCGCCCGTTGGGGAGAAAAACGGGCGCAGGCGGGCGTGAGCGTCTGAGATGGAGCGGTGCTGCCGCGTCCGCTTCCCGACCATCTCGCCGGTTCCTTTCACGTGCGGGACGCCGACGCGTCGGCGATCCCCCGTCGGCGCCTGATCGCGGCCGACCTGTGCGCGCCCTTCCACGGCGTTCGGGCACGGGTCGGCACGCCCTCGGCGGACACTCTCGATCGCTGCCGCCTGTACGCCCCTCGCCTGCGCGCCGGCCAGGTGTTCAGCCACGAGACGGCAGCCGCGCTGTGGGGCATGCCGCTTCCGAGCACGCGCTCCGAGGCGCTGCATGTGAGCGCCGTGCCGCCGATCCGGGAACCGCGGACCGTCGGCGTCGTGGGTCATCGCATGGCGCTCGCGCAGCGCGACGTCACGATCGTCGACGGACTGCCGGTGACCGACCCCGTGACGACCTGGACCCATCTCGCCGCCCGCCTGCCCGAGTCACCGCTCGTCGCCGTCGGGGACTGGCTGCTCTCCCGCGGTGTATCGGAGGACGAGCTCGCTGCCGCCGCCGCGCGGTTCACCGGCAGGGGTGCGGTGTCTCTCCGCCGGGCGTGCGGACGGGCACGGCCCGGGGTGGAGTCACCGCGCGAGACAGCCGTGCGGCTCGTGCTGGTCGCCGCGGGGCTGCCGGAACCCCACCTGAACTGGACGCTCCGCGCCGACGGGGTGTTCGTCGCCCGGCTGGACATGGCCTATCGGGACTATCGAGTCGCCGTCGAATACGACGGCCGCCAGCACGCGCTGGCCGATCAGTTCCGGCGAGACGCCGACCGCTGGCGCGCCATCACGGACGCCGGATGGACCCTCGTGCGCGTCCTCGCCCACCACCTCGAGCACCCCCAGCGCGACATCGTCGCTCCGGTTCGCCGCGCTCTGGTGGCCGGAGGCTGGTCGCCCGACCGGCCGTGACGCGTCGAGTGTCCAAGACACGCCGCATGACGACACCCTCGTACGGCGTGTCTTGGACACTCGACGGGCAGGAACGGCCCCGCGGGCGCGGGCGCGGACGCGGCGCGGGCGCGGCGCGGGCGCGGGCGCGGGCGCGGCGCGAACGCGGCGCGGGCGCGGGCGCGGGCGCCGCGTCAGGAGGTTAGGCCCGAGTAGGCGTGCAGACCCTTGAAGAAGACGTTGACGATCGTGAAGTTGAACAGCACCGCCGCGAAGCCGATGATCGACAGCCAGGCCGAGCGGGTGCCGCGCCAGCCGCGGGTCGCTCGGGCGTGGATGTATCCGGCGTACAGCACCCAGATCACGAAGGTCCACACCTCCTTGGTGTCGAAGCCCCAGAAGCGGCCCCACGCGTCGTTGGCCCAGATGGAGCCGGCGATGAGGGTGAAGGTCCAGAAGATGAACCCGACGATCGCGAAGCGGTAGGCGAGCGACTCCAGCGCGTCGGCGTTCGGCAGCGTCTGCAGGAAGCTGCGGCGGGGGGCCGCGGCATCCGGGGAGGCCGCAGCGACAGCGAGCTTGCGTTCACGGCGCGCCTGCAGCAGCTGCATGACCGACAGTCCGAACGCGAGGGCGAACAAGGCGGTGGCCAGTGAGGCGACGAAGACATGGATGACGAGCCAGACCGACTTCAGCGGGTCGGCGAGGGGCACGACGTCGACGTGGAAGGCCAGCGTCGCCCCGCCGAGCAGGACGACGGCGAGACCGCTGATGAGGGACCCGAGGAACCGCAGGTCGAAGCGCGTCAGCACGACGAGGTACACCGCGACGACCAGCAGCACACCGGTCAGGGCGAACTCGTACATGTTCGACCACGGCACGCGCTCGGCCGCGATGCCGCGCAGCACGGTGGCGGCCAGATGGAAGAGGAAGCCGAGCGCGACCAGCGCGGTGCCCATGCGTGCCCACAGGTAGCGCGGCCGGGCGGGCGTGGCTCCGGATGCCGACGATCGCGGTGACGCGTCGATCACTCCCCCGCCGCCCGCGGTGACGAGCTCGCGCGCGACGACCTCGTCCTTGGCCTTGATGGCGAGGTCGGAGCGACGAGCGAGGTCGATCGCGTACGCGATGAAGGCGAGGACGTAGATCGCGACGGCCGTCCACACCAGGAGGAGGGAGATCTCGTCGAGGAGGAGCGGATCGGTTCCGGGCATGGTGTCAGTCTACTTTTCCGGTGTCGGGGAGGCTCTGGTCACCCGGAGCCGGGAGGGACGGGCGGTGCCGCTCGACCACGTGGTCGACGGCGGCGGCGAGGGTGGGATCCTCGCCGCGGGCGAGGCCGGCGTACTCGAGACGGACGGAGTCGCCCTGCGGTGTCGCCTTGACCCACATGCGCCGGCGCGGCACGAACAGCGCGGCCAGCAGCCCGAGGGTCGCGAGCGTGGCAAAGCCGAGGACCCACGGGCCGGCGAGGTCGCGATGGATCGACAGCGAGGCGAAGCGCTTGACCGATCCTTCGTAGCCCGTCGCACCGGCGGGCGCCTCGTTCTCGAACGTGATGGTGCCGAGGCCGTTCGGCAGGTCCTGCGTCTCGCCGGGCATCAGGCGCAGCGCCGGGGTCCCGCTGTCGCCACCGGCGATCTGCGTCATCCCGGTCGGGTCGAGGGTGTACACCGAGCGCGGGGTGCCGTCGTCGATGCCCAGGTCGCCGGCGTAGACGCGGAGCGTCAGCACGGGGTATTCGAGGTCGCCGTAGGTGGAGGTGAGGGCGCCGGAGGTCAGCGTGTCCATCGTGGGGTAGAAGAACCCGATGAGGCCGAGCTGCTCGGGCATGCCGTCGGCGACCTTGATGACGCCGAGCGAAGTCATGTTGGCATCCTGCGGCAGGAACGCGACGGAGTCGTGGAACACCTCCTCGCCCTGGGCGTTGCGGATCGTCACGGTCGGCGCGTACCCGTTGCCGAGGAGGTAGACACGATCACCCTGCACGTCCAGCGGGTGATTGACGCGTACTTGCCCCTCCTGACGCTGTCCATCGGGCGTGAGCGTGGTCACGTTCGCGGCGAAGTCGCCGGCCTGGCCCGAACCGGGCTGCCCCGGCGGGATGTAGCTGACGTCGAACCGGTCCAGCGTCATCGAGTACGGCGCGAGGGCGTTGCTGTCGACGAACCGGCCGGGGTTGAACGAGGAGTAGTCCAGCAGGCTGTTGGTGAACGCCTGGCCTTCGACCAGCACGCGCTGACCGGTGTAGGTGAACCCCCCGCCCACGCCGACCGCGATCAGGACGCCGACCAGCGCCGCGTGGAACACGAGATTGCCGGTCTCGCGGAGGTACCCGCGCTCCGCCGAGACCGAGAACGTGCCCCTCCCGTCGTAGCGGGCGACGCGGTAGCCGCTTTTGCGCAGTTGGGCCGCGGCGGTGTCGACGGCCGCGGCCGCGACGGTCTCGGCATCCTGCCCCGCCGGCACCGGCACGACCACGTCGCGGTGGTCGTCCAGGCGTGCCAGGCGCGCGGGCGTGCGCGGAGGCTGCGAGCGCAGCGCCTTCCAGTGATGCTTGGTGCGCGGGAGCACGCAGCCGATCAACGAGATGAACAGCAGGATGTAGATCGCCGAGAACCAGGGCGACGTGTACACGTCGAACAGGCTCAGGTTCTCGAGCACCGGCGCGAGGTCGGGGTTGTCGGTGAAGTACTGGGTGACGCCGTTGGGGTCGGCGCTGCGCTGCGGTACGAGTGAACCGGGCACCGCGGCGATCGCGAGCAGCAGCAGCAGCACGAGCGCGGTGCGCATACTCGTCAGCTGTCGCCAGCCCCACCGGAGCCACCCGACGACGCCCAGGCGAGGGGAGGCGATGTCCTCGCCCGAGGGCGGAGCCGAGTCGGCGTGGTCGGACGGGCGGAGCACGCCGTCGGCGGGTTCGGTCACGGTGTTCCCTCGATCAGAGCGGGAGCTGGACACTGCCGATCACCCCCTGCAGGCTCGACATCCATGCGCCCCACACGCCCGTCACCATCAGCAGGCCGAGAACGATCAGCAGCGCGCCGCCGATGAGGTTGACGACGCGGATGTGGCGACGGACGAACGTCACCGAACGCGTGGCCCACCCGAAGCCGAGGGCCAGGAGCAGGAACGGGATGCCGAGTCCCAGCGAATAGGCCAAGCCCAGGAGCGCGGCGCGACCGGGGTCGCCCAGGTTGTACGACACCGAGAGGATCGCCGCGAGCGTGGGGCCGATGCACGGGGTCCAGCCGACCCCGAGAGCGACCCCGAGCAGGGGGGCTCCGATGAGCCCGAGGTTTCCTCGGGCCTGGAACCGCACCGATCGCTGAGCGAGGCCGAAGAGGCCGATGAACACCAGTCCGAGCAGGATGATGACGACACCCATGATGCGCGTGATGACGTCGGCATACCGCAGGAAGAACTGCCCCACGGTGCCGCCGAGCACGTTGACGGCCATGAACACCACCGTGAACCCGGCGATGAACAGCACAGTGCCGAACACCAGTCGCGAGCGACCGGGCCGGGATGCCGAGCCCCCGCGCGGCGCGACGGCCCCGCCGATGAAGCCGAGGTAGCCGGGGACGAGCGGCAGCACGCACGGGGAGAGGAACGAGATGAGCCCCGCCGCCAGCGCGACCGGGATCGCGAGCCACAGTGCGCCGTCGAAGACGAGAGCTCCCGGGTTCACGCGCTCTCCGCGAGCACGGTGCGCACCATCGCCTCGAGGATGGATGCCTCGGGGAGCTCGCCGATCACGCGCGCGGCGACCCGTCCCTGCCGGTCGAGCACCAGCGTCGTGGGGGTGGCGTTGATCGGGGTCTTCTCGGCGAAGGCGAGCTTGAGCTCGGCGTCGCCGACCGCCATCGCGCTGGAGTACGACACCCCGTTGTCGCGGGCGAAGGACAGGGCCGTGGCGGGCTGGTCGTACGTGTTGATGCCGAGGAACTGCACGTCCTGGCCCTCGAACGACCGGTACGCCTCTTCCAGGCGGGGTGCCTCGATGATGCACGGACCGCACGTGGCGTACCAGAAGTTCACCACGAGCACCTGACCGGCGAAGTTGGCACTGGACACCGGCGACCCGTTGTCGAGCGTGCCGGAGAAGTCGACGGCCTCGCCGCGCTGATCCGGAGCGATCTCCTGCGTCTGGAAGCCGTTGGCCGCGATGTAGCCCTTGTTGTCTCCCGCGCGGTACTGCTCGGCGAGCGGGTCGGCGCTGCACGCGGCCAGGCCCACGGCCAGGACCGCGACGGCCGCGGTGGAGAGGATTCGGCGCATCACACGACTCCTACGTCGACGGCTCCGGCAGTCGCGGCCGGCTCGGCGTACGCCACCTCGACCCAGCGCGGCGCGCCGGCGGCGCCGTCTCGCCGCTCGAAGCTCGTCACGCTCGACAGCGCGCAGCGGCGCTTGCGGGGGTCGTGGCGGGTGGGTTGACGGGAGAGGGCGAGGTGGGTCACCCAGATGGGGAGCTGGTGCGAGACGACGACGACGTCACCCGCGGGCACGCGCTCCCACGCGTCGGTCATCGCCTCGGTCATGCGCGCGACGATCCGCTCGTACGGCTCGCCCCAGCTGGGCACCGCCGGACGGGAGAGGTGCCGCCAGTTCAGGGGATTGGCCAGCGCCTGGTTCATCCGTCGCCCCTCGAACACGTTGGTCGGTTCGATGACGCGGTCGTCGATGAACGGCTCGATGCCGAAGAGCTCGACGAAGGGTTCCGCCGATTCCCGGGTGCGTTGCAGCGGAGACACCACGAGCGCGCCGATCGGCCGCTCCAGCGCGTGCACGTACTCCGCGGCCTGCCGCGCCATACGGCGGCCGTCGACGCTCAGTCCGAAACCGGGGAGCCGACCGTACAGCACGCGGCGAGGATTGTGGACTTCCCCGTGGCGCACGAGATGGAGGCGGTCGGCGGGCACGGCATCCAGTCTACGGTCGGGTCTTGTGGGCGGGCTGAGCGGGGGACGTCGTTGCTTCGACGGCGTCCTACCGGGCGACAGCCGCGCTCACGCGTCGCGACGTGACGCGAGGAGCGCACGGATGCGCGAGTACAGGAACCAGGCGGTCCCCACGCCCACGGCCGCGATCACGACGTACTGGAGGATGTCGGCGTACTGCTCGATGACATGCCAGTTCTCGCCGAGGAGGTACCCGGCCAACACGAAGATCGTGTTCCAGATGAGGCTTCCGGCACCGGTCAGGAGCCCGAAACGCCACACGGGCATCTTGGCCACGCCCGCGGGGATCGAGATGAGGCTGCGGAAGATCGGCACCATCCGGCCGAAGAACACCGCCTTCCCCCCGTGCCGCTGGAACCAGGCGACGGTGCGGTCGATGTCCTCGGGGTGCAGGAGGGGGATCTTCGCGGCGATCGCGCGCAGCCGTTCGGCGCCGAGCCAGCGGCCCAATCCGTAGAGGGCGAAGGCGCCGATCACCGACCCGAGGGTGGTCCACAGCAGCGCTTCGAAGAGGGTGAAGGATCCGCGGCTGGCGGTCAGGCCCGCCATCGGGAGCACGACCTCGCTCGGCAGCGGCGGGAAGAGATTCTCCAACGCGATCGCGATGCCCGCGCCCACCGGCCCGATGACCTCCATGAGCGAGACCGTCCAGTCGGCGAGGGAGGTCAGCCAGGACTGGTCGCCCGAGGCCGTGTCCGCGGAGGCGCGGCCCAGAATGAGGGTGGTGTCGGTCATCGGGTGCCTTCGCGCTCGGTGATCGGCCGCCCGTCCGGACGCCCGACCGCAGCCTACGGGCGCCGCCTCGGCGGCACCTGTGAGCGGATCAGGATGCCGACACCCCGACGCTCACGATGGCCGCCGCGACGAACCACGTCGACGCCATGACGACGACCCCCACGAGCGGGACCCAGAAGGCGACGCGGTGGCGGACCAGCCGCACGATGGCGGCGACGACCGCCAGCAGCATCACGACCCACGGCGCGATGACGGCGAACCACAGGCCCATGTTCATCACGTTCTCGTCGCAGTCCACGGATGCGCAGGCGTCGGAGGCGAACGCGAGGAAGAACCCCGCGTACGAGCACGCGAGGGCCGCGAGCGGAAGCAGGACGAGCAGGGCGATCGTCAGCGCCAGGTCCCATCCCCGCCGCGCGGGACGCTGCGGCTGCTCGGGCCTGAGCATCCGGTACGACTCCGGGGAGAGGGAATAGGTCACGGGCGACATCCTAGGGATGCGGCGTCCCCGATTCGCGCCCGGGGGGTCACGGGTTCTACGTTCGAGCCGTGTCGTCCTCCTCGTCCGCCGCCCCTGCCGGGCTCGACGGCGTGTTCCCGATCGCGCGAGGGTTCCTCGACGCGCGTTCGACCGGACCCGCCGCGCTCCCCTACGGCGGCTCTCTCCCCGCCCTCCCGACCGCTGTGCGCGCCCGTCTGCGCGAAACCTGGAACCTCGACGTGGTGCACGATCCCGCGGCGCCGGACCCGCTCGCCGCGGGGGCGTTCGGCATCCTGTACGCGCACGTGCGCGCCGAGCAGGTCGTGCTCGCCCTGTCGGCGCGCACGAACCTCACTCTGGCGGGCAGCACCGTGCGCGTCGTGGGCGACGGCCTCGTGGCATCCGCTCTGACCACGGTCCTGCGCCGACTGGGCGCCGCGGTCGTCCGCGGCACCGACGACCCGGTGGAGCGGCTCGCGGCGCGGCTCGACGGCATCCGCGTGGAGCCGGTGGACCCCGCCGGGACCGCTCACCTCACCGTCCTCACCGGTGTCGGTCACGACGCGGTCTCCGCGGCGGACGTGGCGGGACTCGTCGCCGACGCCTCGCCCCGACCGCCGGATGCCGCGCACCTGCCGTCCCCCCGCCCGCACGTGCGCACGACCCCGAAGGGATCGCTCGTGGAGATGCCCTCCCCCCTCCCGACCGACCCCGAGGCGCCCACCGCGGCGCAGTGGCACCTCGCCGACGCCCTCGTCGCCACACTCCTCGTCGGAGACCGCCCCGGGGCGGACGGCGCGCTCGCCGCGGCGGTGACCCCGTGAGCGGGCGTATCGCGGACCCCGGACGGTGGCGTGCGGGACACGACCGCATCGAGTGGGCCAGGGCCCACATGCCGGTGACCACCGCCCTGGCCGCGCGGCTGACCCGCGAGCGCACCGTCGCGGGAGTACGCATCGGCGTCTCCGACGTCCTCGAGCCCAAGACGGCGACGATCGCGCTCGCGCTGGCGGAGGCCGGGGCCGACGTGACCGTCACCTCGGTCGGACGCAACACCGATGACGCCGTCGCCGCGGCGCTGGCGCACGCGGGCCTCCCGGTCTACGCTCGCGCCGACGCCGATCGGGGCGAGGACCGCGCGAACGCCCTGGCGCTGCTCGACCACCGGCCTCACGTGATCGTCGACGACGGCGCCTCGACCATCCGGCTGGCCCACCTCGAGCGCCCCGACGTCGTCGCCGAGATGCACGGCGCCACCGAGCAGACGACCTCCGGCGTGCGCCCCCTGCGGCGCATGGAGGCCGAGGGGGCGCTGCGCATCCCGGTCGTCGCGGCGAACGACGCCCGGTCCAAGTCGCTCTTCGACAACATGCACGGCACGGGCCAGTCGGTCGTCTTCGCCGTGGCCGACGTCGCCGACCGGTCGTTCCGCGGCGCGACGGTCGTGGTCGTGGGGTTCGGCCGCGTCGGCACCGGGATCGCGCAGCATGCCGCCGCCCTGGGCGCGCGCGTGGTCGTCACCGAAACCGATCCGGTGGCGGCGCTGCAGGCCGCCTTTGCGGGTTTCGAGGTGCAGACGCTCGCCGAGGCGGTGCGGCACGCCGACATCGTCATCTCGGCCACCGGCATCCGTCACACGATCGACGTGGCACACCTCGACGCCCTGCGCAACGGAGCGGTGGTCGCGGTCGGCGGCGGCGTCGGACAGGAGATCGCCCTGGATGCCGCGCGCGCGGCAGGAGCCGTCGAGATCGCACGCTCGAGCGCGGTGTCGGTGCTGCGGACGCCGAGCGGCGGCGAAGTGCGCGTGCTCGACGACGGCAACTGCCTCAACGTCAGCGCCGCCGAGGGCAACCCCGTCGAGATCATGGATCTGTCCTTCGGTGTGCAGCTCGCCTCCGTCGCTCACGTGCTGTCGTCGCCCGGTCTTCCCCCGGGCGTCCACGAGCTGCCGCGTGCCGCCGACGACGAGGTGGCCGCCATCGCTCTGGCCTCCTTCGGGGGTGCGTTGGATGCGCCCTCGCCGGCGCAACGCGCCTTTCTCGCGGCATGGAACACCGAGGAGGGAGAGGAATGACGGTCGTCGTCCACCGCGCGCCCGTCGTCCTCTCCCCCGGTGCGGCACCGCTCGCGGACGGTGCGGTCGCCGTGAGCGGAGAGCGGATCGTGGCCGTCGGTCCCACCGACCGGGTGCTCGGGGCGCTCGAGGCGGTCGAGGTCGAGCTGAACGAGTGGGACGGTGCCCTGACCCCGGGCCTCGTCAACGCCCACACGCACCTGCAGTACAGCGACATGGCCGCCGTCGGTCTCGCCGAGCACGACGGGTTCGAAGCGTGGATGAGCGCGTTCATGGAGCTGTACCCCGTTCCGCGTGACTGGGGCGCGTCGGCCGCCGTGGGCGCCGCCCTGTGCCTGCGTTCGGGCACCACGGCGGTCGCCGAGATCGTCACCGACGCCGCCGCCGGCTCCGCGGTGCATGACGCGGGACTGCACGGCATCGCGTTCTGGGAGGTGCTGGGCTGGACCGAGCGCGCGTGGGCCGACAGCGGCGAACGCACCGTGCGCGCACAGCTCGCCGAGCTTCCCACCCCGCCGGCGACGGGACTGTCGCCGCACGCGATCTACTCCCTCGACACCGCGGTGATCCGCGACCTCGCTCGCCTCGCCCGGGAGTTGGGCGTGCGGCAGCACATCCACGCCGCCGAGTCGGCGTGGGAGGACGCCTACGTCCGCACCGGCACCGGCGACCTCGCCGAGCGGTGGCGCGCCAACGGCCGCGGCGAGTTCGCGCTGCTCCGCGACGGCGGGGCGGGCACCGGCGTCATCCGCTACCTCGACGACCTCGGCGCCCTGACCCCGACGACGCACCTGGCGCACGGGATCTACGTGGATGCCGAGGACCGGGCGCTCCTGCGCGCACGCGGCGTCAGCGTCGCCCTGTGCCCCCGCTCCAACGCCGTCATCGGCCTCGACCCGGCACCGGTCGCGGCGTACCTGCGCGAGGGCAACGCGATCGCGGTGGGCACCGACTCGCTCTCCTCGTCGCCCAGCCTGTCGCCGTGGCACGACGTCGCCGCGCTCCACGGCATCGCCCGCGCGCAGGGCTACGCCGACGACGACCTCCACGCCCGCCTGTTCGCCGCCGCGACGTCCGGCGGCGCGCGCGCCCTCGGGCTGGAGACCGACACCGGAGTGCTCCGCGCGGGCGCCCGCGCCGACCTCGCGGTGTTCCCGGTCTCCGCCTCCGCTCCGCGCGACGCGCTCGCGGAGCTCGTCGAGGCCGGGCCCGACGAGGCATCCCTCACCGTCGTCGGCGGGAGCATCCGCTGGGCCGGCACGCCCGAGAGCGAGCGCACCTCGGCTCGGGTGTGACCCTCGCCGCCCCGAGAGGAGGGGCGGTCACCGGCGACGACGTCAGCCGCGCGGAGCCGGCCCCGTGGAAAGAGCGTGCACGAACCGGCGCAGGAACTCCGTGCCGTCGAAGGCCGTCACGGCGCGGATCGTCGGTCCCTCGGGGGTCCCCCACGCCAGCGGCAGACCGTCGTGCGTCAGAGCGACGCGCGTCGCGAGCGAGCCGCCGTACGGCGTGTAGTCGACCGGGCCCTCGATCCATCCCGTGACGATCTCGGGTCGGTGCAGGACGACGGTGGCCAGTCCGTCGTGGGCGGAGGAGATCCGACGCCCCCACTTGTACTGGTAGAAGTCGTTGTACGCGTCGAGCACCTCGCCGGCGAACGTCGCCCACGGGGTCCCCACGCCGCGGAGGACCGCCAGCACGTGCTCGTCCAGGATCGCCGTCGCCGTGACGTTCACGCCCACCATGACGACGTTGCCGGAGTTGCGCGCTCCGAACACGATCTCGGCGGCTCGACGGTCGTTGGCGGTGTTGGCATCCGTGAGGGTCGCGCCACCGGGTGCGGGGTACGGACCCGCACCCCCCATGATCACGACCGAGCGGTACTTCAGGAACAGGTCGGGGTCGCGCTCGAGCGCCCGGGCGATGTTGGTCAGCGGCCCGAGCGGGTGCAGGTCGACCTCACCGGGGTGCTCCGCGGCGATGCGCACGATGGCATCCACCGCGCTCTCGTCCTCCACGCGCAGTTCGGCGCGCTCGAAGCGGTCGCCGAGCCCGTCGGTGCCGTGGACGAAGTCGGCGATGGACGCCTCGCCCTCGATGGGAGCCGCCTCGCCCAGGTGGATCGGGATGTCCTCGCGCCCGGCCAGCCGCAGCACCGTCCGCACGTTGCGCGCCGAGTCCACCACGGGGGTGTTGCCGTAGATCGTCGTGAACGCCTCGATCTCGACGTCGGGCTGGGCCAGCAGGTACATGAGCGAATGCGCGTCGTCGAGACCGGTGTCGGTGTCCACGAGAACGCGGCGGACGGAAGGCAGGGCGGATGCCATGAATGCTCCTCGGGCAGAAGAAGGGATCCTCTCACCCTGCCCGGTCCGCAGGTCCGACACGGCGCGGTGTTACATCGCGTGACACGTTCGTTCCCTGTTCGTCACAGGAACGGCCCAGAGTGAGTGGTGACACGGGCGGCCCCGACCCGTATCCCCCACAGCACTCGTCGACCGGCGCCTCCGGCGTCGTCGGGAACGGACACACCATGGCATCCACGTCTCAGCGGTTGCGCCGCGTCGCGCTGCCCGCGGCCGGCCTCACGGCCGCCCTCGCCCTCACCGCCTGCTCCGGCGGCCAAGCGGCCCCCGCCGCCACCGACGGGTTCGAGGGCGTCAGCCTGACGGTGTGGAACAACATCGACTTCGAGCCCTACCAGGGTCTGCAGAAGCAGTACTTCGAGTCCTGCGCCGCCGATCTCGGCATCACGGTCGACGTGCAGACGCAGTCGGGCGACTACACCACGCGCCTGCTGCAGGCTGCGGGCGCGAAGTCGCTGCCCGACGTCGCCCTGCTCTCCACCGACACCCAGCTGCCCCAGCTGGCCTCGCAGGGGGTGCTCGCAGATCTGAGCCAGTACGACGTGACCACCGACGGTCTCGCCGACAGCGCCGCCGACCTCGGCCGCTACGACGAGACGCTGTACGGTCTGCCGGTGCAGGTCGAGGACTACGCGATCTTCTACAACAAGGCCGCCTTCGCCGCCGCCGGCGTCGCCGAGACCGCCCCGGAGACCTTCGACGACCTCGCCGCGCTCGCCGCCTCGCTCACCACCCCGACGCAGAAGGGCATCGTCCTCCCCGGCATCGGCGGAGACGGTTCGACCCCCGTCTACTTCCTGCCGTTCCTGCTGTCCGCAGGCGGAGACCCCGCGGACCCGACCGGCACCGGCGCCGTCGAGGCCGTCGACCTGTACAAGAAGCTCGTGGACGACGGCTCGCTGTCGCCCGAGTTCGTCAACTGGGGCTGGGACTCGATCGACCAGTGGACCTCGGCGTCCGCGGCCATGACGGTCTCGGGTCCGTGGAACCTCGTCGACACCTCGATCCCCTTCGAGTGGGGCACCTTCCCGTTCCCGACGGCCGAAGCGGGCGAGTCGCCGAAGGTGAACCTGCTGGGCTACGCCTACGGTGTCGCCGCCAACGCGGACGCACAGAAGGAGGCCGCAGCCGCCGCCCTGGTGAAGTGCCGCGCCTCCGAGGAGAACCAGATCGAGACCGCCGTCCAGGGCGGATACATCCCCGCGCTGCAGAGCGCGCAGGAGGCGTTCGTCGAGCAGGTGCCCGCGGCGGCGCCGTTCGTCGACGCGGTCGACGGCGCATACAACTCGGCGGAGCTCGGCACCGAGTGGAACACGCTGCAGCAGCAGTACGTCGACGCGATCCAGGGCGCGACCGTCGGCGGGCAGACGGCCCAGGCCGCACTGGAGCAGGCCAGCGGCCAGTGACGGCGGACACGCTGACGACGACCGGCCGGCCGGGGGTCCCCTCCCCCGGCCGGTTCCGGCGTTCGCTGGCGGCGCGTCAGCGCGCCGAGCTGTGGGGGTTCCTCGCCCCGGCGATCGTCTTCTTCGTCGTCTTCTTCCTCTTCCCGCTCGGGTACGGCGTGTTCATGAGCACGACCGACTTCCAGACCGGCACCTTCATCACCGGCCGAGCCCCCTTCGTCGGAACCGCCAATTTCGAGGCGATCCTCGCCGAGCCGGTCACTCTCCGCGCACTGGCGAACACCCTGACGATCACGATCGTCTCGGTCGTGGTCGAGTTGGTGCTGGGCCTCCTGCTGGCCCTGCTCTTCGCGCGCCGCTTCCCGGGCAGCCGGTGGCTGCCCACCCTCATCCTCTTGCCGTGGCTGCTGCCCGCGGTGGTCGTCGCGACCGTGTGGAAGTCGCTGCTGGCCGGTGACGGGCCCCTCAACGACGTGCTCCACGCGCTCGGCATCCCCGCCGAGGCGTGGCTGGCCAATCCCGCCACGGCACTGCCCGCGGTCATCCTCGTCGCGGTCTGGGCGAGTCTTCCCTACTGGGCGACGATCCTGGGCGCAGCGCTCAAGCAGGTGCCCGCCGAGCAGCTCGAAGCCGCTCAGCTCGACGGCGCCGGAGCCTGGCGGCGCCTGACGGCGATCGTGCTGCCGACGATCTGGCCGGTGATCTCGGTCCTCGTCGTCATGAGCGTCGTCTACACGCTGCTCATCGTCGATCTCGTCCTCGTCCTCACCGCCGGCGGACCCGCCAACAGCACCGTGACCCTCGGGCTGCTGTCGTACCGGCAGGCCTTCCAGCAGTTCCAGTTCGGACTCGGCGGAGCCTACGGCATGCTGCTGCTGGGTATCAGCATCCTGTTCGCGATCGTCTACACCGTGATGTCGATGCGCCGGGAGCGTGACCAATGACCGCGACCCTGCCCGCCCCGCCCGCCGTTGCGCCCACCGAGTCCGCGCCGGGCCCGGTCGTCACGCGCCGCCGCCGTCGCGGATGGACATGGACCCTGGTGACCATCGCGGTGCTGGCGGTGTACCTCTTCCCCGTGTACTGGATGGTCTCGGCGTCGCTGCAGCCGGCCGCGAACTCGGCCGACACCGCATGGTTCCCGACCTCCCCGGGTCTGGGCGGATACGAGAAGGCGCTCGATGACGCCGGCATCGGCGGGCTGCGGGTGTCGATCCTCGTCTCGCTCGGCTCGGTGTTCGTGACGCTCCTGGTGGCCATCCCCGCCGCCTATGCGCTGAGCCGCCTGCGTTCGCGTGCGGTGAGCCTCGCCTTGATCCTGCTGCTGCTGGCTCAGATGATCCCGAGCGTCGTGCTGGCCACGTCGTTCTACGCGATGTTCAACTCGTGGGGCCTGTTGAACACGTTCATCGGGCTGATCCTCGCCAATGCGACCGCGGGGGTGCCCTTCGCGGTCATCGTCATGCGCGCGTTCATGCTGCGCCTGGACACCGAGGTCATCGAGGCGGCGACCGTCGACGGCCTCGGACCGATCGGGACGCTGTGGCGCATCGTGGTGCCCCTCTCGCGCAACGCGATCGTCACGGCCGGGGTCTTCGCGTTCCTCTTCAGCTGGGGCGACCTGCTGTTCGGGCTGACCCTGGTCAACCGCAACGAGATGTACCCCATGTCGGTGCTGATCTTCGCGCTGTCGAACTCGAACCTGAACACGTGGGCGGCCACCATGGCCGCCTCCCTCATCGCGAGCGTCCCCGCACTCGTGGTCATCCTCGCCGCGCAGCGGCACGTGAAGGCGGGCCTGACCGCCGGCGCCGGCCGCTGAGGCACGGGCGCGGGCCGCGCCGCACGTAGACTGGCTTCTCGTGAGCGAACGCGTCCTGGTCAACCAGCTGAAGTCCCTTCCCGCCGGCCCCGTCTCGGTGTCGGGGTGGGTCGAGACCGTGCGCGATCAGAAGAAGGTGCAGTTCGTCGTGCTCCGCGACGAGACGGGCGCGGTGCAGCTGGTCAACCCGGCGACGCGTCCCTCCGAGGAGGCCGGTGAGCAGGATGCCACGGCCCTCGCCCTCACCGAGACGATCGGCGCGCTCGCGAACGGGACGTTCCTCACCGTCCACGGCGAGCTCAAGCACGACGAGCGCGTGAAGCTCGGCGGTGTCGAGATCAAGATCGGCGAACTCGAGATCGCCGCCGCCGCCAACCCCGAGACGCCGATCGCCGCCGACAGCGGTCTGGACAAGCGCATGGACTGGCGCTTCCTCGACCTGCGTCAGCGCCGCAACAACCTCATCTTCCGCGTGCAGACGACACTCGAGCACGCCATGCGCACGTACTGGGTCGAGCGCGACTACATCGAGATCCACTCGCCCAAGCTCATGGCATCCCCGTCCGAGTCCAACGCCGAGCTGTTCGAGGTGCCGTACTTCGAGGACAAGACCGCCTACCTCGCCCAGAGCCCGCAGTTCTTCAAGCAGATGGCCCAGGTCGCGGGGTTCGGCAAGATCTTCGAGATCGCGCCGGCCTTCCGCGCCGACCCGTCCTTCACGAGCCGTCACGCGACCGAGTTCACCTCGATCGACGCCGAGATCAGCTGGATCGACTCGCACGAGGACGTCGCGCGCATGCAGGAGGAGCTGCTGCAGACCGCGTTCCAGGCGGTCAAGGACAAGCACGGCGACGAGATCCAGGAGCTCTTCGGCGTCGAGGTGCGGGTGCCGAGCCTGCCCTTCCCCCGTATTCCGCTCGCCGAGGCCCGCGAGATCGTCGCGGCGCGCGGGTACGAGATCCCCCGCACGGACGGCGACCTCGACCCCGAAGGCGAGCGTCAGATCGCGGCGCACGTGAGCGAGACGTTCGGCCACCAGTTCGTGTTCATCACCGACTACCACCCCGAGATCCGCGCGTTCTACCACATGCGCGACCCCGAGACCGGGCTCACGAAGTCGTACGATCTGCTGTTCAACGGTGTCGAGATCACCACCGGCGCCCAGCGCGAGCACCGCGTCGACGTCCTGGTCGAGCAGGCCAAGGAGAAGGGTCTCGACCCCGAGCACCTCGACTTCTACCTCGACTTCTTCCGTTTCGGCGCCCCGCCGCACGGCGGCTTCGGCATGGGCCTGGCCCGCGTGCTGATGCTGCTGCTCGGGGAGTCGTCGATCCGAGAAGTCACCTACCTCTTCCGCGGCCCCACCCGCCTGGCCCCCTGAGTTCGCCGGCCCGTCCCGAGGGGTTCACTCCCCGGGCCGGGCGAGGTCATCCGTGCCGACTACCGTGTCGTCATGGTCGTCGACAGCGCCGCGCTGACCGTCCCCCCGGACGGCCCGTCCGGCGCGGGGTGGTCCATCACCCTCGCCGGCGTCGGGCGACTCCGGGCCGGCAGCCCGGTGCTCGAGGGCATCGACCTGGCGCTCCCCTCCGGGGCGATCATCGCGATCCTCGGTGAGTCCGGTTGCGGCGCGTCGACCCTGGGGCGCATCGTCGCAGGACGCGAGCGCCCCGACAGCGGACAGGTGCACATCGACGGCCGCACACGACCGGAGGCCCCCCGCGTCACCGCGGCGGGCGATGCGGTCACGCCCCGGTGGGGGCGCGTATGCGACGCGGTCCTCGCGCGCCACCGAGGCGGACACCCGCGCGCCCGGGACGAGGCCCTCGGACTGCTCGCCCTCGTCGGCCTCCCCGATCCCGAGGCGTCGGTGCGCCGGCTCTCACGCGGCGATCGCCAGCGCCTCCAGATCGCGCGCGCGCTGTCGACCGACCCGCGGGCCCTCGTGCTCGATGACGCCCTGAGCGCCCTGCACACCTCCGGCCGTGAGCGCCTGCGCGACGGGCTGGTCCGGGAGCTCCGCCGCCGCGGAACGACCACCGTGTGGATCACGCGCGACACCGCCGAGGCGATCGCGGTGGCCGACCGCGTCGTCCTGCTGCACCGCGGTCGCATCGCCGCGGAGGGCACCCCCGAGCAGGTGTATGCGCGCGCTGCGGAGCCAGCGGTCGCCGCCGTGCTCGGACCGGTCAGTGCGGTGCCCGGGATCGTGGAGGGCACCGTCGTCGACGTCTGGGGACAGCACCTGCCCCTCGCCGGATCCGCGCACGACGGTCACTGCGAGGTGCTGGTGCGTCCGGAGAACGTCGTGCTGGTGTCATCCGACGCCCCCGGCATGGACGCCGTGGTCGAGGGCAGCACGTTCCTCGGCCACGTGCGCCGGTGGGGGGGGGGGGCGGGGGGCGGGGGGGGGGGGGGGGGGGGGGCGCGCCCCGCCCGGCGGGCGGGCGGGCGGGCCCGCCGGAGGGCGGGGCGCGGCCGCGGGCG